>CAVQNF010000039.1:0-540941 GCA_963713805.1 uncultured Alphaproteobacteria bacterium | reverse complement strand
GCGGCTGAGAACCCGAATTACCGATCCTTGCGACTTCATGGCCAGCAATCGCCCGAAGCCGGTTGACCTTCTCGCGGGTCCGCTGGTTCCTCCAGGGCACGAAGTCCGCAAAGGGCTCTCCCCGCGGCCATCAGCTCGCCGGCCCTAGCTCGCTCAATAAGGTCGGGATCAGCTCAGAGACCGTCGGATGTATATGGACCGCGTGTTGCAAGACCCGGTAGGGCGCCTTGGCATACATTATGTCCAGTACGCAGTGGATCGCCTCATCCCCGCCGACGCCCAGAATCGAGGCTCCGAGTATCTCGTCGGTCTCGGCATCCACCAAGATCTTCATGAAGCCCTTGGTCTCGCCCTTTTCGACGGCGCGTCCAACCCGCGTCATCGGCCGCATCCCGATGCGGATCTTGTGACCGGATCTACGAGCCTCGTTCTCGTTGAGCCCTGCGCGGCCGAGCGGAGGGTCGATATAGAGCGCATAGGCCGCCACCCGGTCGCTCACTCGTCGCAGTTGATGGTCGAGAAGATTCGCCGCGACAATCTCGAAATCGTTATAGGAGGTGTGGGTGAAGGCGCCTTTGCCGTTGCAATCGCCCAACGCAAAAACGCCCGGCACATCGGTGGCGAGCTCGTCATCGACACGGATGAAGCCTCTTTTGTCGATTGCAACGCCGGCCTCGCTCAGGCCGAGATCATCCGTATTCGGCCGACGCCCAACCGCCAGGAGCACATGTGAGCCGACGACTTCTGGCGCTCCAGAACTGCACTTGACGCCGACCGCTATATCATCCCCTCGCGGTTGGAAGCCGATGCATTCGGCGTCGGTCCTGACCGCAATGCCCTCAGCAGCGAGGATCTCCAGTGACGGCGGAGGAGACGTCCTCGTCCTCGCGGGCTATCAGCCGGTTTGCTTTCTCGATCACGGTAACCGCTGACCCGAAGCGCCGGAAGATTTGCGCGAACTCTAGGCCAACATAGCTACCGCCGACGATCATGAGATGCCGGGGCAGGGTATCGAGCTCAAGGATCGAGCTGTTGGTCAGGATGCGCACGCTGCCGATACCCGACATGTCAGGGATCAAGGCGCGGCCGCCCACATTGATGAAGACGCGCTCGGCGGTGACGCGCTCGCCTCCGACGCTGAGCTCGCGCGGGCCGATGAAGCGCGCATGGCCGTGCATGACGGTGCAGCGCGCCATGCCTTTCAGCCAAGCCTCGATGCCGTTGCGCGATTTAAGCAGGACCTCCTCCTTACGCACCCTCACGGCCTTCATGTCGACCGCAACCGCGCCTGAGAGCTTGACGCCGTACTCATGGGCGCGGCGCGCGAGATGAGCCGCATAGGCGCTGGCGACGAGCGTTTTCGTCGGGGTGCAGCCGGTATTCACGCAAGTGCCGCCGAACAGCTTGCGCTCGATCAGCGCGACGCTCATCCCGGCGGCCGTAAGCCGGCCAGCGAGCGGCGGCCCTGCCTGGCCGGCCCCGATGATGATCGCGTCGAAATTCTCGCTCATGCGCCGAATTCCTCAACGGCTCCCCGCGTGACCATAGTCTTCAGTCTGCGAGGAGAATGATAGACCTTCATGCCGGTCACCTTACGGTTCGTTCGCATGCCCTCGAGGCTGCGCCGGCCCGGCGCGGGCCGGATGATCGTATCCAAGGCCTCAGCTGACCGACGCAAGCGCACGTCCACCGCTTCCGTGCCCTTCTCCATCAAACCAAGAAGCGGCCATGTGATGTGCTACCAAAACCGGACATCTTGAAAAGCTACTGACATCTACAAAGGCTGATCTAAATCCAGCGCCGAACGTCCGAGTTAGGTCAATGGTTGCCGAAGCAACCGCGCTGCCGTCAGCGTCCGCTTTTCGCAATGCGCGCCCCAGAGCAGACAGGCGGCTCTCGGCCAATCCGGCCGATCGGCACATGTCTGCTTTTCCCGACGGCCGCCTGAAACCGGCCAGTCGGCTTTCCACCCGAAGCGGACCAAAGCCAAGGGTACCAAACGTCGGATTTCCACCACTAACAGAAACCCAGAGACGCATGAAGATGTCATCTTTTCGCAGGTGGCGCACCACAAGAGCGCCTGGGATGAGCGGCTTCTTGGATCAACGACCAGGCGAGCTTGTCGGATGACCGGACGATTTGCATTGCGTGTTGCTTTCGCGCTAGGATGCCGCTGCATTCCAATGATCCGGGAGGAGAATCGATGCGCGCGTGTTCGTTGCACCGTCGGCAAGTTCTTTCGTCGGGATTGCTCGGCGGCGCGGGCCTTATTCTCGGGGGTCGGCTCATGCCCGCCTTTGGCCAAGCCAAGACTACGGTCAACTTCGTCGATATCGGCGTAGGCGATCCGGGCGACTGGTCGAAATACACCGCCACGAGCGGTGCCTCGGTCAATCTCCTTTCGATCGGCAATGCGCCCTCGGCGATCCTCAACGTCCTCGTCGGCGGTGGCGGCACGGCGACATACGACGTGATCAATATAGTCGGCGGCATGCAGAAGCCGCTCGTCGAGAACGATCTCGTCGAGCCGATCGACGCCGCGAAGCTGCCGAACTGGGGCAAGGACAGCTACATCCAGGAGTTCCTGAAGCCCGGCTCGCCCGGCTTCAACTTCATCGGCTACAAGGAGAAAGTTTACGGCGTCCCGACCGTGCTCCAGGGCGACAGTTTCGCCTATCTCCCCGAGGCCACCGGCGACCTTGACAGCTACGGCGCGCTCTTCGATCCCAAATGGAAGGGCTATGTCGCGCTCGAGGACAACTACACGACCGCGGGGCAGAAGACGGCACTCTACCTGAAGAAGAGCAAACTTGCCTCGATTGCGAATCCGGACGACATGACGCCCGCGGAAATCAAGACCGTGGTCGACTTCCTCGTCGAGAAGAAGAAGGAAGGCCAGTTCCGGACGCTGTGGTCGAGCTTTGAACAGGCGGTCAATCTGCTGGTCAGCAAGGAGGTAAAGGTCCTCGATTGTTGGGAGCCGATGGTCTTCGTTGCCGAAACCAAAGGTGTAAAGGCGGTCTATGCGCAGCCGAAGGAGGGATATCTGCTCTGGGCAATGGCCGCTTACCTCATCAAGAACCCGAAGCGGCCGCCGGAGAAGACCAAGGCGGCCCATGAGCTGCTCGATTTTATGCTCGGCCCCTGGTACGGCGCCAAGATCACGTTGCTACGTGGCTATATGACGAACCCCCAGGCCGTTCCTTATGCGCAGAGCCATTCCGACGAGTTCCCCGCTGCGCAGGCCGAGAAGATCGCCGCCATCGACAAGGGGGTCAAAACCAAGTTCGAGCTCGGCGGTACCTGGCAGAACCGTTGGCCGACTCATGTCGAGAGCTACGAAAGCGAGTGGGCGCGCTTCAAGGCCGCCTGACGGATGAAAGGGAGCGAGCAGCGTGCTCCGTCAGGTTGTTCGGAAAACGCTACTCGCGCTGCCGCTTCTCTTCATCGCGTCGTTCTTCCTCGTTCCGCTCGGTCTCAGCGTAGCGATCAGTTTCTGGGAGCGGGTCGGGCTTCGCGTAAGACCCGCCTTTACTTTGCGCTCCTACGCGGAATTCTTCTCGGGTGTGCGCTTCGCCGTGCTTGAACGGAGCCTCTTCGTGGCGGCGGAGGTGACTCTGGCGGGGCTCCTCATCGCCTATCCCATCGCCTATGTGCTGGCGGTGAAGGCGAGCCGGCAGACGACACGGCTGGTGCTGCTCCTCTTCACCATCCCGTTCCTGGTCAACTATGTCATTCGGACCTTCTCGTGGTCCTACCTCTTGAGCCGTACCGGCCCCCTCAACCAGGCTCTGATCGCCCTCGGCCTCGCTGACCGTCCGGTCGATTGGCTGCTCTACAGCGACTTTGCCGTCTTCATCGGCCTCCTCACCTCGTACATGCCGTTCATGGTCTTCCCGCTCTGGCTCGCGCTCGCGGGGATCGACCGGCGGCTCGTCGAGGCGAGCTGGCTCTTGGGCTCGCCGCCGCTCGCAAGTTTCTTCCGGATTACTCTGCCGCTCTCGCTTCCCGGCGTCTTCGCCGCGGTGATCTTCGGCTTCGTCGGCTCGTTCGGCGATAGCGCGGTCCCGACCATCCTCGGCGGCCCCGGCTACCAACTTATGGGGAACGCCATCACCAGCACGCTCGACGTGCTCAACTATCCGCTCGCCGCCGCCATGTCGAGCACTGTCATCGCCGCGATGCTGCTGCTTCTCGCCATCTGGTATCTCGCATTCGACCTGCGCTCCTTCCTCGGCAAGATCCTGCGCTGGAGAGTGTGACATATGGCCTGGTCATCACCGCTCGGCCGGACGATCGCCTGGACCCTGATCGCGGTCGTTGTCGCTGTGCTCTATCTCCCGATGGTGCCGCCGCCGCTCTTCTCGCTCAATGATGCAGGACCGGCCGCCGCCCTTCGTCACCCGACGCTGCATTGGTACGGCGAGATTTGGAGCAATGCCGTGCTGGTCGGCGCGGTCTGGACGTCGCTTGCGGCGGCGCTCGTCGTCGGCCTCGTGACGCCCGTCCTCGCTCTTCTCGCCGCCATGGCCGTGCGGGAGCTTAAAATGCCGCGCCTCGTCCTGCTCGTCGTCATGACGCCGCTCTTCATCCCCGGTGTCAGCATGGGCCTCTCCTTGGCACTCTTCTTCCGTCAGCTCGGCATCCCGCCCTCGCTGCTCACGATCTTGATCATCCACGTGCTTTGGGCGCTGCCTTTCGCGACACTTATCATTCTCACCGTGATGGCGGGCTTCGATCCAGTCTATCTCGAGGTGGCCTACATGCATGGCGCCAACCGGTGGCGCGCCTTCCGCGATGTCGAGCTGCCGCTCATTTCTCCCGGCATCGTCAGCGCCGGCACCTTCGCGATGATTCTTTCGTTCAACGAAACCGAGCGGACCGCACTGGTCCAAGGTCAGCTCAACACGGTGCAGACCTATATTTGGTCGACCTACAAGCAAATCGGGCTCTCGCCGTCGCTCTACGCGCTGATGAGCCTTCTCATCCTCCTGACCTTGGCGATGGTCGCGCTCTTCACGGCTGCCGCCTTCTGGCGCGAGCGTCGGAGGAGCCGTGCCTGAGCGCTGCTCAATCGTCGAGAATGACGAGTGCCTTGGGGTCGAAGCCGACCGTCACCTCGGAACCAGCGGAGTCGAACTCGCGCCGCATCGAGGTCGCAACGACGGGCTGGCCATCGGCAAGGCGCAGGCGGTGATCGACATGGGTGCCGCGGTAGATGATCTCCTCGAGCCTTGCGGTGAGCGTGGAAGGAAACCGGCCGGCGCCGGCGCCCAGATGCAAATCCTCACTGCGGATCGCGAGCCCGATCCGGCCGCCGGGTGCGGACGAGGGGAGCGAGCTCGCCGCGATGGCGGTTCCAGCCAAACTGATCCGCCCGCCATCCGGCCCTGCAAGCACAGTGGCGTCGAGCACATTGCAGCCTCGAAAGAAGTCGGCGACGAACCGCGTCCGCGGGCGGCGATAGACTCGTTCGGGCGCGTCGCACTGGATGCAGCTTCCGCGGTTGAGGACGGCCACGCGGTCGCTCATGGTCAGCGCTTCCTCCTGGTCGTGCGTGACGTAGAGGAACGTCGTTCCTGTATGGCGCTGGATGTGCTTCAGCTCGGTCTGCATCTCGCGTCGGATCTTTTCGTCGAGCGCTGAGAGCGGCTCGTCGAGCAGCAGGATTGCAGGCTCGGCTGCGAGTGCGCGGGCAAGGGCGACGCGCTGCTGTTCGCCGCCGCTGAGCAGCGTGGCATTCTTCCGTTCCATTCCGGCGAGCCCGACAAGATCGAGCAGGGCAGCGACACGTGCGTCGCGCTCACCAGGCGCTGCGCCGCGGACGCGCAATGCATAGCCGACGTTCTCCGCCACACTCATATGCGGGAAGACGGCGTATTGCTGGAAGACCATGCCGAGATGGCGCCGCCAAGGCGGCACGCCGACGACATCCTCGCCGGCGATGAGGATCCGGCCGGCATCCGGCCGCTCCAAGCCGGCGATCATGCGCAGAACGGTCGACTTGCCGGAGCCGCTCGGCCCCAGAAAGGTGAAGAACTCCCCGCGCATGATCGATAGCGACAAGCGGTCCGCGGCGACCGTCTGTTCGAAGCGCTTCGACACTTCGATCAGTTTGAGGACCGGCTCCGCCATCAGCCTTGGGCGAGGTCGGCGCCGGCCACCTCGACTGCCGTCCGCACCGCTTCGATCATGGTGACGAGGCTCATCGAGGCGAGGTCGGCTCGTTGATGCAGCTCGAGTCGGTGCTCGCGCCTATGGTCGATCAACAACTGAGCAACCTGCGACGGCAGATAGGGAAGATGGATGAAGCCGCAGCGCATCCTCGGGTACTGGGACTGTGCCGCGGCGAGGAGCGTGAACAGTGTCGCATTGCAAAGAAAGGTCCCGGCGGTGCTCGACAAACGCGCGGGAATGCCTTTCGCCAGAATCTCCTGTTCGATGCGACGGACAGGCAAGGTTGTCGCGAGCGCCGCCGTCGGGACATTGCTGATGAGGGCATCATCGAGCAAGGCGCCGTCATTGTCCGGGATCTCGAAATCGGCGAGGTTGGCGCCAAGCCGCTCCAAGCGAACCATCGCCTCGCCCGGCCACAGCCCCAAGCTGATCGCGATATCGGGTTGCAACTCGTCAAGAAGCTCCGGAATACGGCTCCGTAGCTCCTGGTAGGAAACCGGCAGCTTCCTGCCGATCACTGCAACCCCGCCGGCGCTGCGGCCGTCGAGCGCCCGCACGACTTCGGAGGCGGGATTGACGTCCCGTCCGCCGTAGGGTTCGAACCCGGTCAACAGCGCTCGCATCCTGGCCGAATGCCTCGTCCCATCGTGTTTCGGTCGCCGCGATCTTCATATGTGTGCGGTCGGCGCGTCAATGTCAGCTTTCCGAGGCGTTTCGCGCGCTGCTCGGTCGATGAGCGACGCTCGTACGCATTTGAGAAGTTGCTCTACGGCAATACACAGCTTCTCGAGCTATTATCACTTGCCTGGCGCGAGATGGGGCAAGCGATCTTTGCGGACCCGGGGGAACAGTGCTTCTGGCGCACGGCCGCGGACCCGCCTTCCGCAATGAGATGGGGTTATGACGGATTGTCTTCGGCAACCATTCCCGCCGGCTCAGGAATCCTTTTGCCCCGAGACCTGCGCGAGCTTGCGCCTGAACGCCTGCATTTCCTGAAAGCGTTCGGTCACGTCGCGCATCACTGCGGCGAGGCCGTCTCTCCGGCATCGTCGCTCACTTCCTCAACCTCACTTCCGCGCCCTCAAACGCGTCACCTGCCCAATGCGCGCCGCTGCGGGCGCCAGCCGACGACCTGAACCTCCACACGCTCCCCGGTATCGGAGTTGCGCCAAACCCCATCTGAAAAGCGGCCCAGGAACCGAGGCAGATACGTCCCATTGTGATCCTCACATAGGATCTCGCAGCTTTGCGTCGGCGGCTCGCCGCTCGACGTGAATTCGGCAAGTCTTTCTTCGCGGGTTGCCATGCCATTTTCCCTTACAATGCCGTGCGTCAGAGTGGGCGACCCGCCTCACGTGGCCGATTCGGCTTTGCCTTCTTTGCGGTCTCTGCTGCAGTAGCGTCTCGCGCGACGCGTTGGGCCGGCTTGGCGAGCATATTGCCATGGCGACGCTCCTCGTCGGCAACGCGTTGGTCGCTCATCGGCTCGCGCTCCAGCAAGCGAGGAACACGCCTTGCCGCGGCACCGAGTCGTTGCGTGGCGTCATAGGTCATTTTCCTTCAGCTCACCCCCGGCTCCTATTCGTCATTGCTGGCGTTCAACCGGTCGGCTGCGGAGGTCCCGCCCGGACCCCTCAGACGCACGCCGGGACCCTCGCCATTCGTGAACTCGACGTCCGCCCATTCAAGCGCTCTACGCATGGCGGCAAGATCGTCTTCGCTCGGCGTGGCCACGCCGGCCTCGAATTCTTCGATAATTGCGCGGGGAACGACCGCGATGCCGGCTAGCTGAGCCTGGGAGATGTCGGCCAGCGCCCGAGCCGCTCGGCATTGGCCCGGAGTCACGTCTGCCGCCTGTCTTTGACGACAACTCTCGTAGGCATTTCGATTAAAGCACGTCTGCGATCGCGGTGGACGCTGGCGGATTCCGTTGAATGTCGCAATGCCTCATCGATCGCGGAGTGGGCCATTCCTATGGCATCCAAAGCGCCTTGAGCGATCCGGCCCGTGTGCGGCTTCTCGACGGCAAGATACCCGTTCGCCTTCAAGTGCTCGGTGAGCAGCTTCTCGATCAGCGACGACAGTGATCGAGCGTCGTCCTTCGCCGCCTTTTCGGACGCGGCCTTCATTGAAGATGTCATGCGGACCATGACATGCACGGTGCGAGTTTCGTTTGCCATGCGCCTGTATAGCACAGGCCTCGAAGGCCACCGGTTGCCATCGGCGGGGTTGGGCGCACGATGGCCACAGCCCAGGAAGGGATTGAACGGTCGGAAAGGCGACGCGAACAAGAACCTTGCCGTCCTTATGGATTATGTGTGGGAGAAGCTCACGGCGAGGCCGATCGCGCGAGGATTTCAGGGATGTACGGCTGGAAGCAAAAAGAGAGCTGCGCCCTCCCCGCAACAAGCACGAAAAGACGCGCATGGTAATCATGAGAGAGCGTCAGACGCGTGACCATTCGCTGCCGCCCTGGGTCGCGAAAAAGACGGCACCGACGAGGGTCACCGGCGGAAGCGAGGGCTCACGCCCACTTCGAGGACATCAGCCTGGCAGAGATGGCGGATGGTTTTCGCATTTTGCAGGATCGTCACGTCGGCGAAGTTCTCCGATGGCTACGCCGAGATGTTCGTCGGCCCCGGTCGTCCGGGCTACAGAAGCGCCGCCCGGTTCTCAAAAGTAAATCGGAAGATAAATACCTGATCACTCCTAATATTTTTGCGTTTCGTTGTTATATCAGACGATGACCACGATCTTGCACAGGCGAGGCACGACCTGACCCTCCGAACCGATCGCACCACCGTTTCATTCTTGAACCCTTTCAGTCTGAGGGAACTGGAAGGTGTCCAGCCGGCCGGTGATTATATCGTGGAGACAGACAACGAGGTGATTGAAGGGCTGTCGCGTGTAGCCTACAGGCGTGTCGCGACGCTCTTGACCATCCCAAGCGTCTCGGCCCCTCAAGGCCTGAGCGAGCGGGTCTGTGTTGATCAAACCGATCTCGACGCCGCCCTGATGAAGGATCGTCGACAGCCGACCTGACGGCCGCGCGAGGACGTCGGGATCGAGCTGCCGCACCCAGAGGAAAAGCGCAATGGGTCTCCATTTTCCAAACGCCAGCCGAGCCTACGACGAAAAGAGGCACAGCGTCAGTTTCTGGGGTTATGATTCCGCATTCGAGATCGCCTTCCATGTGGAAGAAGGTGCGCTCCAGCGGATGAATCCCGAGACGCAGAGCGATGAAGCATCCATGCTGCGAGCATTCGACCTCAATCGCGTTCAAATCGAGCAAGTCGCCGGGCAAGCGTATTTGCAACGGCGCAGCAACTATCACCGGCTGTTGGCGTCGGATTTCTAAGCGCAAATAAATGACGGAACCCCGCCAGGGCGAGACTCCCGTCGCGCCAGGAACGAAATAATTTGCGGCTGGGTTTCTCGCCACCCACGGCTCGAGGCGCAGACACTCAGAGATTGCCCAGGCAATGGCTTGAGTTGGCTGCGCAGGTCGAGGCCATCTCAGGGGCGCAGCCGATTGCACCATGTGTCCAGCTTGAGCGGTTCCCGTTCGCATAGGGAGATTCCGAAGCTGCTGCCATTGCGTGCTCTCATCTACGTTGGGGTCGATCGCGAGGATGCACATCATAGGGGGCCGATGTGGGGTCCCTTGACATGGTGCCCACATCCCAACCGAGCCGCCGAAACCGGTCCCGCGGTCCCTGACTGATCTGACGCTGGACGATCTCAGTGAGGGTGTGATTGGCCGGTCCCCAGTGGTGTGGTAAATTCACCCGCCTCGCCCGCGCGTTCTCCTTCTTGTATACTTGACGCGAAAGAGGAGCACTTGCCGTGCGATACCGGGATATCGATTTCGATATTAATGAGTTCGAGCCGTCCAAGTGGCGGTGGGTCATTTACCAGAGAATCGCGTCTGACCCCGCGATCCGTGACAAAACCTCCTATGACAGCCGAGACGAAGCTATTGCCGCTTGTCGACAGGCAATTGACGACAAATTTCCTCAGAAGAAAGGGCGCAAATAGGTGGTCATCGAAGACAATTACGTTTTTGCTACCAAAGCGCCGCGCTCTTTTCGAAGCGGGCCAAGTTGGATCTCCGTGAAGCCGGCCAAGCTTAGGCGTTCGAGGTCGTCCCGCTCGTGCGGAGCCATCCGGGCGACTCCTTGACAATCCAAGCTTGGGCCGCTTCTTCACTCTGAAAGCCAGTTACGTGCTGGGAAACGCGGCCATCTTGCCACGAGACCAGCACATACCATTCGGAATCCGCCTTCGATTGAAGGGCGACAAAGGTGGGATCATGCGAGCTATCACCCATAGTCACATTATGGGACTATCTAGGCCCTTCGGCTAGCCGCGTTGTTCGAAATCGGCGATCTGCGCCGCGAGGGCCGCGTCAAAGGCCGACCGCGCCTGGCATCGCGCTTTGTAGGTGACGAGATTGGGGTGCCGCTCGAGTAGATCCTTGCCTTCAAGGCTGCGCAGCACCGACGTCATCATCAGGTCGCCTGCGGTGAACGCATCACCGTCGAGATAGGGGTTGTCGCCGAGCGCATCGGTAAGCCTTGATAGTCGTTTGCCGATCATCTCGACCACGGCGGGGCGGCGCTCTTTCGCCCAGGGCTCGCCGGCGCAAAAAATGTCGATCGTCGCGAGCTGCATCACGAACGGCTCGACGCTGTTAAGCGCCGCAATGAGCCACGCCGTGGCCCTCGCCCGTGCCGCCGGATCGGCCGGCAGCAGCGCTTCACGGTCGCGGCCGATGTGCAACACGATCGCGCCGCTTTCAAACAGCGAGACCGTGCCGTCGCGATAGCTCGGAACCTGGCCGAACGGCTGTTCCTCGAAATAATCCGCCGGACGGTCCTTCATCGCGTCCAGCTTGCGTACGGCATAGGGAATGCCGGCTTCCTCGAGGGCCCAGCGGACACGCAGGTCGCGAACATGGCCTTGCGCGAAAGGCGGCACCCAGTTGAAGGCGCTGATGCGGACGGACGCGTTGGGATCGACGGGCATGGCGATTCTCCTCAAACAAATTCAGGCGGATTGAACGAGGCCATCGGCGGCGCGTTCGAGTGCGGCGATGTCGATGCGCTTCATCTGCATCATCGCCTCGAAGGCCCGCTTGGCGCGGGCGGGATCGGCCTCGCCCAGCAGTCGCATCAGCTGGCGCGGCACGATCTGCCAGGACAGGCCGTAGCGATCCTTGACCCAGCCGCATTGTTCGGCCTCGGGAACCGCCGAGAGCGCGTTCGACAGGCGCTCGACCTCGGCCTGTGTGTCGACCGGAATCTGGAACGAGACCGCCTCGTTGAATTTGAAATGCGGCCCGCCGTTGAGCCCTACGAATGGCCGGCCCATGAGAATGAATTCGACGGTGAGCACATCGCCGGCCTTGCCCGACGGATAGTCGGCCGGCGCACGGTGGACCTTGTCGACGCGGCTGTCAGGCAGCAGCGAGGCGTAGAACCTCGCCGCTTCCTCGGCCGTGCCGTCGAACCAGAGGCAGGGGGTAATCGTGGACATGAAAGGTCTCCTGTCATCTTTGGGGCCTCGTTAGGCGCTTGGGCTCTTCTTGCCACTGATAACCAATCCTGGCTTGACGACGTGCCACATTGAGTTATAAAAAGCAACTATGAAGTTAGAAAAAATAACGAAGACTGACAAACCTCTCGAAAAGCGTTGGTATGACGACGCTTGCGGCACCGCGCTGGCACTCGAACTGGTCGGGGAGCGCTGGTCGCTGCTGATCGTGCGCGAGCTGATGTTCGGGGGGCGGCGCTTTTCTGATCTGCGCGCGGGGCTGCCGGGCATTAGCGCCAATATTCTAACGCAGCGGCTCGAAGGGCTGGAGCGCGTCGGCATCGTCCAACGACGCAGACTGGCCCCGCCCGCGTCGGTTCAGATTTATGAACTTACGCCCTGGGGATACGAGGCCGAGGTCGTGTTGCGGGAACTCGGCCGCTGGGCGACCCGGTCTCCGTTGCACGATCCGATGCTGCCCTTGTCGGCCGCCTCGATCATGATGTCGTTCCGGACGATGTATTCGCGGGAGCGCGCGAATGGAGAGGCGGCGAGGATCGGATTCCGTTTCGGCGCGGAAGGCTTCGTTGTCGACTTCAATTCCAACGGGGTACACATCCAACGCGGCGAGCCGGAAGGCTATGTGCTGGTGGTCGAGACCAATCCGATGTCTCTTGCCTCCGTCGTCTATGGCGGCCGGCCGGTCCGGGATGCGGAGGCGAGCGGCGAACTTGCGCTGACCGGTAACCGAGCGCTCTTCGGTCGGTTCGTCACCTGGTTCCCGCTGCCCGAAAAGATCGTGTGATTCTGGAACCGCAGCCACCGAGGTTGATCCGGGTACGGTTTCGCGCGCTCAGGCGCAATCGTCACACGCCTGCTTCATCAATTTGCAGGTGGCCGACGGATTTGCATGCCTGGGGAACGCAAGCGATAACATGCCGGCGCGATTTGGCCGAATTACGCATGGGCCGGCACCGGCAAAGCGGCCGGCAGACCTGGACCTCCAATCCTGAACCCTAGATGACCGGCGAAGCCCGTCATTGCGCAGCGAGCGGCGCCCTCGGTAATCACCCCCCTGTGCGCCGAAATTCATGGCCGGTCGGGTGCGGCTTCTCCGTATTTTTCCGTATGCGTAAGCGCGAGATACGCAGATGCGCTCGTAACTCTTTGTCATCAATGGCGCTCCCAAGGGAACTGTATAAGTTCAATTAACTCAAGGGCTTATTTACACAAACGCCCCTATCGGCCAGTATTGAAAGTAAAAGGCTTTTCGGCAGAGTTACAAACGCCTAAGGCCCGCGCCGGCACGGAAACGAAAAGCGCCTCGCCAATGACCTGCGCGGCGCCGCCGTCACCCGGCTCGCGATCGCCGGCAGCACCTTTCCCAACCGAAATTCCGCACCCTGGCCGCGCCCTCGCCGGGCCGGGCCGGGCCGCCCAAACAAAAACGCTGCCCCCGGCAGAGGGCAGCGTTTGCATTGTCACTCGGCGATGGGCGCCGGGCGTCACACGAGAGACGGGCTACGTCACGCGCGTTTCAGTAATTGTGAAAATAGCCCGTTCCCTCGCCGCTTTCAAGAGGACAGACGGGCATGGCCGAGACGAGCCCCGGCGGCGGTAGCCGCGTCCAAGATTCAGCCGACGCCCCAACCCACGAGGCAACCCGCGAGGCGATCCGCGAGCAGGCCCGCGCCAGCTTCATCGTCCATTCTGCCGAGGCCGCCAACATCCGGCTCAGCCTCCGCAACGGCCAGTTGTGGGCCTTCTATCCGGACGGTCTGACGCCGCAAAGTTGGGCCTCCTTCGAGAACGCCATCTTCGACAAATCCAACTCTCCCGCCATCGCCGCGCTCGTCGCTGAGCGGGAAGGTGCGGCATGAGGCGCGAGCCGCCCCGAGCCTCGACGAGCGGCTCGAAGGCCGCGGCGCAATATGCGCGCCTACTTCGTGAAGAGGCCAGGCTGGCGGCGTTTAGCGAAAAAATTCGGCTCGTCTTAAGGGTCATCGCGGTCAAGAAGCTCGAAGCCGAGAGCCGCCTCGAAGGCCTGCGCAGCACGACACGGCCCTGCGGTCATCATGACGGAGGCGGGCCATGAGCAAGCTCACCCTCCACTGCACCGATTGGCGCCCGCTCCACCGCAACACCTTGCGCGGATTCGCCGTCGTCGAGCTGGGCGCAGCTTCCCTCGCGGCCCTGGATTCGCAACTCGTCGGGCGCTTCCCGAACGCCTTCGCCGAGGAGCCGGTGGCATGACGCGGATCGAGGACATCCGGCTCGGGCTCGTCGACAAAGGCTATGAGCCCTTACCGCTCAACGGCAAGAGCCCGGTCCTCGACAAATGGCAGAAACGCAACGGCACCTCGCCCGGCGATATCGAGATTTGGTCGAAGCTCTACCCCTACGCCGGAAATACCGGCATCCTCACGAAGTTCACGCCGGTCCTCGACATCGATATCCTCGACCCCGAGGCGGCCGCGGCTGTCGAGGCCCTGGCGCGAGAGCGCTTCGAGGAGCTCGGCTATTTGCTGCCGCGCTCGGCAATGGCCAAAACGCGCCATTCCGTTCCGCACCGACGCGCCGTTCGCCAAGATCAAGTCGAGCTCATCGCGCCGGACGGCACGACGGACAGAAGCTCGAATTGCTGTGCGACGGCCAGCAGGTCGTCGTGCACGGCATCCATCCCGACACCCACAAGCCCTATGACTGGTTCGACGGCGCGCCTGGCAAACTCGCGCGTGGACCTGCCCTATATCTCCGTCGAGGAGGCGCAAGCGCTGGTCGACGACGCGGTCGACCTCGCTGTGCCGCGATTTCGGCTATCGGCTGCCGAGAAGCCGAAAGCGGCGAAGCACGGCGGCCAGGGCGAACGGGGGCGCGGCCGACTGGGCAGATCTCGCGACCTCGCCGATCACGACTCGCTCGCCGCCTTCGCGATGGCGCTGATGCGCTCAGCGGCATGAACGACGGCGCGGTCGTCAATTTCCTGCGCGCGCAAGTCGAAGGCGCTGGCCAATGTCGACGAGGACCGCAAGGCGCGGCGTCTGAAGGAAATTCCCGCCATGGTCGACGAGCGCGCAGAGAAAAGCTCGAAGCCGAGGCCGCGCCGCAACCGCCGACCGCCGCCGCCGTCGACGCTCGACCGCACCGTGGCGGTTTTCGAGAAATGGCTGCTGCTCGAGGACGTCTGGCCGGTCTACGTCACCCTCGGCGCAATCGCCGCCAACCATCTGCCAGGCCCGCCGGTCTGGCTCGGCCTGATCGCCCCGCCGTCGTCGGCCAAGACCGAAATTCTCAACGCCATGCTCCGCCTGCCCAAGGTCGAGCTGATGACAACCGCTTCCCCCGCCGCGCTGCTGTCCGGCACGCCCAAGAAACAAATGGCCCACGGCGCGCAGGGCGGCCTGCTGCGCAAGATCGGCTCGTTTGGAATCCTGGTGCTGAAGGACTTCACCTCGGTGCTCGGCCTGCACCGGGACAACCTGTCCGAAATGCTCGACGCCCTGCGCGAGATCTACGACGGCAAATGGGTGCGGCACCTCGGCACCGACGGCGGCAAAACCCTGAACTGGGAAGGCAAGCTCGGACTGATCTTCGGCTGCACCGAAGCCTACGACTCCCACTACGCCGTCATCGGCGTCCTCGGCGACAGGTTCCTGCTCTACCGCCTGCCGCCGTCGCAGCACGGCCAGTTCGAACGCGCCATGCTGCACACCGGCGACCGGTTCAAGCCGATGCAGGACGAACTCGCCGCCGCGGTCGCCGGCCTGTTCGCCGGCCTCCCCGACCCGCTCCCCACGCCGCGGCCGATGACCGCCGAGGAAAGCCTGCGCATCAAAAAGAAGGTCATCCTCGCCTGCCAGCTGCGCGCCGGCGTCGATCGCGACCGTCACAGCCGCGAGCTCGAAGCCGTCTACGGCGCCGAGGGGCCGGGCCGCCTCGGCCTTAGCCTGGAACGGCTGCTCGCCGGCCTCGACGTCATCGGCGTCGACCGCGAGACCGCGCTCGCAGATCGTCGAGAAGGCCGCGCTCGATTCCGTCCCGCCGATCCGGCGCAAAGTCTACGAGGCCCTCGAAGGCGGCCCCAAGACGACCCGCGAAGTCGCCACCGCCCTCAGACCTGCCAACCACCACCCGCCGGGCGCTCGAGGACATCACCGCCCACCGCCTCGCCACCCGCCAGCGCGCCAAGAACGAGGAAGGCAACGACAGCCGCGACGACATATGGACCCGCGTCGAACTCGTCGTCTCCGCCGCCCCCTGAAAGGGTGCCCGACATGAGAACGGCGCAGGCCCGGAATGCAGGCAGGCCCTCGCAACGATCGTTCCCGCAATGCAGGTATAGCCTTAAACCGCCGCTATCCTCTTAATAAAACTGACAAATTTGCACTACTACGGATTGCGGGAACGATAGCGCGGCGGCCTGTGGCGGCGCGCTCGGTCTGGGGAGCGAGCGCGTGAACGACCACGAGCTCATCGAAGCCAACCAGGCCTATGGCGCGCTGACCGAGGGGTTCTACATCGCCGGCTTCACGTTCGAGCGGGCGATGGCGCGTGTCTTGGGGCTGTTGAAGAGCGGCGGCTGGAGAAGGTCGGCGCCGGCTTCGACGACGTGAACGCCTTCGTCCGCAGCCTTCAGTCTCGACCAGTTCAAGATCCTCGCCGAGCAGCGCAAGGAGTTCGTCGAGCGCGTCAAGGAGCTGCAGCCGGAAGTCTCCAACCGCGCCATCGCCGACGCGTTGGGGGTCGCCATCAGACGATCGACCGCGACGCTGGTCCGAAATGGCACCAGGCGACCGCCGGAACGCCGAGGAAAACGGGAAGGCAGGTGGCGCAAATGCGACCACCCGGCGCGGCTGACGGCCGGCGTGACGCGAGGCTCATCGTCCAGCGGGACACGCGGGAGGAACGGCGGGAGGAGAAGCTCCGGAGCATCGGGGAGGCGGCGGCGCTCAATGGCCTCTATCCGGTGCTCTATGCCGACCCGCCGTGGAAGGACGAGTTCGGCACCAGCGGGCGTCGAGACTCATTATCCGGTGATGGACGCTCGACGAGATCAAGGCGCTCCCGGTGAGCGAATCGCGACGCCGGACGCGCGTGCTTTACCTGTGGGCTCTGCCGCACATGACGCCCACAGGCGCTCGAGGTGATGGCGGCGTGGGGTTTCGACTATCGCACGCACATAGTCTGGGGGAAGGACAGAAGATCGGCATCGGGCAAGTGGTGCCGCAACCAACACGAGCTTCTGCTGATCGGTCGCCGCGGGAGCTTCCCGCCGCCGCCCGAAGTCAGCGCGGTCGCCGTCGCTCATCATCGCGCCGCGCGGCGAGCACAGCGCGAAGCCGAGTGATCTTCGCCGAGCTGATCGAGCGCTGGTATCCGGACGTGCCGAAGATCGAGCTGTTCCGTCGCGGCCCGCCGCGGCCTGGCTGGGACGCATGGGGCGCGGAGGTGACGTGCGCACACGGCCATGCTTGACCGCCGCGTTTGGCTCGCCGCCGCATCAGGCCGGAGCCGCTGCAACACCGTAGTCAGCGTCATCATCGCCTCGCGGGTGGCGAAGATGCCGCGATCGCCTGCCTTCGCATCGAGCTCCGGGCGACGCCGAGGCGATGGCTCGAACAGGAGAGCTGCTATCGGCCTATCCGGCCGACACGCCAGTGACGATCACCAAGACCAAGACCGAATTCAAACCCTGCTGGCCGCAGCTTGTCGGTCGTTATTGCTCGGACACTGATGCTTGCATTCTCCCGACGACAGGATCATAATGCCGGCGTCCACGGTAATTCGAGGATGCAAGACATGGACGACGACAATGAGGTTTCTGGCGAGGCGCGAGGGCGGCTTTGCCCGTGCGGAGGTCCTGTCTCCCGGAAAAACGGCAGGAGATAGCGAGGAAGAGCGGCGGCGTCACGTTGGGACGCACACCTGCCAGCCGCGGACTACGAGGGTGCCTCTTCCTATCGGCGAAACGACGATGTCGTGCTCCGTCCTGGCTGATGAGACCCGGTTGTCGCCCAGGCGACTTCTTGAGGGCACTCGGCAGTCACGATCGCCGAAGGCGGGTACAGGCGTGCTTTCGACAGTTGATGATCTGCCGTTCTTCCTGCAATCAGACGCGCTACAGCCCTTCATCCCCCGAAGAAACTGAACGATGCTGTCAACCCGATCTTCTACAGGACCAAGACCGGCGGCAAGGGCGTCGGATACGATGCCAAGCTCCTTCCCCAAGTCGCGGAGGTGTATCTGAAGTTTCGTGACGCGCTTTTGGCAGAGCGCCAAGAAATTCCCGCGCAGTACCAGCGCATGATCTTCGCGGCTGACTTGCTGATCCGGGCGCTCGCGAAAGTCGGCATCATCGCCCTTGTCGACGAGGCGACAGGCTACCAAGAGGTCCGAGGCAAGCAAGCACTACAAGCGATCTTGGATGCGTTCCTGCGGAAGGAGTTGGCCGCGTGGGCAAAACGCTTCCCGGATGAGTTCTACCAGCAGATTTTCCGCTTGCGGGACTGGGAGTGGAAAGGGCGGGCGAAGAACCCACCTCAGGCGGTCGCACACTACACAAAGGACATCGTGTACAGCTCGGCTGGCACCGGGCATCATCGAGGAGCTTGAACGCAAGAACCCGTCAGAGAACGGGAGGCGGCGCGCCAAGCATCATCAGTGGCTCACTGAGGATGTCGGACACCCGGCCCTCGCCCAGCACATCCACGCCGTCTTGAGCCTGATGAAGATTTCAACGCATTGGGACCAGTTCAAGGTCTTTCTTGATCAGGCTCACCCGAAGCGTGGAGACACGATGCAACTGCCTCTCATGATTGAGCCCACAGCCAACAAGACCGCCAACGAGACTCTGCCGCTGTTCGCGCGCTCCGGTGAAGCAGCCCCGGAGGCATGAGGAGCGGCGGGCGGGGGGTCCGGATGTCCGCTCCGGGTCGAGTCCGGTCGACCGATCCGCGATCCAGGCCATGCTGCCCGACGGCAAGGCGCCTACGCACTTGCTGATCGGGCCGAGCGAGTGAGGGGCCGATGCCTCGCGTGCGCTGATGGGGCCAGGAGCCGTGGGGCCTGTGTAGCTTTCGATCGCCTCCCAACCTCCAGATGGCACTTTGTTGCGCACCCGTTTCGCCCCAGGACGGCCATTCGGCCGCCGGAGGCTATGACCTAGCCGCCGACCGGAATGGCCGATCCTGCGGGCTCCCGTGGCGCGAGGCGGTCTCGGTCTCGGTCGGCGGGCTTGCTCGAGTTCGCGACTCGGCACATAAGGGAGCCCCGCCGGGTGCCGCTCCGACGGGGCTCGCAGACCATCAAACTTCATTGCCGTGACTGTCGCCGACCCGCGCACCCTAAACGAGGAGCGGGCCAATGGCCAAGGCACTGCAGCTTTCCCCACAGCAGGACGCGCTCATCGAGCAAGCCGCCTTTGCGCTGTCTCCGGCTCAGCGTGAGCTCTTCGCCAGCGAGTGCTCGAAGAGCTTGAGACGTTGCCCGAGATCGGCGATGGCGCGATCTGGCGCGCCTGCCGCGAGGTGCAGCGCGGCCTCTTCGCACCGCCCAACGTCGGCTCCCGTCCGATCGCGCAGAAGCTCGGTTGACGGGCCGGCGTTCGTGCCCTGGTGGGTCGCCCGCAGCGAGCCGCAACGGGAGCCGATGGCGGAGCGCCATCTCGAATTGGGCGGCTTTACGAGCTACGTGCCGCGAATCAAGGCGACGAACCGGGCCCACAACGGGCATGCCGAACCCGCCGGGCGCCCTTTGTTTCCATGCTACGTTTTCATTCAGGCCCGCCGAGCGCTGGTCTTCGGTCCAGCGCACCGTCGGCATCGTGCAATTGTTGATGACCGGCGATCGGCCGGCCACGATCAATGATGCGGTCGTCACGGATCTGCGCACCCGAGAGATCGATGGTCTGGTGCAGTTGCCGACCCGGCCCGAATTCGAACCCGGCGACCGCGTGCGCGTTCTACGCGGACCGCTGCGTGACCAGGTCGGCATCTTCGCCGACATGCTGCCGAGAGAACGCATCGTCGTTCTCCTCCAACTGCTCGGCACCGAGCATTCGATCGCGCTCCCGCGTGGCGCCGTCATGCGGATGCCTTCTGGACAGCCGAACGGCCACGAGTAGGATGCGCCAGGGAGCAGCCCAATGCGCAACGGCAGCAACGGCAACGGCCACGACGAGACGCACACCCGCAACGGCGAAGATGCCTCGCCTCGGCCATCCATCGAAGAACTTTTGCAAATGCTCGGGCCGCCGCGTGACCGCGTCGATCGATTGATGCAATTCACCATGCGGCAGACCGATGATCTGCTGAAGCTGTTCGTCTCTCAGATGACGCACGTCACGACGCATCTCGCCCTTCTCGAATTCGAGATCGCTCAGCTCAAAGCGGCACAGGGCGGCGGCGCCAGCAAGCCGAACGGCGCTGACGAGGGAACTCGCGCAATGACGCAAGCCCCGCAGCCGAGGTTCGCCGGCGGGTCCAGCGGCTTCATCAGCAACGACGACGCCATGCCGCCCGCCAATGTTCCGCTGAAAAACGGCATCAGGCGCCGCGTGCAACCGGTCTGCGAGCTTCGCATCGACGGCTGGCTCCTCACACCCGAAACCCTGTATCGGATCGCCACTGATCTCCGTGCGAAGGCACAGAGCCGCCGGCCAGGCGCGACACTTCGGGCGCCCCGATCAGCAGCTCGTCGACGCTGCCGATGCGCTCGCCGATTTCATGAACGCAAGGCGGCTGTATGGCGAGAAGCCGGGGCGGCCCTGGTCATGACCGCCAGCGGCAGCAGCGTTATCCGGAAGGTGCACGTCAACGACGCGCCCCTGGTGCCCGCCGCGTCGGGCAAGCCCAAATTCTGGCCGGTGATCGTCGACGACGATGAGCCGGCCTTCGCCTCCGCCTTCCCGCCGCCGGCTAGTAGCGATCTCGACGAGGCAACGCGCAACAGCGTCGCGTGCGTCGGCTTGGTCTTCGAGGCTTTCGAAGGTGCCGCCGCGCTCGTTGGCGATGGTATCCGCCCGCTCAAAGCGAAGATCGCCGAATTGCAGATCGAGAACGAGCGCTTCAAGGCGATCGCCGCCGAGCTGCGAAGCAAGCTCGCCCAGGTCGAATTTGTCGCTGAGCGCCTATCCATCGACCACAAAGGACCGCCCGGCTTACAAGGCTTGCGCGGCCGCGATGGGCCGCCGGGCCCGCGCGGCGAGAAGGGCGCCGAAGGCGTGAAGGGCAAGCCGGCGCCGCTCATCGTCGGCTGTCGCACGGACCCGGAAGCGTTCACCGTCCAGGCGCTCTTGTCAGACGGAAGCGTGGCGCCGCCGCTCAATCTCATGGGGCTTTTCCAAACCTACGATTCGGCCGCATCGTTGCTCGACGATCGCGATGTCGCTGCGGCTGCGGCGGAGGCCCGCGCCGAGACCGAGGCGCAGACCGAGGCGGGCTGGGCGCGCTGAAGGCGCACGGCGTCATCAGCGCCATCGACCTGCCGAACCCGCTTGCGATCGCGAGCCAGGGCCGTCTTGGAAAAAGGTTTAGGGTCTAAACCTTTTCTGCCCGTTTGAGCCGGGCCGTGTTGCCGCGCGATTTCTCGGCCTCGCCGTTCATCTCCTTGAGGACTTGATCAAACGGTAAGGCGCCGGTGAGAACGTCCGTGGCCTTGGTTTCTGACCAGCGTATGATGGAACGAGCAGATCGAAGGTAAACGCTCCGAAAACCCGGCAGAGTCTGCCGGGTTTCCCTTCTTGCCGCGGCCGCCAATGCCGCCGTCGCGGTAGATGAAGGCGAGCGCCATCGCCTTCTGGCCAGCCGTCATGTCGCGCGGCGAGCAGTCGGAGCCGAGGCCCTCACAAAGGCGAGCGGTGGCGGCGAAAACCGGCGCCGATCGGCCCGGTAGGTAGGAGCCCTGGGGAGCGCGGCGGCCGAAATTCGCCGACCCCCTGCGGCTTTTTACAGGCATCCTAGCGAGGCGGTATGATCAGCGCTGACCTGGCGGGCGTCGGGCTTCCGGCCGGCCAGGCGGCTCGGTCGGATCGAACGAATGCGGATCGACCGGCGCCAGGTCCCACTGCTTGAGCCTGGTCATTTCGCCCGCCGCCATCTTGTCGTTCTCCTCCTGGTTCGGCGTCGGCAAGGTGTAGCCGAATTCGAGGGCTCGTCGCTCGGTTTCGAGGGCTCGCCGCTCGGCCAGATAGGCGCGGGCCGCTGCTAATCGCTCGTCGTCGTTCATGATGGTGCTCCCTCTCGACTTGCCGAACCGTCGCCGGCTCAGCCGATCAGCGCGCGCACATCAATCTTGACGCCCACCGTGCGCTCAGCCGGTTCAGGCGCCGCAGCAGCCGTGGCCACGTCCCAAAAGCTCGCCAGCTCAATCGGCCCCTGGCGGTCGGCGATGGTGTATAACTTCCAATCCACCGCCCGCCCGGCGGCTTTCCGTTGCCGGTAGGCGCTTAGCTTGCAGGCGGAACAGCAATAGCGCGCGTCGGATCGGGCCGGAATAAACGCCTGATCGCAAGTCGCGCAGACCTGCCGACGACGAGCGGCCCGGCGCCGCGCCCGCCACACGCGCTGCGCGCAGGCGTTGGAACAGACCATCATCCGGCCGCGCGGCGGGGCCATCACCCGGCCGCAGCCCAGGCACGTCACCGTCGCCTCGTCCGTTTCCACCATGTTGGGGCTCGCCGATGGAGACGAAAGACTTCTATCGCCCATCGGCATCCTCGTGAAGGGGCACGCGGCCGAGAGCTTAGACGCCGCGCCGACGCCGACGATCGACACCGCATCGCCTCGCACCGCCCGGCACCCGCTCTGCACCGGCGCCGACCTCGTGTCAGCCACTCGTATCACCACCC
Source organism: uncultured Alphaproteobacteria bacterium (assembly GCA_963713805.1). Classification (GTDB taxonomy): domain Bacteria; phylum Pseudomonadota; class Alphaproteobacteria; order Rhizobiales; family Beijerinckiaceae; genus GAS188. The sequence continues at coordinate 518,383 of CAVQNF010000039.1, read as the reverse complement.
CGCAAACCTGCAGCCGCCAAAGCGCGAGGGGTGCCGCGCCCGCGCTTTCAGCGGCGGAAAAAAAAGCGGACCGCCCCCCGCCCCAAGGGGCGGATGGGCCGGCCCCGGTCCCCTCCCTGGTATTGGGCAGTATCTCCGCTTCTAATGATCAGGACGATCAGACTGGTATCACCCCGTGGGAATCGCCAGAACAGGCGCCTGGCCCGCCGGGGCGGCGTTCGCCACGCCGATCAGCAACACAAGGATGTTATAAGCAACCTTGGAATTGAAGTCGTTCTCATCAATCCAGAACCACGATCCTCGATATGTCACCGCCGGTTCCGCATCCGACGGCGCTACGCTCCCGCTGTGCACGGTGACGATTGGCTTCAACCCGAACGGAGATAAACGGGACGAAGAGATCGTCCGGCCGGCCTCCACATCCGCTCGCGGAACCTCGATCTCCGCGCTTACCTGAGAGAGCGCCGCCATGATCGGTCGCGTGACTATCGCGATTTGGTGGGGACCGTTCGACACACTTCCGTATACAACCTCGGCCTCCGTCTCACCGGGTGTCATCCCGAGCAGTCGACGTACCCGCACGACCACCGCCTGCAACTCTTGGTTGCTTCCGTTCCTAATTCCAAGAAAGACATGGTTGCTGTCCTTTCCGCGGACGAAGCGGACCGTCAGCAGGCCCGCCACCTGTAGGCGGCGCATCCCGGTGAGCAGTTCAAAAAATTGTGGATCGCCGGCCCCCTCCTCGCCGCCAAGGATGACCGTGTTCCGTAGCGGTCCTATTGACTGGACGCCGAGCCGGAACATCACGTCGATGGGCAGGCCGCCTTGCGCAAGAGGGAGGAATTCAGCCGGTGAAGGTGGCCGGATCGCGGTCCGCGATAGCCGTTCCCCGGAGAGCGGCGCGAACGTGATGGTCGGGCGATCGCTGAACGTCACCTCGCCAAGTCCCGTTCCACTGTTGCCTTCTCGAGCATTCGGAAAAAAATTGAAGCCGAGTTCGCCGCGCTGCTCCAGCGTATAGCCTGCAAGCACCTGGTTCACCGAAAGGAACGTCGGTGTATCGCCGTAACGAAGCCTTACAATATTCAGCAGAATTTGCCGCTTCTGCGAATCCGATATCGCGCTGGCATATGGCAGTAGGTCTCTCTCTAAGCGGTTCGGGCCAATGCCGGCGCAGCCCGGCAGGCCAATGCACAGCAGCACCAGAACGCCAAGTGGCGCGCACCGCGAAGTTGGCGCATTCGACATGCGGGGCTGGCTCCGATGTCGTGCGGGTCACGGCGCACTCCCCAATGACCCGCCACCCGGTGATCATAGCCGAGCTTTCAGTTTTTTTGAAACATTTCCACGATCCCTGACAACCTCGGCCCTGGATGAACGTTGACGACGATGCGCTCGATCGCAAAACGGCGCTTTCGCCTATACGCGCAGCCCAATTGACCTTTGGCAGCGGCCAGCCAGCAGGCATCTCACAATTGCGGACCCCTGGCCCCCCGGCGTTTTGGGGGTGGTGCCGACGCCGCCAAGACCTATGCCGAGATCAACAAAATCGAAGCGACGGCGCGTGCCCTGAAAATTCTTTTCGCCGAAGTGCAAGAGGTCCGCGCCAAGGCTGATGAAGTCATCCTCCTTGCCAGCCACCGCATCGGCGAGGAGATCAAGACGCTGCCGGTGGATGTTTATGTCGCCGCGACATACTTCACCTCGACCTGCTCGATCGTCCCGTTGAACTTGAACGGCTTCTTGTCGTAATAGTCGAGCGACACTGGCGACCCGAGCGCGATGCCGATATCAAGGCACTCGGTGGCGGTAAACGCTATGCGGCACGCTTACGGGTACGGTACCTTCGGCAGCGACCTTGCCGTTCACCTTCATCGTCACCTTCAGCGGACCGCGTGGCGGCTGCTTGGGCGCAACATAGCTTGTCTCGATTTCGATCTTCACCTTGCCGGTCGGCAGCTTTTCCTGGGCGCGGATCTTCGTCCGCTGGATCTCGAAGAGGTTGTACTCGTAGCAGAGGATGCCGTTCTCCACGAAGCAGGTGAGACCGCCCGAGAACCCGCCCAGCTTGTACAGCACACCATTGGCATTGGCGGGGATCACGGCGTCGATGGTGACGACGTTGGGTCGGGTGCCCAGTTTCGGGGCGGAGAACTCCGGGATTCGGACGGTGTCGCCGAAGAAGGTCCACTCCGTATAGGGCGGCGCCGGGACGTAACTCCGGGTGAAACAGCAGAACCCAAAACCCTGCGCCGATCGGCAGCGCATTGTTCCTCGTGGCTTCGACGAGGCAGAGCTCCTTCATCTGGGCCAGCTTCTCGGGCATCTCCGCCGCGAGGTCGTTGGCCTGGCTCCAGTCCTCGTCCAGGTTGTAGAGCTCCCACGTGTCCTTGTCCGGCGTCCACTCGAAGATGCCGGGCGGCAGTCCCGTGACCCACGGGGCGCGCGGGCCGATGGTGCCGGCCATCCAGCCCTTGTGGTAGATGCCGCGGCTTCCGAGCGTGTCGAAGTACTGGGTCTGCAAGCGGCCCTCGGCCGTCGGGTCGTCGAAGGTGTAGGCCGAGGCTCACGCCGTCGATCGGGTCCTGCGGAACACCGTTGACCTCCCGCGGCGGTGTGATACCGAGAATCTCGTAGATCGTCGGCACGATGTCGTTGCAGTGATGGAACTGTGCACGTGGCGTGGCGTCGGGCTTGATCCTTGCCGGCCAGCGGACGCCCATCGGGTTGCGCATCGCCCCGAGGTACCCGGGGATGCTCATCGTCCCCTTGTACGGAGTCGCGCCGGCCCAGGCCCAGCCCGCAGTGGTAGATCGGGTCGGTCTTCGGCCCGCCGATCGCATCGAGGCCGCCGATCTCCTCGAGCGCCGCGAGTTGCTGCTCGATCGTGTACGGGATGCTGTTGTGCGCCAACAGCTCGCTGATCGTGCCGCGCTGACCCTGCGCCGACGGACCGTCGTCGCCCCAGATGTAGAAGATCAGCGTGTTGTCGCCGTAAGAGCGTCTCGAGCTCGTCGACGATCCGCCCGATCTGAAAGTCAGCGTGCGCAGCGAAGCCGGCGAGGTTCTCCATCAGGCGCGCCTGGAACGGCCTCTCGTTCTCGGGGATGCTGTCCCAGGACGCGCATCTGCTCGTGCCGCGGCGTCAGCTGCGCATCGGCGGGAATCCAGCCTTTCTCCTTCGCGCGCTCGAAGACGCGCTCACGGTAGGCATCCCAGCCGTCGTCGAACTTGCCCTTGTACTTGTCGGCCCACTCCTTGGGCGCGTGGTGCGGGCCGTGGATGGCGGCCGTGGCCCAGTACATGAAGAGCGGCTTGTCCGGCTGCAAAGTCTTCTGCCTGCGCATCCAGGCGATCGTGTCGTCCGCCAGATCCTCCTCGAGGTGATAGCCCTCCTCCGGGGTCTTGGGCGGCGCACATAGTCCAGGTTTCGAACCAGGGTCGGCTCCCAGCACGACGTTTCCGCTCCGAGAAAGCCGTAGAAGTACTCGAAGCCGATGCTCGTAGGCCAGTTCTCGAACGGGCCGACCGGGGTCGGCCTCCTCGGCCGGCGTGTTGTGCCACTTGCCCCACGCACCCGTGGCATACCCGTAGTCCTTCAGAACGTCTGCCACGAGCGCGCAGCTCTTGGGAATCCGCCCGTAATAGCCGTCCCAGTCATTCGCAAACTCGGGGATGATCCCGTTGCCCGCGCGGTGGTGGTTGCGTCCGGTCAGCAGTGAGGCTCGAGTTCGGCGAGCACACGGACGTGGTGTGGAACCGGTTGTACGCGATCCCCTCCCCGACGATGCGATCCATCGTCGGGGTGTTGATCTCGCCGCCGAACGTCGACGGGTGGCCGGGGCCACTGTCGTCGATCATCACGATCAGAATGTTCGGAGCGTCCTCCGGAAGTCGGCGCGGCGTCACACGCGGCTTGTAGACCGACTTCTTGCATCGTGCGCCCGGCAATGCTCGCCGAGGGCGTTGGTGGGAAAGGGAGGGGATTCCTGCTTTTCGAGTTTATCCTTGGGATCGGACATTCATTTTTCTCCCTTCATCGGTGACGAGCACCCTGGCTTTGATGGGCGTTGCGGGGCGGCCGAGCCGCCTCGCGCCGGGGGCGGCTCCCCCGACCCGCCCAGCGTTCGAAAGGCCGCCTACGGGGCCGCCTGGGCCGACTGCCCCTATGCGTCGTCGGGGAGCCGCGCCGATTTCTGGCGGCGGCGTGCTCTTTCAGCGAGGATGGACGACGGGTCGATGCACGACGGCCGCGCCACGCGCGACCGGCCGACGCACCGGAGCCACCACTGCTGCATGCGCTCGCGGAGTCGCCGCGCAGCCGGCTCGATAGACGCCACGCGCGCACACGACCGCATTGGCGTCGCTCGCGCTCATCACGAGGCAAAGCCCCGCCAGCGCCATAAGCATGAGACGCATCGCACTCTCCTTAGGTTTGAGGAATCAAAATGTCGTGAACCAGCGCCAGCACCCGCAACGCCTCGGCCCGGACATCGGGCAGCGTCGCGACGATCTCAGCGGCGAGATGGCGGTGATAGGCGTCAATGTCTTGGCGCTCGCGATCCAATCTGGCATGGGGCGGCCTCCCTGCCTCGTTTCAGCTAAGCTGAACCCGTCAATGGGCTACTCCTGCGCCGCGCCGCCGGCAAGCACGTTCAGCCCGCATGAATAGCCGCCGGAAGCTGCGTCAGGGCGCGAGGGTCATCCTCAAAACGGATTAGGTGCCCACTATAGGGGATGAGACGCTGGAGGCGGGTATCATGACGAGCCATTCACCCGCGTGGACAGATGACCATCGGCTTTGGCTCGATTTTCGGAAACCTAAGCTCCGCGTTTCACCCGCTGCCATTCCCGACGTAGGATCGCCAGGCTCATATCGACGATTTGACGCACTGTAGTCTCCGTCTCGCCCTGGACATCGTCCGATAGGGGAGCTGTTCGCAGGGTGGCAAGCAGGTTCTGCATGACGCTCAGAAGCTTCTGATGATCATCCTCAAGTGGATTGACCATGAGCCTAATCTTGGTGATCGTGAACACGAGCCGCTCAAACTGATGAAGAATTTCGGGTTCCGCTGAGAGGCTAATTTTTCCTTCTCTGACTATCTTGTCACGCATTTGCACGGCGGTGGCAACATGCGAACTGAAGGTCGCGATCAACTCTCGAAAGCTATCAATCCATTTCTGTCTGTTCGTAGATAGTACCGTTGCTCTGATCTGGGCTCGGCCGATATGCAGCGCGATGAGCGGGCCGGTAATCGACGCCACCAAAGCCGTCGCTGCGCTAATCACCCCAATAAGGGCCGGATCGATCATTCGCCCATTCTCAGAAAGAGCATACCGAATGCAAGCAGGATTTTCCGATCAACGCGCGTCCAGGGAAACGAGAGACGCGGCTCGGGTTGCGCAGAACGGCGACTATTCCCGTCCCTGATCTCCATGGTGCCCGGTGATTAGGCCGTTGCGGGCGATTAGGCTCGATAGCGTTGCGACGACGAGCCCAGCTTGCGATCAGAGGCTGGCAGCGGCGGTCCCGCGCCGTCGATCGCGGAATGCCCGCAACGCGAGCGGCCTCGCGAAGGCCGCCAGGCCGCGCCCCATCGCGAAACGCCGTGGTTCAAGGGCGCGCCCGGCGGCCGCTGAGCCGCATCGCGCCAGGCCCGGCCTCTCCGGCCCGCCGCCGGTGGCAAGGCCGCCCAGCGGCCCCGCCAGGAGGCGGCAAGCGGCAAACCCCGCGGGCCGGGACATTGTCGGCGCGCACGCCGAATCCGCCACGGTGGCGGATTTGCCGGCTCCTGGCGCTGGCGCTTGCGGTCCAATGCGGCATTCATTGTCATGGCAAAGCCTCCCTGGCTTCAGATAATCTGAAACTATACTTGCCCGGGCGCGGAAATTCTGGCGATTACTTGACAGCGACGCCTCCGTTCGTAAATAGTGTTAGCTTACACCCCCACCTTTAGGACGCGACGGGACGGACAATGACGGCGACGATGACAGAGAGCGGCGAAAGGCGCCGGCCTGGCCGGCCGCGCATCTACCCCCGCGGGCGGATCAACACGGCAGTGCGTCTCACGCCGACGCGTTACGCGGCTCTGAGGGCGGCCGCCAACGCGGCGGGCCGCTCCTTGTCCGAGGAAATCGAGCACCGGATCGAGAAGTGCGCGATCTACGACGACACGCTCGCGGCGATGCGCGCCTGCGACGCATTGATCGCCGAGCGCGTTCCTGAGCCGATACGGGCGGCCTCATGACCGAGATCGACCTCGACCGCGAGGAGCTCGCCTGCGCAGGCCTTTTGCGGGCCAACGACGATGATGATTGGCGGCCAGACGCCGGCGACCGGAGGGCGCTCGCTGGACCGCCGACGCCCAAACGGCGCATCCGCCGGCCGACCCTCGAAAGCCAACTCCGGGAGGTCTGGAAAGCCGCACGAGCTGCAGGCGTTCATGTCGCTGTGACCGTCGAGGTCGGCAAGGTGACAGCGACGCCGGTGAATGCCTGCACCAACAGCGACATCAACGAATGGGATCGAGACCTTGGCACAAATCCGCCTTCGCCACGTCAATAGTTTCGCCAACCCCGACCGCAAGAACGCGGCGGTTCGCCACTATTTCCGCAAGCGCGGCATGAAGGCGATCCCGCTGCCCGGACAGCCGGGAAGCGAAGAATTCATGGCCGCCTACGCCATGGCGCTGGCCGGGGTGCCCGACGCCGAAAGGCCGGAGATCGGCGCGAAACGCAGCGAGCCAGGGACCATCGCCGCGCTGGTGGTCAGCTATTATCGGTCGGACGCGTGGCGGCACGGCCTTGACGAAGAGACGTGTAAGACCCGCCGACGGATCATCGAGCGCTTCCGCCAGCGGCATGGCGAAAAGCGTGTCGCGCTCCTGCGCCGCGAGCATGTCGTAAAGATGCTGGCCGAGATCGAGGGAGCGTCGGCGCGGCGAAGCTGGTTCAAGGCGATCCGCCCGCTGCTGCGACACGCGGTGCCGACCCTGCTGCGCGACGACCCGACATTGGGGATCGAGACGCCAAAACTGCCCAAGAGCAAAGGCCATCACAGTTGGACCGACGCCGAGATCGCCGCCTTCCGTGCCCATTGGCCGTGCGGGACGCAACAGCGGCTGGTGCTCGAGTTCGCCCTCGAAACCGTCTCCCGGCGCGGCGAAGTGGTGATGCTCGGGCCGCAGCATGTGAGCAACGGCCGCATTCGCATCGCCCGCATTCACGGCTCAGACGACGTGGACATCCCCGTGACGCCCGAGCTCAAAGCGGCGATCGACGCCATGCCGCGAGCGCATCTGACCTTCATCGTCACCGCCTACGGCCAGCCGCGCTCCAAGTTCGGGCTCGGGACCGACTTCGCCCAATGGGCGAAGCAAGCGGGCCTTCCCGATCATTGCCGCCTGCACGGGCTCAAGAAGGCGGGCATGCGGCGGCTCGCCGAGGACGGCGACACCACGCATGAGCTGATGGCGATCTCCGGCCACAAGACGCTCGCCGAGGTCGAGCGCTACACCCGTGGCGCCGACAAGCGAAAGCTCGCCGATCAGGGCATGGCGAAACGGCGAGGCCAGAGCGTGAACGCGCCCGTTACAAACGCCGTGGCCCCCTTACACAAACAGCACACTAACTCATTGAAATAAAAGGAGCCGGACAATGGCTTGGCGCTCCCAAGGGGACTCGAACCCCTGTTTTCGCCGTGAGAGGGCGACGTCCTGGACCGCTAGACGATGGGAGCGAAGCGCGAACCGTCTCTATAGTCGGCGATCGTCGCAGCTTCAAGCGCCGGTCCTGGATTGCGTCATAAGCACACGAGTTGTCCGGGTTAGGCGGGGTTAGGCGGTACGCGATCTGTCCGGTGCATTGTCGACTTTTGGGGGTTGGGAGGCGGCGGACGGAGCGACGGCAGGGCGATGAGGTGGGTCCGCTGGAGACATGCGGCATCGGCCATTGTCAACGAGTTCAGGTCGCACGCGTGACCCGCTTTCCCCCCGGCCCGCCTGTGGGCGGCGAGGACGAGGCCGCGCCTTGGCCCACCTCCACCCGCAGGAGGAACAAAAAGAAAGAGCGGTCAATTCAAGCCCTCCAGGGACCTATAAGTTCAGCCGCTACCTCCAGCGCCCCTCCCGGATCGTTCCGGATCATTCGTTGCCGGACTTTATTCCTCCCCGTTTCGGTGTAGCGTGACGTTGATCGACCGAAACCGCTCACTGAAAAACATAAAAACAGGAGGCTCGGCGTGGAAATACAGGCATTCGGCTATCTCGGAGTTGGGTCGGACAAGGTCGAGGACTGGAGCGCGTTCGCGCCGGTCTGGCTTGGAATGCAGGAGGTCGACAGCGGCGGTGGGACGCGCGCGTTCCGCATGGACGACCGCAAGCAGCGTCTGTTCGTCGATCGCGCCATCGCGCCGGGCACGCAGGTTTTCGGCTGGGAGGTGGCGAATGCCGCGACTCTGGATGCGCTGGCCGACCGTCTCGAGAAGGCAAGGGTCGCCGTGAAGCGCGAGCCGGCCGCATTGGCCGGCCAGCGTTGTGTGTCCGGGCTGATCTCCTTCGCCGATCCCGCCGGCAATCGGCTGGAGGCGTTTCACGGCGCCATGATCGCGGACACGCCGTTCAAGCCGGCCCGCGACATCGCGGGTTTCCGCACCGGTGCGCAAGGGATGGGGCACGCGCTGCTGGCCGTTCAGGACATCGATGCGGCGCGCGTCTTCTATTGCGAGCTGCTGGGATTCAAGGTGAGCGACTACATGCGCACCCCGATCCCCGCCTATTTCCTCCATGTCAATGGACGCCACCACAGCATCGCGATCGTCGGCGCACCGGGAAACGGGATGCATCATTTGATGGTGGAGTTCTTCTCGCTCGACGATGTCGGCCAGGGCTACGACATGGTGCGCGCCGAGCCAGAGCGGATCGCGGCGAAGCTTGGGCGGCATCCCAATGACCTGATGCTCTCGTATTACATGCGCACGCCCGGCGACATCCTGGTGGAGTGCGGCTGGGGCGGACGCGAGGTGGACGACGCGACTTGGCAGCCGGAGGAAATGACCAGCGTGGGCAGCATGTGGGGACATCAGGGGTTATTCGAGGCCCTGGGCGACCCGGACATGCCTACGCAGAAACAGCGGCATGCGCCGGTGCAGGTGATCGACGGCAACTACGAGAAGATGACCGGCGTCTGCCCCTGGTGGGACGCCATGCGCCGAAACTGACCGGTCGAATACGGTTCTGCCTCTGGACACACCGTTCTTGCGTAGAGGATGATGATGTCCCTCATGCGGGTGACGGATTCATGGATGTCGGCGGCTGGTTGCGGAGCCTCGGCCTCGCTCAATACGAGCCGATGTTCCGCGCGCACGAGATCGACAGCGAGGTGCTGCCGGAGCTGAGCGAAGGCGACCTCGAGAAGCTCGGAATGCCGCTCGGACACCGAAAGCGGCTGATGAAGGCGATTGCCGCGCTCGGCGATCCGACGTCCGCACCCGACGTAAAGCCCTCCGCCGCCATCGAACTCGGCGCCGAGCCACACCGCGGAACGTCGCCACCTCACTGTCATGTTCTGTGATCTGGTCGGCTCGACCGCGCTCTCGACGAGGCTCGACCCGGAAGACCTGCGTATAGTTATCGGCGCTTATCATAAATGTGTCGCCGCCACGGTCGCTCGGTTCGACGGCTTCGTGGCCAAATACATGGGCGACGGCGTGCTCATTTATTTCGGCTATCCGCAGGCGCATGAAGACGACGCCGAGCGATCGGTGCGGGCGGGTTTGGAGCTGGTCGCGGCGGTCAGCGCGCTCAACTCACCCGTTTCGTTGCAGGTCCGCGTCGGTATCGCGACGGGGTTGGTGGTCGTCGGCGACCTGATCGGCTCGGGCGAAGCCCAGGAACGCGGCATCGTCGGCGAGACGCCGAACCTCGCGGCGCGCCTTCAAGGCGTCGCCGAACCGAATATGGTCGTCATCGCACGAGGGCACGCGACGGCTTCTCGGCAATCTCTTCGAACTTGAGGACCTCGAGCCAAAAGAGCTCAAGGGCATCGAGGGACCTGTGCGCGCCTTCGCGGCGGTTCGCGCGAGTTCCGTCGAAAGCCGTTTCGAGGCGCTGCACACGAGCGAACTGACGGCACTCGTCGGACGGGACGAGGAAAGCGAACTGCTGCTGCGGCGCTGGTCGAAAGCCAAGAGTGGTGAAGGCCAGGTGGTGTTGCTCTCCGGTGAGGCCGGCATTGGCAAATCACGGCTCACGGCGGCGCTGTTGGAGCACCTCGCCGGCGAGCCGCACACGCGCCTGCGCTATTTCTGCTCGCCGCAACATACCGACAGTGCGCTTCATCCGATCATCGGCCAGATGGAACGAGCCGCCGGAATGACGCATGACGACAAGCCGCAGGCGAAGCTCGACAAGCTCGACGCCCTGCTTGCGCGGACCTCGACCTCCATCGAGGACGCCGCGCTCCTTGCCGAGATGCTGTCGCTCCCGAACGATGGACGCTATCCGGCGCTCGAGTTGCTGCCCGAGCAGCGCCGGCAGAGAACGTTGGACGCGCTGATGGCGCAAATGCAGGCCCTGACGCGCACGAGTCCGATGCTGATGATCCTTGAAGATGCGCATTGGACTGATCCTACGTCCTTGGACCTGTTCGGCCGGGTCGTCGACCGCATTCGAAACCTCCGGGTGCTGCTGATCGTGACGTTCCGCCCCGAATTCGAGTCGCCCTGGATCGGCAGGCCCCATGTGACGGCGTTGACCATCAATCGCTTGGCGCAACGCGACATCGACGCGATGATCGACCGTGTCGTCGGCAACGCGTCGCTTCCAGCGAACATACGCCGCGACATCGTCGAGCGCACCGACGGCATCCCGCTGTTCGTGGAGGAGATGACGAAGGCGGTGCTGGAGGCGAGCGGCGAACGCGCCGCCGAACACCTGGCCTCGGTGATTCCGTCACCGGCCCTGAGTGTGCCCGCGAGCCTGCATGCCTCGCTGATGGCGCGGCTCGACCGGCTCGGCCCGGCGAAGGAGGTGGCGCAGGTCGGAGCGGCCATCGGGCGGGAGTTTCCGCACGCCTTGCTGGCGGCGGTGGCAAGCAAGCCTCAGGCAGAGCTGGCGATCGCGCTCGATCGCCTCGTCGAGGCCGGTCTGCTGTTCCGGCAGGGCGTGGCGCCGCACACGGCCTACCTGTTCAAGCACGCGCTCGTGCAGGACGCGGCCTATGGTACGCTCCTGCGCGAGCCGAGACGCGCGCTTCACGACCGTATCGCCGAAACGTTGGAGAGCCAGTTTTCGGAGATTGCCGAAAGCCAGCCGGAACTCTTGGCACGTCACTGCACCGAGGCTGGGCTCATCGAAAAGGCAGCGGGTCTGTGGGGCAAGGCGGGACAGCGGTCGCTCGCGCGCTCGGCGCTGGTCGAAGCCGTGGCCCAGCTCACCCGCGCGCTTGGACAGTTTGCGATCGTGCCCGCTTCTCCGGCCTCGCGTCGGGAAGAGATCAAGCTGCAGGCCGCGCTCATCAACGCGCTCATGCATACCAGAGGATACGCCGCGCCGGAAACCAGGGCGGCTGCAGAGCGGGCACGCTCGCTCATCGAAAAAGCTGAAGCGCTCGGCGAGCCTCCGGACGACCCGCTGTTGTTATTTTCGGTCCTCTACAGCGTCTGGGTCGCTAACCAAACGAGCCTTGACGGCAATGTTATTTGCGAGCTTGCGACGCAGTTTCTGGCATCCGCGGAAAAGCAAGGCAAGACTGCCCCGCTGATGATTGGGCATCGCCTTATGGGCACTTCCTTGTTGATGTGCACGAGCGAGATCGAGCAAGGCCGCGCACATCTCGATAGGGCGATCGCGCTTTACGACCCTGATCAGCATCGAAGCTTGGCAACGCGATTTGGCCAAGATGTCCGAGTGGCGATCTTGTGGTACAGATCCTGGGCTCTGTGGGCGCTCGGCTATCCCGACGCTGCTCTTGCGGACGTCGAGCGCGCGCTAACCGACGCGAGAGAAATCGGTCACGCAGCCACCTTGATGTTTGCACTGGCCTGGACCAGTCCTACCCTACACTATTGTGGGAAATACACGGAAGTAAACGCGCAAACGGAAAAAGTTATTACTTTAGCGGATGAAAAGGGGTCAGTGTATTGGAAGGCACTCGGGCTGTGCATGCGAGGTTTGTTTCTTCACCAGAGCGGCAGAGCCTTGGAGGCAGTGGAGAAGCTGACTTCCGGGATCGCAGCATGGCGAGCGACAGGAGCCACCCTGTTTACGCCGACGCAGCTATCTTGGCTGGCCGCCGCGCAAGCGGAACTTGGCCAATTCGACGATGCCCGGCGGTGCCTCGAGGAAGCAATCAATTTAATGAAAACGACCAAGGAGAGTTGGTATGAGGCGGAAGTCAATCGCATCGCCGGCGAAGTCGCGCTTAAATCGCCCGACCCGGACCCGAAGAGGGCGAGCGCGTATTTTGAGCGCGCTATCGCTGTTGCGCGCGAGCAGAAGGCAAAGTCCTGGGAGCTGCGCACAGCGATGAGCTTGGCTCGGCTTTGGCGCGATCAGGGGAAACCTCAACAGGCCCGAGAATCTTCTCGCCCCGATCTATGGCTGGTTCACCCAAGGCTTCGACACGCTCGACCTGACGACGGCCAAGGCGCTGCTTGACGAGCTGGCGCCATGACGACACTCGCAATCGTGAGCGATAGGGCAGGGGAATGTCGGCACTTGGCTATCGCCAAAAGCTTGCGCATGATGGCCGCTCCCAAGGGAGCTTCAGCGCCTCACAGCCGCGCCCGGCAGCACATGCTCGTTCGCCGACGGCTCGAGGGTCTCGGCGTCGCGGGCGAGCAACCTGCTCTCGGCAAGCTCGCCTGCCTCTTCGAGGATCGGGTAGCCGACCGAGGTGAGATGGCTGTTGATGCGCTTGAGGTCGCGGATGATGTCGAGATGGATGGCGCTCGAGGCGATCAATTCCGGCCGACCGTCGCGCAGCCGTGCATAGTGCAGATCCGAGGTTTCGCGCTCGGCCGCGCGCACCAGCGCCTTCTCGGCGATCAGCCTGCGGGCGAGCGCCACGTCGCGCGTGGTGAACACGTTGAGCGCGAGGCGTAGATCGTCCATGATCAGCGAATGGAATTTCTTGATCTCCTCGAGGCCCTCGCTTGAAAAGACATAGTTGTTCTTGATCTTCTTCGCCGCGAGCTCCATCAAATTCTTGTCCACGATGTCGCCGATATGCTCGAGATTCGTCGTGAAGCTGAGGATTTCCTGGAAGCGGCGGCTTTCCTCCTCGCTGAGGCCGGATCGCGAGACGTCGATGAGGTAGAGCTTGATCGCCTCGTGCAGCCGGTCGACGGCGTTGTCGGATTTTTCCACCTCGCGCATGAGCCGCACGTCGGAATTCTCGAACACCGTGAGCGCCTGCCGCAGCATGTCGCTCACGCGGTCGCCCATGTTGAGCGTCTCGCGCATGGCGCAGGCGAGCGCCTCGGAAGCATTGTCGAGAACGTTGGGATCGAGATGCCGCGGGGTCGAGAGGTCCTCGAGCTTGCGCGGTTCGGGAACGAGGCGTTCGCAGAGCTTGGCGAAGGAATCGGTCAACAATAGCGACAAGGCAGCCGCCGCGACATTGAAGGCGAGATGAAAGTCGATCATCAACCGGCCGGAATCGATGCCGAGCGTCTCGGTCCAGCGCGCCAGCGGCGAGAGGAACGGCAGGATCAGGATGACGGCCGCGCCGCGCATCATGAGGTTGCCCAGCGGCACGCGCCGCGCGGCGGGCGGCGAGCCGGAAAGGTCGATGAACGGCGCGATGGCACCCCCGAGATTGGCGCCGAGGACGAGCGCGAACCCCGCCTGCGTCGGCACGACGCCGGTGGCGGCCAGGAGCTTCACGAACAGCACGATCGAGAGGCTCGAATGCGCGAGCCAGGTGAGCACCGCCGCGGCGAGGAGAGCGGGCAGGGGTTCGCTCGCGATGGCGCCGACGACGGTGCGGAAGGTCGGCGACGCTTTCAGGGGCTCGATCGTGGAGGTCATGAGGTCGAGGGCGAGCAGCATCAGGCCGAGCCCGATGAGGCTGCGCGCCACGCCGCGCGGCCGTTCGCCGCTCGAGCTCATGAACAAGATGACGCCGAGGGCGACGACGGCGGACCAGAGCCACAGCACATCGAAGGAGAAAATCTGCGCGGCGAGCGCCGTGCCGACGTTGGCGCCCAACATGACGGCGAGCGCGGCCGACAGCGCGATCATGCCGCGTCCGCAAAACGAACCGAGCAGCAGCGCCGTCGCGGTCGAGCTTTGCACCAGGACCGTGACCAGGAGACCGCTCACGAAGGAATAGGCGCGGTTGCTGGTGAAGGCGGCGAGCAGGCGACGCAGTGCGCCGCCGAGCGTGCGCGTCACGCCCGTGCGCACCATGCGCACGCCCCATAGCAGCAGCGTGACGCTGCCGATGAGGCTGGTGAACAGTTCCGTCCCTTGCATGATGGGCACTCTCCGCGGACGAGCCGGCCGGCAATCTCCGAAGAGGTCACCTGGCCGGATGTGCCACCTTGTGTGACAGGTTTATGACTAGTTTCCTTGCAGGCGCCTGTCGAGCCAATCCGTCGGCGCCGCGGGAAATTCTTGAGCAGCCGCGATGCCGCAAAGGCGGCTCGAAACGGCTCTTCTATCTCCCTGGTTTGCGGCATAATGTGAGCGAGCAGGGGCCGTTTTGCGCGATTCACGCGTCAGGAGCGTCGGAACTTCAGATGAAAACGTCGCGCAAGGCTGAGGCACGCCAGGGATCCGCCGCGGGGGTGGAGGCGGCCGCGGCCGCCGCCGGCGCTTGCGGATCTACGGCGCGAGATCGACCGTATCGACGAAGCGATGCACCGCCTCTTGATGGAGCGCGGCGAGATCATCGCCACGCTGATCCGGGTCAAGAAATCGGACGAGACGGGCTCCGCCTTCCGTCCGGGGCGCGAGGCGGAGATGATGCGGCGTCTCGCGGCGCGTCATGGCGGGCTTTTGCCCCTCGATACCGCCGAAGGCATCTGGCGCGTCATCATCGGCACCTTCACCTATGTGCAGAAGGCCTATGGGGTGCATGCCGATATTTCGGGGGGCGACGCGCCGATGCGCGATTCGGCGCGCTTTCATTTCGGCTTCACCGTGCCGTTCCTGACGCATGGGAGCGCCGCGGAGGTGATCGCGGCGGTGGCCGCCTCCGCGGGGGATCTCGGCATGTTCCGCTCCGACCAGGGCGCGCAGGCCGGCGCCTGGTGGACGGCGCTCGCCGAACCTGCCGCTCCCAAGATCATCGCGCGCCTCCCTTTCATCGAGCGGCCCGACCATCCGGCGGGGACGCCGGTCTTCGTCGTGGCGAAGCCCCTCGCGGATGCAGCCGCGCGCGAGCGCGTGCTCATCTGCCTCATGCTCGAGCGTTGGCGGGCGGCCGTTCCGGCGACCCTTGCCGAGCTCGGCGCGGCGGTCATTTCGAGCGCCGCCACGCAGAACGGCTTGAGCCTTCTCGTCGAGGGGCCGGGCTCGCTTGCGCCTCGTGAGGTCGCGACCGCGCTCTCGCGCATCGGGGCGGCGGTCACCGGAGCGAGCGAAGCTGGATCCCACGCGGAACGTTTCGCCTTCCAGCCGCGGGAAAAGAAGCAGGGATAAGCGAGCGCCTCCGGCGGCAGAAAAAGCCTCGCCGAGAGGCCGCAACCCGATTTCCTTCGAGCCGGAACGGCTTTAGATACGGGGCCTCAAGCTCAACATCTCGCCAATCAGGTCTCTCATGTCTCCGATCACCCTCTCCGACATCCAGGCGGCGGCCGCGCGTCTCGACGGCCATATCGTGCGCACGCCCCTCCTCGAGAGCGCGGCGCTCAACGCCGTCGCCGGCTGTCGCCTTCTGGTGAAAGCGGAGGTCTTGCAGCGCACGGGTGCCTTCAAGATCAGGGGGGCGCTGAACAAGATGATGACGCTTTCGCCCGACGTGCGAGCCCGCGGCGTCGTCGCCTCCTCATCGGGCAATCACGGCAATGCGCTCGCCGCGGCCGCCAAGATGTTCGGCGTCGCGGCGACGATCGTGATGCCGGCCGACGCGCCGGCGATGAAGATCGACAACACGCGCAAGAACGGTGCGCAGATCGTCCTCTACGATCGGGCGCGCGAGGATCGCTTCGCCATCGTGGAGAAGCTTTCGCGCGAGACCGGAATGACCAATGTTCCGCCCTATGACGATGTCGAGGTGATGTCGGGGCAGGGCACGATCGGCATCGAGATCATCGATCAATGCCAGGCGATCGGGGCCGCGCCGGATGCGGTTCTCGTCCCCTCGAGCGGGGGCGGCCTGTCGAGCGGCACCACGGTCGCGGTCAAGTCCCGCTCTCCGCAGACGCAATGCTACACCGTCGAGCCCGACGGCTTCGACCGGATGGCGCGCTCGCTGCAGAGCGGGGAACGGCAAACGAATTCGCGCAACGCAGGCTCGATCCAGGACGCGCTCATCGGCGCGCCGATCCCCGGGAAGCTTACCTTCGCGGCACTCGCCGCCAATGGGGCGCGAGGCCTCGCCGTGACGGATGAGGAGGCCATGGCCGCCATGGCGGCCCTCTTCCATCATCTCAAGCTCGTGGCCGAGCCGGGCGGCGCCGCGGCGGTGGCGGCCGTGCTCGCCCGGAAGGTCGATCTCTCCGGCAAGACCGTGGTCGCCGTCTGTTCCGGCGGCAACGTCGATGCGAGCCTCTTTGCCGAGGCGATCACGCAAAAGCACGGGTAGGGCATGATCCGCCGAGGTTAGATTCCATTTTTGCGGAGCACGCTCCGGCGCGAGCACGCCGAGCCGGTTCAAGCAATGGCGAATATCCAGGCTTCGCGAATGTGCGGGCTCCCTCTTCTCACATCGCGCGTCGTTCCGGCCCCCTTCACCCCCAGCGGCGATGCACCCACATCCATTCGCCCGGGCGCTCGCGCACCCAGTGCTCGAAGCAACTTTGGATCAGGGCCGTCGTGGCCTTGACGTTCTCCTCGCGCGAAGCGCCGTCCTGGACCGGCTGGAGCACCTTCCACTCGAAGCGGAAATGCGAACGGGGCTCGCGCAGCGTGCGCACGATCAAGATCGGCAAGCGATCCGAGACGGCGAGCAGGGCTGGAAACGAGGTCGAGGGTGCCGGCCTGCCGAAAAAGGGAACCTCGACCCCGCGCGCCTCCCGCAAATCGCACATCATCGCGACGGGAACACCCTCGCGCATCAGCTTCAGGAAGCGGCGTGGCGTATGACGCGATTTGGGAAGGAGCGCCGACGGATAGAGCGGTCGGCGCAGGCGGGTCACATAGGTATCGACGTAAGGGTTCTTGATCGCCCGATAGATGCCCGCGATACGCAGCCCGACGCGCAACAATCCGAGAGCCGTCAATTCCCAATTGGCGCTGTGCAGCGACACGATGATGAAGGATTTGTTGCTCCGGGCGAACTCCCGAAGCGCGCTCTCGCGCGCGATCTCGAAGCGGGAAGGGTTCTCGATGAACTCTTCCAAATGAAAGGTTTCGGCGAAAACCCGCCCGAGATTGTCCCACATCTCCGCGAGAATCGCCTCGCGTTGCCGCTCGTCCAGCTCGGGCAAAGATTGGGCGAGCTGTCTCGCGGCGCGATGCCGGCGCGAACTGAAAGGGCCGAGCCGGCGCCAGCACCAGGCCGAGGCGCTGGCGCAAAGCTCGAGTGGCAGCGCCGATGCGAGCTTGGCGATCGTTCGGAAAACCGCGTATTCCAGAAGGTAGCGCAAGCGGTGGGATAGGGGCCGCGGTGGAGGCTGGGGTTCGGAGGTCTCGCGCGAAACCGTGTGGAGCCCCGCCGGCGAACGTTGCACTTCAATCGACAGAGGGGCCTCCCGCTCCAAGCCTGATCCGGCAAAGCAATGCACCTGGCCGAAAGATTAGGCGCAAAAATGACGCCCCTCCTTAGCTCAAAAAGAGCTCCTGTTCTCTCGACGCGCCATGAAATTTCGTCGCAGGGCAGCCGGCCTGCCGCCGGAGCTGCCTCAGCTTGCCAAGGGTCGCCCGGCGAGGCCCTCGAGCACCTTGAGCGGTGAACGCGCCGCATCGACCATGGATGCGAGGTCGAGATGGAAGGTTTGCTCGAGCGCGTATTGGCCGGCGAGCGCGGCATGCAGGACCTGGTCGGTGTAGCACAGCCAGCTCGTCCCCGGCGGGAAGGCGATCTCGACTTGCGGCGAGCCTTTCTGGTAGGCGGCGTCGCGCTTGGCGCCGTCATGAAGGGAGAGCATGAGCTGATCGTAGGCGCTGCGGCGGCCTTTCGTCGCTCCGACGGCGGCGAAGAACCAGGCGGCGAGCGGATTCGGTCGCGGCAACGAGGGCAGGAACTTGCGTGCGAAGTCCTGGAACGGTTCGCCGACGCGCCAGATGCGCGCATGACCCGCGGGCGCGATATTGGTGAAGAGACGCAGGATGCGTCGGCCGTGGGTGGGCGTCGAAGGAAAGGCGTCCACGTGCAGCAGCTTGTCGTCCTTCAGCGGAGAATAGCTGCGCCCGACGATCTCGACCGGACGATAGCTCGTGCGCGCGCGTTCGAGACCTGCGGCATAGGCGGGGAAGAGCTCGGTCACCAATCGCGTGGCATCTGAAGCAAAGCGCTCGAGCATCGCCTGCAAGGCGGCCTGATCGGCATCCACGGCGGCGCCTTTGACAGCCCCGCTCGCGGGGTCGAGGCTGACGTTCTTCGCCTTGCCGTCGGCGACGGAGGGCGAGAGCAAGCAGCGTTCGCGTTCCTCGATCTTGAAGGGAAGGCTCGGAAGGAACACCACAAGCCCGCCTTCGAGAGCGTCGACGGCACGGTCGCGGGTCTCGGACGAAAACGGCCCGGCCCAGCGATCGACCTCTCTCAATTCCAATGTTCCAGGAATCAAAGCGGCACCCCGATGGCTAGAGGGTCTTGCGAATGTCTTGGCGCGCTTCCCTTGACCGGAAAATCGACCCGGAGGCGCAAAAGGCCGGCGCGACGAAGCCTCCCTATACTGGCGCCAATTTCCGCGCGCGTCCAGCGTCACGACTACGCGGATACATAAAACGTGCCAAGTATAAGCAAGAGGCTGCTTGCGGATTGCCTTCAAGCAAGGATTGCACGTGCGCTGATCAAGCAGCCGCAACGATCAGATCATTCCGGGCGCGCGGGATTATTGACCTGATGTCCATGGGAACGGCGGGAACACGCAAATCTGCGAAGGGAGCACGCTGGCCTCGGCGAGCCGCGATACGCTCTGCCTTCAATGGGCCACGCCGAGATAGGCGTCGATGACGGAGGGGTCGCGCTTCACCTCGTCGGGTACCCCTTCGGCGATCTTGCGGCCATAGTCGAGCACGACGACCCGGTCGGAAAGGTCCATCACCACGCCCATGTCATGCTCGATCAAGGCGACCGTGGTGCCGTATTGCTTGTTCACGTCCAGGATGAAACGGCACATATCCTCCTTCTCCTCGACATTCATTCCGGCCATCGGTTCGTCGAGCAGCAGCAGATCGGGCTCCATGGCGAGAGCGCGGGCGAGCTCGACGCGCTTTTGCAGCCCATAAGGCAGGGTGCCCGCGGGCGACTTGCGAATCGCCTGGATTTCGAGAAAATCGATGATCTTCTCGACGAACGCACGATGCTCCACCTCTTCGCGAAGGGCGGGGCCCTGCCGCAGCACCTGCCAGGCAAAGCCCCTCTTCATCTTCAAATTTCGTCCGACCATGATGTTGTCGAGCGCCGACAAGCCCTGGAACAGGGCGACATTCTGGAAAGTGCGCGCGATGCCGCGCGAGGCGGCCTCGTAAGGACGCATGCGCGCTCGCCGCTCGCCCTTGTAGGTGATGTGCCCCTCTTGCGGCTGGTAGAAGCCGTTGATGCAGTTGAGCATCGACGTCTTGCCCGCCCCGTTGGGGCCGATGATGGCCAAGACCTCGCCCTTCCGGATGTCGAAGGAGACGTCGCGAATGGCCTTCACGCCGCCGAAGGACAAGGAAACGTTCTCGACCGAGAGAACGGCCTCGCCCGGCGCGCGACCCGCGCCTGCGTCGCTCACGCCGCCTTCTCCCCCATCGCCGGCCCGAAATCTTGGTGCCTCCCTGACCATGACGCGCCCGAGGAGCTCACCCTTGCGTCCGTCCTCGAAAGTGACCTCGATCGCGATCGTCGTCTCGCGGGAGCCATCGTAGAGGGCCCGCACGAGGGACGCGTAGCGCTCGGCGATGAAGCCGCGCCGCACCTTCTGGGTGCGCGTCAATTCGCCGTCGTCGGCATCGAGCTCCTTGGGCAGGATCAGGAAGCGCGCGATCTGCGCTTGCGCCATTTGGGGCTCGAGCGCCAAGCTGCGGTTCACCTCGGCGACGTGACCCGCCAGCATGTCGTAGACCTGGGAATGGGCGGCGAGCTCCTTGTAGGAGCCGTAGACGACGTTGTTGCGCTCGGCCCAGGCCCCGACCGCCGCGAGATCGATATTGAGCATGCAGGTGACGAAATCGTGCCCGTCGCCGAAGGCGACCGCCTCCTTGATGTTGGGGAAGAACTTGAGCTTGTTCTCGATGTATTTCGGAGCGAACAGCGCGCCGCATGCGAGGCGCCCGACGTCCTTGGCGCGATCGATGATCTTGAGCTGTCCGGAGGCGTCGAAGAAACCGGCGTCGCCCGTCCGCACATAGCCGTCCGGCGTCATCGCCTCGGCGGTCTTGTCCGGCAGCCGTGATAGGCGACGAACATGCCGGGCGAGCGGAATTGCACTTCGCCGTTCTCGCGTGATGCGGATATCGACATCGGGCGCGGCCGAACCGACCGCGTCCGCCGCGATCCGTCCGTCGGCCTGGCAGGTCACGTAGAGGAAGGCCTCGGTCTGGCCGTAGAGCTGCTTCAGGTTGAGCCCGAGCGAGCGATAGAAGCTGAAGAGCTCGGGACCGATGGCCTCTCCGGCCGTATAGGCGATCCGCACATTGGAATAGCCGAGCGCGTTCTTCAGCGGGGCGTAAACCGAGAAATTCGCCGAGCCCGATAGAGAAGCCGCGCCGGCGAGAGGCACCTTGGCCGCCGTCGAGGATGCTTCTCGCCATGGCGCCTCGCCACCGCCATGAAGGTCTTGAACAGCCAGCGTTGCAGCGCGCCGGCGTCCTGCATGCGGATGGTGATGCGGGTCAACAGATTCTCGAAGACGCGCGGCGGAGCGAAATAGAAGCTCGGCCCGATCTCCTTGAGGTCCTGCTGCACCGTCTCGCCGCTCTCCGGACAGGCGATGCAGAAACCCGCCACCATGGATTGGGCGAAGTTGAGATAATGATCGCCGACCCAGGCGAGCGGCAGGTAGGAGAGAGCGACGTCGCCGTCTCCGAGCTTGTCGAAGACGACCGTCGAGGCGGCCGCCGCGATGGCGCGACCTGAAGCGATGGTGACGCCCTTCGGCCGGCCCGTCGTGCCGGAGGTGTAGAGGATCACCGAAATATCCTCGCTCTTGCCGGCTGCGATCCCGGCGTCGATGCCACGGGCGAATTGCGGATCGGCTTCGAGGCGCGCCCGACCGGTCTCGATCGCGTCGCCGATGGACGTCATGAAGCCGTGGTCGTATTCCAAAAGGCCTTTCGGCTCGTCATAGAGCAGGTGGCGCAATTGCGGCACGCGGCCCATGATGGACAGGATCTTGTCCACCTGTTCGTGGTCCTCGGCGACGGCGATCACGCAACCGGCATCGTCGAGCACGTAACCCAGCTCATCGGCAATCGCATCGGCATAGACCGGAACGGGAATCGCGCCGAGCGCCTGCGCGGCGAGAAAGGTCCAGTATAGCCTTGGCCGATTGGCCCCGATGATCGCGACCGCCTCGCCGCGTTCGACGCCAAGCAGCGCCAACCCGGCCGCGTAGGCGCGCATGTTGGCCGCGATCTCGGACCAGCTCCAGCTTTGCCACAGGCCGAGATCCTTGTGGCGCATGGCGATCTTGCGCCCGCGCTCGGCCGCATGATGCAGCACGAGCCGCGGGAAGGTGTCGAGCCCATCTCGCGGTGGACCGGCGGTCAAATCTCGTTCCCTCGAAGGACAGGAGGCCGGACGGCGCACTCGTCAGCGCAGAGACTTTACCGGCACTTCGACGCGCTCCGCAAGTCGCGCAAAGGCTCTTGCGGCGATCTTGAATTTTCCAAGGCGGACGCTCGGGCAGCCGCGAGTTGTCGGGCGCCCAGCGCACCGTCTTGGGGACGATCGAGCTTCACTTCGCTCCGACAGGCTCGTCCCGTCGCTCGGCGCCGGCGCGCCCTCCTCGGCAGTCGGACGCCGGCTCGGCAGCCCGGCGGGGCCTGCCGCGCCTGGCGCGGGGTGCCGGCAGCGCCGGCTTCGGACGCGGCGACAGCCGCCTCCGCCGGTGCCTCACTCGGCTCTGCCCGGCTCGGCTCGTCGACCGGTCTCCGCGGCCGCGGGCGGCCGGGCGAACCGGCGCGGTGATGAAGGACGGCAGGACCTGCTCGTCGCGCGCGGGCTGACGCGGGCCGGCGCTCGAAGCGCTCGCGGCGGTCATCTTCCTGCGTTCGCCTGCTCTGCGGCCCCTGGCTCTGCTGGCCTTGGGGGCGGCGGTCGGAGCCGTGCTGATCGCCCGCGCCTTCGCCCTGTCCGCCGCGCGCCTTGTCCGCCGCGCGACTGCGGCGAGCGGGTCTCGGCTGAGCCCTCGGGTCCGGATGCGCCTGGATTCTCCGTGCCACGTCGCGCCGATAGGGTTCGCGCCGATGGCCGTCCTGCCTGATAGTTGTCGCGACGGTTGTCGTTTCGGTTGCCGTCGTTGCGGTTCTGCCGCTGCCAGCCGTCACGATCGCCGAATCGCTGATTGCGATTCTCGAAACGCTCGCGAGGTGGCGGAGAACATCGGCGGCTGCTCGTCGCCTTCGACCGGGCCATTGCCGTGAGGGAGACGGAGCTTGGCGAGGCTGGCCATTAAAGCCGCCATTCTGCGGCGGCTGGGCGTATTGCGGGCCGAAGCCTCCACATCGCCTTCCTCGCCCTCGCCCTCGCCTTCGTCTCGGCTCCGTTTTCCGGCCGCGGGCGATAGCCATATTGCGCCTGCATCTGATCCTGCGCGGCGGCGATGATGCGCAAATAATGCTCGGCATACTGGAAATAGCTCTCGGCCGTGACCGGGTCGCCGCTGCTTTGCGCGTCGCGCGCAAGCTGGAGATAGCGATCCGCGATATGCTGCGCCGTGCCGCGGACCTTCACATCGGGCCCGTTCGACTCATAGGAGCGCGCCAACGGATTGGGGCCACGCCGGTTGCGACCCCGCATGCGCTTGTTTGAACCTGGTCTCATCCAGCCTGTCTCCGATTGCCAGTCACTACTGCCCGGTTTCGGGAGGGCTCGAACACATCGCCCTTGCCGACGTCTGCGGCGGCCGCTTCGCCTCCGCGGGGATTTCCCTCGGTCCGCCGATGAAAGATCCGGCCCCCTTGGATTTCTGTTTACCGTCGCGCAATTGCGCCCCGCGCGCGCCGTCCTCAGCGAAGGAATTCCATGCGTGCGATCCGTGCCGTCGGGCGGGTCATTTCATGCGCGTGCAAATGAGCGAACCCGGTCCCGCTTGCGTGCCAAAGCTCTTTCTAAAGCTGCCTTCGTGACGGCCTGACCGATCCGAGCGGCAGGTCCATCGATGGATCAGCGCCAATCGGTGGCGCAAAACCGCAACCCCATCCACCTATATCGCCTTGCCGCGCCCTCGCCCGGCTCACGGTAGCAACACGGCAACGATCTGTTCGGGACCGTCTCTTATCCGTTTTGGATCAGAAATCCAAGCGAAATTCGCAAGCGGGACGCATAAACCATATCAGTGTTGCGCGTCCGCATCGCCGATCGACGCCCGAAAATCACAAGGACACATTCGTCATCTAGGGTGTGCAAGGGCCTATTTCAAACGAAACGGCGCCGGCCGCGGGGATTTCCCCGGCATCGTTAACGGGACGTGGCGCCACGCCGGCCGACAGGACACGCGTCACCGAGGCGAGATCTGCGAAGGAAGAAAAGTCCGTAAGACCAAAGGCTTCGAGCAAGGCCCGGGCGGCGTCTTGCTGCCCGGCGCCGATTTCGAGGAAAACGCGCCCGGCACGACCCAGCAGGCGGGGAAGATCGCATCCGATCGCGCGATAGCTGTCGAGCCCGTCCGCGCCTCCGTCGAGAGCGAGGCGAGGATCGTGATCGCGCACCTCGGTGGCGAGCCCTGCAATATCCCCGGCCGCCACATAAGGGGGATTCGAGACCACGATGTCGAAGGAGGCAGAGATCGAGCTCGCCCAATCTCCGGCGACAAGGTGCGCGCGATCGGCGACCTCGTGACGGCGTGCATTCTCGCGGGCGGTCATCAGGGCGTCGACGGATCGGTCGACGCCGAGCACCGTGGCGAGCGGCAGCTCCGTCAACAGCGAGACGCGCGATGCAGCCGCTTCCCGTACCGAGGTCGAGGATGCGCCAGGGATGGCTTCGCCCGCGGCTTTCCCGACAATGGCGCAGCACCGCTTCGACCAGGGTCTCGGTCTCGGGCCGCGGCACGAGCGTCGCGCGCCGAGAGCGGAAGCGCGAGACCCCAGAATTCGCGGCGCGCCGAGAATGCGAGCCAGAGGCTCTCCGGCAATACGGCGGGCCGCGAATGCGGCGAGGCGGGCCGCCGCCTCTCCCAGGGGCCGCTCGGCCCGCGCCACGAGACCTGCCCGGTCGAAGCCGCAGGCGGCTTCGACGAGGCAGCGCGCCTCGAGCGCGGCGCCCGAGACGCCCCTGGCGGCGAGCTCTTGCGCGCAGCGTCGCCATGGCGCGCTCCGCCGGCTGATCGGCGGTGAACGCGAGCGCCGCGCTCCGATCCTCACGCCGCCTCCTCGGTCATCGCGAGAAGCGCCGCCTGGCGCTCGGTGACGAGCGCATCGATCAACTCGTCGAGCGCGACGCCTTCGAGCACCTCGTCGAGCTTGTAGAGGGTCAAGCCGATACGGTGATCGGTCACTCGGCCTTGCGGGAAATTATAGGTCCGGATGCGTTCCGAGCGGTCGCCGGAGCCGACCTGGCTGCGCCGGCTCGCGGCGCGCTCGTCCTCGCGGCGCGTGCGCTCGAGGTCGTAAAGCCGTGCGCGCAAGGATCGCCAGCGCCTTCGCCCGGTTGCGATGCTGCGAGCGTTCGTCCTGGACGAACACCACGATGCCCGGTCGGCACATGCGTGATGCGGATCGCGGATTCGGTCTTGTTGACGTGCTGGCCGCCGGCGCCGGAGGCGCGCATGGTGTCGATGCGCAGCTCCGTCTCGTCGAGCGCCATGTCCAGATCCTCGGCCTCCGGCAGCACGGCGACGGTCGCGGCCGAGGTGTGGATGCGCCCGGAGGCCTCGGTCTCGGGCACGCGCTGCACCCGATGCACGCCGCTCTCGTAAGCGCAAGCGCGCATAAGCGCCGCGCCCGCGCACCTCGGCGATCGCCTCCTTCACCCCTCCGACCGAGCCTTCGGCTTGCGACAGCACCTCGAAGCTCCAGCCCTTCGAGCGCCGCGTAGCGCGCATACATGCGGAAGAGATCGCCAGCGAAGAGCGCGGCCTCGTCGCCGCCGGTGCCGGCGCGCACCTCGAGGATGGCGCCTTTCTCATCGGCCTCGTCCTTGGGCAGGAGCATCAGCCGGACGCGCCGCCGCAAGTTCGTCGAGACGAGCCATGAGCTCGGTCCGCTCCGCCAGGCGCAAGCTCGCGCATCTCGGGATCGATGGCGGGCTCGGCGAGCATCGCCTCGGTGCCGGCAAGCTGCGCCTCGGTCGCGCGCAATTCCTCGATCGCGCCGACGATCGGTTGCAGCTGCGACAGCTCGCGCGACAAGCTCGATCGTTTCCGCGGTCGGCGGGTTCTCCGCGAGGCGGAAAACGAGCGCGGCGTGACGGGTCAAGATGGCGTCGAGCTTGGCGGCCGGAAGATTCATGGTGAGGCGTATATAGAGGCGCGAAGGGCGAGTAGCGAGTGGGAAGGGGCGAGTAGCGAGTAGCGAGTAGCGAGTGGTGAGTAGCTCCCTATTCGCTATTCGCTATTCGCCACTCGCCCCTACCGCGGCTCGATCGTCACGCCATGGGCTCTCGCCAGCGCCGCGATCTCGGAGCGCAGCGTGCGGTTGCAGCCCAATTCCTGCACGAGAGGCAGGATGGCGCGGCGCAGCGCGCCCGCGTCGAGCGACAAGAGCATCGCCTTCACCGGGCCGATCGAGGCCGGCGGCATCGACAAGGAGCGGTAGCCGAGCGCGATCAGCGTCATGGCCTCGAGCGGGCGCCCGGCGATTTCTCCGCAGACGGTCGCGGGAACGCCGGCCGCGCTCGCCTGATCGGCGATGCGCATGAGCACCCTGAGCGCCGCCGGCGAGAGCGGATCGAACCGATCCGAGACGCGAGGATTGTCGCGATCCGCCGCGAACAGGAATTGCAGAAGGTCGTTCGAGCCGACGGAGATGAAATCGACCCGCGACAAGAGCTCGTCGAGCTGGAAAAGCAGCGACGGAGCTTCGATCATCGTGCCGAGCGCGGCAAAGCCGCGGCAGCTTGTGCCCGTGCCGCGTCAGATACTCCTGCTCGCGCAGGACGATGTCGCGCGCCCGGTCGAACTCATCGACGCTCGCCACCATCGGGAACATGATGGAGATGTCGCGGCCGTCCGCCGCCTGCAGAAGCGCGCGCACCTGCGAGCGCAAGAGGCCCGGCCGATCGAGCCCGATGCGGATCGCCCGCCAGCCGAGCGCCGGGTTTTCCTCCTCGACCGCCCGCTGATAGGGCAAGATCTTGTCTCCGCCGATATCGAGCGTGCGGAAGACCACCGGGAGGTCGCCCGCCGCGCGCAGCACGGCATCGTAGAGCCTTCGCTGCTTCGCCGTCGTCGGCAGGCGCTCGGCGATCATGAATTGCAGCTCGGTGCGGAAGAGCCCGATGCCCTGCGCTCCGGTCTCCTCGATATGCGGCAAATCGACCGAGAGACCGGCGTTCAGCGCGAGCATGACCTCGACGCCGTCGCGCGTGACCGAGGAGACATCCTTGAGCTTGCGGTATTGCTCCTGGCGCCTGGCGCGCAAGCGCGCCTTCTCGCGATAGGCGGTCTCGACATCGGGCTGCGGGCGCAGGTGCACTTCGCCCGAGCCGTCGACGATGATCGCATCGCCATTGTCGGCGAGCCCGACGATGCCTTCGACCTCGCCGACCGCCGCGATGCCGAGCGTGCGCGCCACGATCGCCACATGGCTCGACGGGCCCGCCCTCCTCGAGCACGAGGCCGCGCAAGCGCGAACGGTCGTAGTCGAGGAGGGCGGCCGGCCCCATGTTGCGCGCCACGACGATGGCGTTCTCCGGCAGGTCCCTGGCGCGCGTCGCATAGGCACCCTCGACGAGCGCCGCGAGAACGCGGTTGGCAAGATCGTCGAGGTCATGCAGGCGCTCGCGCAGGTAAGGATCGGTCTGGCGCATCATCCGGGCGCGCGTGTCGGACTGCACCCGCTCGACAGCGGCTTCGGCCGTGAGGCCCGAGGTGATGGCCTCGCGAATGCGCCTTTGCCAACCCTCGTCGTTGACCAGCATCCGCACCGTCTCGAGCACGTCGCGATGCTCGCCGTGATGCATCATGTCGCCGCGCTCGATGAGGCTGTCGATCGAGGCCCGCACGCCAAGGACGGCATCCTGGAGCCGCGTCAATTCGAATTGCGGGTCATCGGCGACGAGATTCTTCACCACGACGCGCGGATCATGCAGGACGACGTAGCCGAGCCCGACGCCTTCACTGAGCGCGCGAGCCCTGAAGCCGGACGGGGCGTCGCGCCGCCGTTGCCGTTCCGGGGGAGGCTGCCGTCTGCAGATCGGCCGAGGCGATCGTCTCGGCGAGCACCATCGCGGTCGTCTGCAACGCCTCGATCTCATCCTCGGAATAGAGACGGCTCGTGCGGTTTTGCACGACGAGCACGCCGAGCACATTGCCGAGGCGCAAGATCGGCACGCCCAGGAAGGATTGATAGATCTCCTCGCCCGTCTCCGGCTTGTAGGAGAAGGCCGGATGGGCCCTGGCATTGGCGAGGTTGACGGGCTTGGCCTCCTCGACCACGAGGCCGACGAGGCCCTCGCCCGGACGCATCGTGGTGACGTGCACGGCTTCCGGCGCGAGGCCCTCCGAGGCGAAGAGCTCGAGCACGCCGTCATCGCGCGTGACATAGATCGAGCAGACCTCGGCCACGACATTCGCCGCGATCAGGCTCACGATCCGGTCGAGGCGAGCTTGCGCACCGATGGGCTCGGCCATCAATTCGCGCAACCGCCTGAGCAGCAGGCGAGGTCCGCCGAGAGTTGGCCGCATGGTCTGGCTACCTTCCGAGCCGATTCGAGGCCGGCCGCTTTCAGTCACCTGCCCGGCGCTTCCGCGCATCGATCGGCATAACCCGCCCGATGGCGAATTGCGCCAACTCAAGATTTCAAGCATGTCCCTTATCGCCAAGCGCCTGACCGGGCCAAGTGGGATGACGTCGTGGTGGAGGCGGAACAAGGCCGAGGTCGGGCGTGGGACATTTCTCAAGGGCGCTTTAGCGGGGCTTACGGGCAAATGCAAAGCCGTGTCGACCCGGTCGCTCCGGTCTTCGCAATTTGGCCGCCCGCGGGCCGCAATCAGCCTTTGTCGAGGCCGTAAAGCGAATGCAGCGTGCGCACGGCAAGCTCGGTATAGGCGGCGTCGATGAGCACCGAGAACTTGATCTCCGAGGTGGTGATGGCGCGAATGTTGATGCCCCGCTGGGCGAGCGCCCGGAAGGCCGAGGCGGCGACGCCCGCGTGGCTGCGCATGCCGACGCCGACCACCGACACCTTCACCACGTCGTCGGCGCCCGCGATGCGGCGCATAGCCGATCGTCGTCGCGCGCCTCCTCGAGGATCACCATGGCGCGCTCATATTCGCCGGCCGGCACGGTGAAGGTGATGTCGGTCGTGAGCTGATCGTCGGACACCACCTGGATGATCATGTCGACATTGATGTTGGCCTCGGCGAGCGGCGTGAAGATCGCCGCCGCGACGCCCGGCTTGTCGGCGACGCGCCGCAAGGTGATCTGCGCCTCGTCCTTCGAGAAGGCGATACCCGTCACCATCTCCTGTTCCACGATGTCCTCCTCGTCGCAGATGAGCGTGCCGGGCTTCGGATTCGCGGGATCGTCGAAGCTCGACCGCACATAGGTCTTGACCTTGTGGTTCATGGCAAGCTCGACCGAGCGCACGTGCAGCACCTTGGCGCCGAGCGAAGCCAGCTCCAGCATTTCCTCGAAGGCGATGCGGTCGAGCCGCTCTCGCCTTCGGCACCACGCGCGGATCGGTGGTGTAGACGCCGTCGACATCGGTGTAGATGTCGCAGCGATCGGCCTTGATGGCGGCCGCGAGCGCCACCGCGCTCGTGTCCGAGCCGCCGCGCCCGAGCGTCGAGATGCGTCCCGTCTTCGGGTCGAGGCCCTGGAAGCCGGAGACCACGGCGATTTCGCGGCGCTCCTCGAAGCCCTTGATGATCGCGCTCCCGTCGATCGTCGCGATGCGCGCCGCGCCATGCGCGCCATCGGTGGTCACCGGGAGCTGCCATCCCTGCCAGGAGCGCGCCGCCAGCCCCTCGTTCTGCAGCACCAGCGCGAGCAGGCCAGAGGTCACCTGCTCGCCGGAAGCGACGACCGTGTCATATTCGCGCTGATCGTAGACGGGGCCGTTGCGCGTGCCTCGCGCCGCCTCCTTCACCCAGGAGACGAGCTCATTCGTCTTGCCGGACATGGCCGAGACGACGACCGCGATCTCATTTCCGGCGTCGATCTCGCGCCGCACATGGCGCGCGACATTGCGGATGCGCTCGAGATTGGCGACCGAGGTGCCGCCGAATTTCATGACGAGACGGGACATGGGTACGGGAGAACGAGACGGATCGGCTGAGGGCGCTTGACGCGAAGGGCGCCTCCTTGGCCGTGATGCGGGCCGATGTCAAATCAAAGCTTGTGCTTTGCCGAGCGCAAGGACGAAGCTACAAGGCTTCGCATGCGTGCCCCTTCCGTAGATGAAGCCGAGGTCGAGCGCTTCGAGCGCCTCGCCGCGACATGGTGGGATCAGGAAGGCCCGATGCGGGCCTGCACGCCATGAATCCGGCCCGCCTCGCCTGGATCCGGCGTGAGGCATCGCGTCATTTCGGCCTTGATCCGAGCGAGCGGCGCATTTTCGCGGGGCATGGAGTGCTCGACATCGGCTGCGGCGGCGGGCTTCTTTGCGAGCCGCTCGCGCGCTTGGGCGCGAAGGTCACGGGCGTCGATCCCGCGGGCGAGAACATCGAGGTCGCCAAGGCCCACGCCGAGCGTTCGGGGCTCGCGATCGACTATCGAGCAGGCAACGGTCGAGGCTGTCGTCGCGCGAGGCGAAAGCTTCGATACCGTGCTTGCCATGGAAGTGGTCGAGCATGTGGCCGATGTCCCGGCCTTCATGTCCGCCTGCGAGCGCGTGCTCGAGCCTGGCGGAATTTTGCTGATGTCGACCTTGAACAGGACCTTGCGTTCCTTTGCGCTCGCGATCGTCGGGGCCGAATATGTGCTGGGTTGGCTGCCGCGCGGCACGCATGATTGGGAGAAATTCCTCACCCCCGAAGAGCTCGCGTCGCACGCGCGAAGAGCGGGCCTCGTGCCTCGAAAAGCCGAGGGCCTGTTCTTCGATCCCTTGCGATGGGAGTGGCGATTGTCGCACGACACGGCGGTGAACTACGTGTTCTCGGCGCGCAAGCGGGGCGTCTCGGAGGGCCCGACGCTCAGACCAGGAACCAGGCTTCAGCACCGGGATCGGGGCGGAGAGAAAGACCATGACGACGAACAAGCGCGTGCTGCTGAGGAGCCGACCGAAAGGGTGGGTGAGCGAGGCCGATTTCGAACTTCCGAGGCGCGATTCCACAGCCCGTCGAAGGCCAGGCGCTGGTGCGCAATCACTGGCTCTCGCTCGATCCCTACATGCGCGGGCGCATGAACGACACGAAATCCTACGCGGCGAAGGCCGAGATCGGCGAAGTCATGGTCGGCGGCACGGTGGGCGAGGTCATCGAAACGCGCGACCCCTCCTGAAGAAAGGGGATTTCGTCGTCGGCACGCTCGGCTGGCAGGAATATGGGGCTGCGCCCGCGAAGGCCTTTCGCGTCATCGACACCAAGGCCGCGCCGGCGCAAGCCTATCTCGGCGTCATCGGCATGCCGGGCGTCACCGCCTGGATCGGCCTTCTGACGATCGGGGAGCCGAAGCCTCACGAAACCGTCGTGGTCTCGGCAGCGTCTGGCGCCGTCGGCTCCGTCGTCGGACAGATCGCCAAGATCAAGGGAGCACATGCCGTCGGCATCGCGGGCGGCCCCGCGAAATGCGCTTACCTCGTCGAGGAGCTCAAATTCGACGCCTGCATCGATTACAAGTCGCCGAGCTTCGTCAAGGATCTGGAAGCGGCCACGCCGAAAGGCGTCGACGTCTATTTCGAGAATGTGGGCGGGGAGGTTCTCGAGGCCGTGTCGCGCCGCTTCAACCCCTTCGCGCGCATGCCGCTTTGCGGCCTCGTCTCGCAATACAATGAGACGTCCCCGGCGGGTTTGCGCAATCTTCACGCCTTCCTCGTCAATCGCGTCAAGCTCCAAGGCTTCATTGTTTCGGACAAGCCGGAGCTCTGGCCGCGCGCCTTGAAAGAGCTTGCTTCCTGGGTGACGAGCGGCCAGATCAAATATCGCGAAACGATTGCGCAAGGTCTCGAGAATGCGCCGAAGGCCTTCATCGGCATGTTGAAGGGCGAGAATTTCGGCAAGCAGCTCGTCAAGCTCGTCTGAGGCCGAACGCCTGCGGGTGGCGTGTGGCAAAAGGCAGGGATGAGCGGCCCCTCATTTGCGCGTAGCCTTTGGCTTTCCGGGATCGTGGATGACGCCATCCTGCCTCTTGACCGGAGGCTCGTCGCGGAAGGCACGAAGCTTGCTTGAATTTCACCGAGGGGCCAGTCTTCGGCCGCTCGATCGAGGGTCGCGCGCCGTCCGGCCGCGGCCGAGCCGGAGGTGGCCATGCTGAGCCAAAGATCACGACTTTCCCATGAGCCGCGAGGCTGGCGCCACGCTTTAGCGCGCGCCGTCCGGGAGGTGCTCATTCCGGTGCTTCTCGCCTGCGTCGGCGCCGCCTTGCCGGTCAACGCGCAGCAGCTCACCAAAGTGACCTACGGCACGAACTGGCTCGCCGAGGCCGAGCATGGCGGCTTCTACCAGGCGGTCGCGGACGGCACCTACAAGAAATACGGGCTCGACGTGACCATCATGCAAGGCGGGCCGAACAACAATCTGCGCCTCATGATGTCCTCGGGGAAGATCGATTTCTTCATGGGCACGGACATGATCCAGGCGATGAGCGCCGTCGCCGAGGGTATCCCGACGGTCGTGGTGGCCGGCATGTTCCAGAAGGACCCGCAAGTGCTGATGAGCCATCCGGGCGAAGGGCTCGACACTTTCGCGAGCCTCAAGGACGCGCATGTGATCCTGGTTTCCAAGGAGGCGATCACCTCCTTCTATCGTTGGCTCGAATCGGCCTGGGGCTTCTCGGAGGAGAAGATCGGCCCTTACAATTTCAATCCGGCGGCCTTCATCCGATGACAAGAAGTCGGTGCAGCAGGGCTTCGCCACGTCCGAGCCCTATGCGGTCGAGAAAGTCGGCGGCTTCAAGCCGAATGTCTTCCTGCTCGCCGACAACGGCTTCGACACGGTCGGCGACGACGATCGAGGGTCGCCGCGATTTCGTCGAGAAGAATCCCGACGTGGTGCAGCGCTTCGTCGATGCCACGCGCGATCGGCTGGTATCATTATCTCTACGGCGACAACAAAGCCGCCAATGAGCTGATCAAGAAAGACAATCCCGAGATGACGGACGAGCAGATCGCCTTCTCGATCGCCAAGCTGAAGGAATACGGCATCGTCGATTCCGGGGATTTCCTCGAAGAACGGCATCGGCGCCATGTCGGACGCGCGCATGAAGAGCTTCTACGAACAGATGGCCAAGGCCGGCGTCCTGCCGCAAGGGCTCGACTACAAGAAGTCCTACACGCTGCAATTCGTGAACAAGGGCGTCGGCGTGGACCTGCGGCCGAAATGACCGACGCCGAAGCGATGAGCGCGAAGTGGGCGCCCGAAGCAGCGGCTCGCGCGAAAGCTTCAGACCGCGCATCGCCGTGTCGCGAGCGATGGCGCCGTGCGATCGCCCCTGGCGATGCGCGAGCCGACAAGCCTCGCTCTGTCGCCGATCATGAACGCATCGGCCCTCCCCTTCGGCCGGTCCGCGCAGCCCGCTCGCGCGAGGGCGCCGCGCTCTCGGCGGATGGAGGACGGGCGTGGGCGAGCCGCTCGTCACGCTGACGCGGCGTCTCGAAGGAATTTCAAGAACGGCATCACCGCGCTTGCGCGGCTCGACCTTTGCGTGCGCGCGGGCGAATTCCTGTCGCTCCTCGGCCCTTCCGGCTGCGGCAAGTCGACGGCGCTGCGTCTCATCGCCGGGCTCGAGCCGGCGAGCTTCGGGCAAGATCGAATGGGCGAACGGGCGGCGCGCACGGCGCGCCCGAGCATCGGCTTCGTCTTCCAGGATCCGACGCTGATGCCCTGGGCGAGCGTCGAGTCGAATGTCTTCCTGCCGCTTCGGCTCGCCGGCTGGTCCTTCCGCGACGCGCTTCCGCGCATCGAGGAGGCGCTTTCGCTCGTCGGCCTTTCCGATTTCAAGAAGGCCGTGCCGCGCGAGCTCTCGGGCGGCATGAAGATGCGCGTCTCGATCGCGCGCGCCCTCGTCACCCGCCCGAGCCTGCTCCTCATGGACGAGCCCTTCGCCGCGCTCGACGAGATCACCCGCTTCAAGCTCAATGACGATCTGATGCGCTTGAAGCAGGAGATCGGCTGCACGGTCATCTTCGTCACTCATTCGATCTACGAGAGCGCCTATCTTTCGACGCGCATCGCGGTGATGGCGGCGCGGCCAGGCCGCATCATCGCCGAGATCGGCATCGACGCGGCGCTTGCCGCGCGAGGAGCATTTCCGGCGCGAAAGCACCTATCTCGACGCCTGCGCCAAGGCATCGGACGCCTTGCACGGCGCGATGGACGCGAAGGATCACATGTGAGCCTCGAACTTCCGCACATCACCGCGCCGGACGATGAAGCCGAGACGGCCGGAACCTCGCCGGGCGGCCGCCGGCGCATCGACTCGAGGGCGCGCCTCGTCGGCATCCTCTTGCCGATCGTCGTTTTCTCCGTCGCCGATCGGGCTTGTGGGAATTCGTCGTCCGGGTGAACGGGATCGAGCCCTTCATCCTGCCCGCGCCGAGCGTCGTCATCGCGACGCTCATCAAGGATTGGGGCACGCTCTCGCTCTCGCTCCTCGTCACCTTGCGCACCATGGCGATCGCGCTTTTGCTCGCGACCTTCGGCGGTGTCCTCATCGCCGTCATCTTCGCGCAATCGCGGCTGATCGAGCGCTCGCTCTATCCCTTCGCGGTGATCTTGCAGGTGACGCCGATCGTCGCGATCGCGCCGCTGCTTCTCGTCTATCTCAATTCGGGAACGGCGATCCTCGTCTGCGCCTTCATCGTCGCCTTCTTCCCGATCCTGTCGAACACGACGCTCGGCCTCGCCTCGACCGATCCGCAACCTGCGCAACCTCTTCAAGCTTTACGGAGCGGGACGCTGGCGCGAGCTCGTGCTGTTGCGCGCGCCCTCGGCCTTGCCCTATTTCCTCGGCGGCTTGCGCATCGCGGGCGGCCTTGCGCTCATCGGGGCGGTGGTCGCCGAGATCGCGGCGGGCTCGGCCGGGCAGGGCTCGGGCCTCGCCTACCGCATCGTCGAATCGGGCTATCGCCTCAACATCCCG
The DNA here is from genome assembly GCA_963713805.1 of uncultured Alphaproteobacteria bacterium. Classification (GTDB taxonomy): domain Bacteria; phylum Pseudomonadota; class Alphaproteobacteria; order Rhizobiales; family Beijerinckiaceae; genus GAS188. The sequence goes on along the minus strand of CAVQNF010000039.1, from coordinate 483,503 downwards.
CGCATGTTCGCGGCTTTGCTGCTGATCTCGCTCGACCGGCATCCTCGTCTATGCGGTGCTGGCGCTCGTCTCGCATCTGCTGTTGCGTCGCTGGCACGAAAGCGCGCTCGATCGGGGAGGGTAGGGGCTCTCACCGGGCAACTGGGCCGGGCGATCCACCGATATTTTTGCGGGTCAGGCAGGATCAGTGGATCAAGCGGCGCGACGTGCCGGACGAGAACCGTGCCGGCGCATCTTAAAAGTCACTCGCACCTCAACGTCCGCATCGAGCTTGCCGAGGATCGTGATCATCCGGTCGAGCGTGAAGCGGCGAAGCTGCGCATTACGGATGCGGGAAAACTCGGAATGCGCCACGCCGGTCAGTCTTTCGGCGTCGCGAGTTGAGAGCTTGCGCTGATCGAGGTTGCGAGTGATCTTCGCGGCGACAACGGCGCGGTGCTTGCTCGAGCCCCGCGTTGGGCCGGCCGAAGTCGCTGTAAATATCGCCGCTGCCGCGCACCAATTCAAAATCGTCGTCTTTCATTTCAAGGCGTCCTTCAAGCGTTGCTCCGCTTACCCGGTGATGCGTGTCGCTCTCACCCCGTCCTCTGGCGCGCGAGCGCCTCGCGCACCGCCTCGACGAGCTTTGCCTCGGGCACGGCGAATTGGGCCGGTCGCGCGGCCTTGTAATCTTCGTGCGAGGCGATGGCCTTGGCCTGCCGCGCGCCTTCGACGAGGTCCTTGATCTGCACCTCGCCCGTCGCCTTCTCGTCGCCGCCTTGGATCACGACGAGCGGCGAGCCGCGCTTGTCGGCATATTTCATCTGCGCCTTCATGCCGGCGCCGCCGAGATACATCTCGGCCTTGATGCCGGCAAAGCGCAGTGCCGCGGCCATGCGCTGGTAATCCTCGACCCGCTCGCGATCCATGACGAGCACCACCACCGGTCCGTGCTCGGCGGCGCCGGTGACGATCGGGCTCTTCACCGCCTTGAGCGCCGAGAACAGGCGCGAGACGCCGATGGAGAAGCCGGTCGCCGGCACGTCCTCGCCGCGGAAGCGGCCGACGAGGCCGTCATAGCGCCCGCCGCCGCCGACCGAGCCGAACACCACGGGCTCGCCCTTCTCGTTCGGCACCTCGAAGAGTGAGCTCCGCCTCGAACACGGGGCCCGTGTAATATTCGAGACCGCGCACGACGGAACGGTCGATGAGGATGCTGGCTCTCGTCATAGCCGCGGCGCTCGTCGAATCGCGCGATGGTCTTGAGATCGAGAAGGCCTTGCCGGCCGGTCGGCCCGAACGCGACCTTCTCCTCGAGCCAGGTCAAGCGGGCGAGATTTTCCCTCGGTAGGTCGCGGAGCGCCCTCATCCTCCTTGTAGGCGGTCGTCCCTTCCGACGCGTCACCCGAAAAGCCGAGAAAGCGCATCACATGATCGGCCTGCGCCGGCGCAAGGCCGGCGCCCTTGGCGATATCGCCGCTCTCGTCCTTGCGGCCGCCGGTCAAGAGCTGGAACACGCCGCTTGGGGGCCTAGTCGATCGAGCTTGTCGATCGAGCGCAGCACGCCGAGCCATTGGGTTTCGCCGATGTCGCCGCCGCTGGCGAGACCCTCGCGCAGGCCCTCGAGCAATTTCCGGCTGCTGACCTTCACCACATACTCGCCGCGCGCGATGCCCACCGCTTCCATCGACGTCGGCCATCATCATGCACATTTCGGCATCAGCCGCGGGCGATGCGGCGCCGACCGTGTCGGGTCGAATTGCATGAATTGCCGAAAGCGGCCGGGCCCCGGCTTTTCGTTGCGGAACACCCACCCGGCGCGATAGCTGCGGAAAGGCTTCGGCAGCGCGTCGAAATGCTCGGCGACATGGCGGGCGAGCGGCGCGGTGAGATCATAGCGCAGCGACAGCCATTGCTCGTCGTCGTCCTTGAAGGAGAACACGCCCTCATTCGGCCGATCCTGGTCGGGCAGGAACTTGCCGAGCGCGTCGCTGTATTCGATGAAGGGCGTCTCGATCGGCTCGAAGCCGTAACGCTCATAGACCTCGCGGATCTTGGCGAGCATGCGCTCGGTGGCGGCGATCTCGGACGCGCCGCGATCGGCAAGGCCGCGCGGCAAGCGGGCTTTCAGGCGATTGGCCTTGTCGGTTTTCATGGGCCGGTTGCTATCGCAGGGCTTCAGCCGCGCAAGAAAAGCGCGCGAGATGGTAGGAACCCGCTCATTCCGGCGAAACAGGGGGAATCGAGACCCGTAATGGAAGAGCAAGGAGGACTGGATCGCCGCCTTCGCGGCGATGAGCGGAAAAGGGTGCCCCTTGCCTCTTCAACTCCGCTCTCCGCTATCCGCCTTTGGACTTGTCATCAAATTGAAATGCAGTTCGGTTCTATCGATTGAGCATGCTCGATCATCCTGATGCTGATTCGAAAACGAAGGTCGCCGCGATCTTCGTTTCCGACCTGCATCTCGGCACGAGGTCGAGCCAGGATCGAGCACTTCCTCGATTTCCTCAAGAGCTTACGACGCGAAGACGCTCTATCTCGTCGGCGATCTGATCGACGGCTGGCGGCTCCGGCGCTCGGGCTGGTATTGGCCGCAAGGCCATAACGACGTGCTGCAGAAGCTGTTGCGCAAGGCGCGCAAGGGCACCAAGATCATCTACATCCCGGGCAACCACGACGAGTTCCTGCGCAATTTCCTCGGCCTCAAATTCGGCGGCGTGAAGATCGTCGATCGCGTGGTGCACACCACCGTCGACGGCACGCCGCTTCCTCGTCCTGCACGGGGACCAGTTCGACATGGTGGTGCGCCACGCGGTCTGGCTCGCCTCGGTCGGCGACGTGCTGTATAATGTCGCGCTCTGGCTCAACCGGCAGGTCAATGGGGTGCGACGTCGCCTCGGCTTCACCTATTGGTCCTTGTCGGCTTGGGCGAAGCACAAGGTGAAGCAGGCGGTGAACCATATGGGCCGCTTCGAGGAAGTCCTGGTGGCGGAAGCCCGTCGCGAGGGCGTCGACGGCATCGTTTGCGGTCACATCCACCACGCCGCGATCGAGCATTACGACGGCATCACCTATCTCAACAGCGGTGACTGGGTCGAAAGCTGCACCGCGCTCGTCGAGCACCTCGACGGGCGCTTCGAGATCATCCGCTGGCTCGACGCGCGGCGCCGGGCGCCCGCGCTTCGGCCGGCCGCGCGGCGGCGCGTCCACCGCTCCTGGACGCGGCGGCTTGACGCGTATCCTCATCGTCACCGACGCCTGGGCGCCGCAGGTGAACGGGGTGGTGCGCTCGCTCGAGAATTTGTTGCGCGAAGCCCCGCGTCTCGGCGTCGAGATCGCGATGATCACGCCCGAGACCTTCCGCACCGTGCCGTTGCCGACCTATCGCCGAGGTGCGCGTCGCCTTGACGCGGCCGGGCGCGATCGCGGCGCGCATCGAGGCGGCCGAGCCCGACTACATCCACATCGCGACCGAAGGGCCGCTCGGCCTCTGCGCGCGTCTCGCCTGCCTGCGATCGCGGCCGCCCCTTCACCACGAGCTACCACACGCGCTTTCCGGAATATCTCGCGGCGCGCTTCATCGCGCCGGCCCGCCTGACCTACGCCCTGATGCGCGAGTTTCCACAATTCGGGATCGGGCGTCATGGTCGCGACCGCGACGCTCGAGCGCGAGCTTGCCTGCGCGCGGCTTCAAGCGCCTGATGCGCTGGTCGCGCGGCGTCGACGCCGAGATGTTCCGGCCGCGCGACGAAGCGCGCGCTTCGATCTGCCGCGACCGATCTTCCTCACTTGCGGGCGCCTCGCCGTCGAAAAGAACCTCGGCGCGTTCCTTTCGCTCGACCTCCCGGGCTCGAAGCTCGTCGTCGGCGACGGCCCGGCGCGGCGCGCGCTCGAGACGCGCTTCCCGCAGGCGCATTTCGCCGGCGCGCTGCAGGGAGAAGCGCTCGCCGCGGCCTATGCGAGCGCCGATGTCTTCGTCTTCCCGAGCCTCACCGACACCTTCGGCATCGTGCTGCTCGAAGCCTTGGCGTCGGGCCTGCCGGTTGCGGGCTTTCCGGTCGCCGGGACCGATCGACGTCATCGGCGAGAGCGGCGCCGGCGTCGCTCGATCACGATCTCGCCAAGGCGGCGATCGCCGCGCTCGCCATCCCGCGCGAGAAGGCGCGCGCCCACGCGCTCACCTTCAGCTGGGCGGCCTCGACCGCGCCAGTTCATCGACAATGTGCAAAGCGCGCACGCCAAGGACGCGCGTTTCGCGCGCCGCTCCTGGCTTCGCCGCCGCCGGGTGGCGGCGCCGAGCCTGCCGAGCTGAGGCTTCGCCTGGCGTCGACCGCCTCGAGCGCTTGATCGCCAGCATTGTTCCTCGCCGCGAAGGTTGATAAGAGCCGGCCGGGCGAGGCGGATGGCGCCTCCGGAGGCAGAGCATGGCGCAACCGATGAAACTCGTTGCCGGCAATTCGAACCGCGCGCTGGCCGAGGCGATCGGAGAATATCTCGAACTGCCGCTCACCGCCTGCTCGGTGCGCCGCTTCGCCGACATGGAAATCTTCGTCGAGATCCAGGAAAACGTCCGCGGCCAGGACGTGTTCGTGATCCAATCGACCTCCTATCCGGCGAATGACCATTTGATGGAGCTGCTCATCATCATCGATGCGTTGCGCCGCTCCTCGGCGAAGCGGATCACCGCCGTGATACCCTATTTCGGCTATGCGCGGCAGGACCGTCGCTCGACCGGCCGCACGCCGATCTCGGCGAAGCTCGTCGCCAATCTGATCACGCGCGCGGGCGCCGACCGGGTGCTCACCGTCGATCTGCATGCCGGCCAGATCCAGGGCTTCTTCGACATCCCGCTCGACAATCTGTTCTCCGCGCCCGTCATGGTGCGCGACATCAAGGAGCGGATGGACCTCGAGCAACCTCACGGTGGTCTCGCCCGATGTCGGCGGCGTGGTGCGGGCGCGCGCGCTCGCCAAGCGCATCGGCGCGCCGCTCGCGATCGTCGACAAGCGGCGCGAGCGGGCCGGCGAATCGGAGGTGATGAACATCATCGGCTCGGTCGAGGGCACCTCCTGCATCCTGGTCGACGACATCGTCGATTCGGGCGGCACCTTGTGCAACGCCGCCGATGCGCTGATCGCCCAGGGCGCCAAGGACGTGCTCGCCTATATCACCCATGGCGTGCTGTCCGGCGGGGCGGTCGACCGCGTCATGAAATCGCGGCTGCGCGAGCTCGTCGTGAGCGACACCATCGCGCCGACGCCCGAGCAGAAGAGCGCGCCCAACATCCGCACGCTTGCCGATCGCGCCGCTGATCGGGGAGGCGATCGCGCGCACCGCGAAGGAAGAGAGCGTTTCGAGCCTGTTCGATTAGTCGGAGCATGACCTGAAAAAAATCCGGAAATCATGCCTTTTTGTCGGAATCCACGCGTTCGATATTTAAGGTTTCGATGTCCAAGTCTTCGATATCCAAGGTTTTGATATCCAAGTCTTCGATACGAATTCGGCGTCCGGCGCGTAAGCTCGCCCGGGCTTTTTCGATCCGTTGAAGAAACCTCGGATCGGTCTCGAGCCGATATTCGAACCAATCATCCTCGGTCTCGAAGCCGATCAGCACGCCGGCCGGTTTGCCGTGCCGCGTGATGACGATGTCATGCTTGCCGGCCTCGCGGAGAAGTCGCGAAAAATCGTCCTTCGCTTCCGATAGCGGGACCTGCCTCATTCTGGATTTCCGAATTGCCTCAGCCAAGATTCCAGCTCCGATTTTGCCACGATGGCCAAAATTTCGACGTCCCGGTCCGAAACATCGTAGCACACCCTGATTTCGCCTACACGGAGCCTAAACTGCGGTCGGCCAAGTCCGCGAAGCCGCTTGATACGGCTCCGACTTGTCTTTTTCGGCTCGTGCCTAAGATGCGTTTGGATCGCCGTCCGCACTTCAGCTCGGACATGCGCCGAGAGCCTCTTCAAATCTTCTACGGCTTCAGGGGCGAAGTATATCTCGAACCGCATTCTGGCCAGATTGTAGCTAGAATTGCAATGGCGTCAAACGGAATATGAACGAAGCGATGCCTTTGCCGGCGTGATGGGACGTGTGTTAGCATCAGCCAGGGTGACAGTTGCAAGGGAATGACGATGGATCATCCTCCACCTTGTGGAAGTCGATACGCCCGGTCAGGCCCGATCGGGTCCGTCGAGCCGGCAAGCATATTGCCTTCGGCGCTGCGATGAGCGACCAACGCGATTTCACGCTCGACGAGCTGAAGGACGGTCTCGCCTCACGCTCCATCCTTCTCGTCGATGTGCGCGAGCCCCATGAATTTGCGCAGGCGCATATACCGGGCGCAGTGAATGTCCCGCTCTCGATCTTCGACCCGGGCGCGATCGCCCCGCAGCCTGGCCAGACGGTGGTGTTCAGCTGCCGTTCGGGCGTGCGCACCTTGAAGGCGATCGCGGCCTCGCGCGCGGCGGGCCTCCGCTACGACGCGCATTTCCCGGGCTCGATGCTCGAATGGACCGCGGCCGGCGAACCCGTGGAGACGGGCTAAGGGCGCCCGCTTCTCCCTCTCTTTGCGGCTAATTCGTTGACAGCTTACTATTTCCCTTTTTTGACCCTCACTTATGTGAATGGTTCAATAGGGGAAATGGTAAGATGTCACCGAACTACGTTATCACGCAAGGGGGCAGTGCCTCATCCCAGCGAGCAGCATACTCCAGGCCTGCCCTTCACGTGGCGAAGATGCGGCCATGATGCGAGAAAAGGGCCAACGAGCGCTCATATGATCGTGCCTGTTGTTTTGGCCTCCGCTTTACGCTTTCGTCCTCCCTTGCTAGTGAAGGCTAACAAGGAGATTCGCGAATCTCCATTTTTCTCACCTCCGGGGGGCTTCCCGCGTGCCGAAAGCTTTCTTGCGCTCCCCGAGGCCTCGCGCCCTCACGTCTCACGCTTCGCTTCTCGCCACCACTTCGCTCGCGGCGCTGCTTCTCGGAGCGCCGGTGAAGGCGGGGCAGACGATCACAAACCAGACCGTCGCGACCGTCACCAACCCCGCCGGCCAGGCGACCACCTCGATCGTGATCACCGGCTCGACCGTCACGGGCGCCGTGACCAACGCCGGGACGATCACCCCGGGGAAAGCAAACGCGAACGGCACGACGGCGGCGCTGTTCGTGGCGAACAGCACGATCGGTGGCGGAATCGTGAACTCAGGCACCATCGACGCGATGGGCGCTCAAGCCGCTGCCGGCATTCTCGTGACGATCGGGGCGATCTCGGGTGGCATCACCAATACCGGCAGCATCGACGCCTCGGTCAGCCTTCCCGGTAATGCGGTCAAGCAGACGCTCCAAGCCAGCGGGCTGAGCCTCGTGACCGGCGGCGTCTTCACCGGCGCGATCGCGAATAGCGGGACGATCCTATCCCAGGGCACGGCACCGCTATCCTTCACCGGAGGCGGCAATTTTTTCCCGGTTGTCACGGTCAACGGAGAAGCGATCACCGCTCTCGGGGGCCTCAACTCCCCGACCGCCGGGCAGATCACCTCGACGATCACGAATACCGCCACGATCGGCGCGACACTCATCGTGACGAGCACCTTCTCCGTCTCGGGCCAGGGTTTTGCCATTGCCTCTCCCAACGTGAACGGGCTTTCCGTCAATGCCGTTGGAGGCACAGGGAACGCCGCTGGGGTGACGGCAGCGGGCGGCAGCATCAGCGGCGGCATCACCAATGCCGGCACCATCACCGCGAACCTCTCCCACATGGCGACGCTCAGCGACACCGGCAACGCAAATTCGCAAGCGCAATCGAGCGCCAGCGCCACCGGACTCTTGGTCTCGGCTTTCGGTGGAAATGCCCAGGCGAGTATGGCGACGGCCGGCGGCGGGAGCATCAACGGCAACATCGCGAACTCCGGCAGCATCATGGCAAGCGCCACCGGCGACACCACCGTCACGGCGCCGACGAATGGAGGTGCCAGCGCGGCTTCCACGGTGGCCTTCGGCATCTCCGTGTCGGCATTCGGCGGCTTCAGCCCGGTGAGCGCCAGCAGGCCGTGGCCCGAGGCGGGAATTTCACGGGAAACATCACCAATGCGGGGACGATCACCGCTTCGGTCGTCGCGAGCGAGAACGGCAGCGGCCAAAATTCCGCGACGGCGGAGGGAGTGGGCGTTTCCGCTGGTGGAGGGGTAGGCCGGGGAGTGGGCGGCACGCTGACCGGCGCGATCCTCAATTCCGGGATGATCACCGCCACTGCCTTGGGATCCGGCAACGCGGTCGGCGTGTTCGCGCCTGGCACAACAAATTTTGTCCTTGCGACCGGAATCGAGCGCGAGCGCCAATGGCGGCTTCAACGATTCGGTGGGCGGCGGAGCGCTGGTCACCACGAGCATCACCAACACCGGCGTCGTCAGCGCCAGCGCCAAGGCCGTCGCTCAAATCCTGCCCTTCGCGACCGGCATCGCGGTCACGGCCGGTGGCGGTGTCGCCCATTCATCGGCGGCGCGTAGCACCGGGGGCGTCTTCCGGGGCGACATTGTCAATAACGGCACGATCGTCGCCAGTTCCACCGCCGCCACCGCCGCCAATGCCCAGGCCATCGTGGCTTTCGCGGGCGGCGGGAGCGCCACGGCGGCCAAATCCAGCGCCACTGGCGGCACCCTCATCGGCAGTGTCGTCAACAATGGGATGATCGCGGCGAGCGTCTCCGGCACGGCGGCCGGGAGCATTCCGGGATCGGCGGAAGGCATCATCATCGGCTTCGCGAATCCGGTCGAGAAGAACGGCGGGGTCGCGACGCCGGGCACGATCATCGGCAGCGTGTTCAATGCCGGCAGCATTCAGGCGAATGCATCCGGCGTCGGAGAGAGGGCCATCGGCATCGCCGTCGGCACGGCGAGCAAGGCCATTGTCCATACGGGCGTCTTCACGGGCGCGATCGTCAATTCGGGGACGGTCAGCGCGCTCGGCACCAACGGGGCCGGCGGCACCGGGGCCGCGATCGTGGTGCCGGTTCCGGGCGGCATCACGAACACCGGCACGATCACGGGGAGCACCGCCGCGATCGACCTTTCGCGCGAGATCGGCGGCGCGACGGTGGTGAACCAGGCGGGCGGCGCGCTCGTCGGCAGCGTCATCGGCTCCGGGAACGCGAACGCCGACGTGCTGAACGTCACCGGCGGGCGCATCGTGCTCTCGCCGACGCAAAGCATCACCGGCTTCGGGACGTATACGCAGACGGGCGGCACGCTCGTCTTCAACGTGACGCAAAGCACGGCGCCGGGCACCTACCCGACCTTGAGCGCCGGCACGATCAATCTGCGCGGCGGCAGCTTGGAGCTCGTTCCGGTGGCCAGCAGCCTCTTCGCGCTCGCGGCGCAACACACGACGGTTTTCAAGAACGCCATCGCGGCGGACCCACCGCTCTCAGGCAACTTCGCAAGCGTCACATCACCGATCACGCTTTTTAGCGCGAGCCTCTCGCCGGATGCGGCGACCCCGAATGCACTCGACGCCACCTTGGCCTTGAGCCCATCCGGCCTCGCGGCGAGCGCGCAGGATCTGACGCAAAGCCTGCGGCTCGGCCTCGACGCGCCGCAAGTGCTCGGCCAAGCCGTGCAGGACCGCCTCGTCGCGAGCGGCGGCGTGCTCGGCGAGGGGGCGTGGGAGGGCGCGGCCTCCGGCAACGCGAATGCGACGCCGATCGGCCATCCCAATCTCTGGGTGCGCGGCGCCGATCAGTTCGGCAGCGCCTCGGGGACGGGGGCGGCGCCTGGCTATGGCGTGAACCGCGCAGCGCCCTTGATCGGCGGCGTCGATTGGCGCTTCGATCACGGCATCGTCGCGGGAGTCGCGGCGACCTATGTGGCGTCGTCCGCGAGCTTCAAGGACGGCTCGCGCACGAATGTGAGCTCCTACCAGGGCGCGGCTTACGCCGGCTGGGCCGGCGGCCCTTGGTACGGGCTCGGCAGCGCGGTCGTGAGCTTCAACGACTTCTCGACCTCGCGTTTGCTCACGCCCTTCGGCCTTCCGGGTGACGCGACATCCTCACCCTCGGGCCAAAGCTACGCCGGCCATGCCGAGGCCGGCTACCATTGGGGGCTGCCCGCTGCCGGCGTTAATGTGAACGTCACGCCCTACGCGGCGCTCGACTACGTGCATGCCCATATCGACGGCTTCAGCGAGACGGGCGGCTTCGGCGCGCTCTCGGTGAATAGCGCGGACGGCAACTCCTTCGCGACGACGCTCGGGGTGCGCCTGACCTCGCGCATCGCGTTGGCGAATTACCGGCACGCTCACGCCTGAGCTTCGTGTCGGCTGGAGCCATGAGTTCCTCGATGCCTCGCAGACGCTCGGCGCCGTCGCTCGTCGCCGTGCCGGGAAGCTCCTTCTCCGCGACCGGCATCAACTTCGGCCGCGACGCCGCGCTCGTGGGCGCGGGCTTGAGCATGGAGCTATCGCCCGACGCCAAGGTCTTCGTCGATTACGACGGCAGGCTCAGCCAGCGCTTGCAGGAGCACTCCGTCTCGGGCGGGTTGAAGGTGCGGTTCTGACGTAATAGGCCGGGGCCGTATCCTTCCCGCCCGCGAGCGGCAGCGACCGGGGGAAACCGATGGAACGGGGCGAGATCACCCGGCCATCTCGGGCATCGCTCCTGGCCAAGTGGTCAGGGCCTTTGCGTTCGTCGAACGACCGACCGGGCGTCCCAAGGATTGATAACCGAGGCCTTTGTATCGTTGAAATCGCCGACGTTGCGGGTGACGATGATCAGGTCGTGGACGATGGCGGAGGCCGCGATGAGGCCATCGGCGTCCCCTCGCGGGCGCAATGCGGAGAGCCTCCCCCATTCCACGGCGATCCGGTCCGTGATCGGCAAGATGCGATCAGCATGATCGTGACGCAGCTTCTGCAGCCATTCCGTTAGGCGGGCCGCGGCCCTCGGATCCGACTTTTGCTTGAGGACGATGCCCCGCATCACCTCCCCGAGCGTGATGACGCTGAGAAAAACGCTGAGCGGGTCGACGGACCGAAGCCAGGATACGGCCTCCTTTGTGCCGCGCCGGGCTTCGGAGACGACATTCGTATCGATGAGATACATCACAAAATGACATCGCGGCTCGGACGCTTGGCGCGTCTCACGATCGCATGCGCAAGCTCATCGTCAAACAAGGGTCCGGTCAAGAGATCATCGACCAGGCTCGGACGAGCTTGCGTGAGGCGGTCGTAATCCGCGGACGAGAGAATGACGGCTGCCCGTTCACCCCGCAAAGTCACGGTTTGCGGGCCCTCACGTTTGGCGCGCTGCACGACCTCACTGAACCTGTTCTTGGCGTCCTGGAGCTGCCATTGAACCATTGTCTTTTTTCGCCACTGGAAATTTCCATCTAGACAGTCTAGCAAGAGATTGAGAAATCTGTCCACTTTTCGCTCGATGCAGATGCGTAAAGCCACTTTGCTGGCTCGCTCGGCTCTGCTCCGAGGAGCTCGAACCATCGGCAAGATTTCGCCGAGCCCGCGCCTGGTGGATTCGCGCCATGCCGAGCCTGGGGTTGCCGTCTTTCGCGCTACGCGCCAAATTGGCGCAAGGATTGCGACCCTGGTTCACTTCCGTGCAACTCGGTTCGCCCAAGCCTTCCGGTTCGGGTCGCCGACGACGCGAGCGGAATTCCTTCTTCTTGAAAGCGAGCCTCCATCATGCGTCCCATGAAATTCGGCATCGGCCAACCCGCAAGGCGCGTCGAGGATGAGCGCCTCATCACCGGGAAAGGCGAATACACGAGCGACAGGCTTCCGCAGGAACGCGGCGCGCGCCTTCGTGCTGCGCTCACCTCACGCTCATGCGCGCTTTCGCATCACCGATGTCGACCGGGCCCGCAAGCATGCCGGGCGTGCTGCTCGTGTTGACCGCCGCCGACATCCCCCATCTCGGCGGCCTGCCGTGCCTTGCTCCCGTCGCCAATGCGGACGGTACGCCGATGGAGGCCGTTCCCTATCCGCTCCTGCGCACAGGATGTGGTGCGCCATGTCGGCGACATGGTGGCCTTCGTGGTCGCCGACACGCTCGCGCAGGCGCGCGACGCGGCCGAAGCCATCGTCGTCGAATACGAGAACCTGCCGGCGGTCAACGGCATCACGGCCGCGATGAAGCCCGGAGCGCCGCTCGTCTGGCCGCAGCGCAAGGGCAATATCGTCTTCGACGCCGAGATGGGTTCGAAGGAGAAGGCCGAGGCCGGCTTCGCCAAGGCCGATCATGTGACGAAGCTCAAAATCGTGAACAATCGTCTCGTCACGAACTACATGGAGACGCGCGCCGTCGTCGCGAGCCACGATCAGCGCTCCGAGCGCTTCCATCTCAGTCTCGGCAGCCAAGGCGTGCACGGCATTCGCGACGTGCTCGCGGATGCGGTGTTCAAGGTGCCGAAGGAGAAGGTGCACGTCACGACGGGCGATGTCGGCGGCGGCTTCGGCACCAAGGCCTTTTGCTATCGCGAATATCCGCTCGCGGCCGAGGCCGCCAAGCGAGTAGGCCGTCCGGTCGTCTGGATCGGCGACCGCGCCGAGCATTTCCTCGGCGATTCGCAAGGACGCGACCATATCACCGAGGCCGAGCTCGCGCTCGATCGGAAAGGGCGCATCCTCGGCCTCAAGATCGACGTCCTCTCCGACATGGGCGCCTATCTGTCGGCCTTCGCGCCCTTCATTCCCTCGCTCGCTGGGCTGATGGCGCCCGGCCTTTACGACATCCCGGGCACCTACTTCCGCTTCCGCGGCCTCTATTCGAACACGCTTCCCGTGGATGCCTATCGTGGCGCCGGCCGCCCGGAGGCCGCCTATCTCATCGAACGCCTCGTCGATCTCGCGGCGCGCGAGATGGGGCTCTCGCCGGATAAGATCAGGGCCCGCAACTTCATCAAGCCCAAGCAGATGCCCTACAAGACGGCGATGGGGCGCGTCTACGATTTGGGCGAGTTCGAGGGCCATCTCAATCGGGCCATGGAGGTCGCCGGCTGGGCGAGCTTCAAGGAGCGGCTGCGCGCGTCGAGGAAGCGCGGCATGATCCGCGGCATCGGGCTTGCGAGCTACATCGAGATCTGCGCTTTCGGCGCGGCCGAGGACGCCGTGGTGCGCATCGAGAAGGATGGTTCGGCGACCATCCTCGTCGGCACCCAGTCGAACGGCCAAGGCCACGCCACCGCCTATGCGCAGATCGCCTCGCAGCATCTCGATCTGCCGCTCGAGAGGATCGGCCTCGTCCAGGGAGATTCGGATCAGGTGAAGACGGGCGGCGGCACGGGCGGCTCGCGCTCGATCCCGGTCGGGGGAGCCGCCGTCGCGGCGGCCGCGACCCTGCTCGTCGACAAGCTCAAGGGCCTCGCGGCCCAGGCGCTCGAGGCGGCGCCCGGCGATCTCGAGGTCGTCGACGGCACGATCCGGGTCGTGGGAACCGACAAGGCGATCGGCTATGCCCAGATCGCGGCGCTTCCCGGTGTCAAAGCGAGCAATCTTTCGGCGGACGGAAATTACCTGCCCGCCGGAAGGCACTTACCCGAACGGCACGCATATCTGCGAGGTCGAGATCGATCCCGCGACCGGCAACACGAAGATCCTCGCCTACACCATCGTCGACGATTTCGGCGTGGTGCTCAATCCGCTCCTCCTCGCGGGCCAGGTGCATGGCGGCATCACGCAAGGCATCGGCCAGGCGCTCCTCGAGCGCACCGTCTACGGCGAGGATGGCCAGCTCGTCACCGCTTCCTTCATGGATTATGCGGTGCCGCGCGCCGAGGACACGCCGAGCTTCGTTTTCGAGACGCGCAACGTGCCCTGCACCACCAACGCGCTCGGCGTGAAGGGCGCGGGCGAAGCCGGCACGATCGCGGGAGCGGGCACGGTGATGAATGCCGTCGTCGACGCGCTCGACCGTGCCTACGGCATTCGCCATATCGACATGCCGGCGACACCGCTTCGCGATCTACGAAGCGATCAGCGCGGCGACGCGCGCCAAGGCTGCGTAAGGCTCGAGCCGGCGTTGCGCGTTTTCGCGCACGCCGGCGAAAGTCCGTTGAGGCGCTCACCGGTCGCGCTCTGTCGGTTCCCGCGCCTTTGTATTGACGGCGCTCGTCGCGCTATAAGGCGCGATGCATCGGCGAATTGCATGCATCCTGCTTGGGGTTCGGCATCGCGATCCTGTCGTTCGATGGAAAGAGCAGGCGGGCCTACGCGGTCGAGCTTCAGAAATACGATCCCGGTCAGTGCCAGGAGCAGGATGAGGACTGCGTGCGGAACTGGTACGCCGAATATTCCACGGGACTACTCGGCGAGTTCAAATATTACGCCGGCGAGGAGGATTTCCTCGCCGAGATGCTGGCCGACCCTCAAGAGACGTTGTTGACCGCGAAGCTCTCGCTCATCCTGATCGAAGGCGGCACGAGATACAGCCAATGGGCCGCGCTGACGGATGAGGCGGTGGCGATGAAGGCGGGGCTCGACATGCCTCGCTATGAGGCGATCGTCGGTGTGTGCCGCGACGCGATCTCGGATATGCGAGGCGCGCTTTTCGATCTGCGCCAGCATCGCGACAAGGCGCGGCTCGAGGCGGGACAATATCTGAAGAACGCGACCGCTTGCGAAAAGGCTTTCGCGTTTTCACCCGTCGACCTCGAAGCTGAGGGGCCGCGGTGGAAGCGAGCGCCAGGGGGCGCCTCCCTCGTCCGGCGCTCCCATGCGGATCACGCCGGGAGTGCGACGCCCTTGAGCATGATCCAGAAAAGGTGGAAACTGGTTTTTATGCGAAAATTACGTCAGTCAGTGAGCCAAGTTTGATAATCAACTGGCTCAGGTAAGCATATGCGATAAGATAAAGCTGGACGGTCACAGCTGGACAAGCTCGATATTCGTGACAGTATCACATTCTTCGACTTGATTTCGGGCTGATCGAAATCATGTCGTTTCGAAAAGGGCTAAGTTTTTTGCGGGGATGAGGGCTGGGCATGCAACCGAGAGGAACGGTTGGCGGTTTAACCATGAGCGGGATGCGTGCTCTTGAAAGGCGCCGGCCGCTGATGTCGACCCCAAATCCCTCAAAAGATAGGCTCGAGCAGGAAAGCTTAAGTTCATGCGCAAGCTTTTGAAGACGAATCGCACCTCGAATTCCGGACGCGACGGCCAAGCCGCGCAATGCGGCCATGGCCGCGCCACCTTGGAACGGCGCACCAAGTCGCGATGCCGCGCAAGGCCTTGCCCGAATCCCTCGATACGCCGACGGATTTGTCGAAGAACGCCGTCGCGGCGCTCACTCACTCCCTCAACGGCCTCGTGGCGGACGCTTTCGCCCTCTACCTCAAGACCAAGAACTTCCATTGGCACATGAATGGCCCGCATTTTCGCGACTACCATCTCCTGCTCGACGAGCACGGCGATCAGATCTTCGCCACGACCGATCCGCTCGCCGAGCGTGTGCGCAAGCTCGGCGGCCAAGACCTTGCGCTCGATCGGCGACATCGGCCGCACGCAGCGTCTCAGGACAATGATGCCGATTTCGTGAGACCCGCGCGACATGCTGCTCGAGCTTCTGGCGGACAACAAGGCGATGGCGCAAGCGATGCGCGAGGCCCATGAGCTGTGCGACGAGCATGACGACGCGGCGACGGCGAGCCTTCTCGAAGTCTATATCGACGAGACGGAACGTCGCACCTGGTTCCTCTTCGAGGCGAGCCGCGACGCGGACGACAGCGGGCATTGAGGCGCACGATCGGCGAGAACCGAGGCTCGTCACGCCTCGTCGGCGCCATCGCCACCTGCGTTCGGACCGTGGTCGATCACGTCTCCAAGGGAGCGCCCAGGGGCGCGGGCTCGCTGCTTCCTTGCTCGGCCGCGTCTCCGGCGGGCGACTCGCCAGGCATCGGCGAGCTTCGGCCTTGAAGCGCACGAGCGGGCGTCTGGATGCCGTGCGTCGAGCAGGACGCGCCGGACGGCGGGTCGCGCGCCGGCGACGTAGACCGATCGCTTTGTTTCGCCTGGCCTTGCGGGCGAAGCCCTCGATGGTGGCGGCCGCGGTCGAATCGATCACCGGGACGGCCGAGAAGTCGATCACATGCGCCTTGGGGTGCTGGCCGATCCTGATCGAGCGCGGCGGCGACGCTCGCGGCCGCGCCGAAGAAGAAGGCCCCGGAAATCCGATAGACGACGATATCCGGGTCGGTCGCGAGCGAAACGTCATAAGGTTGCCGGCCGCCCTTATGAGCGGCGTCCGCCTTGTCGTCCTCGATGAGAGGCGTCGCGCTCTCCACCTCGACCGATTGCGCCATGCGATGCAGGAAGAGAAGCGCGCCGAGGCCGAAGCCGACGAGAATGCCCGCGGTGAGATCGCGGAACACCACGATCAGGAAAGTCGCGACGAGCACCAGCGCGTCCCCGAGCGACGCCCGGACGAGCGTCGCGAAAGCGTGCTTCTCGGCCATGTTCCAACAGACGACGGCGAGCACCGCGCCGAGCGCCGCGAGCGGGATGTAGCTTGCGAGCGGCGCCGCCACGATCATGAACAAGAGCACGAAGGTCGAATGCAGCATGCCGGCGATGGGTCCACGCGCTCCGGCGCGCACATTGGTGGCGGTGCGCGCGATCGTGCCTGTGACGCAGATGCCGCCGAAGAGCGGCGGACGCCATGTTGGCAATGCCCTGGGCGACGAGCTCGGCATTGGACCGATGCCGGCGCCCGGACATGCTGTCGGCGACGACGGCCGAAAGCAGGCTTTCGATCGCGCCGAGAAGCGCGAAGGAGAGGGCGGCCGGCAGCACCTCGGTGATCTCGGCGAGCGTGAAGGCCGGCAGATGCGGGGAAGGCAGGCTTCGCGGAAGCTCCCCGAAGCGCGTGCCGAGCGTCTCCACGGGCAAGGCGAACAGAAAGGCGAGGAGAGACGCGAGCCCCGTCGCGATCAGAAACGCGGGCCAATGCGGCCGCCACCGGCGAAGCGCGACGATGACGCCGATCGCGAGAAGCGAGACCGCCACCGTGCCGCGATATTGACGCTAGGCAGCGCCGCGCCGAGCGCCTCGAGCTTAGGAACGATGGGACCCGGCTCCGTGCCTTCGAGGGTGAGGCCGAGAAGCTCCTTGATCTGGCTCGCGAAGATGATGACCGCGATGCCGGAAGTGAAGCCGACCGTCACCGGATACGGGATGTATTTGATGAAGACGCCGAGGCGGAGAAAGCCGATCGCGACGAGGATCCCGCCGGCAAGGAAGGTGGCGAGGATCAGCCCGTCGACCCCGTGCTGTTGCACCGTCGCCGCGACGAGCACGATGAAGGCGCCGGCGGGACCGCCGATCTGAAAACGGCTGCCGCCGAGCGCCGAGACGACGAAGCCGCCGACGATCGAGGTGTAAAGCCCTCGATCGGGCGTGACGCCGGACGCGATCGCGATCGCCATCGAGAGCGGCAGCGCGACGATCGCGACCGTGAGGCCGGCGAGCGTGTCGGCGCGCAAATTGGCAGAGCGTGTATCCCTCACGCAAAACGGTGACGAGCTTCGGCGTGTAGAGCTCGACGAAGCCCGGTGCCCGGAGCGAGCGCGTCATCCGTCAGCCCTGCCGCTTGATTCCGGGCGCGCTTCAAGCGGACGCCGCGGCCGCCTTCATGGCTCGCCTTGTTCTCGCCGATGAGCTCGATGCCGGCGCGATCGAGCGCCTCGACCACCTTGGTCAGCGTATCGATGACGCCTCGAACATTGCCCTCGCTCGCCTCCATGCGCTGGATGGTCGGCAAGCGAAATGCCCGAGAGCTCGGCAAGCTCCCGCTGGTCGATGCCGAGCAAGGCTCGCGCGGCGCGCATCTGGGCAGGTGTGATCACGGTCTCTCCATTTGCGAGATGGCAATACCGAACCTCACAGATGATGTCTAGAACATCGAGATTAATGTTTTGGACATTCAAATGAATGGACTGAAGCTGAAGCCGCGGAAAAGCCGGAGCGTCACCTGTCCGGAGGGTCGAGCGCGAAGGCGGCTTTCGACGCATGACGCGGCCGTCACTCGACCCGCGACGGCCGTTTACGGTTAACGCTCCATTAAACACCCCCCGCCATTGATTAAATGATCGAATCGTCGAGGCGATCTGACAGCGATTCGGAACTCCTGAGGCGGGAAGGGTGATGGGTCGGCATGTCGCGGTGCTCATGGGAGGCTGGTCGGTCGAGCGGCCGGTGAGCCTCAATTCGGGCAACGCTTGCGCGGATGCGCTCGAGGCCGAGGGTTATCGGGTCACGCGCATCGACGTGAAGCGCGACATCGCCGAGACGCTCGCGCGGCTCAAGCCCGACGTCGTCGTTCAATGCGCTGCACGGGCGCTTCGGCGAGGACGGGACCATCCAGGGCATATTGGAGGTCCTGCGCATTCCCTACACCCATTCCGGCGTGCTCGCTTCGGCGCTCGCCATCAACAAGGTGAAGGCCAAGATCGTCATGGCGGCGGCCGGCGTGCCGGTCGCGGTCGGCACGGTCGTCTCGCGCTTCGAGGCGGCGAAGCGCCATGTGCTCGCCCCGCCCTACGTGCTCAAGCCCACCAATGAAGGCTCCTCCTTCGGCGTCGTCATCGTGCGGGAGGGGCGCGAGCACCCACCGCAGGAGATCGCTCGCGATGATTGGCCCCATGACGAGTGGCTGCTCGCCGAGAGCTTCGTCGCCGGGCGCGAGCTCACTTGCGGCGTCATGGGCGACAAGGCGATGGACATCATCGACATCCGCCCGGCGACCGGCCTGTTTTACGATTATGACGCAAAATACGCCGAGGGCGGGTCAATCCACGTGATTCCGGCCGAGCTTAAACCGAATATTTACCGAGACATTCAACAGTTCGCGTTAACCGCGCATCAAGCACTCGGCTGCCGTGGCGTGAGCCGTGCCGACTTCCGTTACGACGACACGCCCCAAGGCTCGGGCGCCGTCGTCTGCCTCGAAGTCAACACGCAACCCGGCATGACGCAGACGAGCCTGGTGCCGGACATGGCCGCCCATATGGGCATGAGCTTCGGTGAACTGGTCAGATGGATGGTGGAGGACGCGTCCTGCGATCGATGAGCGCCTTGGCCGATCCCTTCGCGAGCGCCTATGCCGCTCCTCGCGCTTCCTTCGGCGGCACGTTCCGGGGGAGTTTTTTCGCGCCTCCACAAGGCGAAGGCATCGCCGCGCCGCGCCACGTCCGGCGCCGCCACCTCGTCGGTGCGCGCTCCTCGCTTCGCCGGAAGCTTCCTCCTCGCTGGCCCTGTTCCTCGGCGTCGGCGCCTTCGGGGTCTGGCGCGGCGGAGAGCTCGACGAGTTCCTGGCGAGAACGGATCGATCAAGGAGGTCGTCGCCCGCGCCTTCGGGCTCGGCATCACCACGGTCGAGGTGTCGGGCGTGTCGCGGCTCTCGCCGGTCGAGGTCGTCGCGGCGGCCGGGCGTCGACGGGCACAGCTCCCTGCTCTTTGCCGATGTCGAAAGCTTGCGCGAGCGGCTGAAGGCAAATCCGATGATCGCGGAAGCGAGCGTGCGCAAGCTCTATCCCCATTCGCTCGTGATCTCCGTCACGGAGCGGCAGCCCTTCGCGCTTTGGCAGAAGGACGGAGAGGTGTCTCTCGTCGCCGCCGACGGCACGCCGATCGATGCGCTGCGCGATGAGCGCTATGTCGATTTGCCGCTCGTCGTCGGGGAGGGTGCGAACGACGAAGGTGAAGGCCTTCGCCGCGCTCCTCGATGCGCAGCCCGCGCTCAAGCCCCTCGTGCGGGCGGGAAACTGGGTCGGCCAGCGCCATTGGGAGCTGCAGCTCAAGAGCGGCTTGACCGTGAAGCTGCCGGAAGCCGATCCCGCGGCCGCGCTGGCCCGCTTCGCCGCGCTGATGCGTGACTACAAGCTTTCCGAGAAGGCCCTGATCCTTGTCGACCTCAGGCTGCCCGACCGGCTCGTCTTCCGCCTCACCGAGGAAGCCGCGGCCGAGCGGAACGAGGAGATGAAGAAGCGCCTGCCGCCCTTCAAGGGAGAGCCGGGATGAGCCTTCGCCACGGGCTCACGCCGCGCGTCAAGCCGGTCGGGCCGCGAAAAAGCTCGGTGGTCTCCGTGCTCGACATCGGCACGAACAAGGTCGTGTGCCTGGTGGCGCGGCTCGATCCGATGGAAGCGAACGCCTCGTTGCGCGGACGCACGCATATGGGGCAGATCCTCGGCATCGGCCACCAGCGTTCGCAAGGGCTGAAGGCCGGGGTGATCAACGATCTCGAGCTCGCCGAGGAGACCATCCGCCAGACCGTGCACGCGGCCGAGCGCATGGCCAAGGTCCAGGTGAAGTCGAGCATCGTCAATATCTCGGGCGGTCGCCTTTCCTCCGAGGCGCTCGACGGCCGCGCCGATACGCGCGGGCGTCCCGTCAGCGACGGGGACGTGCGCCTCGCCTTGTCGCGCGCGAGCGCCAATGCGGCGCGCCCGGGTCGCGCCGTGATGCATGCCTTGCCGACCAGCTTCGCGCTCGATGGGGTCAGCGGCGTTCGCGATCCTCGTGGCATGGTCGGCGAGACCCTCGGCGTCGGCATGACGGTCGTCTCGGCCGACGTGACCTCGGTGCGCAATCTCATGCTCGCGGTCGAGCGCTGCCATATCGAGGTCGAAGGGGTGGTCGCGTCGCCTTTCGCCTGCGGCCTTTCGACCCTTGTCGACGACGAGGCGGAGATGGGCGCCGTCGTCGTCGATCTCGGCGCCGGCACCACGACTCTCGGCGTTTTCGCGGGCGGGCGGCTGGTGCATGCCGATGGAGTCGCGGTCGGCGGCAATCATGTGACGCTCGACGTGGCGCGCGGTCTATCGACGCGGCTTTCGGCGGCCGAGCGGCTGAAGACGCTCTACGGCTCGACCATCGCCACCGCCTCCGACGAGCGCGAGACGATCGCCGTGCCCTCGGTCGAATCGCAGGAGATGGCCGAGGAAGCCCATATTCCGCGCGCTCAGCTCGTGCGCATCATCAGGCCGCGGGTCGAGGAGATCCTGGAACTCGTGCGCGATCGGCTGCGCAAGTCGGGCCTCGCGCCGGAAGGTCGCCGCTACGTGCTCACGGGCGGGGCGAGCCAGCTCACGGGGCTTGCCGACACGGCGAGCCGCATCCTCTCGAAACAAATACGCATCGGCCGGCCGCTCGGCGTCAAGGGTTTGCCCGAGGCCGCCAAAGGCCCGGCCTTCGCGGCCGCCATCGGCCTCCTCATCTATCCGCAGATCGCCGATGTCGAGCATTTCGAGCCGCGCGGGGAAAGCGGCATGCTCGCCGCCGGCGGCGACGGCTACTTCGCCCGGGTCGGGCGATGGATCAAGGAGAGTTTCTAAAGACGAGCTTGTTTCGCCGGCAGCCGGCGACGAGGTCCGGAGCGTGAAGAGAGACTGGAACCGGCGTTCGGACGGGACGCCCAGAAGATGAGGCCAAGGCGATGACGATCAATCTCAAAGCCCCGGACATCCGGGAACTGAAGCCCAGGATCACCGTTTTCGGCGTCGGTGGCGCCGGCGGGAATGCGGTCAACAACATGATCGAGAGCGGCCTCCAGGGGGTCGAGTTCGTGGTCATGAACACGGACGCGCAGGCGCTCCTGATGTCCAAGGCCGAGCGTGTCATCCAGGCCGGCCTCGTGGTCACGCAGGGGCTCGGCGCCGGCTCCCATCCCGAGGTCGGTCGCGCCGCCGCCGAGGAGGTGATGGAGGAAATCCGCGATCACCTCGTGGGCGCGCATATGACCTTCGTCACCGCCGGCATGGGCGGGGGCACGGGCACGGGCGCCGCACCGATCGTCGCCAAGGTGGCGCGCGAGATGGGCATCCTCACGGTCGGCGTGGTGACGAAGCCTTTCCAGTTCGAGGGACAGCGGCGCATGCGCGTCGCCGAGCAGGGCATCGCCGATTTGCAGGCGACGGTCGACACGCTGATCGTCATCCCCAACCAGAACTTGTTCCGCGTGGCGAACGAGAAGACGACTTTCGCCGACGCCTTCGCCATGGCCGACCAGGTGCTCTATTCGGGCGTCGCCTGCATCACCGATCTGATGGTGAAGGAAGGCCTCATCAATCTCGACTTCGCCGATGTGCGCGCCGTCATGCGCGAGATGGGCAAGGCGATGATGGGAACGGGCGAATCCTCAGGCGACAAGCGCGCGCTGCAGGCCGCCGAAGCCGCGATCGCCAATCCCCTCCTCGACGAAACCTCGATGAAGGGCGCCCGTGGCCTGCTGATCTCGATCTCGGGCGGCAACGACATGACGCTCTACGAGGTCGACGAGGCCGCGACCAGGATCCGCGAGGAGGTGGACCACGAGGCCAACATCATCGTCGGCGCGACCTTCGATCAAGCGCTCGAAGGCGTGGTGCGGGTGTCGGTGGTGGCGACCGGAATCGATCAGGTCGCCAAGATGATGAGCGAAGTCGAACCGGTGATGCCGCAGTTGGCCGTGCAGCGCATCTCGAACGCGACCGAGCGTCTGCGCCAGGAGGCGCGCGCGCCCATCGCCGAACCGGCTGCCGCCCAGGCGCCTCCGGTGCAGCTCCACCTGCCCGAGGCCGAGACGCCTTACGCCGGAATCGCGGAAGCGGCCTTCGGCGGGCAGCGCTTCCTCGATCCCTTGCCCGAAGATGTCCGCCCGGCGGCCGAGATGGCCGAAGCCTTCATCCCGCCGCAACCCGAGCGGCCGGTCGTGCGCGCGCCCCGCATGCCGCGCGTCGAGGATTTGCCGCTGCCGGGGCAGAACCAGCTTCGCGCCGCGAAGGGCATCGCTCGTCCCGTCCAGCAACCGGTCGAAGCCAAGCGCATGACGTTGTTGCAGCGCCTGGCGGCGGTCGGCCTCGGCCGGCGCGACGAGGCGCATGAGGAGGCGCCCGCGCCGTCGGCCTCCGCGCCTGCGCAGCCCCAGATCGCGGTGCCGCGGCAGATCGCCCCTCCGGCGGCGGCGCCCTCCGCCGCGAGCGCGCACGCGCGCCGCGTTCCCCCTCCGGTGCCCGCGCCGCGCGCCCCCCAGGCGCTCGACCAGCATGGCCGCCCGACGCAACAGCGAACCTTCGAGGACGACCAGCTCGAAATTCCGGCTTTCCTGCGCCGCCAAGCGAACTGAGAAGCGAACTGAGCCGAGCTTCAGGTCGATCGAACTGGCGGCAAGGTCGGGGCTGATCCTTTGATCTTCACGTTCCTGGAGGGGCCCGCCCGGTTCCTTCGCGTTCCGGAATCATGTCTTCGATCCACTGAAAGCCCGGATTCAGCCCAGTTTACTCCCCATTCGTCGGCTCGCGACAGCGCCGAGGCTTCCGGAGCAACCAACTGTAAACAAATCATAAATACCTGTAACACATGGTAAGAAAGAGTGACTTGGCGCACCCTTCCGCCACGTCTAAGGTCCGCAGCCGTGACATGATTGTGACTCGATGATGGCAATGCGGAGAATCGCATGCGTGTTCTCGAGGCCTCCCAATACCGGCAACGGATCCAGCTCGGATCCCGTCAAGACCGGTTCGGACCAGAGATGACTTGATGCGACATGATGCTCAGCACACGGTCGAGCGGCCGGTCACCATTGAGGGGATCGGCGTTCACACCGGCAAGCCCGCCACGGTAACGATTTGTCCGGCGGGCGCGGGCGTCGGCATCAAATTCATTCGCAGCGACCTGAAGCCCGGCATCTCGATTCCCGCGCGTTACGATTCGGTTTGCGCCACCGATCTGTGCACGGTGATCGGCGACGGATCGGGTGCGAGCATCTCGACCGTGGAACATCTTCTGTCGGCACTTGCCGCCTTCGGCATCGACAATGCGATCATAGAGGTCGACGGCCCTGAGGCGCCGATCATGGACGGCTCGGCTGCCGCATTCGTCGACGCGGTGGAAGAGGCGGGTCTGCTCGAGCTTCCGGCACGTCGCCGCTACATCAAGGTGCTGCGGAAAGTGCGGGTCGAGAACGGATCGTCATTCGCGGAACTCTCTCCGGCCATCAAGAGGCCTGAAGATCGACGTCGAGGTCGATTTCGAAAGCTCGGTCATCGGGCGTCAGCGAACGCGCTTCGATCTCACGCGCGAGGCCTATCGCCGCGAGCTGTCGCGGGCGCGCACCTTCGGTTTCGTCAAGGATGTCGAGCGGTTGTGGAAAGCCGGCATGGCGCTCGGCGCCTCGCTCGACAACACGATCGCGATCGGCGACGAGCGCGTGCTGAACACCGAGGGCTTGCGTTATCGCGACGAATTCGCGCGCCACAAGGCGCTCGACGCCATCGGGGATCTGACGCTTGCCGGCCTGCCGATCATCGGATCGTTCCGCTCCTATCGTGGCGGCCACCGCTTGAATATCGGCGTGATCGAAGCCTTGTTCGCCGATAAATCGGCCTATCGGATCGTGGAAGCGGCGGTACCGGCGATGAGCTCGCACCGTGGCGACTTTGTCCCCGCCGGCATCCCGGCGGCGGCTTTCGCTCCCGACATGAGCTGATCGCGCCGCGATCAATCATCCTTTCTTCGAGCTTTGCGCCGCACCTCGTCGCGCCGAAATAGCGAGGGCGAGCCGCCGAGCGTGTTCGACCATGGGGGCAAATCATGAAGCGGCGGAAATTCATCGCTGCCCTGGGCGCTGCGGCGATACATTGGCCCCTCGCCGGGGCGGCGCAGGAGCAAGGCCGGATTTATCGTTTCGGCACCTTGAGCGGCGGTCCACCCGACCAGCGCCATTTCGCGGCAATGTTCCAAACGCTTTCGCAGGCCGGATTCGTCCAAGACAGAAACCTGAAGGTCGATTGGCGCTCCTTCGCGCAGCATGTCGATCTCATTCCGCAATATGCGGCGGAGGTCGTCAAAGCAGGCGCCGAGGTCATCATGGCTTCGGGAGGCTTTTCGATCCAGGCCTTGGAGAAGGTGACGGAAACGATTCCGATCCTTGCCGTGACCGAAGACATGGTGGGAGAGGGTTGGGTAAGCTCGTTGGCCAAGCCCGACCGCAACATAACGGGTGTGAGCCTTCTCTCGACTGAGCTCGACGGCAAGCGACAGGACATCTTGATCGATGCGGTACCGGGGATTCGTCACCTGGCAGCCCTTGTCGACGGCAACGCGACCGAGCCGGCGCGGATGCAAGCCCTCGAGCAAGCGGCGCGAGCCCGCGGCGTCGAGCTCTCGTTTTTTCCGATCACAAAGCCCGACGAGCTCGTGGCGGCGCTTGACGCGGCAAAGGCCGCCGGCGCCGCCGCTCTCAACGTTTTGGCTTCACCCGTTCTCAACAACAATCGCGAGCTCATCATGCCGCGCGCCGCGGCGTTGCGCCTGCCCGCTATTTACCAATTCGCGGGAATTGCCGAAGAAGGCGGCTTTGCCGCTTACGGCCCGCGTATCACCACGATTTATGGCGAGCTTATCGCCCGGCAGCTCGTCAAGCTCTTGCGCGGCGCCAAGCCCGCCGATCTGCCGGTCGAGCAGCCGACGAAGTTCGAGCTGGTCATCAATCTCAAGTCCGCCAAGGCAATGGGCGTCGAGGTGCCGGCCGCGGTGTTGGCGCGCGCCGACGAGGTGATCGAGTAAGGGGTGATTCTTATTCTCGCCCCAAATTTGGAAGATGGTCGCGATCAGGCTTGAGCCATCACCCTAAAGGAGCCGTTCATCCTTTCATGGGAGACGGCCGCGGTTCGGAAAAGAACGATCAGCCGAGGCCCCGTTCGCACAAAAGCGATGGTTCGGCGAAAGCGGGTGACGAAGGTCATCGATTTGTGTAAAAGGCGCTCGGCGCGGGCGAGGCCCTCAGGCGGATTGACGACACATGGTCATCGAAAGGCAGCGAGTGGCTAGGAAATTTGCGTTCGCGATGCGGGCTGCCTTGGTCGTCGCGGGAGCGATCACGCTCGCGGTTGCGACACCGTTGCCGATTCGATCGAGAACTTCAATCCGTTCAGCGACAAGAAGCCCTATAAGCCCGAGGTCGTCAACGACGTGCCGGCCGACCAGCTCTATAATGACGGTCTGGGACGCATGGCGAATTCCGATTACACCTCCGCCGCCAAGAAATTCGCCGCAGATCGACAAGCAATATCCCTATACCGATGTCGCGCGCAAAGGCCTGCTGATGACGGCCTTCACGCAATATCAGGGTCACCAGTATGACGAGGCGGTGACGAGCGCCAAGCGCTACATCGAGCAAAATCCGAAGAGCGACGACGCGGCCTATGCGCAATATCTCATGGCCATGTCGTATTACAATCAGATCACCGACGTGTCGCGCGATCAGGACCGCACCGAGAAGGCCGCGCAGGCGCTGCAGCAGCTGATCCCAGACCTATCCGAATTCGGAATATGCGCCCGATGCCCGCTACAAATTGCAGGTCGCGCTGGACAACCTCGCCGGCGCGCAAATGTATGTCGGCCGCTTCTATCTGGAAAAACGGCAATATTCGGCGGCCATCAATCGCTTCCGCCAGGTGATGGGCCATTACCAGACCACGCGCCATGTCGAAGAGGCGCTGGAGAGGCTGACGGAAGCCTATTTTGCCCTCGGCATCACGAGCGAGGCGCAGACGGCGGCGGCGGTTCTCGGCCATAACTTCCCGGATAGTCCCTGGTACAAGGACGCCTACAAGCTTCTCCAGACGAACGGCCTCGAGCCGCGCGAGGACAAGGGCTCCTGGCTGAGCCGAGCGATGGAAGGCTTCAAGAGCATCGCCGCCTTTTAGCTGGTGCGCCCATGCTGGTCCGCCTGTCGGTTCGCGACATCGTCCTGATCGACAGGCTCGATATCGATTTCGCGGCCGGGCTCTCGGCGCTGACCGGCGAGACGGGCGCCGGAAAATCCATCCTTCTCGATGCTTTCGCGCTGGCGCTCGGCGCCCGCGGCGACGGTTCGCTCGTGCGGCACGGCGCCGAGCAGGGACAGGTGACCGCGGCCTTCGAGCTCGCACGCGACCATCCGGCGCTTGCGCCTGGCGCAAGAGGCGGAGATCGCGACCGGGGACGGGCTGATCCTGCGCCGCGTCCAATACGCCGACGGGCGCACCCGTGCCCTGATCAACGATCAGCCGGTCGGCGTGCAGACCTTGCGGGCGCTCGGCAACGCGCATGTCGAGATCCACGGTCAGCATGACGAGCGCGCCCTGCTCGACGGCGCGACGCATCGGGCGCTTCTCGACGCCTTCGGCGATCTCGGCTCGAGAGGTCGAGGCGACCTCGAAGGCCCAGGCGGCGCTTCTTGCCGCCACGCTCGCCGCCGAAAAGGAGCGCGAGCTCATCGCGCTCGGCGCGGCGCGATGCCGATTATCTCAACCATGCCCATGAGGAACTCTCGCGGCCTCGCCCCCGAGGCAGGGCGAGGAAGAGGCGTTGGGACGCCGGCGCACGGCGATGCAGCAGGCCGAGAAGATCGCCGGCGATCTCGCGGAGGCGCATGAGGCGATTGCGGGACAACGCTCGCCCTCGCCGGCCTTGTCGGCGCTTTTGCGTCGTCTCGAGCGCCGCTCCGATCAGTTGACCGAGCTCATCGAGCCGATCGCGCGGCCGTTGGGCCTCGCGCTCGACCAGCTCGAGGAGGCGCGCCTGGCGCTCGAGGCGGCGCTTGTGGCGACCGCCTTCGATCAGGGCGAGCTCGATCGCATCGAGGAACGGCTCTTCGCCTTGCGCGCCGCTTCGCGAAAATACGGGGTCCCGGTCGATGTGCTGCCGGCGCAGGCCAGCGAATTCGCGAGGAAGCTCGCCGCGATCGATGCGGGCGAGGAAAGGCTCGCGGCGCTCGAGCGCGAGGTCGCGGTCGGCGAGCGCCGCCTATGAAGGGTCGGCGGCGAGCCTCTCGGCGAGACGCGCCGAAGCGGCGCAGCGGCTCGATCTCGCCGTCACCGCCGAGCTCGCGCCGCTGAAGCTCGAGCAGGCGCGCTTCATGACGAGGATCGAGACCGACCGCGCCGCGCGCTCCCCTTCGGGTATCGACCGCGTCGAGTTCCACGTGCGCACGAATCCCGGGCACGCGGCCAGGCCCGCTCATGAAGGTCGCGTCGGGGGGCGAATTGTCCCGCTTCCTCCTCGCCTTGAAGGTGGTTGCGGCCGATCGCGGCTCCGCGCCGACGCTCGTCTTCGACGAGATCGATGCGGGCGCCGGCGGCGCGGTCGCCGATGCCATCGGCCAGCGGCTGGCGCGCCTTGCCGAGCGCGTGCAGGTGATCGGCGTCACGCACGCGCCGCAGGTCGCGGCGCGCGCCGAGCGCCACTACCTCATCATCAAGGCCTCGGCCGAAGGCGGGGCGCGCGTGCGTGACCCGCGTCGAGGCGCTCGATCCGCCGCGAGCGGCGCGAGGAGATTGCCCGCATGCTCGCCGGAGAGACGATCACGCAGGAAGCGCGTGCCGCGGCCGAACGCCTGCTCGGCACATCGTCCGCGCCGCGCCGCCGGAACGCGAAGACGGTTTCGGCGCGAGACGGGCTGAGCCTCGCCATGCCGCCCTCCGTGAAGCGCCTCGAATCTTCGCAGCGAAACCCGTCGATCGGCTTTCGGAGCGGAGGCCAAGGGCGAGCATGCCGCGCTCGACGACGAGATCGCCGAGCACGATCTGCGCTACCATCAGGAGGACAGCCCGACGATCTCGGACGCTGATTACGACGCGCTGCGTCGCCGCTACGAGGAGATCGAGACACGGTTCCCCGCGCTCGCGCGAGGCAAGAGAGCCGCTCGCGGCGCGTCGGCGCGCCTCCTTCGGAGAAATTCGCCAAGGTCCGGCATCGCGTGCCGATGCTCTCGCTCGGCAACGCCTTCGCGGAGGAAGAGGTTCACGAGTTCGTGGCGCGCGTGCGCCGCTTCCTCGACCTCGATGCGGCGAACACGCCGGCCTTCACGGCCGAACCGAAGATCGATGGGCTCTCCTGCGCCATCCGCTACGAGCGGGGCCGTCTCACCAGGCAGCGACGCGCGGCGACGGCGAGGAGGGCGAGGACGTGACGGCGAATGTGCGCACCATTCGCGCCATTCCGGAAAAGCTGCGCGGCGCAAGATGTGCCCGAGGTGCTCGAGGTGCGCGGCGAGGTCTATCTGCGCCATGCCGATTTCGCCAGGATCAACGCGCGGCAGGCCGAGCAGGGAAAGCCCGTTTTTGCCAATCCGCGCAACGCCGCGGCCGGCTCGCTGCGCCAGCTCGACCCGGCGGTGACCGCGCGCCGGCCGCTGCAATTCTTCGCCTATGCCTGGGGCGAAGTTTCGGCGCTGCCCGCCACGACCCAATTGGGCGTGGTCGAGGCCTTCGCGCGCTTCGGCCTGCCGACCAACAAGCTGATGCGGCTTTGCCGCACGCCCGAGGAGATGCTGGCCCATTACCGCGCGATCGAGGCGCAGCGCTCGTCGCTCGGCTACGACATCGACGGGGTGGTCTACAAGGTCGACGATCTCGCTTTGCAGCGCCGCCTCGGCTTCGTGTCGCGCTCGCCGCGCTTGGCGCTCGCGCATAAATTCCCGGCCGAGAAGGCGACGACGGTCATCGAGGCCATCGAGATCCAGGTCGGGCGCACCGGCGCGCTCACTCCCGTCGCCAAGCTTCGACCCGTCACGGTGGGTGGCGTCGTCGTGTCGAACGCGACGCTCCACAACGAGGACGAGATCCAGCGCAAGGACATCCGGATCGGCGATACGGTGACCGTGCAGCGGGCGGGCGACGTGATCCCGCAAGTGCTCGGCTTCGTCGGCGAGATGCGGCCGAAGACCGCGGTGCCCTACGAATTTCCCGAAGCTTTGCCCGGCCTGCGGAAGCCATGCGGTGCGCGAGATCAATCCGCGCACCGGCAAGGAGGACGTGGTTCGTCGCTGCACCGGCGGGCTCATCTGTCCGGCGCAGGCGGTCGAACGGCTGCGCCATTTCGTTTCGCGCAACGCCTTCGACATCGAAGGGCTCGGCGCCGAGCGCATCGAGCTGTTCTACAAGGAAGGCTTGATCGCGCGCCCGCAGGACGTCTTCACGCTCGAGGAGCGCGACAACCGTTCGTCGCATCGGTTGATGGAGCGCGAGGGTTTCGGCGAGACGAGCGCGCGCAACCTGTTCGCGGCGATCGCCGGGCGTCGCCACATCCCGCTCAACCGCTTCATCTATGCGCTCGGCATCCGCCATGTCGGCGAGGCGACCGCGAAGGAGCTGGCACGGCATTTCGGTTCGGCGGAAGCGCTCGCAGCACACCGCGCTCGCGGCGCAGGACCGGGCCTCGCGAGGCCTGGGGCGATCTCACCTCGATCGAGGGCATCGGCGAGGTCGTGGCCGAGGCGCTCGTCGATTTTTTCGGCGAGCCGCACAACCGGGAGATCGTCGACGAGCTTCTGAAACAGGTGACGGTGACGCCGCTCGAAGCCGCGGCGGAGAGCTCGGCCGTCAGCGGAAAGACAGTCGTGTTCACGGGCTCGCTCGAGAAGATCACCCGCGAGGAGGCAAAGGCGATGGCGGAGCGTCTCGGCGCCAAGGTCGCGGGCTCGGTTTCGAAGAAGACCGATCTCGTGGTCGCGGGCGCCAATGCGGGCTCGAAGCTCGCCAAGGCGCGCGAGCTCGGCATCGAGACGATCGACGAGGAGGCCTGGCTCAAGCTCGCGGAGGCTAGTGAGAGCGCCGCTCGCCCGAGTGGCGAATACGCGAATAGCAGAATGCGCATCATTCACGACGAGGACGTGCTCACCGAGGGCTTGAGGGCGCTGCCGCGGCTCGACAAGCGCTGGCGGGCCGTGATCAAGGGCTGCGAGCGTCCGCCGCTGCGCCGGCGCGAGGGCGGCTTTCGCGGGCTTATGCGCCATCATCGTCTCGCAGCAACTGTCGGTCGCGAGCGCCAATGCGATCTGGGCGAAATTCACCACGCGCATCACGCCGCTGACGCCGGAGGCGATGCTGGCCGCGACCGACGAGGACCTTCGCCTCACGGGCCTGTCGCGGCCGAAGCAGCGCAGCTTGCGGGCGCTCGCGGCGGCGCTCGTCGAGGGCTCGCTCGTGCTCGACGTGCTCCATGGCGCTTCGCCCGAAGAGGTGCATGCGGCCTTGACGGCGGTGAGCGGCATCGGGCCCTGGACCGCGGACATCTATCTCATGGCGTGCATCGGCCATGCCGACGCCTTCGCGGCGGGCGACCTTGCCTTGCAAGAGGCGGCGCGTCACGCCTTCGGCCTCGGCACGCGGCCGAGCGCGAAGGAGCTCGTGGCGCTCGCCGAAGCCTGGCGGCCCTGGCGCGGCGTCGCCGCGCGCGTCTTGTGGAGCTATTACCGCGCCGTGAAGCAGCGCGAGGGTGTGACGTAAGAGGGTGAGTAGCGAGTGGCGAGTGGCGAGTGGCGAGTAGAAATTCCCCATACTCACTACTGGTCTATTCGCTACTCGCTATTCGCCCTGACTCGCCCCCTCACTACAGTTCCGTCCGCAGCCGCCACAGCTCCGGGAACAGCACCACGTCGAGCATCTTGCGCAGATAGTCGACGCCCGCGGTGCCGCCCGTGCCGCGCTTGAAGCCGATGATGCGCTCCACCGTGGTGACATGGCGGAAGCGCCAAAGGCGAAAGGCGTCCTCGAGATCGACCAGCTCCTCGGCGAGCTCGTAAAGATCGAAATTCGCGCGGGGCTCCCGGTAAATCTCGGTCCAGGCCGCTTGCACGCTTTCGTTCGGCGCGAGCTTTTCGCTGAAGTCGCGGCGCAGGAGCGAAGGTTCTATGGAGAAGCCGCGACGCGCCAGAACGGCGATCGCCTCGTCGTAAAGCGAAGGCTCGGCGAGCACCTGTTGCAGCTCGGCGGTGACAGCGGGGTTTCCCGCATGCGGGCTGAGCATCGCCCGGTTCTTGTTGCCGAGCCGAAACTCGATCTCGCGATACTGGAAGGATTGGAAGCCGGACGAGGTGCCGAGATAAGGGCCGCAGCACGGTGTATTCGCTCGGCGTCATGGTGGCGAGCACGCTCCACGCCTGCACCAATTGCTCCATGATGCGCGAAACGCGCGCCAGCATCTTGAACACGGGCGGAAGCTCGCCGTTGCGCAAGCCTTCGATGGCGCCCTTGAGCTCGTGCAGCATCAGCTTCATCCACAGCTCGCTCGTCTGATGCTGGATGATGAAGAGCATCTCGTTGCGGTCGGGCGAGAGCGGCGTCTGCGCGCTCGAGAATGCGATCGAGCCGCAGATATTCGGCATAGGAAATGTCGGCCTGCGTCGTGCCGCCGGCCGTCTCCGCGGCGGGCGACGCGGCGCCTTTGCGCGTCTCGTTCATGTCACCGCCTGGCGTTCGGCGAGCGCCTCGTCCTTGAAGGCGCCACGCTCGAGAATATCGGCGATCGCGGTCACCGCGTCATGGATATCGACGAAGCGCACGTAGAGCGGCCCGAAGCCGAAGCGCATGACGTCGGGCGCGCGGAAATCGCCGATGACGCCTCGCGGATCAAGGCGCGCATCACCGCATAGCCTGCCTCATGCGTGAGCGAGACATGGTTGCCGCGCCGTGTCGCCTTCGCGCAAGGTCGCAAGGCCGCAGCCGAGCGCGCTCAAGCGTTCGTCGTGAAGCGCGATCATGAAGTCGCCGAGCGCGCGGCCCTTGCGCTCGACCTCGGCCATCGAGACGCCGTCGAAAGCGTCGAGCGCCTTCTCGAATGCCGCCATCGACAGCATCTGCGGCGTCGAGCACAGCATATGGCGGATGCCGTCGGCGCGCCGATAGCCGTCGTCGAAGCGGAAGGGCTCGGCATGGCCGAACCAGCCGGTGAGCGGCTGGTCGAGCGAAGCCGAGATGCCGCTCGGCAACGAAGATATGCGAAGGCGCGCCCGGGCCGCCGTTCAGGAATTTGTAGCCGCAGCCGACCGCGAAATCGGCGCGCGCCTTGTCGAGCTGCACATCGACCGCGCCGGAGGAATGCGCGAGATCCCAGACGATCAACGCGCCCTTGGCATGGGCCGCCTTCGTGACCGCCGCCATGTCCTGCACCTCGGCGCTGCGGTAGTTCACATGCGAGAGCGTGGCGACGCCGGTGTCGGCGTCGACCGCCGCCGCGATCTCGCCCGCCGGCACGAAGCGCGCCTTCTTGCCGAGCAGGCGCGCGACGCTGTCGACGATGTGATTGTCGGACGGAAAGTTGCCGTGCTCGGCGAGGATCACCTGCCGATCCGGGCGCATGCGAGCGGCGGCGACGAGAAGCTTGAAGAGGTTGATCGAGATCGATTCGGTGACCGTCACCTCATGGGGCTGTGCGCCGAGAAGCGGCGCGAGCTTCGCGCCGACGCGGGCGGGCGACACATACCAGCCGGCCTCGTTCCAGGAACGGATCAGGCCCTCGCCCCATTCGCGCTTCACGACGTTCGCGACATGCTCGGCGACGCCGCGCGGCAAGGCGCCGAGCGAATTGCCGTCGAGATAGATCAGGCCTTCGTCGAGCATGAAACGTGCCCGGCAGGCGCGCAGCGGATCGGAAGCATCGAGCGCCAGGCAATCGTCGCGGGTGATCGGCATATCGGGTCTCGTCCGAGTTCGGCCACGGTGCGCACCAGGGTACGGGCGGCACCGAGAATATTTTAAGCTTGAAACAATAAGGCGCAAGAGGGGCGCGCACGGCCCGTGGAGGGCAGGATGATTCTAGGAAATACCATACTCGGTCCACCATCATACGAGGCCAGGGTAGTTGATGTGTCCGCTGAGGTTATTCCCTACCGCTTGGGTTTATGTTACCAAGTTCCATGGCGATTACTGATAACGAGTTCGTACGGGCAGAGAAGCGCCTGGCGGCACTGCGCGAGGCCGGGCATGCTGTCGCGGCACGCTACGACCGCCGCACGTCGCGCGTCGTGGTCACGTTGAGCAACGCCGTCCAATTGGCCTTTCCGGCAAGACTGGCCGAAGGATTGGCCGGGGCCTCGCCCGAAAGCCTCTCCGAGATCGAGATAAGCCCGGCGGGTCTTGGCTTGCATTGGCCGAAGCTTGATGCCGATTTATACGTGCCGGCACTCCTGCAAGGCATATTCGGTTCCAGGAGCTGGATGGCCCGCCAGCTTGGCGCGAACGGCGGGCGCTCGCGCAGCGAAGCAAAGACGGCTGCCGCCCGCCGGAACGGTCGCAAAGGTGGCCGGCCGAGAAAGATCAGTGGCTCGAGCCCGCGCCGAGCTTCGCTCAAGAATTAAGCGATCGATATTCGAGCGACTATGGATGTTCGAGTTCCATTCGGTGCGGCGGATCGGGTAACGCATCTCGACGGGATGTGCGACGCGCGAAGAGCTTGCGGGCGGCCTCGTCATGGCGGACAACTCCGTTCCTGAACCATGAGCCGAGGGAGAACCTGATGGCCGATGCGACAGCGAGCCAGGCGCCGGCCTCGAGCGCAGGGTCGGTCTTGCCCATGATCGAGCGCCGCCGCATCGAGGCGGAGATGCTCAAGCAGGTCTATGACACGCTCAAGGAAACGCAAGGCGTCGAGACCGCCAAGGCCACGATCGCCGAGGCCGTGCGCCGCTCCTCCATGGCGCAGGCGAAGCGCTTCGCCGATGAGGCGCGCGCCAAGGGTGGCGGCACTTCGATGTCGAGCTTCGTTTCGCTGCGTCCGCTGTGGACGATGAACGGCGCGCTCGAGATCGAGATGATCGAGGAGACGCCCTCGAAGCTTTCCTACAACGTCACGCGCTGCCGCTACGCCGAGATGTACAAGGCCATGGGCCTTGGCGAGATCGGGCATCTGCTCTCCTGCCAGCGGGACGGCACCTTCTGCGAAGGGTATGACGAACGCCTGAAGCTCACCCGCACCCAGACCATCATGCAGGGCGCGAGTCATTGCGATTTCCGCTATGTGTATGAAGGCGAGGACGGCGGCAAGGAAACGGCCGGCAAGGAAACGGCCGGCAAGTGACGGCGGCTGATGCGGTTCCCTTACCCTGTTGCGCCAACTCCGCTTTCCTCTGCGGCTCGATTGGTCGTGGAGATTGCGCTACTGTGAAAATATGAAAAATATCACAGTTTCACTTGATGACGCCATTTACCGGCGTGCCCGCATGATCGCCGCCCAGCAAGACACGTCGGTGTCCGCGCTCGTGAAGCGCTTCCTTGTGGAGCTCGGGTCCGAAGAGAGCGATACCGAGCGGCTGAAGCGAAAGGAGCGCTTGCTTCGCGAGCGCATCACCGAATTTCGGGCCTCGGACCGGCTGCCCCGCGACGATATTCATGGTCGGCGTGGATGAAAGCGCGCCACTTTCTCGATACGAATATTCTTCTCTACTCCATCAGCAGTGATCCGGCGGAGGCCGCCAAACGCGAAAGTGCCCGCCTGCTCATGGACAGGGACGACGGGGCATTATCGATCCAGGTGCTTCAAGAATTCTATGTTCAAGCGACGCGGTCCACGCGGCTTGACCCGCTGCCGCATGAGATCGCTGTCGGCCTGATCGGCACTTGGACGCGCTTTGCGGTGCAGGAGATCACGCTCTCCATCCTTGACGCTGCTTTGGAGATCAAGACCTCCCATGGCTTTTCGTATTGGGATAGCGCCATCATCGCCGCGGCGCGCGCGCTTGGATGCGGCGAGCTCTACTCGGAAGATATGAGCCACGGTCGGGAGATCGAAGGCATTCTCATCGTCAATCCCTTCCGGTCAAAGATCACGCAGTGAGCCTTCCAGCCATGCGTCCGAAGCCTCAGCGAGTGCCTCTCGCGCGCCGCGGCGACATCCCGGCCACGGCCGTGCGGCGCTCAAAAATTCGAGTCGAAGCCGCACCCTTTGAGCGTGCAGCGGGGCGTTCCGCAGCTCGCCAGCGCCGATGCCGCGAAAAGCACCAGCACCGCGAACGCGACCAGGCGCCCGCGATTGGCGCGTTTCGGTCGGTTCGCTCTCGTGCGGCTCGACAAGCTTCGCGTGAGTACCAAGACGTCGCTCATCATCCTCGATCGGCTAGCTCCCTGGGCTGTCGCCAGAAAGCCCTGAGCTGAACCGGCTTATGACGCAGCATTCCTTCTTGGGTCATGCTCAGGCGCTCTTCAACCGTGCCGAGGCGAGATCACGAATCGTTGATGGGTCCCTGCGAGGCAGCGGCACTCACTCACCAGGATTTTCGTGAGCTCGCCCGGCTTGCGCTTTTCAGCCATGCATCGGCGGCATTGAAAGGCCGTCCAAGAACATGCATATGCACCCATCAATGTGGATATGCACGTAGTGACGAACGCACCTTCCCCCTCCACCCATTGCAGCGCCGCGGTTCTGCGCATGGCGGCGCGCCGTGTCTCGCAATTCTATGACGGCTATCTCGCGCCCGAAGGGCTGAAGGTCTCGCAATATTCGGTGCTTTCCACGGCGGCGCGGCGCAGGGACAAGCCGCCGACCGTCAACGAGCTCGCCGACGAGCTCGGCATGGATCGTTCGACGCTCGGCCATAATCTTCGCCCACTCGAGAGGGATGGGCTCGTGGTTCTCGAGAGCGACACGCAAGACAAGCGCGTGAGGCACGTCCTGGTCACCGAGCTCGGCCGCGCCAAGCGCCGCGCCTGCCGCGAATTATGGGCGCTCGCTCAAGCGCGCTTCGAGGAAGCCTTCGGCTCCGCCCGCGCCGCCGAGCTCGGCGGCCTCCTCGCCTTCATCGCACGCGACCTCGATCTTCGCGTCTTGCCCATCGCCCGATCAGACGAAAGTGCCGATCATGTTCGCTAGCAGGCTCTCCGCCATCCTCGCCAGACGTGGCATCCATTACGGCTGGGTGGTCGCCGCGGTGACCTTCGTCATGCTGCTCACGACCGCTGGCGCGATGGGCCTGCCAGGCGCCCTCATCTTGCCGCTCGATGCCGAATTCGGCTGGGGCACGGCGGCGATTTCCTCGGCGCTTGCGCTTCGCATCATGCTTTACGGGCTGATGGGGCCCTTCGCGGCGGCTTTGATGAACCGCTACGGCTTGCGCAATGTTGCGGTCACCTCGGCGCTTCTCATTTGCCTCGCGCTCGCGGGCGCCACTTTCATGCGTGAATTCTGGCAGATGATCGTGCTTTGGGGGCTCGTCGTCGGCGTGGCGACCGGCCTCACCGCGATGGTGTTCGCGGCGACCGTCGCCAATCGCTGGTTCGTGAGGAGACGAGGCTTACTCGTCGGGCTGCTCTCGGCCAGCAGCGCCACGGGCCAGCTCGCCTTCCTGCCGTTGAGCGCCTGGCTCGCCACGCATATCGGCTGGCGCGCGGCGCTGTTGCCCGCAGGGCTCGGCGTTCTCATCGCCGCTCTCCTCGCGATCCTGTTCCTCGCCGACCGGCCCTCGGACATCGGGCTTGCGGCCTTTGGCGAGGAAGGCCCCGTGGCGCCCCCGCCTTCCCCTGCCGGAAACGCGGTGCGGGCGGCCTTCGCGATGCTCGCCGAAGCTTCGAGGCAGCCGGCCTTCTGGGCGTTGTTCGCGACCTTCTTCATTTGCGGGCTGTCGACAAACGGCCTCATCCAGACGCATTTCATCGCGTTCTGCAGCGATTTCGGCATGCCTGCCGTCGATTTCGGCCTCGGTGCTCGCCATGATGGGCGTGTTCGATTTCATCGGCACCGTCGCTTCGGGCTGGTTGTCCGACCGTTACGACTGCCGCTGGCTGCTGTTTTGGTATTACGGCTTGCGCGGGCTTTCCCTGCTTTGGCTTCCGTCCTCCACCTTCAGCATCTTCGGCCTCTCGATCTTCGCCATGTTCTACGGGCTCGATTGGATCGCGACCGTGCCGCCGACGGTGCGCATCTCGGCCAGCGTGTTCGGCCGCGAGAAAGGGGCGCTGGCCTTCGGCTGGGTGTTCATGGGCCACCAGCTCGGCGCGGCCGTCGCGGCTTTCGGCGCTGGCCTGTCGCGCAGCGAGCTTTCGACCTATCTCCCGGCGTTCTACGCGGCGGGCGCTGCTTGCCTCATCGCCGCGCTCATCGCGCTCGCGGCGAAGCCGAGGGGCGCGAAGACGATGCTGGCCAAAAGCCCGGTGCCGCAGCCGGCGTGACCGGGGGTGCCTCACGGGAGCCTTCCATGCAACGCCTCTTTCTGGAGGACCTCACTGTCGGGCAGCGATTCGAATCGCGCCCGCAGCGCGTCGACGCGGAAGCCATCAAGGCCTATGCGCGCGAATTCGATCCGCAACCCTTCCATCTCGATGAGGAGGCGGCTCGAAAGAGCTTGTTCGGCGGGCTCGCGGCGAGTGGCTGGCACACGGCGAGCCTCACCATGCGCCTCATCGTCGAGAGCGTTCCGCTCGCCGGCGGCGTCATCGGCAGCGGCGGCGAGCTCTCCTGGCCGCGCCCGACCAAGGCGGGCGACACGCTGCGCGTCGTGACCGAGGTGCTGGAGATCACGCCCTCGCGCTCGCGCCCCGATCGCGGCATGATCGTCATGCGCTCGACGACGCTCAATCAGGATGACGAAGCCGTGCAGGTGTTCACGCCGAAGGTCGTGGTGCAGCGCCGTCAGGTGGGGGCTCTCGGTTGACCGGGCTCAGCGGAAGTGTGCAACGACCTGATAATCGGCCGATCCGCTCAAAAAATTCAGCATGACGAGGGTCGATGAAGCTTGGCGATGCGCTTCGAAAACGCCGACGCCGAGCCGCCAATCTATAACAATGTCAACGCCGTGATCTTGTCTTTCAATGCTTGCCAGCCCGCGCATGAATGTCGAAATCGCCACTGAGAATGGACGTCAGCCAGCTGCTGTCGCCGGTCTCCTTGCGTAGAGCGCGCACTTCGCGGGCGCCAAGAACGATGGACACGAGGCCGCCCACGATCGGAATGGCGATCAAAATGGCATCTGTCAGCAAGCGTGACATGGCATTCTCTCTTTCGATCGATATAGTGCGCCTCGGCGGAACCTTGCATAGCGATCATCCATACTACGCGGTCGAGGCCTTTGCCAGGCTCTCCCGTTCGCGAGAGACATCTCAAAATAGAGAGATGCTAACGCAGACTCGACTAAAAAACAGATGGAAATCGGTACGGTGCTTCGCGAATGCCCGCTTGCTACTGTTCCATAAAGGATACCAGAATCGTGAAGCCAGAAAGCCGCGTCCCGCTAACTGGATTAGCGCAGAGCGGGACCTACGCTCACAACACAAAGCAGCTCGCGTCCGAAGGTCGTGGTGTAGCGCCGTCAGGTGGGCGCGCGATCATCGTGACGGGTAGTCACGATTCTGGAGCAGGCATGCGCGAGATCGAGATTCTGGACGCAAAGGCGAGCCTGTCGGCTGTCGTTGATGAGGCCGTGCGGGGCAAACCTTCGATCATCACCCGGCACGGCAAGCGAGAAGCGGTCATCATGAGCTTCAAGGAGTGGGAGCGGTTGTCGCAGGTGCCATCCTTCGGCCGGCTACTCATGTCGGCGCCGGTCGGTCAAGATGATCTGCCGAAGCGAAATCGCGCGCCGCTCCGCGCGACCGATCTCTGAACCCGCAGTCTCTCGTCGACGTTTCACAACACGAAGCGGCTCGCGTCCGAATTCTTGGCGAGATCGGCGACGCGCTCGCGCACGTAGTTCGCATCGATCGTGAAGGTCTCGCCGGAGCGGTCGGACGCGGTGAAGGAGATCTCGTCGAGCACGCGCTCGATGATCGTCTGCAGGCGCCGCGCTCCGATGTTCTCGACCGCTGCGTTCACCTCGAAGGCGAGACGCGCGATCGCCGCGATGGAATCCTCCGAGAAGCTGAGGCTCACCCCTTCGGTCGCCAGCAGCGCGACGGACTGCTTGATGAGGCTCGCCTCGGTCTCGGTGAGGATGCGGACGAAATCGGCTTCTTCGAGCGGCAACAGTTCCACGCGGATCGGCAGCCGCCCTTGCAGCTCGGGCAGGAGGTCGGAAGGCTTCGAGAGATGAAAGGCGCCCGAGGCGATGAACAGGATGTGATCGGTCTTCACCGTGCCGTGCTTGGTCGCGACCGTCGTGCCTTCGAGAAGCGGCAGGAGATCACGTTGCACGCCTTCACGGCTGATGTCGGCGCCGCCGCGGCCTTCGCGGGCGCAGATCTTGTCGATCTCGTCGAGGAAGACGATGCCGTTGTTCTCGACCTCGCGCAGCGCCTCCTGCACCACGGCGTCGCTGTCGAGAAGCTTGTCGCTCTCGTCCGCGATCATCAGGCCGCGACCCTCCCGCACCTGGACCCGGCGCGTCTTGCTGCGCTGGCCGAGCGCCTTGCCGAGCATGTCGCCGATCGAGATCGCGCCGACCGAGGCGCCCGGTATTCCGGGAAGCTCGAACATCGGCATGCCCGCCTGGCCCGCGCTCACCTCGAGCTCGACTTCCTTCTCGTCGAGCTCGCCGTCGCGCAGCTTCTTGCGGAAGCTGTCGCGCGTCGCGGCGCTCGCATTCTTGCCGACGAGCGCGTCGAGCAGGCGCTCTTCGGCGGCGAGCTCGGCCTTCGCGGTGACGCCGCGGCGCTTCTCCTCGCGCACCAGCGAGATGCCGATCTCGACGAGATCGCGGACGATCTGCTCGACGTCGCGTCCGACATAGCCGACCTCGGTGAATTTGGTCGCCTCGACCTTGAGGAAAGGAGCATTGGCGAGCCGCGCCAGGCGGCGCGAGATCTCGGTCTTGCCGCAGCCGGTCGGCCCGATCATCAAGATGTTCTTGGGCAGCACCTCCTCGCGCATCGCGCCTTCGAGCTGCTGGCGCCGCCAGCGGTTGCGCAAGGCGATGGCGACGGCACGCTTCGCGGCGCCCTGGCCGACGATGAAGCGGTCGAGCTCGGAGACGATTTCACGCGGAGAAAAGGTGGTCATCTCGGCCTCGCCGGGCTCGGCTCTGTGTCATGGAATTTGCGATAGTCGAGCGTCAGCTCGCCCGTTTGCGAGCTGTCAAGGATGTCGACATAGCGTTCGTCGAAGCGCAGATCGGCATGGGTGTAGCCTCGGCGCGCCCGGATCATCTGGGCCGAGCTCTCGTCGAAGCCGTCGATGATCACGACGAAGGCCGCGCTCAACCGGGCGAAATCGTCCGGATCAAGTCCGTGCAAAGGCGACGTCTCGTCGATACGGTGGAAGATCGTCCAGCTCAGCATGAAGACGGGGCTCTCCTTCCTCAGCAAGGGGAGCTCGGAAATCGCCCGGAAGTGGCGCCCGTCGTCATCCGCGGCGCGGATCACCCAGAGCTTGGCGGAGGCGTTGCTGATGGTGTTTTGCCGCTCATTGGCCATGCGGATCATCAAGGTGCGATGGCCCTCATGGTTCCCGACCACCATCTTGTCGGCGAAGAGCACGCGGGCACGCGGGCGGGCGAAGCGCGCGAAGATCAGCCCGGTGAGCACGCCCGCGTAGAACAGCCCGTGAACATTTCGAGGCTCGCGACGATATGCCCGTAGTGCGTCTGCGGGTGCAGATCGCCATAGCCGACCGTCGAGATGGTCTCGATGCTGAAGTAGAGATCGAAGATGTAGGAACCTGGCGGCACATTGGCGACGGGATCGTCGCCGAGCCAATAGGCGAAGGCGAAGGCGGCGTTCAAGAGCAGGAAAACGACCGCCGCGCCCAGCACGAAAAGGGGCCAGGTGGTCGTCATGCTGCGGTGGCTGAAATCGTCGAAGAGGCGCTTCTCGAGCCCATGCAGGATCGCCTCGCGATCACCGACGC
Organism: uncultured Alphaproteobacteria bacterium; assembly: GCA_963713805.1. Lineage (GTDB taxonomy): Bacteria > Pseudomonadota > Alphaproteobacteria > Rhizobiales > Beijerinckiaceae > GAS188. Next base: position 442,016 of record CAVQNF010000039.1, on the reverse strand, counting down.
GCACGGTCGGTTTGCGGCGCGGCTCGCGCTTGCGACCGGACGCCTTCGCCGGTCGCGCTTTCAGCGGGCGAGACATGCGGATGTGATCGCGGCGGCCGCCGTGACGCTGGCGGTCAGCATGCGAGGCTTTCGATCACGAGATTGGCGTTGGTGTAGACGCAAATCTCCGCGGCGATGCCGAGGGACTTGCGCACGATCGCCTCGGCGTCCGCCTCGATGTCCATCAAGGCGCGTGCCGCGGCGAGCGCGTAGTTGCCGCCCGAGCCGATGCCCATCACCTGGCCCTCGGGCTCGAGCACATCCCCCGTGCCGGTGAGCAGGAGGCCGACCTCCTTGTCGGCGACCAGCATCATCGCCTCGAGCCGTCGCAAATAGCGGTCGGTGCGCCAGTCCTTGGCGAGCTCGACGCAGGCGCGCATGAGCTGTCCCGGATATTGCTCGAGCTTGCCTTCGAGCCGATCGAAGAGCGTGAACGCATCCGCCGTCGCGCCCGCGAAGCCGCCGATGACCTGACCCTTGCCGAGCCGACGAACCTTGCGGGCATTCGCCTTGATCACGGTCTGGCCGAGGCTCACCTGACCATCCCCGCCGATGACGACGCGCGAGCCCTTTCGCACCATCAAGATCGTGGTGGCGCGAAGGCGCTGGCTCTGCGTTCGGGTTCTCTGCGTCATTCTCGCGTCGTCTCGATCAAGGAGTTCGGATGAGCCCTTTTTCCATAGGATGACTCTCAAAGGAGAAGAGGCCGTGAGCAGCAAAATCCGGCCGGCATGACCCCGCCGCGACGCGCAGGACGGCTTCCGCGAGCGTCGAGGCCTTGCCTTAGGCCTGCTCGCCGCGCTCGGCTTCGCCTTACGCCGCTTGGCGGCCTCGATTGCCGTCCAGAGCCGCAACGGCGTCGCCGGCATGTCGATCTCCTTGATGCCGAGCTCCGAGAGCGCGTCGAGAACGGCGCTCACGACCACGGGTAGCGAGCCCGAGCACCCGGCCTCGCCGCAGCCCTTGGCTCCCACCGCATTGGTGCGCGTCGGCACCGGGTGGTGGAGAACGTCGAAGTTCGGCGTGTCGGCGGCTCGCGGCATGGCGTAGTCCATGAAGGAGCCGGTGCGCAACTGTCCCTCGGCGTCGTAGAGCGCGTCCTCCATGAGCGCCTGGCCGAGACCCTGCACGGCGCCGCCATGGATTTGGCCCTCGACGAGCATCGGGTTCACGACCGTGCCGAAATCATTGACCGAGACGTAGCGGTCGATGCGCGCCTCGCCCGTCTGCGGATCGATCTCGATCTCGGCGATGTGGCAGCCGTTGGGGAAGACGCCCGGGATGGGGTCGCTCATCGCGGCATGGTCGAGCGTGCGCGGCACCTCCGCTGCAAGCCCGGTCGCTCGCCGCAGGCGCTGACGCGAGATCGATGATGCCGATCGACCGGTCCGTGCCGGCGATGCTGAAGCGTCCATGCGCGAACTCGATGTCCTCGACGCCCGCCTCGAGAAACGCGGCCGCCGCGAGCTTGCCGCGCTCGATCACCTTGTCGAGCACGGAAAGGATCGCGGTGCCGCCCGCCATGAGCGAGCGCGAGCCGCCCGTGCCGCCGCCACCCGGAAGCTGGTCGCTGTCGCTCTGGTCGAGGCGGATGCGCTCGAAGGGCACGCCGAGCTTGTCGACGACGATCTGGGCGAAGGCCGTCTGATGGCCCTGGCCATGGTCATGCGTGCCGCTGAAGAGCGTCACGTCGCCATTCTCCTCGAAGCGGATGCTGCCGAGCTCGGTTCCCATGGCGGCCGTCATCTCGAGATAGGTCGAGATGCCTCGCCCGCGCAGCTTGCCGCGCTTGCGGCTCAAGCGCTTGCGGGCCGCGAAACCCTTCCAATCCGCGGCGTCGAGCGCCTGATCCATCAAGCGCTCGAAATCGCCGCAATCATAGGTCTGGCCCGAGGCGGCGGCGTAGGGGAAATCCTTCGGCCGGATGAAATTGCGCCGACGCAAGGTGACCCGATCGATGCCGATCTCGGCGGCCGCAAGATCGATCAGCCGCTCCATGAAATACACGGCCTCGGGCCGCCCCGCGCCGCGATAGGCGCCCACCGGAACGGTGTTGGTGAGCACGCATTTCGTCGAGACTTCGATGAGCTGCAGTGCGGTAGGGGCCAGCGACGTTCTTGACCCAGTTGAGGCTCGGGATCAGCGGCCCGAAGCGCGTGAGATACGCGCCCATGTCGCCGAAGCCCGTGAGCCTCACCGCGAGAAAGCGTCCCTTGGCGTCGAGCGCGAGCTCTCCTTCGACCTCCTGTGCGCGTCCGTGATGATCGGAGAGGAAGCTGCCTGATCGATCGTTCGCCCATTTCACCGGGCGGCCGAGAAGCCGCGCGGCATGCAGCATCGGCACATATTCGGGGTAGACCGAGCCTTTCATGCCGAAGGAGCCGCCGACGTTCTTCGACAGGATGCGCACCTTCTCGGGCGGCACGCGCAAGCACCTCTTTCGCGAGCTGGGTGCGCATGCCCATCACGCCCTGGGTGCAGACCGTGAGCGTCCAGCGATCCTTCTTGGCGTCGTAGGCGGCGATGGCGGCGCGCGGCTCCATGGCGTTCACGACCACCCGGTTGTGCACGAGGCGCAATTTCGTCACATGGGCCGCCTTGGCGAAGGCCGCGGCGGTCTTTTCCGCGTCGCCGTAGTGGTAGTCGAGCGCGACGTTGCGGGCGACGCCTTCGTGAAGAAGCGGCGCGCCATCGGCCGCCGCCGCGTGCACGTCGACGAGCGCGGGCAAGGGCTCGATCTCGATCTCGACCGCTTCGGCCGCGTCGCGGGCCGCGACCCCCGTCTCGGCGATCACGCAGGCGACAGGCTCGCCGACGAAACGCACCCGATCGAGGGCGAGCGCCGGGCGTGGCGTCTTGTGCAGCGGGGTGCCGTCGCGATTGCTGGCGGCGACACCGCAATCGAGCGTGCCATATCCCGCCTTTTGCAGATCCTCCCCGGTGATGACGGCGACGACGCCGGGCATGCGCCTTCGCGGTCTCGATATCGATGCGCCTGATCACGCCATGAGGAGACTTGGCTGAGCGCCATCGCGGCATGGAGCTGTCCGGGCACGTTGATGTCGTCGGTGTAGCAGCCTTCCCCGCGCACCAGCACCGGGTCCTCGCTACGCCGTACGGGCTGGCCGACGCCGAATTTCATGGCGGCAAGCTGATCGGCGTCATGTACGGTCATCGGACAATCCTGTTGGCTGCGAAGTTTGAAGTCATTGGCACCGCCGGGACGCCGCGCCACCTGCGCGCCCCATTCCCGCAGATGCGCAAACGCCGCCTCGAAATCTCGGGCATGACCCGTCTCCCTTGCCGATCATGCAGCCCCGATCCTACGGCATCGCGGCGCGGTCTTCCACGGCGCGCGACGGCAGGCTTCCATGCCGAAAACGCAAATGGACCCTGCGCGTCATGAAGAGACATCGGCAGAGCGTTTGGGAGGAGTTTTCCGACGCAGGCGGAAGCGTCACCCGGCGGAGGGCCGGCTGAGCATGGTGAGAAATTTCATCTGTTCGTTGCGGTCGTCCTGGAAGACGCCCGGTGAATTGGGTGGTCACGGTCGAGGCGCCGGGCTTTTGCACGCCGCGCATCGTCATGCACAAATGCTCGGCCTCGAGCATCAGCGCGACGCCACGTGGCTTCAGCGTCTCCTCGATCGCCCGCACGATCTCGGCCGACATGGTCTCCTGCGTCTGCAGGCGGCGCGCGAACACGTCGATGACGCGTGCGAGCTTCGACAGGCCGACGACCCCGCTGCTCGAATAATAGCCCACATGCGCCTTTCCGAAGAAAGGCACCATGTGATGCTCGCAATGGGAGAAGAAGGGGATGTCCCTCACCACCACCAGATCGTCATAGCCGCCGATCTCCTCGAAGACGCGCTCCAGCGCATGAGCCGGATCCTTGTTGTAGCCCTCGAAGAGCTGCTCGTAAGCCTTGACGACGCGCCGGGGCGTCTCGACGAGCCCCTCGCGTGTGGGGTCATCGCCGGCCCAGCGTATGAGGGTTCGCACCGCCGCTTCCGCCTCCTCGCGGCTCGGGCGGCGCAGCGCCGAACTGTCGTTGTCCGCTTGCGTCGGGCGAATGGGCAAGGTCTTAACCGTGGAATCCATGCGGAGCCTTCCTGATGTCGGTGAGTTCTCATAGCCTGCATCGCCCATTTGGGCCAGCCCGGCGGATCGGCCGCGGCGCATCGGTGCCGTTGGATGGATTCTGAGGGATGGTGGTTCCCGCGTAGAAACCTCCACCGCGGCGCGAAATGACGCGGTCGCCATTTTCCGGCAGATCTGCCCATCCCCGGTGCGGGATCCGGGGAGTTTAACCGGTCTTTCGCGCCATCTATATAGGAAGAGCGCAGGCGGCCCACCAGCCGTGCGCGCGCGCGGTTCTGCACCGATGCACGAGGGAAGTCCTGTTTTCGATGTTGAACGACATCTACAACGCGAAAATCCTGTCGTTTGCGGCCAATATTCCGCGATTGGGGCGGCTCGAGCCATCCGCAGGCGAGCGCCACCGCGCATTCGAAGCTCTGCGGCTCGACCGTCACGGTCGACCTCTCGATGGAAGGCGACAAGGTTTCGGACTTTGCCCATGACGTGAAGGCTTGCGCGCTCGGGCAGGCTTCGTCCTCGATCATGGCGCATCATGTGATCGGCGCGACGGCCGATGAGCTGCGCGCGCTGCGCGAGAAGATGCGGGCCATGCTCAAGGAGAAGGGCCCGCCCCCTTCGGGAAAGTGGAAGGACCTCGAGATCCTCGAACCGGTGCGCGACTACAAGGCGCGCCATGCCTCGACGCTGCTCACCTTCGACGCGGTGGTCGAGGCGATCGGCAAGATCGAGGCGAAGCGCCGGACGCAGGTGATGGGGACGCCGACGCGCCGCGCATGAAGCGTTCTTACGCGGGCTCGCGCGGGCGCTTATCTCTCGACGACGGGTACGAGGCCTTCGCCGGCCCGGAGCCAGCCGCGGCAGCAGCGCCTATCCGCAAATCCGCTTCGTTTCCTTAGTCGAGAATGGCACTCACGTGTTGTTCGGCAGTCAGATGGCGAGCTATGCAACAGGTGAGATCACGCTGGCCAAGGCCGTTCTGGCAAGCCTGCGGCCGGGCATGCTGTGCTTGGCGGATCGGCAGTTTTTCGGCTTCGAGCTATGGAATCTGGCGCGGGCGACCGGAGCCGATCTGCTGTGGCGATCAAGAAGAACATGCGCCTGGCGCGGGAACAGCCATTGTCCGACGGATCCTATCTGAGCCACATCTCCCGTCCGAGCGAGATCTGGCGGCGCCATACCAATGGGGTCAAGGTGCGCGTCATCGACTTAGCGCCTGACGGCGTTACGGCGCCGAGCCAATCTATCGGCTGGTCACCACCATTCTGGACCATAAAAAACTCCGCCGCGCAGCTGGCTGCCCTCTATCAGCTTGGGAAGTCGAGACGGCCCTGGACGAATTGATGCCTCCGGATTTCTCAAACTTGCGACGAGTCCCTGATGCCGATTGCTCGTAATGCGCGAGTGCATCCAGGTCACGAAGAGACCCTGTTGTGCACGCTCGCCGTGGCGTGAGAAATGCGGGCCTAGCCAGGCCATGGGCGCGCGCCGCCAAGCGCAAAGCGGATCGCGCGCGGATGGGCCTCGATCAAATCAGTGACTGCGCCTCTGTGGCAGACACCAGCTTGCCGAGCTTTCCGAACTCGTGCAGGTCGCCGCCCACCTCAATTCGAATGGATTTGTCGATTCCGCCTACGCCGACAGGCGAAAATCCGCTTGCGCTAATGAGCTTCGCTACGGTTTTGCCGGCCGCCGGATAGTCCGTTGCATAAAACAGCACCGCGCGTTCCGGGGAACGGTTAGCGCCAGAGGCCAGGGATTGCGCACTCAACGTCCCAAACGCTTTGACGAGTTGAGCGCCACTCGGCAGCAGGGCGGAAATGAGCTGCCCCGAGGATTGCTCCGCCGGGATCGTCTTGTTGAAGCCGCCCTTGCCATCCGGAGCGATCGGATTCGACGGGTCGACGATGATTTTCGCCGCCAAGGCGCCGCGATAGGTGGCGATCAGCTGCTTGATGGCATCGAAGTAGATCGCCAGGATCGACGACGTCGGCTTTGCCGATAGCGTCCGCCACCGGCACGGCTTCGGCATTGCCGCCAAGCTCGCCGGCAAGCTTCTGCGCTTTCGCCAGGGTCGTGTCCGCGACGATGATCCTTTGGCCACCGGCGATAAGATTTTTTGCCAATCGGGAGCCGATGTTTCCGAGGCCAACGACTGCGGTGCTCATGGTGAGTGCTCTCATTCCTGTTTCCGCCCCAATTAGCATGATCCGCGGCGATGGGAACCGTTCTCGCGGCCGGATCATGCTCTAACGGGTGGATTGGAAGCAACGCCCCGCTCCATCCGGAGCATCCGGCTAGCCATCGGCCCTGGGCGTGGCGACGCCGAGCAGGGCCTCACCCTTGTTCACCGAAAGGCTGGTCAGCCGATAAAGAATGAAACCATCCTCCTTGCGAGGAGATCGTCGAGAGAAGATTGCCGAACATGTCCCTGATCTCGCCCGAGATTTCGCCCGCCGCGACGGGCTCGGAAAGCTCCTTCGCCGGATACCATAATCCGCTCACGGGCGCCGGTGGCACCCACATGCTCACGACTTGCGGCTTGTCTTGCGCCGCCGGCCTCACCGTGTTCGAGATCATGCCGAGATGCTTCATCACCCGCTCGACGCCGGCCGTCATCTCGCCGACGCTTTCCTCACCCCAGAGCCCGTTGCCGCTCACCTCGGCGATGATGCCGGGGACGCCGATCTTGTGCGCGGCGTTGATCGTGTAGCCTTCCCCGCCCGCGGCGACGGCGATCGACAGGCCGAAGGCCGAAGCCAGCGCCAGCGAAGCCTCGCTGCCATTCGGAAAGAGCGAGAAGGGCACGAGCGATTCGTCGAGGTCCCCGCCGTGCAGGTCGAGATAGGCGTCCACGTCCGGGTAGACATTGGCCACGAGCCAATGCGCGAGGCGCTCGCTCACCGTCCCGTCCGGCTTGCCGGGGAAGACGCGGTTGAGGTTCTTTCCATCCTCGGGCATCACATAAATGCTGCGGCCCGTGAAGCCGCGCATGTTGAGGATGGGGAGCACGATCAACGTTCCCCGCGAGTTCCTCCGGACGAAGCTTCGTCAGCCGAAGCGCCGTCTCGATCGAGCAGAATTCCGATCCGTGCACGCCGGCCGTCACCAGCAGGCGAGGGCCGGGTCGCGAGCCCTCGATCACGGCGAAAGGAATTTCGACCTCCTCGGTCGCGCGGACGAGGCCGTGCTCGACGCGCGGCTTGCCGGTGCGAAAAGGCGGAAGTTTCGTCATCATCGCGGGCTCCAAGATGGATCGGTTGCGACGAAGGGTGTCCCCCTTCCGTTGCAAAATCGCCCAGAAGAGTGTCCAAAAATGGAAAATTAGTAAGCTGTCACCGACGCGGCTGGTGAACAACCTCGGCACCCTCGGCCTCGATGCCGCGACCGGCTCCTATGACGGCAGCTTCGTCTCGCCCGAGCTCGCCTTGGGCTGGCGCATCGAGGACGTGGCCGACGGCTTGGTGTGGACGCCCGCGGCGCGCGTGCGCTACGTCGCCGGCTGGTTCGACCGCTATGCCGAGACCGGCTCGGCGCAAAACCTCGTGGTGAATTCGCGCTCCTTGCAAGACGTGGAAGGCCGGCTCGAGCTCGCCGTCTCGAAGACGCTGCCCTTCGGCGATGGGCTCATCGGCTTGCAGGCGAAGGCCGGCGTCATCGGCCTCACCCGGCTCGGTTCCACCTCGACCGATGTGAACCTCATCGGCGCGGACTTCTCCTTCCCGACGCCTGGCCGCAACCAGGACTTCGGCGCCTATGCGGGTCTCGGCGTCGATTACAAGGTGACGGCGATGATCAGCGCCTTCGCCAGCGCGGAGGGCACGGTGCTCACCCATTCGAGCCGCTACGGCACCGCGCGCGCCGGCTTCCAGGTGAAGTTCTGGTGAGTAGGTTCTTCATTTGCGTAAGTAGGTTCTTCATTTGCGCAAGAAGTGATCCCACCTCACCTCCCCTTTGCAAGAGGAGGACATGGAGAGGCGGTCGCCTTTTACTTCGGCTTTTAAGTAGAAGAACCGAAAATGATTAGCGGCCGAAGCCGAAGGAATAACTGACCGTCAATCCGGCGTGGAACTGGTCGGGGGAGCCGAGCTTCTTCACGAGCGGGCTCTTCGCCGGCATCCGCCACCAGCCGGTCGTAACCGCCATAGAGCGACCGCCGACCATTGCTTGGAAAGGTCATAGGTCACCGAGGTCGCGACGCCGGCGGATTGCAGCCCCCCGTCCGGCTTGAAGGGGGTGACCGAGCCGTTCTGGAGAGCGTCGGTCAGCGTCACGCCGATACTGTCTGCGCATGAAATCCTGGTCGCCGAGGCCGAGCCTCGGCCCGAGCGCGAAGGTGGCCTGGCCGAAGTGCAAGAGATAATCGGCTGCGGCATCCGCGACGAAACCATTGCCGGAGCCCATTCCGTGGCGCAGCTCGATGCGGGTGCGCAAGGTGTTGGGGATGGCCCAGAACTCGGCGAAAACCCCGGCTCGATGTCCAGGAAACATCATGAATGCCGAAGAGCCTGCGCGGGTCGTCGTTGCGATAGCGTCCCAGCTCGTAAGCGGCGACCGGCCCGATGCTGAAGCCGGGCGAATCATAGACCGAGAAATCGAATCCGTCGTCGGGCGAGCTCCATTCGCGCGCATCGGCGCGACGCAGCGAAACGAAGGGTAAGCGAGGAAGCTGTAGCTCTTGGCGCCTTCCCAGTCGCGGCAAAACGTCCGCATTCGCCTTGAGCGTTGCGACCCAGCCGCTATCAGGGGTCGCGATTGCAGGCGCCGCGACGCGAATCCGAAGGCCTGTCTGCGGCTGCCGAAGATCGGCCGCAAAGGATGGGTTCAAGGCGCGGCGAAGAGAAAGAGGCGCATTGCCGAAATGGCGTCGGCCGATTGATCTTTCGCGACGCACGCGCGACGCAAAGAATGGCCGGCGACTCCGCGCCGGGCAACTTCAACCGGGATTTGGAGATACTCGCCACCGTCGCGCATCGCGTCTTTTTAGACAAGCCGCACCGCGCAATCAACCGAGGATCGGCCTCAACGCGGTCCGACATCGGCGTCGCCGTGCACGACCACCTCCTCGCCGCGCGCGCTCAGCGAGATCGTTCGGGTGGCCTTGCGCAACAGCTTGCGCAAGCGCCGCTCGTCCTTGGTGTCGAAGCCGACGAGCAGCTCGCGCTCGACGCGCGAACGGATCTCGGCGATGCGGTCGAGCTTGGCGCGGCCCTTCGCCGTGAGCTTCGCCGCCACCCGCCGCTTGTCGCCGGCAGACCGCCGAGCGGCTCACGAGCCCGGCCTCGGTCAAGCGTGTGAGGTCTTGGACACGGTCGGCGCCCGCACGCCGAGACGATCGGCGATCTCACCGACTTCGAGGCTTTTTTCGCCCCCGAGCGTGAGCAGGAGCACATCTTGCCCGGCAAACAGCCCCTCCTCGGCAAGAAGCGCCGCGGTTCGCGTCCGCATCATGCGCGCGGCTGTCGCGAGCGCAATGGACACGGGAGCATCATCATGGCCGGTGAGCATCGCCTCGTCATCTTGGCTTTGCGTCGGGTTTGTGTCCGTCATCTTGATCTCCGAGCGCTCCATTCCGCCAACCGTACCCCCCAGATTTACTCCAAATTTACCCCGTCGCGATTTTCCCTCGAGTGCCGATCCCATTGATCTCTCGCAACGCGCCGGACCGATTTTGGATGTCTGCCGGCAAAGCACCGATCCAATCACCTACGCGATCAACTTCAATCACATAGGGCGAGCCGTCACGCGAGCAAGTGTGTCGGCTAGCAAATCCGTCACTCGGCGCGCCATCACGCCGGCACGCGCTGCAAGGCGGCTTCAAGTCGCGAGCCGCGACCGCGAGCGCCCGATCGTCCCGACCGAAGGGCGCGATCACTTGAACGCCGACCGGCAGCCCGCGCGCCATCGTGGCTTCCCGGCACATTGACGCAAGGGACGCCGAGCAAGGTCCAAAGCCGGTTGAATTTCGCATCTCCCGTCGAAGCGAGGCCCTCGGGCGCGGGGCCCGGCGCCGAAAAGGTGATGACGGCGTCGATGTCCTTGAAGAAATCATGCGCCGCGACCCGGGCGCGCTTGCCGGCCCGGCGCGCCTCGTCGAATTCAGCCGGTCCGATGCCTTCGGCGGCGCTGAGCGCCTGCGTGAGCTTGGGCGGGATCAGCTCGCGATGCGTCTCCCATTCCCAGGCGAGCGAACGCAACGCCTCTCCATCGCCGATGATCGGATGCAGCCGCCAGGCCGTCGCGAACTCCGGCGGATCGTCGGATCACCGACACCTTGGCCCCAATCGCGACTCGAGCGCGTCGATCGCGGCCGCGAGCGCTGCCTCCGAGTCCGGCTCGACCTCTCCGGCGAAGCCCTGGCGCGTCACGGCGATGCGCGGCGCGCCGTTCCTTTCCGGACAGAGCTGAAGTCGCGGCCGGTCGAGGCCGAGAGCGCGAACGCCGCATCCGCCACGTCGCGGCGAACAGGCCGGCGGTGTCGAGCGAGATCGAATAGCATTTGATGCCCATCGTCGGCAGCAGCCGAAAGGAAGGCTTGATGGCCGCGACGCCGCAATAAGAGGCCGGGCGGATGACCGAACCGCCGGTCTGCGTGCCGAAGGCGAGCGGCACCATGCCCGGCGGCGACCGCCGCCGCCGAGCCCGACGAAGAGCCGCCCGGCGTATGCGCGTGATCATGCGGATTGCGCGTCGCCGGCGGGTCCCCTTGCGCGAAGGCGGTCGTCGCCGTCTTTCCGATGATGCTCGCGCCGGCCTTGCGCGCCAGCATGACGAGCGCCGCATCGGCCTTCGGACGCCACCCCGCATAGATCGGCGATCCCATCTCGGTCGGCATGTCGGCCGTGTCGATGATGTCCTTGACGCCGATCGCGATGCCGCTCAACGGGCCGGACCGGCGCTTTGGCCGCGGCGAGCGCGCCGCGGCGTTGAGCGCGACGAAGGCGCGAATGTCGCGATCGTGATTGTCGATCGTCTCGAGGCTTTGCCGGATCGCGGCTTCCATGGTGAGCTCGCCCTTTCTCAAGCGCGCGCGCAACGCGACAGCCGACATCATCATCTGCGTCTCCGAGATGTCATCCAGATGTGCATCGCGCGAAGCATCACGGAGCCGGCGTCGACGCGGCCGCCGGGCGCTTCCCGAAATTAGGAGGCCATTAACCGTTACCCTTGGCAAAGCGTCAACCGTTTGGGCCGCATTTATCTCAAAATCGAATTTCCCTGGAGTTTGAGTTCATGGTGGGCGCAGGGACATCGCAGCGTCGAGCCCTGCTCGGCGCCGCAGGCCTCATCGTTCTTGCGCTTGCAAGTTGCGGCAGGGCGCCGCGCGAACCGCGTCCGGCCTGGCGCGACGAGGCGGAACGCGCCTGCCTGCGCTCCGGCGTCGTTAGGGAAAGCGCCTATGTGACGCGCGCTCCCGCGATCGACGGGCCGGGCGCTTGCGGCGCGCTTTCTCCCTTTCACGTGGCCGCCCTCTCGGACGGCAAGGTCGGCCTGACCCTCCCGGCCTCGCTCGCGGGGCGCGGCCACAAGGCCTATGCGGCGACGCTCACTTGCGAGATGGTGCCCGGCGCTCGAAAGCTGGATGAACGACAAGGTTCAGGCCGCGGCCGCCGCGGTCTATGGCGAGCCGGTCGTCGAGATGCATTCGCTCGGCTCCTACTCCTGCCGCCGCATGAACAACGGCACGGGCACGAGCATGATTTCCGAGCACGCCTTCGCCGACGCCATCGACGTCTCGGGCTTCACGCTCGCCGACGGGCGCGAGGTGATGGTGAGGATCAGGCTGGCGCGGCGCCCCGGAAGATCAGGAGTTCCTGCGCAGCGTCTTCGTCGGGCTCCTGCGACATCTTCCACACGGTGCTCGGACCCGGCAGCGACGGGCATCACGAGGACCATTTCCATCTCGACCTGATGCGCCATGCGAGCGGACATCATATCTGCCGGCCGGTCATCAAGTTCACGCCGCGCACCGCCGCTCCGCTCGAGGGGCCGGTGCAACCACCGACGGCACCGGGGCAGTTGCAGCAGGAGCCCGAGGCGGACGACCCCTATGCGCTCGACGACACCACGCCTCAGACGCGCGGCGCCGTGGCCGCGCGCGAAGAGCCGATGGAGGACGCGCCGCCCGTCGCCCCGCCGCCCCGCCCGATGCTGGCCGCCGCGCCGCGCCCCCAACCGGTCTACCCCTCACCGCTTCCTCCCGTTCGCGCGGCGCAGGCGCAAGGCGAGGGTGAGCCGCCGGTCGTGGCGGCGCGCAAGGGCGACCGGCTCGACCGGGTGGGTCGCGGACCGCTCGCCGGGAGCGGCGCGCCGCCGGCGGTCGGCAGCACCGCCGTCGCCAAGGATGCGAGCCGCCTCGGCGCCGGCGAAGCCTCGGCGCAGCAGATGCGCCAGGCCTATGCGGCGCTCCCCCCTCGACCGCCGGCGCCGGTCCCGAACTATGGTCAGGCACCCCCGCCGAGGCCGCTCGCCCAAGGCAGCCTTCCTCCGGGGTGGAGCGTCGGCGCGCAGCCCGTGGCACGGGCGCCGGCCGGTCGTGGCGCCCAGCCATCGGGCGCGGACGGCGATCCGGACGAGTGAGGCGATCGGCCGCCGAGCGCTCCAGCGGAGGCGAACGGGCAAGGATGCCCTTTGTCGGCTTGCGGAGGTTGCCAAACGGGAACCAACACCGCACAGTTTGCCATCAGCCATGTCCCATCAGCCATGTCCCTGACGATCCTTGGAACGCTCTCCGACGGCCGCGAAATCCGCGAAGCGCGTCTTGCCACGGACGCGGGATGCGAAGCACGCATCATGGAGCTCGGGGCGACGCTGCGCGACCTCGTGGTGCCGCTCGACGGTGGCGCGACGCAGCGCGTGGTTCTCGGCTTCGACGCTCTCGAAACCTATGAGGGGCATTCCCATCATGCGGGCGCGATCGTCGGCCGCTGCGCCAACCGCATCGCGTACGGCCGTTTCACGCTCGCCGGCACCACCTACCAACTGCCGCTCAACGAGGCGGGCCGACATTCCTTGCACAGCGGTCCCGACGGCTTCGACCGGCGGGCATGGCGCATCGTGGAGCACGGCCGCGATCATGTGACGCTCGCGCTGTCCTCGCCCGCCGGTGATCAGGGTTTTCCCGGCATCTTGCGCGTCTGGTGCCGATACGAGCTCCGCGAGCCCGCGACGCTCGCGCTCGAGCTCACGGCCACCACGGATGCGGCGACGATCGTCAATCTCGCCCAGCACCCCTATTTCAATCTCGACGCCAGCGAGGATGTCCGCGACCATGAGGTGATGGTCGTGGCCGATTTCATCACCGCGACGGATCTCGAGATGATCCCCACGGGCGAGATCGCCGCCGTGGCCGGAACTCCCTATGACTTCCGCTCGATGCGCCCCATCCGCTATGTGCCGGAAGGGGCATCGGTCCCGTTCGGCTACGACGTGAATTTCGTGCTGCGCCGCGCGGCCGGCGCGGGCTCGGACGCAGCGGCTCTGGCCCCTGCGGCGACCCTGGCGAGCTCAAGGAACGGCCTCGCGATGGAGGTCTGGACGACCGCGCCGGGCCTGCAGATGTACGATGGCCACGACATGAGCTTTCCGGCGCCGGGCCATGACGGGCGCCGCTACGGGGTGGGTGCGGGCCTCGCGCTCGAGGCGCAGCTTTTTCCCGACGCCCCTAATCATTCGCATTTTCCGAGTGCCGTCTTGCGGCCGGGCGAAATCTATCGTCAACGTACCGAATATCGATTTCGCGCGAATCAACGCTGACAAAAGACATCAGGAGCTTCGATTGCGCAGCAAATTCTTGGACCGCGACGAGATGACCAAGGCCCAGCTGAAGGTCGTCGAGGCCGCGATCGCCGGCAAGCGCGGCACCGCACCCCCACCGTTGCTTGCCTGGCTTCACAGTCCGGAAATGGCGCAGCGCGCGCAGCATCTGGGGGAGTTCGTCCGCTACGACACGTCGCTTCCCCCGCATTTGTCCGAGCTCGCGATCCTGGTCACCGCACGCTTCTGGACATCTCATTTCGAATGGTATGCGCATAAGCGCGAGAGCCTCAAGGCCGGGATCGAGCCGGCCGTGATCGATGCCATCGCCAAGCGCGAACGGCCCGAGCTCGCGGATCCCAAGGCTCGCGCCGTCTATGACTTCAGCCGGGCCTTGCACGAAACCCACGCGGTTCCGGAGCCGGTCTTCGCCGCGGCGACCAAGGAGCTTGGTCGCCAAGGGGTCGTCGAGCTCATCGGGATTCTCGGTTACTACACGTTCGTCTCGATGACCTTGAACGCCTTCGAGATCGGCTTGCCAGAGGGCGAAAAGCCCGAGCTTGGTTCGTGACGGCGAAGGGCTGCGGGCTTGGCAAGGGCTTGGCGTTCGGATGATCGCGATCGTTCAAGCTGGACCGAGGCGAACAGCGTTGAATGGACAATGGCGCGGACGTTAATTAGATGATAGATTAGTGTTAGAGTTGGAGGTTGACGTTCGCGAGGGGCACCGAGGACATGTGAGGTCAACGATGTCATTTGCAGCCGCATTATCCCCTTCGTGGTTCCGTCGCGCCGCAATCGGCTTCGGCGCCGGTTTCGTGACGGTTCTCACCTTATTCCAGCTCGGACTCTTGCTGCTCTATGAGCTCGGCGTGGTATCCGATCCGCCCCCCGACCTGACGCCGACCGCGCCCTTGGGCGTGCCGACGCTGTTCTCCGGCGCCTTCTTCGGCGGGTTGTGGGGCATTCTCTTCGCCTTCGTCGAGCCGCGTTTTCCACGCGGAGCGGGATATTGGCTCGCCGCCATTCTGTTCGGCGCCGTCTTCCTCGATCTTGGCTTGTGGTTCGTGGTGGCGCCGCTGAAGGGCTACTCGCTCGGCTTCGGTTTCGAGCCGCGCGACGTCGGAGCCGCGGTTTTTCTTCACAGCGTCTGGGGCATCGGCATGGGAATCATCTATAGGCTTCTCGGTCGAGGCGAGGCGCGCGGCTGATCGGTCGGCGCCCTCGCGGTTCGTCGAGGTGCCACCATGCAGATCATCGCGGTCAAGGCCTATCGCGTCGAGCTTCCCTTGCGCGAGGGTCGCTACGCCTGGTCCAACGACAACAGCGTGTCGGTGTTCGATTCGACGGTGGTCGCCATCGAGACCGACGCCGGCATCACCGGCTATGGCGAGTGCTGCCCGCTCGGCTCCGCCTATCTTCCGGCCTATGCGGAAGGCGTGCGCGCAGGTTTGCGCGAGATCGGCGGCAAGCTCATCGGCCTCGATCCGCGAAGGCTCAGCCTTCTCGACATGAAGCTCGACGCGGCGCTGCGCGGCCATCCGTACGTCAAGGCGCCGGTGGACATCGCCTGTTGGGATCTGCTCGGCAAGGCGGCGGGGCTGCCCGTGCATCTGTTGCTCGGCGGCGGCGAGACCGCAGACATCGACCTCTACCGGGCCATTTCCCAGGAAAGCCCCGAGCAGATGGCGAGGAAAGTCGCGACCTACCGCACCGAGGGCTATACGAAGTTCCAGCTCAAGGTCGGTGGTCATCCCGACGTGGACATCGAGCGGATCGAGGCTTGCCGGGCGGTGCTCGACCGGGGCGAGGTTTTGGTCGCCGATGCCAATACGGGGTGGACGATGCACGAGGCGGCGCGCGTGGTGAACGCGGTGCGCGGCCTCGACGTCTATATCGAGCAACCCTGCCGAGGATACGAGGAATGCCTCGCGGTACGCCGGCGCACGAGCCTGCCGTTCATCCTCGACGAGACGATCGACGGCATCGACATGCTGCTGCGCGCGCTCGGGGACGGCGCGATGGACGCGATCAACCTCAAGATCTCCAAGGTCGGCGGGCTGACGCGGGCGCGGCTGATCCGCGATCTGTGCGTGGCGCGCGGTGTCGCCATGACGATCGAGGACAGTTGGGGCGGCGACATCACGACCGCCGCGATCGCCCACCTCGCCGGCTCGACGCCGAAGGAGTTCCTCTTCTCGGCGACGGACTTCAACAGCTATGTTTCGCGCCAGATCGCCGAGGGCGCGCCGAAGCGTGTGAAAGGGCGAATGCGAGCGTCCGACCGGCCCGGACTCGGGGTCGAGCCGCTGCGGAAGGCCTTGGGCGAGCCGGTCGTCGAGATCGGCTCCCCGAAGGCAGCCGCGCCGCGGTCGGGCGGCGTCGAAACGGGGAGGACAAGCCCGATGAGCGCTAGTCTCCGGCATCGGGCGGCCGTTCATGTCACGCGGCCGCCGTCGACAGGCATCGCTTTTCTTCGAACAAGCGTATCCGCTCGCCTTTCGCGACGAAAGCGCACTTTTGTCTTTTCTCGACGGTCCTGCCTCTAAACCGATCCCCGCACTCGCTTGCGTCGCCGCTTTGCCCTATATCCGTCGGAGAGAAGATGCGAACGGTTTCCCGTGCACGCAAGTCATCTGCAATACCTGCCGATAGCGCCGCTCTTCTTCGCGCTTCTTGTCGGCGTCTTCGCGGTTCTTCTCGTTTTCGTTCAGCTCGGCATTCTGCGCTATGCCTATACGCGTCTCGGCGTGAGCTCGAACACGGCGCTCCTCCTCCTCTTCGCCTCCTTGTTCGGAAGCTACATCAACATCCCGATCGCCCAGCTTCCCGAGCAGAACATTCTGGCGGGACGCGAGGTGAGCTATTTCGGGATGCGCTACGTCGTGCCCGTCATGGTGGACTGGCCGGGCACCGTGATTGCCGTCAATGTGGGCGGGGCGGTCATTCCCACGCTGTTGTCGCTCCATCTCCTCGCGAAGAACAGCCTTTGGGGCGCGGGCCTGCTCGCGGTCGCCTGCGTCGCCCTGATCACCCATCTGATGGCGACCCCCGTTCACGGGGTGGGCATCGCGGTTCCGATCCTGGGCCCCCCGATCGCGGCGGCCATCACGGCGCTCCTGATCTCGTGGCGACATGCGGCCGCGCTCGCTTATGCGGGCGGAAGCCTCGGCACCTTGATCGGGGCCGATTTGCTCAACCTCTCCAACATCCAAGGGCTTGGCGCGCCCGTCGCCTCGATCGGCGGCGCGGGCACGTTCGACGGCATCTTCCTCGCCGGCATCATCGCGGTCCTGATCGCCAGCCTGACCGGAGGCAAGAGCGCGTAGGATAGCCGGATGATCGTTCGGCGCGCCGCCGTCTTTCCACCGGCGATCCGGCTCGAGGCGATGACTGTCGTCGAGTTGCCGCGAGCGCCTCGGGGCCGACCCGCGCCCCTATCCCGCGAGCACGAGGTCGTCGCGATGGATCACCTCCGCGCGCGCGCCCGCGCCGAGGATCGACAAAATGTCCTCGGTGCTGCGCCCGATGATGCGTCTTGCGTCGTCGGCGTCATAGCCGACGAGGCCGCGTCCGACCTCCGTGCCGCTCGGGCCGCGGATCAGCACCGCGTCGCCGCGCGTGAACTCGCCCTCGACCCGTTTGACGCCGGCCGCGAGCAGGCTCTTGCCGCGTTCGAGCGCCCGGATCGCTCCGGCGTCGATGACGAGCACGCCCTTGGGCTCGAGCGTGCCGGCGATGAAGGTCTTGCGGGCGGCGCGCGGTGTCGAGCTCGTCAGGAACCAGGTGCAAGGGCTTTCCCTCGGCGATGCGCTTCAGCGGGTTGGCATGGCGTCCGTTGGCGATCACCATATGCGCTCCGGCTCCGGTCGCGATGCGCGCCGCCTCGACCTTGGTGCGCATGCCGCCGCGCGCATATTCGGAGGCCGGCGAGCCGGCCATCTCCTCGATCGTGCCGCGTCACGCGCTCGACGATCGCGATGAGCTTGGCATCGGGGCGCTCCTGAGGCGGAGCCTCGTAGAGGCCGTCGACATCGGAAAGCAGGATCAGGCAATCCGCCCCGGCCATCGTGGCGACGCGAGCGGCGAGTCGGTCGTTGTCGCCGTAGCGGATCTCGGCGGTCGCGACCGTGTCGTTCTCGTTGACGACGGGTACGGCGCGCAATTCGAGGAGCTTGCCGAGGGTCGCGCGCGCATTGAGATAGCGGCGCCGCTGCTCCGTATCGCCGAGCGTCAAGCAGGACCTGTCCCGCGGTGATGCCCTCATGCGCCAGCGCCTCCGCCCAGACGCGCGCGAGCGCGATCTGGCCGACGGCGGCGCAAGCCTGGCTCTCCTCGAGGCGCAAGGACCCGCCCGCGAGGCCGAGCACCGTGCGCCCGAGCGCGATCGCGCCCGAGGAGACGACGATGACGTCGGCGCCACGCGCCACGAGCTCGCCGATATCCTCGGCGAGCGCCGCGAGCCAGGCGCGGCGCAACCGGCCCTTGTCGCGATCGACGAGAAGCGCCGAGCCGACCTTGACGACGATGCGCCGGAAGCTCGCGAGGGCGGGCGGGCTGGACATCGGGCTCGATTGGCGTTCGCGCGCTCGCCGAAGTCAAGCGCATGTCCCTGGATCAGGACACAGGCGAGTTCTCGTCCAATGGCGGGATGTGGCGTCGACCCGTGCCGGCGGCACGCGAGACCGGTAGATGCGCCGCGAGCGCGCGCAACGCGTCCTCGACGCCGCGCCGCGTCGCCGAGGACAGGATGAGGGGCGCGCGCTTCGCGGCCCTCTTCAGCCGCGCGGCCTGCTGCTTCAGCGCTGACGGATCGAGCGCGTCGGCCTTCGAAAGCGCGACGATCTCCGGCTTCTCCGCAAGCCCGTTGCCATAGGCTTCGAGCTCGGCGCGCACGGTCTCTGTAGGCCTGCCGGCATGCTCGCGTCGTGGCGTCGACGAGATGGAGCAGCACGCGGCAGCGTTCGACATGGCCGAGGAAGCGGTCGCCGAGACCATGGCCTTCATGGGCGCCCTCGATCAGGCCCGGAATATCGGCGAGCACGAATTCGCGCCCGTCGATGCGCACCACCCCGAGCCCCGGATGCAAGGTGGTGAAGGGGTAGTCGGCGATCTTCGGCTTCGCCGCGGTGACGACCGAGAGGAAGGTCGATTTCCCGGCATTCGGCAGGCCGACGAGACCGGCATCGGCGATCAGCTTCAGCCGCAGGATGATGACCATCTCCTCGCCCGGCTGGCCGGGATTGGCTCGGCGCGGCGCACGGTTGGTCGAGGACTTGAAATAGGCGTTGCCGAAGCCTCCATTGCCGCCCTTGGCGATGCGCAGCGCTCTCGCCGACCTGGGTGAGATCGGCGAGCAGGGTCTCGCCGTCCTCGGCGAAAACCTGCGTGCCCGCCGGAACCTTGAGCACCGCGTCGGCGCCATTCGCGCCATGGCGGTTCTTGCCCATGCCATGGCCGCCGGTCTTGGCCTTGAAATGCTGCTGATAGCGGTAGTCGATCAAGGTGTTGAGGCCATCGACGCAGGTGACGACGACGTCGCCGCCCTTGCCGCCGTCCCCGCCGTCGGGCCCGCCGAACTCGATGAACTTCTCGCGGCGGAACGAGACGCAGCCCGCCCCGCCATCGCCCGAGCGGATATGGACCTTGGCTTCGTCGAGGAATTTCATGAGCGGCGCTCTACCACATCGGGGAGGCGCTGCGTTAGGCACATCCTTCTCCGGCCCTTAGCGAGGCCCTTAGGCGCGGAGAAGGGACGCGCCAGCCCTGCTATTGCCGCACGACATCCGTCGACACGACCTCGGCGCGGAAGGCCGCGGCGATCAGCGCCTTGGTGTATTCCGACCTCGGCGCCTCGAAGATGGCGTCCGCCGGGCCTTCTTCCACGACCTTGCCGTCGCGCATGACGATGACGAAATTCGCAAGCGCGCGCACCACGCGCAAATCATGGCTGATGAAGAGATAGGCGAGGCGGCGCTTCGCCTGGAGTGCGCGCAAGAGATCGACGATCTGCGCCTGCACCGACATGTCGAGCGCCGAGGTCGGCTCATCGAGAAGCACGAAGCTCGGATCGAGCGCCATGGCGCGCGCGATCGCGATGCGCTGGCGTTGGCCGCCCGAGAATTCATGCGGGTAGCGATCCATGGTGGCGGGATCGATCCCGACGTCGTTCGAGCGCGCGAGCCGCCACGGCGCGACGCTCGGCGTGAGGCATGTCCGGCTTTTGCACCGCAAGACCTTCCTCGACGATCGAGAACACCGACAGACGCGGCGAGAGCGAGCCGTAGGGGTCCTGGAACACGACCTGCATGTCCTTGCGCAGGGGCCTCAGCGCCTTCGAGCGCATCCCCTCGATATCGCGGCCGAGGAAGGCGATACGCCCCTCCGAGGAGACGAGCCTGAGCAGGGCGAGGCCGAGCGTGGTCTTTCCCGATCCCGATTCGCCGACGACGCCGATCGTCTCGCCGGCGCGCACCTTCAGCGAAATGCCGTCGACCGCCTTCACCTGGTCGACGGTGCGGCGAAGCAGGCCCTTCTTGATCGGGAAATGGACCTTCACATCCTCGCCCCGCATCACGACCGGCGCGTCCTCGGCGACCGGTCCGGCGCGCCCTTTCGGCTCCGCGGCAAGGAGCATGCGGGTATAGGCGTGCCGCGGCCGGGCGAAGAGTCTCGGCCGTATCGCCCGCCTCGACGATGCGGCCACGTTGCATGACGCAGACCCGGTCCGCGATGCGCCGCACGATGTTGAGGTCGTGCGTGATGAACAGCATCGCCATGCCGAGCCTTTCCTGCAGCTCCTTGAGGAGCGCGAGAATTTGCGCCTGCACGGTCACGTCGAGCGCGGTCGTCGGTTCGTCGGCGATCAGGAGCTTCGGCTCGTTGGCGAGCGCCATGGCGATCATCACGCGCTGGCGCTGCCCGCCCGAAAGCTGATGCGGGAAGGCGCCGAGCCGGCTCACGGGATTGCGGATGCCGACCTCCTCGAGAAGCGCCAAGGTGCGCGCGCGCGCCTTTTTGCCTTCGATGCCCTTGTGCAGCGCCAGGATCTCGCCGATCTGCCGCTCGACCGTGTGCAGCGGGTTGAGCGAGGTCATGGGCTCCTGGAACACCATGGTGATCTCGTTGCCGCGCACCTCGCGAAGCTCCGCCTTGCTCGCCTTGAGCAGGTCGCGGCCGCTGAACAGGATTTCTCCCGAAGGGTGGCGGGCGGCGGGATAGTTGAGAAGGCGAGGGATCGACAGCGCCGATACCGATTTGCCGGAACCGGATTCGCCGACGATGGCGAGCGTCTCGCCCCGATCGAGCGAAAACGACACATGATCGACGGCGAGCGTCTCGTTTTCGCCCTGCCCGAAGGCGACCGAAAGATCGTGGACGCGCAAAAGCTCGGCGCTCATGGCGATTGCGTGTCCAATGTCGCGAAAACCGCGTGCGAAGGTTCGATCACATCGAGCTCGCAGAGATCGCGCAGGCGACGGTCATAGGAAACGATGAGGCGACAGCACGAAAGGATGGCGGTCGCCACATGCACGGAGTCCGGCAGCCTTGCGGACGATCGTGCTCGGATTTGTGACGGATTCGATGAGGATGTCTCGCGTCACCGGCAGCAGCTCGAAGATTGGCTCATCGGTCAGAAGGTCGAGATAGGCGGTTGCGAGGATGTCGTCGCCACGCCTGATTGGACCGACCAGAACCTCACTCAAGGTGAGCTCGCTCGTCACGAGTTGGAGCCTGTCGCGCTCGGCGAACTCGATCAATCGCCCGACCTCACCGGCGCCCGCATCAGTTCTTTCCATTCCACGTATCAGCACATTTGTGTCGAGATAGACTCGCAATAGGCCGACGGATGCTCGCGTCACAGCGCCCCGCCATCCCTGATCCGCCGGACGTGATCGAGAATCTCCTGGACATCGCGGAAACGCGGGGGATGGGCCGCTTGATAGCCTTCGATGATCTCCAGCGCACGTGACTTCCTCTGAAGAGCGGGGGTCTCCACCGCCGAAGTCTTTGGCTTGGAGGTTTCCGGCGTGATGGTCACGCATACCGACGCTGTCGGGTCGAGCCCCTCACGCAAATCCTTGGGCAGCTTGGCGACGGGGTAGTGGTTGCGCACGATCGTGTTCATCGCTTCACCTTTCGTGAGCATCATATCACATCGGGTTCAAACGCCCTTGCGCGGGTCGAAGGCGTCGCGCACCGCTTCCCCGATGAAGATCAAAAGCGAGAGCATGGTTGCGATCACGAGGAAGCCGGAAAGCCCGAGCCAAGGCGCCTGAAGATTCGATTTCCCCTGATTCGAGAAGCTCGCCGAGCGAAGGCGAGTCCGGGCGGCAGGCCGAAACCGAGGAAGTCGAGCGAGGTCAGGGTCGAGATCGAGCCGTTGAGGATGAAGGGCAGGAAGGTGAGCGTCGCCACCATGGCGTTCGGCAGCACATGCTTCCACATGATCTTGAGATCGCCGAGGCCGAGAGCGCGCGCCGCGCGCACATATTCGAAATTGCGTGCCCGCAGGAATTCGGCGCGCACCACGCCGACGAGCGATACCCAGGAGAACAGGAGAAGGATGGCGAGCAGCACGAAGAAGCTCGGCGCGATGAAGGAGGAGACGATGATCAAGAGGTAGAGCTGCGGCACCGAGGTCCAGATATCGATGAACCGCTGGAACAGAAGATCGGTCCAGCCGCCGAAATAGCCTTGCAGCGCGCCGGCGGCGACGCCGATGACCGAGGAGGCGATGGCGAGCACGAGGCCGAAGAGCACCGAGAGGCGAAAGCCGTAGATGAGGCGCGCGACGACGTCGCGGCCCTGATCGTCCGTGCCGAGCCAGTCCCATTCGATGTCGCGGCAGCCGAGCGTTTCGGGATCGCGTCCCTTGTTGCGCTCGAGCCGCGCCGCGAGCTTCCGGCATTGGGCATCCGCGAGCATCCAGGTCGGCGGCGAGGGGGCCGGCGTCGGCAGGTCGAGATTATGCGTGTCGTAAGAGAAGCGGATCGGCGGCCAGAGCGTCGAAGCCATGGGCCGCGATCTCGATCCGCGACCACGGGATCGCGATAATCGGTGACGGGAAGGAAGCCGCCGAATTTCTCCTCCGGATAGTCGACGAAGATCGGGTAGAGCCATTCGCCCTTGTAGCTCACGAGGATCGGCCGGTCGTTGGCGATGAATTCGGCGAACAAGCGTCACGATGAAGATCGCAAGGAAGATCCATAACGACCAGAAGCCGCGCCGGTTCGCCCGGAAATTCCGCAAGGCGCCGCGCGTTGATCGGCGACAGCTTGAGAATGCCGGAAGTGGGCTCGAGCGGCGCGACGGGTCGGTCCTCCGCCGTCGGTGGAGCCGCGGGCGGCTTGGGCGGTGCGCGGGCGCGTTCTCGTTCATGCGCGGCGCGCCCATTGGGAAATTACGGTGACAGTGCACTTAATTCCAGGACGAGCGTGAAATGAACGTCCTCCTCGGTGAATCAAGTGCACTGTCACCGTAATTCCCAATTCCTCCATCTCATGTCTCCCGCGTCTCGAAGTCGATGCGCGGATCGACCCAGGTGTAGGTGAGATCGGAGATGAGGCCGACGACGAGGCTCACGAGCGAGAAGATGTAGAGATTGGCGAACACCACCGGATAGTCGCGGTTGACGATCAATTCATAGGAAAGAAGGCCGAGCCCATCGAGCGAGAAGATCGTCTCGATGAGCAGCGCGCCCGCGAAGAAGGCGTGCACCACGGCGCCCGGAAAGCCGGCGATCACGATCAGCATGGCGTTGCGAAAGACATGCCCGTAAAGCACGCGGCGCTGCGAGAGCCCCTTCATGCGGGCGGTGAGCACATATTGCTTGCGGATCTCGTCGAGGAAGGAATTCTTGACGAGGAGCGTCGTCGTGGCGAAGGCGCCGAGCGCCATCGAGGTGATCGGCAAGACGATGTGCCACAGATAGTCGAGCGGCTTTTGCCACCAGGAAAGCTCCGCGAAATTCTTCGGAGGTGAGGCCGCGCAACGGGAAGATCTGGAAGAAGGAGCCGCCGGCGAAGAGCACGATGAGCAGGATGGCGAACAGGAATCCCGGGATCGCGTAGCCGATGATGACGACGGCGGATGTCCAGGTGTCGAAGGGCGTGCCGTCGCGCACCGCCTTGGCGACGCCGAGCGGGATCGAGATGCCGTAGGTGAGGAGGAGCATCCATAAGCCGAGCGTCATCGAGACGGGCAGCTTCTCCTTGATGAGCTGCAGCACGGACGTGTCGCGGAAATAGCTCTTGCCGAAATCGAAGCGCAGATAATCCCACAGCATCTTGGCGAAGCGCTCGGGCGCCGGCTTGTCGAAGCCGAACTGCTTGTTGAGCTCGCGCGATGAATTCGGGATCGATGCCTTGCGCGCCGCGATAGGCGGATTGGCCGCTCGCCTGGGCGCGGGCCGCGCCGGAGAAATCGCCGCCCCCGCCCGCGACGCGCGCGCCGCCGGCGTCATTGCCTTGCAGTTGCGCGATGATGCGCTCGACCGGGCCGCCCGGTGCGAATTGCACGATGATGAAGGCGATCAGCATGATCCCGAACAAGGTCGGGATCATGAGCAGAATGCGTCTCGCGATATAGGCTAGCACGGGACGGTGGAGGCATCGCCGAGCCTCGCCGCCTTTTGAGCCGCGGCCAAGCCGTTCACCTCATCGAGGAACAAAGGCAAGGCGGGGGCTCGCCGGAACAACTCCGGTCCGGTCAGGATTTCGGGAGCCGGCCATGAGCCCATCACTGCGTGACGCCGATCTTTGCGGCTTTCGCGGCATCGTACCACCAGGTATCCGGCGCGCCCGTGCCGAATTTCGGTCGGGTGTCGGGGCGCGAGAACATCGTCCCAATAGGCGAGCAGCGTCTTGTCGTTGTACCACATCGGCACCCAATAGCGACCGGCGCGCAGCACGCGGTCGAGCACGCGGCAGGCGATCGTCAACTCGTCGCGCGTCTTGGCGTTGCCGATCTTCTCGATCAGCATGTCGATGACGGGGTCGGAGATGCCGGCGAGGTTGCGCGAGCCGGGATTGGCCGCCGCCTGCGAACCATAGACGACGCGCAAATCATCGCCCGGCGTGCGCGAGCCGCCAAGCCGCATGCTGACCACGTCGAAGTCATACTGGTTCAGGTGCGCGCGTTGTACTGCGCCGCGTCCACGATGCGCGAGGTCGCGGCGATGCCGAGGCGTCGCAGATTGGCCTCGAAAGGCTCGGTATGCGGCTGCAGCGCAGGCGAGGAATCCAGGAACTCGAACGCGAAGGGCGTGCCGTCCGGCAGCTCGAGCGTGGTGCCGTCGCGCTTGCAGCCGGCCGCGATCAAGAGCTCATCGGCGCGTCGCAACAGGGTGCGGTCGGAGCCCGAGCCGTCCGAGACGGGCGGCAGATAAGGCTCGCCGAAGCATTCTTGCGCGACCTTGTCGCGCAACGGCTCGAGAATCGCGAGCTCCTCCGGCTCCCGGCTTGCCGACCGCCTTGTTGTCCGAGTTCTCGAAGAAGGACGTCATCCGCTTGTAGAGCGAATACATGATGTTCTTGTTCGTCCATTCGAAATCGAAGGCGAGGCCGATGGCTTCGCGAATGCGCGGATCCTTGAACATCGGGCGGCGCAAATTGAAATACCAGCCTTGCGGCCCGGCCGGCAGGTCGTTCGGCAGCGCCTCCTTCTTGACGCGGCCTTCGCGAATGGCCGGGAAAGTCGTAGCCCGTCGCCCAGATGCGCGACGTGTATTCCTCCTGGAAATTGATCTTGCCGGCCTTGAAGGCCTCGAAGGCCACCTGCCGGTCGCGGTAATATTCGAAGCGGATGTGCTCGAAATTGTTGATCCCGACATTCACGCGGCACGTCCTTGCCCCAATAATCGGCGACCCGATCGAACTCGATGAAGCGGCCGGCATCGAAACGCCCGACCTTGTAGGGGCCCGAGCCGAGCGGCGGGTCGAGCGTCGAGGCCTCGTAGTCGCGCGTGCTCCAATAGGCTTGCGAGAAGATCGGCGAGGAGGCGACGATGAGATGCAGGTCGCGGCTGCGCTTGTCGGAAAGGCGTGACCCGGACGACGTCGTCGGCCTCGGCTTCCGCGCGACAGCATCTGCGTCGAGCACGGCGCGCTCCGTCGGATGGCCCTTCTGCTTCAGCGTCATCAGCGAGAAGGCGACGTCTTGCGCGCCGTGAGCCGCGAGCCGTCGTGGAAACGCGCCTCGGGCCGCAGGAGGAAGCGATAGGTGAGCTTGTCGGCCGAGACGCGGACGCTGCGCGCCACGAGGCCGTAGAGCGATTCGGGCTCGTCGGCGCCCCCGCTCATCAAGGTGTCGAAGGTCGCGTCCATGCCGGCCGCGCCGTCGCCCTTGAAGGTGTGGATGTTGAGCGTGTTGAAGGTGTCGAAATTCTGGTTGCCGGCCTCGATCCGCAATTGCACCACCAAGGTCCCGCCCTTCGGCGCATCCGGGTTCACATAGGCGAATCGCTTGAAGTCCGGTGGCTCGGCGAGATCTCCGAAGGAAGAGAGCCCATGCGTCTCGGTCTCGCCTTCGGCGGCGCGGGCGGCCCGTGCAAAGCGCCGTGAGCGCGGCGGCGAACGCCAACCCGCCCGCCTCACGGCGCGTCAAAGCGAATTTCATGGTGTCGCAGCCTCCGGATCGAGGATAAGTGCCCCCCTTGCCGAACATTCTGCGATCAAACGCCGGAATGCGGCAAGCCGATGTCCTCGGAAGCTGGCGTGACGAACGTCTCGGACCTATTCCGCGCACCAGCATCCTTGATTGAAGCGCGAGAGTGGAAAACCCGATGATGCCGATCACCAGGGCGGTGATCGGAACGCCCCATTCGAACCAGGCCTGTGCGGTCATGACTTCGCTTCTCAGGAAATCGAGCGAGAGGCTTGCAAGACAACATAGGATGGCGCCCGCGAAAACCCAAAAATCTGCACGTCCGGCCGGAAAGCGGGTGTTGGCGCCGCTGGAAGTGCAAATGCGGCGGTGATCGAGGGAAGCACGAAGGATGCGCCGATGATGGATAGGGCGAAAGTCGTCGAGGAGGCCGAGAGAGCTTCACTCGTTCATTGAAGCGCTTGTTCGGTAAAATTGCTCATCTTTCTTACGATCGGAAAAGATAAATCCCCGCGCCGTCCCTGCCTATTTCGGTGGCTCGGCCGCAGGCGGCTGCTGGCCTTGGGCCGGCTGCGGCTGGCGCTGGCGCCGGCGTCGCCGCCGGCGGCTCCTTCGCGGGCTCCTTGGCCGGCGCGCCGGCGGGTTGTGCCTGCGCGGTGACCGCCGGCAGGGGCTCGGGATTGTCCGAAAGCGTGCGCAGATAAGCGAGGACGGCGGCGCGGTCCTCCGCACTCGGCATGCCGACGAAGGTCATCTTCGTGCCCGCCATATAGGCTTTCGGGTTCTTGATGAAGTTGAAGATGGCGTCATAGGTCCATTTTTCGCCCTTGGCGCCGAAATCCCGATTGGCTTGCGAATAATCGAAATCCTTGTCCGCGGCGTGCACGCGTCCGACGATCCCCCACAAATTCGGGCCGGTCGGCTTCGAGGCCTCGCCCTTGCCGAAGGAATGGCAGGTCGAGCAGATCGCGGCGTCCTTCTGGCCGGCCGCGGGATCGGCCTTGGCGAGGAGCTCGGGAAGCGGCACCGTCGG
Organism: uncultured Alphaproteobacteria bacterium; assembly: GCA_963713805.1. Lineage (GTDB taxonomy): Bacteria > Pseudomonadota > Alphaproteobacteria > Rhizobiales > Beijerinckiaceae > GAS188. Next base: position 414,482 of record CAVQNF010000039.1, on the reverse strand, counting down.
CTCCGGCGCAGGCGCGCCGCGCGCCTTCCGGGGCGGCCGAGGGGAGGTCGTATCCGGGAATGGCGGGCTTCGCGGGGGTGAACAAGCCGCCGGAGACGACGCTCAGCGCCATGACGAAGAGCAGGGTGCCGAGCACGGCACCCGCAATCTTGTTGAATTCGAAGGAATCCATCGCGCCCTCGGTCTCCCGCGGCTCTCGATATCGCCGCCGCTCCTTCGGCCGGAAGGAGCCTCGATCTCGCCACACGCCATAGCCGCATTGCGCCCATCCGCGCAACTCGTATAAGCCGGTTCCGAGATGCTACTTTTCGCCGCTTGCTCGGCGAGGGAGGACCGGCCGGGCCCGAAGCACTTCGCTCGGGGCCCGGCCGTCGCCCCGACCGGAACCGAAGATGCGAGATCCCATCATCCTCATCCCGTCCCGGCTCGCGGCGACCCGCTTGCCGAACAAGCCGCTCGCCCCGCTCGCCGGCGAGCCGATGATCGTGCATGTCTGGCGGCGCGCCTGCGAGGCGAGAATCGGGCCGGTCGGGTCGCGACCGACAGCCGGCGAGATCGCCGAGGCGGTCCGGCGCGCCGGTGGCGAGGCCGTGATGACGCGCGACGATCACCTCAACGGCTCCTCGCGCATCTTCGAGGCCGTGGAAAGCCTCGACCCGAAGGGGCACCATGACGTGATCGTCAATGTGCAAGGCGATTTGCCGACCATCGATCCGCGTGCGATCGCCGCCTCGATCGAGCCGCTCGCGGAGCCGCAAGTGGACATCGCGACGCTCGCCTGCGTGATCAGGCGCGAGGAGGAGCGGCTCGATCCTTCGGTCGTCAAGGCCGTCGGGTCCGAGGTGGCGCCCGGGCGCCTGCGGGCGCTCTATTTCACGCGCGCCACCGCGCCGGCGGGTCCCGGTCCGCTCTTGCACCACATCGGGCTTTACGCCTATCGCAGGGCGGCGCTCGAGCGTTATGTGTCGCTGCCGCCCTCGCCGCTCGAGGTGCGGGAGCGGCTCGAGCAGCTCCGGGCGTTCGAAGCCGGCATGCGCATCGACATCCTTCTCGTCGACGACGTGCCGCTCGGCGTCGACACCCCCCATGACCTCGAACGCGCCCGCGCCATCCTGGAGCGGCGCGCGGACGCGCCCGGAGAGCACCCGTGACCGCGAAGATCATCTCGTACCAGGGAGAGCGCGGCGCCAACTCCCATATCGCCTGCCAGGAAGTGCATCCCGATTGGGAGCCCTTGCCGTCCGCCGACCTTCGAGGACGCCTTCGCGGCCGTCACCGAGGGCGCCGCCTCGCTCGCGATGATCCCGATCGAGAATTCGGTGGCCGGACGGGTCGCCGACATCCATCACCTCCTGCCGAGCTCGGGCCTGCACATCGTGGGCGAGCACTTCCTGCCGATCCGCTTCCAGCTCTGCGCCCCGAAGGGAGCGAGCCTCGAGAGCGTCAAGGACGTCTACAGCCATGTCCATGCGCTCGGCCAATGCCGCAAGATCATCCGCAAGCTCGGGCTTCGCGCCCATGTGGCGGCCGACACGGCGGGCTCGGCGCGCGAGGTCGCCGAGTGGAACGATCCGACGAAAGCCTCGCTCGCGACCAGGCTCGCGGCCGAAATCTACGGCCTCGACATCCTCGACGAGGACGTCGAGGACGAGAAGCACAACACCACCCGCTTCATCATCCTGTCGAAGCGCGAAGCGCGCGCGCCCTTGCGGCAACGGCCCGACCGTGACGAGCTTCATCTTCCGGGTGCGCAACCTCCCGGCCGCGCTCTACAAGGCGCTCGGCGGATTTGCGACCAACGGCGTCAACATGACGAAGCTCGAAAGCTACATGGTCGAAGGGCAGTTCTTCGCCACCATGTTCTATGCCGAAGTCGACGGCCATCCCGACGATCTTCCGCTGCAACGCGCGCTCGAGGAGCTGGAGTTCTTCTCGCGCGAGTTCCGCATCCTCGGCGTCTATCCGGCGCATCCCTTCCGCGACACGTTCAAGGAGGTGCGCGAGTAGCCCGCCATGCCCCGTCTCTTCACCGGCCTCGAAATTCCCGCCGGCGTCGCGGCGGCGCTCTCCTCGCTGCGCGGCGGCCTCACCGGCGCTCGCTGGATCGACGCCGCGAATTATCATGTGACCTTGCGCTTCGCCGGAGACATCGACGGACGCATGGCCGATGATTTCGCCCATGGGCTCGACGCCGTGCGCCCGCGCGCCATCGAGCTCACCATCGACGCGCTCGACGTTTTCGGCGGGGCCAAGCCGCGCGCGCTCGTCGCTCTCGTGAGGCCGACGACGCAGCTCGCCGCGCTCCAGGCCGAGCATGAGAGCGTCGCGCGCCGCGCCGGCATGCCACCCGAGACGCGCAAATTCACGCCGCATGTGACGCTCGCCCGCCTGCGCGGCACGCCGGCGGAAGCCGCCGCCTTCTTCATCGCCTCGATGGGGCGCTTTCCGGTGCAGCGCTTCAGCGTGCCGCGTTTCGCGCTGTTCTCCTCGCGCGCCTCGGTGGGGGGAGGGCCTTATGTGGTCGAGGCGGCCTATCCGCTCGCTGGCTCCGCGCTTGGCCAAGAGGCATGAGGATTCGCGGTGCGGCTAAAACCGCACGCGCAACCCGCCCGAGATCGAATGTTCCTGGAAACGTTGGCTGAGCTTGCCGTCGTAATCGACGAAGACCTTCGCGTCGGGCGAAAGCTCCATGCTGAAGCCGCCGCCGATGAGCGCGGCGTCTCGGCCGAAATTGATGCCGGTTCCCGAGAAGGTGCTTCCGGGCACGCCGACGAGCGCGGCCGTGAGGCTTTGCGAAGTGTCGAGGAATTCATGGTTCCAGCCGAGGCGAAGCTCGGGAATGAGCGTGCCCATATTCCCCATTTGGATGCGCGAGGTTAGGCGGACCCCGAGCGTCGTCTGGAAGGAGTTCGAAGTCGGCCGCGTTCACCGAAAGCGCGCCGAAGCCACCCGTCTCGGAGAAGCCCGAGATATGCGCGTTCACATAGTCCAAGGCCGCGTAAGGCGTGACGCTGATGTTCGTGCCGGCGGCGGGCAGCCCCCAATGGTATCCCGCCTCCGCATGGCCTTGATAGCTCTGTCCGGAGGGCGACGAGGTCGCCTCGCCTGGAAGCCCGAAGGGCGTGAGAAGGCGCGAGGTCGAGAAATCGTTGAAGCTCACCACCGCGCTTCCCAACGCATACCACGGCCCGCCGGCCCAGCCGACGTAAGCGCCGCCCTGATACGAATCCACATTGGTGTGCGAGCCGTCCTTGAAGCTCGCGCTCGTCGCGACATAAGTCGCGGCGACACCCGCCACGATATTGTTGTCGAAGCGCCAATCGATGCCGGCGATGAAGGGCGCGGCGCGGTTGATGTCATATCCGGGCGCGGCGCCGGTTCCCGAGGCGACTGCCGAATTGATCATATCCGCGCGCCCAGACATTGGCGTTGCCGAGGGAGAAGCCCGCGACGCCCTTCTGCCCGCATTCGCGGCGGCGCTCTCGCCAAGCGCGCCACCATTCGTGACGAGGCGGTCTTGCACGGCTTGCGTGAGCACGCGCGGCGCGTCGAGGCCGAGCTGCGAGCTTTGCGTCAGATCCTGGGCGCTCGCGGCAAGTCCGTCTGGCTCAAGGCCAGGTTCACATCGAGCGCGTTCGCGGTCACGGCATCGGGAGTGACGCTCGCCGTGAAGATCGGGGCGGTCGTGGTGACGCTCGCGAAGCTGCCCGCGATCTGTGAACCGAGACGAAGACATCCTTGTAGGTCTTCCCCGTCCGAACGCCGGTGGAGCCTAGCGGCCGAGTTGATCGTGCCCCCGGTGAAACGCTGCGCGGAGCATCGGGGCGGCCCGGGCCCTTGAAGGTGCCGGCTCCGCTCCCGTAAGCGTTGACCGGCCCGTCACATGCGTCGCGCCTGTCTCCAGCGCCTGACCGTGCCGCGCATTGGCGATGCCGCCGGAGACGGTGCTGCCGGTGACGATGATGCCATTGACGATTGGGTTGGGGTTGAAGGCGCTGCCGCTCGTGCTTGCGCTGATCACGCCGCTATTGGTGATGTCGCCGGAAACGGCGCTTTGGCCTGAGATGGAGATGCCATCGGCAAGCGTCACGCCGTTCACGGTGATCGCGCTGCTGTTGGCGATGCCGCCGACGACCGTGCTCCCGACAAGGTCGATGGCGTTGGCGCGCTTTGCGGAGCTGGCGCTGATCGTCCCGGTGTTGGCGATGCCGCCGCCGATCGTGCTTTTGTTCACGAAAAGCGCCACCGTCGTGCCCAAGGGGCCGACGGGCGCCCCCGGCGTGATCGTGCCCGCATTGGCGACGGCTCCGGTGACCGAGGTGCCGGTGATCGAGATGAAGCTCGTCGTCGCGCCGGCAGGGTTGGTGACGGAGGCTTGCGGCGTGGTGATGGTCTCGCCCGCCTTCGCCGGTGCGGCGAGAAGAAGTGCCACGAGCGAGGTGGTGGCCAAGAGCGAGCCGTGAGGAGTGAATCGTGAGAAGTGACAAGTGAGGGCGCGAGAAGCGGGAACGCGAGATTTGGCGGAGCGCAAGAGAGCTATCGGCACGAGGAAACCCCTGTAGGGCCAAAGACGCGAAGCAATTCTTGGACTTCGCTCTTAGCCTTTCCTAGCAAGCGGGTGCGACCGCGTAAAGCCAGGCTAATTCGCGCGTCACGCGAAACAGAATAAAGCAGTCGGCTAACGATCGGTGGTGGCGAGGGATCAGCGCCCCATCACCCCTCGATCCGCGAGAAATCCGCGACCTCATGCACGGCGCGGCGAAAGCCCGAAAGCAGCTTGAGCCGGTTCGCGCGAAGCGCAGCGTCGGGGTCGTTGACCGTGACCTTGTCGAAGAAGGCATCGACGGCCGGGCGAAGCTCGGCGAGCGCCGCCATCGCCTCGGTGAATTCTTCCTTCAGCACATGCTCGCGGGCGTGGTGCGAAGCGGCGTCGAGCACATGGGCGAGCACGCGCTCTTCCGGCAAGCCGCGCGCTTCGATGAGAGAAAGCTCGGGCGCGGCGTCATAGGAAACGCCGTCCTTCTTTTCCTCGATGCGCAGGATGTTGGCGGCGCGCCGATAGCCGGCGAGGAGGTTCCTGCCGTTCTCGCGTGTCGAGGAAGGCGCCGAACGCCTCGATCCGTCGGGTGACCATCAAGAGATCATCGTGGCCCGGCAAGGCGAAGACCGCATCGACGAGATCATGGCGTGCGCCTTTCTCGCGCAGCAGCACCTTGAGGCGCTCGGCGAAGAAGGAGAGGAGATCGTCGACCATTCCCTTGCGCCCTGGCTGGCCAAGGACCGCGAAATGGCGCTCGAGACACGGGCGCGAGCGCGCAACCTCACGCCATTCTCGAGCACGAGACGGATCACGCCGAGCGCCGCGCGCCGCAAGGCGAAAGGATCCTTCGATCCCGTCGGTTTCTCGTCGATCGCCCAGAAGCCGACGAGCGTGTCGAGCTTGTCGGCGAGCGCGACCGTGATGCTCACGGGGTCGCGTCGGCACGCGGTCCGAGGGGCCGAGCGGCTTGTAATGCTCCTCGATCGCCGCCGCGACCGAGGCCGGCTCGCCCTGCAGCGCCGCGTAATAGCGGCCCATGAGGCCTTGCAATTCGGGGAACTCGCCGACCATCTCGGTGACGAGATCGGCCTTGGCGAGCATCGCGGCGCGCTCGGCGAGCGCCGGATCGGCACCCGTCGCGACGCTGAGGTCCTTCGCGAGCGCCGCGATGCGCAAGATGCGCTCATACTGCGTGCCGAGCTTCGCGTGGAAAACGATGTTTTGCGCCTTGAGCTTCGCGAGGCGCTGGTCGAGGGGCTTCGCGGCCTTGTCGATGATCGGGCAGCGGCTTCTGGTCGGTCTCCCAGAAATATTTCGCATCCGCGAGGCGCGCACGCACCACGCGCTCGATTGCCGGCGACGATCGCGGCGCCGCCGTCCGCGGCTTCGAGATTGGCGGTGAGGATGAAGCGATTGGCGAGCCTGCCCTCGGCATCGCGCAGCACGAAGCATTTCTGGTTGGCGCGGATGGTGGCTCGGATCACCTCATGCGGGATCGCGAGATAAGTCCGCGTCGAACGAGCCCATCAGCACGACCGGCCATTCGACGAGGCCGGCCACCTCCTCGAGCAAGGCCTCGTCCTCGACGAGCTCGAGCCCCGCCGCGAAGCTGAGGTTTCTCGCCTCATGCGCGATGATGTCGCGCCGGCGCGCGGGCGTCGAGCACGACCTTCGCCTTCTCGAGGCTCGCCGCGTAATCCGCGAAGCCGGCGCACCTCTGATCGGCCTCTTCGGACCCATGACGCGATGGCCGAAGGTCACATCGCCCGAGGCGATGCCGCCGATGTCGAAATGCACCACCTCCGGGACCTCGGTCTCCGGACCGAAGGTGCACAGGATCGTGCGCAAGGGGCGCACCCAGCGCAGCGAATCCGGCGCGCGCGATTGCGGGCCAAAGCGCATCGATTTCGGCCAGGGAAAGCTCGCGATGACGGACGGCACGATCTCGGCGATGCGGCGATCGTCGCCTCGCCGGGTCTTTTCGATGCGCGCCGCGTAGAACTCGCCTTTCTTCGCGTCCTTGACGATCAGCGCTTGCGCGATATCGGTGAGGCCGGCGCTCTTGAGAAAGCCCTTGAGCGCCGCTTCCGGCGCGCCGACGCGCGGGCCGCGCCGCTCCTCCGTCCGTGTCGGCGCCCTTGATCGGGAGACCCGCGACATGGAGCGCGAGGCGTCGCGGCGTCACAGCGCGATCGCACCGTCGTAGGCGAGTCCGCGCTCGACGAGACGGTCGGTGACGAGGCGCCTGAGCTCCTCGGCCGCGCGGCCTTGCATTCGGGCGGGGATTTCCTCGCAGAAGAGTTCGAGCAGAAGATCGGGCATGGGATGGGGCAGGCATCTCGGCGGTCGGATGGCTTCGATCGTCATGACGGAGCGTGCCTCGGACTTGTTCGCGAGGACCGCCAGGCCCGGCCACGACGACAAGAGTCAAGCTCTAGAGCCATTCCGGCGCGAAAGGAATCGGAAAAGCTGCAAGCTCGAGGAGACCCAGACTATGCCGCACCCTCAAGATTGAGGAAGTAGCGGGTGTGCCGCAACTCGCCGACACGGGCGAGCGCTCGCTTTTCGACGGGTCCTGGAGGTCTCGTGTCGCCGTGGCGCGTGAGGTGCCCGTGATGGTAATGTAATTTTCAGCGCTCAGGCCGCCTTTGAAACCGTCGATGCCCTCCCGGAACATACGCGCGATGACTTTGGCTTGGCGCTCGTTGAGCTCGCCACGCCGGCGCTCGTAGAACTTGGCCTTGGCGAGGTGAAAATCCACGCGTTTGATTGTGTTCAACTGCGCCTCGATCACGGTGCGGGCAAAATACGTCAGCCAGCCCGTGACTTCCATGTCCTTGTTGCTGTCCTCCAACGCGGAGTAATATTCCTTGCGCTTGCGTTCGATGGTGAAGCTGAGCGCGATGAGGCTCGGGTGGCCCAGGTTCTGCGCGAGGGATTTTTCCGCGAGCGCGCGCCCGATTCGCCCATTGCCGTCTTCAAACGGGTGGATCGTCACGAAATAAAGATGCGCAAGCCCGGCCCGCGTCAGCGCTGGCAACGGTCTCGATCCCTCCGGGGCGGTGTCGTTGAACCACGCGATGAAGCGCTGCATTTCCTGTGGCACCGACTTTGATCGCGGCGCCTCGAAATGCACCTTGCGCTTATGGATTGGGCCGGAGACGACCTGCATCGGGTCCTCATGCGTGCGATAGCCGCCGATCGTCCTGATCGAGGTATCGCCGCTCATGAGCATGCCGTGCCAATCGAACAGGCCCTCATCGGCGAGCACGCGGCCAAAATGCTCGTAGAGATCGACCATCATCTTCGCGATGCCGCGCTCGGCAGGCGGGATGCCAGGTTGATCCGGGCCCAGGCCGAATTGATGGCGCAATGAGGCTTGGACGCTTTCCCGGTTGAGGATTTCCCCTTCGATCCTCGAAGTCTCGACCGCCTCTTCGCCGATCAATTCGATCCGCAACCGATCCTGCTCATCGCGACCGATATGCTTGAAGGCGCCCACGACCTCGCCCGACCGAAGCAAGAACCTCCGCTCGAATGGTTCTATGGCACTTGAATCAAAAGCAAAATTCGGCCATCCGGCTGTTCCCATTCCACGCCATGAGCCATGGAATTCCTTTCTATAACTCACATTATGCCCAGTTTGTGAGCTATAGATCAAGAATCCATAACTCGTGATCGCTACTATCCGCGGCCGTTGAGACGGGCTTCGCCGAAGGGATCGACCTGCCGCAGACGTCAGGCCCGCTTTTCCCTTGAGCCGCAGCCGCTAGCGATTGCGCTCGACGGCGAAGTCCACCGCTTGCGCGAGCGCGCGGCGCATCTCCCCGTCCGGATAGATCGACAGCGCTTGATGAGCTTCCTCGGCGAAGCGGGTGGCGCGCGCTGTCGTCGCCTCGATGGCTCCGTGCCGGCGCAGAATCGCGATGGCCCGTTCGAGATCGCCGTCGCGGATGTCGCCCTCCTCCATCGCACGCCGCCAAAAGGCGCGCTCCTCGGGATCGCCGCGCTCGAAGGCGATGACGACCGGCAGCGTGATCTTGCCCTCGCGGAAATCGTCCCCGACATTCTTGCCGATCTCCTCGGATTTGCCGCCGTAGTCGAGCGCATCGTCGATGAGCTGGAAGGCTTGGCCGAGCGCCATGCCGAAAGCGCGGCAGGCGCGCCGCTCCGCCGTCCCGCGGCCCGCGATCGCCGGCCCGACCTCGCAAGCGGCGGCGAAGAGCTCGGCCGTCTTGGCGGCCGTGACCGCGAGATAGGCCTTCTCATCGGTCGCGAGATTCTTGGCGGTCGCGAGCTGCATCACCTCGCCTTCGGCGATCACGGCCGCGGCGCTCGACAAGATGTCGAGCGCGTCCATGAAACCCGCCTCCACCATCATGCGGAAGGCCTGCCCCAGAGGAAATCGCCGACCAGGACGCTTGCCTGATTGCCCCAAACGATGCGGGCCGTCTTGCGGCCGCGCCGCAAATCGCTCTCGTCCACCACGTCGTCATGAAGCAAGGTCGCCGTGTGCATGAACTCGACGCTTGCCGCGAGCTTCACATGGGCATCGCCGCGATAGCCGTTGAGCATGGCCATCGCGAGCGTGAGCATCGGGACGAAGCCTCTTGCCGCCGGAGCTGATCAGATGGTTCGCGACCTCCGGGATCAGCGCCACCTCCGATCCGGTGCGCGACAAGATGAGGTCATTGACCTTGGCGAGCTCGCGCGCGGTGAGCTCGGCGAGCGGCGTGATGCTCGCCGGGAGCGACAAGAGCCTTTTTGACCGGAACAGCGAGATTCAAGGCGATCGGCTCCTCGTCGCTCGTCGGCGAGAGCGTCGCCGACGACGCGCCCCTCGCGGGAAAACATATTGCGACTAATGCTTCGCGTGTCGCGCGGCAAGCCGGCCGCAAGACCGCAAATCAGCGCGCAAGGCCTGAAAAGGCGCCTGATGCTTGCCGGGCCGATGTGAAAGTTGCACGGTCTCGCCCGCGCCGCAACGCAGCGCTCCGGCGTCCGCGCCGAAGCGCGCGTTCTTCTTGGCCCGAGGATGGCGATGATCGAAATTCTGCGTACCAACGACGCCGTCGCGCTCTCGCTCGCCGAGGCGCTGCTCGGCCGAGCGCGGAATCGAATGTTTCGTCGCCGATCGCCACATGAGCGCGCTCGAGGGGTCGATCGGCGCCTTTCAGCGCCGTTTGCTCGTCGATCGCGAGACTCGAGACCAAGGCTCGCCGCATCCTCGCTCGAAGGCGGGCTCGGCGCCTATTTGCGTCAAGGCTCGGCGTGACCGCCGAAAATACAGAAGCGCTTTGACGAGAAAGGCTTTCTCGGTGGTCGCGTGCTTTTGCGTCAACTCCGCCTCGGGCATCGCTCCGGCACGGATGCGGCGCTCGTCATCGCGGCGGCTCGGCCTGATGCGCGAGGCCGCATCGCCGATCTCGGCGCCGGAAGTGGCGCCATCGGCCTTTCGCTCGCGGTTCTCGAGCCGTCGCTCGAAGTGACCCTCATCGAGCTCGATGCCGAGATTGCGGCGCTCGCCGCCGAGAGCGCGGCGCTGAACGGCTGCGCCGAGCGGGTGCGGTCGCTCACGGCGAATGTGGAGGAGCTCGCCCACTCGCCGCGTTCGCGCCGTGAGCTCGGCGCGCCTTACGATCTCGTCGTGACGAACCCGCCCTTCACGAATGCGCGAGCTTCGCAAACCTCACCCGATCCCGCGCCGCGCGCTGGCGCACTGCGCGCAAGGGAAGGCGCGCTCGCCCGCTGGATCGATGCCGCTCACTTCCTGCTCAAGCCGAAAGGAGTGCTGATCGTCGATCTACCGGCCGGACGCGATGGGGGACGTCTTGGCGGCGCTTCTCCCGAGATTTTCCGCAGTCGCGATTCGCCCGGTGCATGCGCGCGCCGAGGGCGCGGCGACGCGCATTCTCATCCGCGCCCGAAAGGGCGGCCGTGCGCCGCTCACGCTTCTGCCGCCTCTCGTGCTTCACGAAAGGGACGGGAACTTCACCCCGCTCGCGCGCGGCCATCCACCGCGGCGAGGCCGAGCTCGGCTTTCTGCCGGACTGGCCCTGCCCCGACGCTTAAGCTTTCGCCTGATCGTCACGGGCAGACACGCACGAGGGCGTAGACGTGGCGATAGCCGTTCCACACCCATTGCCGATGCAGATAGCAGTAGCGGGTAGTAATCGGAATAGGGGTAGTCATAGTCGTCGTAATACGGATAGGCTCCCGCGTAGGCGAGCCCGCACCCACACCGAAGAAGGGGAAGAAGCCCCGGCGGAAGTGGTCATGGCGGAAGGCGAAGCCGCGATTGGCGAACCCGCCGTGGAACCCGCCGATGGAAACCGCCGAAACCCGCCGTGGAAGCCGCCCCGTGGAATCCGCCTCCGTGGAAACCTCCGCCGTGGAAGCCACCTCCGCCTCCGCCATGGAAGCCCTGCGCCGGGGCGACGGCCGCCCCGGCGAGCCCCAGTGCCAAGGCGGCACTCAGTGATCAATTTTCGAAGCATGGCACGACCTTTCGATGAAGCACCGACACGCTCTTTAGGGCGTCATCGTGCCGCCGCATCGGCCAAGGTGCAGTCGGAAGCGGCCGATGCCCTTTCGATGCCGCAGGACTCGGCGAGCCGCCGAGACCTTCGGTAATCTGGACGCCGTAGAGAGCGCTCCGCTCTCCAATATATGGTGGTCTTGGCCGCTCACAATAAAGTTGCGAAAAAGTTGATCGGATGGGCCCGCGGCTTCGACAGTCGCGGAGAACGCGAGACGGACAAGTCGCTCCGAGCGGCTGCCGTTGCAAAAATATCCAGCTTCGCAAAGGGCTTACATTCTCGGCCGGATGCACGCGGGTTCAACCGACGCCGCTTCACCTTCGCGTCGCCTCGTGAACGCGCGCTTCACGAAAATGTGCTTGCCTTCCGAGCGCTCCTGTGCCGGCGTCGTCAGGTTCCGCTCAAACAGGAAACGCGCCCGGACGGCGCGTTTCCCCTGCTTCACTTCAGTCCCGTGAAGACGATCAGCAAACCCACACGCGACGCGGTCCCCACGGGGTCGCACGCCAGCGCCAGCATCCGCCATAGACCACCGGGCGCCCCAGGCATAGCCGGGACCCCAGCCCCAGCCGCGATGCCACCATAACCGCCGTGCCAACCATAGCCGCGCCAGCCATAGTGGCGCCAATAAACCGGCTGCGCGGGGCTGCCTTCCGCGGAGGTCGTCACGGCCGGAGCGATGGCGGCGGTCGTGGGCACGCCGGCGAAGGCTTCCCCCACGCCGATAGTGAGCGAAACCGCGGCTAGGACCGATGCCATGGTCGCGGCCTTGAGCGTTCGCGCTGCTTCATCCTTCGCATTGGACTCTCCTTTGCCTTAAGAGAAACGGACCGCCATGAAGCGGCTGCGCCCTCTTCCGCCCCGCGACCTGAAGTATGAGGCGCGACCTGACTATTTCAAGTCCGAGCCTGAACACAGGCTTAATTCGCGTCTCGGATATCATTCATAAATGTCTTTCGCTAAAGAGATGAATTGTCTACAGGCGAAGTTCGATCCGAGATGAAGCGTCACAAGGACGTGATCTTTTCCTTTGAATAAGAGAGGAGGCGAGCGCTGATCGCAAGAAATAAAGGCAAAGACTGTACTCTCACATCGAAATTAGGCCTTGATCTCGTCCAGGTTTGAGCAAAATCGGAGACCTTTCCCGCACCTGTCACAGCGCGTCCCGTCCTCCTGCCGCCCGCCGTCTTGATCCCGGACCCTTCGATCCGCTAGAGCATGATCCGTGAAAATGGGAACTCTGCTTGCGATGAGATCGAGGCGTCCATAAAGCGAATTGAGCGCATGTCGCTTGCTCCATCCGACGCCGGGCGATCCGCTAAGCCGCGCACTCCATCATCGCGCGGAGGCTCGAGCTTCGCGCAGGCCCGGCACGAGAAGAGACCGTCTCCGCGATGACCGAGACGAAAACGCGCCGCGCCCGATGAACCCGCGCCAAAAGCTTCCAGGGGCTGCATTCTCACGCTCCAGCAATTCTGGGCGGGCGAGGGCTGCGTGATCCTGCAGCCTTACGACATGGAGATGGGAGCCGGCACCTTTCATCCGGCGACGACGCTGCGCGCGCTCGGCACGAAGCCCTGGCGCGCCGCCTATGTGCAGCCGTCACGCCGCCCCAAGGACGGGCGCTATGGCGAGAACCCGAACCGGCTTCAGCATTATTACCAGTTCCAGGTGATCTTGAAGCCCAATCCGCCCGACCTGCAGGATCTCTATCTCGCGTCCCTCGAGGCGATCGGCATCGATCGTGCGCGTCCATGACATCCGTTTCGTCGAGGATGATTGGGAGAGCCCGACGCTCGGCGCCTGGGGGCTCGGCTGGGAATGCTGGTGCGACGGCATGGAGGTCTCGCAATTCACCTATTTTCAGCAGGTGGCCGGCTTCGAATGCGCGCCGGTGTCGGGCGAGATCACCTATGGGCTCGAACGCCTCGCCATGTATGTGCAAGGCGTCGATTCGATCTTCGATCTGAATTTCAACGGCCGTGAAGGTGAGGAGAAGATCACCTATCGCGACGTCTTCCGACAGGCCGAAGAAGAGTATTCGCGCTTCAATTTCGAGGCGGCGAACACCGATTTGCTGTTTCGCCATTTCAAGGATGCCGAGGCCGAGTGCCGCTCCCTGCTCGCTGCCGGAGAGGCGCGAGGCGGGTTCGAACGACAAGCGCCACCTCATGGCCTTGCCGGCCTATGATCAATGCATCAAGGCGAGCCATGCCTTCAATCTGCTCGATGCGCGCGGCGTGATCTCGGTGACCGAACGCCAGAGCTACATCTTGCGCGTGCGCGAGCTCGCCAAGGCGTGCGGCGCGGCCTGGCTTCGGACCGAAGGCGGAGGCTTTGATCGCCTGAAGCCGTCTGTCTGCTAGCAGCCGTCTTGCCGAGCGGTGCGGTTTCGGCCATCACTCGACATCTGTCGCAACATCCAATTCAGGAGCAGGATCCATGACGAGCCCGCATATCGCAGCCAGGGAGCCCATCGCGGTGCCGGTGAAAGCCGGGCAAAGCTATTGGTGGTGCGCTTGCGGCCAGTCGAAGAGCCAGCCCTTTTGCGATGGCTCGCACAAGGGCTCGAGCTTCACGCCGATGGAGTACAAATCGGAAAGCGACCGCACCCTTTATTTCTGCGCCTGCAAGCACTCCAAGCACTCACCGCTTTGCGACGGAACACATAAGACGCTTTGAGCGCGCGCCCGGAGGGAAGGCCAATATGGGGCGGTTGAACGGCAAGGCGGCGCTCATCACCGGCGCGGCCTCGGGCATCGGCAGAGCGACCGCGCTGATGATGGCGCGCGAGGGCGCGCGCGTCGCGATCGCCGACCGCAATCTCGAAGGCGCCGAAAGCCTCGCCCGCGAGATCGGCGACGCCGCGCTCGCGATCGGCATCGACGTCACCGAGATCGCCGAATGGGGCACGGCCCTGGCGCGCGTCGAGAAGCAGTTCGGCGCGCTCCAGGTCCTGGTGCATTCGGCGGGCGTCGGCGGCATCGGGACGATCGAGGACACGACGCCGCAGGAGTGGCGCCGCGTGCACGCGGTCAATCTCGACGCCGTCTTCTACGGCACGCAGGCGGCCTTGCCGCTGATGCGCCGGCACGCGCCGGGCTCGATCGTGGTCTTGTCCTCGATCTCCGGGCATCGTCGCGGCGCGCAACCTCGCGGCCTATAATTCGAGCAAGGCCGCCGTCCGGCACCTCTCGAAATCGATCGCGCTTCACTGCGCGCGTCAAGGCTATGGCATCCGCTGCAATTCGGTGCACCCGACCTTCATCGATACGCCGATGGTGCAGGGGATGTTCGCCTCGCTCGGCGGGGCCGAGCGCGCGCGTGAGAAGCTCGGCCGGCAAATCCCGCTCGGCAGCATCGGAGAGCCCGACGATGTGGCGCATGCCATCGTCTATCTCGCCTCCGATGAATCGAAGCTCATGACCGGCGCGGAAATCGTGCTCGACGGGGGCTTATCGGCGATGTGAGGCGAGCCTCGTCACGCGACGCCGGACGTCAGCTCCCGGACGGCCTCGCGAAGCTGCGTCATCTCCGCGATCACCTTATGCGCTCCGCTCGCCCGGAGACGTTCGCCATGCCCGTCCCCGCAGTGGCGTCCGCCGATGAAACCGACGGCGCGCATGCCGGCGGCCACCGCGCCCTGGATGCCCGGCACCGAATCCTCGACCACGATGCAGCTTTCCGGCGTCTCGCCCATCTGGCGCGCCGCATGGAGAAATATGTCGGGCGCGGGCTTGCCCCTGGCGACGAGCGCAGTCGAGAAGCACGCCGTTTCGGCGAAGAGATCGTCGAGCCTCGTCACTGCGAGGGACGCGGAAATCCGCTCCGGCAACGAGGAGGACGCGAGGCAGCGCGGCCAGGGGATGGACAAGACCGCTTCCCGGACGCCGCGAATCGGCTCGAGAAGGCGCGCATAGGCCTCGTCCTCGCGACGGATGACGAGATCCTCGAATCCGTCGGGCAGCGAGACCCCATGTTCGCGCGCGAGCGCGGCGAGCATGTCCTTGATGCTGACGCCGGCGAAACGCTGCGCGGCCTCTTCGCTGCCGAGCGCGATGCCGATCTCGCTCAAGCACTGCGAGGCGACGCGCGCGAAGAGGTATTCGGAATCGACCAGAACGCCGTCGCAATCGAAAATCAGGAGGGGCATTCCATCGTCATGACCGAATTCGCGCGGTCATCCATGCCTTTCTCTTTGAACGGCGAGACAGGATTTGGCCGGGCCAAGCCCCGCCCTGACGTGGCTCATGCCGAATCTCAATTGAGCTTGGACTTCACCTCGTCGAGGCTCTTCGTCAGCAGGCCGAGCCCTCCGGCGCCCTTGGAACGGCCGCGCAGAATGGCTTCGCTGGCCCGGATCGCGGCCTCGGCCGCCGCGCCGCGCACCTCGTTCGTGGCGTCGGCCTCGGCCTGGGCGATCTTCTGCTCGGCGGCCTTTTGCCGGCGTGTCACGAAATCGGATAGCTTCGCCTGCGCTTCCCGGGCGAGCCGGTCCGCCTCGACCTTGGCTTGGGCAATGATCGCGGCGGCTTCGGCCTCGGCTTCGTGGCGGCGCTTCTCGTAGGAAGCAAGCAGCGCCTGCGCCTCCTCGCGCAGCCGCTTCGCTTCGGCGAGCTCGGCCGCGATCCGCGCTCCGCGCTGGTCGAGCCCGTCGACGAGCGCCTTGAAGGCGCCAAGCCATGCCGCAAACCCGAGAAAGATCACGAAGGCGACGGCGACCCAGAATTCGGGATCCGCGAGCAAGTGCGGCATGGCCTACCTCTCAGTTCTTGGCGGACGCGGCGAGACCCGAGGCGAGCTCGGCACCGCTCGCCGCCTGGCCCGTGAGCTTCGCCACGATCGCGGACGCGGTCTCTTGCGCGATGGCGTTCACATTCGCCATGGCGTCGGCCTTGCGCGCCGCGATCTCCTTGTCGGCGTTGGCGAGCTTCGCCGCGAGTTCGGCCTCGACCGTCTTGCGCTTCGCCTCGCTCTCGGCGTTCATGGCGTCGCGCGTCCCGCGTGCGATGCCCTGCGCCTTGTCACGCGCCTCGGCGAGCGCTTTCGCATGCGCCGCGGTCGCTTCGTCGGCTCGGGCCTTGGCTGCCGACGCCTCGTCGAGATCGCGAGCGATGCGCTCGGCGCGGCCGGCGATCGTGCCGCCGACGCGCCTGACGACCACCTTCGAGACGAAGAGGTAGATCGCGCCGAAGGTGATCGCGAGCCACAGGAGCTGCGAGGGAAAATGCTCGGGCTCGAAAGGCGGGAAGCCCGCCTTCTGCTCCGTTTGCGTTTCCGTCGCGGTTTCGGCGGCCATGGAACTTCCAGATGCTGGTTGAAGCGGCGCCTCGACCCGAAGGTTCAGGCGAGATCGGCAAAGGTCCGGCTATTTGAAGAAGAAGAGAAGCAGGAACATGGCCAGCATCGACACGATGCCGAACACTTCCGCGAGCGCAAAGCCGATGAAGAGCAGCGTGCGCTGGCCGTCCGCCGCCGAGGGATTGCGCAATGCGCCCGACAGGAATTGCCCGAAGATGCTTCCAACACCTATGGCGGTGGCCCCCATGCCGATACAGGCAAGGCCAGCGGCAAGATATCGCGCAGCGGTCGGATCCATGAGTTGCTCCTTATTTTATTTGGCTTGCGAGAAAGCCGCACGGCACGGCTTTGTCAATGGTGCGGGTGAAGGGCGTCGTTGAGATAGATGCAGGTCAAGATCGCGAAGACGTAAGCCTGCAGGAATGCCACCAACGCCTCGAGCGCGAGGAGCGCGATCGTCATCGCCAGCGGCAGCGGCGCAAGCACGAGCCAAACACCCGCTCCGACGAGCGTCGCGACGAAGCCGGCGAAAACGGCGAGCGCGATATGGCCCGCGAGCATGTTCGCGAAGAGACGCACCGACAGGCTCAAGGGGCGCAGGAGGAACGACATCAGCTCGATCACCACGATGAGCGGCATCAGCCAACCCGGCGCACCCGAAGGTGCGAAGAGATGCAGGAAGCCGAGGCCGTGCTTCCAGAAGCCGTAGACGATGACGATCGCGAACACGAGAAGCGCGAGCGAGGCGGTCACGATGATCTGGCTCGTCACCGTGAAGGAATAAGGGATGAGGCCGATGAAATTGCACACGAGGATGAAGGCGAAGAGCGAGAACACGAAAGGGAAGAATTTCATCCCTTCCTCGCCCGCCGACTGGCGCACCGTGTCGGCGATGAACTCGTAGACGGTCTCGACCGCCGATTGCAGACGACCGGGCACGAGCGAATTGCCGCGCATCGCGTAGAGCGTCACGCCCGCGATGATCGCAAGGCAAAGAAACATGTAGGCAGCCGAGTTCGTGAAGACCAAATGATAGGCGCCGACGTTGCCCAATTCCTTGAGCGTGGAGATCTCGAACTGCTCGATCGGATTCATCTAGACTTTTCCGTTCGCTCACTCGTTGATCGATTTCGGCGCATGGTCCCCATCCCTCAAGAAATCCATCCCCGGAATCAAAGTCGCCGTCAGGCCTTTTCCGACAATGGGCATTGTCGGGGCCGGACCCCTCGCGGCTCGCCGCAAGGCGCCATCCTCTGGCACGCCCGCTCTCGAACCGGAGCGCGCCTAGTTTTCGCGGCGGGATTGCGGCTTTGCCAGCCCGGCGGCGCGAAGAGCATTGAACACGCTCGCCGCGAAACCGAGCAGGAAGAAAAGAATGAAGCACCAAGGCGACGTGCCGAGGAGCCGGTCAGCCCCATATCCAAGAGCGGCGCCAACCGCAAGCCCCGCGACGAGTTCGGTCGATATCCGCATCGCCTGGCCGAAAGCCCGGCCGCTGGAATTACCTTGCGGACCCGGCGAGCGGGGAGGTTCGGCCGGCCGCAAGGCGCGCAACCGGGCTTCGAGCGCGCTGCGCCGACGGTCGAGATCCTCCTCCTCGCTCATGCGCTATTGTTCGGGACGAAGGACAGGTGCTGTCAATGGCAAATGCGCCCTCGGCACGATTTCGCCCGCCCCTCACTCCGCGGCGAAGCGCTCCGCCGTCTCCAGATCGACGGAGACGATCTGCGACACGCCGCGTTCCGGCATGGTGACGCCGTAGAGCCGGTCCATGCGCGCCATGGTGATCGGATTGTGGGTGATCACGAGGAAGCGCGTGCCGGTCTTGCCGGCGATATCGCGAACGAGGTCGCAGAAGCGCTCGACATTGGCGTCGTCGAGCGGAGCATCCACCTCGTCGAGCACGCAGATGGGCGAGGGGTTCGTCAGGAACACGGCGAAAATCAAGGCGGTCGCGGCGAGCGCCTGCTCGCCGCCCGAGAGCAGCGATAGCGTCTGTGGCCGCTTGCCCGGCGGATTGGCGACGATCTCGAGCCCGGCCTCGAGCGGGTCGTCGGATTCGACGAGCTGCAGCTCGGCGGAGCCACCTCCGAACAACGTCTTGAAAAGGCTTTGGAAATGCGCATTCACCGTGGCGAAGGCGCCGATCAGGCGCTCGGCCCCTTCACGATTGAGGCTGGAAATCGCCTGGCGCAGCCGCTTGATGGCCTCGGTGAGGTCGTCGCGTTCGCCGCCGAGCTTCGTGCGTTCCGCGTCGATGGCGGTCAGCTCCTCGTCGGCGAGGAGGTTGACGCCTCCCAGCCGCTCGCGCTCCTGCTTCAAGCCGGTGAGGCGTTCTTCGACGCCGCGTCCTTCAGGCAAGGGCTCGTCGAGCGTGACGCCGGCGAGCTGGGGCAGCGCGGCGAGATCGGTTTCGAGCTCCTCGCGCACATTCGCGATGAGCGTCTGGCGCCGCTCCGTCGCGCCGGAGAGCCGCTCCTCGGCACGCGCCTTGCCCTCCCTCGCCGTCGCGAGGGCATCGGTCGCGAGCCTGGCGGCGCGGTCGGCTTCGCCTTGCGCCGTCTCGGCGAGGGCGAGGCGGTCGGCGGCGGCGCGTCGCGCGGCCTCGGCTTCCTCGAGATCGTGCAGCAAGGCCCTGCGCTTCTCCAGGAATGCGGCGGGGGCTTCGTCGAGCGCCGCGATGCCGGCCTCGGTTTCGCGCCGGCGCTCCGCGAGATCGGTGATCTGGGCCGCGGCGCGCGCCTTGCGTTCCTCCCAGGCCGCGCTTTCGCTCCGGATCGCCCGCAAGCGGTCGGAGCGCAGCGCACTCTCGCGCCTTGCCGAATCGAGCTCCGCCTTGGCCTGCGCCACGATGTCGCGGTTCGCTTGAGCCGATCGGCGCGTGGCCGCGAGGGCGTCCTCGAAGCCGGCGGAGGCGGGCATCGCTCCCAGGGCGGCTTCCGCTTCCTGCGCCCTTCGGCGTGCGTCCGCCACGTCGCCTTCGAGACGGCGCCTGGCTTCGCTCGCCGTCGCCATGGCGGCCGCGAGCCCGGCGGAGCGGCGCTCGGCCTCGCTCAGCCTCTCGCGCGCGCCGTCGACGTCCCGGCGCGCGCCGTTCACGGCCTCGATGGCGCGGGTTTCATCCTGGGCGGCCTGCTTCAAGGCCGCAACCAGGCGCTCGGCCTCGGCGCGAAGCTCCGCGAGGCTCTCGCGAGCCACGACACCCTCCGCCTCGATCTCGCCGAGGCGGTTGCGCTCCGCGAGACGCCGCGCCGCCGCGGAGGGCGCGTCCGCGGCCGTCGTGAAACCGTCCCAGCGCCACAGATCGCCCTCGCGCGACACCAGGACTTGCCCGGGCCTCAGCGCCCGGCGCCGCGCATCGCCTTCGCTCTTCTCGACCACGCCGATCTGACGGAGGCGCCGTTCCAGGACGTCGGGAGCTTGCACGAAACCGGCGAGCGGCGAGATCCCTTCGGGCAGCGCCGCGTCGCCTTCCGCTTCGATCAGCGCCCAATGCGTCGGGGCGGCCGCGTCGGTGGAGGCGTCGAGATCCTCGCCCAGAGCGGCGCCGAGGGCGGTCTCATAACCCTTCTCGGCGATCACCTGGTCGAGGATCGGCGGCCATCGCGTGTCCGCGGGCTCGAGGAGCTTGCGCAAGGTTCGCGCCTCGGTCTCGAGCCGGTGCGCTTCACGTTCCGCCGCCGCGAGGGGCGCCCGGCCACGCTCCTCGGCTTCGCGCGCCGTCGCGTGAGCCTCGCGCGCGGCGCTCAGATTCGTCTCGCAGGCGCCGAGGACGGCTTCGGCCACGGTCACCTCGGCGCGGCCAGCGTCAAGATCGCCGAGGCGCGACTGCTCGCCGCCGAGCGTTTCGAGCTCCCCGCGCACCCGTTCGAGCTCGGCTCCGAGCCGCGTCGCTCGGTTGGTCTCGTCCTGTGAGGCGCGCTCGGCGGCGGCACGGGACGCGGAGGCCTCGGCCAACGCCTTTTGCGCCTCGGCCAAGGCGGCGTCGCTTGCGGCAAGCTCGGCCTCGGCCGCGGCGAGGCGCTCGCGCAGCGGGGCCTCGAGCGTCTCATTGCCGGCTTCCGCCTCGTCGAGCGCGGCGGCTTCGCCCAGGAGGCGCTTGAGATTGGCCTCCGCGTCGCCGAGCAATGTCTCGGCGCGATCGAGGTCCGCGCAAGCTTCGGTGAGCCGGCGTTCGAGTTCCGCCCGGCGTTCCTTCACCCGGCGTTCCTCGCCGTCGAGCGCCTCGCGCGCGATGAAGAGGCGTTGCAACACCGAAGCGGCCTTCGGCTTCACCCTCGCGCAGCGGAGGGAGGGCGGCCGCCGCATTGGCCTGGGCTGTTGCCGCCTGCGCCTGCAGTTGCGCCGATTCGGCGAGCGCTCCGGTCGCGAGCGTGAGCGCGTGCTCGGCCTCGAGCACGGTCTTCTGCGCTTCCGCCATCGAGATCAAGGCGAGCAGGGCTTGCGCCTTGCGGATGCTCGCGGCGAGCGTGCGATATTTTTCCGCTTGGCGCGCTTGCCGCTTGAGAGCATCGATCTGCTGATCGAGCTGGGCGAGCACATCCTCGACGCGCTTGAGGTTGGCCTCGGAGGCATTCAACCTGAGCTCGGCCTCATGGCGCCGCGTATGCAGCCCGGCGATGCCGGCGGCGTCTTCGAGGATGCGCCGGCGCGCCTGGGGCTTCGCGGCGATGATCTCGCCGATCTGCCCTTGCCTCACGAGCGCATGCGAGCGCGCGCCCGTGGCCGCGTCCGCGAACAGGATTTGCACGTCCCGCGCGCGCACCTCGCGCGCATTGATGCGATAGATCGAGCCTTTCTCCCGTTCGATCTTGCGGGAGATTTCGAGCGTGTCGTGCTCGTTGAAGGCAGAGGGCGCGCTGCGGCTCTCATTGTCGAGCGTGAGCTGCACCTCCGCCGTCGTGCGCGCCGGACGGAGATTCGAGCCCGAGAAGATGACGTCGTCCATGGCGGCGGCGCGCAGGTTCTTCTGGGCGTTCTCGCCCATCACCCAGCGCAGCGCCTCGACCAGATTGGATTTGCCGCAGCCGTTCGGTCCGACGACGCCCGAAAGCCCGTCCTCGAACAGGATTTCGGTCGGCTCGACGAAGGTCTTGAAGCCCGCGACGCGCAGGCGAGCGAGCTTCATGGGTCAAGCACTCCCGCCTTCTCTCCGCCGCAAGCCGGGAAAGCCCCCTCCACCTCAGGAGTTGACGATGGGAGCGATGATCTTGTCCATGGCCTCAAAGGTCATCTCTCCATCGTATTTCTTGCCGTTGATGAAGAAGGTCGGCGTGGCGTCGACGCCGAGAATCGTTCCGGCGCGCGAACGAACAGCTTCGACGCCAGCACGAATCTCCTGATTCTTCAAACAGTCCTCGAAGCTTTTCTGTGTGAAACCCGCCTGTTTCGTCAGCGCGGCCAGGGCCTCCACCGGCTTCTTGACGAAAGCCCAGTCGTTCTGCTTGTCGAACAGGAGATCGACCATGGCGTAGTATTTGTCGTTGCCGGCGCAGCGCGCCAGCATGAAGCCGGCGCTCGCCAGCGGATCGAGCGGGAATTCACGCAAGGTGAAATGCACCTTGCCGGTGTCGACATAGGTCGACTTGAGCTTCGGCCAGGTGTCCCGGTGGAACGCGGCGCAATGGCTGCACGTCATCGAGGCATATTCGATGATGGTGCATTTGGCATCGGGCGAGCCGAGCCAGACATCGCCCAAGGGACCCGGCATGGCGAGATCGGCGGCGGTCGGATCGGCCGCCCTCGCCGGAGCGAGGAGGGCGTCGACGCCGCCGAGGCTCGCGAGCGCGGTCGTCCCGAGAATCAAGGTGATGTGGCGACGGGTGAGCATGGGCGGGGCACTCCTTTCAGCCTCGAGGCTTTGAGCTTTCGTCTCGTTAGAGCATGATCCGCAAAAATGGGAACTATTTTTGCGGATAGGATCATGCGTCGAACCAAGGGATCGAGAGCATGTCGCTCACCCGATCTGAACGCATCCGGCTCTAGCACGCGTCGACGGCGCCGACGAGAGCGAGGCGAAGCGTCGAATCACTCTCGCCGTCCTGTTTCGCTTAATGCGGCTTTGAGGCCAAAATGGAGTTGACGATCGCGTGCGCCTGGAAGACGCCCAACCGTCATTGCCTGGCGAGCACGAGCGCGCCGAGCTCGGCGAGCGCGCCGCGGAGCTTTTCATCCGATATTCCGGCGGCCATCTCCTTCCCCTTCGCCAGGGCGCGAGGATCGGGCTGGGGGGGAGCCGGCTTCGGCATCGCCTTCCCGGTCACGCGGCCTTGGCGTATCGCGAGCTTGCCGGCGCAGCGCCAGCCGAAATGACTGTTGACCCGCTCGAGGATCACGGGAGCGAGATGCTGGATCTCGAGCCCGAAGGCCCCTTCGACGCGCATCACCAAGGTGGCGGGCGTGCGTTCGTCGCCCTCCGCTTTCGGGCCGCGCGGCCATTCGAGCGCGATCGGCTCGCACACGCCCGCCAGCCTCTCGCCGACGATCTCCGGCCAGGCGAGCACCACATCCGCCGCAGCGAAGCCGCGTGCGGCGAGCGTCTTGCCGAGCGCCGGGGCGACGAGATCCGCGAGCGGGCGGCCGATTTGGCGCGGCCGGCGTGGGCGTGACGGTGGGACCAAGAGAGCACTCCGATGGCGCCTCGAAGATTACGAGCGAGGCGGCAAATCGTCAAAGCTCGGCGAGCGGCCGTCTCGTCGCAGGAGAGCCCAGCCGATGACGAGCATCGAAGCCAGCGTCACCAGCGCGGCGGCGGCAACGTCCGAGGCGAAATGGCCGCCGAAAGCCATGCGCAGCGCCGCGACCACGATGCCGATGACGCCCGCGGCCGCGATCGCGAGCCCGCGCCAGGGCGGGGGCGCCAGCGATGCGGGGGCGAGGAGCCAGGTCGCGCCCGCCACTTCGCCCGAGGCGAAGGAGCAATTGTGCTCGCACGCGCCGTCGACCGCATACCAGGGCCTGAACGTGCTGGCACCGCCGAATTCGACGACCTGCGCCGGGCGCGGCCGGTGCGACACCTCCTTGAGAACGCCGTTGACCAGGAGACCGGGCCCGAGCGCGAAGCTGAGCACGAGAAACAGAACGCGCCGGTCGGGTGAGGGTCGCGCCCGGGCGAGGCCTTCGCATTCGGGCCGCGAAGGCAAGGCAAGCGAGCGCCAGCACCGCGCTCGGCAGGTAATAACCGAGCTCGCGCAACAGGATGAGCGCCGTCTCGCTGCGCAGGCCGAAGCCTTTGCCTTCGCCCTCGTAGAAACCGCGCGCGATCGCAAGATCGATCTTTGGCCAAACCGCGGTCACGAGCATGAGGGCGGCAAGGACGAGCATGGCCGCAACCGCCGCGGCGAAGGCCGTGCGCTGCCTCCTCCGTTCCGGCTGTCGCTCGCCTCGTCGATCCTGGCGTGAATTTGCTTCGGCCAACGCCACGCTCGCCTTCACTCGGAAAAGCGGCGCGGGATCTCGGATCGGACCCTTCGCCGATCAGGCATGCCGCCGCCTCCATCCGAACGCATCCCGTGCTAAGCGCGGCGGACAGGAGGGGCGGGGGCCTCGCCGGCGCGCCCGGACACCAGGAACTCCCAAGGCGAGACTTCGCTGCCTTTCGCCACGACGACCTCGATGAGGCAGGGCTTGCCGGCCGCGATGGCGCGGGCAAGGACCGGCTTCAGCTCCGCCGGCGAATGCACGCGGTATCCCTTCACGCCGAAGCTGTCAGCGAGCTTCATGAAGTCGGGATTGACGAGATCGGCCCCGATGACACGGCCCTGATAGCGGGTTTCCTGATCGCGGCGCACATTGCCGAAGCTGTCGTTGTTGAAGAGAACCGTGACGAGGCCGATGCCGTATTGCACCGCCGTCGCGAGTTCCTGGACGCCGAACATGAAGCCGCCGTCGCCCGTGATCGACACGACCGCCTTTTTCGGATGGGCGGCCTTGACGCCGAGCGCCGTCTGGAAGCCGGCGCCGAGCGTCCCCTGGAATCCCTCCGAGACGTAAGTGCG
This sequence comes from uncultured Alphaproteobacteria bacterium, assembly GCA_963713805.1. Classification (GTDB taxonomy): domain Bacteria; phylum Pseudomonadota; class Alphaproteobacteria; order Rhizobiales; family Beijerinckiaceae; genus GAS188. Next base: position 390,105 of record CAVQNF010000039.1, on the reverse strand, counting down.
CGGCGCATAAACCGGGAAGCTCGTGTAGGAGGTGAATCCCGCCTGGCACAGCTCGGTGACGAAAAAGCCGTCGCGCGGGAGCGCCTCGCGGATGACCTCGAGGTAATCGACTTGCGGCTGCACCTTGCGCAAGGCTTTCGTCGCCTTCGCCTTGGCGGCGAGGATCGCTTTGCGATTGTCGCGGCGCGGCCGCTGCAGCGAGGCGAGGGTGTCGAGCAGCGCGCCGGCGCCCGCGGCCGAATCCGCGACGATCGCGGCATGCGGCTTCAGCCGCAGCATCTCGGTCGGATCGATGTCGATGCGGATGAGGTAGGGGGGCGCCTGCGGCCGGTCGATGAGCCGCGTCATGCCGGTCCAGCGCATATAAGCCATTTCGGCGCGTGTGCCGATCGCGACGAGCGCGTCGGTTTCCTCCCAGAGCAGGCGAGCCGCGTAGGCCGAGACACCGAGCGGTTCGGCCTCGGAGACGATGCCGCGGCCCCCGCGCATCGCCGCGACGGGAGCGTCAAGCGCTTCGGCGAGCGCGCGCACTTCCTTTGCCGCATGCTGGGCGCCGCTGCCGACCATGATCATCGGGCGCTTGGCCGCAAGGAGAAGGCCGGCGGCGCGCATCACCGCTTCCGGATCGGGATCGGGGGCGGGATCGAGCATCGCCGGTCCGTGGAAGGTGACCTGTTCGCGATTGGCCATCACGTCCCACGCCATCTCGACCGCGACGGGCCCGGGCCGCCCCGAGAGCATCTGGCGAAAGGCTTCGTTCATCACGCGCGGCACGTCGGCCGGCCGCTCGATGCGGGCCGCCCATTTGCACAAGCTGCGCAAGGTCCCGAGCTGGTCGGGTATCTCGTGCAAATGGCCACGCCCGCGGCCGATGAATTCGGAAGGAAGCTGGCCGGTGATGCAAAGCACCGGGGCACAGCAGGCCCAGGCGGTGGAGATGGCGGCCGAAGCGTTGAGCACGCCAGGCCCCGGCACGACCGAGAACACGCCGGGCCGGCCCGTCGAGCGCGCATAGCCGAACGCCATATAGGCGGTGCCTTGCTCATGGCGCGCCCCATAGGTCGTGATGCGGTCGCTTGCCTGGTAGAGCCCATCGAAGAGCGGGTACATTTGCGCACCGGGAAGGCCGAACACCGTATCGACGCCGTTCTCGATCAGCGAACGCACGATCGCCTCGCCGCCGGACAGCGGGGCATCGTTGCGGGCATGGGCGCGCTCGTCGCCGGAGGCCTGTCGTCGCACGCCGTTCCTTAGGCCGTTCGTCCTGGCGCTCTCCGCCTTCCTGGCGTTCATCGTCTTTTGCAAGATCGGCTCCCTCTGAAATCGCTGGCGTCTGAGGCGTCTTGGGTCACTTGGGCGTCTTAGGTGTCTTGGGCGTCTTGGGCGTCTTGGCCTCTTGGGCCTCGGGCGCCTGAACGAGCAGGGCGCGAGGCCGGTATGGAATGGGGACGATCACGTCGACCAATTGTGCATGAAATCGCCGTAGAGGGTGAGGCCCCCACAGGCAAAAAGCGTCTGGCCGGTGATGTAGGAGGCATCGTCCGAGGCGAGGAAGGCGAATACCGCCGCCATCTCTTCCGAGGTTCCGGCGCGGCCCATCGGAATATGACGCTCGACTTGCGCCCTCGCTTTCGGGTCGTTGCGCCAGCCGTCGTTCATCTGTGTCAGGATGGCGCCGGGCGCGACCGCGTTCACCCGAATGCCGCGATCGGCGAATTCGAGCGCGAGCGTGCGGGTGAGATTGGCAAGCCCGCCCTTGCTCAGCGAATATCCGAGAAAACCTGGCTTCGGGATGATCTGATGCACGCTCGAGGTGTTGACGATCGTGCCGCCGCCCGCACGCGAGAGGAAGTGGCGGATCGCCAATTGCGCGCAATGGGCGGCCCCGAGAAGATTGACGCCGAGCACATGCTCGAGGCCCTTCGGATCGGGCTTGTCGCCGGGAAGCTCCATTTGGATGCCGGCATTGTTGACGAGGATGTCGAGCCGGCCGAAGGCCTCGAGCACCGCCTCGAACATCGCGTCGACCGCGGCGAAGTCCGACATATCGGCGCGGAAGATGAGATGGGGCTTTTCTCCATGCCCGGCCTTTTCGCTCGCCGATCGGGCCATGCTCAGGGCCTGACGTGCCTCTTCCTCGCGGCTCGCATAGTTGATCGCGACCGTCGCGCCCTCCGCGGCAAAGCGCTCGGCGATCGCGCGGCCGATCCCGCGCGACCCGCCCGTCACGAGCGCGCGCCGATCGAGGAGGCGAGGAGGGAAGCGTGTCATGATGCGGTCTTTGGCCTCAAGCCGCCTCCTGCGTCGCACCGACCAGCCGGCGCGCCTCGTCGGCCGAGAGCGGCTGGCCGAAGATGAAGCCCTGCGCGTAATCGCAGCCGAGTTGCGACAAGAGCACGATCTCCGATTCCGTTTCCGCGCCCTCGGCCACGGTCGAAAGGCCGAGATCGCGGGCGAGCGACACGATGGCACGCAGGATCTTGTCGGACGCGTGCCCCGATTGATGCACGAAGGATTGGTCGATCTTCACCGTATCGAGCGGGAAGCGGTGCAGATAGCTGAGCGACGAATAGCCGGTGCCGAAATCGTCGAGAGCGATGCCGGCGCCGAGATCGCGCAAGCGAGTCAGGATCTGGGTCGCGTATTCCGGATTCTCCATGATGAGGCTCTCGGTGAGCTCGAGCTTCAAGGAGTTCGGCGCGATGGCGACGCGTCCGATGATCGCCTTCACCTCCTGGACGAGATCGTGGCGGAAGATCTGGCGGCTCGAAATATTGACGCTCGCGAAGATCGGCGGGTCGACATCGAGCGCCCTCTGCCAGGCGGCAAGCTCGCGCACCGTATGCTCGAGCGCGAACACGCCGAGGTCGGAGATGAGCCCGTTCTCCTCCGCGAGCGAGATGAATTCCTTGGGCGGCAGCCGTCCGAGGCGCGGATGGTCCCAGCGCATCAGCGCCTCGAAGCCGGCGATCGTGCGGTCCTCGAGGCGAACGATCGGCTGGAAGACGATCCTGATCTCGTCGCGGTCGATCGCCTGACGCAGATCGGAGACGAGCAGGAGCCGGTCCGGCCGTTCGATGCGCAGCGACGGCTTGAACACCTCGATCCGATCGCCGCCAAGGCGTTTGGCGTGCAGCATGGCGAGCTCGGCGTTGCGCAGGAATTCCTCCGCCGTCTGCTTCGTATCGCGGTCGACGAGCGCGAGGCCGAGCGAGGTGGTGAGCGCGATCTCGCGATCCTTGTAGGGCAGGGGGGCCGCGAGCGCCCGCCGCAAGCCGTCCGCGAAGAGCGTGATCGCCTCCGCTTCGCGCTCCGAGAAGAGCAGCACCGCGAATTCATCCCCCGAGATGCGTGACAGCGTGTCCTGCGGGCGCATCAGGCGCTCGAGCCGGCGCGACAGGGTCAAGAGCACGCTGTCGCCGACGCTCAGGCCGACCGTCTCGTTGACCTGCTTGAAGCGGTCGATGTCGATGGTGATGAGCGTCGGGCGCATCGCCTCGTCGGTGCGCGACAAGACCAGGGCGTTGGCGACGCGATCGAGGAATAATTCGCGGTTCGGGAGGCCGGTCAGGTTGTCGTGGACCGCGTCGTGCAGGATGCGTTCCTGGGCCTGCCTCGCCTCGGTCACGTCGGCGAGCGTCCCGGCGATGCGCACCACCTCATTGTCGTCGCCGATCACGGGCCGCGCCTTGAGCTGGAACCAGTGGTATTGGCCCTCCGCGTCACGCAGGCGGAAATCCACCTGGATGCGACCGCGCCGCTGCTCGAGCACATTGTCGAGCGTGGCGCGGTAGCTCTCCCGGTCGAAGGGGTGCATCACGTCGAGCCAGCCTGCCGCCGGGCCGCCGAGCGCGCCGCGCGCAAGGCCGAGCTGCGCCTCGACCTCGTGCCCGACATGGACCTTGTCGGCGGAGACGTCCCAGTCATAGACCGCATCGCCCGAACCGGTCAGCGCGAGCGCCTTGCGCTCCGTGGTGCCGGGCGCGCCTTGCAGATAGCCGCCGCCCGAGAATGCATGCTGCATGACGGTGAGCCCGATGAGGAAGACGATCAGCGCAAGGCCGCCGAGCAGCATCGGTGCGGCCAGGTCGTTGTCGATCTGCCCGGTGACGACGAAGCCTGCCGCCACGACCCAGGCGAGCAGCATCAGCCAGGTCGGGATGAGCGCGATCGCACGGTCGTAGCGCTGGTGGATGGCGAGAAACACGATCAGCAGGAAGCCGATCGAGGCCACCGCCGCGAGCGAGATGCGCGCGACGCCGGCAGCGACCGGCGCATTCACGGCGGCGAGGCCGATGAGCGCGATCAGGAACAGGAGCCACAACGCCATGATGTGGCTGTAGCGCACATGCCAGCGGTTGAGGTTGAGATAGGCGAAGAGGAAGACGAGCGTCGTCGCCGCGAGCGTCGCCTCGGCCGCTGCCTGGTAGACGCTCAAACCTTCGGTCGGAAGCCCCGTCAGCTTCTGCACGAAGCCGAACTCGATGGCGATATAGACGAACACCGACCAGGCGAGCGCCGCGGCCGCGGGGAACATCACGGCACCCTTGACCACCACGATGATCGTGAGGAACAGCGCCAGAAGCCCGATGATGCCGATAACGATGCCGCGATAGAGCGTCAGCCCATTCACCTTCTCCTTGTAGGCGTCCGAATCCCAAAGATAGAGCTGGGGCAGGTCGGGGGTCGCGAGCTCGGCGACGTAGGTGACGGTGGCGCCCGGATCGAGCGTGATCAGGAAGATGTCGGCGTCGGAGGCCGGCTGGCGCTCGGGCGAGGAGCCCTCGCTCGCGGTCACGGCGGTGATGCGCGTCGAGCCGAGGTCCGGCCACACGACCTGCGAGCCGGTGAGCCTCGAATGCGGCGCGACCAGCAAGCGGTCGATCTGCTGATCGGAATCATTGTTGAGCGCGAAGGCGATCCAGTCCGGACGCGAGCCCGCGGTACGCGCCTTGACGGCGATGCGCCTCACGATGCCGTCGGCGCCCGGCGCCGTCGATATCTGGATGGTATCGCCGCCAGGAGAATGGAAGTATTGCACGACCTTGGTCATGTCGATCGCGGCCGTGTCGGGATTGACCCTTATCGCATCGACGGCGCCGGCCGGCGCGGCGCACAGGCAGGCGATCGCCAGGAGGGCGACGACAACCGGAAACAGGCGGCAGAGGAGTGCGCGCGGGCCGGACGAATCCCTCAACTCGCTCAAGCCTTTCATCAGGTTCGGGTCCGCCTGGCGCGGGTCGGCACCGCGAGGCTCATTCACTGTGGCGGACGCTTATCGACGTTTCTGTGGCTCGATCGTGGCATCTGGGGTGAGATGGGGTCGGTCGACAGGATGGCATAAAGCACGTGGTCCTGCCAACGCCCGTTGATGCACAGGTATCGGCGCGCCAGCCCCTCCTTGCGGAAGCCGACACGCTCGAGAAGCCGGATCGAGGCCTCGTTATGCGGCAGGCACGCGGCTTCCACCCGCTGCAAGCCGAGATGCCCGAAGGCGAAGGAGAGCGCCAGCCTCACAGCCGCGCCCATATGCCCCTGCTGCGCGTAGGGCGCGCCAATCCAGTAGCCGAGCGTCGCCGCCTGGGCGACGCCTCGCCGCAGGAAGCCGAGCGTCAGGCCGCCCATCAGCCTGTGGTCGCCTTCGCGTATGAGGAAGAACGGGTAGGCCTCGTCCCGGCGCATTTCCTCGGCGTAACGCTTGATTCGCCGCCTGAAGCTCTCTCGCGACAATTCGTCGGCCGGCCAGATGGGTTCCCAGGCGGCCAGGAAGTTGCGGCTCTTCTCCCTGAGCTCGGCCCATTCGGCATGATCGGAAAGGCGCGGCGCCCGCAGGCGCAGATCGCCGCTCGCGAGCGCCGGCGCTTCGGCCATCGGGTCGCTGAAGCGGAAGAGCGCCATCTCAGCCTCCGGCGAGGCGCAATCCGGCCGCGGCGGGTTTTGCCGGGCGCAGATGTTTGACGAGCTCGCCGATTTTCGGCAGCTTCTTCAAGGGCCCGACCGCCGCCACCGCCATCGGCGTTCGCAACAGAGCGCGGCCGGCCGCGCGCACCTCCTCGACGCTGAGCCGGTCGATGCGCCCGGTGAGCTCCTCGCGCGACAGCACGCGGCCATAGGCGAGGAGCGAGCGCGCCATGAAGGAGGCGCGCGGAGCCGCCGCCTCCTGGGCCGAGAGCAGGGCCATCTTGGACTGCGCCTTGGCGCGCCGGATCTCGGCTTGCGTCAAATCTTCCGCGGCACGCTCCAGCACGTCGAGCGTGATCAATGCGAGCTCCCGCGTTTTCCTCGGATCCGTGCCGGCATAAATCCCGAATGCGCCCGTATCGCGGTAGGCGGAGTGGAAGGCGTAGATCGAATAGGCGAGGCCGCGGGTCTCGCGGATGTCCTGGAAGAGGCGCGAGGACATGCCTCCACCCACCGCGCTGCTGAACACTTGCGCGGCGTCATGTGCATCGTCGAGATAGGATACGCCGCCGAAGCCGAGCATCACATGGGCCTGCTCGGCGCGGCGATCCTCGCGCATCTCGCCGCCGAGATAACAGGCCTTCGCCTCCGCCGGCGGCGGCTCTTGCGGGAAGCGCGCGAAGAGGCGCTCGACTTCGTCCGTGAAACGCTCATGCTCGACCTTGCCGGCCGCCGCGACGACCGTGTGCGCGGTCTTGTAGTTGCGCGCGAGGAAGCGACCGACCGCGCCGCGATCGAAGGAGGTGACGCTTTCCGGCGTCCCGAGGATGGTGCGTCCGATCGCCTGGTCCGGAAAGGCGGCCTCGGTGAAATAGTCATGGACCAGCTCTTCGGGGGAATCCTTATAGGCCCCGATCTCCTGCACGATGACGTCCTGCTCGCGCGCGAGCTCCTCGGCATCGAAGCTCGGTTCGAGCAGGATGTCGGCGAGGATGTCGAGCGCGAGCGGCGTGTCGGCAGCGAGCACCTTGGCCACGAAGGCCGTCTGCTCGGAGGAGGTCATGGCGTTGAGATCGCCGCCCACCGCCTCGATCTCCTCGGCGATCTGTTTCGCCGTGCGCCGCGACGTTCCCTTGAAGGCCATATGCTCGAGGAGATGGGCCATGCCGTGCTCGCCGGGACGTTCGTCGCGCGAACCCGCATCGACCCAGACGCCGAGACGCACGGTCTCGACGAGCGGCATCGGATCGGTCGCGACGCGCAACCCCGAGGGCAGCGTCGTCACCTTGATGTCGCCCGGCCCTTCGACGGTGGTGCGGCTGGCGGTCATCCCCTCGCTCCTTGGCGCATCGTAAGCGACATCCATGTCATGAATTGCGCAAAGAGGCGAGACGCGGGCGCCAAGTGGGTGGCAAGTCGGTGGCCTGTCCGGGCCGCCTCGGCAAGGTGCGACAGAAAGGCATCCTCAGGCTTTCCTCGCGGAGATGTGGAGGCTCGCCGCAAGGCCTGCTCCCGCCCGGCTCTCGACGAAATCCTCGACGGCCCGGAGATCGTTGCCGAGCACGCTGATCCGCTCCTTGCGGTCCATCAGATCAAAGAGATGCGGCGGCAGCTCGGGGCGCCGGCCGGTGGCTGCGAAGACCGCATCGGGAAACTTCGCCGGATGGGCGGTCGCGAGTGCGATCATGGGGGTCGCCGGATCGCGCTTCAGCGCGCGCCTGGCCGCATGCACGGCGACCGCCGCGTGCGGATCGAGAAGATAGCCCGCTTCCTGCCATGTCTCGCGCATCGTCGCCTCGGCTTCTTGTGCCGTGGTGCGATAGGCGTCGAATTCGGCGCGAATCGACCCGAGCGCGGGATCGGCGATCGGAAAGCCTCCCGATTGCACAAGCGAATCCATCGCTGCCCGCACCGCGGCCGCATCCCGGCCATGAGCCTCGAAGAGAAGCCGTTCGAAATTCGACGACACCTCGATATCCATCGAGGGCGAAGCCGTCGGCACCACGCCTCGCTTCGCATAACGGCCATCCGCCAAGGCTCGCGCCAGGATGTCGTTGTCGTTCGTCGCGACGACAAGACGCGCGATCGGCAGGCCCATGCGCTTCGCCACGAAGCCCGCGAGCACATTGCCGAAATTGCCAGTGGGCACGGCGAAGGAAACGGGACGATGGGGTGCGCCGAGCGCGACCGCGCTCGTGAAATAATAGACGACTTGCGCCACGATGCGCGCCCAGTTGATGGAGTTCACCCCCGCGAGCGAAAGACGGTCGCGGAATTCATGGTGGTTGAACATCGCCTTCACCAGGGCCTGGCAATCGTCGAAGGTGCCTTCGATGGCGACGGCATGCACATTCGCCGCCCGAGGCGTCGTCATCTGGCGGCGCTGCACCTCGCTGATCCGCTCATGCGGATAGAGGATGAACACGTCGGCGCGCGCCGAGCCGGCGAAGGCGTCGATGGCCGCCGAGCCCGTATCGCCCGAGGTTGCCCCGATGATGGTGACGCGCCGGCCCTTGGCCGCGAGCGCCGCATCCATCAGCCCCGCGAGGAGCCGCATGGCCACGTCCTTGAAGGCGAGCGTAGGTCCGTGGAACAGCTCGAGCACGAAGAGATTGTCGCCGATCTGGGTGAGCGGACAGACGGCCGGATGGCGGAATGCGGCATAGGCCACGTCGATCGCGCCCCGCAGGGCCTCGACCGGCACATCGTCTTGTGTGAGGGCGCCGATGATCGTCTCGGCGGCCTTGGCGTAGGGAACGCCGGAGAGGCCCGCGATCTCTTCCTTGGCCAGTGTCGGCCAGCTTTGCGGCACGTAGAGGCCGCCATCGCGTGCAAGTCCCGCGAGCAAGGCGTCGGTGAAGCTGATCGCGGGCGCGGCGCCGCGGGTCGAGATGTGAAGCACGTCGAAAGCCCTAAAGTTGCGGGCGTGTCTTTAGCGCGTCGTCAGGCGAAGGGGAACTCGATGGGCGAGATCATGCCGAAATCGAATATTCGAGCGCGAGGCCGCGCACACCTCTCTCGGGTGCGTGTGCGCCGGCTCAAGGGGGGGTTGTCGAAGAGCGCGCGAAAGGTTCACGTCACCGAATTTGCAGGCAAAATCAAAAATTTAATGAACGGCACCTACGCGGTTCGAGATCGCGAAAACGCGAGGTGATTCCGGCTCAGGCCAGCGCCTCGCGTCTCCGGCGAAGCGCGTAGCCGACGAAGACGCAAAGGAGCACGATCGCCAAGCCGAACCAGGTCAACGCATATTGCAGATGGTCATTGGGCAGGAAGATGCGCGTCTGGCCGCCGCGCGGCAGGGCGCTGGGCTCGGCACCTCGATCGGCGTCGACGATCACCGGCGCCACGCGTCGCAACCCATAGGCCTTGGCGATCGGAGCGGGGTCGCGCGAGAACCAGACGTTCCTTCCGGGATCGTCCGGCGGGATGAACCAGGAATGCGATTGCGGGAAACGGATCAGGCCCGACACACTCGTCTCGCCCTCGATCTGTCCGTTGAGGCGGGTTGCCGCGTCTTTTTTGTCGAGCGGCACGAAACCGCGATTGACGATGACGAGGGCGCCCTCCGCCATCTCCAACGGCGTGAGGATGTCGTATCCCAGCGCGCCGTCGTCCGGCCCCGAGCTCACGAGGTTCGCCTGAAGATGGGCCTCCTTGTCGTTCAGAAACCGGCCGGCGACACGAACATGGCGATATTCGTCGTTTTCGGGCGACAGGCCGTTCCAGGCGCTTTCGGGTGGAAAGTCGACAGGCGGCGCGCCGACGCGCTCGGCGATCGCCGCGATCAGGCCTTCCTTCCAGGCCTTGCGTTCGAGCTGCCAGATGCCGAGCCCGCCCAGCACGACAAGCCCGACGAGCGTGAAGACCGCCGGTGCCACGAGGCTCCCGGCTCGGCCTTCCCCGCCGCCCCCTCGCGCGAAGCTCGTCGGCGATGCGCGATCCGCGTCCGCGGTTGCGCGTCGTCGGTCCTTATCCACCATGCACGGCGGCGCCGCCGCCCGTCCCCCAGACGTAGATCGCGGAGAAGAGGAACAGCCACACCACATCGACGAAATGCCAGTACCAGGCCGCGAACTCGAAGCCGAGATGCTGCTTCGGCGTGAAATCCCCTCGATAGGCTCGCAACAGGCACACGGTCAGGAAGATTGTGCCGATGATGACGTGAAACCCGTGGAAGCCGGTCGCCATGAAGAAAGTGGCGCCGAAGATATTGCCCTTGAAGCCGAACTCGGCGTGGCTGTACTCATAAGCCTGGACGCTGGTGAACGCCGCCCCGAGCAGGATGGTGAGCCACAGACCTGCCTTCAGCCCTTTGCGGTCGTCATGCAGCAGGGCGTGATGCGCCCAGGTCACCGTGGTGCCCGAGGTCAACAGGATCAGCGTGTTCAGGAGCGGCAGGTGCCAGGGATCGAAGGGTTCGATGCCCTTCGGCGGCCAGAACTCCGCCGGTGAATGCGGCGCGCGCATAGTCGATCTGATCGCCGGTGAAGAGGCTGGAGTCGAAGAAGGCCCAGAACCAGGCGACGAAGAACATCACCTCGGAGGCGATGAACATCATCATGCCGTAGCGGTGGTGGAGTTGCACGACGCGCGTGTGCAGATGCAGGTCCTGCGCCTCGTGGATCACATCCGACCACCAGGTGATCATGGTGTAGATGATGCCGATGGCGCCGACGCCCGCGATATAGGGGCCGCAGCGCATGCCGCCGAGCTCGAGGTCGTGCATCCACATGATGGCGCCGACGGCGGACAAGAAGGCCGAAACCGCGGCCACGATCGGCCAAGGGCTCGGATCGACGAGGTGATAATCGTGATGCTTGGCGTGGACGTCGGCCATGGTTTTCTCTCGGCTTCTCAGTTCAGGCGTGTCGGGGCCGCCGTCGAGGCTTGCGACTTGCCGGTCTTGGAGGCAAAAAACGTGTAGGACAAGGTGATCGAGGTCAAGGATCGGATATCCTTGTCCCTGGCGAGCGCCGGATCGACGAAGAACACGACCGGCAGGTCTCGGGTCTCATGCGGCTTCAACACCGTCTCGTTGAAGCAAAAGCAACTCAGCTTGTTGAAATATTGGGCTGCAAGGTCAGGCTGGATGTTGAAGGCCGCGACCGCGGAGGCGGGCTGATCGCCTTCGTTCCTGACGCGGAACTCGACCGTCTTCGTCTCGCCGAGATGCAAATGCACGAAGGGTGCTTCGGGCGCGAACTCCCAAGCGAGGCCTGGCGCGACATTGGCGTCGAAACGCACCACCATCATCTGGCCGAGGCTGTGGACCGGGGCTTGCGTCGCCACGAGCGGCGTGCCGGCAAATCCGGTCGCCCGGCAGAACAGCCGATACGCCGGCACGGCCGCGAATGAAATGGCGAGCATCATGGCCGCGGCGACGGCCGCGGCGATCGCCGTGCGCCGGGAGCCGCGAGAGCGCGGCCTTCCCAGCGGTTGCGGGTGGCGAATATCCTCGCTCATCTCACGAATGCAGCACGTTCAGTGCCGCGCCCTGTTTGATGATGGAGATGGCGTAGAACAGCAGCACCAGCGCGCCGAGCACGAGCGCAAGCGCGACCGAGCGTTGCCGGCGGCGGCGCTTCTCCTCCTCGCTCAGGACCAGGCCGCCCTTGACCTCGCGCATCACGACATGCCCCCCGCCAAGGCGAGCGCGACGACGCGCTCGGCAAGGAGAACGCCGAACAGGGTGGCGAGATAGAGGATCGAAAATCCGAAAAGCTGCTTCGCCGCGAGATCGGCCGCCTTCTCGTCACGCTGCCGATAGAGCTTGACGGCAAGATGCAGCATGCCCCCGCCCATGAGCAGAGCCACGAGCCCGTAGGACAACCCGCCGAATCCGAGAAGTGAGGGTGCGAGCCCGGTGGGAACGAGGAGGAGCGTGTAGACGAGGATCTGCGCGCGAGTGGCCGACCGGCCCGAAGCGACAGGCAGCATCGGGACCTTGGCGCGGGCGTAATCCTGCGAGCGGAATAGGGCCAGCGCCCAGCTGTGCGGGGGGGTCCACAGGAAGATGATGGCGAACAAGACGGCGGCGTCGAGCGTGACGTCACCCGTGGCCGCCGCATAGCCGATCATCGGCGGCAAGGCGCCCGCCGCCCCGCCGATCACGATGTTCTGCGGCGTCGAGCGCTTCAGCCACATCGAATAGACGACGATGTAGAAGAAAATGGTGAAGGCGAGGAGGAAGGCGGCCGTCCAATTGGCGGCGAGGCCAAGCATGATGACCGACCCCGCCGACATCACGAGGCCGAAGCCGAGCGCAGCTTCGCGAGTGATGCGGCCCGCCGGGATGGGACGGTTTCGCGTGCGGCTCATGAGCGCGTCGATATCGGCGTCCCACCACATGTTGAGGCAGCCCGCGGCACCCGCCCCGACCGCGATCGCGAGGATCGAGATGAAGGCGATCACCGGATACGGACGCGAGGGCGCGAGCATCAGCCCGGTGAGCGCGGTGAACACGACGAGCGACATGACGCGCGGCTTGAGCAGCGCGAAAAAATCCCCGGGCGATCGCAGCGAGATCGCCGGGCCGGTGTCGCTCCGGCCGGTCTTGGCGATGGCGTCGGTTGCGAGCGTCATCACCTGAATACCCTGGCGCGCCGCCGGCTCAATGATCCCCGCCCGTGATGCGCGGCAGCACTTCGTATTGATGGAACGGCGGCGGCGACGGCAAGGTCCATTCGAGCGTGGTGGCGCCGGCGCCCCATGGATTGTTGCCGGCCGGCTCCTTGCGGATGAAATAGGCGTAGAGATTGACAAAGACGAAGAAGATCATACCGGCCGCGAAGATGTAGGAGCCGACCGAGGCGATGAAATGCCAATGCGCATAGGCGTCCGGATAGTCGAAATAGTGGCGCGGCATGCCGGCAAGCCCGAGGAAGTGCATCGGGAAGAAGGTCACGTTCGAGCCGATGAACGCGATCCAGAAATGCGTCTTGCCCATCCAGTCGGGGATGATGTAGCCGGTCATCTTCGGGAACCAATAGTACCAGCCGCACAAGATGCCGAACACGGCCCCGAGCGACAGAACATAGTGGAAGTGAGCGACCACGTAATAGGTGTTGTGGAGCACGTGATCGACGCCGGCGTTGGCGAGGACGACACCGGTCACGCCGCCGATCGTGAACAGGAACAGGAAGCCGATCGCCCAGAGCATCGGGGCGGTGAGGCGAATCGAGCCGCCCCACATCGTCGCGATCCAGGAAAAGATCTTCACGCCCGTGGGCACGGCGATCACCATGGTCGCGGCGGTGAAATAGCGTTGCGTGTCGAGGGAAAGCCCGGCGGTGAACATATGGTGGGCCCAGACCACGAAGCCGATCACGGCGATCGCGACCATCGCGTAGGCCATGCCGAGATAGCCGAAGATCGGCTTCTTCGAGAAGGTCGAGATGACCTGGCTGACGATGCCGAAGGCCGGCAGGATCATGATGTAGACTTCGGGGTGGCCGAAGAACCAGAAGAGATGCTGGTAGAGGATCGGGTCGCCGCCGCCGGCCGGGTCGTAGAAGGTCGTGCCGAAGTTACGGTCGGTGAGCAGCATGGTGATGGCGCCGGCGAGCACCGGCAAGGCCAGCAGCAACAAGAACGCCGTGACGAGCTCCGACCAGACGAAGAGCGGCATGCGGTGCAGCGTCATGCCGGGGGCGCGCATGTTGAGGATCGTGGTGATGAAGTTGATGGCGCCGAGGATCGACCCCGCGCCCGCGGTGTGCAGCGCCAGGATGCCGAAATCGACCGCCGGCCCGGGATGCCCGAGGGTCGAGAAGGGCGCATAGAGCGTCCATCCGGCGCCGACGCCGTTGGCGCCGGGAGCGCCCTCCATCTGCGTCGACAGGAGGAGAAGGCACATGCCTCCGGCGGTGAACCAGAAGGACAGGTTGTTCATGCGCGGAAAGGCCATGTCGGGCGCGCCGATCATCAGGGGCACGAACCAATTGCCTAGGCCGCCGATCAAGGCCGGCATGATCACGAAGAAGATCATGATCAGGCCGTGGCCGGTGACGATCACGTTGTACATCTGCCCGTCGGAGAACAAATGATGTCCCGGCGATTGCAGGTTGATGCGCATCAGGATCGAGAAGGTGCCGCCGATGAACATGCCGACGATCGCCAAACCCAGATAAAGCGTGCCGATGTCCTTGTGATTCGTCGAGAACAGCCAGCGCCGCAGACCCGTGGGATGCGCGGCGTGGCTGGCGGAGGCCGGATGTTCGGCATGAGGGTTGAAAGCTGCGCCGTAGGCCATGGCGGATTTCCTTCAGCTAGTCTTGCGGCCAGTCTTATGAATGTGCAGCCGGTCTCGGCCGTGGTTCAAGGCGCGGGCGGCCCTGCGTCGGCAACGCGCGCAGGCGAGCTATCGTTCGAAGCGTATTTCGTCTTCGCCTCCTTCAGCCATTCGGCATAGCGTTCAGGCGAGACGATATGGAAGGCGAGCGGCATCTCCGAATGCTGGTCGCCGCAGACCTGCGTGCATTGGCCGTAGTAGAGGCCTTCCTTGTCGACCTTGAACCAGACCTCGTTGTTGCGGCCGGGTATGGCATTCACCTTCACCCCGAAGGCCGGCAAATTGAAGCCGTGGATCACGTCGGTCGAGGTGACCTCGACCCGGATGACCTTGCCGACCGGCAGCACGACCTCGTTGTCCACCGCCAGAAGTCGCGGAGCGTCTTCGGGCGAGGTGCCGCTCGCGATCAACTGGGCACGCTCCTTCTCGTCGAGCATCCTGGAGACCATGGTGAAGCCGCCGCCCTGGTCTTTCGGATAATCATAGCTCCATAGCCATTGCGAACCCGTCGCCTTCATCACGATGTCGGCCGGCGGCGGAACGAGCTTGAATCGCAGGAGGCTGAACGAAGGGATGGCGATCCCGACCAGGATCATGACCGGCACGATCGTCCAGACGATCTCGAGGAAGGTGTTATGCGTCGTCCTGCTCGGGACGGGGTTGCGCGTCTCGTGGAAGCGATACAGGGCGTAGAGAATGATGGCGAGAACGAATACGGTGATGAGCGTGATGATCACGAGCAACCCGTCATGGAGCGAATCGATTCTTTCGCCGATCTCCGTCACTTGCGGCTGCAACCCCAGCTGCCAGGGGCGGGGCTGGCCGATCGCTTCGGCGAAGGCGGCGCTCGCGTGAAGCGCCGCGGCAAGGCTCGAAAGCGCCGCGATCGCGCCCGCCCTGGCTTTCCTCAACATTCTGTTCCTCGTCATGACGATAGCCCGATCAGCCCGCGCGCCCCGCAACGGCGCGGCGGTCGAGCGGTTGCCCTGGCGCGTCAAACCACAAACGCGTGCGGGGCGCAACGCCGCCGTCCCCGCCTAATTGCCGCATCTTCGGCATGGCTTTCGGGGCGCGGCCGCAGCTTTGGAAGCCGTGACGGGTGGGAACGACGGCGCCACACGGTTTCCTTGACAGCGACAAAATCGCGTGGTCCGAACGGCGCCAGCGGCCGTGCCGCGCCGATCAGACCCGAGTGACGAGGCCGCGATGACAGGACCGAGCTGTTGGCTTGAGGCAAGGCGCCGGCGCGGCATCGCCGCCTCGATCGCGGCTCTCGCCCTCGCCCTCGGTTTCGGCGTCCTCTCCGGCTCGCCTGGCGGGGCCGAGGGCATCATCAAGGCCACGAACGGCGATTGGGAGACGCGCTGCGACACCCCCACGGGGGCCAAAGGGGAGCAGTGCGCGCTGGTCCAGAACGTGGTCGCGGAGGACCGTCCGAACATCACGCTCGTGGTGATCGTGCTCAAGCCCGTGGACAAGAAAAAGCCCCTGATGCGCGTGGTGGCGCCGCCCTTCGTTTTCCTGCCGACCGGGCTTGGCCTGAAGATCGACCAGGTGGACGTAGGCCATGTGCCTTTCGCCCATTGCTTCGGCAGCGGCTGCTTCAGCGAAGTCGAGATGGACGACAAGCTGATCGGCCAGTTGAAGACGGGAACCACGGCGACCTTCATCGTCTTCCAGTCGCCGGACGACGGGGTGGGCATTCCGGTCTCGCTCAACGGATTTGCCAAGGCATTCGACGCTTTACCTTGAAGGCGATCCGGGTATAGCGACGCTACTTGGTTCCATTCCCGAATTTGGCAGGAAGCGCCGGACACTCATGGGACTTTTCGCGATGATCGAGAGAACGAAACGCAGAGCGGGCTCGAGGCTCGACGACGGGGGTCCGCGCGGGCCCCTATCGAACCCGCTGCGCCTGCTCGCCGGCTTCGCGCTCCTGGCCTGCCTTTCGGCCTGCGGCTCGCTCGGTTTCGGCGGCGGCTCGGATGACGATACCCAGCCGGCGGCGCCGTCGCCGACCAAATCCTTCCTGCAGAATCTCGCGATGGGAGGTCCGGCGCCGGCGCAGGTGCCGGCTCCTGCCGCGCAGGCCCGCTTTCCGAACGTGGTCAACCAGCAGGACGACTTCAGCTGCCCGGTGCTCGACGTCTCCGCCAACGGCGCCTCGATCCGCGATTTCGCCGGCGGTGCGGAGGCGGGCGCACAGGCCTTGCGCCATCAGATATCGATCACCAATCTCGCGCGCGAGTGCAAGGACGCGGGTGCGAGCATCACCATGAAGCTCGGCGTCGAGGGTTCCGTGCTCCTCGGCCCTGCCGGTGCGCCGGGCACCTTCTCGGTGCCGCTCCTCTTCGAGGCACGCCTCAAGGACAAGGTGGTTGCTTCGCAACGCGAAACCCTCTCGGTAACCATACCGCCGGGCGAGTCGCGCGCCTTCTTCAATACGGTCCTCACCGATTTCGCCATTCCCAAGGACGACGAGACCGATGTTTTCGTGGGCCTGAGCCAAGGCGGAGAACGGGGGTTGCGGCTCCCCGCGCACAAGCGTCGCAAGGCCAAGTCGTAGGTGGCCAGCAGCGTTCTTTGGCGCATCTGCCGGCGGGCGCGATATGTGTCGCGCCACGCAATCCGGGCAAGCACGAGATAGGGCCGAGACCCTCATCGCGCCGCGCCGTTCCCCAACGGGGCGGCCATCCGCCGCTCATTGCTCGGCGGAATAAAGTCGCCATTCGCCGGGAACACCCTTGAGACATGCGGCGCCGTGATCGCGAAAGCTCAATCCGGAGCCGGCGACGAGATCCTTGACGGTGCTCGAAACCAGCACTTCGCCAGGCGCGGCGAGCGCCGCGATCCGGGCGCCGATGTGGACGACGATCCCGCCGATCTCCTCGCCGATGACCTCGCATTCCCCGGTATGAAGGCCGGCGCGAATGTTGAGGCCAAGCGATTGGACGCCGTCCGAAATGGCGCGAGCGCAGCGGATTGCGCGTGCCGGTCCATCGAAAGCAGCAAAGAAGCCGTCTCCGGTCGTGTTGATCTCGCGGCCGCGGAAGCGTGTGAGCTCGCGACGCACAAGGCCATGATGGCTATCCAGGAGATCATGCCAGCGACGATCGCCGACGCTCGAGGCCTTCTCGGTGGCGCTCACGATGTCGGTGAACAGAACCGTGGCCAGGATGCGATCGGGCTCGGTGCTGTGCCGGACGCCCGTGAGGAATTCCTCGACCTCGCCGAGGACGGTATCCGCATCGCTCAGCCACACGAGATGGTCGGGTCCCGGCAACTCGACCAGCCTCGCGCCTGGAATCCGGCCCGCCATGTAACGGCTCGCTCCGATGTCGATCGCGGCATCGCGTAAGCTGTGGAGGATCAAGGTCGGCACCCGGATCGCAGGAAGAATGTGCCGGATGTCTATTTCGGCATTCATCGTGGTGAGCGCCGTCACGGCCGCGGGGCTTGCGCTCATTCTGAGCATGCGCGCCCACCATTGGCGAAAATGCACGTCGCCCGCCATGCTGGGCGCCCGCGCGTCGAGACCGAAGGGGCCTCCCCAGTCACGCCGCATCTGGTCGATAAAAGCCCGGTGCTCTTCTTCGGTCGGTCCCCAGGCGTAATCCTCGGTTCTCGTCCGGCGTGGGTAGCTGCCGTGCATGATCAGTGACGAGATGCGTTCCGGGTAGGTGGCGCTGAAGAGGGCACACATCGGACCGCCCTCTGAAGTGCCGAAGAGCGCCGCTCGATCGGTTCCGACGCTATCCATCACCGCCCGCACATCGTCCATGCGCACTTCGAGAGTGGGCATGTCCGTGACCCTGTCGGAGAGGCCGGTACCGCGCTTGTCGAAAAGGATGAGGCGAGAGAACGATCCGAGCCGCGTCAAGAAACGCGCCAGCGCCGGTTCTTCCCAGTAAACCTCGATATTCGATACCCACCCGGGCACGAACACAAGGTCACGCGGCCCCTCGCCCAGGACTTGAAACGCGATATTCACGCCGCCGCTGTGAGCATACCTGGTCTCGGGTTGCATGGCCTGACCGCCATTTTTGACAGCAGCTCGATCTTTTCCCGTAATTCAGTAGCTGAAATATCTGTCGGCAAATAAATAATTTCACGACGCAAGGCGACTGCGAACTATAGCCTCGCACAACCCCGCCAACTATGCCACAGTTACTCCCGCGATAGCATCCGCATTGCATGGCGAATTCATGCGTCGCAAATCTAGGGAGCGTGACATGACCGAGGAAAAGACCGTTTCACCGCGTTCGCGGCGTGACTTCTTTCGCCAAGCCGCCGCTTCTGCAGGTGCCGCCGCGGCGCTTTTGGGTGGCCTGCCCTTCAGTCCCGCCTTGGCGGCAGGCGCCGTTGGACGTTCCGACAAGCCGCTGAGAGCTGCCTTCTCCAACGCGGGATTGCAGGCAACCTGGTGTGCCCAGGGCAAGCAGGCCGCCGAATATTGGGGCAAGCTGTTCAATGTGGAGGTGACCTGGTTCGACGGCGAGCTCGATGCGGTGAAGCAGCGTGCCGCCATCGACAACATGGCCTCGCAGAAATGGGATTTCGCCGCCATCCAGGCTTTCGGGATCGGCACGCTGACCGCGCCGGTGCAGAAGATGATCGATGCCGGCATCCCGGTGATCGACATGGATACGCTGATCGCTCCCCTCGACCAGATCAAGGTGCACAGCTTCCTTGCGCCCGACAACGAGTTCATGGGCGCTTCGGTCACCCAGGCGCTCGCCGGCGCGCTCGGCGGCAAGGGCAAGATGATCATGACGCAAGGCGCGCTCGGCCACACCGGCGCGCAAGGGCGCGCCAAGGGGTTCGAAGCGGTCGTCAAGCAATACCCCAACATCGAGGTTCTCGACACCCAGCCGGCCGATTGGAGCGTGTCCAAGACCGCACAGCTCTGGGAGACCTACCTCACCAAATATCCGCAGATCGATGCGGCCTTCTTCCACAACGACGACATGGCGCTCGCGGCCTACAACGTGATGAAGGCCCATAACCGCACCAACATCCTGATCGGTGGTGTGGATGCCATGCCGCCCGCCATCCAAGCGGTCGCGGAGGGGCGCATGTACGCCACGGTGCGCAATCCCTCCTGCCGCATCCATGGCGGGGCGATCGTCGCGGGTGTCGCCGCGGTCAATGGCGAGAAGACGGATCAGGGCATCCCGAAGAACATCGTGACGGATGGGCCTGTGGTGACCAAGGCCAACGCCGCGGGAATGCAGTGGATGGAGGACCATTTCCTGATCTGAGTCCGTGATGGTCGGCGCGGGCGCCCCGGTCGTCGAGCTCGTGGGCGTCTCCAAATCCTTCGGCGGCGTCGCGGCTTTGCGCGATGTCGGCTTCGTGCTCAAGGCCGGCGAGATTCATGGTCTCGTCGGCGAGAACGGGGCCGGCAAGTCGACGCTCATGAAGATCATCGCGGGCGTGCACGGCGACTACCTCGGCGAATTGCGCCTCGACGGGCGCGAGGCGCGCTTCCGTTCGGCGCGCGACGCGCTCGCGGCCGGCATCGGCATGGTGCATCAGGAATTGAGCATCGCGCCGGATCTCACGGTCGCCGAGAACGTCTTCCTCGGCACGCAGCCGGTGAACGCGGCGGGCCTCGTGCAATGGCGTCGCATGATGGACGAGGCGCGCCGCCAGCTCGCCGGCCTCGGCCTCGACCTCGACCCACGGGCGCGCATCGGGGACCTGCCGATCGGCCTACAGCAGATGGTCGAGATCGCGCGCGTGCTGTTTTCGGGCGCGCGCATCATCATTCTCGACGAGCCGACCTCGGCCTTGTCGCCGCCGGAGGTCGAGCGCCTTTTTTCGGTGCTGCGGCGCCTGCGCGACGACGGACGCAGCATCGTCTTCATCTCGCATTTCCTCGACGACATCCTGCGCGTGTCCGATACCGTCACGGTGTTCCGCAACGGCCGCAGGATCGCGACGACGCCGGCGGCAGAGACGCACAAGTCCGCGCTCATCGAGCGCATGATCGGTGCCGGCCACGAGGAGCTCGGCGAAAGCTACCGCGCCGACATCCGGCTCGACGGCGCCATCGATGCTGCCGGTCGTCCTGCAGGCCGCCGCCCTGTCGCACGGACGAGCCTATCAGCGACGTCTCGCTCGAGTTGCGGGCCGGCGAAGTGCTCGGCCTCTACGGCTTCATGGGCTGCGGCCAGATCGAGCTGGTGCGGACCTTGTTCGGCAAGCTTCACCCCGACCGCGGCACCTTGCGGGTCGCGGGCCGCGAGGTCAGCTTCACGAGCACGTCGGCGGCGCGCCGCGCCGGCATCGCCTTCGTGCCGGAGAGCCGTCGCTCCATGCTGTTTCACGAGGAGCCGCTCTACAAGAACACCTCGGTCAGCACGCTCGAGCGGATTTCGCGGTTTTTGCTCAAGCCCGCGCGCGAGCGCGAGATCGCGCGGGCCCAGATCGCGAAGCTGCAGATCAGGCCGCCGCGCGCCGATGCGCTCGTCGGCTCGCTTTCGGGCGGCAACCAGCAGAAAGTGGGCCTGGCGAAATGGCTGACCTTCCCGCCGCGGGTGTTGATCCTGAGCGAGCCGACGCGCGGCATGGACGTCGGCGCCAAGGAGGATGTGGTGAAGATCGTGCGCGGCTTGCGCGAGAGGGGCCTCGCCATTCTCGTGGCCTCGACCGAGCCCGAGACGGTCCTGTCGCTCGCCGATCGCATCATGGTGCTGAAGAAGGGCGTGGTGGTGCGCGAATTCAAGAACGAGGTGATCAGCAAGGACCGCCTTCTCGAAGCCGCGTGATCGGAGGAACGAATGGCATGACCGCATCGCTGACGGATGAGAAGCGCCGAGCGCGGCACGCAGGCTTCGTGGCGGTGCTGCGCGGCCAGATGCGCAATATCGCGCCGTTCCTCACGCTGATCTTCTTGATCGCCTTCTTCGTCTTCGCGAGTCCTTCCTTCGCCACGCTCGACAACGTCTGGAATATTCTCACTCAAGTATCGGTGACGGGCATCATCGCGGTCGGCCTCACCTTCGTGATCTTGTGCGCGGAAATCGATCTGTCGATCGCCAGCGTCGCCAACGCGGCGGGCATCGTCGTCGCCTATTTCACCGCCCAGGAATCCTATGTGAACATCGCCAACCTGCCGCTGCCCGGTGCCGCGGCGATCGTGCTCGCTTTCCTCGCCTGCTTCGGCCTCGGCCTTCTCAATGCGCTCGGCGTCACCCTGATCGGCATTCCCTCCTTCATCATGACGCTCGCCATGATGCAGATCGCAGCCGGCATCTCGGCGCTCCTGGTGCGCGGCCAGATCGCCTACAAGGTGCCCGATCTCGTGGCCACCCTGGGCGCGGGCTCGATCGGCGGAATTCCCTGGATCGTGGTGGTGGCGGCGGTGCTTTTGCTCCTCGGCCACCTCGTGCTCACCTATACGCGCTTCGGCCGCTATGTTTACGTCGTGGGCGGCAATCGCGAGGCCGCCGAATACTCGGGGCTCAACGTCAAGCTGATCCTCGGCACCGTGATGGTGATCTCGGCGGTTTGCTCAGGGCTCGCCGGCATGCTCGGCGTCGCCCATTTCGGCAGCGCCCAGCAGAACGAGTTCGACACCTACCTTCTCGACGCCATCGCGGCCGTGGTCGTCGGCGGCACGAGCCTGTTCGGTGGGCGCGGCGGCATCGGCAACACCGTCGTCGGCCTCTTCGTGCTCGGCGTGCTCAACAACGGGCTCGACCATGTGAAGATCGATTCCTTCCTGAAGATCCTGATCCGCGGCTTGATCCTGCTCGCGGCGCTGGTGATCAACGTCTACGCGCAAAGGCTGCGGAGCGCGTCCGAGGATTAGACGAACGACTGCGCTGGCGTCATGGCCGCGATGGGCCACAGTATCTTTAAGAGTTGCTCATCCCTTTGTGGGGCGCCGACACACGACGCGTCCGCGGTAGGTCACGTGCCGACGCGAGATCGAGGCAGGCGATCGCGGCAGGAAAGCGCCGTTTGGAGCCGACGGTCGCGGCGAGCATCGTATCAATAATTTCTCAATTTGAGATATTATTCAATTGTCCTAATTTTTTCAATATGAAATATGACAGACATGAAAACGATCCGCTTCACCGACGGAGCCGCGAGAGACCTCAAGCCGCCATGCGGGGCAGTCGAAGCGGATCATTTCCAAGTTGAAAGCCTACGCTTC
This sequence comes from uncultured Alphaproteobacteria bacterium, assembly GCA_963713805.1. Classification (GTDB taxonomy): domain Bacteria; phylum Pseudomonadota; class Alphaproteobacteria; order Rhizobiales; family Beijerinckiaceae; genus GAS188. Next base: position 367,744 of record CAVQNF010000039.1, on the reverse strand, counting down.
GACCGGCGCCGGAGATGTCAAGGGTCTCTCGGCGATCGAAGGCTCTCGGCTCCGCGTCGGCTCCTACCGTCGCGGTGTTCATCGAAAGCGAAAGCGAAATCATGGTCATCAAGATCGGCCCTCGCGGGTCGGTCTATGAGTGAAGGAGATATCATCATGGCCCGCACCAAAGCCAAGGCCCACAAGGCCGACATCATCACCACCCCCAAGGGTGAAAAGCTCGCCATCCTGCCGTTCGACGAGTATCGCCGCCTCATGGCCGACAGCGAAGCCAGGGAGATTGCGGAGAGGATCGCACGGGCACGCTCCGGAGACGCGGAAATCTTGAGCCTCGAGGAGGTCGAGGCGATGCTTGCCGCGAAGAGCAAGCTCGCCTTCTGGCGCAAGAAGCGCGGTCTCAGCCAGGGCGATCTTGCCGCTCGCGCCGGCATCTCGCAAAGCTACCTCGCCGGCCTCGAGGCGAGTGACCGCGCCGGCAAGCCTCCGCTCATCAAGCGGCTGGCCCATGCGCTCGCGGTGCGCATGGAGGATATCGTCGAGGATTGATACCCTCGCGCCAAGACTTTGCGAGTGCCGGCTTCGCGCAAGAAATCAGCTCGTCGCCGCTACTCTCATGCCGGATAGCGTGGACCCGCGACGCTGATCGGAAGCTTATTTGTTACACCCGGCATGCCTCAACCGAAACCCGGCTGCCACCTGCTTATCCGTCGCGTCGCGTCGAGGACCGCCTCGATCGAGCCGAAGCTTTCGGTGTTGACGAGGAGCTCGCGCGCGAGCCGAAGCGCGCGTGCTTCGCAAGTCGCGCGGCGCGCCTTGTCCTCGATCCACTCGAAATCGATGTTGTGCGCGAGGCCGAGGATGCGGCGGATGATCTTCGCGCCCGCGAAGCCGGCCGTCTCCGCGAACAGCCGGTTCATGTAGGAGCGGCGCTCGATCTCGAGCCGCGCCTCGCCGAGGGCGCCGGGAAACAAGCTCGCCGGATAGGCGTCGCCCTTCGCCTCTATGCGCCACAGGTGAAGGAATTTCGCGCGAAATCCGTGCCATATCTCTTGCGCGGTCTCGAGCACCCATTCGCCATGCGAGGCGCGTTCGCCCGGAGTTTCTTCGTGGCCCTCGCCCGCCAGGAAATTCATGATGAGGTTGGCAAGCATCGCGCCGATGTCGAACCCCATCGGCCCGTAGAACGCGAATTCGGGATCGATCACCCGCGTGTCGTCTTGCGTGACCATGACCGAACCCGTGTGCAGGTCGCCATGGATCATCGCCTCGGTGGAATTCAGGAATTTCAGCTTCAGCCGTGAGATCGCGACATGCAGATCGAGATCGGCGCGGAACTCCGCCGCGATGGCATCGAGAAAGGGCGAAGTCCAGCGATTCTGTTCCGCCAGACGATAGGGGTCGGTGAAGATGAGGTCCTCGGTGATCTTGCACAGCGCGTGGTTGCCGGCGAAGGCGGCGAGACGCGCCTTCTTCTCGGCGGCGGGAAGCGCGAGGTCCGAGGTGAAGAACAGCGTGCGTGCCAGGAAGGTCGCCAGGTCCTCGGCGAGGCGCGGATAGCGCGTGCCCGCGATCAGCCCGCGCCGCAAGATGATGTGGGGCTCGAGGAGCTCCATCACGATGAGCTTCAAGGCTTGGTCGAAATGCAGGACCTCGGGAACGAGGCGAGGCGCCAGCTCCGCCTGGCGCCGCAGGGCAAGGTGCTCGTAATGGGCGCGCGACAGAGGCAGCGGCCAGCTCTCCCCGACGAGGCGCACGAAGGGAAGCGCCTGTTTCACCGCGACGCCGCCATGGGGGCCTTCGACGATGAAGACGAGGTTCAGATTGCCGTCGCCGACCTCGCGCACCGACCAGGCTGCGCCCTCCTTGCCGAGACGCTCGCGCGCGGCCGGAACGCCGGCGAGATAGCCGGGAAGATCGGTCTCCGATAAGCGCCGGTAGTCCTCGGTTCTCTCCTTGTCCCGCGATGCTTTCATGGCGGCCTCGCATTTGGCTTCGCGCGGCGACATTCAAGCATGTTCCGGAAAACGGGTCTTCCCATTTTCGCTTAGAGGAATGCGGCACTCTCCGTCAGGGACTTTCCGGTTCCGCAGGAGGGTTCAGGCCCGGATCTGCCGGCATCACCTCGCCCCAACCGTACCACCAGGTCGTCAGGCCGGATACCGGGTTGCGATCAGGACGCAGCCGCCGAAATCCGTGCTTCTCGTAAAAGGCGATGGCGCGTCGATTGTCCTGATTGACGTCGAGCGCGACGCCCTGCGGCGAGAGGCGTTTGGCGTCCTCGAGCAACGCCTCGCCGACGCCCTTTCCCCAATGATCGGGATCGACGACGATCTGGTCGAGATAATGAAGCCTGGCCGAAAGGGCGAGGAAGCCGAGGATGCGCCCGGTTGCGACGTCGGCCGCGCCGCGCAGGACGAAGCCCTCCCGCGCCAATCGCGCCAGGCGCTCGCGGAACCATTCCCGCCGCGCGGAAAAATCGATGGCCGGCATCGCCGCGCCCCAGCCCTCGACCCAGAGCTCGAGAAGGGCCTCGCGATCCGCAAGCGTCATGTCGCGAAGCGCGAAAGGCGTGCGCCCCCGCCTTGATTCTTCTCCCGTCACGCCGGGCGCTCGGGCATCGCCCGTTCGCTCACCGATCCGTCAACTTGAGCTCGATGCGACGGTTGCGCTTGAAGGCGTCTTCCGTGTCGCCGAGGTCGAGCGGCTGATACTCGCCGAATCCGGCCGCGAGCAGATGCTCCGGCGGCAAGCCCTGCGATTGCAGGTAACGCACGACCGCGATGGCGCGTGCGGCGGATAGATCCCAGTTCGTGGCGAATTTCCCGGTTCCCGAAAGCGGGCGCTTGTCGGTATGGCCGTCGACGCGCAGCACCCAGGGGATGTCGGGGGGGATGTTCGCGATGATGTCTCGCATCGCGCTCGCGACCTTGTCGAGCTCGGGCATGCCTTCCGGCTTCAGCTCGGCCTGGCCCGGATCGAAGAACACCTCGGATTGGAACACGAAACGGTCACCCACGATGCGGATGTCGGGACGGTTGCCGAGAATGTCGCGCAGCCTTCCGAAGAAGTCCGACCGGTAGCGCGCGAGCTCCTGCACCTTCTGCGCCAAGGCGACGTTCAGGCGCGAGCCGAGATCGGCGACGCGCGTTTGCGCATCCTGCTCGCGCGTCTCGGAGGCTTGCAGGGCCGATTCGATCGCCGCGAGCTGGCGGCGAAGCGCCGCGATCTGCTGGTTCAAGGCGTCGACCTGGGAAAGCGCCCGGTTGGTGTCGGCCGTCTGCGTATCGAGCGCGCTCTGCAATTGGCCGGCCCGCTTCTCGGCCGTGCTCGCCGCGCCGCCGCCGGCCTGCATCTCCTGCTGCAGCCGCGCCTGATCGGCCTTCGCCTGGTCGAGAGTGGCCCTCAGCGTCCCGATCTCGGTATCCGATTTCGAGCCTTTCGTTCGTTCGAGCGACAGGAGATCGGTCAATTCGGCGATCTGGCGATTGAGGCGGGTAAGGACGGTGTCGCGCCCGTTCACCTCCTGCGACAGCACGACCTGCGCCACCGCGAAGATCGACAGGAGGAAGGTGATGGTCAAGAGCAAGGTCGAGAGCGCGTCGACGAAGCCCGGCCAGTAGTTGATTTCCCTCGAGGAACGGCGTGTGCGTGCGAGCGCCATGGCTCAGCCCTCACTCTCTGTGGATGGGCTCGGCAGCGAGGCGGTCGAGGAGACGCTCCACCTTGCGTTCGCGCAGTGCCTGCGCTTCCACCCAATCGCGGATCATCTGCTGTTCCGAGCGCATATGCTTGACGAGCGCCTGGATGCCCTCGGCGAGGTTCGCCATCGCCTGGGTCGTGGCCCGGCTCGAGCTGTCGACCCCCACGAGCTGCTTCAACTCGGCAAGCGCGGAGTAGACGCCCTGGAGCGCCGGAGCCTCGCCGCCTTCGGCCGCGACGGAAATGCGCTCGGCGAGGCGATCCTCCACCTCGGTCGAGAAGCGTGCATGGGCGCGACCGACCTGAAGATCGAGGAAACCGAGCACTAGCGAACCCGCAAGGCCGAACAGCGAGGACGAAAAGGAGATGCCCATGCCGGCAAGCGGGGCGGCAAGGCCGGTCTTCAGATCCTCGAAGAGCGCGCCGCTCTCTCCGCCCGAGGTGTGCATCGTGCCGATGACGCCGCCGATCGAGCGCACCGTCTCGAGCAATCCCCAAAATGTGCCGAGGAGGCCGAGGAAGACGAGGAGCCCCGCGAGATAGCGCAGGATCTCCCGCCCTTCATAAAGCCGCGCCTCGAAGGAATCGAGCAGCGCGCGCTGATTGAGCGGAGTGAGGCTCTTGACCTTGCCGGTGAACGCACTCTCGAGCGGGCCGAGGAGATAGGGCGTGATGCGGGAGGAAGATGCGGCCGAACGCAGCTTCGCGTTCGCCCAGCGCACCTCGCGTCCGATCTGCCAAAAGGCATGAAGAGCGAGCACGATGCCGGCGACGAGCGCGATGATGATCACCGCGTTCAACACTGGATTTGCGAGAAACGCCGCGAGGATGCGCTCTTGCAGGAAAGCCACGGCGATCCCGCATAAAATCAGGAAGACGACGACTCGCCCGACGTAGGTTCCCGGGCGGCTCAGCGGCGCGACGGGCGCGGGCAACGGCGTCGCGGGCCCGGAATCGACCATATCGGAAGCTCCTTCGTGCTCAGCGCATCATGGATGCGCCGGTCGGCGTGATCAAGGGCGGCGGCCTCGGCGAAAGGTGTTTCATGCTCCAATCCGAACAGGAATTCTCGCAATCCGGCCGCGGCCCGTGCGCTGGCGAGGGGCGAAGCCGAAAGAGGAGGGGATATCGGAAACGCCAACACGGCGTGCCGTTTCGGTCGCCGCTTTGCCCCCTTGAACCGGCGATGTCGAATTTCCGGCGGGAGCCGGACAGTGAAAAGGATCACGTGCGAGCTCAATAGCTTGGGCATGATCGTGTCGCAAATCGGCTTCGGTCCTTGCGCATCCTGCTGCGTGTCGCCTTAGAACTCTCTCATCGAGGTTTACATCCCGTCTACGATCCGGGCATGATCTCGATGGCGACAATACAGCAGCGATACGACATTTTGACGGCAGGCTCGTTGCATTCGGCCCAACGCTAATTCTCGACGCCGCACCCCAAGGGCCGCGCGCTTTCGGCTCGCCTTCCCCCGCTCCGGCCGACCCTTCGGCTTGTCGCACCTTGGACTTGCCGACCCTTGGACCCGCCGGTTCAGGCCGCTGCCTTCAGGATCGCGCCGAGCTCCGCATGCATCGTCTCGTTGCCGCAGATCACGTCCTTGCTGTCGACCAGGGATTTCTTGCCGTCCAGCGTGCTGAACAGCCCACCTGCCTCGCGAACCAATACCGACGCCGCGCCGAAGTCCCAGCTATTGAGGCTGCGCTCCCAGAAGGCATCGAGCCGGCCGCAGGCCACATAGGCGATGTCGAGCGCCGCGGAACCCAGTCGCCGCGTGGCGGCGGCGCGCGCCATCACCGCGCCGAGCTCCTTGAGAAAATGGGGATGGCCGCCGCGCCCCAGATGAGGCGTCGCGACCCCGATGAGCGCCAGGTTGAAATCGCGCCTGCCGGCGACCCGGATGCGCCGGTTGTTCATATAGGCGCCCTTGCCCCGCTCCGCGACGAACATCTCGTCCTTTGCCGGATCATAGACCACGCCGGCCACGAAATCGCCGTCGCGCTCGAGGCCGATCGAGACGCAGAATTGCGGGATGCCGTGCAAAAAATTGGTGGTGCCGTCGAGCGGGTCGACGTGCCACCGATGCGCTCCGTCGGTTCCCGCAAGGCTGCCGCCCTCCTCCATGACGAGACCGTAGGTCGGACGTGCCTTCGCCAGCGCCTCGCGGATGATCTTTTCCGCCCGGCGATCTGCCGCGGAGACGAAATCGCCCGGGCCTTTCATCGACACCTGCAAGGCCTCGACTTCGCCGAGGTCGCGGCGCAGGCTCTTCGCGGCCTTGAGGGCCGCGTCGGTCATGACGGAGATGAAAGGCGAACGGATCATGTCGACGGGACCGGAGGGATGGTTGGCCGAGAAGGTCGGGCGACTTTCCGAGCGGAAAGGCAGGCGTGCGCCGGCTCTGTGCGCGCCGACGCGAAGCCCGTCAAGGACTGGCGATGCCGAGCTGGAAGGCGCTCAGGCGCTGGCGCACGAGCCCCAAGGCTTTCTGGCGCTGCTCGGGTGAGAGATTTTCGGTCGCCTTGTCGAGCCAGGGGTCCTCGCGCCCCGCATGCTGGGCGAGCATGTTCCAGGCGGCGGCCTCCGCAAGGTCGCTTTTGATGCCGCGACCGATGACATAGAGGCGGGCGAGGCGATTCTGCGCCACGGGATTGCCGCGCGCCGCCGCGCGCGCGAAGAGCTTGGCGGCCTCGCTCTCGTCCTTCGCCACGCCTTCCCCATTGAACAGCATGATGGCGTATTCGATCTCGGCGGGCTCGTAGAGATCGCGCGCGGCCTTCCCCATGAGGCGCCCCGCCGCCTGCGGATCGGCCGTGACGCCCTTGCCTCCGCGCAGCAACGTCGCAAGCGCGTATTCGGCTTCCGCCACGCCCGCATCGGCGCCTTGGCGGATGAGCTCGACGCCTCTGGCCTCCGCTTCCTCGGTGCCCTCCTCGAGCGCCAGGAGGCCGAGGTTATAGGCGGCGGAAGGTTGGCCGGCCTTGGCCGCCTGCTCCAGCAAGGCCTTGGCGTGCGCCTCGTCCCTCGGCACGCCGCGGCCCTCGAGCGTCATCATGCCAAGCGCGTAGGCGGCGTTGCGGTCGCCGCGCGCCGCCGCGAGCGCGAACCAATCTGCCGCCTTCTTGAGGTCGGGAGCGACGCCGAGGCCATCGCCCGTGAGCTCGCCGAGAAGCGCCATGGCGGCGGCATCGTCGTGATCCTGCTCGACCCGTTTCGTCGCCTCGCTGAAGGCGTCCCGATAACGGCCGCGCTGATAGGCTCCGAAGGCGAGATCGGGGGCATCGCCGGCGGCGGCGAGCGCCGGCGACGCGAAAGGGCCAGCGAGCAGCGCCGCGACGAGGGGCACGCAACCGACGAGGCGCGGCTTCCGCTTCATGCGGGCGCCCGATGGGCGAGGCGCCGCAATGCCGACGAGATGCCCGCGGCCGGGCCTTCGGCATCCGTCCATATGGCCTCGCCGACGGCGACGAATTCGGTGCCCGTCGCCGCGAGATCGCCGACGTCATCGAGGCTATGGGCGAAGGCGACGCAAGGCGTCTCGAAAATCCCTGCCCACCAGGACGCGCGTTCGACGACACTCGGCAAGGGTGGTGCGGGGCCGTCCCGGGGCTTTTCACCGAACACCACGTAATCGACGCCCTTCTCGGCGGCCGCCATGGCATCGTCACGAAGCCTCAGGCCGCCCACGCCGACGATCCGATCCTGGCTCCTCATCAGATCGAGCGCCGCATCGAGGCCGCTCGGATCGCCGAGATGAACCCCATCCGCGCCGCCGCGCGCCACGATGTGCGGACGCTCGCTCACGAGCACCGCCGATCCCTTGGCCTGCGCCACCGGTGCGATGAGCTTCACGGCGTTCACGAGACTGCGCTCGTCCGCGTCCGCGAGATCGAGCACGAGCGCTGCCACGTCGCCCGCGGAAAGCGCTTCACGCAAGGGGCCGACGAACGTCGCCCCATCGACGATACGCGGGCTGAACAGCATCAGTCGGGGAAGTTTGAGGTCCATGACCGCTAGATTGAGGGTTCGAATTCCCGTCCGAACGGGAGAGGGGCCTTGCGACCCCGCTCCTCGCTGATGATGGTGGCGAAAGCGCGGCCTTGGAAGACCAGGAAGGCCCGGACGCTCGAAGAAAAGGCGCGCGCAAACCGTGGAGCGCGCGTAACGATGTTCGCGCGGATCGCTTGCGGCCGGCGATCGGCTCGGTTTTACGCGGCGCTAGGCCGCCTTCTCGAGCTCCTGTTTCCATTGGCCGAGCGTCGCGAGCCCGTTCATCTTGGCGCGATGCGCGAAGGCTTTCTGCGCGGCGGCCACATTGGCGGGATTTCCGGACCACGCCAGCTGCGGCGCATGCTGAAGCGCCCGGCCATAGCTGAAGCTCAGCTTCCAGGGGAAACCGCCGATGCGGTTCATGGCGTCGAGATGGGCGGTGGCGTCGAGATCGGATTGGCCGCCCGAGAGAAAGGCGATGCCCGGAATCGCCACGGGCACGCAGCGCCTCAGCACGCGGATCGTTGCCTCGGCCACCTCCGTCGCGCTCGCCTGCTTTGGATTTTTCTTCCCCGGGACCACCATGTTGGGCTTCAGCACGCTGCCTTCGAGCACGACGCGAGCGTAGAAGAGCTGCTGATACACCTCCTTCAGCACCCATTCGGTCACCCGCTCGCAAGTCGCGATGTCATGGCTGCCGTCCATCAGCACTTCGGGCTCCACGATCGGCACGATGTCGGCCTCCTGGCAAAGCGCGGCGTAGCGGGCGAGCGCATGGGCGTTGGCCAGGACGCAGGTAGAGCTCGGCTTGCCCTCGCCGATGTCGATGACGGCGCGCCACTTCGCGAAGCGCGCACCGAGCGCGTAATACCCCTTCAGCCGGCCGGCGAGGCCGTCCAGGCCTTCGGTAACGGTCTCGCCCGGGCAGAAAGGCAGCGGCTTCGCGCCGGTGTCGACCTTGATGCCGGGAAGCGCGCCGGCCTCCTCGATCAGCTTGACGAGCGTGGTGCCGTCCTTCGCCTTCTGGCGGATTGTCTCGTCGAACAGGATCACGCCCGACACATGCTTCTTCATCGCCTCGGTCGAGCGGAACAAGAGCTCGCGATAATCGCGCCGGTTCTCCTCGGTATTTGCCACATGGATGGCCTCGAACCGTTTCTGGATGGTGCCCGAGGATTCGTCCGCCGCGAGGATGCCCTTGCCGGGCACGAACAGGTTCTGCGCCACTTTGGTCAATTGATCGAGATTCATCATTCTTCTCCCATCAAGAAGCGGAGCGGCGCGCCGACTTCGACGCTCTCATCCAGCTCTTCGCGTCGCCGCCATCGGCCGCCGCGCCGGTTTTGCCTTGTGTAGACTTCACGCCTTTCGCAACGCCTCTACTCCAGGCAGCGCCTTTCCCTCAAGCCATTCGAGGAAAGCCCCGCCTGCCGTCGAGACATAGGTGAACTCGCCCGCGACGCCTGCCCGGTTGAGCGCCGCCACCGTGTCGCCGCCGCCGCCGATCGAGGTGAGCTTCCCCGAGACCGTCAAGGAAGCGGCTTCGCGCGCGATCGCCACGGTGCCTTCGTCAAAAGGGGCAAGCTCGAAGGCCCCGACCGGCCCGTTCCAGACGAGCGTCGCGACGCAGCGAAGCTTGGCCTTCACGGCCGCGATCGAGCGAGGCCCGATGTCGAGGATCATTTCGGCGGCCCCGACATCGTCGAGCATCGAGATGCGGTGTGGCGCCTGCGCCTTGAACTCGGTCGCCACGACGGCATCGCTCGGCAGCATGATCTCGCAGCCCTGCTCCTTGGCCTTGGCCTCGATGTCGCGCGCGGCTTTCGCCAGTTCGTGCTCGCAGAGCGAGCAGCCGACGTCGACGCCGCGCGCCGCGAGGAAGGTGTTCGCCATCCCCCCGCCGATGACCAGCGCCTCGACCTTGGCGCAAAGATTGCCGAGGAGCTCGAGCTTGGTCGAGACCTTGGCGCCCCCGACGATCGCGGCGACAGGCCGCCTCGGCTTTTCGAGCGCCTTTCTCAGGGCCTCGAGCTCGGCTTGCATCGATCGCCCGGCATAGGCCGGAAGATGCGCCAAGCCTTCGGTCGAAGCGTGCGCGCGATGCGCGGCCGAGAAGGCGTCGTTGACGAAAACGTCGCCGTTTGCCGCGAGCGCCTTGGCGAAACCAGGATCGTTCTTCTCTTCGCCCGGATGAAAGCGCGTGTTCTCGAGGAGCAGCACGCCGCCGGGCTCGAGCGCCGCGATCGCGGCAGCGGCGGTCTCTCCGATGCAGTCTGCCGCGAAGGCGACGGGCATTCCGAGCGCTTGTCCGAGGGCCGCGGCGACGGGCCGAAGACTTTCCTTCGGGTCCGGCTTGCCTTTCGGGCGGCCGAAATGGGCAAGGAGCACCACTTTTGCGCCCTTGGCGGCGAGCTCGCGGATGGTGGGCAGGACGCGCTCGATCCGGGTGGTGTCGGTGACCCTTCCGTCCTCCATCGGCACGTTGAGATCGACCCGCAGAAGGATGCGCTGGCCCGTCGGGTCGAGGTCGTCGAGCGTGCGGAACGATGGCATTTTTCAGGACACCTCATGGATGCGTTCGAAGAGCTCGGGATAGTCGAGCACGAGCCCATCCTCGTCGATGGGCAATAGTGCCTTGAAGCTTGCGTCAGCGGCCTCGTAAAGGAAGAGCCGGCCCTGCCGCAAGCAAGTGTAGCGCTGCCTATCGATCATCGGCGTGAAGCTGTCGAAAGGAACGTAAAGCATCGCGAGTTCCACAGGCCTTCCCTCGGTCCAGGAAAGCCGTCGGATGGGCAGTGTATTGGTGAACGGTGTTCCTGCAAGATCGACGTCGATGCAGCCGTCGAATTCGGGAAGCCAAGACCCGGCACTGTCGGTCCAGCGCCCGAGGCCGTCCGAGCGAAGCTCGAGGCGCATGCCCTCCGTCGTCGCAAGCTCGAGCCATCGGACGCCCCATTGCGCATCGCAGACGAGTTTATAACCGACCCCATAGGATTTGCCTCCGCGCGCGCCGATGACGACGCCGCGGGCGGTCCATTCATCCCCGTCGCGCGCAAGGGACAGGTGTTCCAGGCCATCACCCGAGGCCGATCGCCACCGAACCGAACGTCGGTAGGATAGCGACAAGCTCGTCAATCGGCGACGCGCCTCAATGCTGTCCGGTGAGCGAGGGCACGAGGCCCGGAATCCCGTAACGAAGCGCAAAAAGCATCACGACGGCGCCGATGAGTGCCGCGATCAGCGCCACGAAAAAGATGGAGCCCACCCCGGGAAGGCCGCGCACGCGCCCCTCGAGCGCTTTCATGTCGGCGGCCCGGGCGAGCCCGCCGAAACGCGTCAAGGTGTCCTGGAAGGTCGCTTCGAGGCGCAACAGAAGCGCCTCGCTGCGCGCGAATTTCTCCTCGACACGGGCAAGCTTCTCCTCGACGCGCGAAAGCTGGTCGAGCCCGCCCCGTTCCGAGAGCGGGACGCCCGCGGCGGCCGCCTGGTACGAGGCCGGGGGCGGGGGTGCGTAGGCCGGAATCTCGCGCTCGATGGGGGCGTCGATCGAGGGTTCGCGTTTGGCGGTGTCTGACATCTGTGCAACCTCGTTGAAGCGAAACCCGCCGGTTCTTGCTCCCGCAGCCCTCAGATCAGCTTGCCCATCGCGACTGCGGTATCGGCCATGCGGTTCGAGAAGCCCCATTCATTATCGTACCAGGAGAGCACCCTGACGAAGCTCCCGTCGATCACCTTCGTCTGGTCCAAGTGAAAGGTCGCCGAATGGGGGTCGTGGTTGAAATCCATCGAGACATTGGGCGCGGCCGTGATGTTGAGCACCCCCTTCATCTCCTGCTCGGAGGCCCGCTTCATGGCCGCGTTCACTTCCTCGACCGAGGTTTTGCGCGAGGCGACGATCTTGAGGTCGATGAGGGAAACATTGGGCGTCGGCACGCGAATGGCGCTGCCGTCGAGCTTGCCCTGCAGCTCGGGCAGGACGAGTCCCAGCGCCTTCGCGGCGCCGGTCGTCGTCGGTATCTGCGAGAGCGAGGCGGCGCGGCTGCGGTAGAGATCCTTATGCATCGTGTCGAGGGTCGGCTGGTCGCCCGTATAGGAATGCACCGTCGTCATATAGCCGCGCTCGATGCCGACGGTGTCGTTGAGCACCTTGGCGACGGGCGCCAGGCAATTCGTGGTGCACGACCCGTTCGAGACCACGAGATGGTCCTTCTTCAGCTTGTCGTGGTTGACGCCGAAGACGACCGTCAAATCCGCGCTCTCGCCGGGCGCCGAGATGAGCACCCGCCGGGCGCCGGCGTCGAGATGCGCCTTCGCCTTGTCTCTCGCGGTGAAGAGGCCGGTGCATTCGAGCGCGATGTCGATGCCGAGCGCCTTGTGGGGGAGCTCGGCCGGATTCCTGATCGCCGTGACCTTGATCTTGCCCATTCCGACATCGATCGTGTCGCCCGCGACCTTCACTTCATGCGGGAAGCGGCCGTGGACCGAATCGTAACGCAAGAGATGCGCGTTGGTTTCGACGGGTCCGAGATCGTTGATCGCGACCACCTGGATGTCCTTGCGTCCCGATTCGACGATGGCGCGCAGGATGTTGCGGCCGATGCGCCCGAACCCGTTGATGGCGACCTTGACGGTCATGAATTTTCCCTCTCTCGTGTGATGTTCCGACAGCCGCGATGGCTCATGGGCGATGGCTCATTGGCGATGGCTCATGGGCGCGCACCCGTCATCGGCGAGCCTTGACCCTCTCGAGCGCCAAGGCTGCCACCTTCTCGGCCGTGATGCCGAAATGCGCGTAAACGTCCTTGTATTTGCCGCTCGCGCCGAAGCCGTGCATGCCGACGAAGCCACCCTCGGCGCCGATGATGGCGTCCCAACCCTGGCGCACGCCGGCCTCGACGGCGACCCGGACCGGCGCTTCGCCGATGACGCGCCGACGCGCGGCCTCGTCACGCGCGAAGAACAGCTCGAAACATGGCACCGACACGACGCGGACCGCCTGGCCTTGCGCCTTGAGGAGATCGCGCGCCGCGAGCGCGATCTCGATCTCCGAGCCTGAGGCGAAGAGGCTGATCTTCGCCTCGCCCTCGGCGGCGGCGATCTCATAAGCGCCCCGTCCGCAGAGATTCTCCTTGCCGGCCTCTGTGCGCGCCGGCTTCAGGTTCTGGCGGGTGAGCGCAAGCAGCACCGGGCCCTCCTTGTGGCCGAGCGCGATCTGCCAGCATTCCGCGGTCTCGATGGCGTCCGCCGGGCGCAGCACCAGGAGATTGGGCATGGCGCGCAACGCCGCGAGATGCTCGATGGGCTGGTGCGTGGGCCCGTCCTCGCCGAGGCCGATCGAATCATGGGTGAACACATAGATCGCCTGCGCCTGCGACAACGCCGCGATGCGGATGGCGGGACGGCAATAGTCGGAGAAGACCAGGAAGGTGCCGCCGGCCGGAATGATGCCGCCGTGCAGGGCGAGGCCGTTCATCGCCGCCACCATGCCGTGCTCGCGGATGCCGTAATGCATGTAGCGCCCGGAGAAATCCTGCGGCGTGATGTTCTCGAGCGGCTTCACCTTCGTGTTGTTCGAGGGCGTGAGGTCGGCCGAGCCGACCACGAGCTCGGGCACATGCCGAACGATCGCCTCGAGCGCGGCTTCGCTCGATTTGCGGGTCGCGATCACCGGCTTCTCGGCCGCGAATTTCCGCTTCAATTCGTCGAACGCCTGATGCAGCGAGGCGAGCGGCTTCCTGGCGAGGCGCCGCTCGAACTCCGCACGTTTTTGCGCATCGGCCGCGCCGAGGCGCTGTTCCCAGGCCTTGCGGGCGCTCGCGCCGCGTGAGCCGGCCTTGCGCCAGGCGTCGAGGATCTCCGCGGGCACCTCGAAAGGCGGCGAGGTCCAGCCGAGATTCTTCTTGGCGCCCGCCGCTTCCTCGGGGCCGAGCGGCTCGCCATGCGCCTTGTTGGTGCCCGCCTTGGTCGGGGCGCCGTAGCCGATAATGGTCTTGCAGGCGATGAGGGTCGGACGATCCGATGCTTGCGCCGCGACGATGGCGCGCCCGACCGCCTCCCCGTCGAGACCGTCGACATGGGAGGCATTCCAGCCGCAGGCCTTGAAGCGCGCCACCTGGTCGACCGAATCCGACAGCGACGTTGGGCCGTCGATCGACACGCTGTTGTCGTCGTAGAAGACGGTCAGCTTCTTGAGCTTGAGGTGGCCGGCAAGCGCGATCGCCTCCTGCGAGATGCCTTCCATCAGGTCGCCGTCGGAGCAGAGCACATAGGTGCGGTGATCGACGAGCGCATCGCCGAACTCGGCCGCCATGATGCGCTCGGCGAGCGCGAAGCCGACCGAGGCGCCGATCCCCTGGCCGAGCGGCCCCGTCGTCGTCTCGATGCCGGCGAGCGTGTGCCCATGCTCTGGATGGCCGGGCGTTTTCGAGCCGACCTGGCGAAAATGCTTGAGGTCGTCGATCGAGATATCCGGGTATCCGGTGAGGTAGAACAGCGAATAGAGCAGCATCGAGCCATGCCCGGCGGAAAGGATGAACCTGTCCCGATCGGGCCAATGGGGGGCGCTCGCGTCGAATTTCAGGAAGCGGGTGAAGAGGGCGGTCGCGATCTCGGCGCAACCCATCGGCAAGCCCGGATGGCCCGATTTCGCTGTTTCGACGCCATCGATCGAAAGCGCCCGAATGGCATTCACCATGCCCTTGTGCAGATCGTCAGCTGTCATGATGAGGGACCGGTTCCGATGAGCCTCGCGTGATAACACCTCATCGGAGCGAGTCAAACCCCCGGCTTTGCCGCATGAGGCCTGCGATTTTCCAATAGGGTCGTGTCTTATGCACCGGTTTCAAACTCGGTTGTCTATTCGGAAAATCGATCGGTTGTCGCGCCATTCCCACCCCTTCCGACAAACATGACATGCGATGCGGTTTTTTCATCAGTGGTGGTAAAGCCGAGGCGTAGATAGAAGGCGGCGGCCTCCGCCGTCGTCGTCCGAAGGCGCACGACACGAAAACTGGGCTGTGCGTCTTGCAGGATGTGACTGACAAGCAGCGACCCCACGCCGAGGCGCCGGGCCGAAGCAAGAACATAGAGATGCCGAAGACGGCCGACGCCATCGGTGTTGGCGTAAGGATCGCGGTTGAGGCCGCCAACCCCAAGCAGTTGTCCGTCGCCGAAAGCACCGAGAAAGCGCTCGCCTTGGCGATCGAACCTATTAGCGCCTAATGCCCACTCCTCCACGAGACGGCGCATGAATTCAAAACCCTGCTGCTCTGCCTCGACAAGAAGCGGCTCGATAGCCGCATCGAGGGTCGTCAACGGCGTGATCCGAATGGCACTTTCCATGAGGGCCGAATACCTCAATCAGTAATTTGGGCCGAGACTGGCAATTTTCAGGGGTCTGCTTTTCTAGCTGCTCCGCCGAACTCGGACAGCATCAAAATCACGCCAAAAGCCGAAATTCCAACCGTGACACTTCCTGATGCGTCCGGTGTGATGGACATCCGATTGACGAAACTCTCACGCGCTGCCTAAAGTTGCACGCGCATCACGCGAGAGACACTCGTGATTCGCCTCACCGAAAAAGGATCCGAGCCCGGAGCGGGTCCGCCAGCGGTGGAGCGAGCCTCGTTGCGGAGGGTTCGCCAGCTCATGACACCAGCCGAAGCTCCGCTGCTCGAAGAGGCCCTGCAACGGCTCTCGACCGCGCTTGATCGGCTGGAGCTCGCGGCCACCGCGCGGCTCGATGCCGAGCACGGGCTCGAGCCCCTCGAAACCGAGCTTGCAATCATGCGCGACGATCGTTCGCGGCTCGCCGTCGAGCTCGACGGAGCGCTCGCCCGCAACGCCAGTCTCGAGCATGCGACACGCGAAGTGGAACAGCGGGTCGGGCGCGCCATCGACCATGTCGAAGCCGTGCTGCGCGGCGCCTCGGCCGACGGCGTCTCGATCGACCGCCCCGAGGCGGAAGGCGGGACGTCTTGACCCAGGTCTCCGTGACGATCGCCGGCCGCACCTACCGCATGGCTTGCGAGGATGGCGAGGAGGACCATCTCGAAGGGCTCGCGAGAGCCTTCGACGCCAAGATCGCCGACATGCGCCGCGCCTTCGGGGAGATCGGCGACATGCGGCTCCACGTCATGGCGGCCCTCACTTTCGCCGATCAGCTCTCCGAGCTGCGCGAACGCATCAAGGCGCTCGAAGCCGGCAAGGCGCGTGCCGAGGAGGCGGGCACCGAGCGCCTCGCGCAAGAGGCGGCCCTGCACCGCGACCTCGCCGCCAAGGTCAGCGACGCCGCCGAGCGGATCGAGCGCCTGTCGGCGACGCTCGCCTCGAAGCCGCGCTGATTGCGAGCAGGAAGCGACGTCGATCCTCACCGCATCCGATTCTCAGAGCGCCCGATTCTTGGCCCGCTCATTCTTGGCCCGTCTATTTTTGGCCCGCCTTTGACGCCTTCGCCCATTGTGACTATATGCGCGCAACTCCGCGGGAGACGGGCCGGCACGCCAAGCCGGGGGAAAGCCGTCGCGACCGCGGCCTGCAACCTGAACGCTTCACCGCCCAAGGCAGGGCGCGGCGTTCCATTGGAGCAGTGGCATGGCGAAGAAAATCGCAGGCTACATCAAGCTGCAAGTGCCGGCGGGCGCGGCCAATCCATCCCCGCCGATCGGTCCCGCGCTCGGTCAGCGCGGGCTCAACATCATGGAATTCTGCAAAACCTTCAACGCCAGGACGGCGCAGATGGAGAAGGGCACGCCGATCCCGGTCGTGATCACGGCGTATCAGGACCGTTCCTTCACCTTCGAGATGAAGCTGCCGCCGATGTCCTTCTTTCTGAAGAAGGCCGCGAAGATTCAAGGCGGCTCCAAGACGCCGGGCCGCGGAACGATCGGCCAGGTGACCAAGGCGCAAGTGCGCGAGATCGCGCAGACGAAGCTGCCTGATCTCAATTGCGACAGCGTGGAATCGGCGATGGCCATGGTCGAGGGCTCGGCCCGTTCGATGGGCCTCGAGGTGGTGGGGTGACGAGATGAGCCTGGGAAAACGCAACAAAGCCGCGCTCGAAGGCATCGACCGCGCCAAGCTCTATCCGCTCAACGAGGCGGTGAAGCTCGTCAAGGAGAGAGCCAAGGCGAAATTCGACGAGACCGTCGAGATCGCCATGAACCTCGGCGTCGATCCCCGCCACGCCGATCAGATGGTGCGCGGCGTGTGCCAATTGCCGAACGGCTCGGGTCGCACGGTCCGCGTCGCCGTCTTCGCGCGCGCCGGCAAGGCCGAGGAGGCGAAGGCCGCGGGCGCCGATATCGTCGGCGCCGAAGACCTCGTCGAAAAGATCAACGCCGGTGAGATCAATTTCGACCGGTGCATCGCCACCCCCGATCTCATGCCGCTCGTCGGGCGCCTCGGCAAGGTGCTCGGCCCGCGCGGCTTGATGCCCAATCCGCGGGTCGGCACCGTCACGCCCGACGTCGCGGGCGCGGTGCGCGCCGCCAAGGGCGGAGCGGTCGAGTTTCGCGTCGAGAAGGCCGGCATCGTGCACGGCGGGGTCGGCAAGGCCTCCTTCGAGGCCGACAAGCTCGCCCAGAACATTCGTGCCTTCGCGGACGCGGTCGCCAAGGCGAAGCCGACGGGTGCCAAGGGACACTACATCCAACGCATCGCCATCTCGTCGACGATGGGGCCGGGCGTGAAGATCGATCCCGCGACCGTGATGGGGGCGTAACCTAGTCACCTTCTCCCGTTTACTCGAGAAGGTCCCGAGACGAAGTCGAGGCGGGTGAGGGGCCTTGTTGAAACCTACAAACGCCCTCATCCGCCCTCACTGCGCTCGGGCACCTTCTCCCGCGATAGAGCGCTGTCATGTGCACACATCTCGATTGCGCCAATGGGTAAAGGCTGATTCCGTGATGCTGAATGATTCGCAGGAGAGCTTCGATGACCTTGGTTTGCGAGACGGCTGGGCTGGGACGGTTTGGGGACCGTCGCCTGGAAAAAGGGGGGCCTTTTTGCAGGCGGCGCTGCTGGCGCGGCCGGGATCGTGCATACGCCGCTTGGCCCAGGGCAATCGGGCGCGCCAGATACAGTTCTCCCGCTTTCTGTATAACGGGGCAGTGACGGTCGCCGAGATGGCCAAGACGGCCGCGGCGCGAACCGCAGGCTTGGTTGCGGGGCGCGATGTGCTGGCGATCCAGGACAGCAGCGAGCTGGTGTTTGGAGGCAAGGAAGCGCGGGCGCGAGGATTTGGCCCGATCGGACGCGGCGGAGGCACAGGCGGTCTACTGCTGCACGCCGTTTTGGCTGTTGATGCTCTGACGGGGGCACTACTCGGCCCGATCGACGTGAGCGTGCGTAATCGCCACACTGGCAGCAAGGTCACGCCACGCACGCAGAGGCGGACGGCGGCCAAGGAATCGCAGCGCTGGCTGGATGGCATGTTCAGTGCCTCTCAAGTGCTGCACGAGGCGGCGCGGATCACGGTCGTCGCCGACCGGGAAAGCGATATTTACGAGGAATTTGCTCGGCGTCCGGCCAATGTCCATTTGCTCACGCGGGCCGCGCAGAACCGTCTGATCAAGACGGCGACGGGACAAACCACATCGCTGTTTGCCATGTCTGACGATCTGCCTGAACAAGCTCGTTTCGTGGTGACCATCCCGGCTGCGCCAGGCCGCAAGCAGCGCAGTGCAGAGCTCGCGCTTCGCTATGCTCCTGTCCTGGTGCGTAGCCCAAAGAATGGCGCTGCGCCCGACCTGCCGAAGACTATTCCCTTGACGCTCCTGGACATCAGGGAGACGACGATGCCGGAGCAGGGCGAGCCGATCCATTGGCGACTGATCACTACCCATACGATCGACAGCCCGAGTATGGCCCGCATGGTGCTCGACTTCTACCGTCGGCGCTGGATCATCGAGGATTATTTCCGTACCCTGAAGACGGCTGGATTCGACATCGAAGCTGCGGAGATCGAAGACCCCAATGCTATGACGCGCTTGGTCGGCGCCGTAGCGATTGCCGGCGTTACCGTCTTACAATTGGTGCGGGCTCGCGACGGCACGACCGATCAAATGCTCGAGGAGGCCTTCGCGAAAGAGCGGGAGAAGGGGGCCAGGCCCCTTCGATGAGCCCGCTCCTCCCGCCTTCGACCACGGCCTGGGTGCTGACGGACGGCAAGGCGGGGGACACCGCCATCTGCTTCGGCGTGGTCGAAGCGCTCGGCCTCTCTCCCGTGCTTCACAAGATCGCCCCGCGTCCCCCTTGGAGCTGGGCCACGCCCTTCGGGCCGATCGACCCGAGGGAGGCGCCGCATCGCCCGGGAAGCCCGATCGCCCCGCCTTTCCCGGATCTCATCGTCGCCTCTGGCCGCCGCGCCGTCCCCTACGTGCGGCGAATTCGGGCGGAGACCCGAGGGCAGAGCTTCACGGCCTTCATGAAGGATCCCTACACCGGCGCCCGGACCGCGGACGTCGTCTGGGTGCCCGAGCATGATTCGCTCTCAGGCCCCAATGTGATCAAGACGCCGCTGACCCCGCATCGGGTCACGCCGGCAAGGCTCGCCGCGGCCCGCGCCGCCCCGCTCGACGTTCTCGCGCGCCTGCCTCGGCCGCGCGTCGCGGTGCTCATCGGCGGCAACAGCGTCAATCACCGTTTCGCGAGAGCCGATATCGCCTCCCTGACGGAAAAGCTCGGCAAGCTCGCGCGCGGCGGCAATTCGCTCATGGCCACGCTGTCGCGCCGCACCCCGCCGCGTCTGCGTGCCGCGATCGCCGCCGTCGTCGCAAGGCATGAGGGTTATCTGTGGGACGGCGAGGGCGACAATCCCTTCATCGCGCTGCTTGCGCTCGCCGACGCGCTGGTGGTCACGGCCAATTCGGTCGGCATGGTGGGCGAGGCGGCCGCGACCGGCCGCCCAGTGCTGGTGTTCGAGCCGAGCGGGGGGCACAAGAAGATCAGGCGTTATCTCGATGGGCTTCGGGAACGAGGAATTGTCCATAACTTTACCGGACACCTTGCAGGAACGCCCTACGAACCCCTAAATTCGACGTTTGCGGTCGCTTCCCGTATTGCGGAGGCGTTTTGCCGGCATCGTCAGGCGCGATGAGCATCGCGCCGGGCCGCCGGCGACGGGGCCGCGAGGCCCATCGCCGAAGGAGAGAGCGTGCCGCACCACCATACCCCTCTTTTGATCGTCGGCTCCGGTCCGGCCGGCTATACGGCGGCCATCTATGGCGCGCGCGCGCTGTTGAAGCCGATCCTCGTTTCAGGCGTCCAGGAGGGCGGCCAGCTCACCATCACGACCGATGTCGAGAATTACCCGGGTTTTGCCGACGTGATCCAAGGCCCCTGGCTGATGGAGCAGATGCGGCTCCAGGCGGCCCATGTCGGCACGACGCTCCTTTCCGACCAGATCGTCGCGGCCGATCTTGGCAGGCGACCCTTTCGGCTCACCGGCGATTCGGGCGACATCTACACCGCCGACGCGCTCGTCATCGCCACGGGGGCCCAGGCGAAATGGCTCGGCCTTCCCTCGGAGGAGCGTTTCAAGGGCTTCGGCGTCTCGGCCTGCGCCACCTGCGACGGATTTTTCTTCAGGGGCAAGGAGGTCGTGGTGGTCGGCGGGGGCAACACCGCCGTCGAGGAGGCGCTCTATCTCTCCCACATCGCCGCGAAAGTGACGCTGGTGCATCGCCGCGATGCCTTCCGCGCCGAACGCATCCTCCAGGAGCGCCTGTTCAGCCGCGCCAATGTCGAGGTGATCTTCGACCATGTCGTCGACGAGATCAGCGGAACCGCCGAGCCGCTCACCGTCACCGGGGTGACACTTCGCCATGCCCGGATGGGAAGAAGAACGCGGCTCAAGGCCGACGGCGTGTTCATCGCCATCGGTCATGCGCCGGCGGTCGAGCTCTTCAAGGATCAGCTTCGCATGACGCCATCGGGCTACATTGCGACGGAGCCCGGTTCGACGACCACCAGCATTCCCGGCGTGTTCGCCGCAGGCGACGTGACGGATGAACGTTATCGGCAAGCCGTGACGGCGGCCGGGCTCGGCTGCATGGCCGCGCTCGACGCGGAGAAATGGCTCGCCGCGAGAGAACAACAACGAGCGGCGGCTGAGTAGCCATCGCCGAAATTGAGGGGCTACCTGGAGTGGACTGGGATCGTTTGCGAATATTCTGCGCGGCCGCCGAGGTCGGCAGTTTCACCCATGCGGGCGACATGCTCGAGCTCAGCCAGTCGGCCGTGAGCCGGCAGATCGCCGCGCTCGAGGAGGAGGTGGGCGTGCCGCTCTTCCACCGGCATGCGCGCGGCCTCATCCTGACCGAGCCGGGTGAGACGCTGTTTCGCACTGCGCTCGAGATGAAGCTGAAGATCGAGACCGCGCGGGCACGCCTCGTCGACACGCGCGAGAAGCCGAACGGTCAACTGCGCATCACGACCACGATCGGACTCGGCACCTATTGGCTGACGCCGCGCCTCGGCGAGTTTCTCGACGGCTTTCCCGACATCAGGGTCGAGCTCCTGCTGATCGACGAGGAGCTCGATCTCGCCATGCGCCAGGCCGATGTTGCGATCAGGCTGCGCCTGCCGGTGCAGTCGGACCTGGTGCAGCGGCGCCTGTTCACCGTGCATTTCCACGCTTATGCCTCGGCCGAATATGTGAAGCGGCGCGGCATGCCCAAGACGCCGGAGGAGCTCGATGCGCACCGCATCGTCGCCTACGGCGGGTCGGCCGCGAACTATCTCCTCGAGACCAGCGTGCTGCCGGTGCTCGGGCGCGATCCGCGCCACCCGCGCCCGGTCGCGCTCACGGTGAGCAATGTGTCGAGCGTGAAGCGGGCCGTCGAAAGCGGCTTCGGGGTCGGCATCCTGCCGGACTATCTCGTGGTCCAGAACTCGAACCTTGTGCGCGTGCTCACCGAAAGCGAGATGCCCTCGCTCGACACCTATTTCGTCTATCCGGAAGAGCTGCGCAATGTCGCGCGCGTTCAAGTGTTCCGCGACTTCATGATCCAGAAGGCGCAGCGCTGGTCTCACTAGGATCAGCGCCGCCGCCCTTCGCGATCACACGAGATCGGCCGCGACCTTTCCCTTGCGCTCGAGCCACTCCGGCGTCGGCAATCCCTTGGAGCGCAGGAACTCCGGATTGAAGAGCTTCGACTGGTATCTTGTGCCGTAGTCGGCGAGCACCGTCACGATGGTGTGCTTGGGGCCAAGCTTCTTCGCGAGACGAATGGCGCCCGCGACATTGATCCCCGATGAGCCGCCGAGACACAGGCCCTCATGCTCCAAAAGGTCGAAGACGATGCGAACCGCCTCGTCGTCCGGGATCTGGAAGGCGGCATCGACCTCGAGGCCTTCGATGTTCTTGGTGATGCGGACTTGGCCGATGCCTTCGGTGATCGAGGAGCCGGAGGCCTTGAGCTCGCCTGTGGTGTAGTAGCTGAAGAGAGCCGCTCCCATCGGGTCGGCGATGCCGATCGCGATGTCCTTGCTGCGTTGCTTCAGCGCGATAGCCACGCCCGCCAGGGTTCCTCCGGTGCCGACGGCGCAGATGAAGCCGTCGACCTTGCCGCCGGTCTGCTCCCAGATTTCGGGGCCCGTCGTCTCGACATGCGCCTGGCGGTTCGCGACGTTGTCGAATTGGTTTGCCCAGATGGCCCCGTTCGGCTCGCTCTTGGCGAGCTTCTCGGCGACCCGGCCCGACACCTTCACGTAATTGTTGGGATTGGCGTAGCCCACCGCGGGCACCTCGATGAGCTCGGCGCCGGCGAGCCGCAGCATGTCCTTCTTTTCCTGCGATTGCGTCTCCGGGATCACGATCACCGAGCGAAGCCCAAGCGCGTTGCCGACGAGCGCAAGCCCGATGCCCGTGTTGCCGGCGGTGCCTTCCACCACCACGCCGCCGGGCTTCAAGAGTTCCGCGCGCCATCGCATCCTTGATGATGAAGAGGGCGGCCCGGTCCTTCACCGATTGGCCGGGGTTCATGAACTCGGCCTTGCCGAGAATGGTGCAGCCCGTCATCTCCGAGGCGCGCTTCAGCTTGATCAGCGGCGTGTTGCCGATCGCTTCGAGGACATTGGCGTGGATGCTCATGCGCTCAGATCCCTTTGTGGTCGGTGGTCTCCGGCGCTGCCGCTCGAGGACGCGCAGCTCAAGCTCGCGGAGCCCGGGTCTCGCTTCCAGCAAGCGGCACGATTGTCAATAAGTCAAAGCCGTGCCCCGTGGCGTGCGCCGCGAAAAAGGGCGGGTCAAGCCCGGTCGGGCGCGGCCTTCTCGAGTTCGGCTCGCGCCCTGCGCGCGAGGTGCACCGCCACGATGAGCGTCGCCACGAGCCCCAGAAGCAGGAGGAGCCCGCGCGCAATGCCGAGCGCCTTGCCGGCGAGGGCGATTTTCCCGAGAGCCCCGAGATAGGCATAAAGCGCCACGGCCGGAACGATCCCCACGAAGCTTGCGGTGAGGAACGGCCAAAAGCGCAACTCCGTCACCCCGAGCGCGTAATTGAGGACGCAAAACGGCATGATCGGGCTGAGGCGCAGCAAAAACACCATTTTCCACCCGCCTTCGCCGACGGCCTTGTAGATCGCGTTGGCTCGCGGGTGCCGCTCGACCAGGTGCTTCACCGGGCTCCTGGCGAGATGCCTTGCGATGAGAAAGGCGAAAGCCGCCCCGATCGTCGCGGCCACCAGGACGAGCGGGAAGGCCGTAAAGCCGAAGGCGAGGCCGGCCGCGAAGGTCAAGGCGCTCGCCGGCACCAGCACGGTCACCCCGAAGACGATGAGGAGGAAGCAGGCGATCGGTCCGTAGGTGCCAAGGCCGCCGACCCATGAGCCGAGGTCGCCGGCCCATTGCCGCAGCGGCAGGAGCGACCAGCCGATCGCCGCGCAAGCGAGGAGAAGGGCGATCAGCAGCAGGAGCGCGCGCCCGCGCTCGGTCCGGCTCACGGCGGGAGAATGGTGCGGCATTACCGGGTCCGGATCATTCCCCATGCTGCGGCTTTCAAGATTCGGGAATTACGGTGGCAGTGCACTTAATTCTGTAAGTCCGGATTCCCGCTTCCGCGGGAACGAGCTGAGGTGGAATTACGCCTGGTCGAAATCCAGGATCACGGAAGGCGAGGTCGGGCGCGACTGGCAGGCGAGCACATAGCCTTGCTCCATCTCCCAGGCTTCGAGCGAATAATTCCGCACCATCTTCACCGTCCCCGAGACGAGCTTGGCGCGGCAAGTGCAGCACATCCCGCCCTTGCAGGAAAAGGGAAGCTCGAGCCCCGCCCGCAGCCCTGCATCGATGACGCCTTCCTCGGCAGCGACCGGAAAGCTGTGCGTCACGCCGTCGAGCGTCACGGTCGCCGTGGCGATCGCCTGACGCATCTCGTCGCGGGCCGGGGCGCCGGGCCTTCGTGCTCCGGCAGCCGAAGCGGGCGGCGATGTCGGCGTGAACAGCTCGACATGGATTCGCCCGCCGGGAACGCCGAGCTCGCCCAGCGCGATTTGCGCCGCCTCCATCATGCCCTGCGGCCCGCAGATGAAGGCATGGTCGATCTTCGCCTTCGGCAAGCTTGCCCGCACCAAGGTCGCGATCTTTTCGGCATCGAGGCGGCCGTTGAGCAGCGGAAGGTCTTGCGCTTCCCGCGAGAGCACGTGGTGCACCGCGAACCGGCCGAGGTTTTTGTCCTTCAGATCCTCCAGCGCGTCCTTGAACATGATGTCGCGCGACGAGCGATTGCCGTAGAGCAGCACGAAGCGGCTCCTTGCCTCGCGCGACAGCACCGATTTGATGTGGGACATCACCGGCGTGATCCCCGAGCCGCAGGCGATGCCGAGATAGGCGCGCGCGGCGCGCGGGTCGAGCGGCGCCGTGAAACGGCCCATCGGGGTCATCACCTCGAGGGTGTCGCCGCGCTTGATCGTGCCGTCGACATAGCTCGAGAAGACATGGCTCGAGAAGAGGCCGCCCTCCACCTTCTTGACCGCGACCCGGAGCTCGCCGTCGTCGAGCCCCGAGCAGATGGAATAGGAGCGACGCGCATCCTCGCCCGCGATGGTCGCGCGCAAGGTGAGATATTGGCCCGGCTCGAACGCATAGTCCTGCGCGAGCTCGGCAGGGACCGCGAACGCGATCGAGACCGCGTCCTTCGTCTCGCGGCGCAGGTCGGCGACCCTGAGGCGGTGAAAATGCGGGGTGCTCATCGCAAGCCGTCGCTTGTCACGAATTCAGCAAGGGTCAAGCGCGACCTCGCCCGCTCGGCTTCCGGTGCTGGCTCGCCTTGCGGGCGCCAATCTTCGGAGCCTTCCTTCGTTCTTTCCACCCGCAAGCATCCGCCCTTCAAATGCATTTGAACTGATCGAAGGGTTCGCGGCAGGCCTTGCAGCGCCACAAGGCCTTGCAGGCGGTCGAGCCGAACTCCGAGATCCGCTCGACATCGCGTGAGGCGCAACGAGGACAGGCGAGGGCCACATCCGCGAAAAGCGCGGCGCGCGAGGATGCGGCGGCGGGCGGCGCGATGCCATAGGCGAGCAACTTCCTTCGTCCCTCCTCGCTCATCCAATCCGTGGTCCATGCCGGCGAAAGGACGGTCGTGATCTTGCGCTGCGAAAACCCGGCCTTTTCCAGCGCGAGATCGGCTTCGACGCGTGATCATGTTCATCGCCGGGCAACCCGAATAGGTGGGCGTGATCACCGCCTCGACCGCCTCGCCCTCGATCCTGATATCGCGCAGGATGCCGAGATCGGCGATCGTCAGGACCGGAATTTCCGGATCGTGGACGGATGCGAGCGCCGCATAGGCGCGCTCGCGCAACACCTGAGCCTTCGGGTCGCCGGGGTCGCGTTCGCCGCGTCGATCATCGTCCTTGCCGGGCATCATGCCTACCATGTCGCGCCCGGATAGGTTCTTTGCAAGTATTGCAACTGCGCCAGCACATGGCCGAGATGCTCGGAATGCCGGCCGTGCCGGCCGCCCGTCTGCATCCAGCCGTCGCGCGGGCGCGTGCAGGGTCGCCTCGCGGAAGACGCGATCGAGCGTCGCCTCGAAAGTCGCCTTCAGCTTTGACGGATCGAGCGCGATGCCGGACGCGATGAGGCCGCGCTCGGCCTCGTCGGTCTCGAACAGCTCGCCCGTATAGGGCCATTCTTCCTCGAGCGCCTCCTCCATGCGGCGATGGCTCTCGCCCGTGCCGTCGCCGAGCCGCACCGTCCATTCGCCGCAATGGCGCAGATGATAGGCGACCTCCTTGACGGCTTTCGCCGCGACCGCGGCGAGCACCGCGTCGGTCGAGCGCGTCATCGCCTCCCAAAACGGATGCATGAAGGCCGAGAGCAGGAACTGGCGCAAGACGGTGACGGCGAAATCGCCGTTCGGCCGCTCGACCATCAGCAGGTTTCGGTAGGACGCGACATCGCGCAGATAGGCGAAAGCGTCCTCGTCACGTCCTTTGCCGTCGATCTCGCTCGCGTAGCCATAGAGCGCGCGTGCCTGGCCGATGAGGTCGAGAGCGAGATTGGCGAGCGCCAGCTCTTCCTCGAGCACCGGCGCGTGGCCGCACCATTCGGAAAGGCGATGCCCGTTGATGAGCGCCGTATCGGCGAGCCGCAACGTGTAGAGAAGGAGGGGGCTATCGTTCATGGCACGCTGTCTCGGCAAAGGTTCTCGCGGTCGCGGGCGTGCCCGTCGGAAGCTCGAGTGGCGACCTGTCGGCGAGCCCCAGCGCTTGCGCCGCATCGGCGCTCCGCACCTTGCCGAGCTCATGCCTCAGCCATCTCTCGAATTGCCGCGGCTTGTCGGCGAACAGGATCGCGGCCGATTTGATGGCTTTGCGCACCAAGCGCCGATGCCGCGTCGCCAGGACCTCTTCGAGCCGGATCAGATCCACGGCAGAGACATCGGCGCGGGTGCGCACGAAATCGCGCAGGACCTCGAGATCGTGGCAGAGGCCGAGCCGGTCGCGCAGGCGCTTCAATTCGGCGTGGCGCGCGGCGATCTTGCCCTTCGCGCCGAGCGCGAAGAAGGCGAGATGGTTCTGATGGTCGACGCAGGCCTTGCGCAAGGGATGGAGCGCCGCATCCTTGCCGCTCTCGAGCGCGATCGCTTCGCCGCGGCGCGCGGCGATAAGTCCTCGTCGCGCGCTTGCGCAAGGCGCCCGCATCGCCTTGGACCACGTCGCCTTGGACCGAAAGGCCACGCCAGGCGGCCCCGAAGCGGGCGATGCGGTCCCGATCCCAGCGCCGCGAGCCGCGGTCGAGGGTCGCGGAAGCTTTCCGATGATGGGCCGAAAGCACGGGGTTGATGCGCGAGGCGGCCTCGCCGAGCTCGTGGGTGAGGGCGCGCAAGGTCTTCAGCATGACGGTCGCGTCGCGGCTGTGGCCGAGGCGCCGGCGCAGCTCGCCCGTGATCTCGCGCGTCTCGTCGGCAAGATCGGCGACGTGCCGGGGCGCAAGACGCAAGAGCGAGCGCAAGCGCTTGAGCTCGCGGCGCGATTTATGCACGACGGGCTCGGTCAGGCGTCCGCCTTGGAGGACGCTCGCCAGCCCCGCGAGCACGCGCACAATCTCCGCCGCCCAGGCGGCGAGCCAAGGATCGCCCGGCCTCTCTCGCGTCGCATCGAGCATGGGGGGAGCTTAGCGGACTATGCGCCCGCGCGCGAGATGGCGATGGGCTGGAAACGCATCGGCCGGACTTGACCCGGAACGCCACGCGGAAGAATAAGCAAGAGTGACGGCGCAGGACCCCATGAACTCACCGCTTGACCACAAGAAGCTGCTCAAGGGCGCGACCGGCGATTGGGAAATCGTGGTCGGCATGGAGATTCACGCGCAGGTGACGAGCCGATCGAAGCTGTTCTCCGGTGCGTCGACGGCCTTCGGCGGAGAGCCCAACTCGCACGTCTCCTTCATCGATGCGGCCATGCCCGGCATGCTGCCCGTGATCAACGAGGAATGCGTGCGCCAGGCGATCCGCACCGGCCTCGGCCTCAAGGCGAAGATCAACCATCGCAGCGTCTTCGATCGGAAGAATTATTTCTATCCGGACCTGCCGCAGGGCTATCAGATCAGCCAGTACAAATCCCCGATCGTCGGAGAGGGCGAGGTGATCGTCGATACGCGTCGACGGCGGGCGTTTCAGCGTCGGCATCGAACGGCTGCATCTCGAGCAGGATGCGGGCAAATCGCTGCACGACCAGCACGCGACCATGAGCCATGTCGATCTCAACCGGTCGGGCGTCGCCCTCATGGAGATCGTGTCGAAGCCCGATCTGCGCTCGGCCGAGGAGGCGCGAGCCTATGTGACGAAGCTGCGCACGATCCTGCGCTATCTCGGCACCTGCGACGGCGACATGGAGAAGGGCAATCTGCGCGCCGACGTGAATGTGTCGGTGCGCCGGCCGGGAGAGCCTCTCGGCACGCGCTGCGAGATCAAGAACGTGAACTCGATCCGCTTCATCGGCCAGGCGATCGAGGCGGAGGCCCGCCGCCAGATCGGCATCATCGAGGATGGCGGTTCGATCGAGCAGGAGACGCGCCTTTTCGACCCTGCGAAGGGCGAGACGCGCGCCATGCGCTTGAAGGAAGAGGCGCATGACTATCGCTATTTTCCAGATCCCGATCTCCTGCCGCTCGAATTCGATCAGGCCTATGTGGACGAGCTTGCCGCCCATCTGCCTGAGCTGCCGGATGCGAAGCGCGCCCGGTTCATCGCGCAATACGGGCTTTCCGCCTACGACGCCTCGGTGCTTGTGGCGGAGCGGGCGAATGCCGACTATTTCGAGGCCGTCGCCAACGGCAGCGTCGGCGAGGATGGCGACGGCAAGAGCCGCGACGGCAAGACCGCGGCGAATTGGGTGATCAACGAATTGTTCGGCCGCCTCAACAAGGAGGGCAAGGACATCGAAGCCGCTCCCGTCTCGGCGGCGCAGCTCGGCTCCCTGATCGATCTCATCGGAGAGGGTGCGATATCCGGAAAGATCGCCAAGGATCTCTTCGAAATTTTGTGGAACGAGGGAGGCGACCCGCGCGCGCTCGTGGAGACGCGCGGGCTGAGGCAGGTGACGGATACGGGCGCCATCGAAACGGCGATCGACGCCATCCTCGCGGCCAATCGGGACAAGGCGGAGCAGGCGAAAGCCAAGCCGACATTGATCGGCTGGTTCGTCGGCCAGGTGATGAAATCGACGGGCGGCAAGGCCAATCCGCAGGTGCGTGAACGAGATTTTGAGGCGAAAGCTCGGCATCTAGCGGGGGTGGGCGCTCGCGAATGGCCCGAAATATCGCCGTTGCGCTTCGGTATTTACGTATTATTTCACGTATCAACAAAAGAGGCCCTATGCGAACCCCGAAGTTCAAGGGCTCGATCACGACCACGGGGCGCTCCGAGGCGATCCGTCTCGACAAGGCTTTGTTCAAGGCTCATCCGGAGTTTCGGCAACGAGCCAAGGTCCGCGCGCATGTGATCGGTCCCGGCAGCTTGCTCGTCACGCTGAATTCCTTGGAGGCCGGCGATGCGGACACCGATGACCCGATCGAACGGGACCCCGTCGCTTTGGCGTATCTTTCCTTTTTGGAACGGGACATGAAGGAGCATCCCGAGCGGCTCCGACCCTTCACCGAGGCCGATCTTGCTCGCCTTGAGGCCCTCACAAAGGATGTGGTGGTCTCGCACGACGACGTGATCCCCGACGCGACGTCACTTTGTGACGGCGCCACAAGGCCTTTTGCCGAGCGCCACGGCTGGAAGCTCTACCGCGCCAGTGCCTTCATCGAGGCGTTTGCCATCCTTGAAGCCGAGGTCGAGCGGCTTTGGGTCGAAAAACCGGATGCTTTTGCCTCTCATCCAAAAGCCAAGCTCTATGCGCGCATTCGCACGCTCATCCTGGAAGAGATCCCGCGCGATCCGAATGCCCGTGCTTATAGCCTCGGCAACACGCTCGGACCCACCTACCGCCATTGGCGGCGAGCCGAGTTTCTTCAACGGTTTTGGCTGTTTTTTCGGTTTGATAGCGCGAGCCGAATGATCGTCTACGCCTGGATGAACGACGAGAACACATTGCGCAAAGCGGGCTCGCGCAGCGATCCCTATGCGATCTTTTCACGCCGGCTCGAGATGGAGACCCGCCCGACGCCTGGGACGAGCTCCAGGCCGATGGGCGCAAGGCGGAAGCCGGACCGTCGTCGTGATCGGACCCCGCATAGCCGCTATGCTTCGGCTTCGGCCCGCGCCATCATGAAACCGGGAGCGTCCGGGCGCGGCGGTTTCGGCATGGCGTTCATCACCGCCCTCGTAGGCGAGAACCTGGAACCTCGAAGCGGCCCCTGAATTCGGGATGGTGCTCGGCGCAACGGCAAATTTCAGGCTGGGTTCACAATCCAGCTTCCATAAATGTCGGCTCTCATTTCCCTTGTCGCATGTCGTCGCTCCCGCTATGCGACGGCCCGACACGCGTTTTCAACGAGGTTCGCGATGACACGAAAGCGGTCTCTTTTCCCCGTGGTGGCGCTGGTTTTCGCCTGCGCCTTGAGGGTGATGCCTGCTTCGGCGGCGCCCTGCCCAGGCTCCGGAAGCTTCGACAACTGGCTTTCGGCATTCAAGCAGGAGGCCGCCTCTTCCGGTGTCGGCACGCGGGGGCTCGCGGCCCTGAACGGCATCACGCCCGATCCCGCCGTCGTGTCGAGGGATCGCGGCCAAGGCGTCTTCCGCCAAAGCTTCGAGCAGTTTTCCGGGCGGATGGTGAACAGCTATCGTTTATCGCGCGGCGCGAGCCTCATCCGGCAATACGCGGATGTTTTCAGCCGGATCGAGCGGCAATTCGGCGTCCCGGCCCCAGTTCTCGTCGCCATCTGGGGGCTGGAGACCGATTTCGGTGCCGGAAACGGCAATTTTCCGACGATCCGCTCTCTCGCGACGCTGGCTTATGACTGCCGCCGCGCGGACATGTTTCGCGCGGAATTGACCGATGCGTTGAGGCTCGTGGATCGCGGGGACCTGACGCCCGCGGAGATGCGCGGCGCCTGGGCCGGCGAGATCGGACAGACCCAGTTCATGCCCTCCTCCTACATCAAATTCGCCGTCGATTACGGCGGCGGACGAAACCTCATCCGCAGCGTTCCGGATGTGCTCGCCTCGACCGCGAATTACCTGAAGAGCTATGGCTGGCAGCGGGGACAACCCTGGGGGCCGGGCAGCGCGAATTTCGGCGTGATCCAGCAGTGGAACAAGTCGGAGGTGTATTCGCGCACCATCGCTTATTTCGCGGATCGGCTCGCGGGCATGACGGGGCAGGGCAGGGCTGAAAACTGAGCTCCAGGTCCTTCAGGTGCTCGAGTCCTTCGCGCTCGAAGTCCTTCCCGTGCTCCAGGTCCTTCCCGTGCTCCAGGTTCTTCCCGTGCTAAGGCCCTTCCCGCGCTCGAGGCGAAGCCGCGGATGAGCCCCTCTGCGTCGGCGCCATCGCCACACCCGGCGAGGACGGAAGGCGATTTCCTCATCAGGCCGGCGCGTCGCTCCGAGCTTGCAGCCATTCGCGCGCTTCTCGTCGAGACGTGGCACGACACTTATGACGCGATCTACGGCGCCGCGAGGGTGACCGAGATCACCGAGGAATGGCATTCGCTCGACAATCTGGCGCGCGGCTTCGACCGTGAAGCCCATGCTTTCCTCGTGGCCGAGGCCGCGGACGGCACGATCGCGGGCACGGCTTCCGCGACGCTGCGCGAGGAGGGATGCGTGACGCTCGGGCGCCTCTATGTCGGGCCGGCGCGGCAAGCGCGGGGCGTCGGCACGGCGTTGCTCAACGCCTGCGAGGCCTATTTCCCCGAAGCAAGGCTGATGCGGCTTGAGGTCGAGACGCGAAACGAGAAGGGGAGGGCGTTCTACGCGAGGCGGGGCTTTGCCGAATTGCCCGTCCGCTCGGACGACACGCCGGACGGGAATGTCATCTGCGAGAAACCGATGGGCGCAAGGCCTCGTGGCGAAGGGCGCCTGCTCGTGATCCGCCCGGTGCGCGACGAGGATGCGCAGGAGCTCTTCGGCCTGATCGCACTATGCTTTGCCGAATATCCGGGCTGTTTCGTCGATCCCCATGAGGACCTTGCCGACCTCTTGAGGCCGGCTTCCACGACCAGCGAGCGAGGCGCGCGATTCTGGGTGGTCGAGGATGGCGCAAGCCGCATCGGAGCTTGCGTCAGCATGGACTTTCCCCGAGCGGAGACGGCCGAGCTGCATCGGGTCTATGTCCGGCAGGATCTGCGCCGCCGCGGCCTTGCCGGAAAGCTCGTCGCGCACGCCGAGAATGAAGCGCGCGAGCGTGGCGCAAGGACGGTATTCTTCTGGTCGGACACGCGCTTTCTCGACGCGCACCGCTTCTATGAGCGCCTCTCCTATCGCCGCACCGGCGAGGAACGCCAGCTTCGCGACATCTCCCATTCGCGCGAATACCGCTTCGAGAAGCGGCTCTGAGCGAGCTTCACGCTCGCCCGCCGCATCAGCTTGAAGGACACTCCCTGGACCAGCATGGCGGCAAGTGCCGAGCCGAGGAAGGCGAGCGGCACGCTCGTGCGCGGCAGCAGAAGGCTCAGCACGGCAAAGAAGCTCGCGAAGCCGTAAAGCCCCATGAGCAGGCCGCGCAGCACCTGTCGCGCAGCGGCCGCGCCCTGGACGCGATGCGCGAAGACCGTGAGCACCGTCGCGAAGATGGGGAAGGTCGCCAAGAGGCCGCTGAGGCGCGGGCCGAGCGTCGAGGCCCCGGCCGTGACCGCGACGACCAGCGTCGTCGCGATGGCCATGCGCGCGGGCAGGTCCCAGATCGGCAGGATGCCGACAACCCGGCGGACATTTTGCGCCGGCATGGCGCGAAGCGCCAAGGTCAAGGCCGCGAGGGCGACGAGGAAAAGCGCAAGATGCGGCAGCGCAAGGGCTTGCAGCGCGCGTGGCGGCGATGGCGTAGGCGGCCGCTCCGGCACAGAAGGCGAGAGGCCAGGGGGCACGCTCGGCCGCCCAGAAATAGCCAAGGCCGAAACAGGCTTGCGCGGCGGTCCCCGCGAGCGAACCCGCCGCCGCCTGCCGGGCGAAGCCCGGGCCCTGGTCGAGCGTCAGGAAGAAGGCGACCGGCCCGGAGGTCAGCGGCAGTCCCACGAGCCAGCCGCCGATGGCCTCGCCCCAGCGACGCCCGGCGAGGCTCGCCGCGAGAATGAGGACCGGTGTCAGCGAAAGCTTGAGCGCCAGTGTGTTCATCGCGCGAGCACCGCGCTTGCCCCGCGATCGGGGGCGCCAGGCGTTTTTCGCCGAGCTTGCGCATCCAAGCGTCCGGGCCGGACCCGGCGGACGGTCCCGCTCAGGAATTTTGACATTGCGCGAATTCCGTCATAGATGCAGCGTGTCACGCGGGCCTTCTGGCCCGCGTGGCTTTTCGAGCACCCGCGATCAGGTGAGCCTCGCTGCGAGCTTGGTCTGTCGTCCCGTGAAGCGCAAGCCACTGGCAAGCGTCGATCAGGAAGAGGAGGGCGCGATCCGTCGCGGGTTCCTGTGCGCGGCCGCTCTCTCGAGCGTTGCGGGCGGGTGCCCGCATTGAGCCGCTTCAATGCCGGGGCATCGGTCCCGGCCGAACAGGATACGCGATGAGCAAACGCCACAGCGTCAAGCACAAGATCGACCGTCGTCTCGGCGAGAACCTCTGGGGCCGCCCGAAGAGCCCGTTCAACCGGCGCGAATACGGCCCTGGACAGCACGGCCAGCGGCGCAAGGGCAAGATTTCCGATTTCGGCACGCAGCTGCGCGCCAAGCAGAAGCTCAAGGGCTATTACGGCAACATCTCCGAGAAGCAGTTCCGCCGTTATTACGCCGAAGCCATCCGCCTCAAGGGCGATAGCGGCGAGCATCTGATCGGCCTTCTCGAGCGCCGGCTCGACGCGGTCGTCTACCGCGCCAAATTCGTGCCCACCGTTTTCGCGGCGCGCCAGTTCGTCAACCACGGTCACGTCAAGGTGAACGGCAGGCGCGTCACGATCGCGAGCTATCTCGTGAAGGCGGGCGATGTGATCGAGGTGAAGGACGCCTCGAAGCAGCTCGTCGTGGTGCTCGAAAGCGTGGCGCTCGCGGAGCGCGACGTGCCCGACTATATCGAGGCCGACCACAGCAAGATGACCGCGACGCTCGCGCGCGTGCCCACGCTTTCCGACGTCCCCTATCCGGTGCAGATGGAGCCGAACCTCGTCGTCGAGTTCTATTCGCGCTAGCTCCCTCTTGACGCCGTGCCGTGGCCTTGTGCCGCCTTATGCCGGGCATCTGCGTCATATGATCGAGCCGTAGAAAGACGTGGATGACCGGACCAAGTCCGGTCATGACGATGGGGTGTCGCAAAAAACGAGGTTGCGGAATCATGCGCTCGCGCGCGCTTTGCGACGAGGGCTTTCGGCTATCCGCCGCTCTTCGTCAGCGCGTCGATGGCGAGAAGCCGGCGCAACAGGCCCTCCATCTCGCCGAAGGGCACCATGTTCGGCCCGTCCGAGGGCGCCTTGTCGGGGTCGCGATGCGTCTCGATGAAGACGCCGGCGACGCCGACGGCGACCGCCGCTCGCGCCAGGACCGGCACGAATTCGCGCTGGCCGCCGGATGAGGCACCAAGCCCGCCCGGCTGCTGCACCGAATGCGTCGCATCGAAGATGACCGGCGCTCCTGTCGTTTTCGCCATGATGGGCAGCGAACGCATGTCCGAGATGAGCGTGTTGTAGCCGAAGCTCGCGCCGCGCTCAGTGACGAGGACGTTCGGATTGCCGGCGCCGACGATCTTGGCGACCACGTTCTTCATGTCCCAGGGGGCGAGGAACTGCCCCTTCTTGACGTTGACGACGCGCCCGGTCCTCGCCGCGGCGACCAGGAGATCCGTCTGACGGCAAAGGAAGGCCGGGATTTGCAGGATGTCGACGGCTTCGGCGACGGCCGCGCATTGGCCGGGCTCATGCACGTCGGTGAGAACGGGCACTCCGAGCTTTTTGCGGATGTCGGCGAAGATCGTGAGCGCCTTGTCGAGGCCGAGCCCTCGCCGCGCCTCGAGCGAGGTGCGGTTCGCCTTGTCGAACGAGCTCTTGTAGACGAAGCCGATGTCGAGCTTGCGGGCGAGCTCGTTCAGCGCACCGGCCATGTCGAAGGCGTGCTCGCGGCTTTCGAGCGCGCAAGGTCCGGCGATCAGGGCGAGCTTCGCGTCGTTCCCGAAGCGCACGCCCTGCGTGGTGACGAGCGAATTCACGGAGGTGGGGGTGGTCGTGGTCATCTGGCGCGTATAGCCTGATTGAAACGCGCAAGCGAGGCGGCGATGGATCGAGTATGACCAGCGATCGGGAAAGCTCGGCATGGATGCGTATTCCAAGGTGACGCCTTCCGACGCGATCGAGGCGGCGGCCCACGCGCTCGCCTTGCATGTCCGTCGCGCCCGCGGCTTCGTCGTCCTGACCGGCGCCGGCCTGTCGACGGAGTGCGGCATCCCCGATTTTCGTTCGCCCGGCAGCCCCTGGCTCACGCACCCGCCGATGCCCTTCGATCGGTTCGTCGCGAGCGAGGAGGCGAGGCGCGAGGCCTGGCGGCGCAAGTTCGCGCTCGACGATCATCATAAGGGCGCGGTGCCCGGCGAAGGCCACCTTTCATTGGCGCGGCTGGTGAATGAAGGCATCGTCGAGACGGTGATCACCCAGAATATCGACAACATGCACCAGGCTGCCGGCGTTCCCGCCGACAAGGTCATCGAGCTGCATGGCAACGGCACCTATGCGCGCTGCCTCGACTGCGGAACGCGCCACGAGCTCGCTTCTTGCCGGCGCATGCTCGAGGAGGAAAATCGCGCGCCCTGCTGCGAAGCCTGCGGCGGCATCGTCAAGGCCGCCACCATCTCCTTCGGCCAGGCGATGCCGCAACAGGAGATGCGCAAGGCGACGCTCGCCGCCGGAAATGCCGATCTGATGCTCGCCGTCGGCTCCTCGCTGCTCGTCTATCCGGCCGCGGGCTTGCCGCTCCTGGCGCGCGACAATGGCGCCGTCTTCCTCATCCTCAATCGCGGCGAGACGGGGCTCGATGACGAGGCCCATGAGCGCTTCGATGTCGAGGCCGGCCCGGTCCTCGCGCGCCTCGCCGCCCACCTTGGCCGGCGTGTCAACTGAAGTGCCGCCGCCATTTATTCTCTGTTCGCAACTGCGATTTGGGGCTTTGTTTCGGCAGCGGCAATGGTAGATTGTAGCCCGAATCAGTATTGGGCCCGTCTGACCTTGGTAGTCCGATGAGCAGCGACGTCCCGGAGTATCGCCCGAGATCGAGTGCTTCGAGCAGCGGCTCTTTCGGCGGCAGGATGACGCGGGAGGGCAATTTGGGCGAGGCTTTGCAGGACAGCGGAAGATCCCGGCTCGAGAACGCCGGTGAGGCCGGCTTCGTCACCGTCCAGCCGATCCATATCGAGGGTGTGGTCAAATGGTTCGATGCCGTGAAGGGTTACGGCTTCGTCAAGCCTGACCAGGACCTTCCCGACGTGCTCCTGCATGTGACTTGCCTCCGGCGCGACGGCTTCCCGATCACGGTCGAGGGGTCGCGCGTCGTGCTCGAGGCGGTGCGAGGCCAACGCGGCCTGCAGGCATTGCGCGTGCTCAAGGTCGAACCGCCGAAGCTGCCTCACCCATCGGAACTTCCGCCCGCCCGCACCCACGCCCAGGTGGTCGCGTCGAGCGGGCTCGAGGCGGTCACCGTCAAATGGTTCAATCGCGTGCGCGGTTTCGGCTTCGTCAGCAAGGGAGAGGGCGCGCCCGACATCTTCGTGCATATGGAGACGTTGCGGCGCTTCGGCCTTGCCGAATTGCGGCCCGGCCAACAGGTGCTGGTGCGCTATGGACCGGGGCCGAAGGGCCTCATGGCGACCGAAGTGCGGTTGCCGGAGCATGGCGCGGTCGCGGCGTCCCACTAGGCCCTCTCGCTTTCCGGAGATTCGCCCGCAATGACCGCCATCGCTGTTTTGCGTCGCCTTTCGGGCACTGCCGAAGGAGGACGGCGCCGCGCCGCTACCGGCCGTCGCACCGCTTGCGCGAGCAGGAGCGCCTCAACCTTCATGCTCCTCGTCACGACCCTCGCTTTCGGCTGGATCGTCTCGGCGGCATCGCTCGCGCGCGCGGCCGAGCCGTTGCAGCGCCTCGAGATCGCCTCGGCCTCGGGAACGCATGTTTTCCAGATCGAGCTCGCGCGCAGCCCCGCCGAACGTGAGAAAGGGCTGATGTTCCGGCGCTACCTGCCGAAGGATCGCGGCATGCTCTTCGACTTCGGCGCGCCCGAGCCCGCCGCGATGTGGATGGAGAACACCTATCTGCCGCTCGACATGCTCTTCATTCGCGCCGACGGCACGGTGGCGCGCATCGAGACCCACACCGAACCCTTGTCGAGACGCGTGATCGCCGCGGGCGAGCCGGTGCTCGGCGTGCTCGAGCTCAACGCCGGCGTCTGCGACGAGCTTGGCATCAAGCCGGGCGACCGGGTGACCCATCCGATGTTCAAGCCGCGCTGACTCCCCTTCTCCCGCCCTTTGCGCACCCTTTGCGGGAGAAGGGGGCGCGCACCGATGCCGTCCTCACATGTTCCCGACATCTTCCGGCACTTCGTAGAAAGTGGGGTGCCGGTAGATTTTCGAAACCGCCGGCTCGAAGAGCATGTCCTTGTCGCCGGGATCGGAGGCGGTGATGGCGCTCGAGGGGACGACCCAGATCGAGAGACCCTCACCCCGGCGCGTGTAGACGTCGCGCGCATTCTGCAAGGCCATCTCGGCGTCAACCGCATGCAGCGAACCTACATGGCGATGGCTCATGCCGCCGCGCGAGCGAATGAAGACTTCGAAGAGCGGCCAATTCGCCTCGCTCACGAGAAGCGTCCCCTCTGGTCGGCGACGTAACCAAAAGGATAAGCACGGCGATCCACGTCTTCCTCGAATAATGAAAGCCGTGGAGGACCGAGCCGACGCCCGGTCATGACGACGAGGAGAGGCGAAGCGCTTATATGGATACCGGGAAACATCGTCGGCCTCATTCCGCGGCGAGCGTGACGGCTGGCGCGCGAGCCCGCCGCTTTGCGGCATGCGCCAGCGCCGCCTCGCGCACCCAGGCGCCCTCGGCATGGGCCTCGCGGCGTGCCCGCAGGCGGTCCCTGGAGCAGGGGCCGAAGCCCGCGACCACCTGGCGGAACTCCTCCCAGTCGATCGGCCCGATTTCGAAATGCCCGGTGGCTTCGTTCAGCCTGAGCTTCGGATCGGGGAAGACGAGGCCGAGCGCATGGCCTTGCGGTACCGTCGCGTCAACGAACTTCTGGCGCAAGTCGTCGTTCGAGAAGCGCTTGATCTTCCACCGCATCGACGTGTCCGAATGCTGGCTCTCCTTGTCGGACGGGCCGAACATCATGAGCGAGGGCCACCACCAGCGATCGAGCGCGCCCTGCGCCATCGACTTCTGTTCCGGCGTGCCGCGCGCGAGCGTCGACATGATCTCGTATCCCTGGCGCTGATGAAAGCTCTCCTCCTTGCAGATGCGGATCATGGCGCGCGCGTAAGGGCCGAAGCTGCAGCGGCAGAGCGGAATCTGGTTCATGATCGCGGCACCGTCGACCAGCCAGCCGATGGCGCCGATATCCGCCCAGGTGAGCGTCGGATAGTTGAAGATCGAGGAGTATTTGGCCTTGCCGGAAAGAAGCTGCTCGACGAGCTCCTCGCGCGCCACGTCGAGCGTCTCGGCGGCGGCGTAGAGATAAAGGCCGTGGCCGCCCTCGTCCTGCACCTTGGCGAGGAGCGCGGCCTTGCGCCGCAGCGTCGGGGCTCGCGTCAGCCAATTGCCCTCGGGCAACATGCCGACGATCTCGGAATGCGCATGCTGAGAGATTTGCCGAACGAGCGTGCGCCGATAAGCGGCGGGCATCCAGTCATTCGGCTCGATCTTCTCGTCCGCGTCGATCCGCGCCTGGAACCGCGCCTCCCGCTCGGCGTCGGCCGGAGAGGTTGCATGCGTATCGACGACGTTCAGCCCTTGCGTATACATTGGCCGCTCCTTCGCCGTTCCGCCGGTGCCTCTACCTTCGTCGCCGCGCTTGTCACGGCGAGCCAACGGTCGACTCTAACTCTTCGCCCCTTCCCGTCATGACCGGGCTTGGCTCGGTCACCCACGCCCATCTCTGCATGTAAAGCCGTGGATGGCCGAGCCAAGCCCGGCCAGGACGCAATCGAAGCACTCGGTGTCATTTTTAGAACCACGACCCTAACATATGGGGAGGACAGCGGGAAATGCCCGCGGCACCGAGCGCGCGTCACGGGGGGCCGCTGGTCGCATTCCGGTCCGAGAGCACTTCATAAAGTTCGCGCGCCATGGCGAAGGAACCGCGCTTTTCCGCGGCGGCCTTGACGCGCACCACCTTCGTGGTGTGCGCAAGCGCGAGGGTGAGCACGTCGCCGGCATGCAGCTTGCGGGCGCCGTCGGTGACGCGCTTGCCGCCGAGGCGCACATGTCCTTGCGCGACGAGAGCTTGAGCCAGCGAGCGCGTCCGCGCGAACCTCGCGACCACGAGCCATTTATCGAGGCGTTGATCGGCGAGCTCTGCCATTCAGCGCGGGCCGCGTTGAGGTGGAATGGGCGCCACCATTTTATCTCTTTGTTTTGACGCATGATCTCATCGCAAAAATAATTCCCATTTTTGCGGATCATGCTGGAGCGCACGGGCCCTCACCGCTGCCCTTCCTCCTCCATCTGGGCCTTGAGCGCCATGAGCTTGGCGAAGGGGTTATCGGGATCGATCGCCTTCAGCGGGCGCTTGTCCGGACGCGGCGTCGCGTGATGCTGCCTCCTTTCCATCTCACGCTTCTGGCCCTCGGCGCCCTGTTCCGGCCGGCGCCCTTGGCGCTTGTCGCGCCGATGCGGCCGCCCGCCTTCGGAGGTGCGGTTCGCATCACGCTCGGGTTGCCTGGCGTCGCGGCCCCTCGAAGCACCTGGCGCCGCCGCCCTCTCCGCCCCGGAGACAGCACCGGCATTTTGCGCCTCGCCCGCTCTTGCCGGGCCGCGCCGCCGCCGCTCCTGCTTGTCACCGGCGCCTTCCCCTTGGACGTGGGGGCGATGCCGCTGTTGGGGCGATCGCTGCTGGCGCCAGACTTCGATCAGCTCGGGTTCGGCCGCCGCCGGTTCGGCTTGCGTCGCGGGTTCATCGGTTGCGGCTTCAGTGGCAGCGGGCTCCATGGCGGCCGTTCGGGTGGCGGTGGCCTCTGAGGCGGCGGGCTCCGTTGGAAGAGCGGCCGTCGTGACGCCGGCGTGAGCCTCGCTGCTCGAGGGCTCGACCGGGGCGGCCTCGGAGGTGCTGGCCTCGGAGGCGGTGGACTCTGAGGTGGTGGACTCGGAGGCGGTGGACTTGAGGTGGTGGACTCGGAGGTGGCAGGGTTCGACGCGGTAAAATCGGTCGCGAGAGGTCGAGCATCGAGGCTCGCTTGCGAGACCTTTTCGGCGGCCGAGGTCTCGGCAGCCGGCATCGCGGCGAGCTCGGCTGGCGAGGTCGGGAGCGTGGCAACGACATGGGCGGCGTCAGCGTCCTCCACGATACCCGGAAGGAAAGGCTCGTCATCGTTCGGCGCGGGAGCCGCGGCCGTTGCGGTCATGGGGGCATTCTCGGAGGGTGCCGACGCGACCGAGCTTCCGTCCGGACCCGGATGCGGCGCTTTCGGCGCGGGCGGTGGCGCGAGCGGCACGGTGATCGGCGGGCCGGCGCGCTTGGTCGCCGCATAGCCGAGCGAGGTCAGGATCGCCGAGAAGTCCTCGCCGGCGCATCCCGCGAGCGAGGTCATCTGCCCGGTCACGACGAAGCCGTCACCATCCGCGGTACCGGCAGGTGGTGCGCCTTGCGTGAGGCCCGGACGGTATTGCACCGCCGGCCGGATCAGATCGGCGAGCCGTTCGAGGATGTCCACGCGAACCGCGCGCCTGCCGCAAAGCCTGAACCCGGCCACGCGATAGAGCGCTTTCGCGGCTTCCGGATCGGCCGGAAAGGACGTGCGGCCCGAAGAGGCGAACTGCATGATCGCGTCGAGACCGACGATGTCCGCGCCCCCGTGCTTGAGCGCGTAAAGCTGGGTCGCGAGCGCGCGCGGCGCTGGCTTCAGCAAGGCGGGGAGGTAGATATGATAGGCGCCGAAGCGAAGGCCGAGCGCCCGCAGCTTGGCGCGGCTTTCCTGGTCGAGCGATTTCATGTCCTGGGCGACGCGGGCGCGGTCGAGCACGCCGAGCGCTTCGCTTGCCTGATAAGCGATGCCACGGGCGACACCAGTGAGCTCGGGCGGATTCTCCAGGGCGAACAGCGGCCCGAGCAGCTTCTCGACACGCGCCCCGATCCAGAGCGTGAGCCTCTTCTCGATCTTCTCGCGCGCCGGCGAGGAGATATGCTCGTCGGCGAGCATGGTGACGCGCGGCTTGAGCACGCTGTCGCCCGCGACGAGCTTGCCGACGACCTCGCCGCGCCAGCGCACCGCGCCGTCACTCGCGAGCACGATGGCGTCGTCCTTCGCTTCCGAGAAGCGCGCGGCCCGTGTCTCGAACTCGGGAGACAGCGCCTTCAGGGCCGCGGCACGCAGCGCCTTGGCGTCCGGTCCGCTCGCC
Source organism: uncultured Alphaproteobacteria bacterium (assembly GCA_963713805.1). GTDB lineage: Bacteria > Pseudomonadota > Alphaproteobacteria > Rhizobiales > Beijerinckiaceae > GAS188. The sequence continues at coordinate 326,433 of CAVQNF010000039.1, read as the reverse complement.
TCCGGCGACAAGGTGAAGCGGAAGCCCTGCAGGCGCCCCGCATCATGGCCCTCGACGAGCACGTCGCCCGACGCGGTGATTTCGGCTTCCAGCATCGCGTTCTCTTTCAGGCGGCGCATCAACACGCTCGTCCGTCGATCGACGAAGCGTTGCGCGAGCTTTTCGTGCAAGGCATCCGACAGACTGTCCTCTACCCGACGCGTCTCGCCCTGCCAATGCTCCGGGTCGATGAGCCAATCGGGCCGATTGGCGGCGAAGGTCCAGGTGCGCACCTGCGCGATGCGCGCCGAGAGCGTGTCGATGTCGCCGTCCGTGCGGTCGACCGTGGCGATCTGGCGCTTCAGCCAATCGTCGGGCACGCGCCCGCCGCCGGCAAGGAATCCGAACAGCGTCACCACCATCTCGCTATGGGCATGCGCGGCGACCTTGCGATAATCGGGCAATTGGCAAACCTGCCAGAGGCGCTCGATCTCGGCGCGCGATGTGGCGCGCTCGCGCACGCCCTTGTCCCTCGCCGCGATCTCGAGCGCGATCACGTCATCGGCCGCGGGCGCACGCGCAAGGCCCTGTTCCGGCGGCATCATCGCAAGGCTCGCCTGAAGCGCGTCGAGCGAAGAGAAATCGAGGTCGCTATTGCGCCATTGAAACCATTCGAGCGCGTCGAATCGGTGATTTTCGAGCGCCTCGACGAGATCGGGCTCGAAGGCCGGGCAGCGTCCCGACGAGCCGAAGCTGCCGTCGCGAAGATAGCGGCCGGCGCGGCCGGCGACTTGCCCCATCTCGGCCGGCGTCAGGCGGCGATGGCGATGACCGTCGAATTTGCGATCGGCCGCGAAGGCGACGTGATCGACATCGAGATTGAGCCCCATCCCGATCGCGTCGGTGGCGACGATGTAGTCGACATCGCCTGCCTGGAACAGCTCGACTTGCGCATTGCGGGTGCGTGGCGACAGAGCGCCGAGCACGACGGCGGCACCGCCCTTCTGTCGTCGAACAAGCTCGGCGATGGCGTAGACCTCCTCGGCCGAAAAAGCGACGACAGCCGAACGCGGCGGCAGACGCGTGATCTTCTTCTCGCCCGCGAAGGTGAGCTTCGAGAGCCGCGGACGGGTGACGATGTTGACGCCCGACAAGAGCCTCTCGACCAGGGGGCGCGCCACCGAGGAGCCGATGATCAGCGTCTCCTGCGTGCCACGCGCATGCAGCAGCCGGTCGGTGAAGACATGGCCGCGATCGAGATCGGCCGCGAGCTGGATCTCGTCGATGGCGACGAAAGGGACCTCGACGTCGCGCGGCATCGCTTCGACCGTGGCGACCCAGAAGCGAGGGTTCTCCGGCTTGATCTTCTCTTCGCCGGTCACGAGCGCGACGGCATCTTGCCCCGCCTTCTCGACCACGCGGCCGTAGACCTCGCGGGCAAGCAGCCGCAGCGGCAGGCCGATCACGCCTCCGCCATGCGCCAGCATCCGCTCGATCGCGAGATGGGTCTTGCCGGTGTTGGTGGGGCCAAGAACCGCGGTTACGCCCTTCGCCCGGTCGGCGCGCGCGAAGCGCTTGAAGATCATCGTCATCGGCGCGTTCCTGAGCGGGATGCGTCGAGATAGAATCGGGGCGACACGTCTATCCCGTGGCTTCGATGCAGGATCTTATCCGAAACTTGGCGCCTTTTCGGGATCGTGCTTGGGCGAAATCATGTGCGTCCGGCATCATCCGGCTGGATTGATCGGGCGATGTGCCACGCCGCGAGGTCTCCGAGGGGGGGCCCCCGCGCATTTTTCTCATGGCGGCGATCTCAGCATGAGGGTGGTCCCGCCGCAAGAGGGGAACATCGATCGAACGGATCGCGCCCGAATCGGTGGCCGGGCTTTGAAGTCATATTTTCTCGATCGAGTTGAGTCATTAGATGATGACTACCACTACTGAGTTGATGAAAATTGGTTGATTCGCTGCGGATCGTTGTCTGGTAGGTTGATGATTCGGCTTATCGAACTTGGGACGACGCTGATGGATCAGGATGACAAGGGGAGCCAAGCGCGTTTTGTGGCGTATGTCGAATCGCTGCGCGTGGTGATTGGGCATGCGGATCGAGCTTTGCCTTTGCGGGATTATTGCACGGGCTTGCTGCTGCCCGGCGAGCGCAAGAGTGTCGAGCCGATGGCCGCCATGATGGCGCCCTCGCGGGTCTCGGCCGAGCACCAGTCTCTTCTGCATTTTGTGGGTCAGGCTCCGTGGTCGGACGAAGCGGTATTGGGCAAGGTGCGCGAGCTGGTCATGCCGGCGATCGTGAGCCATGGCCCGATCGAGGCGTGGATTATCGATGACACGGGCTTTGCCAAGAAGGGGGTTCATTCGGTTGGCGTGGCTCGTCAATATTGCGGGCGGCTCGGCAAGACGGACAATTGCCAGGTGGCGGTGACGCTGTCGGTTGCCAATCATGCTGCGAGCCTGCCGATCGCTTATCGGCTGTATCTGCCGGAAGACTGGGCGAGCGACGCGGCGCGGCGCAAGAAGGCTCATGTGCCCGAGCCTGTGAGGTTCCAGAGCAAACCCGAGATCGCCCTCGATCAGCTCCATGCTGCCCTTGCGGCCGGCGTGCCACGGGGCATCGTCCTGGCCGATCCCGCCTATGGCTACAAGGCCGAGTTCCGCGCCGGGCTCACCGCTGCCGGATTGGTCTACGCGGTCGGCGTTCAGTCGAATGTGAGCGTCTGGCCGCCGGGTATCGAGCCTCTGCCTGCGAAGGAGTGGAGTGGGCGTGGCCGGCATCCGTCTCGCCTGCGGCGCGACAAAGATCATCGGCCCGTCTCGGCCAAGCAATTGGCGATCGGCTTGCCGGCCAACGCCTGGACCAGCGTGATCTGGCGGGAAGGATCGAATGCGCCGCTGACCTCGCGCTTTGCCGCCGTGCGCGTGCGGCCCGCCTCGCATGATTGGAACCGCAGCACGCCTCATCCCTTCGAATGGCTTCTCATTGAATGGCCCGAGGGTGAAGCGGAGCCGGCAAAATACTGGCTGTCGACCCTGCCCGAAGACACACCTCTGGCCACTCTCGTCGATACCGTCAAATTGCGCTGGCACATCGAGCGGGACTACGAAGAGCTCAAGTCGGAACTCGGCCTCGCCCATTATGAAGGCCGCGGCTGGATCGGCTTCCACCATCATGCGACGCTGTGCATCGCCGCTTATGGATTCCTGATCCGCGAGAGAGCGGCCATTCCCCCCTCAGCCGCCGGGTACCGCAAAACGTCTCGCCTATCCGATCGTCCGCGACCCCGCGGCTCCCCCGATCCGTCCGGAACGTCACGTCGCAAACTCCATCGCCACAATCAGGCGCAGGCTTGCCGTCACTCTCGCCAGAACACTCACACGATGTCCCTGTTGCCAGTCCTCTCACTCGACCATGCGATATCACAAACGCTTATGACGCAGTAGGAGTGTCTCAGTTTTGAAACTCACCAACTTTCGGGACGAACGATGGTGTTGCCAGCGAGAGAACGCGATAACTGCGCCTCTCTCAAATGGTTGTCGTGAATGTAACGAGTGAACGAGGCCGCGTTTTTCAATGTGGGGCTTGCCGCCGTCCATTTGCCGGCCACTTTTTGATTTTTGATGGGAGAAAGGAGCCCGACTATTTTGCCGGCCTCGCGCACTGCGATCCGTATTGGCTCGACCAAATCGGTATCGTTTGTGATGACGACCGCTACCTCGAAAGCATTCTTGATAGCGTCCCTCACGAGATGACACCCGAGATTGACGTCGCTGCCTTTCTCCTCAGCCTTTTGCACGAGGATCAGTTCTGGTAGCACGCTGGGCCAAACATACCCTTGTGGCTTTGCCTGTGGCGGGAGGGCGGGGGCCGCCCATCGATCGGAGTAGAGAAACTTCCCATAATGGATGGCTACTTCCGGGATAGTTCTCAATGCATTGAGGTATACGCTCTGACGTGCAGGCGCGCCTGGGTCAATCCTTCCAGATATGCGCGCCGTGTAAAAATTGACCCTGGCGATCGAATAGGGCGTCCCGAGAGCCAGCTCGGCTAAACGCTTGAGATCGAGCCATTTGAAATCCGGCTTATGTTTCAAACGCCGATTGTAGAGATTGAAGCCGTCCACATAGACGAACGTGCGCATTCAATCCCCCCAAAAGCAAAAGCCACGTAGGATTTCTCCTCCGCGGCTTTTGAGCCTACAGCATGCTGCAGGTGGGTTCGAGAAATATGTAGCGGGATTTTGGGTGATTTTCAAGGTATTTTGTCAGTAGGCACTCTTTTTGAGCGAACCACCCTTCTCCGGTTCGGGCGCGGCGGCCTCGACCAACTCGGCAATATCCTCCATCGACATGATAAGTCGGTCAAGCCGGCCGCCATCAGGGGCGTCATGCACAATGTCTTGTCCATGCGACCAATGCCGGCTCTCAATTTCCAATGTCTCGGATCTGCCGTAGACAAGTGGTGCTCGGTCCACCGCCACGTTTGACAGCCTTTGGGAGTGGTGGATTAACGCCTACTTCGCCTTAGCCGGCTCGCCCCAACGCGCGGAACGCTTCTCGGCGAAGGAGGCGAGGCCTTCGGCGGCTTCCTTCGATTGGCGCTTGGCGGCATGGGATTCGACCAGCCGGTCGAATGTCGCCTGGTCGATCTTCGCACCCGCGAGCTCGAGCGCCAGCGCCTTGGTCTCGGCGACCGCGGCCGGACCGTTCTCCAGGAGATGGCCGATCATTCGCGCGCAGGCCGATTCGAGATCGGCTAGCGGAACCACCTCATGGACGAGGCCGATACGCCGGGCTTCCTCGGCCCCGAAGCGCTCGCCCGTCAGCGCATAGCGTCGCAACTGGCGAAGACCGATCCCGTCGAGGAGCTGCGGAATGATGATCGCGGCGGTCAAGCCCCATCTGACCTCGGAGATCGAGAACAAGGCATTGTCCGCGGCGATCACCACGTCGCAGGCGGCGACGATGCCGGTTCCCCCGCCGAAGCAGCCGCCCTGGACGAGCGCAAGCGTCGGGACCGGCGAAAGATCGAGCCGCCTCACCGCTTCGGCGGTCGCCCGCGAGGCGCTGATATTCTCGGCGCGGATGATTTCGCGACGGCGTCGATCCATTTGAGATCGGCGCCCGCCTGGAAATGCCGGCCGTTGCCTCTGATGACGATCACCCGGAGGCCGGCGAAGTCCTGAAGCGCATCGGTGGCGCGCAGCAAGCCGTCGACGAGGTCGCCGTCATAGGCGTTGTTCACCTCCGGCCGGTTGAGGACGACGCTGGCGACACCGCGCTCGTCGACGCTCCACAATACCGGACCCGCCGAATTGGAGATGGTCATGCGCGCCTCTGACGGGATCTCTCGTGATGCATGCGTGTCGGCCCCCGCGAACATAGCGTCATGGCGCAAACGATAAAGGGCGGCCCCGGGCCGCCCCTTGCCGCATTCAGTCTCGTCTCGAGATCAGTCGCAGACGCGCTGGCGCACGATAATTGGATTGCCGTAGGCGTCGTAGTCGCGCACCCGCTCGTAATGGCATGCATAAGCCACCGGGGGCGGACCGGCGTAATAGGCCGCCGGCGGATAGGGCTGATAGGGGGCGAGCGTGCCGGGCCCTTGATAGGGAGGTGCCGCAAGCGCCGAGCCGACGCCGAGACCGAGCAATGTGCCGCCGACGACACCGGCAGCGACGGCCCCGCCGCAGTTCCAGCAATGGTGCCAATATTGCGCCTGAGCCGGCGCGGTCGATGCGAGGGACGCGACGCCGAGCGCACCTGCCGCGACGAGAGTGGTTGCCAAGGTTCTCATGAGTTTCCCTCAATTTCGACCAATCGGCGCGACGACAAAACGAACTCGACGCCGCGCGCTACGAGCCAGCACAGGCGCACGCGGCTCACCGCTTGGCCTAAGCTCACCGATTCGAGCCGCAGGCTCACGCCGGAAGCTCGATCACCTCGAGAACCCTAATGACGCATTGGGGCTGAATAGCGGCTGAATGCGCGCGCGCTAAGCCATTCAATGCCGCGCTCACGGCGAACCGGCCGAGAGCGAGAGAGAACCGCCCGAACCTTTGCGGGTCCGCTCAGGCCTGAGCCGTCTTCTTCGCGATCTCGCGCTTCAGGGCACGGGCATTCGAGGAAAGCTCGGCCTCGGAAGCCTTGGCCAGGAAAGCGTCGAGGCCGCCGCGATGCTCGACCGAGCGCAACGCGTTCGCGCAGACGCGCAGCCGGACCGAACGTTCGAGCACTTCCGATTGCAGGGTGACGGCGCAGAGATTCGGTCGAAAGACGCGTTTCGTCTTACGATTCGAGTGACTCACGAGATGGCCGCCCAACACGGCCTTTCCGGTCAGCTCGCAACGGCGAGACATGGCGGTTCCTTTCTTCGGACAAAATCGACGGGCATCGCCGCTCAGGAGCCGGGCCGCGGGCGAATCGCCGCGACCGATCGATGCCTCACCGTAAATTGTGAATGACCTCTTCGGGCGTGGTGTATAGGTGAGAGATGAAAGGCACGTCAAGATTCGCCGACGGATTTCGCATGCGTGGTCGTTTCATCGCCCTCATTGCGGCAGGAGCGATACTCGCCGCGCCTCGGGCCGAAGCGCGGGCGGACGGCCTCAGTGCCGCCTACGCCATCACGCTCGCCGGGCTTTCGGTGGGCGATGCGACGCTTTTGCTCGCGAGCACCCCCACGAACTACCATGCAAGCCTCGCCATGCGGCTCTCGGGCATCGCCGGCCTGCTCACCGGAGCGCGCGGCGCGGCGGTGTCCGCGGGCTCGATCATCGGCGCGCGGCCGACGCCGTTCTCCTACGCCATCACCACCACGAATGGACGTGCCTCGCGCACCGTGCGCATGGCACTCCAGGGAGGGACGGTCGCCGCGCTCGAAGTGAAACCCCCTGTCGATGTCTTCGACGATCGGGTGCCGGTGACCGAGGCCAACAAGATCGATGTGCTGGACCCGATCAGCGCGCTGGTCATGCCGACGCCGCGCCCGGACAAGCCGCTCGATCCCGCGGGCTGCGACCGCAAGCTCGCCGTCTTCGATGGCGTGGCGCGTTTCGACGTGATGTTGAGCTATGCGCGCATGGGCAATGCCGCTTTCCCGGGCTATTCCGGCCCCGCGCTCGTCTGCTCGGCGCGCTACACGCCGATCGCCGGCCATCGCACGTCGCTGCGCTCGACAGCCTTCATGGCCGAGAACCGCGAGATGGAAGTCTCGCTTGCGCCCGTCGGCGGAACGCTGCTGCTGGTGCCGGTGAAGATCTCGGTGCGCACCCTGTTCGGCATGTTGGCCATCGATGCGGTGAGCGTCCGGCCGCACAGCGAAAATGCACAGCTCAAAGCGCTCGGCACCCAAGCGGGAGCCGAGAAATGAAGCGCCTCGGCCGCCGCTTGCCGGTTGCGAGCACTGCGATCGGCTTCTCGGTCGCCCTGGTGCTCGCAATGGGCCCTCACGGCGCCCGAGCGACCTCTCCGTCGATCGTCGTCACTTATGACGTGAAATACGAAGGGCTCCTCGCCCTCGATGTGGGCCGCGCCACGGTGCAATACAGCTCGACGGGGACCGGCTATCAGCTCGCCTTGTCGTTTCGGCCGAGCCCGTCGGCGCATTCCTTTTCCGTCGGACCGGCGGCGGCGCGGACCTCGGGCGCCGTGTCCCCGCACGGGCTTTCGCCGCTCTCGGCGACGCTCGACTACGCCGTGCGCTCGCTCGCCGAAACGCGCAGCTTCACCTTCTCCGGCGATCGGTTGCAGAGCGTGCACATCCTCAAGAAGAAGTCGGGCGGGTTGTTCAAGGACGCGAGCAGCGTCGGGTACGACCCTCGCTCGCTGCCCGCCTATGCGCCCCTTTCGGATGGCGATCAGAAGAACGTGCTCGACCCGCTGACCGCCATGTTCTTGCCGGTCGCCGGGACGAATGGGCTCGACCGAACGAATTGCGAGAGACGGCTGCGGATGTACGACGGCCGGCGGCGTTTCGACCTCGTGATGACCTATCGTGGAACCGAGAAGGCCGCGATCAGCGGTGAGGCCCTGGTCTGCGCGGCGACTTATGTGCCGATCGCGGGACACAGCCTCGAGGGCGACGAATTCACGAAGAGCCTGCGCGACTATGGGATCGCGGTTGCCCTCGTGCCGGCGCCCGGCTCGAATTTCCTCATCCCATCCCGCATCACCTTGACGGACGGGAGTGGCGCCTCCGTGGCCGAGGCCAAGGCGATCGCGCTTTCGGGCCGTTGAAGGACGGTCGGGCATCCGCGTCACGGGGCAGAACGCGTAAGGGAATTCCACCGATACGTCCCGCCGGTCCCGTTCATACGGTCCGAAGCTCCGCGACCGGGGATTCTCGCCCCGCGTGTCCCGAAGCGACACGCCGCGGGAAGGCGCGGCGCGCGAAGGGGATGCAATCGTTACTCCTCCCGCTGCAAGACGCCGCGCGAACCCGAAGGCGCTTTGATTTTCGCCGCCCCAAGCCGAGCCGGCACATCGGCAAAATGGGGCTCTCGTTAGACCGGATCGGGAGATCGCCTTCGCGCTCGATAAGCTCCGTGCCGCATTCGTTCCTGATCGGTATCGCCGATTCGTTTGGCCTGCGTTCCCGTCCGGTGCCATTCCTTCATCGGCAAGGACGTTCGGCGCGACGCGGCTTTCACCAAAAGTTAACCACCCACGGCAATCGCCAAAATTGACAGGCCTTTCCCCTTGTCTTTCGGCCGATGGCGAAGCGCGAATCGAAAATGGCGATTCGTCGCGCCTTTGTTCACGCGGCGCCCCGAAAGTTAACGGGACCGCCATCGAGGCAGGGTCCGCGATTAAGCATTTCTTAACCGGAGGGCGTCGGAGGCGGGAAACGCTCGAGCTTTGCATCAAGCCCAACGACAAGGGCCGGGCAAAGCCCGACCCTTGCGCCCATGATGCACCCATATGGGCGGAACGGGCGAAGTCGAATTAGCGTCACGCTTGCCGCGACGCCATCATCGAGGTCCGGCTTCCGGAGCCGGCGCCAGCTTTTGCGATCATCGCAAGCTTCGCCGAGCGAAGCCCGTTCACGCCCCCTTATAGGTGAAGATGTCGCGATCCTTCGTCTCGGGCAGGAAGATCAGGCCGACGACGAAGCAGATGAGCGCGATCACGATCGGATACCAGAGGCCGAAATAGATATCGCCCGACTGCGCCACCATGGCGGCGGCGAGGAAGGGCAGGAAGCCGCCGAACCAGCCATTGCCGATATGATAGGGCAGCGACATGCCCGTGTAGCGGATACGGGTCGGGAAGAGCTCGACGAGCTGCGCCGCGATCGGCCCGTAGACCATGCCGACATAGACCATGAGCAGGATCAGGAGGAGGACGACCATCGGCCGGTTGATCTCGTTGGGATTGGCGGTCGCCGGATAGCCGACCGCGCGGATATCCTTGACCACGTCGCCCACGAACGCCTTGTTCTTCGCCGCAAACTCGTCGGCCGCCATGCCGACGCCGTTGAAGGAGGAGAATTCCTTGTCGCCGATCTTGATCTTGGCGATCGAGCCGGCGGGCGCGGCCTCGTTCTTGTAGGAGACCGAATTCGAGGCCAGCACCGTCTTCGCGAGATCGCAGGAGGTGCGGAAGGTGGCGGTGCCGACCGGGTTGAACTGGAAGGAGCATTCGGCCGGATCGGCGATGACGGTGACCGGCGCGCTCGCGATGGCCGCTTCGAGGGCCGGATTGGCGAAATGCGTGATGGCCTTGAAGATCGGAAAATAGGTCAAGGCGGCGAGCAGGCAGCCCGCGAGGATGATCGGCTTGCGGCCGATCCTGTCCGAAAGCCTGCCAAAGACGATGAAGAAGACGGCACCGACCACCAACGCGATCCCGGCCATCACGTTGGCGTCGACGAGCCCGACCTTCAGCGTATTGCCGAGGAAGAACAGCGTGTAGAATTGGTTACAGTACCACACCACGGCTTCGCCCATCGTCGCGCCGAGCAAGGCGAGGAGCGCGACTTTCGCGTTGCTCCACCTGCCGAACGCTTCCGAGAGCGGCGCCTTTGACAGCGTGCCCTCTTGCTTCATGTGCTGGAACGCAGGCGACTCCTGCAATTGCAGGCGAATCCAGACCGAGATCGCCACCAGCACCGCCGAGACGATGAAGGGAATGCGCCAGCCTACCAGACGCAAAAGCCGCATCGCCCATCCAGAGGCGGGTGATGAGAATGACCGCGATCGAGAGCGCGAGGCCGAGCGTCGCGGTCGTCTGGATCCAGGAGGTGTAGTTGCCGCGTTGCCCATGCGGGGAATGCTCGGCGACGTAAGTCGCGGCTCCGCCGTATTCGCCGCCCAGCGCCAGGCCCTGGAGCATGCGCAAGCCGACGAGAATGATGGGCGCGATCACGCCGATCTGCTCATAGCTCGGCAGCACGCCGACCAGGAAGGTCGACAGGCCCATGATCACGATGGTGATCAGGAAGGTGTATTTGCGCCCGACGAGATCGCCGAGCGGGCCGAAGACGAGAGCGCCGAGCGGGCGGACGAGGAAGCCGGCCGCGAAGGCGAGCAGCGCCGCCAAGGTCTTGCCGGTGACGCTCAGGGGGCTGAAGAACTGGGCACCGATGAAGGCGGCGAGCGTGCCGTAGAGATAGAAATCGTACCATTCGAAGACCGTGCCGAGCGAAGAGGCAAAAATCACCTTCTTCTCGGCGGGCGTCATCGGGCGAACCCGCATGTCAGAGCCCGGAGTCATGGCGGTGACGCTCATGATATACCTCTCCTTGATTTCCTCTGTTGCCGCGATTGCGAATTGCGGCGCTTTTCAGGCATTTTCCGGAAGTTAGTCGCTCGGCGCCCAGCGAGTCCATCACTGGCGCCTCATCAATTCGTCGGAGAGCGGAACTCGGGTTGCCAGGCAGGCCGGCGCGGAGAAGAAAGTTCGATCGGGGGGTGGGCCTGTGGTAAGCATAGCTGCGGCCGTGATGGCCATCAGGAAGGTCTCTTCGATTTCGAGCCGAACATGTCGTTTCTCGTGAAAATCTGCGGGCTTTCGACGCAAGCTGCGGTCGAAGCGGCGATCGAGGCGGGTGCCGACATGGTCGGCTTCGTCTTCTTCGCCAAGAGCCCGCGACATGTTTCCCTTGCGAAGGCAGCGACGCTCGGGAAGCTCGCGCGTGGACGCGCCGCGATCGTGGCGCTGACCGTCGATGCGCGCGAGGAGGTGCTCGCCGACATCATCGCCGCGCTACGCCCCGATATGCTCCAGCTTCACGGCAACGAGCCGCCGGAACGGCTCGCAAAATTGCGCTCCAAATTCGGCGTGCCGCTGATGAAGGCGGTCGGAGTGGCTTGCCGCGGCGATCTCGATGCGATGCGGGCTTATCCGATGGCGGACCGTTTCCTCCTCGACGCCAAGGCGCCGCCCGATGCCGACTTGCCGGGCGGAAACGGCCTCCCCTTCGATTGGCGCATGCTCGAGGGCTTTGCCGGCGAGGCGCCGATCATGTTGTCGGGCGGGCTCGAGGCGGGCAATGTCGGCGAAGCGATCAGGGTCGCGCGGCCGGCAGGCGTCGACGTCTCTTCTGGCGTCGAGCGCGCGCCCGGCATAAAGGACGAGGCGATGATCGCAGCCTTCATCCGCGCAGCGCGCGCGGCTGCCGGTTGAGGCCAACGCAGGAGAGCCGAGTTGACCCTCGCGTCCAAACCGAATTCGTTTCGCTCGGGCCCCGACGAGCGCGGCCGCTTCGGCCTTTTCGGCGGACGTTTCGTCGCCGAGACCTTGATGCCGCTCGTGCTCGAGCTCGAGCGTGCCTACGCGCAGGCCAAATCCGATCCGCGCTTTCGCGCCGAGATGGACGCGTTCCTGAAGGATTACGTCGGTCGTCCGAGCCCGCTCTATTTCGCCGAACGGCTCAGTGCGCATCTCGGCGGAGCGAAAATCTACCTGAAACGCGAAGAGCTGAACCACACGGGTTCCCACAAGGTGAACAACGTGCTCGGCCAGATCCTGCTCGCGCGGCGCATGGGCAAGTCGCGCATCATCGCCGAGACCGGAGCTGGCCAGCACGGCGTCGCGACCGCGACCTTATGTGCCCGCTTCGGCCTGAAATGCGTCGTCTACATGGGCGCCGTCGATATCGAGCGGCAAAAGCCCAATGTGATCCGCATGAACATGCTGGGCGCCGAGGTCGTGCCCGTGCAATCGGGTTCGAGGACTTTGAAGGACGCGCTCAACGAGGCCCTGCGCGATTGGGTGACGAATGTCGCCGACACCTTCTATTGCATCGGCACGGTGGCGGGGCCTCACCCCTATCCGATGATGGTGCGCGATTTCCAATGCGTCATCGGCGAGGAGGTGCGCGGGCAGATGCGGGAGGCGGAGGGCCGGCTGCCCGATTCGCTCATCGCCTGCATCGGCGGCGGCTCGAACGCCATGGGCCTCTTCCACCCCTTTCTCGACGAGCCGGAGGTCGCGATCTACGGCGTCGAGGCGGCAGGCCATGGCATCTCGAGCGGGCTGCATGCGGCCTCGCTCACCGGCGGCCGGCCCGGCGTCCTGCACGGCAACCGCACCTATCTCCTGATGGACGCGGACGGCCAGATCACCGAAGCCCATTCGATCTCGGCGGGACTCGACTATCCCGGCATCGGGCCCGAGCACGCCTGGCTGCACGAGGCCGGGCGGGTCACCTATCTCTCGGCGACGGATGCCGAGGCGCTCGAGGCCTTCCAGCTTCTTTCGAGGCTCGAAGGCATCATACCGGCGCTCGAGCCGGCGCATGCGCTGGCGCGGGTCGCCGAGCTCGCGCCGAAGCTGCCACGCGATCACCTCATGGTCGTCAACCTCTCCGGCCGCGGCGACAAGGATGTGCCGCAGGTGGCCGAGATGCTGGAGAAGCACGCGTCATGACCGGCCCGCCTCTCCGCTCGGTTCGATCGGTGCCGCGCGCAAAATCGCGCGGCGCTCGTCACCTTCGTGACCGCGGGTGACCCCGATCGTGCAACCTCGCTGTCCATCCTCGAGGCCTTGCCCGAGGCGGGCGCCGACATCATCGAGCTCGGCATGCCGTTCACGGATCCGATGGCGGATGGTCCCGCCATCCAGGCTTCGGGATTGCGCGCGCTCAAGGCCGGCGAGACGCTGACGAAGACGCTCGAGCTCGTGCGCGCCTTTCGCGAACAGGATCGTGATACCCCGATCATCCTGATGGGCTATTACAATCCGATCTACATTCATGGCGTCGCGCGTTTCCTTGCCGATGCCAAGACGGTCGGCGTCGACGGGCTCATCGTCGTCGATCTGCCGCCGGAAGAGGATGAGGAACTCTGCCTTCCGGCGCTGAAGGCCGGGCTTGCCTTCATCCGGCTCGCCACGCCGACCACCGATGACGAGCGGCTGCCGAAGGTGCTGCGGCAACACCACGGGCTTCGTCTACTACGTGTCGATCACCGGCATCACCGGCGCGGCGACGCCCGATTTCGGCGCCGTCGCGGCGGCGGTGTCGCGCCTCAAGCGCCACACGAAGCTTCCGGTCGCGGTCGGCTTCGGCGTGAAGACGCCCGAGCATGCCGCGGCCATCGCCGAAGGCGCCGACGCGGTCGTGGTCGGGTCGTCGCTCGTCGAGGCCCTGCGCGCCTCGCTCGACGGCGAAGGCCGCGCCACCTCGGGCACGCGCCGCGCGGTCCTCGACCTGGTGCGCGCCTTGGCGAAGGGCGTGGCTCGCGTGCGCAAGGCCGCCTGAGCTTCGCCGATCGGGCAAAGCAACGGACGAGCTTTCGCCCCCGCGAGCGCGGTTGCATGACATTCGGTTTCGCCCCATCTAAGGTCCTCGCGCGATGGAGGTCGGAATGATCCGATGGATACGCCGATGAACTGGATCACCACTGTGGTGCGCCCGAAAATCCGCAGCCTTCTGCGGCGGGAAACCTCGGAGAATCTGTGGATCAAATGCCCGGAGACGGGCCAGCTGGTCTTCCATAAGGACGTCGAAGCCAATCTTTGGGTGATTCCCGGCTCGAACCATCACATGCGCATCACCGCCGTGCAGCGCCTGTCGATCACGCTCGATCCGGGCTCGCAAGAAGATGTTCCGCTGCCGGAGGTGCCGCTCGATCCGCTGCGTTTCCGCGACGAGAAGCGCTACTCCGATCGCCTCAAGGAGGCGAAGGCGAAGACCGGCCTTCAGGACGCGATCAAAGTGGTGTGCGGCACGCTCGAGAGCATGCCGGTCACGGTCGCCGTCCAGGATTTCCACTTCATGGGCGGCTCGCTCGGCATGGCGGCCGGCGAGGCGATCATCACAGCGGTCGACGCCGCGGTTTCGCGCCGGACGCCGCTGATCCTGTTCGCGAGCGGCGGTGGAATGCGCATGCATGAGGGTATCCTGTCGCTCATGCAGATGCCGCGCACCACGATCGCCGTCCGCAAGCTGCGCGAGGCGAAGCTGCCCTATATCGTGGTGCTGACCGACCCGACGACCGGCGGCGTCACCGCCTCCTACGCGATGCTCGGCGACGTGCATGTCGCCGAGCCCGGCGCGCTCATCGGCTTTGCCGGCCCGCGCGTCATCGAGCAGACCATCCGCGAGAAGCTTCCCGATGGCTTTCAGAAGGCCGAATATCTCAAGCGGCACGGCATGGTCGACATGGTCGTGCCGCGCGCCGAGATGCGCACGACGCTTGGCGCGTCTTTGCCGCCTGCTCATGCACGCGCCGAAGCTTGCGAGCGCGCCCATCGGGGAGGAGCAGGCGCTGGCGAACGTCGCCGAATAGCGCCAGCCACGGCCTCGAGCGACCGTCCCTTGTGATTCACCGCGGCGAGCATGGCGCCTCGCGACTTGCGAAGCCGCGCCAGCGCGCTATTCCAGTTGCATTCCGAGGCTCGAGTGAGACGGAACCGGCCAGAGCGTCATGAAGCAATCCTCAGATGTCGTGCTGCAGCGTCTGCTCGATCTGCATGCGCGCAAGATGGACCTGTCGCTCGGGCGGCTCGAGCGTCTGCTGTCCGCGCTCGGCGATCCGCATCTGCGCCTGCCCCCGGTCATCCATGTCGGAGGCACGAACGGCAAGGGCTCGACCGTGGCTTTCATGCGAGCGACGCTCGAGGCCGCCGGCCTATGCCGTGCATGTTCACACCTCGCCCGCATCTCGTGCGCTTCCATGAACGTGATGAGACTCGGGCGCAAGGGCGCGCCCGGAGAGCTCGTGGGCGAAGACGAGCTTATCGAGGCCCTCGAGCGCTGCGAGCGCGTCAATGCGGGCGGCGAGATCAGCTTCTTCGAGATCACGATGGCGGCGACCTTCCTGCTGTTCGCGCGACATCCGGCCGACGCGACGCTTCTCGAGGTCGGGGTCGGCGGACGCGGCGACGCCACGAATGTCGTGCGCTCGCCGGTCGCGACCGTCATCACGCCGATCGGCCTCGATCATCAGGAATGGCTCGGGTCGACGCTCGCCGAGATCGCTCGCGAGAAGGCCGGCATCTTCAAGCGCGGCGCGCCCGCCATCGTCGCGCCCCAGGATTATCCGGAGGCCGAGACCGTGCTGCGCCGCGAGGCGGAAAGGAGCGCGTCGAAGCTCGTGCTGGGCCGTGAGAATTTCCACGTGCGCGAGGAGAACGGGCGGCTCGTCTTCGAGGACGAAGAAGGGCTCCTCGATCTGCCGTTGCCGCGCCTCGCCGGCCGCCATCAGCATGTCAATGCCGCGACCGCGATCGCGACGCTTCGAACCGCGAAGCTCGCCCCGCTCGGCGCCGGCGAGTTCGAACGGGGCCTGCTCTCGGCCGAATGGCCGGCGCGGCTTCAGCGGCTGACGCGGGGCAAGCTCGTGACCCTGATCCCGCCTGGCGCCGAGCTCTGGCTCGACGGGGGCCACAACCCCGACGGCGGGCGCGTTCTCGCCGCCGCCATGGGGGATCTCGAGCACCATTCGCCGCGCCCGCTCGTGATGATCGCCGCCATGCTGTCGACCAAGGACACCGCCGGCTTCCTGCGGCCTTTTCACGGCCTCGTATCCGAGCTTCTGGCGGTGTCGATGGCCGCGAGCACCGCCGGGCGCCCGGCGCGCGAAGTCGTGGAGTTCGCGCGCGAGGCGGGGTTGAAGGCCGAGGAGGCGCCGAGCATCGAGGCGGCGCTGCAAAGGATCGCTGCCCGGGCCTGGGACGTGCCCCCGCGCATCCTGCTCGCCGGCTCGCTCTATTTTTCCGGTGAGGTTTTCGCGGCAAACGACACGCCGCCCATTTGAGTGGGGGGTTGTGCCGCCGAGCGCCGATCGGCTCGTCAGCATAAAGAAAAAGCCGGCGGGTTTGCGGCCCGCCGGCTTCTTCGTCTCGGTATCGGGTAAGGAGACTTACCAGAATTTGTAGTTGACGCCGACGCGAACGATGTTGCCCGTGCTGTCATTGTGACGGTTGGTGCCGATCAAGAACGGCGTGAGCGTGGTATTATTGTTGCCGTGGCCGAGGTTGTAATAGAGATATTCGGCCTTGACCGTCCAGTTCTGCCAGACCGCATATTCGACGCCGCCACCGAGCGTCCAGCCGGTCCTCGTGCTGGAGGAGCCGCTGGTGCCGAGAGGAATGGTCTGCGTGCTCGCGGAAATCGCGCCATTGACCGGATTCGGCGAAGCCCGCGGCGGTGACGGAGGTCACGCCGTTGTTGCGGTTGCGCCCGATGTCGCCATAGGCGAGACCGCCGGTGCCGTAGACGAGGACGCGATCCCAGCCATAGCCGATGCGCCCGCGCACCGTGCCGAGATAATTGCCGCTGCTGTGGCCCGAGCCCGGGAAGAAGGTCGTGCCGGGGAACTGCGCCAGCGTGAAGGGAACCTGGTTGTTCCTGTTGTGGCTGATGTCGGCGAATTGGAAATCGGTCTCCGCGCCGATCACCACGCCCTGGCCGACGCCGAACTGATAATTATAGCCGGCCTGGGCGCCGCCGACGAAGCCGGCGTTGTTGCTGTTGCCTGACGAAACGAACCCGGTGACCGGAATGGCGCCGAGCGGCAAGTTGTTATTGTTGTTGTTGTTGTTGGCCCAACCCACGCCCGCGTTCAAACCGACATAGAATCCGGTCCAGGTGAAGGCCGGAATATAGGCCGGGGCGATGGGCGGACCCTTGCGGGACGGCAAATCGGCCGCCGAGGCCGCGCCGATACCGGACAGCACCGCCAACGCCGTCGTGGCCAAAAGAAACTTCCTCATTTAGCTCTCCTCGTCATCAAATCCGCTCCGGTCCAATGAACGCTTGGCCCGGAGATTTGGTTCGGTCCGACGGTCGAATTCCGACCGACCCGAATGCTAACGACCCCTCTAACTCAATCCAGAACCCTTGGCTGTGTTTGCGATGCAACAATCGATTTTCCCTTTATGGCGGCATTGTGTTGCGTCTGGGGCGTAGCTCGTTCGCGAGTCATGCAAATTTAAGCATGCGTTAACTCTTTGCACCCGGGCCGGAGTCATGCGCAGCGCCGGGCAAAATGCTAACAATTTGATTTAAAATGAAATTTATGGCGCGGCCACGTCCCTTCGAAATCCTTCCGCGTTGTCGAGGGGCGCGGTCACGGACGGTTTACCTTGTGGTAACCACGATCCGGTTGCGGGCTATCCTTTGCGCCCGGAGAACGAGCGCCGTCCTCCCCCTTCAAAACAAGGCGCGACGCATCGCCAGCTCGAGCCCCGCGCCCTTGCCCGCGAGATGCGAACATGCGAATGGCGCTGCGCCCCGGCGCAATCGCGGTGTCATGCGACCCCTGTCCGTCTTCATCATCGCCTACAACGAGGCCGACCGCTTGCCGCGCGTGCTCGATTCGCTGTGCGATCTCGCCGAGGACGTGGTCGTGGTCGATTCCGGGTCGGATGACGGCACGCAGGATGTGGCGCTCCGCCATGGCGCGCGGCTCATCGAGCACGAGTTTCCGGGGTATGGCCCGCAGAAGCGCTTCGCCGAGGGTGAATGCCGCCACAACTGGCTGCTCAATCTCGATGCCGACGAGGTGGTCTCGCCGGAGCTTCGGGCCGAGATCGCCGCCTTGTTCGCGGCCGGCGAGCCAGAGGCCGACGCCTATGAGATCGCCATCCACGAAATGTTTCCCGGAGAGGACGAGCCTCACCCCTTGGGCTATGCGCTCACGCCCGTGAGGCTCTATCGCCGCGACAAGGGTCGCTACAATCCTTCCCCGGTGCATGACCGCGTCGATCTCGCGCCCGGCGCCAAGGTGGCGCGGCTCAAGGGGCGCATTCACCACATTTCGGTGCGCTCGCTCGGACACCAGCTCGAGAAGCTCAACAGCTATACGGACGCGCAAGTGCGCGATCTCGAGGCTCGCGGCATCGAGGTGACGACGTTGCGCGTCTTCCTCGAATTTCCGGGGGCCTTCCTCAAGGCCTATTTCGGGCGCCGGCATTGCCTGCGCGGAATCTACGGATTCATGACCGCCATGAACTTCGCCTTCTACCGATACCTGCGCGTCGCCAAGGCGTTGGAGCGCCGCCGCCTGCGCGACAAGGGAATCGAGCCGAAATGAGCGGTCCTGCCCGACAGGCGCCGAAATCGGCTCTGATCACGGGCGCGGGGCGGCGCATCGGCCGTGCCATCGTCGAGGTCCTGTCGGAGACGGGCTGCGCCGTCGTCATCCATTGCCATCATTCGCGTGCCGAGGCGCAAGACCTCGCCGCGAGGCTTTCGCGCGCGGGCCGTGAGGCGCATGTGATCACGGCCGACCTCGCCGACACGCGCGAGGTCGCGCGCCTCGTCCCCGAAGCCGAAGCGGCGGTCGGAAGGCTCGATCTCCTCGTCAACAACGCGGCGATCTTCGAGGAAGACGGGATCCTGGCGCTCGACGCTGAAAGGTTCGACCACCAGGTCGCGGTGAACCTGCGCGCGCCGCTGATGTTGTCTCGCGACTTCGCCAAGCGGGCGCTTTCCTCCTCACCTTCCTCGATCGTCAATATCATCGATCAGCGCGTCCTGAAGCTTGATCCTCGCTGCTTCTCCTATGCGCTGACGAAATCCGCGCTGTGGTCCGCGACGCGCACCATGGCGCAGGCTTTCGCGCCCGCGATACGCGTCAACGCCGTCGCGCCCGGCCCGACCTTCCCCAACCTGCACGAGGGGGACGATGGCGTGTTGCGCGAGGCCGCCGCCACTTTGCTCGGAGCGCGCGTGCGTCCCGAAGAAATCGCGGCCGCGGTGCTCTATCTCGCCCGAGCCGAGCATGTGACCGGCCAGATGATCGCGGTCGATTCCGGTCAGCACCTCGGCTGGATGACGCCGGACGTCACGGCGACGATGGGCTAGAAGCTCGAGACGGTCCTTGCCCGGCCACGCCGGGGGAAACGCAATGGCCAGCGGAGAAAGTGATGACGATGCACAATGTTCAGGCAGACGGCGCCTCGATCCCAAGCCTTGGTTTCGGCACCTGGGCCGCGCGCGGGGATGAATGCGCCAAGGCCGTCGCCTGGGCCCTTGAAAGCGGCTATCGGCATGTCGACACGGCGGCGGTCTATGCCAATGAGGAAGCCGTGGGAGAGGGGATACGGGCCTCGCGCGTTCCACGCTCCGACATCTTCCTCACCACCAAGGTCGGTCCGGACGATATCGACGAGAACAGGCTCGAGCGTTCGGCCGAGGCGAGCCTGAAGCGCCTCGGGCTCGACCATGTCGACCTTTTGCTGATTCATTGGCCGAGCCCGCGGATACCGCTTAAACATTCGCTGGCGGCGCTGGGCAAGGCGAAGCGCCGGGGCCTCACGATGCACATCGGCGTTTCGAATTTCACCCCGCGGCTCATCGCCGAGGCGGTGGCGCTGTCGGAAGAACCCGTCGTCACCAATCAATGCGAATACCACCCGAGGCTTGATCAATCCCGGCTGATCGCGGCCTGCCGCGAGCACGGCGTGTCCTTCACGTCTTATTGCCCCCTCGGGCGCGCCGGCGACATCCTGGCCGAACCGAAGGTCACGGCCATCGCCAAGGGGCACGGCAAGACCCCGGCTCAGGTGCTGTTGCGCTGGCAGGTGCAGCAGCCGGGGGTGATCGCCATTCCGAAATCGGCCAATCGGCAGCGTATCGCGGAGAACATCGCGATCTTCGACTTTGCGCTCGATGAGGAGGAGATGCGCGCACTCTTCGCGCTCGCCGTTCCAGGGGGGCGCATCGTGTCGCCGAGCTGGGCCCCCGATTGGGGCTAATTCGGGGGCGGATGAGGGCGTGCGGTCGCCCCCACGCGTCATGCCCGTCCTCGTTGCGGGCACGCACGCCTTTCTTCATTGGATTGCAACTTAGCCCCACCGTCCAAGGCGTGGATGCCCGGGCCGACGCCCGGGCATGACGAGGAGGGTGGCGTAATTAGCCCTCATCCGCCCACCGCTTCGCGGCGGGCACCTTGTAACAGCGAATCAATGCAGAATGGCTGTCGTTCCGTGAGGAGCGGCCTGCCCCGGGTGGCCACCCGGGGCAGGCCGGCCGGTCGTTGGATCGTGGGCACCCGAGCCTCGAGCGCTGGGGAAGAAGCAGGATCACGACCGGCCTCTTCGGACCCGGATAGTTGCCGGAACTTCAGGTTCGTTTAACAAGGCAGGGTCGATGAAGCGCACTCATTCTACCACGAAAAAGCAGGCAGGAAAGCTTGGCAAGGCCATGGCCAAGTCTTTGAATGTTGGCGGTGTCGATGTCGGAAAATTCGAACTCGATGCGGCCATTGAGCGGAATCTCGAGCAAACCGCTGCGGCAGAAAAATACGCCGCAAGGTCGTGCTGCGATCATCGCCTTCTTCATCGAGCACGGCGTTGAACGAGTCGGCATCGAAGCGAGCGGCAGTTATGAGTTCGAGATGGTCGATGCCATGCGTGAAGCCGGCCTCAAGGTCACCGTCTTCCAGCCCGCTCAGGTGCGAGCCTACGCCGATGTTCCGCAAGCTGCGGGCCAAGACCGACCCGATCGATGCGGCGCTGATCGCCAAGTGCACCGCAGCTCGGGGAGAGGAGCTCGACACCCCCGATCCGCGTCTTCCTCCCTTGGCTGAGCGTCTGACCTTCATCGATCAGATCGCAGAGGACATTGGCCGGTTACGCACCCGGCTCGACCGCTTTCGCGACGAGCGGCTCATCGGCACGATCAAGGACGAGATCGCCAGGTTGACCAAGCTGCAAAAGGCCGAACGCACAAGCCTGCGCAAGGAGGTGCGTGCTCATCCCGATCTGCTCAAAAGATATCGCCTCCTGATCTCGATCGAAGGCCTTGGCGACCCCACCGCACTCACCTTGCTCATCCGTATGCCCGAGCTCGGCGATTCGACCCGGAGGAAGCGGCCTCCTGGCCGACGGCCTCCTTCACTCAACAATCCGGGCGATGGATAGGAAAGGCCCGTGTCGCAGGCGGTCGCTCACGGGTCGGAAAGGCTCGTTCGCCGCCGCTCAAGCAGCCTCGCAGAGATGGAACAAGGCTCTCGTCGCCCTCTATCAACGCCTTACCGAAAGCGGAAAACACCACAGCGTTGCCGTCGTCGCCTGCGCCCGCAAGCTCGTCGTCTATGCAAACACCGTCCTCGAAAGAGGCACCCCCTGGCTCATGCAAGACTGATAGTTGCTTCTCCCGCGCGAAGAGCGCGGGAGAAGGGGGCGCGTGCGACTCCAACGTCAAGAGTCCAAGAGGCTATGCAAACCCCTTCGACTTTGGCATTGAACGCTCATAAGCTCTCATTCGAGTGAGACGAATAACGGGGATTGGCGTCTGATGATTTTCGGCATCGGTTTCGCCATCGCGCGCCTTCTGCGCATCGGTGGTCTTCGCATCGGTGGCCTTGCCCTCGCGGTGCTCGCGGCCTCGCTCGCGACGCCGGCGCTCGCGCAGCAATGCGTCACGGTGGGCACGAACCAGACATGCACGAACGCGATCTTCCTTTCCGGCGGAGCGACCGGGATCACCGACGACGCGACGCTCGACGTGACGAACCTCGCCTCGGGAACCGTCGCGGGAACGGCCACGGACGCGACGGGGGCCCGCCGGCGTCCAAGGCGTCAACGCCAATGTGAATAATTTGGGCGCGATCTCCGCTACGGCGACCGAGACGGCAGCGATGGTACCCTCGCCAATGCGTCTCGGCCACGACCGCCGATGTGAATAATTTGGGCGCGATCTCGGCGACGGCGACCGAGACGGGGTTTCGAGCCCCGCCGTAGCTTCTTCAATGCGATCGACGCCACATTTAACCGCCGGCACCGCCAATGTGACGAATTCCGGCACGATCTCGACGGTTGCGACCGCGACTAGGATACAGGGTTGGCCGTCGCCACTGATATCCTACGCTCGCCAACACCGGCCACCGCCAATGTGACCAATTCCGGCATGATCTCGGCACGGCGACCACGAGCGGAATGGGGGGTTTTGCTCGCGCCGTTAATATCTTTCCACCACCGCCAATGTAACGAATTCCGGCACCATCTCGGCGATGGCGACAGGAACTGCCGGAGCTGTTAGCTCGGCCAATGGCGTTGGCATCGACGGCTCATCACTGCCACGTACCAATGTGACGAATTCCGGCACCATCTCGGTGCTCGCGACCGTGACGGGGCCAACTTTGGCCTTCCCCACCGGCATTCCGAAGCCTTTCTAGACGGCGCATACCACCGCTAATGTGACGAATTCCGGCGCCATCACGGCAACTGCATCCGCGAGATCGTTCGGAATTCCGCCAACGTCTCCGGCATCCATCGGTTACTGCCAATGTGACGAATTCCGGCGCCCTTATGACGTCTGCGAACTCGCCAGTGGCTATGCCATTGCCACTGGCATCGAGCCTTTATCACCGCCAATGTGACGAATTCCGGCACGATCACGGCAAATGCGTCCGCGATAAACGTGGCAGAACCGTTATGGCGCTACCTCCGTTGGTATCTTGGCCGATGGAGCACCTACGCCAATGTGACGAATTCCGGCACGATCACGGCGATGGCGACGGGGAGCGGTGCTCAAGCCTTCGGTATCCAGGCTTTCACCACGGCGAGCGTGAATAATTCCGGGACCATCAAGGCGGTGGCGACCGGGAGCGGCGCCCTCTCCTTCGGTATCGCCGCCGCCACCGTGAACGTCGTGAATTCCGGGCTCGTCTCCGGCGGCACGGGGATCGCGGCCGGAGCCACGAGCCAAATTGCCAGTATCAGCCCATCTGTCCCGGGGCGGCACGCATTCGACGATCGTCAATTCCGGCACCATCATCGGGACGAACGGCGTCGCCATCGATTTCACCGGGCAAAGCCTGGCGGCGATCTCCGGTGCCGGATCCGCGATCTCCTCCTCGAACGACACCCTCACCTTGCTTCCCGGCTCGCGCATCCTCGGCGAGATCCTGCTCGGCACGAACGACACGGTGAATATCGACATCGGGAGCCGTCTCTCCTCGGTGCTCACGCTCAACTTCGGCGACGCCACGGGCGCGCATGGGCTTTCCGGCACCGGCGCCGTGGTCAATGTCGTGACGACGGAACTTTCCGTGGTGCATGGCAACGAGATCGCGACGCTCGAGCCGACCGCTCTGGCGTTGACGGATCGCACGCTCTTGGATTTCACGGGCGGCGTCTCCTCGTCATCCAAGGAAGGCTCGGCGAGGTCGCCGATCCAGCGGGCACGGTTTTCGCGGGCGGCGGCTCATCGCTCGTCACGAGCTACGCGGCGGCGCCGGGCGCCAATCCCAATCTCCCGACCAAGAAGGCGCCCACAACGGCGCCATCGCCTCTTCAAACGATCGTCGTGTGGGCGAACGCCTTTGGGGGCGGGCATGTGCAAGCCTCCGACGGTCCCGATCTTCGCGCGACGCATTCATATGGAGGCGTGGCCTTCGGGCTCGACGCGCAAGCGCTGCCGAATTTGCGGCTCGGCGCTTTCCTCGGCGGCGGCTTCGGCCAGCTCGCGGTCGCTCAAGGCTCGCAGCATATCGACACCGATTACATCACGGGCGGCATCTACGGGCACTATTCCTTCGGCGCGCCGTTCCTCGACTTCAACCTGTTCGGCGGCACGACGCACAACAACAGCACGCGGCTGGTGAACAGCCTCGGCACCGGCGGGCTCGAAACCGCGACCGGCTCCTATGGCGGAAGCTTCGTCTCGCCCGAGCTCGCCCTGGGCTGGCGCATCGAGGACTTAGGCAACGGCTTGGTGTGGACGCCCGCGGCGCGCCTGCGCTACGTCGCCGGCTGGTTCGACCGCTATGCCGAGACCGGCTCGACGCAAAACCTCGTGGTGAATTCGCGCTCCTTGCAAGACGTGGAAGGGCGGCTCGAGCTCGCCGTCTCGAAGGCGCTGCCCTTCGGGGATGGGCTCATCGGCTTGCAGGCGAAGGCCGGCGTCATCGGCCTCACGCGGCTCGGTTCCACCTCAACCGAGGTGAACCTCATCGGCGCGGATTTCTCCTTCCCGACGCCTGGCCGCAACCAGGACTTCGGCGCCTATGCGGGTCTCGGCGTCGACTACAAGGTGACGGCGATGATCAGCGCCTTCGCGAGCGCGGAAGGCACCGTGCTCACCCATTCGAGCCGCTACGGCACCGCGCGCGCGGGCTTCCAGGTGAAGTTCTGGTGAGGGGGGCGCGCCTTCTTCTCCTCCTGCATCATGGCGCGGCCAACGATAATTGTGGTTGCGGTGGCTCGGGCCCACCTGTACCTCCCCACCATTACGTGGGGAGGGGGCGATCAGCGTTGATTGCCTAGTTCCGCGCCACTTCGCCGGAAGGGTTCGGCCGACGTTTCCGTCCCCCCTCCCCCCGCGACGAAGGAGCGGTGGGGGGGAACGGGTGGGGGCAACTCATTCGGGGACAGTTTGCTAATTTCCCCTTTTAAATATCTATGAAATGAAATATCAGAGAAATTACTAAACTGTCCCCGAATTAGGGGTGATCCATTCGACTCTTCCCCGATCGCCGATATAACGCGGCGACCGAGCTTCGAATCCGCCAACACGGAACAACCATGAATTTCTTTGGCTACCGCGGCGGCGTCCTGCACGCCGAGGACACCGATCTGCGCGACCTCGCCGACGAGGTCGGCACGCCGCTCTACTGCTATTCGAGCGCCAGCCTCGAGGAGCGGTACCTCGCCTTCTCGCGCGTCTTCGCCGCCGTGCCTTCGCTCGTCTGCTACGCCATGAAGGCGAATTCCAACCAGGCCGTGCTCGCGACGCTCGCGCGGCTCGGCGCCGGCATGGATGTGGTTTCCGAAGGTGAATTGCGCCGCGCCCGCGCGGTGGGCGTGGAGCCCGAGAAAATCGTGTTCTCCGGCGTCGGCAAGACGCAAGGCGAGTTCGCCTACGCGCTCGATCAGGACATCTTGTGCTTCAACGTCGAATCGGAGCCCGAGCTCGAGCAGCTTTCGGCGCTGGCCGCCGCGCGCGGCCGCACGGCGCGCATTTCCATACGCGTCAACCCCGACGTCGACGCCAATACGCATGCCAAGATCTCGACCGGCACCTACGCCAATAAATTCGGCATCCCCATCGAGGAGGCGCCGCGCGTCTATGCACGGGCCGCCAAGCTGCCGGGTCTGGCCGTCACCGGCATCGACATGCATATCGGCAGCCAGATCACCGATCTTGCACCCTTCGATGCCGCAACCGCCCGCCTCGCATCCCTGGCGCGCCGGCTCATGGAGGAGGGCCATCGCCTCGAGCATTTCGATGTCGGCGGCGGGCTCGGCGTCGTTTACGACCCGCACCGCAACATGCGCCCGCCCGAGCCCATCGCCTATGCCGAAACGATCCTGCGCCATGCGCGCAAGCTCGGCCTCAAGCTCGTCTTCGAGCATGGCAGGCTGATCGCCGCCAACGCCGGCGTGTTGCTGACCCGCGTCGTTCACGTCAAGCACGGGGCCGGCAAGACCTTCGTGATCGTCGATGCGGCCATGAACGACCTCATCCGCCCGACCCTCTACGAGGCCTATCACGAAATCGTGAACGTCATGGAGCCCGCGGCCGACGCGCCGCGCGCCGTCGTGGATGTCGTCGGGCCCGTCTGCGAGAGCGGCGACTATCTGGCCCAGGCGCGCACGATGGTGGTGCCGCGCGCCGGCGATCTCCTCGCCGTGATGACGGCCGGCGCCTATGGCGCGGTGCAGGCCTCGACCTATAATTCGCGTCTCCTCGTTCCCGAAGTGCTGGTGAAGGGTGGTCGTATCGCCGTGGTACGGCCGCGCCCCAGCTATGACGATCTGATCGGGCTCGATCGCCTGCCGGATTGGCTGCGATAGGCGCTCCGGCGGAAGGCGAGCGCGAAAACGAGGGATCATCGACGCGGCGACGGCTGCTTCATCGAGATGCCCTCCCGATACGGGAAATATGCTCCTTCTCGCGAAGGCTCGGCATCTTTCTTGCTTCTTTTTCGGACGGCGCTCTCTTGTGGCCGGGCGCGTCCAGAGGTCCCGCGGCACTCTGGCATGTGTTCCGACTGCGCAAGAGTGCCACGGGCATGCCTCGCCAAAGGCGCAATATGTGCTACCTTAGGCATGGGGCTTCGGAGTGAGCCTTTGCAGGAGCCGATCAGCGAATCCACCTCCGTGACGCCGGCGCCGACCGACGTCGCCCTCGAGCGCGGCCTGTCG
The DNA here is from genome assembly GCA_963713805.1 of uncultured Alphaproteobacteria bacterium. Classification (GTDB taxonomy): domain Bacteria; phylum Pseudomonadota; class Alphaproteobacteria; order Rhizobiales; family Beijerinckiaceae; genus GAS188. The sequence goes on along the minus strand of CAVQNF010000039.1, from coordinate 299,898 downwards.
CGTCTCTCGGCGCGTGCCGGCTTCGCGCTGTGGTGGGAGCAGCTCTGGCCCGCTCTCGTGCCGCCTCTCAGCGTCGCCGCGGTCTTCGTCGCCGCCTCATGGATCGGCGTGTTCGCCGCTCTGCCTCCTTGGGCGCGCCTCGCGCTTCTCGCGGCTTTCGCCGCGGGCGGCTTGGCATCGCTCGTGCCGCTCGCCCGCATCGCTCCGCCCGGCCGTGGCGAAAGATTGCGTCGGGTCGATCGCGATTCCGACGCCCGACATGGGCTTGCGAGCGCCTGGGCCGACCGCCTCGGCGCCGGCGAGGCCGACGGTGCGACGCGCATGCTCTGGGAAGCGCACCGACGCCGCATCCGAAGGGCGTTATCGGGCGCGCGCGTCGCCTGGCCGCGTCCCGGCATGGTGGCACGCGACCGGTATGCATTGCGGACCGCGCCGCTTCTCATCCTGGCCGGCGCCTTCTTCGCGGCCGGTCCCGACCGTCTCGAGAAGGTTGCGGCAGCGCTCGATCCGCACGCCGCCGGCGGGCCTTCGGTCGGAGGCGCGCGTCGACGGCTGGATCGATCCGCCGACCTATACGCGGATGCCGCCACTGGTGATCGATTTCGCCAAGGCGCAGGACGGCGGCGCTCGATCTGCGCGCCCCGGTCGGCTCGACCTGGTGCTGCGCTGGCCGGAAGGTTCCGGCGTCGCCGCGCAACCGAGCCCAGCGCTCAAGGCGCAAGGAGCAGGCGACGGCCTCGGCCGGCGTCAGCGAGACGCGCTGGCGAATCACCGGGGATGGCGCGATCACCGTCACGGGCACGGGGCGCGAGACGCGCCTGTCGATCGCCGCGATCGCGAACGAGCCGCCGACCATCCGCATCGTCGGGCGACCCCAAGACCAACATTCGCGGCACCGTCACCTTGAGCTACGAGGGCTCGGACGAATACGGCATCGCCTCGGTCGAGACCCGCTTCGCGGATCCGCGCTGGCACGGGCATCCGATGACGAACGGACACCCCCTCGTCGAGCCGCCGATGGCCAATCTGGCCCCGCCGTCGAACCGACCCGGAGCGCCGCCCGGCACGCGACACCTTCGATCTTCCTCCCACCCTTGGGCAGGATCCGACGTGACGCTTCGGCTCGCCGCCAAGGACGAGGCCGGGCTCGAGGGCATCAGCGATGCCGGTGAGCTTCACCTTGCCGGCGCATCCCTTCACCAAGCCGCTGGCACGCGCGCTCGTCGAGCAGCGGCGCAAGCTCGCGCTCGATGCCGACACGCGTTCGCAAGTGCTCGAGGCCCTCTACGCGCTCATGATCGCGCCGGAACAATTCATGCCGAAGACGGCATCTACATCAGCCTGAGATCGATCGCGCAGCAGCCTGTTCCTGCGGCGTGACCGACGACGATCTGCGCGATCGTCGTCGGCCAATCTGTGGGAACTCGCACTGGTCGTCGAAGGCTACGGCCCGACGCGGGCGCTCGACGCGCTTCGCGCCGCCGAGAACGCCTTGAAGGACGCGCTCGCCAACGGCGCCTCCAAGGAGGAGATCGAAGCAGCGCATGGCCGAGCTTCGCCAGGCGCTCGACCGCTATGTCCGCGAGCTTGCCGAGCGCGCCAGGGAAAATCCGAATCGAAGCAGGCCGACCGCAACATGAAGATGCTCAGCGAGCGCGACCTTCAGTCGATGCTCGACAAGCTCGACGACATGGCCAAGAACGGCGAGCGTGACCGCGCCCAGCGGATGCTCGATCAGCTCAAGGACTTCCTCGACAACCTGCAGACGGCGGAGGGCGATCAGGACAGCGCCGACGATCAGCAGATGAGCCAGGAGGAGCAGGCCCTCGACGAGATGAGCGAGCTTCTGCGCAAGGAACTGGAGCTGCGCGACGACACGCAATCGGCCGATCGGCAGCGGCAGGCCGGCAAGCAGCCGGGGCAGCGCCAAGGGCAGCAGAAGCAGGGCCAAGGTCAGAAGGGCCAAGGCCAGCAGGGTCAGCAGTCTCCAGGCCAGGATGGCCAGGACGAGGCCCAGCAGCAAGGACAGGGCTCGGGCCAGGACGGGCTCGGCGGCCTCTCCGAGCGACAGCAGCGGTTGCGCCAGCGGCTTCAGGAGCTCGGTCGAGAAGCTCGGCGGATGGGATCGGACGAGGCGACGAAGAACCTCGGCGATGCCGGCCGCGAGATGCAGGATGCGGAAGGCGCGCTCGGCGAAGGCGATGCCGGGGCGCGACAGGCTCGGAAGGGCGCGCCATCGAGGCGATGCGCAAGGGCATGAACGCGCTGAACGATCAGCTCGCCCAGCAGCAACAGCAGCAAGGCGGCCAGCAGGGGAACGACGGGCGCGGGCGCGGACGCTCGCGCATGGCGCGCAGCGGCGTCGATCCGCTCGGGCGCGGCGTCGACCGGTCCGATGACGAGTATGGCGAGGAGGATTACGACAATGGGCCCGGCTACGGGAAGCGTAACGGGCTCCAAGGCAACGTCGCGGAAAGGGCGCGCGAAATCCTGCAGGAGCTGCGCCGCCGCCTCGGCGACACCTCGCGAGCGCAGGACGAGCTCGACTACATCGAGCGGCTGCTGAAGGCGCCGTGAGCGTTGAGCGGCGCCTTTTCCGCCGCGCGCGTTCACGCGGTTCCTTGCCGGAGGTGATGATCGGCCCACAACCGCGATCAAACCATCCCAGATGAAAATTGAGAGTGAGGCATTGATCGCATGGTCGCCGACATATGGGCCATGCCAGCGCTCAATGCCGCATCTCCCGGCCCGACCTGATCCAGGCGATCGAGAACCACTCTTAGGGCACCCCCTTGAACCGTCGCGCCGTTGACTGTAGGGCGGCGGCGCGCCAACGTCGTCTTGCGGCCTCTTCTTTCACGACGCCGCGCTAATTATCGCTCACTCGATTGGGGGCACCCGTCAAGGCTTTCCGACCTCTTTTGCTGCGTTCAATTTTGTCGACCGCGGTCGCCGTCGGGTTATTGTATTTCTCTAGTCAAAATGATGTATTTGCGCAGAATACACCATCGACGAACGCTGGCGCGCTCTCCAGAAAGGCTCGAGGAGGCGAAGCGTTACATCGAAATGGCTTCTACAACGGCTAAGGTCCACGCTTACATCTCAAATTATACGCGCATGACCTACGATCGAGCCCATGGAACGCAGATCGAGTACAACGCACTGGATGGTCGGAGCTATCTTTGGTATCCGGGAAGCCGTGTCGTGACCCCGGGCCGCTGGAAGGTGGACGAGGCTCTGGTGCCAAATCAGACCCATCGCTACGTCACGCTCTGCTACCTCTATTCCGCCTCGAGCTATGATCCGACCGATAATAGCCGAGGCGGCAAATGGGAGTGCGCCCCCGCCGTATTGGCGATGATCCGCACGAAAGAGCGCATGGCGGGCAATCCGTTCAGGCTCGGCCTCTACCCGCAAACACCCTTCATCTTGCGGCCAGACGAGACCGATCTCGCAACCCTGCTCAAGCAGGTTCGGCGCTGAGCTCTGTCGACACGGGCGCGTAGGGATCGGCGGGAGCCTCGCCGCAACTTGCTCCGTCAGCCGCCGCCTCGGTAAGCATGGTGACCGGCGCAAACCGCTTCGGCATGCAAACGGGACGGGTTCCTCTACGAAACCGGATCGGCGCAGCGGGGCATCGGCCCCGGGTTTTGCTGGATCGTGGCGGCTTCGGGTGAAGTCTTCGCGGCTGGCTGCCGCGAAGGGCCGCGAGGTTGCGTCAAGGTTACATCGACATCGGCGATCGATATCGGCTGGCGTTTCGCATCCATCAGCGCGTATTGAAACGCATCCTGCCCGAGATAGGCGCCGCTTGGCCTATAATACACGACGCGCGTGAGGGCTGGCGTGCCGAGGCAGTGGCCGTCACGGTTTCCGAAGGGTTGTACGGTAATGGTCTGAGTTTCCTCCCTGTAACAGACCGCCCCGTTCACCGGTGGCGTGATGACATCGTAATTGGCAAGCCCGATCACATGGCATTCACTGTCGGTGAAGGAGCGGCCAAGAATCCTGATGTCCTTCTGCGGGGCGGAATTCGTGTGGATGATGATCCGTCGCGGCTTGCCGTCGATGAATAGGATCTCCGAATTCTTGGTCTTGTGCGGCACGGGATCAGCGGCCGCGTGCGAAAACGCGAAGGCGAGACCGGCCGAAATGGCGAGCTTGCTGCCCCAATTGCCGATCATAGGTATGCGCATCAACGCCTCGAATTAGAGCGCCCCCGCATGGGCGAGACGGGGATCGGCGAAGCTTCGCCTACCATCGAATGGCTTGAGGCGCCAGATGTAAGCCTTAAGGCAGAAGGTCTCCTCTAATACGGAAAAGGCCAGGTCCTCAGCTTCTGCTTTCCCGTCGACCACAACCTTGCGAGTCCATTCGGCTCGAGCGCGAGGAAGATGATGATCAGTGCGCCGGTGATCACGAAGGTGAGCTGCTCGACGGTCGCGGGGGTCACGGTGAGCCCGACAGCGGGAAGCGCGGCACGCAAGAGGATCGGCAGGATGTAGATCAGCGCCGCGCCCAGGAAGCACCCGATGAGACTTCCGAGACCGCCGATGATCGCCATGAACAGAATCTGGAAGGATTGCTCGACGGAGAACACCTCGGGCTCGGCGCTGCCTTGCCAGAAAAACACGAGCATCGCGCCGGCGACCCCGCAATAGAAGCTCGACACGGCGAAGGCGAGGAGCTTCGTCGGCAGGAGCTTGATGCCCATGAGCTCGGCCGCGATGTCCATGTCGCGCACCGCCATCCAGTTCCGGCCGACGCGGCCATGCACGAGGTTCGAGGCGAGGAGGGTGAGAAGGATGACGATGCCGAGCGTCGCGTAATAGCGCGCCAGCGGAGACGCGGTCGCGCCGGTGAGGGGGATGCCGAACAGGCTGCGCAACGGGACTTCGATCGCGCCCGAGGTGTTGTAGTTCACGAGCCAGGCCGTGCGCGTGAATACCCATTGCAGGAAGAACTGCGCCGCGAGCGTCGCGACCACGAGGTAGAAGCCTTTGATGCGCAGCGAAGGCAGGCCGAACACGGCACCCGCGAGCGCCGAGAACAGGCCGGACGCGATGATCCAAACGAGGATGTTGACGCCGGGAAAGATGCTGGTGAGCTTGTAGCAGGCGAAGGCGCCGACCCCCATGAAGGCGCCGGTGCCGAGCGACAGGAGGCCCGTGTAGCCGGTGAGGATGTTGAGCCCGACGGTCGCGAGCGACAGGACGAGCAGCGGCACCATGATCACGTCGAGAAAGAAGGGCGAGCCGAGAAGCGGAATGCCGACGAGCGCGACGGCGAGGATGATGGCGAGCCCGATGCGGTCCTGGCGAATCGGGAAAACGGCCATGTCGGCCGCGTAGCTCGTCTTGAACTGGCCGGTTTCGCGGTAGAACATGTTCAACTCTTCCGTATTCTTCTGACGCGATGCGGCAAATGGAAGAAACGGTGGGTTCCCGCCATGGCGCGCTGCCGGGCGGTGCCGCCACATCCTATCGGCATTTGAATGTTGTCCGGTAGCCTCTTCCATGGCAAGCGCATGCAGTTTCGTGACTTTCCGGCGGACCGCGCCGGCCGCACCCTTTTGAAAGCCTGACATGCTCGAACAGGAATTCGATCGCTTCGCGGACGAGTATGAACAGCTTCACGCCAGCGTCCTCGAGGCGAGCGGTGAGGGGCCTCTCTTTTTCGCGAGCTACAAGCCGGCCGACATGCGGCGGCACCTGCTTGCGGCGAAGGCTTCAGTCGAGGGCTTGAACATTCTCGACTTCGGCTGCGGGGTGGGCGGCTCGCTGCCGCATCTGCGCCGGGAATTTCCCGATGCCGAGCTCATCGGGGCCGATGTGTCGCGCAAGAGCCTCGAGATCGCGGAACACCGATATCCGGGACTTGCAAGGCTCATTCCCTTGAGCGAGACGGGCGCCTTGCCCCTTTCCGACGCGAGTGTGGATACCGTCTTCTCGGCGTGCGTCTTTCATCATATTCCGGCGGCGGAGCATCACCGAATTCTTCGCGACCTTCACCGGGTGACGAAGCCCGGCGGCTCGTTGTTCATCTTCGAGCACAACCCCTTCAACCCGCTCACGCGCCGTGTCGTGGAAGCTTGCGCCTTCGACGAAAACGCGGTGCTCATCACCGCCAAGGAGTTGAAGGCCCGTGTCACGGCGGCGGGATTTCGCGATGCAAAGATTTGCTATCGCTTCTTCTTTCCTCATTTTCTGCGGTGGTTGCGGCCCCTCGAGAAGGGACTCCGATGGTGCCCGCTCGGGGCCCAATATTACGCCACCGCGCGCCGCCTCTCCTGAACCGCTCCGCCTCCCCGTTTTAGAAGGCGTGGATGCCCGGTAAAGGCCCGGCCAGGACGGTTGTGGGTGAGGCCGCCGCTCAGGACCAGTTCTTCCAGGGCGCCCGTCTTTGGGTCCATAGCTCTTCGAGGAGCCGCTTCTCGCGCAAGGTGTCGACCGGTTGCCAGAAGCCGTGATGGCGATAGGCGGCAAGTTCCCGGCGCTGCGCAAGCTGCTCGAGCGGGCCGCGTTCCCACACCGTCTCATCGCCCTCGATGAGATCCGTCACGGAAGGTTCGAGCACGAAGAACCCGCCGTTGATCCAACCGATCTCGTCTTCCGGCTTCTCGCGAAATGCGGTGACCGATCCATCCTCCGCGAGCTCGAGCACGCCGAAGCGGCCCGCAGGTTGCACCGCGGTGACGGTCGCGCGCTTGCCGTGGCCCCGGTGAAAGGAGGTGAGCGTCTTCAAGTCGATATCCGCCAGCCCATCGCCATAGGTCATGATGAAGGGCTCATCGCCGAGGAAGGGGCGCACGCGCTTCAGCCGTCCTCCGGTCATCGTGTCGATGCCGGTGTCGAGCAGCGTCACGCGCCAGTTCTCGGTGACGCGATTGAAGAAATCGACCTGGCCCGTCCCGAAATCATAAGTGACATCGCTGCGATGCAGCGCGTAATTCGAGAAATATTCCTTGATGTAATATCCCATGTAACCCAGGCAGATCACGAAATCGTTGAAGCCCTGGGTGCTGCAATTCTTCATGATGTGAAGCAGGAGCGGCAAGCCGCCGATCTCGATCATCGGCTTTGGCCTGACGCCTGTCTCCTCGCTCAACCTGGTGCCGAAACCGCCTGCGAGCAACACGACTTTCATGATTCGGCTCCGCTGCGTTCCGGCAAATCAGCGGCCGGCGGCTTTGTGGGATGGATCGAGCCGGTTCAGGATGCTCTCGGCCGGCGAGTTCGGCGGCGTCTCGCTCATGCTTGTCCCGCCCGCCGCCGTTTCGCTCAACTTCGTGTCGCTCAACTTCGTCTTGCCCAAACCTGGTTTGCCCGTGTCGCTTTCGTGATCGATCACGTCGTCGATGATGACGAGCGGCATCGTCTTCACGTTCTTGAAGATCCGGCCGATGTACTCGCCGATGATCCCCAGGAGAAGCGCGTTCAGGCCGATCGAGAAAAGGACGAGGACGCTGAGGCTCGCCCAGCCTTCGGGCCACTCGGCGCCGAACGTCCGGGCGACGAGGAAATAGAGCGCGCCCAGGAAGGCGAGGCAGCACATCACGAAACCGACGGCCGTCGCGAGGCGCAAGGGCACGATCGAGTGGTGCAAGATGCCGTCGAGCGCCAGGCCCACGAGGCGCCAGAAACCGAACTTGCTGCTGCCGCGCTCGCGGGCGGCGCGATTGTAGGGAAGGCCGATCTGGCGAAAGCCCATGGCCGCGATGAGGCCCCTCAAATAGGGCTGTTGATCGCGGACATGCCGCAATTCCTCGATCACGCGACGATCGATGAGGCGGAAGTCGCCTGCGTCATGCGGCAGCGCATCCTCGCTCAAGCTGTCGATCAGGCGGTAGAAGAGACGTCGCAACGCGAAGACGAGCCGATTTTCCTTCGGGCGATTGCCGCGAACGCCGTAAACCACCTCGTACCCCTCCTCCCATCGATGCAGGAAGTCGACGATGAGCTCGGGAGGGTCCTGAAGGTCGCAGTCGAGCTGGATGGCCGCATCCCCGCGCGCGTTCACATAGTTCGCGAGGATGGAGCGCTGGAAGCCGAAATTGCGCGAGAAGCGGATGACCCGCACCCGCTTGTCCTCGAGCGCCAAGGCGGCGAGCCGCTCGAAGGTCCTGTCTTCGCTGCGGTTGTCGGTGAACAGGATTTCGTGATCGTAGCGATGCTCGAGCCCGGCCATCACCGCGTTCACGCGCTCGTAAAGCGGACGGACATTGTCCTCTTCGTTGTAGACCGGAACGCAGATGCTGATGAGCTTGCGAGACATCATATGCTGGAAGCCTCCGGCCCCAGGTCGAGAGCGCGCAAAGCGAGCGCCACGCCCTCGTCGAGCCCGATTGAGTGCCGGAAACCGCCGTCCTGCGCAAGCCGCGAAACGTCGCCCACCATCCACATCTGCTCGTCGGGGCGATGCTGGCGCGCCCCGAAGTCGAGGCGATCGGGAGAAGCGCCCATCTGGCGGGCGACCTCCTCGACGAGCGCCCGCACGGTGACGGGCTCGCCCGAGCAGAGATTGAACGGGCCGAGCCGTCCTTCGAGCGCGATCTCGGCCGCGCGCATGAGGCCGGCCGCAGCGTCGTCGACGTAAAGCAAGTCCCGCCATTGCAGGCCCGAGGTGAGATCGACGTGCTCGCCTCGGGAAAGACGATCGTGCACATAAGGCACGAGGCGGTGGGACGCCTCGCCCGGCCCGAACACCCCGAAGAGGCGCACCCATTGGAAGGCCACGCCGAGCGAGCGTGCCAAGGCGCTTCCCCATTGCCCGCCCGCGGCCTTCGACGCGCCGTAGAGGTCCCGGGCATCCAGCGGATGATTTTCGCGAACGCGCTCGGCATGCGCGACGGGCCCGTATTCCGAGCATGAACCGACGTGGACGAAGGCCTTCGCTGCGAGCGCGGCCGCGGCCTCGACCCAGGCGCCGGTCGCCGCGACATTCGTCTCGAACATCGGCGCGCGATCCCTGTCCGCCGGGCTGACGCCATAGGCCGCGCAGTGGAAAATGATGTCCACCCTTTCGCCGCGAAGCGCTTCGGCGATCGGCTCGACGCGCACCCTCTCGAGCCGGACCTCGCGTTCGGCAGGGGGCAGCGCGGAGGTCGGCCGCCCGGCGACGACGACGCGCTTGCCGCCGCGTCGCAAATGCGCGACGAGCGCGCGGCCGACGAAACCGCTGGCTCCCGTCACGAGCGCCGTTTCGAAGCTCATCCGCCGAGCTCGGAAAAGGCTTCGATCTGTCGCGCCATCAGGGCGTCGGCGGCCAGTCCTTCGCGATGAAAGCCGCGATACCATTCGGCGGTCAGCGCGATGGTGCGTGCGAAGCCGAGCCGCGGCCGCCAGCCGAGAAGGGCGATGGACTTTGCAATGTCGAGCCTGAGAAAATGCGCTTCCTTGAGAGGCGAGGGGACGACCTCGATGCGCGCGCTTTCATCGCCATAGGCTTGCGCGAAATGGCGCGTCAGCCGCTCGACATCGACTTCGTTGTCGCGGCCGGGACCGAAATTCCAGGCCTCGCCGGCTTGGGCCGGATGGGCCAAAAGGCGCTCGCCGAGGGTCACATAGCCGCCGATGAGCTCGAGCACATGCTGCCAGGGGCGGATGGCGCCTGGATTGCGCAACACGATCGGCTGGCCGGCATTGATGAACCTGACGATGTCCGGAACCAGGCGATCCTGCGACCAGTCGCCGCCGCCGATCACATTGCCGCCTCGCGCCGTGGCGAGCGCGACGCGGTTGCCGTCGAGCGCCAGCAAGCTGCGGCGATAGGATCCGGCCACGATCTCGGCCGCCGCCTTGCTGGCGCTGTAGGGATCGGCGCCGCCGAGCGGATCGTCCTCGCGATAGCCCCACACCCATTCCTTGTTCGCGTAGACCTTGTCGGTCGTCACGCACACGATCGCGCGGACCGATCCGCAGCGACGCGCCGCCTCGAGCACATGGGCGGTGCCCATCACATTGGTGGAAAATGTGCCCAACGGATCGTGATAGGAGCGCCGCACCAGCGGTTGGGCGGCAAGGTGGAAAACGATGTCCGGCTGAAATTCCCCGATTTCACGTTCCACCAGCTCGAAGTCGCGTATGTCGCCGATGCTCGAGCGCATGCCGCGAGCGACAGCGGCGGCCTCGAAGAGGTTCGGTTGGCCGTCACGCTCCGGCGCGAGGGCAAGGCCCGCTGCTTCCGCTCCGTCGCGCTTCAGCCAGGCGCAGAGCCATGAGCCCTTGAAACCCGTATGCCCGGTGACGAAGGCCCGGACGCCGCGCAGGGAAGGTAAATTGCTCATCGGGATTGCGGGGCCTCCGCCCGACGCGGCGCGCGACGATCGAATTTATCGCCTGATAGATATAATCTTGCGCCATATCAACCCTTCGCCCGCGCGCTGGCCGGCGAGGTCGGAATTACGGTGACAGTGCACTTAATTCTGGCATCACCCGGAGGCGAAGGGAGTTCCTGGAATTAAGTGCACTGTCACCGTAATTCCCTGGCATCTATCGTCAAATCCGCTCGATGATCCTCTCGCCGAACAGCCCGTGCGGGCGAAACAGCAGGAAGACGAGCGCGATCACATAGGCGAACCAGCTGTCGATGCCGCCGCCGAAGAGCGGCCCCCAATAGAACTCGGCGAGCTTTTCGCCGACCCCGATGATGAGGCCGCCGACGATGGCGCCGGGCACGGAGGTGAAGCCCCCGAGGATCAGCACGGGCAGCGCCTTGAGCGCGACGATCTGCAAGGCGAACGAGACGTTGGAGCGCGCGCCCCACAAAATCCCGGCCACGAGCGCCACGATGCCGGCCGCGAACCAGACGATGACCCAAATCTGATCGAGCGAGATGCCGACCGAAAGCGCCGCCTTGTGACTGTCGGCGACGGCGCGCAACGCCCGCCCGATCCTCGTCGATTGGAAGAAGAAGGCGAGCGCACCGATGAGGAGGCCCGCGATCGCGGCGGCGGCGATATCGAGCTTCTGAAAGCTCACGACGCCGCCGAGCATCTTCGCGTCGATCGTTCCTTGCGGCAGATGGAGCTCGGCGGTGATCATGTTCTTCGGGTCGCCGCCGAAGACGAGCTCGCCCACGCCGATCAGCACATAGGTGAGCCCGAAGGTCGCCATGAACAAGATGATCTCGGGCTGGTTGACCAGCGGATGCAGCACCAGGCGCTGTACCGCGAAGGCGAGCGCCAGCATGACGAGAAGCGTGAGCGCCAAGGCGAGGACCACCGGGACGCCCTTTTCGTAAAGGCCGACGAGCGTGAGCCCCGCGAACACCACCATGATGCCTTGCGCGAAATTGAAGACCCCCGACGCCTTGTAGATGAGCACGAAGCCGAGTGCGATGAGGGCGTAGAGCACGCCCGCCACGAGGCCCTCCCATATGGTCTGCGCCAAGAGGTCGGGCGCGCCCGCCATCTGCACGAAGGGATCGATCAGGACGGCGTAGAGAATAGCCATCGGCACCGCGCCTCCCCGGAGCTACCGGAGAAGCTTCAGGAAATTGGGGCGCGCTCGTCAAGTGAGGAGTGAAGCGCGAGGAGTGAGGAGTGAAGCGAAGGAGCGGTTAGGAGAATCGCTCGCTTCTCACTATTCACTCCTCCCTGCTCACTCCTTATTCGCTCCTCACTCCTTCCGAGACGGCCGCTAAACCGCCTCAGCCTCCTTCATCCGCACCGCCTTCTTGCGGTCGTTCGGGTCGAGGATCAGCTTGCGCAAGCGCACCGATTTCGGCGTCACCTCGACGAGCTCGTCGTCCTGGATATAGGCCAAGGCCTTCTCCAGGGTCATGCGGATGGGCGGGGTCAGGCGCACCGCCTCGTCCTTGGAGGTGGTGCGGATATTGGTGAGCTTCTTGCCCTTGAGCACATTCACCTCGAGGTCATTGTCGCGCGTATGCTCGCCGACGATCATGCCTTGATACACTTTCCAGCCCGGCTCGATCATCATCGGGCCGCGATCCTCGAGATTCCAGAGCGCATAGGCGACGGCCTCGCCCTGCTCATTGGCGATCAGGACGCCGTTGCGGCGCCCGGTGATCTCCCCCTTGAAGGGCGCATAGACATGAAACAGCCGGTTCATCACCGCCGTGCCGCGTGTGTCGGTCAAGAGCTCGCCCTGATAGCCGATGAGCCCGCGCGTCGGCGCGTGGAACACGAGCCGAAGCCGGCCGCCGCCTGAGGGGCGCATCTCGACCATCTCGGCCTTGCGCTCCGACATCTTCTGCACGACGATGCCGGAATGCTCTTCGTCGACGTCGATCGTCACCTCCTCGATCGGCTCGAGGAGCTCTCCCGACGCGTCGCGCTTGAGCACGACCTTGGGTCTCGACACCGACAATTCGAAGCCCTCGCGCCGCATCTGCTCGATGAGGATGGCAAGCTGGAGCTCGCCGCGGCCGGCGACCTCCATCGCGTCCTTGCCGGGCGTCTCCGAAACGCGCAAGGCCACATTGCCCTCCGCTTCCCGCAACAAGCGGTCGCGGATGACGCGGCTCGTCACCTTGTCGCCCTCCGTGCCCGCGAGCGGGGAATCGTTGACGAGGAAGGACATGGCGACCGTGGGCGGGTCGATCGGCTGGGCGTGCAGCGGTTCGGTCACCTCGAGCGCGCAGAAAGTGTCGGCGACCGTGCCCTTGCCCAGGCCCGCGATGGCGACGATGTCGCCCGCCTCCCCGCTCTCGATCGGCTGGCGCTCGATGCCGCGAAAGGCGAGGATTTTCGACACCCGCCCCTGCTCGATCAGGCGCCCGTCATGGGAGAGCGCCTTGATGGTCTGGTTCGATCTCACGACGCCGGAACTGATGCGCCCGGTGATGATGCGCCCGAGATAGGGATTGGCCTCGAGGATGGTGCCGAGCATGCGGAAGGGGCCTTCCTCGACACCAGGCTCCGCCACATGGCGCAGCACGAGGTCGAAGAGCGGCGCCATGCCCTGGTTCTTCGGCCCCTCCGGGGTGAGCGCCATCCAGCCCTGCTTCGCCGAGCCGTAGAGGATCGGGAAATCGAGCTGCGCGTCGCTCGCGTCGAGCGCGGCGAACAGGTCGAACACCTCGTTCACCACCTCGCTCGGGCGCGCCTCCTGCTTGTCGATCTTGTTCACCGCGACGATCGGCCTCAGCCCGATCTTCAAGGCCTTCGAGACCACGAATTTCGTCTGCGGCATCGGCCCTTCGGCGGCATCGACGAGCACGATCGCGCCATCGACCATGCTGAGAATGCGCTCGACCTCCCCGCCGAAATCGGCATGGCCGGGCGTGTCGACGATATTGATGCGCGTGCCCTTCCACACCACGGATGTGCATTTCGCCAGAATGGTGATGCCGCGCTCGCGTTCGAGCTCGTTCGAATCCATCACGCGCTCGGCGACGCGCTGATTCTCGCGGAAGGCGCCGGATTGGCCGAGCAGCTTGTCGACCAGCGTCGTCTTGCCATGATCGACATGGGCGATGATGGCGATGTTGCGGATGTTCATATCACGACCTGAAACGAGAAAGGCCCCCGCCTCGGCAAGCTCGGGGCCGAACGAAGCGGAGGCTTACGGAAATCGAGGACCCAGCCTCTATATAGGTGGGGGCCTTCCCGCAAGCATCTTCGCTGCAATGCAGCAATCAATGCTGGACGCGAGGAGCCGATCTCGGCACGCCGGGAAAATCTTGCTCGGGAGGTCGGGAACGCGGCTTGTGCCTTAGCCCGGCGAGACGCAATGCTCTCAAAGAGGCCCTTTATCGCTCTCGGCAAGGCTCGCCACATAATCCCCGATGGCGAGCGAGGAGGTGAGGCCCGGCGATTCGATGCCGTAGAGGTTGATCAATCCCTCGATCCCATGATCGTCTTTCCCCTGGATCATGAAATCCGCCACATTGTCGGTCGCCGGAAGCTTGGGACGGATGCCGGCATATCCGGGGACGAGCGCATCGTCCCGAAGCCCCGGCCAATAGGTTCTGATCGCCGCGTAGAATCTGGCACCTCGCGCCGCATCGACCGTGTAGTCGAGGCTTTCGATCCATTCGACATCCGGCCCGAATTTCGCTTGGCCGCCGAGGTCGAGCGTGAGATGCACGCCGAGGCCGCCAGTCTCGGGCACGGGATAGATGAGGCGCGTGAAGGGCGCGCGCCCGAGGAGCTGGAAATAATTGCCCTTGGCGTAGCGCAAGGACGGGATCGTCTCGCGCGGCAAGCCGTCGATCGAGGCGGCGAGCGATTGGGCGTGGAGGCCGGCGCAGTTCACGAGAAGCCGCGGTGCGAGCCGCGTCACCTCGCCCTCCGAGGCGACCTCGATGACGAGCCCGTGCTCGTCGATCCGCCCGCCCGAGACGCTGCTGCCGAAGGCGATCGCCGCTCCGTTCGCCTGCGCATCGCCGAGCAGCGCCAGCATGAAGGCGTGGCTGTCGAGAATGCCGGTCGAGGGCGACAAGAGCGCGCCGGTGCAGGAGAGCTCGGGCTCGAGCTCGATCGCCCGCGAGCGCGAGAGGAGCTCGACATCCTCGACGCCATTGGCGCGCGCCCTGGCGAAGACGCGCTCGAGCGCCCCGCGCTGCTCGTCTCCTGTCGCCACGATCAGCTTGCCACAGCGGCGATAGGGGATGCCATGCGCATCGCAATAGGCGTAGAGCGCCTTGCGGCCGGCGACGCATAGGCGCGCCTTCAGCGAATCCTTCGGGTAGTAGATGCCGGCGTGGATGACCTCGCTGTTGCGCGAGCTCGTGCCGGTGCCGATCGTGGTCTCGCGTTCGAGAATGATCGTCTCGCGACCCGCGAGCGCCAATGCGCGCGCCACGGCGAGGCCGACGACGCCCGCGCCGACGACCACCGCATCGACTTCCTCCGCGACGCCGTTTTGTGCCATCTCGACCCTCTGGCCGAGAAGCCGAGGGTCTGTCAAACACGCTGCCGCGTGGGCCCATGAGCGTAAAAGCGGCGCCGCGCATGGGCGGGTGAAGGGACGTTTTGGTGTCGACGCTTGGCGCTGATGCTCGCCATTGCACTCGAAATGATATGCTCGCCTGGATATATTGCTGCATTTACGTTCGGAGTTCGAAGTGGGACCCTCGCGAAAGCGACGCCATTCAGAATTGTCGTGCTCGCCTGAGCAAGCGAGGTCTCGCGCGTTTCGAGGTGCTGGGCCGCGACGCGGATCGCGATCTAACGAGCGCGAGAACATTACGGCCAAGGAATTGGCGACCCTTCAGGACATCGCTGCCTCTTGGTTGAAGGCTGACGCTCATGTTCTCGGGAAGGCTCGCGAGGATAGAATTTTGGTTGAGGTGACGAGATGAGAACGAAACCAAAGAGAAAGAGCCGTCTGACAAGGGAGCTGCTCGAGACTGCAAAGGGAATGCAGGCTAGCGGCGTCATGGACAACGCTACTTATGACAAGATCACCATGCGGCATTGGGATGGCGAGTCGCGCGTGTTGCCGATGTCGAGATGGCGTTCAGCGGTTGGCGTTCGGCGTTGACGTTTATACGTCGTTGACGTATACTCATGCATAATGCAGACGGTCATTGAGACGCCGACCTATCTGGCCGATCGGAAAGCGGCCGGAGTCAGCTTCGAAGAGGCGGAAAACATCATTTCCACAATCTCCGCCAATCCCACGATGGGCGATGTGATCGTAGGAACGGGAGGCGCCAGGAAAGTCAGGATTGCGGGACGAGGTAAAGGCAAAAGCGGCGGCTACCGAGTGATCACCTATTACGTGGCGCAGGATATTCCCGTGTTCCTGCTCGCACTCATTTCGAAGGGTGAGCGGGCGAATATCTCTCAGGCCGATCGTAACGCGTTGAAGAGTCGAGCTATCCACGATTGCCGAAGATTACCGTGCGGGTGTGCGCGCGAAAGTGAAGGAGCTACGGAGGCGAAAATGACGACGCTTGGAAAACGCCTGATCAAGGCGGCGAAAGAAGCTCGGGCCATCGCTCGCGGAGATGCCGAGCGTTCGACCTATCGTGTTCACGTGCCCTCGGAAGTGGATGTCCGCGCGATCAGGGCAAAGCTGGGACTGAGCCAGAATGCCTTTGCCAGCAAGTTCGGCATCTCCCCAGCCAACCTCAAGAACTGGGAGCAGGGCATTCGAGCTCCCGAAGGGCCTGCTCGCGTGCTTTTGACCATTATCGATCACGAGCCCGAGGCGGTGGAGCGGGCTCTCACCACTTCGTTATCGTCGACCGCGCGTCCTGACGCCAGAGCGAATGCCTTCGAGTCCTTGACGCGCCGGGCCGATCCGTGGTCGCCCTCGCCGCGGCCTCGGTTAATCAGCGCAGCGAGATGAGCTCGACGTGAACAAGGACGGCGATACCTTCGACTATGTGATCGTCGGCGCGGGCTCGGCCGGCTGCGTGCTCGCCTCGCGTCTCAGCGAGGACGGCCGCTTCACCGTGCTCGTCCTCGAACATGGCGGCGCCAATCGCTCGATCCTCGTCGACATGCCGAGCGCCTTGTCGATCCCGATGAACATGGAGCGCTACAACTGGGGCTACGAGAGCGAGCCCGAGCCGCATCTTGGCGGCCGGCGCCTGCATTGCCCGCGCGGCAAGGGGCTCGGCGGCTCCTCCTCGATCAACGGCCTCGTCTATGTGCGCGGCAATCCGCTCGATTTCGACCGTTGGGAGAGCGAAGGCGCGAAAGGCTGGAGCTACGCGCGCGTGCTGCCGTATTTCCGGCGCGCCGAAGCCCGTGAGGAGGGCGGCGATGCCTATCGAGGAACGGACGGCCCGCTCAAGACGCGCTACGGCAGCCTCGTGAACCCGCTCTACCCTGCCTTCATCGCGGCGGCGCGGGAGGCGGGCTATGGCGAGACAGCGGACATCAACGGCTTCCGGCAGGAGGGCTTCGGCCGCATGGACATGACGGTCCATCGCGGCACCCGCTGGAGCGCCGCGAAGGCCTACCTTCGTCCAGCCATGAAACGTCCGAACGTGGCGGTGCGGACGAAGGCGCTCGCGACCCGTGTCCGCTTCGAGGGCCTTCGCGCCGTCGCCGTCACCTATCTGCGCGGCGGTGCCGAGGAGACGGTCGCGGCGCGCCGCGAGATCATTCTCGCGGGCGGCGCCATCAACACGCCGCAACTCTTGAAGCTCTCAGGCATCGGGCCCGGCGAGGAATTGCGCAGGCACGGCATCGAGCCGGTGCGGCATCTTCCGGGCGTCGGCGAGAACCTGCAAGACCATCTCGAATTCTACTTCCAGATGGCGTGTAAGGAGCCGATCACGCTTTATTCGTCCATGGGGCCGCTGGCGAAGGGGCTGATCGGCTTGCGCTGGCTCTTGCGCAAGGACGGGCTCGGCGCGACGAATCATTTCGAGAGCTGCGGCTTCATCCGCAGCCGCGCCGGCATCCGCTACCCCGACATCCAGTATCACTTCCTGCCGCTTGCCGTCTCCTATGACGGAAAATCGCTCGCGACCGAGCATGGCTTCCAGGCCCATGTCGGGCCGATGCGCTCGAAGAGCTGCGGATGGGTCAGGCTCGCCTCGGCCGATCCGCGCAAGAAGCCGCGCATTCTCTTCAACTATATGAGCCATCCCGACGATTGGGAGGAGATGCGCGCTTGCGTGCGCCTCACGCGCGAGATCTTCGCGCAGGCCGCCTTCGACCGCTATCGCGGCCGCGAGATCCAGCCGGGCAGCGATGTCGTGAGCGACGACGCCATCGATGCCTTCATCCGCGCCAAGGTCGAGAGCGCCTTTCATCCCTCCTGCACCTGCAAGATGGGCAGCGCCGGCGACCCGATGGCGGTCGTCGACAGTGAGACGCGCGTGCTCGGCGTCGAGGGCTTGCGCGTCGTCGACGCCTCGATCATGCCGTCGATCACCACGGGAAACCTCAACGCACCCACCCTCATGATCGGCGAGAAGGCGTCCGATCATATTCTCGGTCGCGAGATGCTGCCGGCCTCGAACGCGCCTTTTTACGTCGCGCCCGATTGGGAGACGCAACAGCGGTAGCGAAGAGTGAGTGGTGAAAAGTGCGTGAAGAGTAAAAAGTGAAGAGCGAGTAGCTACTCACCATCACTACTCTCTACTCCTACTCTCTCACTCTTCACTCCTCCCTCTTCACTCTCTTTCACAAATCCCGTTCCGCTTGTTCCAAAAATCGCCAGGCGTAAGGCGCGAAGGAGCGCGCCACCTCGAGGTGGAACACGTTCTCCGCAATCCGCCAAAGCACGATCTCGGTTTTTTGCAGGAGCGTGCGCGTGCACATCCCGACCGGGAAGGCGTGCCGATCGAGATCGAGCGGGCAACCCGCGTTCAAGAGCAAGGCCGCATGCTCGCCGGAAACCTTCAACGCCGTCTGGCGGTGGCTCACGTCCACGAGCGAATGGGGGAGAGGCGCAAGGGCGCCGGTGAGCGCGTCGATGATGGCCGCGGCCTCCCCTTCCTTCGCGAGCAGCAGCCATTCGTCCGGACCGAGCCAGAGCGCCGCGCGTTCGCCCGAAACGGTCGCGCGGCACGGCTCCATCGCGGGCTCGACCCCGAAGGCCGCCGTCACCCGTCCGATCGTCGAGATGCGGCCCCTGTAGATGAGCCGCGACAAGGGCGGCAGCATCGAGAGGGCGCCCGCGCCGCCGGAGTCGCCGATGTCTTCGAGCGCGCCGCGTCTGCGAAGATCAGTCATCGAGCCGCTTGCCTTCCGGATCGAGAAAGATGGGCTTCGTGACGGTCGCCGCGATCACGCCCTCCGCCATGGGCACATAGAGCTTGTCTCCCATGCGCCGGCGCCCGCCCGCGACCATGGCGAGCGCGATGCCGCGCCCGAGCGCGGCGCTGAAATAGGCGGAGGTCACATGGCCGATCATCGGCATCGGGATCGAACGTTGCGCATCGACGACGATTTGCGCGCCTTCCTCGAGGACGACGCTCGGGTCCTCGACCAGAAGCCCGACCAGTTGCTTGCGCCCGGGGTCGCTCATCGCGGGCCGCGAGAGCGAGCGCTTGCCGACGAAGTCCTTCTTCGCCTTGCCGATCGCCCAGGAAAGGCCGACGTCCTGCGCCGTCACGGTACCGTCGGTGTCCTGCCCGACGATGACGTAACCCTTCTCGGCGCGCATCACATGCATGGCCTCGGTGCCGTAGGGCGTGATGCGGCGCGAGAAGCCGGCGTCGAAGACCGCTTCCCAGACGGCGCGGCCGTAATCGGCCGGCACATTGATCTCGAAGCCGAGCTCGCCCGTGAAGCTCACGCGGAAAAGGCGCGTCGGCACGCCGCAGATACGCCCTTCGCGCACGCTCATATGCGGCATGGCCGAGGGCGAAAGATCGATGTCCTCGACGAGGCGTTCGATCACCTTCCTCGAGTCCGGACCCTGCACCGCGATCACCGCCCATTGCTCGGTCGTCGAGGTGAGCCAGCAGTCGAGGCCGGACCATTCGGTCTGCAGGTAATCCTCCATGTGGTTGAGGACCTGCGCCGCCCCTCCGGTCGTGGTGGTGACATGAAAGCGGTCGGTCGCGAGACGCCCGACGACGCCGTCATCGAGGATCGAGCCGTCCTCGCGCAGCATGATGCCGTAGCGGCAGCGTCCGGGCTCGAGCTTGGTCCACGGGTTGACGTAGATGCGGTTCATGAATTCGGCGGCGTCCGGCCCGACGATCTCGATCTTGCCGAGCGTCGAGCCGTCGAAGAGGCCGACCGACTGGCGCACCGCCGTGCATTCGCGATCGACGGCGCGCCGCATGTCCTCGCCCGCGAGCGGGAAATAGCGGGCGCGCTTCCATTGACCCACGTCCTCGAACACGGCGCGCTTGGCGCGCGCCCACTCATGGGTCGGCGTTGGGCGCGCCGGATCGAAGAGCTCGGCACGGGAGGCGCCCGCGAGCGAGCCGAAGGTCACGGGCGTGTAGGGCATGCGGAAGGTGGTGAGGCCGACCGCCGGCAGCGGCTTCTGGAGCGCTGAGGCCGCGATGCCGAGTGCGTTCATGTTCGAGGTCTTGCCCTGGTCGGTCGCCATGCCGGTCGTGGTGTAGCGCTTGATGTGCTCGATCGAGCGGAAGCCCTCGCGTACGGCAAGCTTCACATCCTTCGCGGTCACATCGTTTTGGAAATCGACGAAGGCCTTCACGCGTTCAGGCGAACGATCGTGCGGCAAGGGCTCGAGGCGGCCGCCGCCCGGGTCCTCCGAAAGCGGCACCGGCGCATGCACCGGCTCGATGCCGCCGCCCACCGCGTCGCGCGCCGCTCCTTCTCCCGCGGCCACGCCATCCGCGATCGTCGCGTCGAGGCCGAAGATGCCGCGGCAAGCGCCGGCCGAGCGTTCCCTCTCGGCGCTGATGCCGGGAAGAAAGGCATTCAGCCTCTCGGAAAAGCGCGGCCTGCCGCGCGATTGGGAGAAGAGGTGGATGCTCGGCGTGAAACCGCCGCACATCAGCACGAGGTCGCAGGCGATGCGCGAGCGCTTGCCGACCCTTCCGTCGCGATCGCAGGGCGCGATGTCGACGCTGGACACACGGTGCCTTCCGGCCGTGGCGCAAAGCGTGGTTGAAGGCAGGATGGGGAGTCCGGCGGCGCGGGCTCGCTCGGCCCATGGGCCGGAAACTTCGCCTCGCAGGTCGAGGATGGCCGCGATCTCGACGCCAGCCTCCGCAAGATCGAGCGCCGCGCGATAGGCCTCTTCATGCGCGGTCGCCACCACCGCGCGCGAACCGGGCTTGACGCCGTAGCGCGAGACGTACTGGCGTGCCGCGTCCGCGAGCATGATGCCCGGCCGATCGTTGTCCGGAAACACGAGCGGGCGCTCGATTGCGCCCGTCGCGAGCACCACCTCCTTGGCGCGCACCTGCCACAGCCGCTCGCGCGGGCGGCCTTCGACCTTCGCCGCGAGATGGTCGGTGAGGCGCTCGGCGAGGCCTAGCATATTGTGCGGGAAATAGCCGAAGGCGGTGGTGCGCGGGAGCAATCGCACCTTCGGCGATTGCGATAATTTCGCCAAGGCGTCGGCGAGCCAGGCGGACGCGGGCTTGCCGTCGATCGCCGCTTGCGTCTCGGAAAGCAGCGAGCCGCCGAGTTCCGCCTGTTCGTCGCACAAGATGACGCGTGCGCCATGCGCCTCGGCGGCGAGCGCCGCCGCGATGCCGGCCGGTCCCGCCCCGACGATGAGCGCGTCGCAATGGGCGTAGCGATTGGCGTAAGTGTCGGCGTCCGCGAGCGTCGGTGCACGTCCCAGCCCCGCCATGGCGCGGATCTTGGGCTCGTAGAAGCGTTTCCAGGCCGATTTCGGCCACATGAAGGTCTTGTAGTAGAAGCCAGCCGGGAAAAGCGGCGAGAACATATCGTTGAGCGCGCCGAGATCGCGCCTGAGCGAGGGCCAGCGATTCTGGCTCTCCACCACGAGGCCTTCATGGAGCTCGACCTGCGTGGCGCGCAGATTGGGGGTGAAGCGCTTCCCCGAGCCGACGCCGACGAGCGCGTTCGGCTCATCGGACCCGGCCGATAAGATGCCGCGCGGGCGGTGATATTTGAACGAGCGTCCGACGAGATGCACGCCGTTCGCGAGCAACGCGGAAGCGAGCGTATCGCCCGCGAAACCCTCGTAGGATTTGCCGTCGAAAGTGAAGCGCAACGGCAGTGTCCGGTCGATGCGGCCGCCCGCGGCCAGGCGAAACGCGCTCATGCCTCGGCCGCTCGCCGAGCTTCGGGCGACGACGGCCGCTCCTCGCCGATCTTGTAGGTCGCGGTGAAACGATCGCGTCGTCGTGTCGCGCAGCGCGTTGAAGAAGCGTCCGCAGCCGTGCACGTGCCGCCAGCGCTCGGCGTGCAGGCCGCGCGGGTTGCCGCGCCCGTAGAGGAATTGACCCCAGGCCTTGTCGCCGAGCTCGGCGGGATCGGAAGGGCGCGCGATATGCGCTTCCCCGCCGTAGCGAAACTCGAGCTCGGGACGCTTGCCGCAGAAGGGACAGTCGATCAGCAGCATGAAGCCTCCTGCGCGCAACCTTGCAGCGTCAATGCGCCACCGCCGCGGCGGCCGCCTCGTCGATGAGATAACCGTCGCGGAAGCGGTCGAGGCGGAAGGGCGCGTTGATCTTGTGCGGCTCGTCCTTGGACATGGTCCAGGCAAAGAGATGACCCGACCCGGGCGTCGCCTTGAAGCCGCCGGTGCCCCAGCCGCAATTGACGTAGAGGCCCGCGACCGGTGTCTTGCCGATGATCGGCGAGCGATCGGGCGTGACGTCGACGATGCCGCCCCAGTTGCGCAGCATCCTCAAGCGCCGGAACATCGGGAAGAGCTCGCAAATCGCTTCGAGCGTATGCATCGGCACGTGCAGGCCCCCGCGCTGCGTATAGGAGACATAGGCGTCGGTGCCCGCCCCGATGACGAGCTCGCCCTTGTCGGACTGGCTGATGTAGGCGTGAATGGTGTTCGACATCACGACGCAAGGGAAGATCGGCTTGATTGGCTCGGAGACCAGGGCCTGCAGCGGATAGCTTTCGAGCGGCATGCGCACATCGGCCAGCGCCATCACGACGCTGGTGTTTCCGGCCGCGACCACGCCGACCTTGCGCGTCTCGATCGTGCCGCGCGTAGTCTCGACCGCCTCGACGGCGCCGCCGACGCCGCGCCGGATCGCCATGACCTCGCAATTCTCCAGGATGTCGACCCCCATGGCGTCGGCGGCCCGCGCGTAACCCCAGGCGACTGCGTCGTGGCGAGCGACGCCGCCGCGGCGTTGCAAGGCGGCCCCGATCACCGGATAGCGCATCGAGGACTCGATGTTGAGGGGCGGGCAGAAGGCCTTCGCCTGCTTTGCCGTGAGCCATTCGTTGTCGACCCCGTTGAGGCGGTTCGCGTGGATATGGCGCTTGAGGCTTTGCTGATCATGCGTGTTGTGGGCAAGCATCATCACGCCGCGCTGCGAGAACATGACATTGTAATTGAGCGCCTGCGACAATCCCTCCCAGAGCTTCACGGCATGGTCGTAAAGCGCCGCGCTCTCGTCGAAGAGATAGTTCGAGCGGATGATGGTGGTGTTGCGCCCCGTATTGCCGCCGCCGATCCAGCCCTTCTCGAGCACGGCGACGTTGGAGAGGCCGAATTCCGTCGCGAGATAATAGGCGGTGGCGAGGCCGTGGCCACCCCCGCCGATGATGACCGCGTCGTAGGACGGCTTGGGTTCGGGCGATCGCCATTGCGCCCGCCAGCCCTTGTGCCCGGTGACGGCGTGACGAAGAAGGGCAAGCGCGGAAAATCTCTGCATTTCTTCGAAAACCTTCGGGTCGCCAGCTTCCAATTTCCAGCTTCGAGCTTCGCCGAACCTCGCCTCGCGAGCAAATTCACCGTGAGGCGAGAAAAGGCAAGTGCAAAACGAGCATTCCCTTGTGCAAGAAGATGCGGTGCTGGAGCGACCCTGATCCAGACGTCGGAGCCGCGTCGCCGAGTGCTACCTTGAAATTGCTATCGCCATCGCCATCGCTGAAGCCGCCGCGGTTTCGCCGCCTTGCCTGGCAAACCGATGCAACCCTGCATCCCTGAAAGCCTCTGGACGCCGGCCGCGATCGGTTGCAACAATTGGCGAGAGAAACGTGAGGAGCGCATCGGAATGCAAAACAGCGAAGAGATTTGGCAGCTCGTGGACGCCAAGAAGCAAAGCTTCATCGAGCTGAGCGACCGGATCTGGGGCATGCCCGAGCTCTGTTACACGGAGACGCGCTCCTGCGCCGAGCATGCCGCGGCGCTGGAGGCCGAAGGCTTTCGCGTGACCAGGAATGTGGCGGGCATTCCGACGGCGGTGATCGGGGAAGCGGGCGAAGGCGGCCCGGTGATCGCGATCCTCGGCGAATACGACGCCTTGCCGGGCTTGAGCCAGGAGGCGGGTGTCGCCGAGCCGCGTCCGGTCGAGGCGAACGGCAACGGGCATGGCTGCGGCCATAATCTTCTGGGCTCGGCTGCGCTTCTCGCGGCGACCGCGGTCAAGGATTATCTCGCCGCCAACGGCATGAAAGGACGCGTGCGCTATTACGGCTGCCCGGCCGAGGAAGGTGGGGCGGCCAAGGGCTTCATGGTGCGCGCCGGCGCCTTCGAGGACGTGGACATCGCCATCTCCTGGCATCCGGCCTCGTTCTCGGGCGTGAACGAACCGGAATCGCTCGCCAACACCCGCATCGACTTCACCTTCACGGGCCGTTCCTCGCATGCGGCGGCGGCGCCCCATCTCGGGCGCAGCGCGCTCGACGCGGTCGAGCTCATGAACGTCGGCGTGAACTACATGCGCGAGCATATGCCCGACGGCGCGCGCGTGCATTACGCGATGCTCGACGGCGGCGGCGTCGCCCCGAACGTGGTGCAGTCACGCGCCAAGGTGCGCTACCTTATTCGCGCGAGCGACCTTTCCGAGCTCACCCCGCTCGTGGGGCGGGTGAGGAAGATCGCGCAGGGCGCGGCCATGATGACCGAGACCAGCGTCGAGACGCGCGTCGTGAGCGCGGTCTCCAATCTTCTCGGCAACGCGCCGCTCGAAAAGCTGATGCACGACAATTTCCTGCGTCTCGGCCCGCCGGATTTCGACGAGAAGGATCGGGTGGTCGCGGCGAAGTTCCAGGCGACGCTCTCGAAAGAGGACATCGCGGCGGCGCATCGGCGGCACGGCCTCAAGATCGAGCCCGGAAAAGTGCTCTGCGACATGATCGTCCCGCTCAACGCGCAAGGGGCGGGCGGTGTCGGCTCCACGGATGTGGGGGATGTGAGCTGGGTGGTGCCCACGGTGCAGGCACGCGGCGCCACTTGCGCCATCGGCACGCCCTTCCATTCCTGGCAGCTGACGGGCCAGGGGAAGACCGGCTTCGCCCATAAGGGGCTGGTCCATGTCGCGAAGGTGATGGCGGGGACCGCCGTCGATGCGCTCAGCGATCCGGATGTGATCGCGCGATCGAAAGAGGATCTCAAGGCGCGAACGGAAGGAACACCTTACGTCTGTCCGCTGCCGCCCGAGGTCAAGCCTGCGCTCGACATGAGCGTTTCGGCTTGAATGACGGAAGCTGCCCTGCACGCGCGAGCCATGCACGCGCGCGCGTTGATCGTTAGCCGCCAAATCTCTCCCTTGCGGGAGAGATCGGACTCGTGACCCTCGGATTTATTTCGAGGGGAAACGAGCCGATAGAGGGGGCCCGGAAACGCTTTCTTCGAGCAAGGCTTGGCGCCCACCTTGAAGTGCGTCTCCCGTCCGATCCGTCCCTCATCCGCCCTCCCCTCGGCACAAGTCCGAGGGTCGCGGAGAGAAGGAAGGGCGCCGCGCGAAGAGCGCGGGAGAAGGAAAGCCGCCGCCCCCATTCCGATCCGCCCCTCTCCCGGCCTCCCCCCGCTAGTTCCGAGGTGAGCTCGGATGAGGGGGGCTCGAATATTAGCCCGGGCATGATTTGTGCATGAAAGCGGCATGAAAAATCGCAACCTCCAGGCGGAAATCGGTAAAATTTCGGGTCAATCTTCTCGCGACTGTTGACACGCCTATGAACAGTTCATAGCGAACTCGTGTTCTAACACTAACAAAAGATTTCCTGGCGCTTGCGGAGATGCGAGTGTCGGGGAGTGGAAGCTGAAGTTGGCATCTGGTTGTCACCTGTTAATCGGACGTTCGTCGAGAAGGCCATGGATGTCGTAGGCCTCTATCTCGACCCGCCGGAGCGAGCGCTTGCCTCTCGGTCGACGGCGCGGTGTCTTCAGAAGCATTGCCAAGCTGGAGGCCGCGATCCAAGACGATTTCGACGATCACGATCCCGACAATCACAATGCCGATGCAAAGCCTTTCGTTTGGATGGCCCCTGCGGCTGCTATCCTCAAGCAAGTGCGCCGAGGGCGGCAAGCGTTAGAGTCGGTACACCAGGCGTACCACCGCCGGATTGAGCGGCCATGGACCCATTGCATCTTCAACTCTTCGGCAGTTTCCGCGCGACGTGGAGCGGCGCTGAACGGTTCGACCTTGCGGCCAGGAAGCCGCTCGCGCTGCTCGTCTGCCTCGCGCTCAATATGGGGCACTCGTTGTCGCGCGCGTACCTTGCCGACCTCCTCTGGCATGATGTCGACGAGCGGCAGGCTCAGGACAGCTTGCGCCATGCCTTGTCGACGCTGCGCAAGGCGCTGCATCCCGGCGGCGCCGATCTTCTTCGCACGCGGGGCAGCGGCGTCGAGCTGGACGGGGCGGCGGTCGTGACCGACGTCGCTCGCTTCCGAGCCTGCATCGCCGCGGGAACGCCGGCCGCTCTTGCCGAGGCCATCGACCTCTACAGCGGCGATCTTCTGACCGACTTCAGCGTCAATGTCGAGCCATTCGAGGCGTGGCTGCGCGACGAGCGGGAACGTTTGCGCGAGGCCCTTCTCAAGGCCTTCGATGCCTCGATCGATCAGCAGGCGGCCGACACGCCGGAGATCGCCTGCGAGACCGCGATGCGCTGTCTCAAGATCGAGCCGACGTGTGAGGCGGCCCATCGCTGGCTCATGCGGCTACACGCGAAGCAAGGTCGCCGCAGCGCGGCGCTGCGCCAATATCAGCAATGCGTCGCGACGCTCCGCAGCGAGCTCGCGGCTCAGCCGTCGCGCGAAACGCAGCTCCTCTATCAAGAGATCCTTCGCGACAGCCGCAAGTCAGTGGGGGCGCCGGCGGCCGCGCCGGCCGAACCGCCGCTCGCCCCGCATCTCGAGACGCCGCTCATCGGGCGCAGACGCCGAGTTCACGCGGCTGTCGCTCGCGCTCGACGCGACGGTGGCGGATGGCGGATGCCTCATCGCGGTTCTGGGCGAAGCCGGAATCGGCAAAAGCCGGTTGATCGACGAAATCGTGGCGACCGCGCGCGAGCGCGGGATCGAGACACTCCTCGGTCACAGCTACGACACCGAGCAGTACCTTCCGTTCCGGCCATGGAGCGAGGCGCTGTCGCCGCTTGTCGACAGGGATGAGCTGCGCGAGCTCGGCGCGCGGGACCGTGCGGCGCTGGGCGGCATCGATCCCGCGTTCTGCGAAAGCGACCGCGCCCAGCCGCTCGACCTGCGCGATCCTCGGCCGATCTTCAGCGCGACCGCGGCGCTGGTGGCGCGCATCGCCGCATCGCAACCGGTGCTCATCGTGCTCGAGGATTTCCACTGGGCGGATGAGCTGAGCGTCAGCTTGCTGTCCTTCGTGGCGCGGCGTCTCGTGGCTGCGCGCGTGATGATCGTCATTGCGATCCGCACGGAAGAGCTGTCCGCCCACACATCGTTGGAGCAGTTCCTGGTGTCGCTCGGCCGCGATCGTCGCATTGAGCGCATCGCGCTCGGCGCCTTGCAACGAGCCGATTCGACACGGCTGGTGCACGCCATGTCGGAAACGCCCAAAGCAGGGGGAGATCACTCGCTCGACGCCGCGGTATGGGCGCTGAGCCGCGGCCATCCCTTCATGATCGTCGAGGCGATGCGCATGGTGCGGCAAGGGGCACGCCTGCCGGCAGGCGGCCAGGCCCCGCCGCGCGTGCAAGAAATGATCACGGCGCGGCTGCGTCATCTCGGATCCCAGGCCTATCAACTGGCGACGATCGCCTCGGTGATCGGGCGGCCGTTCGATTTTGCCCTGCTCCGCGCGGCGAGCGGCCTCGGCGATCTGGCGACCGCCGAGGCGGTCGACGAACTGACCCGGCGGGGCGTCATCACCGTGGTCGGGACGCAGCTCGATTGCACCCACGATCGGATCCGTGAAGTCCTCCGTGCGGCTCTGGTGCCGCCGGTTTACAAGGCTCTGCATCTTGCGGTCGCGCGCGCGATCGAACAGGTCTACGCCGACGATCTGCGGCCGCATTATGGGCTCCTCGCCATTCACTTTTGGGAGGGCGAGGACTGGCCGGCGGCCGCGCAACGCTTCGAAGAAGCCGGACGCCGTGCTCTCTCCAGCGCCGCGATGCACGCCGCCATCCGCTTTTTCGGATCGGCCCTCGACGCGCTCGCCCGCTTGCCCGAAACGCGCGAGCGCATGGAGCAGACGATCGAGCATCCGCTTTGCCTTGCGTGACGCCCTGATGCCGGTGGGCAATTTGAGCGAAGCCCGACGCCATCTCGACGAGGCCGATATCCTCAGCCAGCGTCTCGGTGACCGGCGCCGTCGTGGCTATGTCGCGGCCTATATGGCGGACTATGCCCTTCAAGCTCTCGGCGCGGCGCAAGCGGTGTCCTTTGGCGAGACCGCACTGGCGCGGGCGGAGGAGGTCGACGATGCACGGCTTCGTCGCCTGACATATATGCTGTTGGCCACCGCGTATCACGATCTTGGCGATTATCGCCGCGCGATCGCGACGACGAACGCCGCGCTCGATCAGGCCTCAGGCGATCTCTTCTCGGATCTGTTGGCGACCGTCGCCTGCCATATCCGCCTTGCCGCGTGCTTCATGCAGCTCGGCGAGTGGGCCGAAGCGAGAAGCGCGCTGCGCAACGCTCGGGAATGGGCTCTTCGGGAGGGCTCCCCTTATGCCCTGGTCCGGACGATCTACGCCGACGGGGTTATCGAGATGAACGCCTATCGGCCGGATCGCGCCATCCCCACCCTCGAACAGGGTCTGGCGATCGCGCGTGAGCATGAGTTCGAGCTGTTCATCCCGCATTTTCTCTCCTCCCTCGGCCTCTCCTACGCGCTTGACGGACGGGTCGGTGAAGGTCTCCCTCTCCTCGACGACGCCGTCGCACGCGCCGAGCAACTCAGCATCCGGCGATGGCAGAGCGTTCATGAGGTCCGGCGTGCCGAGGCCTGCTTGTTGGCAGGGCGCTTGGACGATGCGACACGCTCGGCGGAGGCTGCGCTCGCTCTGGTGCGGGCACGCCGCGAGCGCGGCACGGAGGGGTGGGCCTTGCGCATACAGGGCGAGATCGCGCTTGCGCGCCGCGATCATCAAGGCGCGCAAACGATGTTCCGCGGCGCGCTGGAAATCGCGACGACTCTCGAAATGCGCCGTCTCGAGGCCGATTGTCGCCTCGGGCTCGGGCACAGCTTGAAATTGGCCGGCGATATGCGCGGCGCCGAGGCAGAGCTCATGAGAGCGCGCGCGCTCTTCAAGGCCATGGAGCTCATGCCGAAATCCGCCCTCGCGAGCTCGCTCTTTTCCTAACCGTCGTCGATGCCCGTCCCCCCAAAGTTTGAGGGGCGGCGGGACATAGTTCATCTCCTCCGCTCCGTCTCGGGCGCCTTTTGACTGCGGTTCTCAAGTAGAAGAAGCGGACGTGATTGGCGCTTTGCCTCCCCCTGCAAAGGGCCCTGAAAGGGGGAGGTCGGCCGCTGGCCGGCCTGTGAAGCTCGCAATCCCCGATGTGCGGCCGGGTGGGGGTTGGGAGCGCGCTTGGGATATGATAAGAGGCAGATGCGCGGATGAGGGCCTTTGGCACTCGCCCACGCCAAATTTTCTCGCGCCTTGGGGCAAGCGCGAATTCGCGAACGTGTCCCCGGCGAACCCTCATCCGCCTTCCGCTGCGCGGAACGCACCTTGTAACAGCGAATTAGTGCAGAATGGCTGTCGTTCCGTGAGGAGCGGCCTGCCCCGGGTGGCCACCCGGGGCAGGCCGGCCGGTCGTTGGATCGTGGGCACCCGAGCCTCGAGGGCTGGGGAAGAAGCAGGATCACGACCGGCCTCTTCTTCGGACCCGGATAGTTGCCGGAACTTCAGGTTCGTTTAACAAGGCAGGGTCGATGAAGCGCACTCATTCTACCACGAAAAAGCAGGCAGGAAAGCTTGGCAAGGCCATGGCCAAGTCTTTGAATGTTGGCGGTGTCGATGTCGGAAAATTCGAACTCGATGCGGCCATTGACGGAATCTCGAGCAAACCGCTGCGGCAGAAAAATACGCCGCAAGGTCGTGCTGCGATCATCGCCTTCTTCATCGAGTACGGCGTTGAACGAGTTGGCATCGAAGCGAGCGGCAGTTATGAGTTCGAGATGGTCGATGCCATGCGTGAAGCCGGCCTCAAGGTCACCGTCTTCCAGCCCGCTCAGGTGCGAGCCTACGCCAGGTTCCGCAAGCTGCGGGCCAAGACCGACCCGATCGATGCGGCGCTGATCGCCAAGTGCACCGCAGCTCGGGGAGAGGAGCTCGACACCCCCGATCCGCGTCTTCCTCCCTTGGCTGAGCGTCTGACCTTCATCGATCAGATCGCAGAGGACATTGGCCGGTTACGCACCCGGCTCGACCGCTTTCGCGACGAGCGGCTCATCGGCACGATCAAGGACGAGATCGCCAGGTTGACCAAGCTGCAAAAGGCCGAACGCACAAGCCTGCGCAAGGAGGTGCGTGCTCATCCCGATCTGCTCAAAAGATATCGCCTCCTGATCTCGATCGAAGGCCTTGGCGACCCCACCGCACTCACCTTGCTCATCCGTATGCCCGAGCTCGGCCATTTGACCCGTGAGGAAGCGGCCTCCCTGGCCGGAATGGCCCCCTTCACTCAACAATCCGGGCGATGGATAGGAAAGGCCCGTGTCGCAGGCGGTCGCTCACGGGTCGGAAAGGCCCTGTTCGCCGCCGCTCAAGCAGCCTCGCAGAGATGGAACAAGGCTCTCGTCGCCCTCTATCAACGCCTTACCGAAAGCGGAAAACACCACAGCGTTGCCGTCGTCGCCTGCGCCCGCAAGCTCGTCGTCTATGCAAACACCGTCCTCGAAAGAGGCACCCCCTGGCTCATGCAAGACTGATAGTTGCTTCTCCCGCGCGAAGAGCGCGGGAGAAGGGGGCGCCCGTCCTTGGCGCAAGGGGGCTCGAAAAGCTCAGTACCCGCGATCATAAGTTCGTGAGGCGGTGGGCCGAGCGGTGCAATCAGTCATGATTCAATGACGGTGGGTACTAGAGGTCACGGGTTTTCATGCCGTTTTCATGAAGAAATCATGCCCAGGCCGATAAGCCTAGCTTTGAAAACAGGCGAATTGGATTCGTCCCAGCTCTCGCCCAAAGGGGATCCCGACCGTGCCCATATTTTGCTCTACCTCGCGAGGGGGCCGCACGGCGTTGCTCCTCGCCACCACCTCGGTCGCGGCGCTGCTTCTCTCAGCACCGGCCCAAGCGGGGCAGGCGATCACGAACCAGACGGTCGCGAGCGTGACGAACCCGGTGGGCCAGGCTACGACCTCGATCGTGATCACCGGCTCGACCGTGACCGGGACCGTCACCAACAGCGGTCAGATCACCCCCGGCAAAGTGGTCGGCGGCACCACGACGGCGGCGCTTTTCGTGACCAACAGCAAGATCGGCGGCGGCATCGTCAACAGCGGCGCGATCAGTGTCAGCGGCGCGAAAAACCTCACCGGCATTAGCATTGTAAGCGGCAGCGCGATCTCCGGCGGCATCACCAACAGCGGTACGATCAATGCCAGCGGCGGGACCGGCGGCACCGGCATCTTCGTCTCCGCCGCTTCCATTGTCTCCGGCAGCATCGCTAACAACGGCACGATCGACGTCAGCGACGGCGGAGCCTTCGGCTTTACCCTTCGAAATAGCACGATCGCCGGCGGTATCATCAACAACGGCGCGATCAACGTCAGCGGCGTGATCACCGACGACGGCATCCTCCTCGGTGCGCTTCCACTGCTTACCGCGCGGTATCACCAACAGCGGCACGATCACCGTAGGGGAATGAAATCACCAAGGTGGCTTCCGCAGCGCGACGCATCGTCGCTCGGGGGTGCTTCGCTACGCTGGTGTTCGCGCTGTGGTTCACCGTCGACGGCGTTTACGAGGTCTCCTCGATCTTCGCCACGGCGGGGCTTGGCATCTACCTCGTCCTGCGCCGCGTCAAGCCGATGCTGATCCAGGAAGACGACAAGCCGATTGAGGGCGCGACACCTGCGAAGGCCGACCCTCGGACTTGATCCGAGGGGAGAGGGGGCTGAGCAAGCTTCAAGCGATTCCTTAACCTCTCCGCTCGTTCCCGCAGCATCAACCTCCGCTCTTTCCCGCGAAAGCTGGAACCTAGACTTGCGATGTGCCCGCAAAGAGCTGGGTGCCCGCCTTCGCGGGCATGAGCGGAGAGGTTTGAGCCTCAGCGCCTCCGCCTTTCGCGGGAAAGAGCGGAGGTTGAGGATGCCCCCTCATTCCTCGCTTGGTGCCACGCGCCTTGTCGTTTTGACGCGAGAGCGCCGAGCCTTGGAGGCGAGCCGGCGCTCTTTCGAGGCGCGCGGCGGCTTGGTCGCCCGGCGCGTTCGAGGAGGTATTGCGGCCCTTTGGATCAACTCGACGAGACGAGCCAAGGCCGCTTCACGGTTGCGCTTCAGGCTGCGGTGGGCTTGCGCCTGGATCACGATGACGCCCTCTTGCGTGAGCCGGTTTCCCGCGAGCTTCATGAGGCGCAGCGCCACATCGGTCGGAAGCGAGGGCGAGCGCCTTGCGTCGAAGCGCAACTGAACCGCGGTCGAGGAGGTGTTGACGTGCTGGCCCCCGGGCCCGGAGGCGCGCACGAAGCTTTCCACGATTTCGCTCTCGTCGATGGCGAGGGAGGACGTGACGGCGATCACGGCCGCGCTCCGGGAGAAGAGCGAGTTTCGATGGCGAGCGCCGCGTCCCCCGGAAGATGAAGCGCCTGCCAGCGCCCCGGCGACATGCCGAAGGCGCGTCCGAAAAGCCGCGTCATATGGCTTTGATCGGCGAAGCCGCAGGCCTGTGCGACCTCGGCGAGCGCATGTCCGGCGCGGATCATGGAGTCGCGCCTGGTCGAGGCGCCGCATCGTGAGATAGCGATAGGGGCTGGTGCCGAGCCGCGCCCGGAAATGGCGGGCGAGCGCGTAGCGGGTGAGCCCGGTCAGCGCCTCGAGTTCCTCGGAGGCGACGACGCGCTCGAAATGCGCGTCGAGGAATTCTCGCGCCTTCTCGACCGCGCGCGCGCAGGTCGCCGCCGAGCGATCCGCCTCGCGGCCGAGGGATCGAGCGCCAGCAAGGCTTGCGCGACGGCGAGCAGGACCTGATCCATCTCCAGGGCTTCCAAGGGGCGTTCGAGATCGTCGAGCGCCGCAAGCAAGGCGCGCAACAGGCGCGGATAGGTTGAAACGGCACGGCGCACGAAGGGCAGGCTCTTCGCGCTTTCGCCGAGCGCGTCCCTCATGAGGCGCGGCTCGAGATAGAGCATCTTGTAGCGAAACCCCGACGCCGCGCCCGCTCGTCCGTCATGCTGCTCGTCGGGATGGATGACGACGACATTGCCTTCGAGGCTGTCCAATCGCGCGCCGCGGTAGTCGAAGGATTGCACGCCGGTCAAGGTGTAGCCGATGGCGTAGGTGTCGTGCCGGTGCGGATCGTAGGCGTGGCCGGCGAAAAAGGCTTCGAGCCGCTCGAGCCCCGGTTGCGCCGGAGCGTGCTTGATCCAATCGCCGCGCGAGGGACCGCACGATCGTTCAAGACGGGCCTTCCCACCCTGGCTCAGATCCGTGTTCATGCGCTTCGATACCAAGATCGCCATCGTGGTGCGCGACGATCTCGCGACCTGGCAGAAACTCAACACCGCCTGCTTCCTCTCCGGCGGGCTTGTTGGAGACTACCCCGAACTCGCCGGCGAACGCTATGCCGATGCATCGGGACAGGCCTACGGCCGGCTCGTCAGGCAGCCGATTCTCGTCTTCGCGGCCTCGGCCGACGAGCTTCGAAGGACGCTGCGTCGCGCGCTCGAGCGTGGGCTTGCGCCTTCGCTCTATACGAGCGAGCTCTTCGTCACGGGCAACGATGCCGACAATCGTGCCGCTGTCGCCTCTGTGTCCACGGAGGCTCTCGACCTCGTCGGTCTTGGACTTCATGGGGATCGCAAGGAGGTCGACAAGGTCACGAAGGATCTCGCGCTGCATGTTTGAAATGCGTCGGGGAGGGCTTTGGGATGCAATCGGGCAAGCGCCGACAGGGTTCACATCAAGCACCCAAGAAACTCTGGCGCGAATGAAGAAATCGGTCCAAGATTTCGCGTCAACGGAGAAACACGATGCGCGACTTGAACGAGCTGAGCGTTACCGACGCGGTTCTCGAGCAAATGGCCGAAACACCGGACGAGAGGCTGCGCGAGGTCATGGCAAGCCTCGTGCGCCACCTGCACGGTTTCGCGCGCGAGGTGAATTTGACGCCGCAGGAGTGGCTTCAGGCGATCGGTTTCCTCACCCAGGTCGGACAGGCCTGCACGCCGGTGCGCCAGGAGTTCATCCTCTTGTCCGATGTGCTGGGCTTGAGCGCGCTCGTCAATCTGATGCACGACAAGACGGCGATCGAGCAGGGGACCGAAAGCAGCCTGCTCGGCCCCTTCTACCGCCAGGACGCGCCTTCGCTTGCGCTCGGCGACACGATCGCCGCGAAAGCCGCGAGAGCCGAGCTCCTCGTCCATGGCCGCGTCACCGATCGGAACGGCAAACCTCTGCCGCACGCCTCGGTGCAGGTGTGGCAGACGGATGAGGAGGGGGTCTACGATCTGCAGAAAGGGCAGGGCGAGACGATGGACATGCGCGGCAACTTCCATTGCGATGCCGCCGGCCGTTATCATTTCCGCACCGTGAAGCCGCTCGGCTATCTCATTCCCATGGACGGTCCAGTCGGCAGGCTCGTGCACGGCCAGAACCGGCATGGGTATCGCCCGGCCCACATCCACTTCCTGGTCGGCGCGGAAGGCTACCGCGAACTCGTCACCGCGCTTTACCTTGCGGATGACGCGCATATCGACTTCGGACACCGTGTTCGGCGTCTCGAATGCCCTCATCACCTCGCCGCGCGAAGAAGACCCCGATGCGCCGATGAAAGGCATTCCATCCATCCGCTATGATTTCCGCCTCGGCATCGCGGCGGACGATGGAGCAGGCCGCGTCGGCGCGGACCCTTCGCAGATCATGGCGGATGCGCGGTAGGACGCTGTCGGCGATCAAAACACCGCCGCCGTGTTCCGACCCTCTCCTCTGAAGCGATGCCCCGCATAGGCTTGCCTTTCGCCGGGCTCGCGTGCATGCCCGCGCGAAGATTGGATGCGCATATGATCCCCCTTCTTGCGACGACCGTGGTCGGCAGCTATCCGCAACCCGAATGGCTGGTCGACCGGGAGCGGCTTCGCTCGCGGCTCGTGCCGCGCGTCACCGCGAGCGACATTTGGCGCGTGCCCGAAGCCTTTCTCGAGGAAGCGCAGGACGATGCCACCCTGATCGCCATTCGGGACATGGAGCGTGCCGGAATCGACATCATCACGGATGGCGAGATCAGGCGCGAGAGCTATTCCAATCGCTTTGCGCTCGCGCTCGATGGCGTGGACGCGGAAAACCCCGCCGAGGTCGTCGGTCGCACGGGCGCGAGAACATTGGTGCCGCGCGTCGTCGGAGAGATCAGGCGTTCGCGTCCGATCGAGCTTGGCGACGCGCGATTTCTCACGCGCAACACGGACCGAGCGACCAAGATCACCTTGCCTGGCCCCTTCACATTGTCGCAGCAGGCGGTGAACGAGCATTATGCGGATGAGGAGGAGATGGCGCTCGCCTATGCGGCAGCGGTCAATGCAGAAGCGCTCGACCTGAAGACAGCCGGAGTCGATGCAATCCAACTCGACGAGCCCTGGCTGCAGGCGCATCCGGAGGCGGCGGCGCGCTTCGGCCTCAGGGCGATCAATCGCGCGCTCGAGGGCGTTCCTGGCCAGACCATCGTGCATCTATGCTTCGGCTACGCCGAGATCGTGCGCGAGAAGCCGAGCGGCTATTCCTTCCTGCCGCAACTCGCCGATTGCGTCGCCGATGCGATCTCGATCGAAGCGGCCCAGCCGAAACTCGATCTCGGCGTGCTGCGGGAGCTCTCCGGCAAGGCCATCCTGCTCGGTGTGATCGATCTCGGCTCCCCTGAAGTCGAGAGCGCCGAGGAGGTCGCGGCACGCATCCGCGCCGGCCTTGATTTTGTCGACCCGGAGCGCCTCACGCCGGCGCCCGATTGCGGGATGAAGTATCTGACGCGCACGCAAGCCTTCGGAAAGCTGAAGGCTCTGGCCGAAGGGGCGGCCCTCGTGCGGCATGAATTGGCCGGCCGATGGGCTTGATGGGTCGATCCCCGATTCTTTTGCGCAAACCCGAGGAAACGAGATGCGATTGATGAGCTTTTGCCGCGCGGACGGCACGAAAGGCTGGGGGATCGTCGAAGGCGAAGCGGTCGCCGATTGCTCTGAACTCGCGCCGAGCCTTCGCGCGGCACTCGCAGCCGGAAAAATCCACGCCCCGGCGGCCTCGGCGCCGCGCCATCAGCTCGATCGGATCACCTTTTTGCCTCCCATCCCCGATCCCGAGAAGATCATCTGCGTGGGTCTCAACTATCTCACCCATATTCTCGAGGGCGGTCGTGAAGTCCCGAAGAAGCCTACGATCTTCACGCGCTTCGCCAACACGCAGGTCGGTCATTTGCAGGCGCTCGTCCGCCCCGCCTCGTCGGAAACGCTCGATTTCGAAGGGGAGATGGCCGTGGTCATCGGCCGGCGATGTCGCCATGCGAAGCGCGCGGATGCCCTGGCCACGGTCGCCGGGTATAGTTGCTACAACGACGGATCGGTGCGCGAATGGCAGCGCCACACGAGCCAGTTCACGCCCGGCAAAAATTTCCCCGGGACGGGCGGCTTCGGCCCGTGGATCGTCACGCCGGACGAGGCGGGCGACATCGCCAAGGCTTCCCTTGCGACGCGCGTGAACGGGGTCGAGACGCAGCGCGCGACGATCGACGATCTCGTCTTCGACGTGCCGGCGCTCATCGAATATTGCTCCGCCTTCACCATTCTCGAACCGGGTGACGTGATCATCACGGGGACCACCGGCGGCGTCGGCGCCTATCGCAAGCCGCCGCTGTGGCTGAAGCCCGGCGACGTGGTGGAGGTCGAGGTGACCGGCGTCGGCGTGCTGCGCAACTTCGTCGTCCAGGAAGCCGCTCCCGGCGGGTAGGAGCCCGGGCTCCATGAGCCTTGGCGCCAAGGCGCGTAAAAGCGTTCGAGTTTCACGGCGGCACGGCGTCTCTTTCGTGCACCTCGGATTAATAACATATGATATTAATTCGATAACATTTGATGTTAATTCGACTTTTTCCTGCAACGCCCGGATACGGTTCTCGCCACTGCGGTAGGGAAACTCGCGGGCCGGTCCCGGCTCACCCGAAAGTTGCGCCGGGCGCGTCATGTCTGCGGAAGCTCCCGTTCTCGGCTTGACCCTGCGCGGAATTTTCCCGGGCGGAGCCGCTCTCGCGTAATGCTGGCAGGAGCGAGGATCGCGCGTTTGCGGGGGTCCGATTCACCCATGGAGGGCATGACTTAATCCAATGATTCCAATAGGTTGTGAGGTGAACGTTGGCCCGTCGCACCGGTCGTCATGCCGGGACGGCTCGCGTGGAGCATTGACCGTGCCGTGATCCGCTGATCGGGAGCGAGTCTCGGGAAGCTCGATCCTCGAATTGCCCCTTCTCGAACCGTCAAGGAACAAGGCCCTCCCTCAACTGGCGAAAAGGAGGGAGGCTCTCCGCGGCGCGGGCTCGGTCGACACGAAGCCGCGCTCGTCTTGCACGTCGAGCCCGTTGCCGCGAGACGATAAACGCTGATGCGGATCGGTTTGTCCGCCCACGCGGCGGGCTCGTCTCCAGCAGCTTCATGGCTCGAAATCTCGGCGGGGACGACGCGTCCTTCCCGGCGATTCGGCCAACAGGGGGCACTCCGAAATTTCCTTCAATAATGGCGTTATTGTTGTTCCGTTGCCCTGGAATTTCCATAACTTCTGTTAATAGTTCGTTAGGGATCGGGCTCGTGCAGCGACGCGCGGGCAGAGATGGGACATCTAATGCGGCAAACAGGGGCTATTTGGAGCCGTCCGGCTCGCGGCGAGGGTGACGCACCGGGGGCAAACGCAAATCCCCGCGCCGGCCGTGGACAAGCTCCTCATCTTTCCGACCGGCGGCGGGAGTTTGGGCGCATGATCTCGGTCTGGCCGAGGCTGAGCTCCGGTTTCCCCACCCACTTCACCCAACTTCCTTCCGAGATGATCTTTGCGGAGAAGCACGCTCCGCGGAGACGGTACGGATCCTGCTAATTCGCCTGGAAAGCTCGAAGTCTGTGCAACAATGAGAATAAAGAGACGAAGAGGTGGGCGAGTTGGTTCAGAATGACCCGAATGCAAACCTCGCTGGGCAGGCGGGGGAAGCGCGTATCCCGAACGGCAGTGACGTAGCGGCTTTGGCGCCCGTCGGCGCCTTCGCGACTCGGCGGCCCTTTGCGGCCGTCCTCATCGGACGAGGCGGCTTATTCCAGGAAGGCCTCGCCTCGATCCTGAGCGACACCGATTTCCGCATCGTCGCCTCGGCCTGCGGGGTCGACGGGCTCGTGCTGAGCTTGTTGCCGCAGGATCAGCGACTATTGCTCATCGTCGATGCCGGCGATGACCTCAGCCACGCGGCGGGGCAAATCGAGCTCTTCAGGGACAGGCATCCGACGGCGCGTGTCGCGGTTCTTACGGATGCGGATCAGATCGGCGATCTGCTTCTTCTGTTTCGTGCGGGGGCCCATGCGTGCTTTGCCAGGGGGGTCACGCGCGACGTCCTCCTCAAATCGCTCGAGCTGGTGGCTCTCGGAGAGACCTTCCTGCTTCCGGGCGTCTTGCCGTTGATCCGCGATCGGCAGGAGAGCGCGACCCCCGTGGGGGTCGGGGCTGCCGCCGCCAAAGGCGCATGCCTGTCCGCCCAGGAAAAATGTGTCCTGCGCTGTCTCGCGGAAGGTGACTCGAACAAGGTCATCGCGAACAAGATCGACATCGCCGTTGCGACCGTGAAGGTCCATGTCAACTCGATCTTCCGCAAGATCGGCACCTGCAATCGCACGCAGGCCGCCATTTGGGCCCGAAACAACATCTCGCAAGACGAGCCGGCGGGAGAACGTGCCCGGTTGCCGGCAGCGGCTCCGTCGACGCCGGCGGAAGATCCCGCACCCGTAAGCGAAGGTGAGATCATTTCCCGGCTCGCCGTCGAGGAGCCGCCGATGACGCCGCCGGCCGGGGAGGCCGGCGTGTGCGATGTGAAACAGGACAGCTCGAAAGAGGATGCCCTGAAGAAGCCGGGCTTGAGGAGCTCCGCGCAAGAGGAGATCGAGCGTCGCGCGCAACGCCGCCTGGCTGAGGAAGAGGAGCGTCGCGCCGAGATGGTCGCGAAGACCAACCATCTTCGTGAGCTGCGCAAAGCGAGGGAGGCCGCCGAACACAAGGGCTTAACCTGCGCGACCGGGAACCTCTCGCCCGATCAGGCGCCGATCAAGGCCTTGATCCCGCTCAACCCATCGCAGGCGAATGTCGATGAACGAAGCTCACAACATTCGGGGATTCGCCTGGCATAGGGCAACGACCGTGCGCAGCGTGTTTTGCTTGTCCGTGCCCGTGTTGTATTCATTGCGGACGAAGCGTCGCAACTCCTCGTTCGTGATGGCCGTGTGAGTGCACGCTGGCCGGGCCATCTCCATGAGCCGGGATTCTCGCTGACCCGCCTTGGCCGTGATGATCAGCATGGCTCCGCCGGAAAGCGAGAGCGCCACGGCCACCACCCAGGTCATCGCCAGCGAGCGCTTGTAGGCCCTCGGAACGAATTCCTGGCGCCTTGCCGCGAGAGGCAGGCCGTTCAGCCACCGACGGACGAGCGAGCGCCCGGTAGGCACGCCGTAAGCAACCTGGCGAACCGGCGGCTTCGACGGGTACGAAGGATCCGTGGCCCAGACATCGCTCACGCGGCGGATCAAGACCGGGTCGTCGGGCACCTCGCCGAAGCGGGCGAGGATTTCCAGGCCTTGTCCGGCGGTCACCGGGAGAACATCGGTCTTCGCCAGCGCGACGGCACCCCGCCCGTCACTCCCCAGACGAGCCGCCATGGAGATGGCATGCTCCTCGTCGAGCGCCTTTATGGCGGCTTCGGCCCGAGCTTCACCTTCCTCGGTGCGCGAAAACGCCAGCGCGAAAAAATAGGTGATGTTGGCCATTCCCTCCTGCCGTTCAGCTAGGCGCGGTGGAGGCTTAGTCGAGAAGCTGCGTTGGGCGCGCCTGAGCGCTTCCAAGCGATCAGCTTCCTTGCCGCTCCGCCGCGCTGGCTTTCGATAATATTTGCAAGGCCAGCAACAACGGCGCGACCTTAGCGTGTGCGGCGTCGAAAGTCACGAGCCCTTGTTCGTAACCATCCCCGAATGTCACGACAATCCCGTCCGCATCCGGTAGAACATGCATTTTGGTAGGGGACCGTTCCCCCAATTCTCGAGATCATCTGTGCGATCCCCTGCGGAGAATCGAGGAAAACAGCGGCGAATTCAACCTGGAAGGTGGAATTCGTGCATTTCCGGCGGCGGGACGGTGCTCGTCACAAAGTAGTGAGCCGTCGTCACCGAACGGTCGCAAAGCTCCCGTCACGACCGAGGCTTTGCCTTGGGGTTCGCAGGCAAGAAGTTCTTCGTCCCGAGGCCCGACCGATATCGCCCCATCCGGAAGGACGGACGCATTCGGGCCCGCCATGACAGATCGCGCGGCTCCCGTCGAAGTTCTTGCGGATCACTTGGCGAGGCGGATCTTGGTCAGGCGGATCTTGGCCAGGCGGATCTTGGCTGCGTGGAATATTGGCTCGGAACGATTTGGAATTCGATGTCGCGAAAGGAAAAAGAGTCAAGCATTGACGCCACAATCCATGACGAGTCACGCGTGATGTACGAAACCAGCCACGGCATGAAAGACCTTTCTCGGAATATGTTCTGTCGTCGACATGAAGAAATAGGAACGCAAAATCCGTATGCTTAAAAAAATCCTAGGCAGCCCGATAATCGTCGCGTATGAATTTGAGAAATAAGAACTGCTGGGGGTCGTATACAGCCGCTTTGGGTCTTCGGAGGAGGAACCAGGTATGCCAGCCAAATATCCGAGAAAATTCGATCACCCCAAGATCGCCGAGGCGTTCAACCTTCTTCGGGACGGACGCATGGACCGACGCGAGTTCGTCCGCGTCGCTGTTCTCCTTGGAGCGTCGGCCGCTGCCGCCTATGCGGTTGCCGGTCTTCCGTCCCCAGCCTATGCGCAAAGCACGCTGCCTTTCCCGGCGGATGACCCCAAGGCGAAGGCCGGCGGCATCCTGAAGATCGCCATGGAGGTCCAGAAGATGGACGATCCGGCGACCTATTCCTGGGTGCAGATGTCCAATCAGACCCGCCACACGCTCGAATATCTGTCGATGACGGGTCCCGACAACATAACCCGTCCGATGCTCGCCGAGAGCTGGAAGCCAACGGAGGATCTCAAGACCTGGACGTTCAATCTGCGCAAGGGCGTGCTGTGGCACAATGGCGAGGAGTTCACGGCCGATCACGTCGCCTGGAACATCACCCGGTGGCTGGATCCGAAGACGGCCTCGTCCAATATCGGCCTCTCCTTCGCGAGCGCCATGGTCGAGGACAGCGACGAGAAGGACGCCAAGGGCAAGCCGCTCAAGAGGATGATCAAGGGCGCGCTCGAAGTCGTCGACAAATACACGCTGCGCCTGAACTTGAACAAATCCGTGCTTTCGGTGCCGGAGGATCTCTACAATTATCCGACGGCCATCGTGCATCCTTCCTTCAAGGCGCCGCTCTCCGGCAATATGATCGGCACCGGACCCTTCGCACTCGCCGAGCTCAAGGTCGGCGACAGATGCATCCTCAAGCGCGTCAAGAAGACCGCCGACGGCAAGGACTTCAAATATTGGGGAGGGAATGTCTATCTCGACGAGATCCATTATTACAATTTCGAAGCCGACAATCAGCTGAGCGCTTTCGCCTCTGGCGATGTCGACACGCTCTATGCCTTCGGGGTCGAGCAGATCGACATGGCGAACTCGTTGCCCGGCACCATCCATGTGGCCCGGACGGCCCAGACGATCTGCTGCCGCATGAAGGTGACCCAGAAGCCGTTCACCGATAAGCGTGTCCGGCAGGCGATCGTCAAGGCCGTGGACAACGCTGCCGTGAAGACGCTGATCTACACGCAGGGCGGCGATGTCGGCGAGAACCACCATGTCGCGCCGATACATCCCGACTACGCGGCCCTGCCGCCGCTGAAGCGCGACGTCGCGGCGTCGAAGCAATTTCTCCAGGAAGCCGGATTCGGAAATGGCTTGGAGGTGAGCATCGACGTCGGCAATACCGATGGCCCCTGGCATCAGACGGCTTGCGAGGCCATGCGCGACCAGATGAAGGAGGCTGGCATCAATCTGAAGATCAACGTGATGCCGGCCGCCAAATACTGGGAGATTTGGGACAAGACGCCGTTCGGATGCACGGCATGGACGCATCGTCCGCTCGGCACGATGGTGATGTCGCTCGGCTACCGGACGGGTGCGCCCTGGAATGAGAGCAGCTATTCGAATCCGGAGTTCGACAAGGCGCTCGATGCCGCCGAAGGGGTTCTCGATCCCAATGAGCGCAAGGGGAAGCTCGCGGTGGCGGAAAAGATCCTCCAGG
Source organism: uncultured Alphaproteobacteria bacterium (assembly GCA_963713805.1). Taxonomy (GTDB): domain Bacteria; phylum Pseudomonadota; class Alphaproteobacteria; order Rhizobiales; family Beijerinckiaceae; genus GAS188. Next base: position 257,518 of record CAVQNF010000039.1, on the reverse strand, counting down.
ACGACGCGGTAATGATCTTGCCGCTCTTCCGTCCGGTCTACACGATCATCACCAAAAATGTGAACGGCTATGAGGGCCACCCGACCCAGTATCACCAGTTCAACAAGGTCTGGAAGGCTTGATGCCCGGCGCGGCTCCGGGAGCTGAGCTTCCTTGAGCCGACGCTTCGAACCCGAATGCGGCCCAGAGCGATTACCCCGGAGGGACCGCCTATCTATAGGTGTCCGTACTGCTCGCGAGGGAGGCAGCGGCCTCGCGCCGGTCGCGAGGACAGGCGCGAGCGGGCCGCGGCCCATGCCAAAGAGGGTGGCTTTCTTCAATCGAGAAAGACCATCATTCCCGTTGAGGGGAGGCGCCTCGCTGCGCCCGAGTGAATTGGAGCGAGCCCATGCTCAAGCTGATCGCTAGCCGCCTCTTGCAGATGCTGCTGATCATGGGCGTCGTCTCAGCCCTGTTGTTCTTCATCTTCGACAGCGACAAATTCAAGAAGCAGATCGCGGTCGCCGAGCTCGGCGGCTTTGCGGTCTCGGCCCTTTCCGACCAGGACTATCAGGGCTGGCTCGAGCGAAAGGGCCTCAACGTGCCCTTCTACGAGCGCTACGCCAAATGGGTCGGCGGAATCCTGACCGGCGATCTCGGCAAATCCTACCAGACGAATGAGCCGGTCGCGACGCTCGTCCTGGAGCGCCTCAAGAAGACCGGCATCCTGGGATTCTGGGTCTTCGCCCTCATGATTCCTCTGTCGCTGACCTGCGGCATCATTGCCGGCATGAAGGAGGGGTCGGCTCAGGATCGAATAACATCGTTCATCTCGGTCGTGACGACATCGCTTCCCGAGATCGCCACGGCCGTGATCTTGATGTCGGTCTTCGCGCTATGGCTCAAATGGTTTCCGGCGAATTCCGCCATGGTCGGCGGCTGGAACTGGTTGGCGCTGGTCCTGCCCGTGATGACGCTCGTGCTTTACGACTTCGGCTATGTGGCGCGCATGACGCGTGCCTCCATGGCGGAGGTCATGACCTCGCAATATATCCGCACCGCGATCCTCAAGGGCCTGCCCTACAGGCGGGTGATCTTGCGTCACGCCTTGCGCAACGCGCTGATCGCGCCCTTCACCATCATCGTGCTGCAGATGAACTGGCTGCTCTCGGGCGTGGTCGTGGTGGAATTCTTCTTTCAATATGCGGGCTTCGGCAAGCTGCTGCTCGATGCCGCGCTGTTCGGCGACATCTACGTCATCCAGGCCGCCACCTTGGTCGCGGTCTTCGTCGCCGTGCTCTCCCAGATCATCTCGGATGTGGGCTACTCCTTCCTCAATCCACGCATCCGTTTCAGCTAAGGGAGGTCACGCGTGGCCGCCATCACGTCAATCCCCGTCTCGCCTCCTCCCTCGGTCCTGAAACTCCTGCAGCAGCCGCGATCCTTGATCGTGCTCGTCTTGCTGATGTGGGTGCCCTTGACGCTCAACGTGATGCTGGCCGGGTCGATCAACGAAACGCTGCGGCCTTACCTGCTCTTGCCGGCGATCCCGGCGGCGCTGATCCTTTACGGCGTCGCCGTCCTGTCATGGCGGGAATCGCCGATCGCCATCATCGGGCTGACGCTCATCTTCTTCTGGCTCATCGTCGCGGTCACCGTGCCGTTTCTGCCGCTCGTCGATCCCGACAAGCCGATCGCGCCCGTTCGCCGCGATCGGAGCCGTGAAGGCCAATCATTATTTCGTGCTTGGCGCCGACTTCAAGGGCAGGGACATGCTGGCGCGCGCGCTTTGGGGATGCCAGCGCGTTCTGGTCTGGGGCGTCACCGCGACGCTCGTCGCCTATGTCGTGGGATGCATGTTCGGCCTCGTGGCCGGTTATCTCGGCGGCTGGTGGGATCAGGGCATCTCCTTCATCGCCAACGTCCTTCTCTCCTTCCCGGTGATGGTGCTCTTCATCCTGATCATGAATTACCTCGGCGCGAGCGGCTTCAATATCGTCATCGCCGTCACCTTCGCCTCGGCCCCTGCCATCATGCGCATCGTGCGCGGGCTGACCTTCGATACGAAGAACAGGGATTACATCTTCGCGGCCCAGACACGCGGCGAGCACCCGCTGCGCATCATGATCTACGAGCTCCTGCCGAATGCGCGAGGTCCGATCATCGTCGATGCCTGCCTGCGGCTCGGCTACACCACGGTTGCGATCACCACCCTGACCTTCCTTGGCCTTGGCCTGCAACCGCCCGATCCGGATTGGGGGTTGATGATCAAGGAGGCAGCGAACGTCGCGAAGTCTCCGCAGTTCGCCTACATGCTGCTCATTCCGGCGCTTGCGGTGTCGAGCCTCATCCTCGGCTTCAACCTGATCGCCGACGGGCTGCGCGAAATGAGCCTGCGCGATTGACGGGTGGGTCGAAGTGAGGGGAGGATCCTGGTCGTGAACGAGCAAACCCCCGTCCTCGAATGCCGCAATCTTTCGATCTCGTACTACACGCGGGCGGGCGAGATTCCCGCCGTCGTCGATTTCAACCTGAAGCTGATGCCGGGCGAGGCGCATGGCATCGTCGGGGAATCCGGCTGCGGCAAATCGACGGTCGCCCTCGCCATCATGAATTTCATGGGGAAGAACGGCGCCATCGTCGGTGGGGAAATCCTGTTCGAGGGGCGCGACATGCGCACCATGACGCAGGAGGAATTGCGCCGCATCCGCGGCTCGAAAATCGCCATGGTGTATCAGGAGCCCATGGCTTCGCTGAACCCGTCGATGAAGATCGCCGAGCAGCTTGCCGAAGTGCCGATCTACCACGAAGGCATGGCGCGCGAGGAAGCGATCAAGCGCTCGAGACAACTGCTCGCCGACGTGCGCCTGCCCGACCCGCAAAGGATCATGGATTCCTATCCGCATCAGATCTCGGGCGGGCAGCAGCAGCGCGTGGTGATCGCGATGGCGCTGCTGTCGAATCCCAAGCTTTTGCTGCTCGACGAGCCGACGACCGCGCTCGACGTGACGGTCGAGGCGGGCATCGTCGAGCTCATCAAGGAAATCTCGGCGAAATTCGGCACCTCGCTCATCTACATCTCGCATAACCTCGGCCTCATCCTCGAAACCTGTAGCCGGCTGACGGTGATGTATTCGGGCGAAGCCGTGGAAAGCGGCGACATCGAAGCCGTCTTCACCAAGATGCGCCACCCCTACACGCGGGGCCTGTTCAGCTCGATACCGGTGCCGGGCGCCGACAAGAACATGAGGCCGCTGCGAGCCATTCGCGGACAATTGCCGCTGCCCCACGCGCGGCCGAACGGCTGCTATTTCGGCCCTCGTTGCGATTACTTCGTCGCGGGTCGCTGCGATCAAGGCATCTTGCCGATGCTGCCCGCCGAGACCGGCTCGGGCCATCTCGTGCGATGCGTGCGCTTTTCCGAGATCGACTGGGCCGTGGCCAAGGTCGAGGCGGAGCAACACGCCCCGGTTCCGACCGGCGAGATCGTGCTCAACGTCTCGGATATGTCGAAGCACTACACGGTCGAGAGCCGGGGTGCCATGCTGCTCGGCGCCCGGAAGACGGTCAAGGCCAACGAGAAAATCACCTTTCGCGCACGCGAGGCCGAGACCATCGCCATCGTCGGCGAATCGGGATGCGGCAAATCCACCTTCGCCAAGGTGCTGATGGGACTTGAAGGCGCGACCACCGGCAAGGTGCAGCTCGGCGAAGTCGATCTCGCCAACTTGCCGGTGCAAAGGCGCAGCGACAAGGTGATCTCCCGCCTCCAGATGATTTTCCAGAACCCGTTCGACACCCTCAATCCGAGCCATTCGATCGGCTCGCAGATTTCTCGCGTGATCAGGAAATTCGGTGTCGAGCGCGACCCGAAGAAAGTCGAGGACCGGGTCAACCAGCTTCTGGACATCGTCAAGCTGCCGCGCGACTTCGCCAAGCGCCGTCCGCGCCAGCTGTCGGGCGGACAGAAGCAGCGCGTCGGAATCGCACGTGCCTTCGCCGGAGATCCCAAGATCGTCATCGCCGACGAGCCGGTGTCGGCGCTCGATGTGTCGGTGCAGGCGGCGGTCACGGGCCTGCTGACGGACATCCAGCGCGAGCATCGAACGACGCTTCTGTTCATCAGCCACGATCTTTCCGTCGTGCGCTATCTGGCCGACCGCGTCATCGTCATGTACCTCGGCAAGATCATGGAGAAGGGCACGACGGAAGAGATTTTCTCCCCGCCCTATCATCCCTACACCGAGGCTCTCCTGTCGGCGGTGCCGATCGCCGATACGAGCGTGCGCAAGCGCAAGATCGTTCTTTCGGGCGAGATTCCCTCTCCGTCAAATCCACCCTCCGGCTGCCCGTTCTGCACCCGTTGCCCCTATGCGATGAAGGGTATTTGCGACACGCTCGCGCCGCCGCAACGCGAAATGGCCCCTCGGCATGTCATCGCCTGCCACCTCGACGAGGCGACGCTTCGCGCCATGAAGCCGGTGATCACGATCGAACCGAAGGGCGCGGCGGAAGAGCTGGTTGCCGAAGGCGTCTGAAATCCTTGAGGTTTTGCGCCGTGTATGCTATTGTCATACACATGACCAATGTGCCCAACACGAATTCCGTCCTCAGCGTTCGGATCAGCCCGCATGAGCGCGCACTTCTGGAATTGGCAGCGGAACAGTCGCGCACCAACCTCAGTGACTTCGTGCGCCGCAAGGCGCTCGAGGCGGCCGAGACCGAAGTGCTTAACCGAACGGCCGTCGTGATCGCGGCCAAGGACTGGGAAAACTTCGAAAGCTGGATCGACCGGCCTGCAAAGAATATTCAAGCCCTCAAAAAGCTCAAACGCGTAACGCCCACCTGGCAGCGATAGCATTGGCGGCCCCGACACCACCTCGTCCGCTCTCCGAGACGGATGAGCGGGCCTCTTTCGATTGCGGTCGAGAATCGCTCAATAACTGGTTTCGGCGGCATGCCTGGTCGAATCACGTCAACGGCGCCTCGCGCGTCAACGTGATCACCGACGCTGCCTCGGGGCGCATTATCGGCTACGTCACCTTGAGCGCGGCACAAATCGAGCGAGCCTTTTTTCCAAAAACGCAGCAGCGCAACCGCCCTGAACTCATACCTGTCACGCTGCTTGGCCAACTCGCCGTCGATAAGGAATATCAGGGGCAGGGCCATGCGACGTCGCTTCTTCTGTTCGCGCTGAGAACCGCGCTTCACGTTGCCGACAATGTCGGAAGCGCGGGTGTCATCACACACCCTATCGATGATGGAATGCGCCGCTTCTATGCCCGCTGGGGCTTCGAGGATCTGCCTTTTGACCCCCGCCGCGCAATGATCGTCCGCATGGTCGATTTGAGACAGAACTTGGGGAAGTAGATGCTCCATCGGCTCATGATCGGCTTCGTCAAGAGGGACTCGGACCTGAATATCGTCCCAAAGCCCTGCTTTTGAGATCAGCGCATGCGAGAGTTCGACTATGTGATCATCGGCGCGGGGTCGGCCGGATGTGTGCTCGCCCGCCGTCTCATCGATGCCGGAAACAGCGTCTGCCTTCTCGAGGCGGGACCCAAGGATCGCTCGATCTGGATCCACCTGCCGATCGGCTACGGCAAGACGATGTGGCACAAGCGTCTCAACTGGCGTTTCGAGACCGAGCCCGATCCGGGCATGAACGGTAGGCGGCTCTATTGGCCGCGCGGCAAGACGCTCGGCGGCTCGAGCGCGATCAACGGGTTGATCTACATTCGCGGCCAGCGTGAGGATTATGACGGTTGGGCGACGGCCGGCAATCCGGGCTGGAGCTTTTCGGAGGTGCTCCCTTATTTCGTGAAATCGGAGAAGAATGAGCGCGGGCCGGACAATTTCCACGGCGCGAGCGGGCCGCTTTTCGTCTCGGACATCGGGGCGAAGGACGAGCTGATCGAGGCGCTCGTCGCGGGAGCGCAAGAGCTCGGCATCCCGAAAAATGCCGATTTCAACGGCAAGGCTCAAGAAGGCGCAGGCTACTATCAGTTGAACACAAGGCGCGGCCTTCGTTGCAGCACGGCGGTCGGCTATTTGCGGCCGATCGCGCGTCATCCGAACCTGAGCGTCAGAACCGGAGCGCTCGCAAACCGCATCCTTTTCGACGGGCGAAGAGCGACCGGCGTCTCCTACCTGCGGCAAGGGAGCATCCAAGAGGTGAAAGCGAGGCGCGAGATCATCCTCTCGGCCGGGGCCATTCAAAGCCCACAGCTCCTGCAGCTCTCCGGCATCGGCCCTGCCGAACTTCTTGCCGATAAGGGCATTCCGCTCATCCATGCGAGCCGAGAGGTCGGCGAGAATCTGCAAGACCATCTTCAATTTCGGCTCATCTACCGTTGCAGCAAGCCGATCACGACGAATGACCAGTTGCGGTCTCTGGCGGGGCGCGCCCGCATCGGGCTGCAATGGCTCCTCTCCCGCTCCGGGCCGCTCGCCGTCGGTATCAACCAGGGTGGAATCTTCGCACGCGCCTTGCCCGAATCGGAGCGCCCCGATGTGCAGTTTCACTGTGCCACCCTCTCCGCCGACATGGCGGGCGGCAAGGTGCATGAATTTTCCGGATTCACGCTCTCCGTCTGCCAGCTCAGGCCGCAATCGCGTGGCTTCGTCCGGTTGCGCTCGCGCGATGCCGCCGAGCCGCCGGCAATGCAACCTCGCTACCTCTCGACGGAGCTCGACCGCCGCACCGCCGTCGCCGCCATCAAGCTCGCCCGCCACCTCGCGGCGACGGATGCCGTTCGTCCCTATGTGGCCGAGGAGATCAAGCCGGGCCGCGGCATCGTCACGGATGACGAGCTGTTGGAGTTTGCCCGCGAGACGGGCGCGACGATCTTCCACCCCTCGGGCACTTGCCGCATGGGTAGTGATGCGCGTGCAGTGGTCGATCCGCGCCTGCGTGTGAAGGGTGCCCAGAATCTTCGAGTGGTCGATGCCTCGATCATGCCGACCCTCGTCTCCGGTAACACCAATGCGGGCGTGGTGATGATCGCCGAGAAGGCGTCGGACATGATCCTCGAGGATGCGCTAAAGTCCCATCGCGCGTAGCCAGGCGCATCGGCTCGCCGAATGAGATCGGTGCGCAAGCGCGGAGGCGCGCACGGGCCGCCCGCGGATTGTTCGATCATGTCGTGCGCGTGAGGGTAGCGCGATCCAGCTTCTCACCTCGGTGGCAAGGGCGTAGCGCTGCTGGCAATATCAGGGCACCAACAATATTGTTTCCCATCCGCGCAATAATCATCAAAATGAGGGCGTGCGCGGGAGAGTGGCTCCTCGGTATCGGGAGATCACCAATCAACGGGAGACAGAAAGATGTGGTGCAATGCGGCTCGGCTTCTTTTCGTTCTGGGTGTCGCTTTCTTGGTCTCGAGCCATGCAGGGCGGGCCAGCGCGGACGAGGCGGATCAGCAAGTGGCGAGGGGCAAATATCTCGTGGCCGTGATCGGATGCGGCGACTGTCATACGGCCGGATATTTCTTCGGCAAGCCCGACATGGCCCATTCTCTCGGCGGATCGGACGTTGGCTTCGAAATTCCGCATCTCGGCGTGTTCGTTGCGCCCAACCTGACTTCGGATGGTGAGACCGGCCTCGGCGACTGGACAAAGGAACAGATCGTCGGCGCCATGCAAACGGGCAAGCGGCCCGATGGGCGCGAGCTCGCCCCGATCATGCCATGGCAAGATCTCGCGAACCTCAGCCACGAGGACGCGACCGCCATCGCCGCTTATCTCAAGAGCCTGCCGCCGATCAAGCACAAGGTTGCCGGCCCTTTCGGGCCAGGCGAGCGCCCGACGGTGCCGGTGATGAAGATCGTCGCGCCCTGATTTGATCGACGCGAGCCGGCAGCACGGGTTGCGCGACCGCCCGCCGGCTTTACGACCTCGATGCCGAAGGGCCGGAACCATCGAACCGTGAGGCATTGAGGGTTTTGAGGTATAAAAAGAGGGGCCGCAAAATCGAGGAGGTCAGATATGTCCATGGATCGATCGGATGCAGATAGGCTTCGCAGTGCAGTCTCGACCTCGATGCAGGAACACTGGGTGCTCTTCCTCATCGAAGGCATTATCCTCGTCATTTTGGGGCTCGCCGCGATCATCGTTCCACCGATCGCAACCCTGGCGGTGGAGATCTTCCTCGGCTGGCTGTTTCTCATCAGTGGCGTCGTCGGTCTCGTCACGACATTCTGGATGCGTCATGCGCCGGGGTTTTGGTGGTCGCTCGTATCGGCCGTGCTCGCCATCGCGGCCGGCGTCGTCCTGATCGCTTGGCCCGTGAGCGGCGCTATTTCGCTGACGCTCGTGCTCATCGTGTTCTTCATCGTCGAGGGCGCCGCCTCGATCATGTTCGCCCTCGATCACAGGCGCGAGCTTTCCGGGCGTTGGGGCTGGATGCTGGCAAGCGGCATCGTCGACCTCTTCCTCGCCGCCATCATCTTCGCGGGACTTCCGGTCAGTGCCGCATGGGCGCTCGGGCTCCTCGTCGGCATCAACCTGGTGTTCGGCGGCTCCGCGCTCATCGCCATGGCGCTGCACGCCCGTTCGCCCGATGTGCGCGCCACGAAATTCGCGAGCTGAAGGATAACATGCTTGGCCGATTCCTGGCCGATCGGGCTCAGGCCGTCCGGCTTCGGTGACTTCCGGCCCGCCTTTTGGCGAGGCAGGCGCCGATTTTTGCGCTATATGAGGGTCTCGCCGGAACAAGATCGAGGTACAGAACGTGATAGGACCGGCGGCGCAGTCGCATGATGGGCCTGCGGGGCGAGCATCGCTCACGCCCGCCGAACCGGCAAAGCCAGGGAGGAGGCCATGAGGACGAGAGTTTCGGGTGGGGGACATTTAGGTCGCGTTCTTTTCGTGACGGTCGCGCTCGACCTGCCGGGGCTTGCCCTTGCGCAATCGACGCCGGCTCTGCCGCCCGGCATACCCGCGGCGCCCGTCGGGCATCGCCAGCCGACCGCGCGCGATGTGCCGAGCAACGACAGCGTCAAGGCCCCGCCCGGCCCCGACAACCTGAAAACCACCGATAACGGCGGCAACGATACGTTCGGACCGGCCTTGCGTTCTCTGCCCAAGCTCGACATCAAGGCCACCTGCCGTCGGGCGCAGCCCTTGTCGCAAGGACAAGAGAGCGCCTTTCAAGGCTGCATCAGCGACGAGACCGACGCGCAAAGGGAGCTTTCGCGGACCTGGTTCGACTTCAAGCCCGGTCCTCGATCGACCTGCACTCAGGAAACCAAGATCGGCGGCGCGCCGAGCTATGTCGAGCTTCTCACCTGCCTGCAACTCGACAAGCAGGCTGTCGAAGCGCAGATCGAGAATAAGAAGCAGCTCAACATCCCTCCCACTCCAGCCGAGCCGAAATAAGGCTGGTTATTTTGTTTTCGGCCGGAAGAGGACTGTGGCAGGGTTCGAGTGGCCGGCCGGTCTGGTCGATTCATGCACTAAGACCCGCCGCGTGCCACTGAAGGAGGATCGGCAGTGCCTGACGCAATCTTGATGACGATCCCCGCGCGGCGCGGCAAGGCTGCCTTCGCCAAGGCGAGCCAGCAGATCGCCGTGATCAACACGCATGGCGAGCAGGTCGTCGATACCTGGGCTTTCGTGGCCGATGATCTCGGCGAGTTCATGTCGATGGAGCACACGCGCGCGGCGCTCGGCAGGCTCATTCCGAAGAAGGGCGACGCGCTGTTGACAAACCACCGCCGGCCCATCCTGACGATCTTGGAAGATACCTCGCCCGGCATTCACGACACGCTGATCGCAGCCTGTGACGTGTGGCGATATCGGGGTCTAGGCTGCCGCGAATATCACGACAATTGCACCGACAATCTGCATGCCGCGATGAAGGAGCTCGGTTTGCGCGCGCCCGAAACGCCGAGCCCTTTCAACTTGTTCATGAACATCCCGTGGACCGCAAAGGGCGAGATCACCTTCGAGGCGCCGGTCACGAAACCCGGCGACACCGTGACCTTTCGCGCGGAGCGCGACCTCGTCATCGCGTTCTCCGCCTGTCCCCAGGATATGTTGCCGATCAACGGGGTCGGCAAGCGACCGACCGAAGCCCATTTCCGCGTTTTTTGAGGCCGACGAACCTTCCGGCTGAGGCGCGCTGGATAACCCGAAGCGCTCGGGGCCCCGGTGATGCATTCGGGTGGAACCCGCTTCGCGTCGCTCCGACTTTCTCCGCCCAAAGAAAGACACTCTCCGACAGTCGGAAGTCTTACGCAGGCTGTTTCCCTGAATACGTCGCCGTCCCGGCATTGACTTCAGCGTACAACCTGCCAGCATTTTCGCGGCTATACCTTGATCCGTGTCGAAGGTGCAGCTCAATGCTCGCCGTCGGTCGGATCTGATGAGATCGGCGCCCACTGCAGGTGCCCCTTGCAAAAGTCGAAGCTCCAGAGAGAGAAGGATGATGCAAATGAAAATAACCTCGACCGCCAGATCATCCCTGATCGCAATGGCCGTTCTCATCGCCGGCGGCTTCGCGGGAAGCGCGCACGCTGACGCCCTCGACGACATCACGAAAGCGGGCACCATCAACGTCGGCGTGTTTTCCGATTTTCCGCCCTTCTCCTCGGCGAGCGCCGATATGAGCCTGAAAGGCTATGACATCGACGTTGCGCAGATCATCGCCGATAGCCTCAAGGTGAAGCTCAATCTCGTCAGCGTCACCGGCCAGAACCGAATTCCCTATTTGACCGAGCACCGCGTCGACATCCTGCTCAGCGTCGGGCAAAGCCCCGAGCGCGAGAAAGTGATCGACTTCACCGCGGCCTATGCGCCCTACTACATCGCGGTGATCGGACCCCAGGCCGTCAAGGTGGAAGGCAAGGCGGATCTTGCCGGCAAGACCATCGCGGTCAATCGCGGCACGCTCGAGGACAGCTCGCTCACCGAGGCGGCGCCGACGGGTGCCGACATCAAACGCTTCGACAACTACAACTCCGTCATCCAGGCGTTCCTGTCCGGCCAGGCGCAGCTCATGGCCGTAGGCAACGATGTCGGCGCGCAGGTCCTCGCCCGGCAAGTCACTCTCAAGCCGGAACAGAAGTTCCAGCTGATGACCTCGCCCGATCATATCGCGCTCAACAAGAACGAGCCGCGCCTGAAGCAGGCCTTGAACGATGTCGTTGCCAAGCTGATCTCCGACGGCACGCTCAACAAGATCTCGGAAAAATGGCTCGGCAAGCCCCTCGACCCGAAGGACCTCTGAGCAAGACACTTGACTTAGGTGACCTACGGCCTCGATTTCGAGTGGCTGAACGAGGCGCTCGACCCGATCTTGCGAGGCGCCATCGCGACGATCTTCCTGACCGTCGGTGACGGCCGCGTTCGGCACGATCTTCAGCATTCTCGGAGCGGCCGTGGCCCGCGGCAGCTCCTTATCGGCCCGAAGAGGGATCGAAACTTATGTGGAGCTGATCAGGAATACACCGTTCCTGGTCCAGCTCTTCTTCATCTTTTTCGGGCTGCCCAGCCTCGGTCTGAGGCTCGACGCCACGGTGGCCGCCATTCTTGCGATGACGATCAATCTGTCGGCCTACGGCACGGAGATCGTGGGTGCAGGTCTCGACGCCGTTTCGAAGGGTCAAACCGAAGCCGGCCAGGCGTTAGGCCTGCGCCCACGATTGGTGTTCCTCAAGATCGTGCTTCCGCAAGCCTTGCGAGTGATCTTTCCGGCCCTGACGAGCCAGGTCATCATCATGATGCTGGAATCCGCCGTTGTCTCGCAGATCGCGGTGCGCGAACTGACCTACGAGGCCGACATGCTGCAAGCGCGCTCCTTCCGCGCTTTCGAGACCTATCTGGTGGTCACGGCCGTTTACCTCGCCTTGAGCATCGCCCTGCGACGGGTGCTGGTCGCGGGCGGGCGCAAGGTGCTCGCCAGCGAGGTTTCCTGATGGACTTCACCCTTTGGGATATCCTGCGCAACCTTTTGCTCGCCGCGCGCTGGACGGTTTTGCTTTCGATCGTCGCTTTCGTCGGCGGCGGGGTTGTCGGGCTGGGCATCTTGCTGGCGCGCGTCGCGTCGCGTCGCTCGCTGCGAAAATTTGCCGAACTCTACATCGGGCTGTTCCAAGGCACGCCGCTCCTGATGCAGCTCTTCCTCGTGTTTTTCGGGCTGCCCTTGATCGGCTTGCGCATCGAGCCATGGTCCGCCGCGGTCGTCGGATTGACGTTATGCGCGAGCGCCTTTCTGGCCGAGATCTGGCGCGGCGGGGTCGAGGCGATCCCACGGGGCCAGTGGGACGCCGCCAAGAGCGTCGGACTGCATTACGTCACCGAAATGCGGCTCGTGATCCTGCCGCAGGCCTTCGCGATCACGCGCGCGCCGATGGTCGGCTTTCTGGTTCAGCTCGTGAAAAGCACGGCGGTCACCTCGATCATCGGCTTCGAGGAGTTGATGCGAGCCTCGAACGCGATCAACAACGCCACTTTCGAGCCCTTCACGGTCTATGGCCTTGTGGCGCTCATCTATTTCGCAATGTGCTTTCCGTTGACGCGCTACGCCCGCCATCTGCAACTGCGTTCGGCGCGCGTGAGCTCATTTCGGGCCGCGCGCTCGGGCGCGGCTCGCATTTGCTGGGCGCTTTGACGGCGTGCGACGAGGGGAGCCAAAAGGGCAGGGTGGAGAGCCGAGGCAATGCCCTACGCCAAGTTGCGTATTCGCCGTCCGTCGCACCCCACCTAGGCTTTGCGCAAGTCCGCGCCGCGGGCTCTGCGCAAGGAGACAGCCAATGGCACAGGCAGCACTCGCAACGGCCGGGAAGTTCGTGTTTTTCCGAAGGGCCGTCTGGAGTTGATCAAGGTCGGGGCGCCACCATCGGGCGCGCCATAGGGTGACGGACGGCAAGGAGCTCGCCTTCACCGAGGCCCGCACCTATCCGGATGGGACCGAGGAGTTTTGTGCGGCAATGCTCGAGCTGAAGGACGGCAAAGCGGAAGAACAGGGCTCGGCAAAAACGCAAAGCGCTCGCGTCTGACCAAGGCGCCGCCGAACTTGTGACGGTCGGCGGCGTTCTCCTTTGAGCAACGGAGAAACGCAAATGCCCGATCTGAAATCCATCAAGGAACATATGGACGTCATCGGCGCCGACGGTGTCCATGTCGGCACGGTCGACCACCTCGAGGGCAACCGAATCAAGCTCACCAAGCAAGACAGCGGCGAGGGCTCTCACCGAGGCCATCACCACTACATCTCGACCGAGCTCGTGTCCGAAATCGAAGGCAACAAGGTTCGTCTATCGGCGAACGCCAATGTGGCGGTGACCTTCGAGGAAGAGAAGAGCTCGAAGCCGATCTGAGGCGTCGGCTTCGCAGGTGCCTTCCAAAGCCGCTCGAGATGGTCCTCTGCGACTCCCACTCGCCATGACTCCGCTGGATGCCACCGCCGTTTCGAGATTGCTTCGTGAACTCGCGCTGCGGACAGCCTTGCGTCCCGGCAATCCCTACCGGGCCAAGGCCTATGCGCGCGCGGCCGACAATCTCCTCGCGCTCAGCGTGCCCTTGGAGACGCTCGTCGCCGAGGATCGCCTGCTGGAGATTCCGGGCGTGGGCGAAGCGATCGCCGGGATCATCACGCGACTGCACGCCACCGGCACGCATCCGACATTGGAGGCGATGCGGCAGGAAGTGCCCGAAGGTGTGCTCGACTTCCTCACCATTCCCGGCTTGCGGCCGGACAAGGTCTTGAAGCTTTACGCAGAGCTCGGCATTGTCTCGCTCGCGGAGCTGGAGGACGCGGCCCGTGCCGACCGCTTGCGGAAAGTCGGGGGTCTCGGCGCCGCGCTCCAGGCCAAGATCATCAAAGGCCTCGAGATCAGACGAAAAGCCAAGGGGCAGCGCCACATTCATCGCGCCGCCGAATGGCTCGAGGCAGCCGAAGAGAACCTGCGAAGAGCGCAGGCCGGGATCCTTCGTGTGACGCCCGCCGGGGAATTTCGCCGCGGATGCGAGCTCGTGGCAAAGCTGTCGCTCGTCGCCGAGCTGCGCAAGCTCACGCGGGGCCGCGAAACGATCGCGACGAGCGGCGAGCTCACGGTCCATCTTACCGACGCGCGCCATTACGGCGCCACGCTCTTGCACGCCACCGGATCAGCCGCGCATGTGGAGGAACTGCGCCTCCTCGCGGCGGCGAGCGGGATGCGGCTCGATGAACGCGGCTTGCGGCGCGGCAGAAAAATGGTGGCCGCCGCGGCCGAGGAGGACATCTATGCGGCGCTCGGGCTGCCGCTCATCCCGCCCGAACTGCGAGAGGGAAGCGGGGAGATCCCGCGCGGGCTCGCGGGCAAGCTGCCCGTGCTGGTGACGGATGGAGACCTGCGCGGCATCCTGCATGCGCATACGGATCGCTCCGACGGTGTCGATACTTTGCAGGCCATGGCGGAGGCCACTCGCGCGCGTGGCTACGAATATTTCGGGGTCACCGATCATTCGAGATCCGCCCATTACGCTGGAGGATTGAGCATCGAGGAAATCAAGGAACAGCACGCTGAAATCGATCGTCTCAATCGGAAATACGCGGGCGGTTTTCACCTGCTGAAGGGGATCGAGTCCGACATCCTGCCGGAGGGTTCGCTCGACTACCCGGACGAGACACTTCGGGCGTTCGATTTCGTGGTGGCGAGCGTGCATGGACGCTTCAGGCTCGATCGCAAGGCGCAGACGGAGCGCATCCTTCGGGCCGTGACCAATGCCCACACAACCATCCTCGGCCATATGACGGGGCGCCAATTGTTGCGCCGTCGCAGGCTACGATGTCGATGTGGAGCGAATTCTTGCCGCCTGCGCCGAGCATGGCGTCGCCGTCGAGATCAACGCCAACCCCTGGCGTCTCGACCTCGATTGGCGCTGGCATCAGAAAGCGCTCGAGCTCGGCTGCATGATGAGCGTGAACCCCGATGCTCATTCCACGCGCGAGATCGACCTCACGCACTGGGGTGTCGAGATGGCGCGCAAGGGGGGCGTGCCGAAAGAGCGGGTGCTGAATTGCCTCAGCTTCGCCGAGCTTCAGCTTCACCTCCGGCACCGCAAGAAAAAACTTCGCAGGAAAACGCGTGCCGGTCGAATGGCGCCTTAGATCGGTGGCGCGCTGCCGCGAGGAGCGCCGTATCCCTGAGGCTGAAGGGAAAAATCCTGCCAGCGTGATCCGGCTCGAAGGGCCATGAACATTCGTCCGCCACCGCGCGTTTTGCCTTCGCGGGGAAGAGTTGGGGCAAAGTTCAAATGGCGTTCCTGTTGCCTGTTCGACTGCAATTTTACCGTATAGGTGGAAGATGGCCGATGACGCAGCGCCGCTGATCGTGATCATCCCGCACAACCTCGGCAAGGCTGAAGCAAGCCGCCGTCTCAGATCCGGGCTCGCCGGGATTCAAAGCGGCTTTGCCGGGAAGTTGTCACTCGTCGAGGAGGCATGGACCGGGGATCATCTGGATTTCAGGGTTGGACTCTTGGGTCAATTCGCCACCGGGACCATCGACATCGCGGACGACACGGTTCGCCTGGCCGTGCAGCTTCCCCGCTTCCTCAGGCTTCTCGCCGCAAAGGCGCGGGCTTTGATCGAGAAGCAGGGACGGCTCATGCTTGAAAAGAAGTAGACTGCCGCGCTTGCGCATGTGGCCAGGCTCGCGCCCGGCTCGGTGGCGCGGAGCTGAAGATGATCCGATGCCGCTCTCGTCGGCCCCATATGCGATTCGTCGCTTGACCTGCGCGTCGGCCCGTCGCGGTTCTGGAACGTGTCTGCCGGAGCCCGCGAAATCACCTCGGAACAAGCCATTCGGGCTCGAACCAGCGGTCCGCGGGCCCATCATAGGGTAGACGCGTGATGTCCCAGTGGCTGACGAAGGGTGCGTAGGCTTTCCAGACCGGGGGCCCACCCCCGATGAAGACGATGCGACCTGCGAAGCGCTTCAGCGTTTCCCCAGGATCCATGCTGGAGCGCAAGACGAAAAGCTCCCGATCCGCGCGAGCGAACTGCGGCACGCTTTCGATCGTCCGCGGACCGGCGAGCAGCACGTGGCCTCTGGTGATTTCGAAAAATCGCGCCACATCGGCCGTGTATTCGGCCCCTCGGTTTCCCTCCCACGGCAACCTGCCGTCGAGGCCGAGCTGCCCCGAATGGCCTATGGCACAGACGACCTTGACGACGGTCCGCTGCATCGATGTTGCCGTGCTCTTTGAGCGGAAGTGGCGACACGAGCTTCAGCACTCCATGACACCAACCCGCTCGGCTCCGGATGACGAGGGCCGAGGTTGCGCGGCGCTATCCGGCACTCGGATGATTGCGCTCTTTCTCTCGCTCATTCGCCTTGTGATGGCCGATGGCACAGCCTGCCATGGCGCCGAGCACAGCATGATGTCCGGCGTAGTGGCCCGCGACCCCGCCCACCACGGCGCCCTTCAAACAGCCTTTTGCGTATGCTGGACCCGGCGACAGCAAGAGCAGGGTCATCAAGAGCGGGGCGAAACGTCTCATGGGATCGACCTCGTGGTGGAACATGGAAAGGCATTCACCTGAACACGCACACTGAAACTTCGTTCCCTTGTCCCGACGCCGGCTCTGATCGTCGGGGAACCTTCGCATTCGGCAAAGAGCGGCACCCCGACAGCATGGGGTTGCCTCCTCAGGATGATGCTCACACGGGCGAGCATTCAAAGGGGCCTCTGCCGGATCGTTGATCGAGGCCATGAGGACCAGCCTGCGGCAACGAGCCGGCGGTTGCCCCGAGCTTCACCACAACCGCACCCGTACGCCACGAGCATCCAGCGGAAAAGGCGAAAAATCCACGCAATCTTTTCCGACAAAAGCCAGCTCTAATAGCTTAAATTAGCGACGCAGCGGTTGCGAAGCGTCGCGCTTGATGCGAAAAGGGTTCACCGCTTCCGCTAGACGACAATTAGCTCTCACAAGACGCCGGTGCCCTCTTCGCCCGCTCGAGTCAGACCGTGACGTTCGAAGACGCTCTCAATCAAACACTCGAGCTGCTGCGCCGGCATAGGCGCATCTCTTACCGCGCCCTCAAACGTCAATTCGATGCCGACGACCAGTTCATCGACGACTTGAAGGCCGAGATCGTCGAGGTGCAGCGGGTCGCCACCGACGAGGGCGGCACGATCCTCGTCTACATCGGCACCGACCTTGCCGAGGCCACCGGAGCGTCCCTTCCGGGCGCCGAACAGCCGCGCCCCGCCGCTCTCGCAGCCGAGCCGCTCGCCGTCTCGGGCGAGCGGCGGCAGCTCACCGTGATGTTCTGCGATCTCATCGAATCGACGGCATTATCGACTGAGCTCGATCCCGAGGACTTTCGTGAGGTGCTCAACGCCTATTATCAGGCGAGCGCCAGCGTCATCGAGCGTTTCGGCGGCCACATCGCGCAATATCTCGGCGATGGCTTGCTCGTCTACCACGGCTACCCCGTGGCCCATGAGGATGACGCGATCCGCGCGATCCACGCCGCGCGGGCGATCATCGCCGCGATCGAAAAATTGAACACGGACCTTGCCGCGAAGTTCCGCGTGCGGATCGGCGTCCGAATCGGCGTCCACACCGGGCGGGTGGTGGTCGGTGAGCTCGAGGGTAGCCAGAATGCCGATCGCGTCGCGCTCGGTGAGACCCTCAACGTCGCGTCGCGCATTCAGTCGCTGGCCACGCGGAACTCGGTGGTGGCGAGCGCGGCGACCTGGCGCCTCGTCCAGGGCCATTTCATCGGCGAGGAGATCGGCGCCCATGCGCTGAAAGGCATCAGCCAGCCGATGTTTCTCTACCGCATCGAGGCCGAGATCGAGGCCGAGACGCGCGACCGCGCAGCCACCGGCCGGGCGACGCCGATCGTGGGTCGCAAATCCGAGATTCGGCTGCTGACCGAGCGCTGGGCGCATATGCAGGACGGGCACGGTCATGTCGTGCTGCTCAGCGGCGAGGCCGGCGTCGGCAAATCGCGGCTCCTCGCCGCGATCAAGTCGCATGTGGACGGCGAGGGTGCCGCGCGGCTCACCTTTCGCTGCTCGCCATTCCATAGCAACAATGCCCTTTATCCCGTTGTCGACCACATGCACCGGGCGCTCGACTTTCGCCGCGACGACAGTGTCGAGACGAAGCTCGAGAAGCTCGAGCGGGGGCTCGCGCAATTTCACTTCAACAGCGACCTCGCCCTTTGCCTGCTTGCCGCTCTCCTTTCCCTTCCGCTGCCGGAAGACCGCTATCCCCCACTTCAGCTCACCTCGGCGCAACAGCGCCAACAGACGCTCGAGACCATCGCCTCCTGGCTTTTGGAGCGCGCGGAGCGCCGGCCGACGCTCGTCATCTTCGAGGATTTTCACTGGGCCGATCCGACGACCGTCGAGATGCTTCAGTTACTGATGGAGCAAGTGCCGACGACGACGATGCTGCTCGTGCTCGCCTTTCGGCCCGATTTCCAGATCCCTTGGCCGACCCGCTCGTATTTCACCCACATCGTCCTCAACCGCCTTTCTCGCGCGCAGTCGGAGACGGTCATCTCCGATATCGCCAAAGGACGCGCGCTTCCGCCCGAGGTGGTCGAGCAAGTGGTGGCCAAGAGCGACGGCGTGCCGCTCTTCATCGAAGAGCTGGTGAAGATGATCCTCGAGTTGGGGCTGCTGCGCGACGAGGACGGAAAATACGTGCTGCGCGGGCCCCTGCAGTCGCTGGCCATTCCGACGACGCTGCAGGATTCGCTCATGGCGCGGCTCGACAGGCTGACGACCGCGCGCGATATCGCGCAACTCGGCGCCACCATCGGCCGCGATTTCTCCTACGAGATCATCCAGGTGGTCTCGGAGATGGATGACGCGACCCTGACCCGGGGCCTCAACCAGCTCGTGGCGGCCGAGATCGTCTATGCGCGCGGCCGGCCACCGCAAGCCACTTATCTCTTCAAGCATGCCTTGACGCGCGACGCGGCCTACGAGTTGCTCCTGCGCAGCCGGCGACGGCTTTATCACGCGAAGATCGCACGGATCCTCGAGGAGGAGTTCGGCGAGACCCGCGTCACGAAGCCCGATCTCCTCGCCTATCACTATTCGGAGGCGGGTCTCGCCGATCAGGCGATCGGGTATTGGAAGCAGGCCGGGCAGCAAGCGATCGAGCGCTCGGCGAACGTCGAGGCGATCGCGCAGCTCTCGAAGGCGATCGAGCTCGTGGAGCTGCTGCCCAACGGGAAGCATCGCGCGCAGCTTGCGCTCGATCTCCATGTGGCGCTGGGCGTGCCGTTGATCGCCGTTCGCGGCTATGCGTCACCCGAGGTCGAGGCGACCTACGGCCGGGCGCGAGAGTTGAGCGTCGAGGTCGGCGGCTCGCCGCAACTTGCCAATATCCTGTGGGGATTGTGGGTGCGCTATCTCACCGGCGGACCCATCGGTGCCGCGCTGGAGATGGCCGAGCAATATCGCGCCGTCGCCGAGAAGCTCGAGGACAGCGGCTTTCTCCTGGAAACCTGCCAGGTGATGGGCATCGCGCTCTTCTATCTTGGCGAGTTTCCGCAGGCGCTCGCCCAACTCGCGCGCGGCGGCGAGATGTACGATCCCGCCCAGCACCACGCGCTCGTCTACGAGCATGGCGGTGCCGACACCGGTGTCGCCATCGAGACGCATGAGGCGCTGACCTTGTGGACGCTCGGCTATCCCGATCGCGCGCGGCAAAGCATGGCGCGGGCGCGCCAAATTGCGCAGGGGCTCTCTCAGCACCCGTTCAGCGTCGCTTTCGGCCATTATTTCGAAGGCTGGTTGCACAAGCTTTTGCGCGAGAAGGAGGAGACCGAGCACACGACCGCTCTGGCGATGCGCATTTGCGACGAGCATCGCTTTCCCTTCTGGGGGCTCGCCAGCGCCGCGCTCCACGGCAGCACGCTGGCGGCACGCGGCGGGGGCGAGGAGGGAGTGATGGCCATTCGCCAGGCACTCTCCTCCTATGAGGAGATCGGTGGCCAGCTCTACCGGCCGGAGCTTCTCGGCCTCCTCGCTGACGGGCTCGCCGGCGTCGGACGCGTCGAGGAGGCACTGCAAACGATCGATGAGGCGCTTCGCGCCGTCGAGCAAAGTCAGGACCGCTGGTGGCAGGCGGAGCTCCACCGTCTTCGTGGCGAGTTCACGCTCGCGCTCCCGGGCGATCGCACCTCGGCGGCCGAAACCGCGTTTCGCGAAGCGCTCGACGTTGCGCGCGCGCAAAAAGCGAAGTCTTGGGAGCTGCGCGCCGCGACCAGCCTCGCGCGCCTCTGGGCAGGCCGAGGCAAGGCCGCCGAGGCGCGTCGGCTGCTGGAAGAAATCCATGGCTGGTTCAGCGAGGGGCACGACACCGCCGATCTGCGCGAGGCCGCAGCGATGCTCACCGAGCTCGGCGCGTGAGCTTGCTGGAGGGGTGCGGACGATTCGACAGGGCTCATTTGAGCGAATTCTGAGGAGAGGCTGGGCATGAGCATCATCAAGACATTGCGGGCCGCGTCGGCATGTCCGCCCAATGGGCCGCATCCTTATATCGACACGCCCGATTTCTCATACGACCAATGGCTCGCCTTTCTCTCGCAAGGCAGCTCGCCGATCGGCACGGTCACGGGCAGCCCAGCGGTCGCCATCATCGGCGGTGGCGTCTCCGGCCTTTGCGCCGCCTACGAGCTCATGCGGGCCGGGTGCGCCGTCACGGTCTTCGAGCAATCGAGCACGGTCGGTGGCCGTTGTGCCTCGACCATGTTCTCGACAGGGGGGACAGATGTCGCGGAAATGGGGTCGATGCGATTTCCGCCAACCGAATTCATCCTCGACTTCTACCTCAGGAACCTCGGCATCGTTCCCGGCGGACTCTGCAGCCTCAAGGACTTTCCCGATCCGGGAGTCGAGAATACCTATGTGTGCTATGGCGGCGAAGCCGAGCTGTGGCAGGGCGGCACTTCGCCGCCGTCGGATTTCACCAAGGTCTATAACGGCTGGGTCGCCTTCGTCACTGGCGATGGCCTCTCGGCCGAGCTGCCGTCTGCGAAGACGATCACGCTCGCCCTCGCGGCTGGCGAGATCGAGACGGCGGCGGGATATTGGCAGAATTATTTGAACGTCTTCGGCCAGAAGTCCTTTTACACCGCGCTCTACGAGATCTTCACCGGAGCGGGCGGCTACCCCATTCCCGGCGGTGTGGCCTGGACCTTCGGGGATTTCGATCGCTTCGGCGCGCTCGGCGTCGGCTCGGGCGGATTTGGACCGCTCTATCCGATCAGCTTCATGGACATCTTCCGTCTCATGGTGAACGAGCTTGAGACGACGCAGAAGTTCCTCCAGCCGAGCCCGACGCTGAACGACGGCATCCGCACGCTACCCCTGACATTCGCCGGGCTCGTCGGGCAATCGGGGAACTCCTCGGTCGTCACCAACGCGCCGATCAGTGGGATCGCATTGCAGGAGACGGGCGGGTTCGTCCTCGCCACTCCGGGCGAAGCTTACCTAGGCCCCTACGCGCGCGTTATCGTCGCGACGACGACGCGGGCGATGGAACTGAACCTCAATGTCACGCAATACGGCAACCAGCTGGTGTCCGGTGACGTGGCGGCGGCGATCATGCGGACGCATGTGGTCTCGGCGAACAAGGTTGCGGCACGCATCGCAAATTTCTGGAGCAACGATCCGAACGCGGTGCGTTGCCTGCAGACGGACGATCTCGTCCACCAAGTCTATACGCTCGACTACACACCGCAAGGACAACCCTCCGAGAGCACGGGTGTCTGCTTCATCAGCTATGTCTGGGACGATGACGCAGTGAAGCAACAGGCTATCACCGGCGGCGCTCCCACGGGCCCGACGGACAACGCGGCTCTCTATAAATATCTGCTCAACCAGCTCACGGCCATCGGAGAGCCGGTAGCGAGCTGGGTTCAGAATTTGCAACCGCTCAACGGCGATTACCAGAACAACGTCATCTTCGAGGAATGGCAGTCGAGCCCCTTTTTCGCCGGCGCTTTCAAGCTGAGCGAGCCCGGTCAGGACCAATACGTCCAGCGGATGTTCTTCGACTATCAGAAATGCCTCAACCCGGATGCCGACACCGGGGTCTATCTCGCCGGCGATTGCATTTCCTGGACCTCCGGTTGGGTCGAGGGCGGGCTGACGACGGGCCTCAACGCCGCGGCCGCGGTGGTCCATTCGCTCGGCGGCACGCTCAACGGCGACGCCAATGGCAACACGCCGCTCACGATCAATGCCGCGCGCTACAACTACTTCAGCGCGACTGAAGTGCCGCGCCCTTCCGATCGAATTCATGGACGCGTACCGGGTGAGAAGCGCGGCGAGGGGCTTGGTTCGGGATAATGCGGCGATCCCTTTGGCGCGGGTCGTCACTTGCCGACGCGGGCGGGTCCGCGGGCCCATCATAGGGTAGACGCGTGATGTCCCAGTGGCTGACGAAGGGTGCGTAGGCTTTCCAGACCGGGGGCCCACCCCCGATGAAGACGATGCGACCTGCGAAGCGCTTCAGCGTTTCCTCAAGGATCCATGCTGGAGCGCAAGACGAAAAGCTCCCGATCCGCGCGAGCGAATTGCGGCACGCTTTCGATGCGTCCGCGGACCGGCGAGCAGCACGTGGCCTCTGGTGATTTCGAAAAATCGCGCCACATCGGCCGTGTATTCGGCCCCTCGGTTTCCCTCCCACGGCAACCTGCCGTCGAGGCCCGAGCTGCCCCGATTGGCCTATGGCACAGACGACCTTGACGACTGTCCGCTGCATCGATGTTGCCGTGCTCTTCGAGCGGAGGTGGCGACACGAGCTTCAGCACTCCAGGACACCAACCCGCTCGGCTGCGGACGACAAGGGCCGAGTTGCGCGGCGCTATCCGGCACTCGGATGATTGCGCTCTTTCTCTCGCTCATTCGCCTTGTGATGGCCGATGGCACAGCCTGCCATGGCGCCGAGCACAGCATGATGTCCGGCGTAGTGGCCCGCGACCCCGCCCACCACGGCGCCCTTCAAACAGCCTTTTGCATAGGCCGGAGCCGGCGACAGCAAGACCAAAGCGACCAAAAGCGGGGCGGCAAATTTCATGGCGTCGACCTGTGGATGGGTCGCGGAGGAGCACTCGCCTAACCCACGAGCTGAAGCTTCGTTCCCTCGTCGACGTGATGCGCGGGTGGTTGACGATCGAGGAACTGCGGGCCTCGACCATGGGCGGCGCTCTAAACCCCGGCGCCCGCTATAAATAACGTAACTGTCGCGCTGGTGGTCAGGTCGAGCACGATCGTTCGCGAATGGGACGATCCATGCTAACGCAGCTCAGATGAATGACGCCCTGGATGATTTGAACGGGTTTGGCTTACCCTCTAAGGAGGACGCGACTAAGTTTCTGAGTTCAAAGGGAGCAGCTTGTTGAACGAGATGCGAAAAACGTATGAGCCAAGTTTAATGCCCATCATTGGGGCAAGGCCGGGTCACGGGCTCGGTCGGCTCCTGATGGTTTGCTTTTATGACCCACATGGCATCCCTACGATCTACGAGAACATTGCGAACTGGCAGGCGTTCAGCCGATACCGCATTGAAGTGCTTAATCTTTGGCCAGGTCGGGGAAGCACCCTTCGCCTTCCAGGAATGCTCGATCTGTTCTCGTACAGACGGCATGATTATCCACTGTACCG
This sequence comes from uncultured Alphaproteobacteria bacterium, assembly GCA_963713805.1. Taxonomy (GTDB): domain Bacteria; phylum Pseudomonadota; class Alphaproteobacteria; order Rhizobiales; family Beijerinckiaceae; genus GAS188. The sequence continues at coordinate 233,902 of CAVQNF010000039.1, read as the reverse complement.
TAGCATACTCCCCCTCAAATCTGTTTTCCCTCGATCAAGGATCAACGCAGGCCGTTCGAGGATTATGACGGCCTCAAGATTCTCATGAAACAGGACGAACACGTCCAAACAAACCGATTTTCCGAATTCATCGGGAAGAAGAAGTTCGACATCGTCATAACCTGCCTCCCGCCGGAGGAAGTGCCGAAGGTCTATCCGCGTGACGTCGTCGGAAACGTCGACTTCATTCATGCATTCACGGGATACGTCTCTCCTGCGCTGCGCGAACTTAACCGCTCAAAGCCTGTCCGATAGATCAATCGACATCAGCTATCGGGGATCGATCCAGCCGCTCGAGTTCGGTCGCCTCGGCTACGAAAACGCGGCATCGGTTTGATGTCGCGGCCGCGATCGCAAATGTTCCCGATCTTCGAGCCGATATTTCAAGCCGCCGGGAAGATCGGATCGGCGGCAATGCCTGGTTCGATTTCCTGGGCCGATCGAAGATTGTGTTAGGTGCGGAATCAGGATCGAAATTTGTTCGACTTCACGGGGGAGGTGGCGGAGTGGTGCCGTAGCTTCGAAGTGCGAAACACGGGGACTGACCCGACTTCCAAGGAATACTACCTGAAGGCCAACGAGGAATACTTGCATCGCTTCGAAGGCAATGTGAATTACGCGCAGGTCTCACCTCGGCATTTCGAGGCGACCGCGTGTGGTGCGGCGCAAATTCTCTATGAGGGCGAGTATTCCGGGATCTTCAAGCCTCATCGGCATTTCATGCCGCTCAAGCGCGATCTGTCGAATATCGCCGAAGTGCTGGACTTCGCGCGAGACGACCGACGCATCAAGGAATTTGCCGATTGTGCTTACGAGGAAATTATCGGCAACCCTGCCAATCACTACGAACATTACGTGAAGATGTTCGACGATGCGGTTGAAAGGCGCATCGAGCACAAAGGGTTAAGACAAAATTCCCGCAGGACGCCAGGCGCAACGCGACCGATCAAGGCACCCAAGGCGCTCTATTGATGGCGCACGAGCCGAGCCTTGACCCTCGCATCGATTGGTTCTCGATCGGACTCGCGGCGGACTTTGAGGTGTGCGAAGTCGGGCTTCATGCCACGGGAACACAGAGACCGTTCCCAGCATCGAAAAGCTCTCCGATCGACGGACCCGGCTTCGCGTCGACGGAAGTTGGAAGCGATGGAATTTCATACCTCAGAGGGGCGCTGAAGCAAGTCATCGGGTGGGGATACAGAGCCCTTTCGGATATCGCCCTCATGGGCGAAGTTCCTCCCTCGACGCTTAGGCATGCCATCGGCGCCCTGGACTCCACGGACGAGGATCTGAACCACTTTCGCTGGCTCTGCAGATTCTTTCTCAACGTCAACTCGTCGCTTTTGGAAGCTTCGCGGCGGATCGGCGGCTTTGATATGATCATTGCGGCCGAGCTATTTGCGCTTCCGGCGGCTGTAGCGCTTGCCGAAGAGTATGATGTTCCCGCTCGTTTATGACGCGCATGAATTCTGGCCCTATGCCTTCCCGAGACGTGAGGCATTGGGAAGTCGAGTTTTGGGCGGAAGTCGAAAGGACCCTTGCTCAAAAGAGTGACATTGGCCCTGACGGTCTCACCCCAATTGGCCGATGCGATGGCGCGCCATTACGGCTGCAAGTTCGATTATGTGCCGAACTGCGCGTCCTTGGGCGAAGAGGAGGCGGTCGACCTCGAGGCTGCTTTGAGCAGCTCGGGCCCGGAGTCAGGATATCCTTTTTCTCGTCCAAGGTGGCATTGCCGCGCATAGAGGGCTTCGATAAACTGATTAATGCTTGGGACAAGGTTGACTCTCGCGCAAAGCTTTTGTTGCGGGGGCCAGACAATCCCTTCAAGAGCCAAATGATCGAACTCGCGAGAAGCAAGGGCCTCCTTGGACCGGAGTGTGTTCTTTCCCAAGCCCGTCTCCGAGGCGGAGCTGGTGAAAGCCGCAAGGGATGCTGATATCGGCATTATCCCGTACGAGCCTAGCAGCATAAACAACCGTTATTGCTCGCCAAACAAACTGTCGCAATACATGGCTGCGGGTCTGCCAATCATCTGCAACGAGCTCGATTTCGTGAAGTCGATCGTCTTGGGGAATGGAATCGGTTCATCGGTCGATTTCAACGATGAGGCGGCGCTTGTTCGGACAATCAACGACTACGTTCTGAACAGGCAATTGATACCCGAGCTCTCAAGAAAAGCTCGGCAAGTCTTTGTGAAGTCATTCAATTGGCAGGTCGCGAGTCGGGACATGTATCGGCGCATCAAAGCGCTCGTTCCCCGAAACGAGCCATCCGGGTTCAATTTCACCTGGGTTGGCGAAACTCCAATTCGTGAAGTGTCAGCCCTCGAGGGGCAACTCGCATTGATCGACGACGAACGGAAAAGGTATCATGCCGAGTGGAAAAACCTTCGTACCGAGTGGGAAAATTGCGACGCCGAAGTTGCAAGGTTGAATAAAGCCTATCCAGAAGAAATCAAGACGTTTGCACAATTTACATAGAGCTGAAATCGACCAAATTTTAAAGTATCATATTTACAAATTCATTCCTCGGCCGGTTAAGACAATTGCGAAGGCAATTCTGGGGCGCAAAACTTAGCTCTCCGAGGCTCCTACTGAGCGCGGCAATTTGCAGTTGCCGCTCTTGTGCAGGGCGCCCAAGCATTTCACAAAAGGCTGGTGCCCAGCTTTCCCCGCAACCGCAACGCACATAGGGCGCGCGAGCGGGTTACCGGGACGCTCTCTTGTTTGCCAGAAAGCCCTTGAGAACGGCGGCAAGCGCTTCGCTTGATCGGCCTTCGCCGTAATCGGCAATCTCACTGCGAGGGCGGTAATCCGGCGTCGTCCAGAGCCGATTCCATCCCGCTTCAATCGTTTCAACCCATTCCGTGTTGTCGCGCAGCGTCACGCAGGGCACCCGATGAAAATACGCCTCTTTCTGGAGCCCGCCGGAATCGGTGAAGACGGACGCGGCGTTGTGGACGAGCCACGCCATGTCGAAATAGCCGAGGGGCCCGATGAGCTTCAATTCTCCGAGAGAAATTTGGGACGCATTGATGATTTTCCTGGTCCGCGGGTGGACCGGCATGACGACCGGCCTGTCTCGAGCAGCCTCGACGAGCCAGCGCATCACGGCCTTGAAGCGCTCAGGGGAGTCCGGTATTCTCGGCGCGGTGCATGGTCGCGACCGCGTAGGACTTTGGGGTCACTCCGAGATTCTCGAGTATCCTCGACCGGGATTGCGCGGCTTGTCGAGCGATGATCGCCAGATCGTACATGACGTCGCCGACATGATGCACTCCCGCCTCGATTCCTTCCCGCCGAAGGTTGTCGACCGCCTGGCGCGTCGGGCAAAACAGCAATGTGCTGAGGTGGTCGGCGACGACGCGATTGATCTCCTCCGGCATCCGTCGGTCAAAAGAACGCAGGCCCGCCTCGACATGCGTGACAGGGATTTGCAGCTTCGCCGCGGCTAGCGCGCCCGCTGCCGTCGAGTTGGTGTCGCCGTAGACCGAGAACCATCCGCGGCTTCTCGGTCAGCATGACCTGCTCGAGCTGCTCGAGCATACGGCCCGTCATGGCGCCCTGGCCGAGACTGTTGATGCCGAGATTGTAGGCAGGCGGCGGGATCGAGAGCTCGGTGAAGAACAGAGCCGACATCGCGTCGTCGAAGTGCTGCCCGGTGTGGACAAGGATCTCGTTCAGGCCGGCGGCTCTCAAGGCGCGGCTCACAGGCGCAGCCTTGATAAATTGCGGGCGCGCGCCAACGACCGTAAGGATCATTGCCATGATATGTCCGCCGGCCTCAGGCCATGGCAGCTTTCTGCGTCGCGAGCGCGTCGCGCACGACATGGACGATACGATCCTGGATTTCTTCGGTGAGGTAGGGGTGCATCGGCAGGCTCACGACCTCGGCCGCCAACCTGTCGGATGTGGGCAGCCCGTTTCCGGCAAAGGGGTAGGCCCTATAGGCAGTCTGCCTGTGGAGCGGCTTTGGGTAGTAGACGGCTGTCGGCACGCCGTCTCTCTTAAGGTCGGCCTGGAAACGCTCACGGTTGCAGCCCGGAATGCGCAAGGTGTACTGCGCCCAGACCGAGGTCAGCCCGTCCGGAACGGCGGGGACGATCGCGATCTCGGCAAGCAGCGTGCTGTAGCGTCGCGCGATTTGGTCCCGCGCCTCGATCTCCTCTGGGAACATCTTGAGCTTCTCGATGAGCACGGCCGCCTGCACCGTATCGAGGCGGCCGTTCATCCCGATGCGGACATTGTCGTATTTGTCGGTTCCCTGACCGTGCACACGCAGTGAGCGCAGGATGCCCGCGAGTTCGTCGTCATCGGTGAAGATCGCGCCGCCGTCGCCGTAGCAACCCAGCGGCTTGGCGGGAAAAAAGCTCGTGGTCGTCGCGAGGCCGATCGTGCCCACCTTGCGGCCCTTATAGACGGCGCCGAACCCTTGGGCCGCGTCGCAAAGCAGCCAAAGCCCCTCGCGCGCGCAGAACGGCTCGATGTGATCGTAATCGGCAGGCTGCCCGAACAGGTCAACCGAGATAACTCCGACAGGCTCGAGGCCCAAGCTGCGTGCCTTTTCCAGGCCTAACTCGAGGCTCGCCACCTCCATGTTGAAGGTATCTTCGCGGACATCGACGAAGATCGGGGTCGCTCCGAGCCAGGCAACCACCTCGGCTGTCGCCGCGAAGGTAAAGGACGGACAAAGAACGGCCTGCCCAGGTCCTACTCCCTTCGCGATGAGAATCATCCCGATCGCGTCGGTGCCGTTGGCGCAGGATATCACGTGCTTCGCACCGCAGAACGCCGCGAGGTCGTCTTCGAGAACCTTCACCTCCCGTCCCATGATGTAGCCGCCGTGATCCAGGACACGTAGAACCGCGGCATCGATCGCGTTTCCGAATCTCCGACGCTGGGCGGCCAGATCTATGAAAGCGATCGAGCTATTCATCGACAATCTCCTCAATTCGATGGGCGCCCGTTTCTCGGTAACGCCGCCCACTGCTTGGGCAGACGAGGTCGGGACCAAGCCTGTGGCCTTCGCGGCTCATCCAACCGATGCGCCGGGCGGGCACTCCGACGACCAGGGCGTATGCGGGTACATCATCCGTAACGACGGCCCCTGCCGCGACGAACGCGTATTCGCCGACCGTGTGTCCACACACGATGGTGGCGTTCGCGCCGATGGTTGCGCCGCGCTTGACGAGCGTGGGCCGGAACTCGGATTTCCGCTCGATCTCGGCTCGGGGATTGTTCACATTCGTGAACACGCAGGAGGGTCCGCAAAAGACCCCTTCCTCGAGTGTAACGCCTTTGTAGAGGCTGACATTATTCTGGATCTTGCAGCGGTCGCCGATGACGACGTCCGGCCCGATCACGACGTTCTGGCCGACGACGACATCTCTTCCCAACTTCGTGCCAGATAGCAGATGACTGAAATGCCAAATCTTCGAGCCTTCGCCGATCTCGACGCCCTCGTCGACATAAGCGGATTCATGGAGCTGATATCCTGAAGGGCTCTTCCTGGCCGAGATGCCGGCGGACCCTGAACTTGCCTGCGAGCCGATGCCTTCCTGGTCTGGCCCCGCGCCTGAGCGGCTCGCTCGCAGAGACTGGGCGGCCCGTGACAGCACCTGCAACACGCCGAGTCCCTCTCGGCCGTCGGTGCGGGGTCGCGCGCCGGTGCGGATACATTCCAGGAAGTGGCGACACTCCTGGCCGAGAGGCTCCTCCGGCACGAGCGGGATCGCCAGAGCGTCCGCCTTCTCCGGAACGGGGACATTGTCCTTCCATTGGACTTGGTGCTGGTAGATCGAGAGCTTGCGTGGCCAGGGTTCCGCGTCGTCAAATACTGCCATGCCCTGCGAGCCGACGACGACGAGCTTCTGCTCCTTGAAGGGATGGAGCCAGGAAACGAACACATGCGCCTGCTCGCCGCCCGGGAAGGCAAGATGGGTCGTGGTGACGTCGGCGATGGACTGATGCAGCACGTAGGCGCCCACCGCGCTCACTCGGGAGGGCGCCGCTCCCACGAGCGACAGGATCATGGAGATGTCGTGGGGAGCGAACGACCAAAGAATGTCCTCCTCCCGGCGAATCTTTCCGAGACTCAGGCGGTTGGAGGCCACATATTGAAGCCGGCCGAGTCTGCCCTCGCGCACCAGGCGCCTGAGCTCGAGGAAAGCGGGATGGTACTGAAGCAGATGTCCGACCATCAGGCGTCTGTCGAGCCGTTCGGCCAGTTCGCACAGCTCCTCGGCCTCACGAATGTCGAGCGCGAGCGGCTTCTCCACGAAGACGTGCTTGCCTGCCCGGAGCGCCTCCGAGGCGAGGCGATAATGGAGCGCGGCGGGAGCGGCGATGGCGACGGCGTCGATCGCGGGATCCGCGAGGGCTTCGTCGAACGACAGATGTCGCCCGCCGAACTGTTGCCTCAGGGCCTCGACGGTCGCCTTGTCGGAGTCAACCAGAGCCTCCAATGCGCCGAGCGCCGCGAAATTGCGCACGAGGTTCTTGCCCCAATACCCGCAGCCGACGACGGCAAGGCGAGGGGCTCCCGCTTCCTTGCGTGCGACAGGGTCGGGTGCGGAGTTGGGACGCATGACGGCTTGATCCGCGGCTAGGCCTTGACGATCTTCGGGCTGGAGATTCCGGCCCGCGCGCAGGCATTGCGCGTATCGATCACGACTTTCGCGTGCTTGACGAGCGCGGGGTAGTCGATGTCGTCGTGATCGGTGGCGATGAGCACGGCATCATAGCCGCCGACGATGTGCGGATCGAGCGGGACCGACCGCCTGGCCGCCAGTTCAAGGTGCTCTCGAGTCTTGGGGATCACCGGAATGAAGGGATCATGGTAGTCCACCGATCCGCCGCGGGCCTCCAGCAGCTCGATCAGCTTCAGCGAGGGGCTCTCGCGCATGTCGTCGACATTGCGCTTGTAGGCCAAGCCGACGACGAGGATCTTGGACTTCGTCAGGCTCTTCCCAAGATGGTGGTCGAGCGCCGAGATCACCCGCCCAACCACATGGGCGGGCATTCGCGTGTTGATCTCCCCGGCGAGCTCGATGAAGCGGGTTGCGATATCGAACTCTCGCGCCTTCCAGGTCAGGTAAAACGGATCGATCGGGATGCAATGTCCGCCAAGGCCCGGACCGGGGTAGAAAGGCATGAAGCCGAAGGGCTTCGTCTTGGCGGCATCGATCACCTCCCAGATGTCGATGCCCATGTGCTCGTATACCACCTTCAGCTCGTTCACGAGAGCAATGTTGACGGCGCGAAAGATATTCTCGGTCAGCTTGACCGCCTCGGCCGTCCTGGTCGAGGAGACGGCAACAGTGCGCGCGAATAGCGACTGGTAGAGCGCCTCGGCGAGCGCAAGGGCGCTAGGCCCGTCGCCGCCGACGACCTTCGGAATCGTCCTCGCGTCGAATTCGACGTTGCCCGGGTCCTCGCGCTCCGGAGAGAAGGCGAGGAAAAAATCTGTCCCGCTCCGCAGCCCGGTCTTCTCCAGGATGGGCTTGACCACTTCTTCCGTCGTTCCCGGATAGGTCGTCGATCTCGAGCACGATCAGTTGACCGGGCCGCAGGCGCTTGGCCACGGCATGCGCCGTATTCTCCACATATGTCAGATCGGGCTCGCGATGCCGGGTGAGCGGTGTCGGAACGCAGATCAGGATCGCGTCCGGATTCGAGAGGAGGTCGAATTCGGTGGTTGCCTTGAACTGCTTCTTCACCGCCTCACCGATGACCGATGACGGGATGTGCTTGATGAAGCTCTCGCCGCGATTGATCTGCTCGATCCGATCGGCATCGATGTCGAAGCCGAGCACCTGGAACCGGCCCTGCACCGCCGCGAGCGCGAGCGGAATGCCGACATAGCCGAGGCCGACCACGCCGACGAGCGCCCGTCGCGAGCAGATCGCATCCATCAGCGCCACGGCTTGGTCCGTATGATGGGTCGCGTGCAGCGGTTTTTGCATTCCTGCTTCCGGCCGGTCGTTTCAGGTGGTTACGCCCTGTTACCAGAGTTTCGGCTCCAATCAACCAATGTCTCGAGCTCGTACATTCGCTTCACGGCATGGCCTCTGCGTCAGGGGCAGCGCCAAATCGCGAGTGGCCGCCGGCGGTTGCGGTTCAGCTAATTTGCCGCCGGGGTCATGCGCTCCGCCATTGTCTTCTCGGCGGCTTCAGTCTTTTCGCGGACATCGTCGATGGCGGCCTGTGCCTTCACCTTGCAATCGGTGCAGGTCTCGCTCAGCCTTCGGTAATGGGCGCTGTTAGCCTTCTCATCTTCAACCTCTTGCCGTCGAGTCTCCTGCGCGACGGCCAAGGCTTTTGACGCGTCGCTCGCGTCGAGAGCCGCAAGGAAGGCACTCCTCAACTCGGCCCGGCGAGCCAAACGAAGCGATTCGAACTCCGAATACGCGGCGCGGAGGGGCTCGAGAACGGCGGCGCCAAGGGCGGCCTCGGACACGCGCGGGAGTTGGCGCGCGGCGTCCGGTGAGGTTGCTTCAAAATGCGACCGCTCGTTTCGATATTCCGCTGCCAACGCATCAAGATGCCTCCCATAAGCATCAATATGTTCCTTGTACACGGTTCGTATCCGGTCGTTTTCACGAGCGGTCAGGTCACTCAAACAGTGCGCATGGCGCAGATAGAAAATTTCCTGCCTTAAGGGATTCGGAGTGGGCGAATTGATCAGCAAGGGGTGAATGCTCGTGGGCTTTCCCGAGGCCCCCCCATTGCGCAGTCGCGCCAAGGGCCGTCGGACACGATCCTTGAACTTTTCGAGGAGTCTGCCGGCATCGAAACCGTGAGATCCGATCCGGCGTTTCAGGGCGTGCCTCTCCTCCAGGCTGAGCGTCGGTAGATCGTCGAGAGCCAGGGACTGAGGGGTCTCAGCCTGCGCATATGTTGGAAATCGCCGACTTCGCTTGAGAGCGAGCCCTCGAAGGATGAGTTCATCGAGCTTTCGAACGAACCGGCTATAGTTGAACCTGCCGGAGCCGATCAAATGCTGGTAGGCGCGTTCTGTCATCGACTCGAGCGCCGCAATATCATTGAGCTTTTCCAGCACGGCTTGAATGTTCGAGAAATCCTTTTCAAGCGGGATATAGTGTTCGTCAGGAATGACAGCGTGGGAATACCTTCCTCTGAACAGAATCATCGGTGTGCGCCATAGCGCATACTCAAAGACTCGCGGCGAGATCTGACCCATGGAGATCTCACTGTCACGCTTCTCGACGAAGGGGCGGAATTCTTCGTAGCTCGGTGCCCGACCGCCATTGGCCTCGGTCATCTTCTTGTGGGTAGCCGCGATCGCCCCGTCGAAGTCAAAGACGTTCGATCCCGATTCCGAGCCCAGCATCGCACGGCAATTGCCGATGAAATCGAACCAGGCCGCGCCGTAAATCCGGCTCTCCTCGTCCATCGCAATGTCATTCCGGATGCCGCGCGCGTCACAGATTTCCTTCATGCGGCGCCCGATCTCGAACTTCTCGAACCCCAACCGGCCATATCGACTGCCGATGTTGCGCCCACGATATCCGACGACAATGGGTCTTTCAGCCAAGGCTGCCCCAGCGAAGGGTTTCTCGCCGTACCATTCGGGCACGTAGCCCGTCAGGACAGTGGCGAAGGTGACGCCGGGAAACTCTGCCCGAGGATAGACATAGTTCATCGAGTCCTGGGGCACGCAGGTCAGCACGACGTCAAACCCGAGGTCTCGGACGGCCGCCTTCAAGGTATTGGTGTAGTCATACTCGTCCTGAACCGCCATGACCTTGACGCCGCGGAACGCCCGCATCTTCTCCTGATAAGCAGCCGACACGTAACCTTCACGGCATAAACGAGCGCTACAGTCCTGAAAGACGACGTCATACGATCGAAAATCAATGTCCACAGGTGCGTCATAGGTAACGTGCAGAAAATCTACTTCAAATTCGCTGAATTTCTTGATCGCCGAAAGGTAGTTCCACGCCCATTCCACATGCGTCGACTGCATGCAGTAAGCAACAAGCATGCGCATACTCATATCATAAGATCCTTATTCGCTATAAAGCGACCGGCGTTACGGAGGATTGTAAGAAATGGCACCTCATCATTCAGTAACCGTGGTTGGGAGCTCCTAGAGCCGGATGCGTCGTTCCCATTTTTGCGGATCATTGCTCTAGCCTTGGCTAACGAGCAGCATCCGCTCCCGGCGGACCTCTTTCGGCGCCGTGCCTTCGGCAACGCAGCCAGCTTCGGCGGCAAGGTCCTGCGCGTTCACCCTGATTTTCTGGGTTTTCACGAGTTGGCTCGGGTTTCGGGATAGGCACGAACCTCCGGCACGAAATACGCGTGCGCCGTCATGCACCGGAGAATGGTAACTCGATGGATCCGGGTCCATTCGACGGTACGGCGGATACCCTCCTCGACGTCGACCTCCGCCGTAAATCCGAGCTTTCTCAAGAGCTTTCTGCGTCGACGCGAAGCGTTGTCCGGACCGGTCCCAATTGCGTGGCGAGGCAAGGGTGGGCGGCGTCGCATTGCCGGTGGTAGAATTGATGAGCTCCGCCCACTGCCGAATGGAGGTTTCGCGGCCCGAGCCGAGATTGTAGACCTCGCCTGGCTCGCCCCTGACGGCGCAAGCCTTCAGCCCCCGCACCATGTCCTCGACGAAAATGAAGTCACGCGTGGCGATCCCGCCGTTCTCGATCGGCAACGCCTCCTGATGAAGGGCTTTCCAGATGAAGGTCGGCGTCACGTTTCGCCACACGGTATGCACGGTCCCACGCCAGCGGCCGGCGCCAAGGATTTCGCCCGGCCCGTATACGTTTTGAAAACGCGCCTTCACGAACGGCAGCCCGTACCGGGTGAAATAATAATTGCCGTACATCTCGCCGACGATCTTCGAGATCGAATAGGGGCTGTCGTGAAACAGCGAGACCGGCGCGTCTTCCGTTGTGGCGCGGGCGCCCTCGAATGTCTTTTCGGCGACCGCGCAACCCGCCGCCGCGTAAACCACCTTCTTCAACGATTTGATCTCTTTGAGGTGATCGAAGAGCCGCAGACTCGTGATCAGGTTGTTGTCGTGGTCGGCCAGCGGATCGTGAATCGACGACTGGTTGCCGTGATAGCAGGCCAAGTGAAACACGTAATCGAGATCGACGTCGAGCTCGCGAAGCACGCGGTCGTCCGCGATGGAGCCCACGACGAGCCGAACGACAGGATCGTCAGCCACATTCGAAGGGTCAGCCGAGAGGAAGTTGTCGACGATCGTCAGCTTGCGGGGACGCTCGCTCAAGATGGAACGAACGAGGTTCGATCCGATGAAGCCGGCGCCGCCGACGACGAGCACATTGCGACCTGCGAAAGTTTCGATCATTCGTGAGTTTCCTCCGCCTCACGCCTTCGCGGGTGAAGTTCTCAGGTGGGAGTATATCGCGGTGACCCCGTGGGTGTCGTACCAGGCGAGCATGCGTCGGATCGTCTGCGCGAAGGAATAGCGCGGCCTCCAGCCGAAAGCCTCAATGGTTTTAACGGGATCGAGCACCATGGCCGGCACGTCATCGGCGCTCGGGTCGACCTCTGGCACGGGCTCCGACAACTCCACCCCGAGATGATCGACGACAATATCGAAGACCTCCCTGATGCTGTGCCCCGTGCCGGTCGAGACATTGAAGATGCCCGTCGGCGCGCCTTCCGCCATCACGCAGTCCATGATGGAGAAGAAGTCCTCCATATCGAGGAAATCACGCACCGTCTTCGAGCAGAAGCAGGGCTTGCCGGCCTTCAATCGCGTATAGAAGGTGGGGATGGGACCGATGGCCAGGCGCGGCCCCGTTACGTTTGCAAGCCGCAAGGAGACGAACGGCAAGCCGGACATGGCGAGATAGTTCTCGCCTGCCTGCTTCGAGATGCCGTAGCTTGTGAAGGGGCGCGCTGGCGCCTCCGCCTGCACAGGTACATGTTCCGGCCGCCCGTAGCCGAGAGCGGTGTGGAAGTTCACGAAACGCTTGACGTCCGCGGCCTTGGCGGCCTGCATCACATTGATCGTGCCTTCCACATTGACGCGCGCATCTTGAAGCCAATCATCCGGGTCCTTGTAGGCGGCCGCCGAATGAACGACGTGGCTCGGCCGAAAATCCGAGAACAGCCTCGCGACCATCGGCCCATTGGTGATCGAGCCTTCGACCAAGGTCATCCGGGGATGCTTCTCCGGCAGCGACCCACGATGGCCGGTGGTGAAGTCATCGAGCACGAGCACGTGGTGACCTGCTTCGAGAAAACGCTCGGTCAGGTTCGAGCCGAGGCAGCCCGCGCCTCCGGTGATGAGAACACGCATGGAGCCCAGGTTAGCCTTTCGCGGCGGTTTTCACGTCGGCACGGGCCGCCTCGAGATGAGTGTAGCCGCCGACAACACCCTCCCTTTCCCAGCGAGCGACCGCCAGACGCACGATCTCATCGAGTGGAGTGAATGTGACTCCCGAGAAATCCGCCAAGGTGCGTGAGGGATCCAGCAAGATCGAGGGAGCGTCGTCAGGACCTAGCGGCTTCAGCTCGGGCTCCGGATAATCGTTGATCTTCATGGCACGCACGACGGCGTCGTAGAGTTCCTTGATCGCCACGTCCTTGCCCGAAGAGAAGTGGTAGGTGCCACTGCCCTTCCCATCCGCCGCCTCGACGACAACGCGAGCAAGATCGCCGGCAAAGCAGAAGTCGCGCCGTGCAGGGGTGACGAAGCACTTCTTCCCCTCCGAAAGGCGCTGGTAGAAAATCGGTAGCGGACCAGAGACGTTGCGCGGGCCGATGACATTGGCAAGGCGGAACGTCACCCAATCAACACCCGAGAACTGCACATAATTCTCTCCGGCCGTCTTCGAGATGGCATAACTCGAATTCGCTGGATTGATCGGATGATCGAGCTGAATTGGCTGCTGCATTGGCTTCGTGCCGTAGCAGAGTGCCGTCTGGAAATAGATCAGACGGCTTGCTTTATAGGTCTTGCAGGCCTTTGCGATATTCGCGCCTCCGACCGCATTGACGAGCGCGTCGGTCGCCCAATCTTCGGGATCTTTGTACGATGCGGCAGCGTGAATGACGACATCCGGTCTAAAATCAGAGAAGAGCTGGTCGAGCAGCATCGCATTCGCGATCGAGCCTTCGACCTGGGTGAGGCCCGATCGGTCCGGGAGATTGTCGCGCCGCCCGGTCGCGAAGTTGTCGATGGACAGCACGGTGTCGCCACGAGCGAGCAGCAGGTCCGCCACCGTCGAGCCGACTTGGCCGGAGCCACCGGTAATGAACGCTTTCATATTTCCTTCCCGAACTATGCGGCCGTTTGGCCCAGCGGCCAGTCGCGGATCAGCGTCTTGTACGAAGCCGCCCGATCGTGGAATATCTGGTGCCAGAGCTCGAGGCTGAGAAGGCCCCACATCTTACGAGAAAAGCGTTCGCCCTTGTCCAAATTCAAGAGAATTGCATCCGTGTTGAAATACGGGCGTGCCTTGCTTTTCTGTGTCGCGAAGATATCGAAAACCAGATCTCGCAGCTCGCCGCCGAACCATTCCTTCAAGGGCACCGGAAAGCCCATCTTGTCCCGCCGTTTCAAGAGTTCCTGAGGCAAGTCGCCAGAAAAGGTGGATTTGATGAATTGCTTCATTTGGCCGCCCTTGAATTTGATGTCCGCAGGGATCGTAGCCGCGAACTCCACAACCCGATGGTCGAGCAACGGGACCCGAGCTTCGAGCCCGTGCGCCATGGACATTCGGTCTTCGACCTGCAGCAGCGCAGGCAGGAGGCATTTGAAGTCGAAGTGCGTCATGGAATCGAAATACGCCTCTTTCCGCACGTTCCGTTCCGAACTGAAAATGGCATCAAAGCGCGCGAACACGCCCTCGAAGTCGAGAGTGGACCAATCGACCTCATCCGTCATGTCGGCGGATCGATCGATCAGGCGGAAGTAACGCTCATTGATCGGTCCAAAAAGCCCCTTGGCGAAGAACTGACGGATCAGCGGTTCATACTCCTGCAAAATCGTCAGATTCGGAATGATCGACTCAGGAGTGACGACGAAATTGCCATTCCTGTAGGTGCCGTCTATGGAAGCCTTCAGTGACTGCTCCAGATAGGCGATAAGGTAGCGGGCGTAGCCGCCGAAGATTTCATCCCCGCCCTGGCCTCCGAGCACCACCTTCACATGCCTCGATGCAAGCTTGGAGACCATGTATTGCGGAAAGGACCCCGGGCCCGCGACAGGCGAATCGAGATGAAAGATTACCTTTTCAATGTTATCGCGGAAGTCACCTGCCGTGATCTCGATCTGGCGTAGATCGAGATCACTCTGTCGCGCTATCGCCTCGGCGTAGCAACTCTCGTCGTAGCCGGGAAATTCCGTGAACTTCCCATGAAATCCAAGTCGGGAGGAGGCGGTCTCGCGTGCGGCAAGGATTGCGATCAAACTCGAATCGATACCGCCTGAGACATAGGCGCCCACCGGGACGTCCGAGCGCAAGTGCACGCTGATAGAGTCGTGAAGGATTTCTTCCATCTGCTTGGCGAACCAGACGGAGGTGTGACTCCAATCGATGTCGTAATGCACATCCCAATAGCGGCGAACAATCACTTGGCCCTTCTCAACGATGATCATGTGACCCGGAAGGAGAACATGAACGTGCTTAAAAAGGCTCCTGTCACCTATAGTATACTGGAATGTGATATATTCGCTCAATGCGTCCGGGTCGGTCTCGATTTCCGGTAGAAACGGCAGGAGTGCTTTAATTTCCGAGGCAAAATAAAATACATCGTTGACCACGGCATAGTAGAAAGGCTTGATGCCGAAGCGGTCTCGAGCAGCGAATAGTCGCTGCCCGTCCCAGAGAGCGAAGGCGAACATCCCCCTGAGATGGTCTAGGCAATCCACTCCCCATTTTTCATAGGCTGCAAGGATGGTTTCGGTGTCGGAGGTGGATTTGAAAGCCCATCCGGTTCCGAGTTCATCTTGAAGCTCGAGATAATTGTATATCTCGCCATTGTATGTGATCACGGAGCCGTTCGGTGCTGCCATCGGCTGATGGCCAGACGTGGAAAGATCTATGATCGCGAGACGGCGGTGCACCAAGCCGCAGGCGTCGTCACGGCTGCGCCAACTTCCGTGACCGTCCGGTCCTCGATGCGAAATGAGATGACTCATGGCCGCAAGCGCCCGTTCCATGTCGGGAACGGGTCGGCGCAAAAGAGATACAGCCCCCGCGATTCCGCACATGAGAAGTCCGTTTCACTCCGGCGTATCCAAGGCATCGTGCCCAGCGCTCGAGACGAGGCGTCTACCAGGGCGAGGCGCGCTTGTCACTTGCAGGGTTTGCGAATGGAAGCAGCCGTTCAGGCCCTGCGGCATGCGGATGAAAAACGGGCCTTACCGCACTCGCTGGCGAGCGCCCTGCCTGTCGAAAAGGTGAAAAAGCCTTCGTATCATATTCCCAAAACGAACGCCGTGCAGCCTTGCCCGCCAGGTTTCCGGTGCATGAGTGGCCGTGCCTTGGCCCGCGAGGGCTTACAGGAAGTGGCGCGCCCAAGGGGAATCGAACCCCTGTTTTCGCCGTGAAAGGGCGACGTCCTGGACCGCTAGACGATGGGCGCGTACGGCGAGGCTATAGTCGCGCCGTTCCGGAAGGGCAATCCCCTGCACCATCACCCCTGCGGTGGGCTCGCTCGGCGCCGGCGCGCCCTGGTCGTGGCGGGACTTGCCGGTCCCGCGGCCTTTCAGGTTTTTGCTCATCCGCGGGAAGCCGAGCCGTTAAGTAACCCCTCAATCATCCACGTCCTCAAAAGGCTCGGCGTCTCACATGACACATAAGCGAGAACGACGACGCGGGGGCTTGACGCGAAGTCCACCTTTGTCTTTCACGAGCCGATCGGCCGCGAGCGGCCCTCGAGGAGATGAGAGATGAGCTACGTCCTGCCGCCCCCGCCGCAAGCTTCGGTCGCGGTCGCCGGAAGCGCGGATCGTTTCGCGGTCCGGCGCATTTTCTGCGTGGGGCGCAACTATGCGGCCCATGCACGCGAGATGGGCAAGGATCCCGATCGCGAGCCGCCTTTCTTCTTCATGAAGCCCGCCGACGCGGTGGTCGACAACGGCTCGACCATTCCCTACCCGCCGCAGACGAAGGAGCTTCATTACGAGATGGAGATGGTCGTCGCACTTGGCGAAGGGCGGCCGGAACGTCGCGCGCGGCAACGCGCTCGATCTCGTCTTCGGCTATGGCTGCGGCCTCGATCTCACGCGGCGCGATCTGCAGCAACAGGCAAAGGACATGGGCCGGCCTTGGGATTTCGGCAAAGGCTTCGACCGTTCGGCGCCTTGCGCGCCGATCCATCGCGTCGCCGAGGTGGGACATCCCGAGAAGGGCCGCATCTGGCTCTCCGTCAACGGCGCGGTGAAGCAGGACGGGGATCTTTCCGAGCTCATCTGGTCGATCCCCGATATCATCTCGATCCTGTCGCATTCGATGCGGCTTGCGCCCGGTGACCTCATCTTCAGCGGCACGCCGGCCGGCGTCGGCGCGGTGAAGCAAGGCGACAAGCTCGCCGGCGGCGTCGTCGGTCTCACGGACATCACGATAACGATCGGGGAGCCCGAGCGCTGAGAGGGCGGTAGAGACCAAGCCCAGCAAGCCCTGGGCCCGGCCCACCCCAGCCCAACCATGCCCAAGCCCAAGTTGCGGCGAAAGACAGCATCGCTCCCGGCACAAACGGCTCTCTCGCCGAGGAGGCTGAGCGTTTCATCCCCTGCCGTGCGGTTGACATCGAGCGCATTGCCGCAGAGACGGGGAGCGAACCCGAGGCGAAGCGCGCCCGCGCTTTACTACCTCGGCTCGAACGAAACCTTCTAGGACCGCGCCGGAGACGTCCATGCTGTCACGAGATATCCACGATCGTCTCCTCGCCGTGACGACCGCGACGATCACGACCGTCCTCCTGAAGAAAGGCATTCGCCGTACCTATATGCGCGGGCCGAAGCCGTTGGCGACGGCCGCCGGCAAGCGCATCGTGGGGGAGGCCTTCACCTTGCGCTTCGTGCCGGCGCGCGAGGATCTCGCGACCCCCGAATCCTGGTCCGCGCCGATCTCGAGCCGCGCTGCCATCGAGGCGATGCCGGAAGGCTGTATCGCGGTCGTCGACGCCATGGGCGTCACCGATGCCGGCATCTTCGGCGACATTCTCTCGCTGCGCATGATGAAGCGCGGGGTTTCCGGCGTGGTGACGGACGGCGTGATGCGCGATCTTGCGGGCGTGGTCGGGACCGGCCTTCCCATCTGGTGCCAGGGCGCGGCCGCGCCGGCCTCGGTCGGCGGTCTCACCTTCGTGAATTGGCAAGAGCCGATCGGTTGCGGTGGCGTCGCGGTGTTTCCAGGGGATGTGATCGTGGCGGATGACGACGGGGCGGTCGTGATCCCTGCCGCGCTTGTCGCCGAGGTCGCGGCCGCGGGAGCCGAGCAGGAACGCATGGAGGCCTGGATCATGCGCGAGGTCGAAAAAGGCGCGGCGCTGCCGGGCCTTTATCCGATGAACGCCGAGACCAAGGCGCGCTACGAAGCGCAGGCGAAGAAGCAGGGATGAAGGGCACGAGCTTCACCGAGCGCCGAGGGGAGGGCGCGCGCATCGTCCTCGCGGCCTGTGCGCTTGCCGCCTTCCTTCTGCTCGGTGAGGCGGCGGGCGCGGCTCCCCCCGGGTCGAACGCCGAGGCGGACGCAGCTTCGATCGAAGCCTGCCTCGCCGATCCCTCGATGAGCGGACACGACCCCCATGGATGCGGTGATCGGATCCAGTGCCTCGTGAACGCCGATGGGGCCGGCACACCGAGCTCGAGCGTGGCTTGCGAAAAGCGGCGCGAAGATGCGTGGAATGTGATCGCGCGCCGCACCTACCACGCGCTCGACGCGAAGCTCGGCGAGGCCGACCGCCATTTGCTGCGCGCCTCGCAAGCGCAATTCGAGCTCGATCTGCGCGATCTCTGCGCGGTGGCGCGCTCCGCTGGCGGGCGGCGACGCCGACCTCGCGTCGGCGTCTTGTGCCTCGGACCTCGTCGCCTCGCGGGCGCTGAGCCTGCTCAAGCTCGCCGCCGGCCGTGGCGCGCAGCCGCGCTGAGGCCAGCGATGTTCATTCTCGGCAAAGCCCTCTGGTTTGCGCTGACGCCGTCGAATTCTCTCACGCTTCTCGCCTTCTTCGGCACCATCGCCGGCTGCGTCCGACGTTTTTCGCGCAAGGGTCTCCTCATCGGCGCGCTCGGCGCCGCGGGCCTGCTGCTGTGCGGAGTGTCTCCTGTCGCCTATTGGCTGGCGACGCCGCTCGAGACGCGCTTTGCGCCGCCAATACGCCCTTGCCCGAGCATATCACGGGCTTCATCGTGCTCGGCGGCGGGCTTCGTCCCTACGACACCGAGGAGATCGATGCCCTCTCGCTCAACGATGCGGGCGAGCGGCTCGTCGCGCTCGGCGACCTCGCGCGTCGCTACCCTTCGGCCAAGATCGTCGTCTCCGGGAGGCCGCGATCTGTTCGATCCCGGCGGCGAGCCCGAGGCCGACCTCATCCGCCGCTACGCCGAGACGCTCGGCGTCGATCCTTCGCGCATCACGGTCGAGAGCCGTTCGCGCTCGACTTATGAGAATGCGATCTTCACGCGCGAACTCGTGCGGCCGGGCGAAGGGCGAGACCTGGCTCCTCGTCACCTCCGCCTGGCACATGCCGCGCGCCGTCGGCTGTTTTCGGCAGGCGGGCTTCCCGGTCGTCGCCTACCCGGTCGATTTCCGCGCCACCGGCCCGCGCTATGCCTGGCGCGGCTTCTACGAGGTCGCGCGACGGGCTTCGCCTGACCGACATCGTGACGAAGGAATGGGTCGGGCTTCTCGCCTACCGCCTCATGGGACGCACCGACGCGCTTTTGCCTGGACCAAGCGAGTAGCGAGTAGCGAGTAGTGAGGAGTGAGGAGTGAGGGGCGAGGAGTGAGACTGGGATAAGCGACTTTCTAGTGCCCTTCACTCTTCACCGTTCACTCTCTCTTCCTATCCGCCACTCGCTACTCGCTACTCGCCTCTCCCTCTTCACTATTCACTTCACTTCACTACTTGCTACTCGCCCCAACACATTCCGCAGCTCCTCGCGCCCTTCAGCGCTCAGCGGGGCTTGCGGCGGTAGCGGATCGCCGACGGCGAAGCCTTGGATCTCGAGCGCGCCCTTGATGCAGGCGGCAAGCGCGTATTTGGCGAAGGCCTCGTTCACCGCCCATAACTTGCGCTGCAAGCCGCATCGCCTCTTCCCATTTCCCGCTCCGCGTGAGCTCATAGAGCGCGACGCTTTCGCGCGGAACGATGCAGGCAGGCCCCGCCATCCAGCCGACGCCGCCGATCAGCATCACGCAGGCCGGGATATGGGCCGAGGCGGCGAAGACCTTCATCCGCCCTTCGGTCGCGTTCAGGATCGACAGGAGCCGTCCCGTGTTCGTCGACGCATCCTTGATGTAGCGGATGTTGTCGACCGCTCGAGAGCCGCTTGATCACGGTAAGCGTAAGATCGGATCGCTGAAATTGCGGATTGGTGTAGAGCACGATCGGGCAGGGGACGGCGTCGGCGATCGCCTTGAAATAGGCCTCGACTCCCGCGTCTCGGAAATCGGAAAATAGGCTTCGAGGATCGCGAGCACCCCGTCGACGCCGAGCGAGACGACATGTCTTCGCGAGCTCGACCGCGCCCGCCGTCGTGGTCGAGGCGACGCCGGCGACGACGGGCACGCGCCCGCGCGCGGCGCGCACCACGCAATCGACGATCTCGATCCGCTGCTTGGTGTCGAGATAAGCGAACTCGCCGGTCGAGCCGAGCGGCGTCAGTCCATGCACGCCGGCCTCGATCAGATGCTCGACGAGCGCCGTGAGCACATCCGTCTTGACGCGTCCGTTCGCGTCGACGGGCGAAACGAGATAGGGAAAGACGCCTTTCAGCTCGGCGGTCGGCATGGGAATCCTCCACTGATGCGAGGCCGAAGCTTTATGGGATCGCAGCGCTCGCGCCACAATGCGCCATTGCAGCGCCTTGGCATTGGGAAGGCTTCTAGCATTCGCCGAAAAGTCGGTGGCTTCTCGAGAAAGCGGCCCGCGAAGCCATGCTGCGCGGTGATGACCCCGGAAGGCGCCGCCGGGCAGGAAGCATGAAGGAGATCTTGCCAATGTCGCAGCACAGCAGCGCGCGCCCTTCCGCGCCGGCGCCTCATGCAGACGGGCGCGGCGGCCTTGGCGCTCGGCGCGCCCGCTTTCGTGCGCAAGGCCAATGCGCAATCGCACATTCGATTGGAAGCGCTTCGCCGGGCAGAAGATCGACGTCGTCCTCGCGAAGTCGCCGCGCGCCGATATCTACCAGCGCTACGAGAAGGAGTTCACCGAGCTCACCGGGATCGAGGTCTCCTCCGAGCAGATCCCCGAGCAGCAGCAGCGCCAGAAGGTGATGATCGAATTCACCTCGGGCAGCCCGAGCTTCGATGTCGTGAACCTCGCCTTGCACGTGCAAAAGCGCATCGCCGCCAAGGGCAAATGGATGGAGGATCTGCGCTCCTATCTCGCCGATGCCGCGATCACCACGCCGGATTACGATTTCGCCGATTTCGGCAAGGCCGGCCTCGACTATGCGACGCAGAGCGACGGCCGGCTCGATACCATCCCGATCTTCGTCGATTATTGGATGATCTACTACAACAAGGAGCTCTTCGCGCAGAAGGGCATCGAATACCCGAAATCGCTCGACGAATTGAAGACGGCCGCGAAGGCGCTCACCGACCCGTCGAAAGGCATTTACGGCTTCGTCTCGCGCGGCTTGAA
The DNA here is from genome assembly GCA_963713805.1 of uncultured Alphaproteobacteria bacterium. Classification (GTDB taxonomy): domain Bacteria; phylum Pseudomonadota; class Alphaproteobacteria; order Rhizobiales; family Beijerinckiaceae; genus GAS188. Next base: position 213,029 of record CAVQNF010000039.1, on the reverse strand, counting down.
GAACGCCAACATCCCCGTCTGGACGAGCTGGCTGCTCGGCCAGGGGCTCGAGACGATCGACGCCTCGGGCAATCTCCTCACCGACACGCCCGAGGCGATCTGGGCCGCCGAATATTACCGCGACCTCAACAAGAACTACGCCCCGCCCGGCACCATCGGCTTCAATTGGAACGAATGCCAGACGACCTTCATGCAAGGGCGCGCCGCCATGTGGCTCGACGGCATCGGCTTCACCGCGCCGGTCGAGGACCCGAAGGTCTCGCGCGTCGTCGGCAAGGTCGGCTATGGCGTCACCCCGCCAGGCCCCAAGGCGCATCATTCGGCGACCTTCGCCGACGGGCTCGGCATCTCCGCCGCCTCCAAGAAGAAGCAGGCGGCCTGGTTCTACATCCAATGGGCGACGAACAAGATGAACCAGCTCCGCTTCCTCAAGGAGGGCGGCGGCGCTCCGGCGCGCAATTCCGTCTATGCCGATCGCGAGACCGTCACCGCCTCGAAATTCGGCCCGCAATGGTTCGACTGCATCCTCGAATCGGCGAAGATCGGGCGGCCCGGCCTGCCCGTCATCATCCCGGTCCAGGAGTTCCGCGACGTGTTCGGCGTGGCGCTGACCAACACGCTCACCGGGCGCCGACCCCGCGACGGAGCTCAAGAAGGCGACCGAAGCCTTCAAGCCCATCCTCGCGGCGAGCGAGAAGGCGTGAGTGCGAAAGCTGCGCAAGAGCATCAGGCGTGATCCTCGGAATAGATCCGAGGGGCCTGACGCGGCGGGGACGCTCATGAGCAAGGGCCCACGCCCAATCGCGCGTCATGCCCGCGCTTGGCGCGGGCACCCACGCCTTTCCGTTCCATGGGCAAGCGCCGGTAAGGCGTGGATGGCCGACCCGAGCCCGGCCAAGACGAGGCGAGGAATGCAAGGCGTCGGCGCCTCGCCGCCGACGCTCCCGCCACGCCTTACGACTTCTCCCGAAAGTACTGGGCCTTCGCCGTGCCGGCGGTCGTCGCGATCCTCGCCGTCATCGTCTTCCCCTGGCTCTTCACCCTCTATATGTCGACGCAGGATTGGAAGATCGGCGGAGGCTCGGCCTTCATCGGCTGGTCGAATTACGCCATCCTCTTCCAGGACGCGCGCTTCCTCGAGGCGGTCGGGCGAACCTTCTGGTTCACCGCGCTCGCCGTGGTGCTTCCGGTGATCCTCGGGATCGCGGCCGCGGTCGCCTTTCACCGCGAGTTTCCGTTCCGCGGCGTCCTGCGCAGCGTCTTCACCATGCCGATGATGGCGACGCCGGTCGCCGTGGCGCTCGTCTGGACGATGATGTTCCACCCGCAGCTCGGCGTCCTGAACTATCTGCTTTCGCTCGTCGGCATCCCGCCGCAGCCTTGGGTCTACGACCCCTCGACCGTGATCCCGACGCTCGGTGATGATCGAGGTCTGGCAATGGACGCCGCTCGTCATGCTCATCGTGCTCGGCGGCCTCGCGAGCCTGCCGAGGGAGCCCTATGAATCCGCCATCATCGACGGCGCCAATGCCTGGCATCTCTTCCGCCACATCACGCTGCCGCTCGTGTGGCCCTATGTGATGATCGCGGTGATGTTGCGCACCATCGATGCCTTGAAGGTGTTCGACAACATCTTCGTCATCACGCAAGGCGGCCCCGGCACCGCGTCCGAGACGATCAACATCTTCCTCTATCTGCAGGCCTTCCAATTCTACAAGCTCGGCTACGCCTCGGCGCTCGTCGTGGTGTTCTTCATCATCATCGTGCTGCTCTCGCTCTTGCTCCTGCATGCGCGCCAGCGCTCGAAATGGAACGCGCTGAGCCATGACGCGCGCACGCAAGCCTCAAGCGCATCGCCGGCAAGGTCGGATTTGCGCTTTCGCTTCTGGCGCTCGTCTCGCCGGCGATCCTGGTCTTCTTGTGGATGCTGTCCTTGTCCTTGAAGAACGACGCCGACAACACGGCCTTCCCGCCGATCTTCATCCCGAATCCGCCGACGCTCGACAATTTCCGCGACGTCTTCGCCAAGAACAACTTCCTCCTCTATCTGTGGAACTCGATCCTGGTGACCGGTGGCGCGGTCACTCGTCGGGCATCCTCGTCGGCGTGCCGGCGGGCTATGGCATCGCGCGCGCGAAATCGGCGAAATTCGCCTTTCTCATTCTCATCGCGCGCATCACGCCCGCGCTCTCCTACCTCATCCCGCTCTTTCTGGTGTTCCAGCTCATCGGCCTCAACGGCACGATCACGGCGCTTCTCGTCACGCATCTCGTGATCACCATGCCGATCATCGTCTGGGTGATGATCGGCTATTTCGAGAACGTGCCGATGGAGCTCGAGGACGCGGCGCTCGTCGACGGCGCCTCGCCCTGGCAGGGCTTCCGCCACATCGCCCTGCCGCTCGCGAGGCCCGGCATCATCGTCGGCGCCATCCTCGCCTTCATCTTCTCCTGGAACAACTTCATCTTCTCGGTCGTGCTCGGCGGCAAGACGACGCGCACCTTGCCGTCGGCGATCTACAACGTGCTGACCTTCGAGCAGATCTCCTGGGGGCCGCTCGCGGCCGCGGCGCTTGCTCGTCACCTTGCCGGTGCTGCTGCTCACCGTCGTGGCGCAACGCCAGATCGTCGCCGGCCTGTCGGCCGGCGGCTTGAAGGACGGGTGAGCGCGAGGCCTCTCGCCGCGGCCTGACGGAGGCCCTGGAGCAGCGGATTGTTCGGTCGACCCAAGTAGGACCTTTTTGGGCTCGTGACGGCCAAAACGCGCTTTCGCGCTGACGCGACCGTGATCGCGCTCTCCGCGAAGGCGGCTTGCCACGAGGCGCGCGAACAAGAGACCATGCGCGAAGCGACAGCGTCTGGAGACTTGCGAATGCCCACGCCCCAGCCGATCCTCTTCAGGAATCTCAACCTTCTCGATCCGCGCTGGAACGAGCCGAGAGGCGGCTATGAGGTCCTGGTCGAAGGCGGGCACATCAAGGAAGTCTCGGACAAGCCGATCAAGTCCGCCTCGTCCCGCAAGATCGATTGCGGCAAGCGCGTCTTGATGCCCGGCCTCATCGACTGCCACGTCCATGTCTATCTGAGCGAGGTGAATTTGCGGATGCTCGAGAGCATCCCGGTATCGCTGCTCGCGGCCGCGCTCCGCCCCGCTCATGCTCGGCATGCTGAACCGCGGCTTCACCACGGTGCGGGACACGGGTGGCGCCGATTGGGGCATCAAGGAAGCGGTGGAGAAGGGCCATTTGCCGGGTCCGCGTCTGTTCATCGTCGGGCGCGCCATCGGGCCGACGGGCGGGCCATTCGGACGGGCGCCGGCGCACCGATTTTTTCAAGGCGTGCCGCTGCTGCGACGGCCTCACCTTCACCAGGCCATCGCCGACGGCGTCGACAATGTGCGCGCCGCGGTGCGCGAGGAATTGCGCCAAGGGGCGGACGCCATCAAGATCATGGTCTCGGGCGGCGTCGCCTCGCCCTACGATCCGCTCGATTCGCGGCAATTCTCGCTCGGCGAGATCGCGGCCGCCGTCGAGGAGGCGCACGCCTTCAATCGCTACGTGCTCGCCCATGCCTATACGCCGGAAGCCATCACGCGGGCGGTGAGCCAGGGCGTGCGCACCATCGAGCACGGCAACCTCATCGACCAGCCGGCCGCCAGGCTGCTTGCCAAGAACAAGGGCTACATGATCGCCAACCTCGTCGCCTATGTGGTGATGAAGGAGCGCGCCGCCCAGTTCGGCATGAGCGCCGACATGCTCGCCAAGAACGACATGGTGCTCGAGGGCGGGCTGCGCTCGCTCGAGCTGTGCAAGAAGGCGGGCGTCAAGGTCGGCTACGGCAGCGATCTGCTCGGCCAGCTCCAGAACGAGCAGAGCCGCGAGTTCCTGCTGCGCTCGGAGGTGATGACGCCGATCGAGATCGTGCGCTCGGCGACGACGATCGCGGCCGAGATCATCCGCATGGAAGGCAAGCTCGGCGTCGTCGCAGCCTGGCGCCTTCGCCGATCTCATCCTCGTCGACGGCGACCCGCTGAAGAACCTCAACCTGTTCCAGAAACAGGGCGAGCATCTCTCCATCATCATGAAGGAGGGGCGGTTCCACAAAAATCGCCTCGCGTGACCGCGGGGCCCCGAGGGGCTTACTCTGATGCCCGATACGATCCTTGAGGCGTTCCTGGCGCAGGCTCGCGCTCGATGCCGCGGCGCTCGCCTCGCTCGGCTTCATCCTCGTGCCGCTCGTCTTCGTGACCTGGCTCGCCTTCTTCAAGCAGGAAATCCCGTCCTTTCCGCCCGAAGGCTACACGCTGCATTGGTTCTCATCGATGCTGACGCAGAAGGCGATCATCGACGGCTTCGTGACGAGCGTCGAGGTCGGCCTCGTCGCGACCCTCATCGGGCTTGCGCTCGGCGTTCCGGCGGCGCTCGGCCTCGTGCGCCATCTCTCCTGGTGGGGCGGGGCGGCGAGCACGCTTCTCCTCATGCCGCTCGTGGTGCCGGCGATCGTGCTCGGCACCGCGATCTATGTGGCCGAGGTCGAAGCGGAGATCCTGGTCTACGGCTTCGGCATCGAGACGCCGGTGATCGGCACGATCGGCGGCCTCATCGCCGCGCATGCGCTCATCGTCATCCCCTGGGTCGTGCGCCTCGTCACGGCGAGCCTCGTCGGCTTCGACCGCTCGATCGAGGAGGCGGCGCAAAATCTCGGCGCCACGCCTTGGGTCACGTTGCGCCGCGTGACGCTTCCCGGTGATCCGCCCCGGCGTCGTCGCGGCGGCGCTCTTCGCCTTCGTCATCTCCTTCAGCAATCTCGAGCTCAGCCTGTTCCTCGTGGGCGCCGGGCGCACCACCTTGCCGATCGCGATCCTGCAATATCTCGAATGGAAGATCGATCCGACGATCGCGGCGGCTTCCGTCGTGCAGATCGCCATCATCGCGGCCGCGATGCTCATCACCGATCGCTTCGTCAAGCTCACGCAGGTGGTGTGATGGCGCGCGTCGAGATCGAGAACCTGTCGAAGCGCTACGGCGAGAATTTCGTCGTCAAGGATCTTTCGATCGACATTCCGCAAGGCGAGTTCCTCGTCCTCCTCGGTCCCTCGGGCTGCGGCAAGACGACGACCTTGCGCATGATCGCGGGCTTCGTCGAGCCGTCGTCGGGCCGCATCACGCTCGGCGGCCGCGACGTGACGACGCTGCCGCCCTGGAAGCGCAACACCGGGCTCGTCTTCCAGAGCTACGCGCTCTTTCCGCATCTGAGCGTCGAGGAGAACGTCGCCTTCGGGCTCGAGATGCGCAAGATGCCGGCCGAGGAAACGCGCGCCCGCGTCGCGGAGGCGCTGCGCCTCGTGCGCCTCGAAGGCTTCGGCGAGCGCTTGCCGCGCCAGCTCTCGGGCGGCCAGCAGCAGCGCGTCGCGCTCGCCCGCGCGCTCGCCTTCCGGCCCGACGTGCTGCTGCTCGACGAGCCCTTGTCGAATCTCGACGCCAAGCTGCGCGAGGAGGTGCGGGTCGAGATCCGCGAGCTGCAACAGAAGCTCGGCCTCACCACCGTGATGGTGACGCACGACCAGGACGAGGCGCTCAGCATGGCGGACCGCCTCGTCGTCATGGCGCAAGGCGAGGTGCGCCAGATCGGCACGCAGCGCGACCTTTACGAGCGCCCGGCGGGCCGCTTCGTCGCGGGCTTCGTCGGGCGCAGCAACTTCCTCGAAGGCAAAGTCGGCGCCCGACGGCGCCTTCATCAGCGCCGGCGGCCTTCGCATCGCCTGCGCCGGCGACCGTCGCCGGCAAGGGGACGCTCGCGCTTCGCCCCGAAGCCGTCTCGGTCGGCGCCGAGGCCGCCCATCTCGACAACTCCTTCGAAGGTGTGGTCGAATACATCTCCTATCTCGGAGCGGTCCTCGACGTGAGGGTGAGGCTTTCGCCGCAAGACCGCATCATCGTCCAGATCGCCAACCGGTTGGGCGAGGCCCTGCCGAAGATGGGCGAGACGTTGAGGGTCGGCTGGCCGGCGACAGTCGGCCAAATCTTCGGCGAGGAAGCCCTCGCCGAGCAAGGGCCGAGCCGAGCCAGCGAGCATAGCGCCGGCAACCGAAAAAAGATCGCAGGGAGATTGATCATGAGAAAATTCGAACATCCGCATCCTTCCCGTCGTGCCGTGCTCGCGGGCGCGGCGGCCTTGGCGGCACCGGCCCTCTTGCGCACGCGGGCGGCCACGGCCGAGGAGAGCAAGAAGATCATCGTCGGCACCTGGGGCGGGGACTACGCCAATCTCCTGCACAAGAACATCGAGATGCCGTTCCTCGAGGCGAAGGGCTGGGAGGTGGTGCAGGATACCGAGTCCGACGCGCCGCGCCGCGCCAAGATGGTCGCCGAGAAGCGCCTGCCGCGCGGCACGAGCGATGTGCAGGCCCTTTCCGACCTCAACGTCGCCGAGATGACGGCGGCGGGCGTGCTCGAGAAGATCGATTATTCGAAGCTCGCCCGCGCGCCTGAAATCCTGCCCGTCCTCAAATCGGATTACGCGGTGCCGCATATCTATTCGGGCCTCGTCCTCGTCTACAATCCGAAGCTCGTCCCGACGGCGCCGACATCCCTCAACGATCTTTTCGACGGGAAGAACGCCGGCAAGGTCGGCGTCATCGACATCCAATATATCTACACCGTCATGGCCGCCGCGCTCGCGGGTGGCGGAAGCTTCACCGATTTCGAGCCGGCGAAGGGCAAGCTCACGGAGCTCAAGAAGCAGGGCGTCAAGATCTACCCGACCAACGAAGGCATGGCGCAGGGCTCAAGACCGAGGAGGTCGGGCTTTGCGTCATGTGGAAGGCGCGCTGCGTGCAATGGCAGAAGGCGGGCGTGCCGGTCGAGGCGGCGGTGCCGAAGGAAGGCATCGTCGCTTACCAATCCCTGTTCTCGATTCCGAAGAACGCCCCCAACAAGCAAGGCGGCTATGCCTATCTCGACGCGCTCTTGCAGTCGCAGGCGCAAATCAACTTCGCCAACGACATGGGCTACAACCCGACCGTCACCGACGCTCCGCTCCCCGACGATCTGCGCAAGCGCATCGGCTTCAGCGACGAGGAGCAGAAGCATCTGATGACGCCCGATTACGCCTATGTCACGCAAAACGACGCCAAGTGGAAGGAATGGTGGGACAAGGAGTTCAAGGCCTGAGGGCCGATGCCGTTGCGGCAAAGGGCCGGCGCCTCCTACCTCTCCCGCTGGCGGGAGAGGTCGGACTCGCGACCCTCGGATTTGTTCCGAGCGGAGCGAGCCGGGTGAGGGGGGCTGGCGCGTGCCTTGCCAGGTGAGCGTTGCCTCCCTCATCCGCGCCTCGCCCCGGATCGAGTCCGGAGGCTCGGCACCTTCTCCCTGCGAGCGAGAGGCGAGGCAGGGTCGGAATGACCCTCGCCTTCGATGTCGCCATCACCGCGCCCGCTCGCGCGCGCCGTCCTCGATGGCGCTCGTGCTCATCGGGCCGGCGACGCTGTTTTGCGTGCTGCAGCTTCTCGTGCCCGTCGCCATCCTGTTCCGCTACAGCCTCAACCGCTTCGATCCCGCGGCCTACATGGTCGAGGCGGTGACGGCCGAGAACTACGTCAAGTTCTTCACCGATCCCTATTATCTCACCGTCCTCGCGCGGACGATCCGCGTCTCGCTCGTCTCGACGCTCATCTGCCTCGTGATGGGCTTTCCCGCTCGCCTATTGGCTGGCGCGCATGACGTCGCGCTGGAAGAACCTCATGGTGATCCTCGTGGTGCTGCCGCTCTTCATCGGCAACGCGGTGCGCGCGGCGGGCTGGATGACGCTGTTCGGCGCCAAGGGCTTCATCAATAGTCGTCCTTGATGACGATCGGCGTCATCGATCAGCCGCTCACCCTCATGTACACCGAGATGGCCGTGGTGGTCGGCATCATCACGGTCAACCTGCCCTATATGGTGCTCACCTTGCAGAGCGTGATCGAAGGCATCGCGCGCCCGATCGAGGAGGCGGCGCTCAGCCTTGGCGCCGCCGCCCTTCCAGACCTTCCGCCGGGTCGTCTGGCCGCTGGCGCTGCCCGGCACGCTCGCCGGCACCATCCTCACCTTCATCCTCGCGATGAACGCCTATGCGACGCCGGTGCTGCTCGGCGGCCCGAAATTCGCAGATGATGGGGCCGCTCGTCTACGACCAGTTCAGCCAATCGAACAACTGGCCCTTCGGCGCCGCCGTGTCCTTCGTGCTGATGGCGACGACGCTCTGGCCTCACCCTCATCGCCAATGTCGCGCTCCGGCGCCGAGGGGCGAGATGGCGAGATAGCGAGTAGCGAGATAGCGAGTAGCGAGTAGCAAGTAGCAAGTAGCGTTGCGTAGCAAGCGGAAAGCAGTGCGCCCCCTTCTCCCGCGCTCTTCGCGCGGGAGAAGGCCCGAACGCAGTGAGGGCGGATGAGGGTCGCCGGGAGCAGTAGCAAGTTGCCGCCTGCCTCACTGCCAGCCGCTTTAGCGTGGGCGGATTGCCCAGAGGCCCTCATCCGCCTCCGGCTCCCCTTACGGGAAAGCCTTCCCCGCAAGGCGGAGAGGGGAGTGCCTAGCGCTACTCGCTACTCACCCTTCTCTCTTCACTTCTCACCCACTCACTCTTCCACTCGCTACTCGCTACTCGCCTACTGCCCTCCGTTCAGAACCTCAAGTTCACATTCCCCTTGACGGCGTTGTCCATGGCGCGTTGGCCGAACTGGCCGGAGTAGGAGACGCCGACCGAGAGCATCGAGGTGAGCGCATAGTCGATGCCGGCCTCGGCCACGAAGGCGTCGCGGTCGATCGGCACGCCGGAGGAGCTGAAGGCCTGCGCCCCGCCCTGGAAGGTGAGGAGCACGGAGGGCACCACATCGCCATAGGCGTGGCGCCAGCCGAGCATGGTCTTCAGCGTGAGCGGCATCGAGGCGAAGGCGAGCTCGCCACGCACGCCGAGCGTCGTCGTCTGGACGTTGAAGTCGCGCGCCGAGGCCGTGAGCGCCGAGGTGCCGCCCACTTCGGTGAAGCCGTTCTGGTGGATGAGGAAGGCGGCCGCGCCCGCGAAGGGCTCGACGCTCACGCGTGAGCCTCCGCCGAAGCCGAGGCCCGCCAATTGGATGCGGTATCCGGCCTCGCCGAAGGCTTGCGCCGTCGAGCCGCCATTCGACGAGGAGAGCGCCTCGAAGAAGCCGGGGAAGACGACCTGGCGCGTCGTCGAGGTGGTGTTGGTGCCGTAAAGCGCGCCGGCGCGAAGCTGGAAGGCGCCGAAGCTCGCGCCCGCATAGGCGCCGCCGAAGACGCTCTCGAAGGTGGCCGAGGAGCCGCGCTGGTTCACGGTGATCTGAGTCATTGGTGTAGCCGCCGGCGAGGCCGAAGCGCCAATCGCCACCCATGAAGTTCGTGGCCGAGACATCGCCGCCGAGCACGAAGCCGCCCGTGGTGCGCGAGAGCGAGGCGGCGTTGCCGTCGCTCGAGACGCGTCCCCAATCGCCGAAGCCCTGGCCCCAGAAATCGAACATGCGCGGCTGATACATCTGCACCGCGACCGGCGCGACCTGCCCTTTGCGCGACGGCAGATCGGCCGCGTAAGTCGCGGTCAATCGCCACGACCGAGGACGCCGCGAAAAGCGACGCGCGAAACGCGAGCGGCGCCCGAACCCTCGCGCGCGAAAGCTTGGCCGAAAGGGTCGATGTCGCGGAAATCCGGCGCGAAGCGCGGTGGGTCGTCGTCATGATGCTCCTCCTGCAGAGGCCGCATCATCGATACTCGTCGACGCACCAGCCCCAGCTCAAATTAGAGTCTTTTGGCTAGCATCGATTCGAGAGTGCTACAACCACGGCGCTAGCGTGAAAAGCTTCGGCGAACGCTCATTTGTGCTAAAATAGCGAAGAAAGCGTCTGGGTGTTGCGTTGCGGCAACAGTGTGAGGCGCATGCCCAGGGGAGGGGCTAACCTCTCCGCTCATCTCCGCGAAGGCGGAGATCCGGATCTTCACGCTCATAAGTCTGGGTTCCCGCCTTCGCGGGAACGAGCGGAGGTGAGCGTTTTCGCTCATCCCCGCGAAGGCGGAGATCCAGTTCTTCACGCTCATTCCTTGTGAATCTGGGTTCCCGCTTTCGCGGGAACGAGCGGAGGTACTCAGCCTTCGAGCCAGGCGCGAACTTCCCGTCTTCAGGAACTCCGCATCTTGCGGGTTGGTGCTCGGATTGCCGGCGCGATGGCCCCAGATGCTCGGGATCGGCTTGAGCTCGCCTTTCGCGAGATGCGGCACCTCGGCCGCGTTGTCGGCGACGCGGAAGTAAAGATCGGTCTCGCCGGGAAGAAGGAGCACCTTGGCGCTGATGGCGCGGAGCGCCCGCGCGAGATCGCCGCCGTAAAGCGCATTGTCGCTGATGTCGCCATGATACCAGGCGAGCGCCTGCGCATAGAGATTGGCGGCGCGGCGGAGCGAGAAGCGCTCGACCCAATCGGTGCGCAGGAAGGTGTCGAGATCGGGCGCGCCGAGCGCCTTGCGATGGAGGTCGGCGCGGTAGAAATCCTGGCTCAAGCCCCAGCCGGCATAGATATGCGAAAAGGCCTTGAGCGCGAGCTTCGGCTCGCTCGAGAAGCGGCCATTGCCTTGATGCTCGGGCGCGGCTTCGAGCGTCCGCAAAAGACCGGAGAGGAACACCTTGTTGTGCGTCGCCGTGCGGGCGCTGCCGCAAATGACGATCGCGCGCTCGACCATGTCAGGGTAAAGCGCCGCCCAATGATAGGCCTGCATCGCGCCCATCGAGAAGCCGTAGACGGCGGCGAGGCGCTTCGCCCCGAAATGCTCGGTCACGAGGCGGTGCTGGGCACGGACATTGTCGGCGAGCGTGACGAGGGCGGGGTAGCTCGGCGTCTCGGCCGCGCCCGAGGACAGCCCGTTCGAGAACATGTCGGCGATGACGATGAACCAACGCGTGGGATCGAGAATCTTATCCTCGCCGATGAGCCAGGACATGTCCGAATGCTGCGCGCTGTAGCTCGAGGGATAGAGGATGAGATTGTCGCGCGCGGCGTTCAGCGTGCCGTGGCTTTGCCAGACGAGCTTGCCGTCCTGGATCGTGCCGCCCTTCTCGGCGGCGAAATTGCCGAGCTTGAATTCGCCCGTTTGTTGCGGTGAGCCCATTCGATCGTCCTTCATCGTATGTTAGCGCAAGTGTCCGGTAATCCTAATTGCCATCGGCATCGGAAGGGAAGGCGTGGATGGCCGGGCCGAGCCCGGCCAGGACGGATAGGCATTCCCGCTTCGTCATGCTCGCACTTGGTGCGAGCACCCATGCCTTCCTTCCGTGACGCCGCCCCCTCGCCATCGCGCTTGTGGGCGCCGCTTCGCGTAAGACTTGTCCGGCAAAACAACCTGCCGCACAATAGCGTGCTCGCTAGCATCAGCTTGATTCCTTCAAGGGAGGGCCACATGGCCATCGAATTGCATCTCCTCGTCTGGTCGGTGGCGCTCGCCTTCGCGCAGATGCTCGTCGCGGTGTCGGGCGCGACGCTCGAGGTCGGCCTGCCGGAACTTGCCGGCAATCGAGAGCCCGCGCCCGAGACTCACGGGCTGGGCGGGCCGCGCGCGGCGCGCGCATTTCAACATGCTCGAGAGCCTCGTCCTGTTCGCGGCGCTCGTGCTCACGGCGGTCGTCGCGCAAAAGACGAACTCGACGACGGCGCTCGGCGCCGAGCTCTTCTTCTGGGCGCGCCTCGTCTATGCGCTCATCTATGCGGCCGGCATTCCCTGGGTGCGAACGGCCGTGTGGGGCGTCTCGGTCGTCGGCCTCGTCATGATCTTCTCGCAGGTGGTGTAGGCCGTGGGGCGCTCTTCCTTCTCCCGTGCGAAAAGCGCGGGGGAAGGACCTGGCGCGAGTAAATCACTTACGGGCCGCGAGCGCTGACGGGTCACCAAAGGCGTCGCAGGATAATGCCGACCAGCGCTCATGTACCCCTTCCCGCGCGTACGAAGTCGCGGTGGAGGGTCCGGGGTGGGGGGCGGTCAAGATAGGCGCGCATGCGGTCTCGCTTGCGCCGGCATCGTCTGGGACGAGGCTAATGGTCATCGTTGTCGAAGTGCGGCATCGCCCCTCACCCGACCCTCCCCGCCACTTCGTGGGGGCGAGGGCGGTCCTCCGGCGCGGGCGCGGCTATTTCAACGGAGCGATCCGGGAGGCGCCATGAACGATCGAGCCCGCAGGCGTACCGCCCGGCACTTCGGGCTTGCAAATCGTGGGCATGCCTTCTTCTCGCCAAGGGTGGTAGAGAAGGCGGCTTACGATGCGGCGCGCGTAAGCCCTTGACCTTCCAGTAAAGGGAAACCCCATATCGTCCCGCAGTGGAAGGCAGGGAGGTCCGTCTTGGACGAATTGGCTGGAAGGAATGGTGTCGGCTCGGCGGTGGCGCTCGCCATTTCCGGCATGAGCTGCGCCTCCTGCGCGGGGCGCGTCGAACGCGCTCTCGCGGCGGTTCCGGGCGTCGTCGAAGGCCTCGGTCAATCTCGCGAGCGACAGGGCGACGGTCGAGGCGCTCGCGGGCGTGCTGCGGCCGGCCGATCTCATCGACGCCGCGCGGCGCGCCGGCTACGGCGCCGAGCTCCTGACGGGCGAGGTCGAGCGCGAGCGGCAAATCGCGGCGGCCGAGGGCGGACGCTTGAAGAGCGAGGGCCGGCGCGTGATCGCGGCTTGCGCGCTCGGCGCGCCGCTCCTTCTGCCGATGCTCGGCGTGCCGCTTCCCGCGTGGCTCCAGCTCGCGCTCGCGACGCCGGTGCAATTCGTGCTCGGCTGGCGCTTCTACGTCTCGGCCTTCAAGGCGCTGCGCGCGCGCAGCGGCAACATGGATCTTCTGGTGTCGCTCGGCACCTCGGCCGCCTATTTCTACAGCCTCTATCTCGTGCTTGCCGGGGCTCCATCGGCGAGACGGGCGAGCATCTCTATTTCGAGGCGGCCGCGGTGGTGATCGCGCTCGTCATGCTCGGCAAATGGCTCGAGGCGCGCGCCAAGCATTCGACGACCGCGGCGCTTCGCGCCCTGATGTCGCTGCGGCCCGAACGCGCGCAGAGTCGAGCGCCCGGGCGGTGAGGTCGAGGTGCCGATCGCCGGTCTTTCCGTCACCGACATCGTCGTGGTGCGGCCGGGCGAGCGGCTTGCCCGCCGACGGCATCGTGCTCTCCGGCGAAAGCGAGGTCGACGAGAGCCTCCTCACCGGCGAAAGCCTGCCGGTGGCGAAAGTCGCGGGCGACAAGGTGACCGGCGGCTCGATCAACGGCAGCGGCCTCTTGCGCATCGAGACGCGCGCCGTCGGCGAGCAGTCGATGCTGGCGCGTATCATCAGGCTCGTCGAGGCCGCGCAGGCGAAGAAGGCGCCGGTGCAGCGCCTCGTCGACCGCGTCGCCGCCGTCTTCGTGCCGATCGTGCTCGCCATCGCCTTCGCGAGCTTCCTCGCCTGGTGGCTGCTCATCGGCGATTTCGGCTCAGGCATCATCGCCGCGGTTTCGGTGATGGTGATCGCCTGCCCCTGCGCGCTCGGGCTTGCGACGCCGACCGCGTTGATGGTGGGCACCGGGGTCGCCGCGAAAGCGGGCATCTTGATCCGCGACGCCGAGGCGCTGGAGCAGGCGCGGTGGCATCGACACGGTCGTGCTCGACAAGACCGGAACGCTCACCGAAGGAAAACCCGAGGTGACGGATGTGGTGCCGCTCGGCATCGAGGAGCGCCGCATGCTGGCGCTTGTCGCCGCCGCGCAAGGCGGGAGCGAACATCCTCTCGCGCGCGCCGTGCTGGCGAAGGCGCACGGCATCGAGCGTCCTCCCATCGAGCGTTTGCCCTTGGAGGAATTCCGCGCCCGCCCGGGCTTCGGCGTGCTCGCGCGCGTCGGCGGCCAGGAGATCGCGGTGGGCAACCGCAAGCTCATGCAAGAGCAAGGGGTGGGGATCGCGCCCTTGGCGGGCGCGGCCGAGGCGCTCGAAACCGAGGGGCGCACCGTCATCTGGGCCGCGCTGCTGGGGGCAGAGCCGCGCCTCATCGGCCTCATCGGCGCTTGCCGACCGCGTGAAGCCCTCGGCGGCGGCGGCGATCCGCCGCCTGCACGAAAGCGGGATCGCGACGATCTTGATGACCGGCGACAATGAGCGGACCGCGAATGCCGTGGCCGCGACGCTCGGCATCGAGCGCGTCATGGCCGGCATGCTGCCCGCCGACAAGGCGGGCGAGGTCGAGCGGCTGAAGGCGCAAGGCAAGCACGTCGCCATGGTGGGGGACGGCGTGAACGACGCGCCCGCCTTGGCCGCGGCCGATGTCGGCATCGCCATGGGCTCGGGCGCCGACGTAGCGATCGAGACGGCCGGCATCGCGCTCATTGCGCGGCGACCCTCTGCTGATTGTCGACGCGATCGCGGTGAGCCGCGCCACCTACGCGAAAATCCGCCAGGGACTCTTCTGGGCCTTCGTCTATAATCTGATCGGCCTACCGCTCGCCGCCGCCGGGCCTGCATGAGCCCGATGCTCGCCGGCGCCGCCATGGCGCTCTCCTCGGTGAGCGTCGTCGCGAACGCGTTGTCGCTGCGCCGTTCCGCGGCCGCGAACGAAGGGAGGCAAAAATGACGAGGACCAATCGGATGATGACCATCGGGGAGGCCGCCGCCCATTCCGGCGTTCCGAGGAAGACCATCCGGTTCTACGAAGAGACGGGGATCATCAAGCCTGCGGCGCGTGGCGATAATGGTTACCGCGTCTATGGCGACGCCGATATCCAAACCTTGAACTTCATCCATCGGTCCCGCGCGTTGGGTTTTCCCTTGAAGGGCGTCGCCGAGCTCCTCGAGCTTTATCACAACCGCAAGCGGGCGAGCCGGGAAGTCAAGAAGCTGGCGCTGCGGCAGGTCGCGGCGCTCGACCGCAAGATCGCCGAGATGACCAATGTCCGAAACACCATAGCGGCACTGGCGAAGCGTTGCCACGGCAATGATCGGCCGGAATGCCCGATCCTCGACGAGCTCGAGGGAACGACACGGTCCTAGAGCAGATCGGTCGGGCGCTTTCGTCGGGCGCGGCCCTGCGCCCCGCACGCCTTTAGAATTCGGGGAATTCGGTGACGCCTTATATTTGCACCATTTTATTGGGCGTCAACCCGCATGATGTGAACCGTCGTGTCCTCCTCGATCGGGATAGAGATGGAATTGGTGTATATGTAAGGCGTCACCGAATTAGGCGTTGCCGAAATTAGGCGTTGCAGAGATTAAGCGTTTGCCGAATAATTCGGTGACGCCTTATATTTACACCATTTATTGGGCGTCAACCCCCATTTATGTGAATTGTCGCGTCCTCCTCGATCAGGGTATGAGATGGAATTGGTGTATATGTAAGGCGTCACCGAATTCCAGGATCATCGGCGTCAGAAGCTCGGCGATAAAAAGCGCGAGCCCTATTCCGTCAGAACGCAATTCGGTGACGCCTTATATTTGCACCATTTATTGGACGTCAACCCGCATGATGTGAATTGTCGCGTCCTCCTTTGATCGGGATAGAGATGGAATTGGTGTATATGTCTTTTGAGGCGATCGATGTAGTCGCTGCTGGCGTATTGGACGCCGCGATCTGAATGATGGATCAGGTCATTGAGGTTCGTTGAGCGGGTCGCGAAGGCCATGTCGAGCGCCCCAAGGGCGAGACGCGCTTCCAGATGATCATCGAGCGCCCAGCCGATGACTCTGCGCGAGAAGGCATCGAGGATGATGGCGAGGTAGACGAACTCCTCCATGAGGCGAACATAGGTGATGTCGGCCACCCAGATCTGGTCGAGGCCCGAGGGTATGAGACCGCGCACCCGGTTGGGCACGATGGGGAAAGCGTGCTTCGTGTCGGTGGTGCGGGGAACATAGGGCTTGGCGCGCAAGCTCAGGAGATTGTCGTCGCGCATGAGCCGTAGCACACGCTTCGCGTTGACGGGCTTGCCCTCGCGCCTGAGCTGCCAGGCGACGCGACGATAGCCGTAGTGGCGGTTGTTGATGGCGATCCGCTGGATCGCATCGCGCATATCCGTGTCATCCCTCTTGCTGGGTCGGCCACCGAGATGACGATAGTAGCCTGCCCGCGACACTTGGCCGAGCTGGCAAAGACGCTGAATGTCGTTACCGCCACTCGAAAAGCTGGCTGATGGGTGTTCGCCTTGCGTCTTCTGCCCGCTCATCGCTTGGATGAGCGCGTAGATACGACGGCGCCACGCCCCGCGGTCCGCGGCCGTGGCAGGTCTGTGAGACGCAAGGCTTTGCGAAAAAAATCGAGGTCGACCTGTTGACGCCCGATGACGCGCTCGAGTTCGCCGATGCGAGCCTTCGCTTGCTCCAACTCCGTAGTAGGCGTTGCCCTTTTCCCGATCCGGCTATCCGAGGCAAGCTCGGATGGAGGTCGATCCGACAAGGCACGGTAGCCCGGCTTACGGCCACGCTTGCGGTTTAGCCCGGCGACCCCGAGCCGGCGCCAAGCCGAACGCCACTCATACAAAAGCTTCCGCGCAACCCCGAGCTCCTTCGAGACACTCGCCAGCGCTTCCCCAGCCTCCAGCCGGCGAACCACGTTCGCCTTGAACGCCGTCGAAAATACACGCATTCGTCGATCCGACATGACCTCTCCTCTTCCGTCATAACGTAATTCGGTGACGCCTTATATTTGCACCATTTATTGGGCGTCAACCCGCATTTATGTGAACCGTCGTGTCCTCCTCGATCGGGATAGAGATGGAATTGGTGTATATGTAAGGCGTCACCGAATTCTGGTGGCGGTTCCCTGGTGGCGGTTCATCCCCGAACCAGGCTTCAGTGCAGGATCATCGGCGTCAAAAGCTCGGCGAAAAGGCGCGAGCCCTCTTCCGTCAGATGTGCGGTGTCGAAATGCACCGGCGTTCCGTCCGGCGTCGTCAAGGGGCAATCATCCTTGGGACAGATGGCCCTCATCACCGAGATGAACCTCACGTCGGAACGATTTCCGAAGCGCGCCGAGAGGATGCGATCCGACCACCGCAGAAAGCCGAGTTCGAGGTCGAGCTCGCCATTCGCGGCCCGGCTCGAATCCTTGCTCTCCAAGCGCTTGGCGACGATCAAGGGAACGTCGATCTTGTAAAGGGGGCTTTCGCCCAGGATGACGACCTTGATGCCGAGCTTCGCCAAGCTGTCGACGGTTCGATCGAGCAGCGTCACGGAGGGGTCGTCGGTCGGCCAACGCGCCGAAAGGATGACGAGCTTCGGGTTGAGCGATCGAATCGCCTCCAAGGCATGCTCGTTGAACGACGTGCATTTCGGCCGAACGGCCGTGTGGTAGCCGATGATCGGCGCGCAGGCCGAGGCCGTCAGAACTCCAAGCGCGTAACCTTCCTTTTCCAAGGTGGGGCGCAGGCCTGGATAAAGATGCATGGCATGGCTGTCGCCCCATAAAATGGCCGAGGAGCCCGGGCCTCGGGGAAGACAGCCCGACATGGCTTCGAGCGAAAAATCCTGATCGGGGCTCAAATAGCATTCGCGGTCGAGATACAGCCGATCATGGTCGTAATCGAGATAGGAAAGCACCCGGTCGATCCGCTCGTCCGTGCTCGAGGAGAAGCCATTTTCATGGAGCGTCCATGCCGACAATCCGCAAAGGCACGTAACGGCCGCCGCCGACACGCCGAGCGCCCTCAACGACGATGCGCGCCGCGTGCTTTGGCGGAACGGCCGTTCGACGAAGCGATAATTCAGCAGCCCCAGCAGGAAGGAGATCGCGACTGCGAAGAGGCCGAACGCCGCCGGGGCAACATTGGGGAAGAGCTTGAGCCCGAAGACGATCACGGGCCAATGGACGAGGTAGAGCGAATAGGAAATCCTTCCGATGCTCACGAGAAGGCGGGTGGAAAGGAGATTGGAGATGAATGTCGGTCGAGCTTCGGCGGCGCTGATGATCAAGGCGGTGCCGACCGAAGGAAGCGCGGCGGCAAAGCCTGGATACTGCGTCGCCGGGCCGAGAAAAGCGGCGCAGAACATCAACACGGCCGCGCCGGCGAAGGCGGCCGCTTGCGCCGCAAGAGCGCTCCTCGGGATTGCCCTGGCGGCGGGAAGGGAGATCAGGCATCCGATCAGGAGCTCGAAGCCCCGGTAGGGCAGAAGATAGAAAGCCGATAACGGGTCCTTGCCCAGGAGGATTTGCGAGGCCGCGAGCGATGCGACGCAAAGGGCGAAGAGCACGGCCGGAAGAAGCTTTCGCGCGTATTTCGTGCACGCCAGCGCAAGCGCCGGAAACAGGATGTAGAACTGCTCCTCGATCCCGAGCGACCACAGATGCAGGAGCGGAATCGTGTTCGCCGCCGGTGCGAAATAGTCGCTGGTCGCCAAGAAATAGAAATTGGCGGAGAAGAGAACGGACGCGATCGCGGATTTTGAAAATGCGACCAGTGCGGAGGGGTGGAGGATCATGAGCGCGGCGATCGAGCTGGCGAGGATCGTCGAGACGAGCGCCGGCAATATTCGACGCGCCCGCCGCGCATAGAAAGTCAGAAGCGAGAACGAACCGGCCGCGATCTCGGCATGGATGATGCCGGCGATGAGATAACCGGAGATCACGAAGAAAATATCGACGCCGACGAACCCGCCGGACAACCCGAACTTCAGGTGGAACGAGACCACGGCAAGGACGGCGATGGCTCTCAGCCCGTCGATATCCGCCCTGTACCGCATCGGCGCCCGCCATCCCATGAAATCCCTCACAAGCCTCTCCACGCTGAGTTCGCGCGGATCGCGCGCCATCATGAACCCCGAGCACGAGGCGTCCGAGCCACATCGGGCGTCACTGCACCGGGACATGAAGCTTTAGGCGGGCAGAAGCCCCAGAGTGGGGGCATGTCACGATGCGCGCGGGCCTGACCGAGGCCGCTTCGGGAGTATTCGTCCCTTATGTTAGCGCAATCTTCCAAATGAGAGAACCGACTTAGCCCTAGTCTAACCACTCGCCTGCGCACTTGCCGAAAGGACGCCGAGCGCGTTCACAAGCGGGGAATTCGGTGGAATTCAGTGACGCTTTACATATACACCAATTCCATCTCATATCCCGATCGAGGAGGACACGACGATTCACATCACGCGGGGTTGACGCCCAATAAATGGTGCAAATGTAAGGCGTCACCGAATTGTGGAATTGCGGGCCTATGGCGAATACGTGCGCGAGCCGCAGGAGTGTCGGCGGCCATCGACCGCTGCTCGCAGCCCTCGACGACGGCCGCGCCGCGGTGCTCACCGTGCGCGCCACGCCGCCTTAATTCGGCAACGCCTAATTCGGTGACGCCTTACATATACACCAATTCTCTCTCTATCCCCGTCGAGGAGTGCACGACGATTCACATCATGCGGGTGACGCCCAATAAATGGTGCAAATATAAGGCGTCACCGAATTCTGGCTGCCCGGCGCATTTTGTGTTGCGTTGAAATACAACACATTAAGTAAAGCATTGACTTTAACATCTATAGGAACAGGACCCTATAACCGCGGACGTGCAGACACCGAGGCCTCCGGCTCCGGAGGGATCAACCTCGCCGACCTGCTCACGAAGCAAGGCCTCGACTACATCGTGAGCGTCGGCCTGCTCACCTCAGCTCGCGAGGCGCAGGGCACGCCGCCGGGGCCGCGATTTCTTCGCGATCGCCTCCACCCGCAAGCGCACGCCCAGAGCGCCCATCACTTTGAGGATGGTCGCAAACTCGGGCTTGCGGACGCCGTTGAGCGATTTGTAGAGGCTCTCTCGCGAGACATGCGCCTCGCGCGCGATTTGCGCCATGCCGCGCGAGCGCGCGATGTACCCGAGCATCGTAACGATCACATCCGGATCGCCGTCCTCGAGCGCCGCCTCGAGGTAATTGACCACGTCCTCCGGCGTATCGATGGCGAGGGTCCAAGGTGTCGTCTTGATCTTTGCCATTTCGTTCACTCCAGTTGAGCGGCCATCGTCTTGGCGGTCTTGATGTCGCGGGCTTGGCTCTTCTTTTCGCCGCCGCACAACAGAAGGATCAGGGCCTTGCCGCGCCGCACGAATACACCCGGTAGACCGGGGCCGTAATGTACCCGTATCCCGCTCACGCCGTTCCCGACCGGCTCGGAGTCACCGGCGTTGCCCAGCGACAGGCGGATAATACGCGTTTCAATTTTCGACTTGGCTACCCCGTCGCGAAGCTTCGCCCAGCCACTCGGTGAAAGCTTCGGTTTTGCGCACTTCGATCATGAGCCGTTTTGTAGCCTATCGGTTACAACGCTTCAAGCGGTTCTTCAGGAACCCATCCATGCTGACCGCCGATATGCTCGACCGTCGCTTGGCCGCGCGCGCCGCATTCCCTCATCGACGATCGTCGCCGCCGCCCCCGCAATTCGAGCTCGCGACGCCCCTGCGCCTGGCGCATTTCCTCGCGCATTTCCTGGCGCAGGCTTTCCGTCGGATGCGCGGCCGGCACGCCGTTTGAGAATAGCGCTTCGCTACTTGGTCGAGCTCGCGGGGCTCGAGACGGCGGCTCTCTCGATGCGAGGGCAGCGTCGCAGATGGAGGACCTTGCCGAAGAACTCATCTTGCGCATTGCCGCGGCCGGTGGTGATCACGGCGGAGCCGGCGAGTTCCTTACGGAATATCTCCATGAGAGCTTGCGCGCCTTGCGGGTTCGACCGCCCCCAGCGCGTCATCGAGGAAGCACCCATTTGGGCGCGTGCAACAGCAAGCGGGCGAAGCTGAGAGCTTGCTGCTCGTCGAGCGAGAGATATCTGTCCCAGGAGGCATGTCGGGTCGAGCTCGTCGCCAAGATGTTCGAGCCCAATCCGCGTCAGGGCGGCCGCGCAACGCCTCCTCGCCGAAAGCATTCGTCTTTGCCGGATAGGCGATCGCATCGCATAACAAGCCCGGCGGCAGATAGGGCTGCTGCGGCAAAAAGATCATATCGCTACGCGCGGGCAGGCTGATCTTGCCGCGCCCCCAGGGCCAGAGCCCGGCCAGCGCGAGGAAAAAGGTCGTCTTGCCGGCGGCCGTCTCTCCGGTCACGAGAACATGATCGCCGACCGAAAGCTCGATTTTCGTCTCCTCGAGAAAAGCGCAGTCGACCAGCGAGCCGGGCAGATAGGTCTCGACCTCCTCGAAAGTGAGCTTGCCATCGGGATCATTGGAAAAGGCGATCCGCCCTTCGCTCGCATGGAGGCTATCGACGGACCGCAAGCTCTCGCGGATGGCGACCACGCGAAAGAGCGTGGCGCGCCAATCGGCGATCCGCGAGAAGTTGTCGACGAACCAGCGCAACGAGCTCTGCACTTGATTGAAGGCGCCGACCACGATCATCAGCGAGCCCAACGTCAGCTTGCCGCTGAAATATCCCGGCGAGGCCATCAGGAAAGGCACGATGATCGCGAACCAGCCATGGCCCGACGTAATCCAAGTGAGCCGAGCCACGCCTCCGGCCAGATTTCGCGTCACGGACAGAACCGACGCGAGCACGATGTCGAGCGAGGCCCGTTCATCCGCCTCGCCTTGGTAAAGCGAGATCGACTCGGCATGCTCGACGACGCGCACCAGCGCGACACGAAATTCAGCTTCGCGCGCATAATGGTCTGCATTGAGGTCGATGAGAGGGCGTCCGACGCGCCAGGTCAGCCACGAACCGGCAGAGGCATAGGCCAAGGCGCACCAGACCATGTAGCCCGGGATCGAAAAGTCGCTGCCGCGGACATTGAAAACCACTTGCGCCGAGAACACCCACAACACCCCGACGAAGCTGAGAAGCAGAAGCGTCGCCTGGGCGAGACCGCCGCCGAGATCGGCGGACAGCTCCGACAAGTGGCGGGCGTCCTCCTGGATGCGCTGATCCGGATTGACGCCGTCCTCTCCCGCGAAAGCCAGCAGATAGGCATGCTTGGGACGCAACCATTCGTCGAGCAGATCGCGCGTCAGCCACGCTCTCAGCTTGACCTTCGAGACCTCCGTGAGCCAGGTCTGGGCAACGACCAGGCACAGCAGTCCGGAGACGATCATCGTGAACACGACGATCTGATGCAGAAAGTCGTCGAGATCGTAGCGTTGCAAGGCATCGTAGAGGGCACCTTGCCAGGCGTTCAGCCTCACCTGTCCGGCCGCGATGGTGCCGATGACGAGCGTGGCCATGATCGGGAAACGAAAGAAGGATCCATCTTTCGGGTGACGCTCTTGATCCCGCGCACGAGCGACGTGAACTGGGGCCAAACGCCGGCGGTCGAAATGTCGAGCAAACGCTCTGTGACGGATTGTGGTTTATCGGCGATCTCGCTCATCTCACCCCTCGTTCCTGCCCGGCCTTGACCATGGGCATCGCGCATGACTCTCAGGCCCAGGTGTGATAGTCGCATAGGCTCTGGAACATGCATCCGGCGAGAGATGTCGCGAGGATCGAGAGGGGTGCCAAATGGCGCGATCCGACGAAAAGACCCGTATCGAGCGTCTCATCGCGGAGATGACGCTCGAGGAGAAGCTGGGCCAGCTCACCATGCTGAGCGGCGAACTCGTCCAAACGGGCCCGCCTCCGCGCCCGTCACCTCCGAAGCGATCCGGGAAGGCCGCGTCGGCAGCCTCCTCAATCTGTGGGGCTCGCGAGCGCGTGCGCGAGGTTCAGCGACATGCCGGTGGAAGGCTCGCGCCTCAGATCCCGCTCTTCTTTTGCCTCGACGTGCTCTACGGGCTGCGCACCTTTTTTCCGATCCCGTTCGGTGAATCATGCGCATTCGATCCGGGACTGTGGGAGCGGACCGCCCGGGTCGCCGCGCAAGAGTGCGCGGTCGAGGGCATCGACTCTGAACTTCTCTCCCATGATCGACGTGGCGCGCGATCCACGCTGGGGCCGGACGGTCGAAGGCCCAGGCGAGGATGAATTTCCTGGCGACGCGTTTTGCGCAAGGCCAAGGTGCGCGGTTTCCAGGCGTCCGGACCTCTCCGCCGACAGGCGCCGTTGCAGCGACCGCCAAGCACCTCGCCGCCTATGGAGCGGTTCAGGCCGGGCGCGAATATGCGCCGGTCGACATGTCCGAACGACAATTGCACGAGGTCTATCTGCCGCCCTTCAAAGCCGCGGTTCAGGCCGGCGTCGCGGCGATCATGCCGGCCTTCACCGACTTCAACGGCACGCCGATGACCGCGAACGCGGCGGTGCTACGCGATATCGTGCGCCGGCAATGGGGACTTCTCGGGCGTGATGATCAGCGACTACAGCGCGATCGCCGAGCTCGTCGCCGCACGGAGTCGCACGCGACAAGGCGGAAGCTGCGGCGCTGGCGCTGAACGCCGGCGTCGACATCGACATGATGGGTCACGACACCTATTTCGAGGGGCTGCCGCGCGCCTTGGAAAAAGGCCTTGTGACCAGCTCGACGCGATCGACGCGGCGGTGAGGCGAGTGCTTCAGCTGAAGGCCAAGCTCGGCCTCTTCGAGGATCCGTATCGTCGTTGCGGTTCACGCCGAGCGCGATCGCCGCCAAGGCCGCCCAAGGCGGACGCAAGGACCTCGCTTGGGAGGCCGCCTGCCGCTCGTTGGTGCTCTTGAAGAACGAAGGTCACGCCTTGCCGCTTCGCGATGATCCCGGCGCGATCGCCGTCATCGGGCCGCTTGCCGACGCCAAGGGCGAGGACCAGGAACCCGTGGCAGCGACCGAGACGAGCGACAAGGCGATCGCCGTTCTTGACGGGCTGCGCAGTGCGCTTCCGAAGGCCAGGGTTGCGTTCACGCCCGGTTGCGGCATCGAGCGGATCGGCACGGCGGGAAGAGCAAAGCGCGCGCGAGCTCACGCGGCAAAGCGATGTCATCATCCTTTGTCTCGGAGAAACGCTGGCGATGAGCGGCGAGGCTGGAAGCCGTGGGCATCCGGGCCTGCCCGCCGCCCAATGCGAGTTGGCACGCACTCTCCTCGCCCAAAGGAAACCCGTCGTGATCCTGCTGTTTTCCGGGCGCCCGCTCGTGCTGCCGGACTGGCTGGTCGAAGAAGGCGGACGCGCTCGTGGCGGCATGGTTCCCGGGCAGCGAGGCTGGACGCGCGATCGCCGACGTCTTGAGCGGACGCTTCAATCCGGTGGGCCGGCTTTCCATGTCCTGGCCTGTCGATGTCGGGCAAATTCCCATTTTCTTCGGTGCGCGTCCGACGGGACGCCCTGCCGCCGCGAACGACCACTACACCAGCAAATATCTCGACATGCCGAACGAGCCTCGCTTCCCGTTCGGACATGGCCTGTCCTACAGTCGGTTCGACCTGAGTGGGCTTCGAGTGGATCGAGCCAAACTGCGCGCCGGCGAAACGGTCGAGGTCTCGGTGGACGTCGTCAACCACGGTCCGCTTGCGGGAGAAGAGACGGTGCTTCTCTTCATTCGCGATCAGGTCTCAAGCATCACCCGCCCCTTGCTCGAGCTCAAGGAATTCAAAAAGATTTCGCTCGCCGCGGGCGAACGCGGCACGATCCGCTTTACCCTCGCCGCTGAAGACCTCTCTCTTTCTCGGTCATGACCTCGTGCCTCGGTTCGAAGCCGGCGCCTTCGATATCCATGTCGGGCCGCAGCGCAGACCGAAATGGATTTCTGAGCACACAGATCGAGCTCATCGCGTGAGGACTGACCGCAAGATCCAATGTGCGGCGACGCCACGGATCGGGGATGGAGGACCCAACCTTGCAACGCACGAAGAAAAAACAACCGTCACATCCCGTCAGGCCGGCGAAGCGTTTTGCGTCCCACAAGTCCGACGATGAGCTCCTCGAGCTCGTGCAGCGACAGACCTTCCGATATTTCTGGGATTTCGCTCACCCTCATAGCGGCCTTGCACGCGACCGCAGCGATCCCAAAAGCATCGAGGGGCTCGACACGGTCGTGACGGGAGGATCCGGATTCGGCGTGATGGCGATCATCGTCGCCGCCGAGCGCAAATGGATCACGCGGCAAGAAGCTGTCGAGCGCCTCGTGAAGATGACGAGTTTCTTGCTCTCCGCCGCCAGCTTTCACGGGGTGCTGCCGCACATGCTGAACGGCGTGACCGGCAGGCCCTTCCATTTCACGCGCAAGGACGACGGCGGCGACCTCGTGGAGACCGCTTATCTTCTCGTCGGACTTTTATGCGCGAGGCAATATTTCGATCGTGACGAGGCGTCCGAGCGAGGCTTGCGCTGGCGCATCAACCAGCTCTGGGAAGAGACCGAATGGAATTGGCATACGCGCGACGGCATGAACGTCCTCTACTGGCACTGGAGCCCGAACAACGGCTGGAGCATGAACTACGAGATCCGGGGCTGGAACGAGTGCCTGATCACCTATGTGCTCGCGGCCTCTTCCCCGCGCTATGCGATCGAGCCCGGCGTCTATCACAAGGGATGGGTCGAGGGGGTGAACTTCAGGAACGGGCGCGAGTTCTACGGCATCGAGCTCCCACTGGGTCCCGACTATGGCGGCCCGCTGTTCTTCACGCACTATTCCTTTCTCGGGCTTGATCCGCGCGGATTGAAGGACCGCTACGCGCGACTACTGGCGGCAGAACCTCAATCACGTTCGCATCAACTACGCGCATTGCGTTCGCAACCCGCACGGATTCGCGGGCTATGGGCCGAAATTCATGGGGCCTGACCGCGAGCGACGGGCCGGACGGCTACGACGCCTTCGCGCCGGACAAGGATTCCGGCGTGATCGCGCCGACGGCCGCGCTGTCGTCGATGCCCTACACGCCGGCAGCATTCGCTCGCGGCGCTGAGGCACTATTACGGGCGCCTCGGCAAGCGCCTCTGGCGCGAATACGGCTTCGTCGACGCCTTCTGCGAGGCGCGGGATTGGTATGCGGCAACGCATCTTGCGATCGATCAGGGCCCGATCATCGTCATGATCGAAAACTACAGGACCGGGCTTTTGTGGAAGCTCTTCATGAGCTGTCGCGAAATTCGCGAAGGGCTGCGCCGTCTCGGCTTCGAGAGCCCGCATCTGGCCTCATGATGACGCGCGACTGTCAGGCGGAGCGAGATGCGGGAGGGATCGAAGGCCCGCGCCGCCGGCGGCCTGTGGTGGCAGGATGCCGTCATCTACCAGGTCTATCCGCGCTCGTTCCAGGACAGCGATGGCGACGGCGTCGGCGATCTGAGGGGGATCATCGAGCGAGCGGACTACTTCTCCTGGCTCGGCGTCGACGCGATCTGGTTTTCTCCTTTCTTCACCTCTCCGATGGCGGACTTCGGCTACGACATCTCGAACTATCGTCGACATCGATCCGACGCTTCGGCACGCTGGCCGATTTCGACGAATTGATTGCCACGCTGCATGCTCGGAACATCCGCGTGATCCTGGATTACGTGCGCAATCACACATCCGACCGGCATCCGTGGTTCCTGGAATCGCGAAGCTCCCGCAACAATCCCAAGCGCGATTGGTATTTCTGGCGCGATGCCGCGGCGGACGGAGGGCCGCCCAACAACTGGCAAAGCCTCGCGGGAGGAAGCTCGTGGGAATTCGATGCACCTACAGCGCCAATACTATTGCCACACCTTCCTCAAGCAGCAATGCGACCTGAATTGGCGCAACCCCGCCGTTCGGGACGCCATGCACGATGTGCTTCGTTTCTGGCTCGATCGGGGCGTCGACGGCTTTCGCCTGGATGCGGTGGGATGTATCGCCAAGGACCCCGACTTGCGCGACGATCCGCCCAATCCGGACTATCGCGAGGGCGATCCGCCTTTCGCGCGCAATCTCATGGTCCACAGCGCCAATGGACCCGACATCATGGATTTCGTCGCCGGCATACGCAGCGTCGTCGATACGCATCCCGGCGAGCATGTTCTGATCGGCGAGGTTTACCTCAAGATCGGCGAGATCGCCCTCTACTACGGCCCCGACCTGATCGGGCTGCAGCTACCGACCAACTTCAATCTACTGTGGACAGCTTGGAAGGCCGCAGCGATCCAGGAGGTCATCGAGGCCTATGAAGCTGTCTTGCCGGCCGGTGCCTGGCCCGACTGGGTCGTGGGAAACCATGATCAGTCGCGCATCGCGAGCCGGATAGGTCGGGCGCAGGCGCGCATCGCGATGGTGTTGCTCCTGACGCTGCGCGGGACGCCGATCCTCTATTGCGGCGATGAACTCGGGCTGCAGGACGTCGTCATTCCCCCCGACAAGTTACGCGATCCTTTCGGGCTGAACATGCCCGGAACGGGCCAAGGGCGCGATCCCGAACGTTGTCCGATGCCATGGGACGAAACCCTAAAAGCCGGTTTCACGACCGGCGATCCCTGGCTTCCGATCGGCACCAACGGGCCGGGCTCATCGGTGGAAGCGCAGCGCAACGACCAAAGATCCATGCTCTCGATGACGCGGGAGCTCCTCGCTCTGCGACGTAGCGTGCCCGCTCTATCGCGAGGCAGCTGGTCGGCCCTGGCCGTCGAGGGCGAAGGGCTCGGCTATCTCCGGAGCCTCGGAAAATCACGCTTTGCCGTGCTGCTGAACCTTAAGGACAAACCGCTCCTTTTGCGCATTGCCGAGATCACATCCGGCCGTGTGATATTCTCGACGCATAAGAACAACACGCGTGAGCCGATCCGGCAGAACGTCGAGCTTGCCGCGAACGAGGGCCTGATCATCGCAATGTGAGATGGTTCCCCCTCGCAGGTGGCGGAGATCTTACTCCTTTTTTCTTGGCGGTAGCCGGGTCGGAGGTGACGAGAAGAGATCTCGGCCGCGCGGACATGCGCCAGCCAATATTGGGTCGCATACGCCCGATCGAGGGGGGTCAGCGGAGCGTGAGCGGCCATGAGGGATGCTCTGTTTCAGCGCGATTTCCGATCCGCATGGCACATTGATGCCAAGGTCCTGGCTATCGTCAGACGATTGCAGGCCAAGTCCGATCAGGGTCGATGCCGAGTGCTCCGGCCGCGTCATCGCCGATTTTGAAGTGAACCTCGAGGAGGAGCGACATGAGGGCCGAACGCCGCCATCCAGCATATGACGATGCTCGCAATGAGGCTGCCGTGATGATGTCGGAGCCGATTTTCGCGACCTACAAGACTTACCTCGTCGATCTGCCGCTCACCGTGGCGAATGAAGCGCTTCGCTTCGCGGCACATCGGCTTCAGGAACAAGCAAAGCTCGCCCAGGCATTGACGAGCTGCAAGAGCTTTGCCGAGGTTGGGGAGGCGCAATCACAATTCATCCGCGGCGCCATCGGCGATTATCGCAAGGAGGCCGGGGCGCTCGTTCATCGGGCCCGCGATATGGTCGAGCAGTAATTCGCTGCGCGGCTCGAGCAGGCGGATCGCCACGAAA
The DNA here is from genome assembly GCA_963713805.1 of uncultured Alphaproteobacteria bacterium. Lineage (GTDB taxonomy): Bacteria > Pseudomonadota > Alphaproteobacteria > Rhizobiales > Beijerinckiaceae > GAS188. The sequence continues at coordinate 184,737 of CAVQNF010000039.1, read as the reverse complement.
CTGCCGACGAGGCCCTGATCGTCGATCGGCACCTTGTCGCCGTGCTCAACGTGCGCGCGGAAGCTTGGCCGGTCCACGAAAAGAAGCCGGTGGAGCTTACGTGCAACGCGTGTCGGCGGCCGCGTTGAGGTTCGCACAAGAATTGTGAGACGTCGTCTCGCGCAGCCTGGAGACATCCTCTATGCCGCCCTCGAGTGCCGGAATCCTGATGTATCGGCGCAGAGATGGAGAGCTGGCGGTTCTCCTGGTGCATCCGGGCGGTCCTTTCTGGCGCCGTCGAGATCTGGGCGCATGGTCGATTCCAAAAGGAGAGCTCGCCGCGAGCGAGGACGCGGAAATCGCGGCCAGGCGAGAGTTCGGCGAAGAGCTGGGCACTGTTCCAACGGGCACTCTCCGGCCTCTGGGGCATATCCGCCAACGCGGCGGAAAACGCGTCGAGGCTTTTGCTCTGGAAGGTGAATTGGATGTCGACCAGGTGCGGAGCAATAGTTTCACGATCGAATGGCCTCCGCGAAGCGGCCGCATCGAAACCTTCCCCGAGATTGATCGAGCGGAGTGGTTCACCTTGCCGTCGGCCCGCAAGAAAATTCTTGCAAGCCAGCGCCCGTTTCTCGATCGCCTCGAACAACTCGCCACACAAGATGAAGGATAGCGTTGACGCCACGACCCTCTCGTTCGTGTCGTGAGAGCACGCCTCGCGCCGAGGTCGGCAGGCGATGGCCGACAGGGGGTTGCATTACTTCATCGCTTCCCAAGTTCGAACGCGATCGATCCGGTCGAGTTGCAGGACCTGATCACGAGCGGGTGGCGCCGTCGGCATCAAAGGGTTGCACAAGGGACAGGCGTGAGATTTTCCCGGCATCACCTGGGCTGCTCCGATTGAGAGTTGAGACGTTGAAGGCATATAGGATCATCGTCACCGCCATCCTGCGGAAGGTGAGACTGCCGGGCCAGAACTGAGGAGGGACGATGGTTGCCAGCGACAGCTTTGCCGAGTTCCTGCGCGAGCAGCTCGCCCCGCTCGGCCGCGTCACGATGCGGCGTATGTTCGGCAAGACCGGTGTGTTCTGCGACGGACTGATGTTCGGGATGGTGACGGGCGACACGCTGTACTTCAGGGTCGATGACCACAACCGGGCGGCCTTTAAGGAAGCCTTGTCCTTTCCACCGCTCAACTACCAAAAGAAGGGCCGCACCATAGACCTCTCCTTTTGGCGCGCGCCGGAGCGCTTGTTGGACGAACCCGACGAGCTTGTCAGGTGGGCGCGAACGGCGCTGGCGGCGGCGCGTCGGGTCGCTGCGAAGGAAAAACCAACGGCGCCAAGGCGAAAATCATTCGTCGATCCGACGTAGATATCGCCATTTCTAACGAAGACCAGCACAGGTTGCGGCTTACGCTCTCACCAAGGATCGCTTTCGACCGTTGCGGTCATTTGCGCGCGGACGATCATCATGACATTGATCTTCGTGTCTCGGGGCACACGCGGAGAGGGAAGCTATTTCTGACGGCATGGTTCTCCGGGCAAGTTCGCCCCATCAAAGGTCATGCAGACACTGCGGCGCCGACATTTTGGCGGCCTGTTCCATTTGCCGCCTCGAAAATACGAGATATGGCTTCCCTGAGTTTCGGCGGAGTCGTATTCTTGAAATGACGATCCGCAGAGTCAGCTCGCGCTGGCACCGGCTTGCACGCGTCACATCGTGACGCCTTGGCAGCGAGAGCACGCTGAGGGGCCTATGGAATTTGCCGTCTGGCTCGAGACCATGGGGTTTGGCCAATATGCCAAGTCATTTATCGACCACGATGTCGACCTCGACGCCCTTCGATACCTGACCGATCAAGACCTCAAGGAACTCGGCGTCTCACTCGGCCATCGGCGAAAGATGCTCGCTGCGATCTCGGCGCTTGGCCCCGCCCCGACCGCCTCTCAACGGACCGCCGGGCGGCCGGCACCTGCGTCTGCTCCTGCCGAAAGCCACATCCTCGAGCACGGCCCCGCCGAGCGCCGTCAGGTTACGGTGATGTTCTGCGATCTCGCCGGCTCGACCGCGATGTCGGCACGCCTGGACCCCGAGGACATGCGCGAGATCATCGCGTCTTATCAAGGGAAAGTCGCGGAGACGATCGAGCGCCATGCCGGCTACGTCGCCAAATATATGGGCGACGGAGCGCTTATCTATTTCGGCTATCCGCGGGCGGGCGAGGACGACGTCGAGCGTGCCGTGCGGGCAGGGCTCGAGCTTGCCGACGCTGTGGGCAATCTCGGCACGCGCGTGGAGGAGCGTCTCGCGGTGCGGATCGGCATCGCGAGCGGGCTCGTGGTGATCGGCGATCTCGTTGGAAGGGGAGAGGCGCAGGAGCGCGGGATCGTCGGCGATGCGCCCAATCTCGCGGCTCGCCTCCAGGGTGTGGCCGAGCCGGGCAGCGTGGTGATCGCGGAAGGCACGCGGCGACTGCTGGGCCGGCTCTTCGAGCTCGAGGATTTGGGACCGCAGACGCTCAAGGGCGTCGCCGGCCTCGAGCAAGCCTGGCGTGTCGTGCGCCCGCGCCGCGGGGAGAGTCGCTTCGAGGCGCTCCATGGAGGCAGGCTCACGGCCCTCGTCGGGCGCGAGGAGGAGGTGGAGCTCCTCCACCGCCGCTGGCGGCGCGCCGCCGCTGGCGCCGGTCAGGTCGCCCTTGTCTCGGGCGAGGCCGGGATTGGGAAGTCGCGGCTCGTGGTCGGACTCAGCGAGCGGATCGGAGGCGAAGCCTGCATCCGCCTCGACTGTTCCTGCTCGCCGCAACACGCCGACAGCGCGCTCCATCCCGTCATCACGCAGCTCGAACGGGCAGCCGGCTTCGCGCATGATGACGACGAGCGGGTGAGGCTCGATAAGCTCGACCGGCTGCTCGCGCGCGGCGACCCATCCGCGGAGAATCATTCCCTGATCGCCGATCTGCTCTCGCTCGCCAATGACGGCCGCTATCCGACGCTCGCCCTGGAGGCCCAGCAGCGGCGGCAGCGGACCCTCGCGGCCCTGCTCTCGCAGATCGAAGGTCTCAGCCGCGAACAGCCGGTCCTCTTGATCTTCGAGGACCTGCACTGGATCGACCCGACGAGCCTCGAACTGCTGGGCCGGACGGTCGAGCACATCCGCGATCTTCCCGTGCTGCTCGTCCTGACCTTCCGGCCCGAGTTCATGCCGCCCTGGGTCGGCCAGGCGCATGTGACCTCCTTGATCTTGAACCGGCTTGGGAAGCGTGACGTCGACCTGATGATCCAACGCCTCCTCGAGAACTTGTCGCTGCCGCCCACAATCCATGCCGAGCTTGTGGCGCGCACCGACGGCATCCCGCTCTTCGTCGAGGAGATGACGAAGGCCGTGCTCGAGGCGGGCTCGGAAGCCTGGCAATTAGCCTCGGCCGGTCCCTCCGCGACCTTAGCCGTGCCGGCCACCCTGCAGGCCTCGCTGATGGCGCGGCTCGACCGGCTGGGTCCCGCCAAGAAGCTGGCGCAGATCGGCGCCGCGATCGGCCGCGAATTCTCCTACCCGCTGCTCGCCGCGGTGGCGCAAGGAAGCGAGGCGGAGCTCACCACCGGCCTCGACCGGCTCGCCGAGGCGGGCCTCGTGTTCCAGCAAGGCACGCCCCCGCATGCAACCTACATCTTCAAGCATGCGCTGGTTCAGGACGCCGGCTATGGGAGCCTGCTGCGCAGCCGGCGCCGGGAGATCCACGCCCGCATCGCGCTTGCGCTCCAGGAGGGCTTCCCGACCCTGGTCACGGGGGAGCCGGAGCTGCTTGCCTATCATTTCGCCCTGGCCGGTTTGCCGGACCGCGCGAGTGCCTATTATGAACTCGCCGGCGACCGGGCTGTCTCACGTTCAGGGTATGCGGAGGCGATCGCCCACTTCAACGCCGCCGTAGCCGAGGCCGCCAAGCTGCCGCGTGGCGCGGAGAACAGCCAGCGTGAGCTCGCGCTCCTGCTCAAGCTCGGGCCGGCGCTCGCCATCAGGCGGGGATCGAGGAGCCCGGAGTTTGAAGCCGCCTACAGGCGGGCTCACGAGCTCGCGGAGAGCCTCGCCGACGGTCCAGGCCTGTTCAAGGCCGCCTGGGGCCTCTGGTTGCACGCCAATATTGGCGGCCGGCTCCAAGCTGCGGGCGAGCGAGTGAAGGAGCTTCTCGCCTTGGGTCACCGGCTGCAAGACGACGATCTGCTGCTCGAGGCCTATCACTGCAGCTGGGGCACCGCGAACTTCCGCGGCGATGCGGCGAATGCCTTGCGCGACACGAGCGAAGGCATGAAGCGCTACGATCCGGCGCGCCATGCCCGCCTGGGTCCGATATTTGGCGGCCATGATCCGGGTGTCTGCGCCTGCGGCACTCACGCCATGTCGTTATGCCTCACCGGGTTTGCGTCTCAAGCGCCGGGCTTTGCAGAGCGTGCCATCGAACTCGCCGAGACGCTTGATCATCCTCATAGCCTTACTCATGGGCTCCTCTGTGCGAGCCTCACCTATCAGTTGGCGGGTGACGTCGATCGCTGTCTCACCGTTGCTGACCGGTTGGTCGCAGTTGCCCGCCAATACGACTTCCCCACGCATATCACAGAGGGGCAATTCATCGGCGGGTGGGCCCGCGCCATGCGGTCCGATATCGCTGCCGGAATCGCACAGATGGAGGCGGCCTTCGTCTCGAAACTGCGGCATTATCTCGTCCATGACAGCGTCCGACTGGCCGAAGCTCTCTGCCTCGCAAAGCGCGAAGCCGGGGCGCTGGCCGTCCTCAATCGGGCGCTCGAGGATATCGTCGAGCCGGATACCGGTCTCTATCTGCCGGAGCTTTACCGGTTGCGCGGCGAGCTGCTGCTTCGCCTCGACCCCGGAAACCGCGAGGAGGCACTCCGCTCGCTACGCGCCGGGCTCAGCCTTGCAATGAAACAGGGAGCGCGCCGACTAGGCCTTCGCGCCGCGATGAGCCTTGTGCGAGCCTTGGATGCGCGCATGGATTCGGATGACGGCGCTGCCCTTCACCTACGCCAGATCTATGAAAGCTTGACCGAAGGCTTCGCCACGCCGGACCTCAAGGAGGCCAAAACCCTGCTAGATGGGCTTCGGTAATCTCATCAGTCTCGCACAAGAACGTTCACTGCGCGTCGCCTATCCGACTTGCCTCTACCGGGAGGTCGGCAGATTTCGCGCCCAAGGATCTTGTCCACGCATGTCGCCGCATGACGCCACATGTCGAGGCCGGGGCTGCGTCCTGATTCACTTCTCCTGGGTGTTCCCACCTCAAACGCATCCTTAAACTCGAGAAGCGGGGTGACCAGTGGTTACCGGTGTCACCTAGCGCCTGGCGGGTGCCCCAATGAGCGGACGCTGAGCATAGAAACCTGACGACTGCGCTCAAAAGGCGCCGACGAGCGGCTCGCCGGCGATGGTCGTGCGATGCATCAGACGGCGCGACCCATCGTAATCGTTGACGGCATAGTGAAGCGTGCAGCGATTGTCCCAGATGGCGAGAGAACCCGGTTTCCAGCGAAACCGGCAGGTGAACTCCGGCCGTATGCAGTGTTGGAAGAGAAACTCCAGCAGCGGTCGACTTTCCGCCTCCGTCATGTGCTCGAACCGCGTCGTGTAAATCGCATTGACGAAGAGCGCCTTGCGCCGGCTCGACGGGTGGACGATGACGACCGGCTGCGCGACCTCTCGGTCGGCCTGCCGATTTTCTCGCTCGATCGTGATCGAGCGGCTGGTTCGCACGCCCTTGGGTGCATGCGCAACCCCGTAGGGCCGGCCGCTGTGCATGGCGCGAAGCGGATCGAGCATGCGCTTCATGCCGTCGGAGAGCGCCTCGTATGCGTCGTACATGTTGGCCCAAAGCGTGTCGCCGCCATGACTCGGGACCTCTTTTGCATAGAGGACGGACCCCATCGGCGGCGCTTCGAGGAAGCTGAAATCCGAGTGCCAGGCATTGCCGAAGGCACTGATGTTCCGCTCGTCCGCTTCCTTGAGCACGGCGATGATTTCCGGGTACTCATCCATGTGCTTTACGTAAGGTACGCGCGATAGCGAGCCGAAGAGACGGCTGAACTCCAGGTGCTGGTCGGGCGTGAGGTTCTGATCGCGGAAGAAGAGAACAAGATGCTCTTCAAGGGCCCGGCGCAGCTCGTCTGCCGTCGAGTTGCGCAGCGGCCGCGCGAGATCGAGGCCACACACTTCGGCGCCGAGCGACCCTGCGGCCGGTCGCACCTCAATCGAGCGGTTGGAAACTTCGGTCACCTTCGGTCGATTTGCTCCTTGGCAACGGATAGCGATTCAGACGCGGCGACATTGGTGTTGCGCAAAGGCAAGTATATCCTGTCTGCCCATGACAAAAGCAACTTCGTTGATGCCAGCGCTTCTTGAGGGACAAAAAGTCAGTCGTCGTCCGGGTGAGCCCGGTTGTCCTCGATGAGTTTGGCGATATGCGCTCTTCGATCTGGGGCGAGGTTATTCGGCCGCTCGACTGATTGCGACGACGATGACCGTGCCTGCGATGAGTTCCTCCTCGCCGCCACTGCCCAGAACCTCAGGAAGCTCGCGAAGCTAATCCCCGCATCGACACCCATCATGGCGGTATGAGGCGACACGACCTCATCAACTTTCACGCCAGCCACCACCGGCGACCCACGCCAGCCGGCCACTCGTCGAGTATTTTCAACACAATCCACCCCATGGCGACTTTCGACCTTAGTGGTCCTCGAAGGCCGAAGTCGACCCAAAGCGGTTCCTTCGGGGTGAGAAGAGATTGGCCTCCCGGCCATTTTGGAAGATGACTGGGTTTTAACTGCTGCTTGAGGCTTAGGCGCAACGCCGCGCTGCCCGCTTTCATGCCGCACGACATGTCTCCGCCATAGTTCGCGAGCAGGCTCGAAACGATGCGCGGCGGGCAGAGCGCACCTCGTCTTTTGACGGTTCATGCCCGACAGGGATGCGCATGAGGGGACCGCCATGAAGGTTCCGGGTGTCGTTGTCATTGTGCTCTGTTCGTGGGGCGCATCGATCCTCATTCCGTTGACGCTCTGGTCCGCGGCGAGCCGAACCGGTCCCTTCCGGCGCGCGTCCGACGAAGCGAGGCTCGCCGAGCTCGACCGGCAGCGGCCCCCGGTGCCGCCGCAAGTGCCCGGCCATGTACGCATCGTGCTTTCCCATTCCGCCACGGAGGCGTCGGCGCCGAAGAATGCCGACGATGTCGCGCCGGCCCAAACGCCGCCGCTCTCTCGGGCAATGCCGGCTTCGCCATCAGCGGACGAGGCCGCTGGTGAACCCGCGTCGCCGGCACCCTCGGCGCAGCCACAACAACCGGCCCAGGCGGTGCAGGCGGCCGCAGCGGCCGAGCCGCCTCGAGCATCGACCGCCGATGCCTTGGATGATCGGCGGGGTGCCGAGAGCCAGGCCGGCGCGGGCGCTTCGCCCATCCCGATTTTCATGCGCGTAGCGCAGCTTCCCACGGTGCACGACGAGGACTTCGCGCCACGGCCACAGGCGGTGAGGCGCCGCGAGGCGACGCTGCGCGAGGAATTTAGGGCGCACAAAGCGGCGCATTCCTACCATTATCGGCGCGTCATGGTGCGGCGGTGGGCGCCGGCGAACCCATTCGTGAGCCTGGCACGGCTGCTGTTTCACTAGCGGCGGCAATCTGCAACATGGCCCCAAGGCTGTGGGGTTTGCCCGCGGCGACGCGACAGATGTAGTTCCAATCTCACAGAGAACTACATCGGCATGGCGGTTTCTAAACTCAATCCGCCATGTTCGGTCTTCAGGCCAGAAGCCAAGAGCACTTTGAAAACCTGTTAAGGTTGGACTGCCGCGCCCCGTTCAGGCTGCGGCAGAGAGCCCTTCTTGATCCAGCACGCGCCGGACCGCAGGACGGTTCTTCATGCGTTCGTAGTGAGCGGCGCAGTTCTTCGGCAAGGTCAGCTTCATGAACCTGGAAGCCCAGAATTCCACATAGAAAAGCGCGGCATCGGCAATGGTGAATTTGCCGGCCATGTAGTCCTTCCCCTCCAACGCCTTATCCATAAGCTCCAGACCCTTCTCCATGATCTCTTTGCCGCGCGCCTTGACCTTGTCGTGATCGGTCTCGCTGGGAGCATAGTTCACCGGCCGGAACACGCGCGAGAAACCCTGCATGTGCATGGTGGACACAACATAATCCATTGCTTCGATTGCGCGTGCCTCAGCCTCCGCGTCGCTTGGCAGCAGCGACTTGTCCGGATTGGTTCGAGCGAGCCAGGTGGCTATCGCCGGGAACTCAGTCAATACCGAACCGTCATCGCGCATGAGCGTCGGAACTTTGGACTTTGGATTGATCCTGGTAAAATCCTCCGCGTACTGCTCCCGCCCTTGCAAGTCGACTTTCTGCAGATCGTAGGGCTTTCCGATCTCCTCAAGTATGACATGAATGCCGAGCGAGCAGGCCCCTGGCGCATAATATAGCTTCATCGCAATCTCCTGTGTTGGGCGATTGTCCCGATATCCCCTAAACTGCCCAAAGCCAACCAGTCATTCCGGCTGTTATCGCGAATGCCAATGCCGGCGGCCCGAAAAGGCGCCACGCCCATTGGGGAATTGAACGGTCCGATGTCCGCCGTTCCCTGCGACCCGACAATCGTGATAGAAGCGTCCGCTGAGCGAGCGAGCACGCGCGCGTCGAAAATAGTCAAGAGTGCCGCAGCCGAACATCGCCCAAGGTGGGGTATTCGCGTAGTCTCATTGCTTCAACCGCGTGGACAGACAAATGCGCCGTGCGACTTTTATCGTGCTGACCATAATCGTCGCCATTGCCAATCCGCTCTCCAGCCCGGTCTGCGCAGCTTCGAGAGTGATGACACTGCTGGATACAAATAACGATGGGTCCATAGATATGGACGAGGCCATTGCCGCGGCAAGGGCTTTTCTCGCCGGGCATCAACTCGACGAAAAAAAATATCACAAGTTGATCGCAAAATGGTTCAAGGCTGCCGATCTCAATGGGGACGGCAAAATAGATGAGCGGGAACTCCACGCACCGGAAGGCAGGTTTTTCAGCAGACTTTTGGGGCTGTGACCGTGATCTCAATCATGAGCCCGATGAGATACTACTCATAGGATGAGTCAACATATGTCAAAGACCTCGTCATCGCGTGGCTGAAACGTTCTCCCGAAAATCGTCATCCGCGAGAGCGGCCGAAAGTACTTCGCTAACCCTTATGGGATCATAATCAAGCAACGCTCTGGCGCTGGCCGACACAACGGTGGCGATCACTTACACTCCCGTGAGGGACATACGGAGTTCTCACAGGAAGGCACATAGATGGCTTCCGACTTTCACGTAGCAAATGCGCTCATCGACTTCGCAAATGACATAAGGCGCAACTCCCAAAGTGAAAACGGTCCGGCGACACTCCTCGCGCCGGAGCAGGCGGATGCTCGTCGGCAGCGCTTGGGACAATTGGCAGCAGATGCGGAAGGGCTTGCCTCGAAGCCACGAGATGCGACCTATCAAGGCTTTGAGCGTATTTTAAAACAAGTTGAGGAATTAGGCGCGCCACCGGATCGCGAGATCATTATTGCTGTTGCGAGTGCATTCATGCAGCGCCCGTATATTTCCCGCGCCAAGGTTCCGACGCAATAAAGCGATGGCTCAGCGAGGGGTGCTGCTCATTGAGCACGGTGATCGGCGCGGTTCGACAGCGCGGTCGCCGCGACGCCGATGCCCAACGATTGATGAGCACTATGTCTACGCTATCCTACCATGATGATGTCAACAGGTCCGTGCCAAACGAGATCACTCAAGGGCTCTTTGAGCAAGATTCCAAAAGCAGTTGACGGTCACAAGAGGCGGCAGCGCTGCTCCGGCGTCAGCAGTGTGCAATAGTCGGTTTTCCCGAACCAGCGATAGCGGTTGCGGGCGATGAAGGCATAGAGCCAGTCGCGTAGACGTTCCGGGATCACGGCGGTGATTCGCAGAATATACCACCAGCCGCCCAATATCCGGCACAGTTCGATGTAGCCGCGCGAAGCGGTGTAGGCACTGCCATCGGCGATCAGCAGGTAGCTCTCGTCCACACCGACACCGTAATGCGCATAAAGTGCCTGACCGAGCCCCTCCTGCGCGGGCGTAAAGTTGGCCAGCGCCTTCCTGTCATGGCGCATGATCCAGCTCGCGCCGCCGGAGCAGAGAACGCAGATACCGTCGAATACGAACAAGGCGCGGCTATCGTCGAAGGAGGGTACCGTTCGATCCTCGCGGTAACTGAAGCGGCTCCCAGAAACCTCAGGCATTGATGGTGTCCCTGACAATGCTGACATCCAGCCCTTCGAGCGCGGCGAGATAGGTATCGAGATCAATAAGGTCGACGCAGGGCATCGCCCCAAGTTGCGGCACTTCTCCCTTCGCCAGCCGCCGGACCATAAGGATCGCAGGCATGCAGGGAATATAGGGGCCATGACCAGAACGCGCGATGATAATGAGGCGGCGCTCCAGCGGCTTGCCATCGCGGCCGATGCCGGAAAGGAACATATGGAAGCCGCTGCGCCCCGAGCCAAAGCGGTCGAACAGGAAGGCAAGGCGCAGCAGCGTTTCGGCATGGTTGTCCAGAGAGCGAATGAGGCCCAGCCGCACGAGAGCGCCGAGCATGCGCGTGCCGATGTGGAGCAGATGGAGTTCGTGCCCGGCGGCAAAGCGCATGGATTTGAGCGTCGGGTAGCGTTTGGGAAACAGGGTCAGGTCGGGAATGTCGCAATTGCCGAACAGGCGCCAGCCGAGCCCCGGATAACGCTCGGCGTGCGTATCCTCCCACCCATGGACGGTCTTCATTTCTCCGTCTCGCAGCATCGTCATCGGCTTGCCGACATAGCTGAGCACCGCCGAGGTGGTCGCAAGGCCGCGATTGGTACGCTGAGCGGCGCTAATCCCGTAATCGATCGCTTCCAGTCGCGCGAAAGCCGGAAGATAGGCATCGATCACCGCCGCCGTCAGGCATGGTACCGAGCTTGCCCCGCTTACCACGAGCACGTCCTTGGCCTTGGCCTCGGCATCAAGCCGGCCAATGGTCGCCACGAAATCGCGTGCATCGGCAAGATCGAGATAATGGCAGCCATGGGTGATGCACGCCCGGGCGACCCGATGATCCTGCGTCTGGAACGGGCCAGTGGTGTGGACGACGATATCGGGCGCAATACGCGCGAACGCCGCAGCAAGGTCGCCATCGATATCGAGCGCATGGCCTTCGGTCGAGTGGAAAGCATCGAGCGAAGTGGCGAAGGCCCGTGCCTTCTCCACCGATCGCCCGCCGATCAGCAGCTGGATATCGGCGTCACCTTCAAGGCTGCGGGCAATATAGCTGCCGAAATTGCCATAGCCGCCAATGATAAGGACGCGCGCTACCATGTCGGTTTGGTCACCATCAGCCAGACGATGACGATCAGGCTGCCAAAGGCGGGCCAGCCGAGAGCGAACCAGACGCGAAACAGCCGATTGTACCTTGCCTCATCGAATACTTCGCCGCGCAGTCTGGCCTCAATCATCGTCTTCATGCGCATCTGGATCAAGACCACCGGCACCCAGCACGCCCCTGCGAGCAGATAGAGCCCATAGGTCAGGACCAGCCAATAATCGTCCCACCGGAAGCCGCCCTGCCAGATAAGCCAGGCGCCACTTATCGGCTGGACGATCACCGACGGCAGGGTGAAGAGGAAATCCGCCTTGACCGTCATTCGCGCGGCAAAGGCCCGTTCCTCGGCCGAGCCGCTACGATGGCCGAGGAACATGATATTAGCGATGCCGATCCCAGTCCCGAATACGATCGTCGCGCTGATGATGTGCAACGTTTTGACAAGAAGGTATAGGTCCATCGAGGTCCATTATAGCTCCGTGCCACTCGCCGCTAGCATTTCTCGCATACGAGTGGATAGCCCCCGGCGACTAGGCCAAAACCGTCGTCCCCCTCTTGGCTAACCCGGGCCACGCCGGCAACGAAGTCGATCAGCGAAAGCGGTCAAAGAAACGGATAGTATGGCATACGATAGCGTAGTGCTGGCGGGCCACGAACGACGATTGCTGAGCACGATGTCTACGCTACAGCCCTATAAACCCCGCTTGAACATCTCATCGAGATAGCCACCGAGTTGTAGGGTTGACCGGTAGCGCGCCCTCACAAGCCGAACTCCTCGCGGAAGCGACCGATTTGGTGCATCCGTTCGTGCAAGATCGTAACGATTCCGATGTCTCCGTTCGACAACCTCCGCCAATAAACGAAATGCCGTTCGTAGCGGAAGAAATACCCCTCGACACCGAACCCAACCGGGATCGGTTTCGACATGACCCGGTGAGTGCCGATCCTGTCGAAAGCCTCCAACAGGCCGGTGATGTAACGATCCGCTTGTTCACTCCCCCAGCGATCCTGCGTGTAGCGATAGATCTCGTCGAGACGATGGGAGGTCGCTTCCTGGATGCGAACAGCGGCCACCCGTCAGGTCCGGTTCCGCGTGATCACCTCGGCCGCAGTCAGTTGCTTGTAGGAAGACTCGGGCGCGGCGAACGCATGAGCAAGCTCGGTCCTCAGCCGGTCGAACGCTTTCTTCTCTGCCCGTTCTTTGTCGCGGCGAATCAGGTCCCGGATGTATTCGCTGACGTTCTCATAGGACCCGTTCTCACCCACATTCGCAGCCACGAAGTCACTAAGCGCGCCACTCAGGCGGACCGTCATCGTCGTGGTTTGGGACATGGCGCATTCCTTTCGCAGTCCGTGTATTCAATATAATCAAAAATGAATACAAAACAAGCTCGCCCGCCGCCGCTCGAACTCGAGGCCAAGGGGCCGCCGCCTCTCGTCAAGCGCCAGCGGAGGTCGTGCGGCAATCGGCGATTGGTGGCTAATCTCGCGGAATATCGCGCCCTGGCGTGCAATCGGCGGGTGGCGGGCCGCGACCGACGATAACTGAGCACGATGTCTACGCTATAGCCCTCCGATTTTTCTGCGCAGTGGTCCGAAGGGCCGCCATGTGGTATTAAGGTTCTGAATCGGAGCAGATTTGGAACCAATGCCTATTAATCTCTCGATCAAAAACGCCCCGGACGAGGTCGTTACACGTCTACGACGGCGGGCGGAGCGACACCATCGGTCGCTGCAAGGCGAGTTGCTTGCCATCATCGAGGAAGCGGTCCGTTCTGAGCAAGACCTAAGCCCCGCCGAGCTACTCGCGGAAGTCCGGCGCCTTGGCCTCCGCACGCCGGCCGATTCGGCCGCGATCATCCGTGCTGACCGTGACCGGCATTAAGGTCGTGGACGCCTCGGCACTCGCCGCCCTGCTGTTCGCGGAACCGGACGCGGAGGCAATCGCCGAGCGGCTGGGAGGAGCCCGATTGGCTGCGCCCTCCTTGCTTGACTTCGAATTGGCTAATGTCTGCCTGACAAAGATTTGGCGGCAGCCAAGTCAGCGGGACGCCTTACGTGCCGCTTTTCGGCTCGCGCACCGGCTGAGAGTGGAGACCGTCGCCGTCGACCACGCCGCCACCCTGCACCTCGCCGAGGCAACAGGTCTGACCGCCTATGATGCAAGCTACCTTTGGCTCGCCCGCGCGCTGGCTGCCGAGTTGATCACGCTCGACCGAAAATTGGCGGCGGCCTCGGCATGAAGCCCGCCATCGTCCGAGTCGCCCGCCGCAAGCTGGCAGCACAACGCGTAGCGAACAACCAGCCGCGCGCCGAATCATCGGCTCGAAAAGCAATCCGCTTTTGACGTTAACCACCGCCGCGGGCGTGAAATCCGCTACTCCCGGCATTCGCGGTTCTATTCTGAAGGGGCGGGCCATGCTCGATGAAGAGGGCACTATGTCGACGCTGTGGCCCTCCGACCGAAGCTGCAGCGGAACGAGCACCGGTGGAGGCGACAATGACGTTCGAGTATGTGGGAGTGGAGGAGGCGATAAATCGTGGCGGCCTGCGCATGGTCGTGGTCGGCGGCGTACCGAGCCCCTGGGGCGAAGCCGCCAAGGGCATCCTGCACATCAAGGGCATCGAATGGGTCGCTGTGCGCCTGGACTATGACAGCGAGCCATTGAAGAAGTGGGCCGGCCAGAGCAACGGCCCAGTGGTCATCTACGAAAGTGAACGGCCACGGCCGGGCTGGGCCGAGATCCTACTGCTTGCCGAACGTTTGGCGCCTACGCCATCGCTCTTGCCTACGGACCCGGCCGAGCGCGCTTTGGTTTTCGGCCTCGGCCATGAAATCTGCGGTGAAGAGGGCCTGGGTTGGTCGCGCCGCCTGCAGTTGGTGCATGCCGGGTTGCAAAACGCAGGAGGCTTCCCCGAACGCGTCGCGAGGTACCTGGGCAAGAAGTACGGATACAGCCCCGAGGCAGGCGCAGCCTCTGGCGCGCGGGTGGCGGAGCTCGTGGGCATGCTGGTGGCGCGCCTGAAGGCGCAGCACGAGGCGGGCAGACGCTATTATGTGGGCGACTCGTTGACCGCCGTGGATATATATAGCGCGACTGTTAGTGCTCTCTTCGATCCGTTGCCGTCCGACCAGTGCGAGATGAAAGCCAGTACGAGGGCGGCATTCGAGACGCTGGATGCGCAGACCGAAGCGGTGCTGGATCCGATCCTGTTCGAACATCGCGACATGATGTACGCGAAGCATTTGGAGTTGCCGCTCTCGCTTTGAGCATCGCCAAGCAGCGGCGATATGAATGACCGCTTCCGGTCACCAAGGTCATTCAATGAGGGTATCCGTTTGCCGGCAAAGCTCGAACGGACGTATGCTGGAAGTCACCGGATATGCACCACGGCGCACGGACATTTACAGCATGCGGCGGCGCTGGTTTGGCGGGCCATGACCGACGATGATGAGCACTATGTCTACGCTATAGCACTCTGATTGCTGGCGCCACCCACTGCATGCCTTGTTGCGGAGCATCGGGAGATCGGCAACGATGGGTGCTTCGAAATGGGTGGGAAAGTAGCTATGGGGTGTGCGGAGCAACTGGCTGAAATGTCGGCGCAACTTGTTGCGGACGTGACACTCGACCCGTCGGCGAGCGGAGGACGAGAATCTACCGCCTTTCCCGGCTGGGGATGTCCTTGCTGCGTCTCGCGACGGGAACCCATCGTCAGGTATGATGGCTGGCCGTTGCTCGGTGGCCTACCACCTACCCGTCAAGCCTGGAGAGCAGCGCCGCCTGGGATTTGTTTTCCTATCCGGCGAAGAAGCGGCCAATATCATGCGAGATGCCGGTTTTTCTACCTTTGGGAGGGGCGCTTCATCGGCGAGGCGAAGGTCATCCCGTCTCGGGACAAGTAAATTCCTCTTAGAGCAGGCCCCCAGCGCCGGAGCCCACACCGTGAAAACTGAACAAGTAGCCGCGCTGCCGAAGTTCGATACCGGTCAGTATGAAGGGTGCGAATTCATGATGTCCGGCGGCGACGCAAGGCTAACAATACGACTTTCTGAGTTGCCTGCATTCGAGGTCAATTTCCATCGCGCGCGATGGCATCAATTTACAGCGATGCCGAATTGCAGTGTAGAGATGATAAAGAACGCTTATTTCCGATTAGTCGAATTAGTTGGATCTGGCGCACTATCGTCCTTCATTGATAACGACCATATGCTGGGAAAGGCGTACAAAGAGCTACATCATTATCGAATATTTCTTGACGAAACAGGCTGTCATGAAGTCTTCGCGGAGTCCGTTTCCGCAAAAACTTCAATAGATGCCCTTAGCCTCGACGACACGCTCCGTTGGTCCAATCTTCAGCATGCCTACGGGTCGGCGAGTGACGTTCCTGGCCTCTTGCGACAACTCGTCGCGCTTCCCGCATCGAGCGGCACAGACGAACCTTGGTTTTCTCTGTGGAGCTCGTTGGCCCATCAGGGTGACGTATATTCGGCTTCGTTTGCTGCGGTGCCCCACGTAGTCCGCGCTCTCTCCACCGCTCCGGCCAGGGCCAATTCAAGTTTCTTCCACTTTCCGGCATGGGTTGAGATTTGCAGACAGAAGACGGCTGTCCCTGTTCCCGAGAATTTGCGCCACGCCTATTTCGCTGCGTTGACTCATCTGCCGTCTCTCGTCGCCACGGCAGCGGATCGAGAATGGGACGGCAGCTTTCTTGCTTGCGCGCTCTCTGTCGTAGCGGCCGCGAAGGGCTATTGCACGGTCGCAGAGGCTGTTCAGGAACTGACACCAGATGTCGCTGCGGAGTTTATCGAGTGGTTCTTGAAGCGCTGATTTTGCGACGAGCGAGAGGGGCGTGGCGTGGAATTGGCAGTAGTAGTTTGGACGGCAAGATGAAAGCGCCGCCGTCGGCCGGGCGCATATGGTTGGAGTGATTTGAGTTTTTGAGCTCCCGCAGAAACCCCGTTGCCATACGTTTCGCTCAAGACATCAAGTATTTCAACGATCCGAGCGCCATCCGCCCATACTTTACCGAGCAAGACCGCTTGTCGCGAAGAGGCCGGACCAGCGCCATCCGTCAAGGCTGTCGCGGAGACGCGCCACCGCTTCGCGGCTGCGGCCTTGGCCGACTGTCGCTGCCCCGGCAGGGCTCACCAAGCGGTCATGGCTCAACGTGAGCGAAACCGCTCCCTTTTCGACCGGAGCAATCGGCTTCGCCCACGGCAGGTTTTTGCCGCCGGCAGTGCGCAGCGTGGAATCAACCGGTTCCGTAAGTACCCAGGATCTCCTCTTCGGCCTCCCGCCCCGCCATGAAGGCCATGACCCTTCCGAGTAGCGCAGATGCAGGCTCACGAAACTTGCCCGCCAGTTCCCAGGCAGAGAGCGTCTCGAAAGGATCGGCGCAAATAGAATGCCCCGGCAAATCGTGATCGGGCAGCGCTGTCGCGTGGCCACATGGGAGGGTCAGCACCCGACCAATGACCGCATGGCCGGCTTCGTGATAGGCTGTGGCTTCGCGGGCTTTGTGAGGAAGCCCGTGGGGATCATGCCGAGGCTGAGGCCGGCTACATAAGGCAGCCGCCGAGATCGCCGCAGTGCCGGCCACTACGCTTTCGAGCATCGCGTTGAAGGCTCGTGCGATGATCGCTTATTCCAATATCGGGAGCCAACAGAGAATGCATGCGTCCTTCATGTGGGGACCGATGCTCGCCGATAGCATCGTCGCGATAGCGTAGGGAGGCTGTCCCGCCGGCTCGCGAAGCGCTGGAGAGGCCGCTCCTGCGGCTTGACGCCCCCTAAACTGCCCTCGCCTCCGAAAGGAGAGCGGGCCAGTTTTTGTTCTAGCCCTTCTTGACGAGATCGACGTGAGTTATTCCGGCATACGGAAATGCGCGCAATGGTCCGCCATCGACCTGCAAGACGATCCCATCGTCCCCTACCTCGGCGATCTTTCCTGGCGTTTGTAGATATGTACCACCACCCGGTGCGCCACTATTCCACTGCCAATTTGAACGAACAATTACCTGGTTGCCGACCATTAATACCTGAGCCATGCCTATTGCCATATCGAACCTCCGGCTTTTTTGCTCAATTGGATAGGGCTATTCCATACCAACGCTTCAGGTGGCATTTACCATCGTTATAAATACGTGAAATGTGAGATAGCCGTTTCGTGAGAAGTCCTGCCCCTTGACGGGGCGCGCAAGCCGATGAAGGCTAAAGTCTCAAAGTGTGGGCACGACCAAGAGGGGGAAAAATGCTCAGATGCATCATTGTGCGGCATGGATCATCGCCATGTCGGCTCCCGCCTTTGCGACATGTGGCGAGCGCGGCGGTCCAGGTTGCCGCCTTCCCAACGGCCGTTGCGCGAGCTGGACGCAAGCGGACTACTGCCGTGGGCATCCCGAAGCTGGCGAACTGCCGGCGCCAAGCCTCAAGACGGGGCAGACGATCAACGAGAATTTGAAGAGGCAGCCGGCGGCGCCGAAGTAAGGTTGTCATTCCGCCCCCTTTTGCCTTTGCTGACCCTGCCGGGATAAGCTGCCCCCTGCGCGGGGAGTGCGCCGACAAATGACGCCTACACGTCAGGAAGCCGCGCAGAGGCTGATCAACGAGGCGTTGGTGAGGAAGTGAGGAGCCCGGCCGCGGAAGGTCTCGCTCATGCCAAAGGTCACCTATTTCGCAGTGCTGCCGTTCTCCCGCGACGCCGATGGCGATTTCATCGCTGAGGCGGCGATCGACGTGCGCAGCGCCGCGGAGGCCAAGGCGACCGCCGCCAGAATGGGCGTCGCAGACCGGGGCGCCATCGCTTTCAGCAAGACAGGAGACCCGCAGCTTGGCGAATGGGAGGATGCCGTGATCCTTGGCCGCTATGGCGATGTTCCGGACGACATTGCGCCGTACACGTCTGATTGAGCGAGTTGAGATGCGAGCGCACGAGCCTCGACGGTTTCAGCCTCCTCGCAGCTGCAGCAGCGCCCACAACAGGGCGATGGCTATCACCGCGGCCAGCAGATAGCGCAGCCCGGTGATGATCCTTGGAAATAACCTATGTCTATGCCTACGCCAGGGCATCGCTCACGTCACGTCACCCACCATCGGCATATAGGGCGCGGAACTTCGCGAGAATGGTGCTGCCGACTAAGCGGCGGCTTCAAGCTGATCTATAAGGATAAGAACGGGGCCGCCCACTGAGGCGGTCTCATTTGCATCTCACATATTTTTATCGATCCAACTCAACAGCTGGAATAAAAGGTGTCACACCGACAATCTGGTCGATAACATCGACAGGCTTTGTGATTCTCAAAAATCGGTTCACGGATTCCCCGAGTTTAAATGCTGCCCCCAAATCAGCCGGCACCACATAAGCGAGTTGGGGACTTAAATTCCTAAGGAATAGGACAATTTTATTATTTGCACCTGGATCGAGTCGGACTAAGACTACACTCCACTCCCCAGAATATTCTTCGTGATTATCGATTTTTGAAAATGTAATTCGAAGCGGAATAATTACGTTTTGCAGTGTATGCGCGGTGTCATTGATGATTTCACATCGATATCCGGGAGGCGGGTCCATCCTGGATTTAGGCAGCCATTTAATTTCGCTGCCGACAGGCCCGCTGATTTCACCCCCCACGGCCCTTTTCCCTCCCTTAGCGAGTTCCTCCGGTGAAAGAGTTAACACGTTGATGGAGCCCTCCGGGGGAATGGTTCCCGGCAAAAATGCAATCCGACAGGCAATAAACAGATTTCCATCAATGGGAGCCGTTAAATCCTTCAATGGCGAAAAATGGGAAATTGCAGCGGCCGAAAGAAAAGCAAAACCCACCGTTGCTAAAATGGCGGTCAATGTGGCAGGGCGCCAAATCAATAGAGCCGGTGCGTCAAATACCATCAGGGCCATGAGGGCGATACCACCCCAGAACAGCCAGTGAATGGCCCATGATGGCAAATTGATGTAACTCGGCGCGGCAAAGGACGCCACGGTCGCCCCGAGCCCAAAGAAAGGCACCAATGGCAAGGATGAAAAGATCGCGCACGGGAATCCTCCCTGCGAACAATACCCGAGAATAGGAGAGGTCGTGGAGTCCGAGGCGATAGGCGAAACTACGGACACTGGTCCCACAGAACTAGACATTGGCCCTCATTTTAGGGCAGCACCTGTCGATCCCGTCAAGCGAGACCCCCCGCCGCATCTCACTTTCTTGTGATCGCGCCGGGCGTGGCGCTAGGCTTGCCGCCCGTGGCAGCATGTAGCGATCTCATCCGCTAAAAAGGGGGCCGATCATGGAGGCTGCGGCTTGGGCTGCCTTGCCTTGGGCAAAGACCCTGGACGCTGGGGATTGGCAAGCTTACCGCTGCTTCTATCAGGGCCAGAAAATCGACAAGTCTTCGCCCGGTTACGAGCGACTGCTTTACGCGGCAGAAGCGCTCACGAACTATATCGAGAATGTCGTCTCGCAACTGCCGAGCATGGACGAGAAGCTTGCCGAGGCCTGGCGACGCTTCATCGTGGACGCCTATCGAAGAAGCCCAGCCGTGCAAGACCACCTTAGAGAGAACGAAAGCTGGTATGATCCAGCCTTGATCACGCTGTTGAAGAAGCGAGGAGTTTGGGCCGCGTGAACGAGGAGCTTGCGGGTTACATCAAGGACATTGTTGAGCCTACCGTTGCGGACTTCGAAAGGAACCCTCTCTCAATCCGGCATGCGTTCCTCGCCTGTGTGGTGGCTTATCACGCGTCCGATCGTGCGGCGCCCAATCCGACCATCCTAGGTAACCTGCAAAAAGATTGGTGCATGGAATCGCCTGAATTCATGGTCGTCGAGTTTGTCGCAAACCACTACTTCAAGCACGCTCAAAAGAAGCCGAGGCCTTCCATGCCGGGCCACATTCCAATGACCCGTTTTATTGGATCGATGGGCTTTTGCTCGAGTACGCTCGGCGGGAGGCATGCGATGCTCCGCAACCTGGTTTTCATCGTTCGCGACGCGGTTCGGTTTCTGCATCGGAAAGCGGGCAAGCTTCCCTAGCTGTATCGGCTTTGGCTTTGGAGTCTCGAAAACTCCCCGCTTCAATCCGCGTCTGATCGCCGCAATAAGCTCGCGAAAGTAAGACTATTTGTAAGACCTATATGCGTTCAATTTGAAAATAATCATTTTTATCAAAGTCATGGCGTGTCTATTTGGCGGAAGGGGTGGGATTCGAACCCACGAGAGGCGTGAACCTCTGGCGGTTTTCAAGACCGCTGCCTTCAACCGCTCGGCCACCCTTCCAACTCTTCGGCTTTATTGCCTTCCGGCTAATGTGTCGCCGGAGGCCGCGATTGCGCCGCTCGGCTCTTCTCGCTGCGCGCTTCTCTAGGGCAGTGCGCCGCGCTTCGTCAACGCGAGAGACGGCGCCCGCCCGCGTTGCGGGTGGCACGTGACTGCAAAGGTCCAGCGAGATCCCGACCTTGGAATGGCCCAGCCATTCGCTTGCAACCTTCGGATGATCGCCGCTCGAAAGCAAAGGCCGCCAGCCTGCCGGATCGGCCGCGATGCGCAGCTTTACCCCGTCGACGTGACATCGAATATCGATCCGATATACTTGGCGATGTGAACTGGCGCTCGCGTCGGGCGAGCTCGCCAATCCACGGGAGAAATCGCTTGAGCAGCATTCGATGCGTCAGTGTTGCTATTCTTGCAATTTGCCTCGCAAAGCCGGCTTCTGCCGAGACGGGCGCGGTCTCGCTGGTCGGCGCCTGGCAGTCTTGTGACCCCAAAGGATGTTCGCTGCGCTTCGCATTCATGCCCAACGGAAAAGTCATCAAGCAGTACAGGCTGAGGAGCGCGACCGTCACCGCCTATGGGCGCTATCAGCAAGAGAGTGGCATGCTGCAAATTGTCTGGACGCGATTTTCGCCTCGACGTGTCTGCGGTCTGTCTACGAGGGCCGTTCAAAATCAGTCGAGCTGCAAGCGGACAACCGAGCCCAACCTGAAGGGTCCACTCAAATTCAAAGGCTTCAACGCTCTCGTCTGGACAATTCCGACAGCAAAGGCTGTTCGTCTAAATCGCATCGAAGAGTAGATGTAGAAGAAGAATAGATTTAGCTACGCAAATGAAGGGATTCGTCCGTCCCCAAAAAGCATCGTTGGCGCTGGCAATCACCATCTCACAATCTGTCGTAATCGCCACCTTATCAAGGGCCCTCGACGCCTCCAGCTCTGGGGACCAAGGAGCATCATGATCAAGCGCTATTCCGATCATGCCGCCAATGAGCGCACCTTCCTCGCCTGGGTCCGTACCGCAATCGCCGTCATGGCGTTCGGATTTCTCATCGAACGCTTCGATCTCTTCCTTCGGTTTGCGGCGCCGGCCATGGCGAACAACTCGCTCGCTGCGCATCAGACATCCTTCGCGAACGCGGCGGGGCTGGTTTTTCTGCTGCTCGGCGTCGGGATGATCGCGACGGCGGCTTGGCGCTATTTCCGGATCGCCAAGCAAATCGACGCGGAGGAAGAGCTGCGAGGTCCGGGCGAGCGCTTCGACCTCGCGATGGCGGGCCTCTTGGTCTTGTTGGGATGCTCTCTCTTGCTCTATCTGTCGCATGCCGTCGTGGAGGCTCACTGAACGAGCCTCGGATGGCGCGTGAGTTCAGCGCCTCTCTTCCGCCGGAGCTTTCGAGAAAACCTCCCAAGTCTCTCCCGCTCGCCTGTTCCTCGAATGTGCTGGCTTGGCCCATTCGCTCTCGGAGCGCTGCGGCGATCAAGAGCCCGGAACATCGCCATGCGACGTTCCGGGTGAGATGTTAATGCCGAGGCGGGCGCGACGAAGGGCTCGTCAGTGCCAGTGACGATGCCAGCGGTGATGCCCATGCCAGCCGCCGCGCCCGTGCCAGCCCATGCCGTGTTGGTGCCAGCCCATGCCGTGTCGGTGCCAGCCATGCCGGTGCCAGCCAGCCTCCTGGACAAGCGTCGAGTGGGGAGCAAGCGCTTCCCCCGAACGCGTATCCTGGAGGGTCACGGCGGCGGCCGGCGAGGCGATCGGCATGGCTCGCGCGCCGCTGAAGGACGCGACGCCGACGATCGTGGCGATCGCGGCGGCGGCCAAGGTGTTGAGGAAGGGTTTCATCGGCATCGCTGTCTCCATGATGATTGGCTCTCGGCCCGAATCGGGCCGATAGTCTCATTATGGGTGCCGAATATGAATGGCGCATGAGCAACGCTAGTTAGCGTCCACAACGCCTTTGGGTGCAATTGGAGTAGGCAGCAAATCGATTTCACCGTCCGGCCATTCATGGGGCTGGAACCAAACCGCGGTCGATCCGCGAAAAAACCGCAAGGTCTCGCATGTGCCCGGGGGCGTCATGCTTTTGCGTCATGACGCCACAAAGCGGGGGATGACCCGCGCAAGGAGGGCCTTGCGCAAATGGGTCAACGGGGCTCGGCATGAAATCCGAGCCCGGCCCCATCACGACGGTGCTCGAGCCCCCGGGGCGCCAATAGCGTCAGCAACCGGTTCCCAGCGGAGAAGGTGCGATCAAAGCTTCTCCGCCCGCGGCTCAGTACCAGTAATGGCGGTGGTACCAATGTCGATGGTGCCAATAGTGCCAATGCCGGTAGTGCCGGTAATGCCAATGGCGGTGGTGCCAATAGTGCCAGTGGCGGTAATGCCAGCGGTGGTAATGCCAGCGGTGGTAATAGCGGTGGCGCCAATAATAGTGCCGATGCCAGTAGTAGAGCTCGATGAGCTTCGAGCCAGCCGCGACGTTGGGCAGGCCGGACCCGAACGCAGGCGGCGCGGTCGAGGCGACCGGCGCGGGAGATGCGGCTCGTGCGGCCGAGAGCGAGGCAAATCCAATTCCGAGCCCGAGCAGCAGGACGGCTGGAATGTTGAAGAGGCTTTTCATCGACATTGGCTCTGTCCTTGGGTTTCCGCCCCGCCCCGCCTCCGCTTGCGCGGAGAAGTTGCAAACCTACACCGGCAAATCTGAACGGAGGCTGACGCGGGGGGTGGTCAATTCCGGCGGATGGCACCCATCCGCCGGCAGAATCTATCCACAATTCAATAATGTTGTGGTCAGGCCTTTTCCGACAAATGGGAACCATTTGTCGGGGCCGGACCACTAGACTTGCGGCCGCAAGGCGGCATTTGCAGCGCCAGCCCCTATTCGTCGAGCTCGGGCCCCGCTCTGCGGAACGGGGCCGCTTCGGCGAGTTCGCGATTGCCCATCTCGACATAGCGCCGCTCGTTCTCGAGATAGTCGGCGACGGCGCGTGCGAGGCGGGCATCGGCGAAAAGATGCGCCGAATAGGTTTCGGCCGGCACGTAGCCGCGGGCGAGCTTATGCTCACCCTGTGCGCCTGCCTCGACGCGGGCGAGCTTGCGGTGAATCGCGAATTCGATCGCCTGATAGTAGCAGACCTCGAAATGCAAGAAAGGATGATCCTCGATGCAACCCCAGTTGCGTCCGTAGAGGGCAAGATCGCCGATGAGGTTGATCGCGCCGGCGACATGGCGGCCGCCGCGCTTTGCCATGACGAAGAGAAGTCGCTCGCGCATGCCCTCCGCGAGCAGGGAGAAGAAGGAGCGCGTCAAATACGGCCTGCCCCATTTGCGCGAGCCCGTATCCATGTAGAAGGCGAAAAAGGCGTCGAGATGGGCTTCGGTGATGTCGCTTCCGCTCACCCATTCGATCGATACCCCGTTACGCAAGGCCTCGCGCCGCTCTCGCCGGATCGCCTTGCGCTTGCGCGAGGCGAGCGCGCCGAGAAATTCCTCGAAATTTGCGTAGCCGGCGTTGAGCCAGTGGAATTGCCGGTCCACGCGCCTGAGGAAGCCGTGCTCGGCGAGCGCGCTCCAATCGGCCTTGGTGGCGAAGGTGACGTGGGTCGATGAGGCGCCGGTCTGGCGCATCAGCGCCGCAAGCCCACCGATCAAGGCGTCGCGTGCGCTCTCGCCATGGGCGCCCTCGCGCACCAGGAGGCGCCTTCCGGTGACGGGCGTGAAAGGCACTGCGACCTGGAGCTTTGGATAGTAACGCCCGCCGGCCCGCTCATAGGCGTCGGCGAACGCATGATCGAAGACATATTCGCCCATCGAATGCGATTTGAGGTAGGCGGGTGTGCAAGCGAGGATCGTGCCTTCTTGGCTCTCGACGAGGAGCGGACAAGGGCTCCATCCGGTGCGCGCGGTCGCCGATTTCGAACGCTCGAGAGCATCGAGGAAGGCATGGGAGACGAAAGGGTTGAAGGGGTCGTCGTCGGTCGGCCCCGGACAGGGGGAGCCGCGCCGCGCGGCCGACGGATTGGCGCAGGCGTTCCAGGAGGCGGCGTCGATCTTGCCGAAGGAGGAAGCGGCGCGCAGCGTGAGCGCGGGGGGGCGGGCGGCGATGGGCGATCCGGTGGTCATGTCCTGAAAGCTAGCGCGGGCGTCCTAAGCCTTAAACCCTTCGAACACCATTTGATCGGCATCAAGGCGCGCCCGTTCGCGCTCCTCGGCCTTTCTCACCGTCCACGCCATCACCGGCATTCCGAGCTGCGTGCGGCAGAGGTAGGGGGCGGCCGACGGCAGGTCCGCGACTTTCCAGGACAGGAAATCCGGTTGCGTCCGGGAAAAATGCAGGAGATTGGCAAGTGCGTGCTTCTCCTGGTTCGAGAGCAGCCGGTAGTCGGAATGATCATAATCATTCATCGCGACGATGCCGCGCGCAATGGCGGGCGCGGCCTCGCGCAGCTTCTCGAGCACCAGGGGATCGAAGGATTTGAGCGCGAAAGGTCCCTCATATCCCTTCATCACCTCTATGACGCGGTGAAGGAGGCGCATATCGCCGGTGAAATCGCTCTTGATCTCGATGACGACGACCGTGCGCCCCGCGACGAATTGGAGCCAATCGGCAAGGCGCATCACGCGATCCGTGGTGCCTCGCATCGCGAGACCCGAGAGCGCCTCGGCCCGCAGCTTATCGAGGCGTCCCGAGCCCTCGGTCAGCCGGTCGAGAACGAAATCGTGAAAGACGACGGCCTCGCCATCGGAGGTGATCTGCACGTCGCATTCGATCGCGTATTTCGCCTCGATGGCCGCAAGGGCCGCCGAGGCGGTGTTCTCGATCACGCCTTTCGCCTTGTCGTGCAGCCCGCGATGCGCGATCGGCCGCGCGACAAGCCAGGCGAGAGATGACTTCACCGGGCGAGCTCGAACATCGCCTCGACCTCGACCGCGCAGTCGAGCGGCAGATTGGCGACGCCGACCGTCGTGCGGGCGTGGCGTCCCTTGTCGCCGAAGACCTCGACCATCAGGTCGGAGGCGCCATTCATCACTTGCGGCAGCGGCGTGAAATCGGGCGTGCAGTTGATGAAGCCGCCGAGGCGCACGCAACGCCCGATGCGGTCGAGATCGCCGAGCGCGCCCTTGGCCTGGGCGAGGACGTTGATGGCGGCGAAACGCGCCGCTTCCTTGCCGGCCTCCATCGATACGCCGCCGCCGACCTTGCCCTTGTGCCGCTCTGCGACCTTGCCGTCGAGGCCGGCGCAGATCTGGCCGGAGATGACGAGCAGTTGCCCGCTGATGACGAAGGGCACGTAGTTCGCGACGGGTGGCACCGGCGTCGGCAAGGCGAGGCCGAGAGCTTTCAGACGATCTTCGATGGCCGGCATGAGGCGCTCCTTTCAGGACGAGGACCGGCTGTCCATGGCCGAAGGAAACCCTGAGCGCAAGCGCCGTCCCGGCCAAGGCGGAATCACCCGCGACCTACTATGGCAGCCGGCGCGACGCGGCGCCTGGCGCAAGCCATCCATGAAATGGTGCGGGCGTCGCTCCCACCCGGGGAAAACGCTGGAAGGGGCGACCGGCGCCCTCGGCGTCAACGGCCAGCCAGCACGGCTCGGGGTCCTCGATGCGACGGCAGAATTGCGAAGCTGCCAGTGCCCTCTGCAATTAAACTCGCGTTGACCGGCCCTATCAGCGCCAGAGACTGCGTTTTTGCCGCAACGCTCGACGCGCTCGGCAAAACCGGCCTCGCCAGCCTGCTTGCGCCGCTGATGCGCGGTATCGGCGTCATCTCGAGGCTGCATCGGGCGCGGGGCCGCGCGCCGCGCGGCTTTGCGCCGAACGGCAACCTCGAGATCACGCCGGATTTCCCGGGTGCCGCTCTCGCCTGCCTCAAGAGCCTCGGCTATGAGCTCATCTGGAACCGGGAGCGGCGCTGCGACGCAGCCTGATCCGTTGATCGGGGGGACGAGGCGGCCTATGTCCGGCTGAGGTTGCAATCTCGGCCGCTCGCGATGACCCTCTCGACGCTTGACGCTGCTGCTATCGGGCCGCCGGTTTCGGCCGGCGTTCGGCGTGGGGTCCCCGGCTGGGTCGCCCTCTGGCTATGGGCGACAGTCGCGCTCGTCATTCTCATGGTCCTTGTGGGCGGTGCGACGCGGCTTACCGGATCGGGGCTCTCGATCACCGAATGGCGGCCCATTTCGGGCGCGCTGCCCCCGCTTTCGACAAAGGATTGGCTCGCCGAGTTGGCGAGATACCAGGGAAGCCCTCAGGCGCGGCTCGTCAACGGCGCCATGGGTCTCGATGAGTTCAAGCACATCTTTTGGTGGGAATGGGCGCATCGTCAGCTCGGTCGCTTCATCGGCCTCTTTTTCGCCGGCGGGTTCCTCTTCGCTGCCGCGACACGAAAACTGACCCTTCCTCTCGGCGCAAAGCTCGCCGGAATGGGCCTGCTTCTCGGCTTTCAGGGACTCATCGGCTGGATCATGGTGGCCTCCGGCCTGAAGGCCGGGATGACGGCCGTCGAACCGGTCGATCTCGCCGCGCACCTCCTGTTCGCGAGCCTCTTCCTCGTGACGCTGGTGGCGCTCGCGACCTCGCTCGGCGAGCATGAGGTTTTGCCGGCGCGCGCCAGGGAGCCTCGCAACGCGGCCTTCCTGTCGAAGCTGATCGTCGGCCTCGTCTTGGCGCAGCTCACGCTCGGCGCGCTCGTCGCGGGCTCGCATGCGGGCCTTCTCGATAACACCTGGCCGGACATGGACGGGCGCTTGGTGCCCCCGCTCGACGAGCTCTTCTCCGGAACCCCGTGGTGGACCAATCCGTTCGAGAATGTGACCCTCATCCAGTTCGATCATCGCCTGCTCGCCTATGGGGTCCTCGCGCTCGCGCTCGGGAACGCTCTTGCGTGGTGGAGGAAAGATTGCGCTCGCGCGCCTCGCCGCCTCGCCATCCTTCTCGCCGGGCTTGTTCTGACGCAGGTTCTGCTCGGCATCGCGACGCTCCTTTCGGCCGTGCCGATCGCGCTCGCGCTTTCCCATCAACTCCTCGCGATGTTCGTCCTCGTGGTGGCGGTCAGGCTTGCGGTGGTCTCTCGAACGGCAAGGCGGGGCTCGTTTGCGACTGAAAGCCCCCTTGCGGCCCATGTTGCGACGCGATAAGCCCTGAACCTCCCTGCGGCGGGTGCAAGCGACCGCGGCGGGACTTGCTTTGGCCGGAGCCTTTTCATGGTGAACGATCTCCTGAGCGCCTATTTGCCGCTCGTGATCTTCATCGGCGTCGCGGTGGTGATCGGGCTCGCGCTTCTCGTATCGCCTTTCCTGATCGCCTATCGCCAGCCGGACGCCGAGAAGCTCTCGGCCTATGAGTGCGGCTTCAACCCCTTCGACGATGCGCGCATGACCTTCGACGTGCGCTACTATCTCGTGGCGCTGCTGTTCATCATCTTCGATCTCGAGGTGGCCTTTCTCTTCCCTTGGGCCGTGAGCTTCGGCGGCCTCGGATGGTTCGGCTTCTGGTCGATGATGATCTTCCTCGGCGTGCTCACCATCGGATTTGTCTACGAATGGAAGAAGGGAGCGCTCGAATGGGATTGACCGCAAGTGCCCCTCTCGTCGCGCCGCCGGCAAAGGGCATCCTCGATCCGGCGACCGGCAAGCCGTTAGGGGCAAACGACAAGTTCTTCGGCGAATTGAACAGCGAGCTCGCCGACAAGGGTTTTTTGGTCACGGCGACCGACGATCTCATCATCTGGGCCCGAACCGGCTCCCTGATGTGGATGACCTTCGGGCTTGCCTGTTGCGCCGTGGAGATGATGCAGGTCTCGATGCCCCGCTACGACGTCGAGCGCTTCGGCTTCGCGCCGCGCGCCTCACCGCGTCAATCGGACGTGATGATCGTCGCCGGCACCTTGACCAACAAGATGGCGCCGGCATTGCGCAAGGTTTATGACCAGATGCCCGAGCCGCGCTACGTGATCTCGATGGGCTCCTGCGCCAACGGCGGCGGCTATTACCACTATTCCTATTCGGTCGTGCGCGGCTGCGACCGCATCGTGCCGATCGACATCTACGTGCCCGGCTGTCCGCCTACGGCGGAAGCGCTCCTCTACGGCATCCTGCTGTTGCAGAAGAAGATTTGGCGCACCGGCACGATCGAGCGATAAGCGCCGCCATGGCAGCGCAGCGAGCATCGATGGTCGTGCGCATGTGGCGCGGGCGGGAGCGAAGGGACAAGGCCGGCGCCTATCGCCGACATCTCGAAGGCTCGGTCTTCCCGCGCCTGCGGAAGATGCCGGGATTTCTGGGCGCGTCCTTGCTGCAACGGAACGAAGGAGGCGAGGCCGAGGTGCTGGTGATGACGAAATGGGCCTCCATGGCCGCGGTCGAGGCCTTCTCGGGACCGGATCTCGAAAGGGCGGTCGTCGAGCCGGAGGCCCGCGCGGTGCTCGCGAGCTTCGACGAGATCGTCACCCATCACGAAGTCGTGTCGGAGCTGGTGGCGGGCGCGCCGGCTCGGCCCGGCGGCGAGGCGTAGGATCATGGGACACGAGATCGATACTTCGCTCCAGGAGCTCGGCGAGGCTGTCAAGGCGGCGATCCCGCGTGCCGTCAGCGCGGTCAAGCTCGCCCATGGTGAGCTCACGGTCACGGTGAAGGCCGAGGCCATCATCGACGTGCTCACGCATCTTCGCGACGCGCCCGACTGCCTTTTCAAGAGCTTCATCGATATTTGCGGCGTCGATTACCCGTCGCGCGAGAAGCGCTTCGACGTCGTCTACCACCTGCTCTCGCCGAAATATAACCGACGCATTCGCGTCAAGCTCGAGGTCGATGAGCGCACCCCCGTCCCCTCCGCGATCGAGGTTTATCCGGCCGCGGATTGGTTCGAGCGCGAGGCCTACGACCTCTACGGCATCCTGTTCACCGGTCATCCGGATTTGCGACGCATCCTCACGGATTACGGCTTCGAAGGACACCCGCTACGCAAGGATTTCCCGCTCACAGGCTTCGTCGAGGTGCGTTGGGACGACGAGGAGAAACGCGTCGTCTATGAGCCGGTGCGTCTGCCGCAGGAATTCCGGAACTTCGATTTCCTCTCTCCCTGGGAAGGCACGGATTATGTGCTGCCTGGGGATGAGAAGGCGAAATAGCGAGTGAGGAGTGAGGAGTGAGTGGTGAGTAGAGAAAGCGAGTAGGAGGTGGAAGACGAGGGGACGATGCCAAACTTCAAGTCGTATCGACGCTTGCGGGTTTGGCAAGATGCAATGGATCTCGCCGAACATTGCTACCAGGTCACCTCATCGTTTCCCAAGCAAGAGATGTACGGATTGACAGCTCAAATGCGCAGATCGGCCGTATCGATCGCTGCCAATATCTCCGAGGGGCATGGCCGCGAAAGCACGGGTGCGTTCGTTCAGTTCTTGCGAAACGCTCAAGGGTCCTTGAAGGAACTGGAAACGCACCTGCTATTGGCCGGTCGCGTGCTGTGCGCTTCTCCGGTTGAGACCGAGCCCCTTCTGGTGAAATGTGACGAGTTGGGCCGAATGCTGCGCTCGCTAATTCGCTCTTTGCAACGCAAGAAGGGCGAAGGGAAGGCCTGATGCCTGCTGCATTCTCACGCGAGAGGTCCTTCTTAGCCGGTTGCGGCTACTCGCTACTCGCTACTCGCTGCTCGCCGCTCACTTACTTCACTCTTCACTCATCACTCTTCACTCGTAGCCACCAATGACCCAACACCAGCTCCGCAACTTCACCATCAACTTCGGTCCGCAGCACCCCGCCGCGCATGGCGTTCTGCGCCTCGTGCTCGAGCTTGATGGAGAGGTCGTCGAGCGGGTCGATCCGCATATCGGGCTCCTGCATCGCGGCACCGAGAAGCTCATCGAGCACAAGACCTATCTCCAGGCGGTACCTTATTTCGATCGTCTCGATTATGTCGCTCCGATGAATCAGGAGCATGCCTTCGCGCTCGCGGTGGAACGTCTCCTCGGCATCGAGGTGCCCAAGCGCGGCCAATTGATCCGCGTCCTCTATTGCGAAATCGGAAGGCTCCTTTCGCATCTCCTCAACGTGACGACGCAAGTCATGGATGTCGGCGCGCTCACGCCCCCGCTCTGGGGTTTCGAGGAGCGCGAAAAGCTCATGATCTTCTATGAGCGCGCCTCGGGTTCGCGCATGCACGCGGCCTATTTCCGGCCGGGCGGCGTGCATCAGGATATCCCCGAAAGGCTCGTCGAGGACATCGGCAGTTTCTGCGATCCTTTCCTCAAGCTCGTCGACGATCTCGATGCATTGTTCATCGAGAACCGCATCTTCAAGCAGCGGAACGTTGACATCGGCGTCGTGTCGCTCGCCGATTGCTGGAGATGGGGATTTTCAGGAGTGATGGTGCGAGGCTCGGGCGCGTCCTGGGATTTGCGCAAGGCGCAGCCCTATGAATGCTACGAGGAGATGGATTTCGATATCCCGATCGGCAAGCACGGCGACAATTACGACCGCCAGCTCGTTCGCATGGAGGAGATGCGCCAATCGACCTCGATCATGAAGCAATGCGTCGAGCGGCTTCTCGGCAAGGAGCGAAGAGGTCCGGTATCGGCGATGACGAACAAGATCGTGCCGCCGACGCGCCCGCAGATGAAGCGCTCGATGGAATCCTTGATCCATCATTTCAAGCTCTATACCGAAGGCTACAAGGTCCCCGAGGGCGAGGTCTATGCGGCGGTCGAGGCGCCCAAGGGCGAGTTCGGCGTCTACCTGGTGTCGGACGGCACCAACAGGCCCTATCGCTGCAAGATCAGGGCGCCGGGCTTTGCCCATCTTCAGGCGATGGATTTCATGTGCAAGGGCCATATGCTGGCGGATGTCTCGGCGATCCTCGGTTCGCTCGACATCGTGTTCGGGGAGGTCGACCGGTGACTATGCGCTCGCATCACCGTCATGGCCGGGGTCAAGCTCGACGCTACGCGTCGAGCGCCTTGATGCAAGGACGGACAGGCGAAGCGGGTCCTTTTGCCGGCCGTCCAGGCCTTTCTGAATTGCCGAACAAAGTCGTGGATGGCCGCACCAAGTGCGGCCATGACGGTTGGGAGTTCTGAAGGATGTCCGTCCGTCGCCTTGCCGATGAGTCCCTGCAGCCAAAGGATTTCGCCTTCACGGGCGAGAGCCGGGAGTGGGCGAAGGGCCAGATCGCCAAATACCCGCCTGGTCGGCAGGCCTCGGCGGTCATTCCCCTTTTATGGAAAGCCCAGGAGCAGGTCGGCGGCTGGACACCGCGCCTGGCCATCGAAGAGGTCGCGGCGATGCTCGATCTGCCCTTCATCAGGGTATTGGAGATCGCGACCTTCTACACGATGTTCAACCTCGCGCCGATCGGGCGCCACCATGTCCAGCTTTGCGGCACCGTTCCCTGCCATCTCTGCGGTGCGCTCGACCTGAAGAAGATATGCGAGGAGCGCATCGGACCCCAGGGCAGGGTGTCGGCCGACGGCAAGTTCTCCTGGATCGAGGTCGAATGCCTGGGCGCCTGCTGCAATGCTCCGATGGTGCAGATCGGATACGATTATTACGAGGATCTCGACGCTGAGAGCTTCGGCAAGCTGCTCGACGATCTTGCGGCGGGACGTCCGGTCAAGGCGGGCTCGCAAACGGGCCGCCTGTGTTCGGAGCCCCTCGACGGCGGAGCGACTCTCACCGATGCGGCATTGTTCGACGGCTCGCGGATCGGCGCCTGGAAGGCGCGCTTCGAGGAAACAGTCGCTGATGACAGCTCCGCCAAGGGTGCGCCGCCCAAGGCCAGCGGCGCGGCAGGCGTTTCGGTCGAGGGTGGCGGCCCTGCGGTGCCTGGTTCGGGCGACAAGGTTCATCTGCCCCAGCCCGCCGCGCCCAAAGGGCTCGCGGTGGCGCCTGCCGGATCGCCAGCCGGGAATGCCGTGCCGGCGGACGAATCCGGTGCCCAGGCCGCGAAAGGGGAGGGCGCCGGTGGCGGCACCGGCAAGAAACCCCGTGGCAAGGCCCCGGGCAAGCGCTGACTGATCGAGGTTCTTCATGCTCGCCGACAAGGACCGCATCTTCACCAATCTCTACGGCCGCCACGGTGCCGATCTCGAAGCTGCGCGCAAGCGCGGCGCCTGGGACGGGACCAAGTTCTTCATCGACAAGGGCCGCGACTTCATCATCAACGAGATGAAATCCTCGGGGTTGCGAGGGCGCGGCGGAGCCGGTTTCCCGACGGGGCTGAAATGGTCGTTCATGCCCAAGCAAAGCGATGGGCGCCCGCACTATCTGGTCGTGAACGCCGATGAATCGGAGCCCGGCACCTGCAAGGACCGGGAGATCATGAGGAATGATCCCCATCTCCTCATCGAAGGCTGCCTGATCGCTTCGATGGCCATGGGCGCTCACGCGGCCTACATCTACATCCGCGGTGAATATGTGCGCGAGCGCGAAGTGCTCGAACGCGCGGTCGAGGAAGCCTATGAAGCGAGGCTGATCGGCAAGGACAATATTCACCTCTATCCCTTCGAGCTTTACGTCCATCACGGGGCCGGCGCCTATATCTGCGGAGAGGAGACCGCTCTCCTCGAAAGCCTCGAAGGCAAGAAGGGCATGCCACGGCTCAAGCCTCCCTTCCCGGCGAATGTGGGGCTTTATGGCTGTCCCACCACCGTGAACAATGTCGAATTCGATTGCGGTCGCCGGCACCATCCTGCGCCGCGGAGCCGCCTGGTTTTCAGCCCTGGGGCGCCCGAACAACGCGGGCACGAAGCTCTTTTGCGTGTCGGGGCATGTGAACCGGCCGTGCAATGTCGAGGAGGAGATGGGCATCCCCTTCCGCGAGCTCATCGAGAAGCATTGCGGGGGCGTGCGCGGCGGGTTCGACAACCTAAAAGCCGTGATCCCGGGCGGCTCATCGGTGCGCCTGGTACCGGCGGACCAGATCATCGACACGCCGTTGGATTTCGATTCGCTCGCGAAGCTGCGTTCGGGCCTCGGGACGGCCGCCGTGATCGTGATGGACAAGTCCACCGATGTCGTGGGCGCGATCGCGCGCATCAGCTATTTCTACAAGCACGAGAGCTGCGGCCAATGCACGCCCTGCCGCGAAGGCACGGGATGGATGTGGCGTGTCCTCTTGCGCATGGCGGAGGGCCGCGCGCAAAAGCGCGAGATCGACATGCTGCTCGATGTGACGACGCGTGTCGAAGGCCACACGATTTGTGCTCTCGGCGATGCGGCCGCCTGGCCGATCCAGGGCCTCATCGCCCATTTCCGGCACGAGATCGAGGAACGCATCGACCGCTACGCGGCAAATCCGCATTCGGAACCCGTGCTGCAGGCGGCGGAGTGAGCGCCGTGAAGCATTTTGCGCGAAGAGCCGGTCCGTTCGTTCCGACCCGCGCCGGCATCCTGGCGCGGTGCTTGACGATACGGTGCTTGCGGGCATGGTGTTTGGCGTTCCTGGCGCTCGCTCTTGTCCACGGCTCGGCGCAGGCCAAGACCTGCACGGTGGATCTCGACGAGGTCCAGCTCCTGCGCAAGGAAATCCTCGATCTGGTGAAGAGCAACATGCGTGTCGACAAGGAGCGCGCCGATGCCGCGAAACGAAAGCTCGGCGATGCCCTGAAGGGCGGTCCCGTCACCGTCGATCCCAACGACTTCAAGGGGATTTTGTCCCTCAAGGGCAAGCCTTCCCCCGCGCTCGTGCAGGATTTGCTGGCGCGGGTGCAGAACATCATTGCGAGCTGCGAATGACCAAGCTGATCGTCGACGGCCGGGAGGTCGATGTCCCCGCCGACTACACCCTGCTCCAAGCCTGCGAGGCTGGCGGCGCGGAAATTCCGCGCTTCTGTTTCCATGAACGGCTTTCGATCGCCGGCAATTGCCGCATGTGCCTCATCGAGGTGAAGGGAAATCCGAAGCCCCAGGCCTCCTGCGCCATGGCGGTGCGCGATCTGCGCCCCGGCCCGAACGGGGAACCGCCGGTGCTCAACACCAAGACGCCGATGGTGAAGAAGGCCCGCGAAGGCGTGATGGAATTCCTGCTGATCAATCATCCGCTCGACTGCCCGATCTGCGACCAGGGCGGCGAGTGCGATTTGCAGGACCAGGCAATGGCCTACGGCGTCGATTCCTCGCGTTTCCACGAGAACAAGCGCGCGGTCGAGGACAAATACCTCGGTCCTCTTGTGAAGACCTCGATGAATTGCTGCATCCATTGCACGCGCTGCGTGCGCTTCGTTACCGAAGTCGCGGGTGTCGCCGATCTCGGCGCCATCGGGCGCGGCGAGGACATGGAGATCACCACCTATCTCGAGCACGCGATGCGCTCGGAACTCCAGGCCAATGTCGTCGATCTATGCCCGGTCGGCGCGCTCACCGCGAAGCCCTGGGCGCTGGAATATCGGCCCTGGGAATTCGCCAAGACCGAATTGATCGATGTCATGGACGGGCTCGGTTCGGCCATTCGCGTCGATTCGCGCGGGCGCGAGGTGATGCGCATCCTGCCCCGCGTCAACGAGGACGTGAACGAGGAATGGATCTCCGACAAGACGCGCCATGTGGTCGACGGCCTGCGCACCCAAAGGCTCGATCGTCCCTATCTGCGCGGGGCGGACGGCAGGCTTCGCGCCGTTTCGTGGGGGGAGGCCTTCGCGGCCATAAAGGCGCGGCTCGATGGGGCGAGGCCCGAACGCATCGGCGCGATCGCGGGCGAGCTTGCGAATGTCGAAGAGATGTTCGCGCTCAAGCTCCTCATGGAGAAGCTGGGCTCGAAGAACATCGATGCCCGCGAGGACGGCTCGCCCCTCCATCCGCGCTTCGGCCGCGCCTCCTACCTCTTCAACGCGACGATCGCCGGCATCGAAGACGCGGACGCAATCCTGCTCGTCGGCGTCAATCCGCGACGGGACGCGGCCGTCCTGAACGCCCGCATTCGCAAGCGCTGGCGCATGGGCAACGTCGCGATCGGGCTCGTCGGCGAACGCGTCGATCTCACCTATCCTTACGAATATCTGGGCGCCGGCGGCCAGAGCCTCGCTGCGCTCGTGGCCGGGGAGGGCGAGTTCGCCTCGGCTTTGCGCGCGGCGAAAAAACCCATGCTCATCGTCGGAAGAGGCGCCTTGGCGGCCGAGGGCGGCCTCGCCCAACTGTCGCTCGCGGCGAAAGCGGCTAAGGCCTTCGGTCTCGTGCGCGAGGGCTGGAACGGCTTTTGCGTGCTGAGCGCTGCCGCCTCGCGGGTCGGCGCGCTCGATATCGGTTTCGTGCCGGGCGAAGGCGGAATGGATTCGCTCGCGATGGCGAAGCAGGGAGCCCTCGACCTCGTCTATCTTCTCGGCGCGGATGAAATCGACATCGCGCCAGGTTCCTCAAATGCGCCTGGCGCCTTCGTCGTCTACCAGGGCACGCATGGCGATCGCGGCGCCCATCGCGCCGATGTCATCTTGCCGGGCGCTGCCTACACCGAGAAGTCCGGGACCTATGTCAACACGGAGGGGCGCGTCCAGATGGGCGAGCGCGCCGTGTTTCCGCCCGGCGACGCGCGGGACGATTGGGCGGTCCTGCGCGCGCTTTCCGGCGCGCTGGCAAAGGCATTGCCTTTCGACTCGCTGGGCGAGCTGCGCAAGATGCTCTACGCGCAATGTCCCCACCTTCGGCAGATCGGCGCCATCGCGCAGGCGGACGGTGCCGCTGCCGTCGATGCGCTCGCTAGCCTTGACGCCGCCCTTTCCGACGCGCCCTACGTTTCGAGCGAGAGCGACTTCTATCTTTCGAACGCGATCGCGAGAGCATCTCGTGTCATGGGCGAATGCTCCGAGCTCGCCCGCGGCTCGGCCTTGATCGCGGCGGAGTAGACGATGTCCGACATGCTCCTCGCCCTGCTTGTCATCGCCATCAAGAGCATCGTCCTGCTCGTCGTGCTCTTGATTTGCGTCGCCTTCGTCCTGCTCGCCGACCGCAAAATCTGGGCCGCCGTGCAGTTGCGGCGCGGTCCCAACGTCGTGGGGCCGTTCGGCCTGCTGCAGAGCTTCGCCGATCTTCTGAAGTTCGTGTTCAAGGAGCCGATCATCCCTTCGGGTGCCTCGAAGGGTATTTTTCTGCTGGCGCCGCTGGTGACCTGCGTCCTCGCGCTTGCCGCCTGGGCGGTCATTCCGCTTCAGGCCGGATGGGCGATCGCCAACATCAATGTCGGCATCCTCTACATCTTCGCCATTTCGTCCCTCGGCGTCTACGGCGTGATCATGGCCGGATGGGCGTCGAACTCGAAATATCCTTTTCTTGCGGCCCTGCGTTGCGCGGCCCAGATGGTGTCCTACGAGGTCTCGATCGGCTTCGTGATCATCACCGTCCTGATGTGCGCCGGCTCCCTCAACCTCACCTCGATCGTCGAGGCGCAGGACGGCCGCTTCGGCTTCCTCGGCTGGTACTGGCTGCCGCTCTTTCCGATGTTCGTCGTCTTCTTCGTTTCGGCCCTCGCCGAGACCAATCGTCCGCCCTTCGATCTGATGGAAGCCGAATCCGAGCTTGTCGCCGGATTCATGGTCGAATATTCCTCGACGCCCTACATGATGTTCATGCTCGGCGAATACGTCGCCGTCGTTACCATGTGCGCGATGACCACCATCCTGTTCCTGGGCGGGTGGCTTTCGCCCATCCCCTTTGCACCCTTCACCTGGATTCCGGGCGCGGTCTGGTTCGTGCTGAAGGTCTGCCTCGTCTTCTTCATGTTCGCCATGGTCAAGGCGATGGTGCCGCGCTATCGCTATGATCAGCTGATGCGGCTCGGCTGGAAGGTGTTCCTGCCGATCTCGCTCGCCATGGTCGTGATCGTCGCGGCCGTGCTTCAGATTTTCGGCTGGGCGCCGGTCGGAACGTAGAGCGAAAACCATGTGGCATCACCCGTCACCCCATTTGCCGGATGCCGCAAGGCAAATTGCCGCCGCCGCGCCGGCATCGCCGATCGCCGTCCGTCCGCAAACTTCATCGGTCCATCCACTTGCGCCGTGGTCTGGGCATTCTCGGCAAAGGGTCATCGCCATTTGTCGGCGCCGACCGTGAGCGCGTGAACACGAGGTTCTTGCCATGCCGCTCGACCAAGCCGCGAAATCCTTGTTCCTCAAGGAATTCGTTTCCGCCTTCTTCCTGTCGATGCGCTATTTCTTCAAGCCGAAAGCGACGCTGAACTATCCCTTCGAGAAGGGTCAGCTTTCGCCGAGGTTTCGAGGCGAGCACGCGCTGCGCCGTTATCCGAACGGCGAGGAGCGCTGCATCGCCTGCAAGCTTTGCGAGGCCATCTGCCCGGCCCAGGCGATCACCATCGAGGCCGGGCCGCGCCGCAACGATGGCACGCGCCGCACGACGCGCTACGACATCGACATGACGAAATGCATCTATTGCGGCATGTGCCAGGAAGCCTGCCCGGTCGACGCCATCGTCGAGGGGCCGAACTTCGAATTCTCGACGGAAACGCGCGAGGAGTTGTTCTACGACAAGGATCGGCTTCTGGAGAACGGCACGCGATGGGAACGCGAGATCGCCCGCAACATCGTCTTGGACGCCCCTTACCGCTAGCACGCGCGATTTCACTTCATGTCCGACCCTTTTCTTCGATCGATGCCGGGCCGCCCGCTCGCAATGCGGCAGGCGCCGCGGCCCCCTCGCACAGAGCGGGCAGCGCCAGGGGATGCATCTGCATTGTGCGGGCCTCCGCGCGCGTCTATACACGGCGCCAGTTGATCGCGGCCGCGCGGAGCAAAGGCACGGATGGACTTCTCTTTCGTCTTTTTCTACCTTTTCTCGGCGATCTTGCTCGCCTCGGCCTTCATGGTCGTCGCGGCGCGCAATCCCGTCCATGCGGTGCTGTTCCTGATCCTCGCGTTCGTGAACGCGGCCGCGCTGTTCCTGCTCTTGTCGGCCGAGTTCCTGGCGATGATTCTCGTCGTCGTCTACGTCGGGGCGGTCGCGGTCCTCTTCCTGTTCGTGGTGATGATGCTCGACGTCGACTTCGCGGAGCTGAAGCAGGGATTCCTGCAGTATCTGCCGATCGGCGCCTTGATCGGCGTCCTCTTCCTCATCGAGCTCATCGGCATCGCCTCGATCGTCGTCTCCGGCAGTCGGATCGCCGGCGCACCGCTCGCGATCAACGCGGTGGCGCAAGGCGCGCGCAACGTTTCGAATGTGAAGGCGATCGGCGCGGCGCTCTACACGACCTACGTCTATTATTTCGAGGCCGCTGGCCTCATCCTGCTCGTGGCCATGGTAGGTGCGATCGTGCTCACCTTGCACCGGCGCGAAGGCGTGAAGCGCCAGAGCGCCGCCGAGCAGAATGCGCGCACCAAGCTCTCGGGCGTCGAGCTCCGCAAGGTGCCGTTCCGGCAAGGCGTATAGGGGAAGACAGGTGGCAATCGGCCTCACGCATTATCTTGCTGTCGCGGCCATCCTGTTCACGCTCGGCGTGTTCGGGATATTCCTCAATCGCAAGAACATCATCCTGATCATGATGTGCGTCGAGTTGATCCTGCTCGCGGTGAACATCAACCTCGTCGCTTTCTCGGCCTTCCGGGGCGACATTCTCGGCCAGATCTACGCGCTCTTGATCTTGACCGTCGCCGCCGCCGAAGCCGCGATCGGGCTCGCCATCCTGGTCGTCTATTACCGCAACCGCGGCACCATCGCGGTCGAAGACGTCAACATGATGCGCGGTTGAGCCGCTCGCGAAGGATCCAGGCCGGCGATGTACTCAGCGATAGTCTTCCTGCCGCTCTTCGGCTTTCTCATTGCCGGCGGCCTCGGCCGCGTGATCGGCGCGCGAGGGGCCGAGATCGTCACCACCGGCTTCCTCATGCTCGCCATGGTGCTTTCCTGGATAGCTTTCTTCCAGGTCGGCTACGGTCACCAGGGATTGCAGGTGATCGATGTCGCGCCGTGGATCATGTCCGGAGG
Organism: uncultured Alphaproteobacteria bacterium; assembly: GCA_963713805.1. Classification (GTDB taxonomy): domain Bacteria; phylum Pseudomonadota; class Alphaproteobacteria; order Rhizobiales; family Beijerinckiaceae; genus GAS188. The sequence goes on along the minus strand of CAVQNF010000039.1, from coordinate 145,150 downwards.
GCTTCGCGTCGAATGGGCGTTTCGCATCGACACGCTGACGGTGGTCATGCTGGTCGTGGTCAACACCGTCTCGGCTCTCGTTCACCTCTATTCCATCGGCTACATGGCCGAGGATCCCTCGCGTCCGCGCTTCTTCGCCTATCTCTCGCTGTTCACCTTCGCCATGCTCATGCTGGTGACGGCGGACAATCTCGTGCAGATGTTCTTCGGCTGGGAAGGCGTCGGCCTTGCTTCCTATCTCCTGATCGGTTTCTGGTACGATCGGCCTGCCGCCAATGCCGCGGCGATCAAGGCCTTCATCGTCAACCGGGTGGGAGACTTCGGCTTTGCGCTCGGCATCTTCCTCGTCTTCACGCTGTTCGGCAGCGTCGCCCTCAACGACATCTTCGCCCGCGCGCCCGAGATCGCCAAAGGCTCGTTCCACTTCATCGGGTTCGACTGGCCGGCACTGACGCTTGCCTGCCTCCTGCTGTTCATGGGCGCGATGGGGAAATCGGCGCAGTTCCTGCTTCACACCTGGCTACCCGATGCGATGGAGGGTCCGACGCCGGTCTCCGCGCTGATCCATGCGGCGACCATGGTCACGGCCGGCGTCTTCATGGTGGCGCGGCTCTCGCCCTTGTTCGAGCAGGCGCCCTTCGCCCAGACGGCGGTGCTGGTGATCGGCGCGATCACCGCCTTCTTCGCCGCGACGGTCGGGCTCGTGCAGAACGACATCAAGCGCGTCATTGCCTATTCGACCTGCTCGCAGCTCGGCTACATGTTCGTCGCACTCGGCGCGGGCGCCTATTCGGTCGGCATTTTCCACCTGTTCACCCACGCCTTCTTCAAGGCGCTGCTTTTCCTCGGGGCCGGCTCGGTCATCACCGCGATGCATCACGAGCAGGACATGAGAAAGATGGGCGGTTTGTGGAGATCCACTCCCTTCACCGGCGCCATGATGATCATCGGCACCTTGGCGCTCACCGGCTTTCCATTTACCTCAGGCTTCTATTCGAAGGATGCGATCATCGAAGCAGCCTATGCGAGCGATCGCCCCGGACATGTGTTCGCCTTTCTCTGCACCGCGATCGCCGCGCTGATGACCGCGTTCTACTCCTGGCGTCTCGTCTTCATGACTTTTTTTGGCACGCCCCATTGGGCCGCGGCCGAGCCGCATGAGGATGCTCACGCCCATGGCGCGGCGCTGGCGAGCGGCGCGCATGCGGCACCGGCCGTCGAAGATCACGCCGCCGATGATTTCGACGATGCTCACGGCCACGGTCCGATCGAGCCGCATGAGAGCCCGCTGGTCATGCTCGTGCCGCTCGCGGTCCTCGCGCTCGGTGCGCTCGTCGCCGGTTTCGTCTTCGAGCGCGTCTTCTTTGGTGCCGCGGCGGAGCGTTTCTGGAACGGCGGGCTCGTTTTCGACGAAGGCATCGTGAAAAAGTTCGAGGATGTCCCCTTTCTCGTCGAGCACGCGGCGCTCGTCATGATGCTGATCGGCTCCGCGCTCGCCTATTGGTTCTACGTGGCGAACACCTCCTTGCCCGCAAGGCTCGCCGCGGCCAATCCGATCCTCTACCGTTTCCTTCTCAACAAATGGTATTTCGACGAGATCTACGATTTCTTGTTCGTGCGCCCGGCGAAGGCCATCGGTCGCTTCCTGTGGAAGGAGGGCGACGGGCGCTTGATCGACGGATTCGGTCCTGACGGGGTGTCCGCGCGCGTCATCGATGTGGCGAGGGGAGCGGTGAGGCTGCAGAGCGGCTATCTCTACCATTACGCCTTCGCCATGCTGATCGGGGTCGCCGCCTTCATCACCTATTTCATGATCGCGGGAGCGCGGTGATGCCCGGCGTGCTCAGCGGCCTCTTGATCCTGCCGCTCATCGGATCGGCGCTCATCTTGTTCGTGCGGGGAGAGGACGAGGCCGCGCTCTCGAACATCCGCTACATCGCCCTGCTGACGACGCTCGTCACCTTCCTCTTGTCGCTCGTCGCCTGGTGGCAGTTCGATCCCGCGAATTCCGCTTTCCAGCTCGTCGAGCAGGCATCGTGGATTTCCTCCTCCATCACCTTCAAGCTCGGCGTGGACGGCTACTCGCTTCCCTTCGCCCTGCTGACCACCTTCCTGATGCCCTTCTGCATCCTCGCCTCATGGAGCTCGATCCAGCGGCGCGTGCGCGAATACATGATCGCCTTCCTCATCCTCGAGACGCTGATGATCGGCGTCTTCGTGGCGCTCGATCTCGTGCTCTTCTATCTGTTCTTCGAAGGCGGTCTCATTCCGATGTTCCTCATCATCGGTGTGTGGGGCGGCGAGGGGCGCATCTATGCGAGCTTCAAATTCTTCCTCTACACGCTGCTCGGCTCGGTGCTTCTGCTGATCGCCGTCATGGCGATGTGGAAGACGGCCGGCACCACCGACATCGCGGCGCTTCTCACCTACCGTTTCGCGCCGTCGCTGCAAATCTGGCTCTGGCTCGCCTTCTTCGCGTCCTTCGCGGTGAAGATGCCGATGTGGCCGGTGCACACCTGGTTGCCGGACGCGCATGTCGAGGCGCCCACGGCCGGCTCCGTCATCCTCGCGGGCATCCTGCTGAAGATGGGCGGCTACGGCTTCATACGTTTCTCCCTGCCGATGTTCCCCGATGCGTCGCATCATTTCGCGCCGCTCGTCTATGCGCTCTCCGTCATCGCGATCGTCTACACCTCGCTCGTCGCGCTGATGCAGGAGGATATGAAGAAGCTGATCGCCTATTCGTCCGTCGCCCATATGGGTTTCGTCACCATGGGGCTGTTCTCGATGACCGAGCAGGGGATCGAGGGCGCGATGTTCCAGATGGTGAGCCACGGCCTCGTCTCGGGCGCGCTCTTCCTCTGCGTGGGCGTCGTCTATGACCGCACCCATACGCGCCAGATCGCCGCTTACGGCGGCCTCGTGCATCGCATGCCGCTTTATGCGGCGGCCTTCATGGTGTTCACCCTCGCCAATGTCGGGCTGCCCGGCACATCGGGCTTCATCGGCGAGTTCCTCACCTTGCTCGGCACCTTCAGGGCCAACAGCTGGGTCGCCTTCTTCGCGACCTTCGGCACGATCTTGTCCGCCGCCTATGCGCTATGGCTCTATCGCAAGATCATCTTCGGCAAGCTCGTGAAGCCCGAGCTGATGAACATGCTCGACCTTTCGCCGCGCGAGATGTGGATCATGGCTCCGCTCGTCGCCCTCGTCATCTTCTACGGGGTGAGGCCGGGCGTGATTCTCGACGCCTTCTCCGCGCCCACCGAGGCTCTCCTCAAATCGACGGGCCTCGCGCTCGGGGCGGTCAAGGCCGCGACACTGGTGATCCAATGAGGCTCGTTCCATGACGGCCAGCGTGCTCCCTTCGCTCGCGACCATCCTGCCCGAGCTCGTCCTCGCGGCCGGCGCGCTGGCGCTCCTCCTCGTCGGCGCATTCCAAGGGCTGCGTTCGATCAATCTCGTCAACGGAGCGGCCTTCGCCATCCTGATCGTCGCGGCGCTTGCCGTCATTTTCCAATCGTCGGTCGTCGAGACGGCCTTCAACGGCTCTTTCATCGTCGACGATTTCGCGAGGTTCATGAAGGTCGTGACGCTTCTCGGCGCGGCCGCGACCTTGGCGCTCGCCATCGACCATATGAGCGGGGAACGCCACAAGCGTTTCGAGCTTGCGATCCTCGTGCTCTTGTCGTCGCTCGGCATGCTGCTGATGATTTCAGCGAACGACCTGATCGCGCTTTACCTCGGCCTCGAATTGTCGAGCCTCGCGCTCTACGTGCTCGCCGCGATCGATCGCGACAATGCCCGGGCAAGCGAGGCCGGGCTCAAATATTTCGTGCTCGGTGCCTTGTCGTCCGGCATGCTCCTTTACGGCGCCTCGCTCATCTACGGCTTTACGGGTAGCGTGAGCTTTGCCGGCATCGCTGCCTCGGTGAAGGCAGGGTCGGGCCCGGGGCTGATGTTCGGGCTCGTCTTCCTCCTGGCGGGCCTCGCCTTCAAGATTTCCGCCGTGCCCTTCCACATGTGGACGCCCGACGTGTACGAAGGCGCGCCGACGCCGGTGACCGCCTATTTCGCCGCCACCAACAAGATCGCGGCGATGGCGCTCACCACGCGCGTGCTGATCCAGGCCTTCGGGACGGACGTAGCCGAGTGGCGCCAGATCGTGGTGTTCATTTCCATCGCCTCGATGCTGCTCGGCTCCTTCGCCGCGATCGGCCAGCGCAACCTCAAGCGCCTGATGGCCTATTCCTCGATCGGCCATGTCGGCTTCGCGCTGGTCGGCTTGTCGGCGGGCACGCAAGACGGCGTCAACGGCGTCCTGATCTACATGGCAATCTACATGGCGATGACGGTCGGCACCTTCGGTTGCATCCTCGCGATGCGCACCAAGGATGGCTCCGTGGAGACCATCGACGACCTCGCCGGCCTGTCGAGATCCCAACCCGCCTTCGCCTTCGTGCTCATGGTGCTGATGTTCTCGCTCGCCGGCGTCCCGCCGCTCGCCGGCTTTTGGGCCAAGTGGTACGTGTTCTCCGCGGCGATCGATGCGGGGCTGGTGCCGCTCGCCGTGATCGGTTTTTTGGCGAGCGTCGTGGGCGCCTATTATTATCTGCGTGTCGTCAGGGTCATGTATTTTGATGAAGGGCCGCCGCGCTTCCTGCCGCTTTCGGGCGTGCTGAAGGCGGTGCTCGCGATCTCCGGCGTCATCGTGATCCTCTTCGGCTTGATGCCGACGCCCATCGTGGTGGCGGCGGCGGCGGCGGCAAAGTCCCTATTTTGATGGAGCGGTCCGGCGAGGCCTTCGAATTGTGGAAGGCGGCAACGCAATCCGGGTACCGCCTGGAGACGCGAGCGGAAGTCTCTTCCACCAATGATGTGGCGCTCGCGCGAGCGCGGGAGGGGGAAGCCTCGAGGCTCTGGATCGTGGCGCGATGCCAGACGCGCGGGCGGGGCCGGCATGGCCGCGTTTTCCAGTCGCCGTCGGGCAATCTCCATGCGAGCCTCCTGCTCGTGGATGCCTGCGAGAGAGCCGACGCGCCGGAGCTGGGGTTTGTCGCCGGTCTCGCGCTTTTCGACGCGGCTTCCGCGCTGACCGGCCTTGATCATCCACGCCTTTCGCTCAAATGGCCGAACGATCTCTTGATCGACGACAAGAAATGCGCGGGCATTCTTCTCGAGGGCCACGCTTTGGATGACGGCGGGTTCGCCTTGGTCATCGGCATCGGCGTGAACGTCGCTGTCGTTCCGCCCGGCATGCCACAAGCGACGAGGCTCGGCAGATTCGCGCCCGACGCCACGGCCGAGCGGCTTTTTGCGCTCCTTTCGGACGAGTTCGCGCGGCGCTTTTCCGATTGGGCCGAGGCTCCGCGAACATCGCAGAAGCATTTTGCCGCCTGGAGCGCGCGTGCGCATGGGATCGGCTCGCGCGTTCGGGTGAAACTGCCGAAGGGCGATGTCGTCGGCTTGTTCCGCGGGCTCGACCGCGGCCGGCTCCTCCTCGACACGGCCGAAGGCCTCGAGAAGCTCGATGCCGGCGATCTCTACGTGATGGGCGCGGGCTCCCCGTCGCAAGACAGTGGAGTGGGGCATCGATGAACGGCGCGCCTGGAGATCTGGTCTTTGTTCCGCTCGGCGGGTTGGGCGAGATCGGGATGAACGCGGCTGCCTACGGCTTCGGCCCTCCGGGCAAACGCCAATGGCTGCTGGTCGATTGCGGCATCACCTTCGCGGGAGAAGAGGCCCCGGGAATCGACCTCGTCCTGCCGGATCTCACCTTCCTCGAGAAGGAGCGCAAGAACCTCCGCGGCATCGTGATCACTCACGCCCATGAGGACCATATCGGCGCGCTCGCGGCCCTCTGGCCACGGCTTGGCGTCAAGGTTCACGCCACGAGATTCGCCATCGACCTCATGGGAGCACGGCGGCTCGGAGAGCCCGGCGCGCCCAAAATTCCGCTCGACGTCGTCGCTCCCGGCAAGGCTTTCGACGTCGGGCCGTTCATTCTCGAGTTCATTCCCGTCGCGCATTCCATCCCCGAGTCGATGGCGCTCGCCATTCGCACGCCGGCCGGACTCGTCCTGCATACCGGGGACTGGAAAATCGATCCCACACCGTTCCATGGACCGCCAACGGACGAGGCGCGCTTGCGCGCGCTCGGCGACGAAGGGGTGCTCGCGCTCATCTGCAATTCCACCAACATCGTGCGCGGCGGCTCGAGCCCGAGCGAAGCGGAGGTGGCCAAGACCCTGCACGGCCTGATCGGGGAAGCGAAACAGCGCGTCGCGGTCACCATCTTCGCCTCGAACCTGGCGCGCATCCGGGCCGTGGCCGAGGCCGCACGCGATGCCAGGCGCGAGGTGGTGGTCGTTGGGCGCGCGATGCAGCGCGTCGTCGAGGTCGCGAGCGAATGCGGCTATCTCGACGGCCTGCCGCCCTTCCAGTCGCCCGAGGCCTACGCCCATCTGCCGCGCGAACGCGTGGTCACTCTCTTGACCGGCAGCCAGGGCGAGCCGCGCGCGGCGCTTGCCCGCATCGCGACGGACGATCATCCGGCCATCACGCTCTCGCCTGGCGATCGCGTCATCTTCTCGTCGCGCACGATTCCGGGCAATGAGAGGCCGGTGTCGCGCATCATCAACTCCCTCATCCGCCAGGGCGTGGAGATCATCACCGATCGCACGCATCTGGTGCATGTCTCCGGCCATCCGCGCCGCGACGAGGTGCGCCAGATGTATGAATGGGTACGCCCGAAAATCGCCATTCCGGCGCATGGCGAGGCCCTGCACCTGAGCGAGCACGCGGCTTTCGCCGAGACGCTCGGTGTCGAGCAGGTGATCACGGCCTATGACGGCGATATCGTCCGGCTTGCCCCGGGCGCCGCCGAGGTGATCGGCAAGGCGCAGGTCGGCCGTCTCTATCAGGACGGCAACATCCTGCTAGGCGCGCAGGACGATGCGATCCGCGAACGGCGGAAGCTTTCCGTCGCGGGTGTCGTCTCGGTCGCTTTTGCGGTCGATTCGCGGGGCGAGATCGCGGGCGAGGTCGAGATCGAGGCGAGCGGCATTCCGCAGGCGACACGCGAGGGCGCGCCGCTGCTCGATCTCCTGCTTGACGCGGTGCTCCGCTGCGTGCACGGCCTGCCTCGGGCGCGCCGACGCGACGCGGATTTTGTCGAAAGCGCCGTCGAGCGCTCGGTCCGCTCGACCGTGAACGGCCTCTGGGGGAAGAAACCGCACGTCCATGTCCTCGTGGTGAGCGTCTAGCGGATGATCGGGCGCCTCAACCACGTCGCCATCGCGGTACCGGATTTATCCTCGGCGGCCCAATCCTATCGCGAGCTTCTGGGCGCCGCGGTTTCGGCGCCGCAGCCGCTTCCCGAACACGGCGTCACGGTGGTGTTCGTCGAGCTTGCGAACACCAAGGTCGAGCTCATCGAACCGCTCGGCGAGAGCTCTCCCCTCGCCAAGTTCCTCTCGCGTCACCCGGATGGCGGCATGCATCATCTCTGCTATGAGGTGGAGGACATCCGCGCGGCGCGCGACCGGCTCAAGGGTTCCGGCGCACATGTGTTGGGCGACGGGGAGCCGCGCCTCGGCGCGCATGGCAAGCCCGTTCTCTTTCTGAGCCCAAAGGATTTTTCCGGCGTGCTCATCGAGCTCGAGCAGGCGTGAAGCGGTTTTCCTGGAATTCGGGCATCCACGGCGGGCTCGAAGCCATCATGTGATCGTCCGGTCTTGCCGCCGACCTTCTTCTCTCGTGTGGGAACCATTCTCTTAAGGCAGGCAGCTATGTTCGACATTCCCTGGAGCTCGATCCTCGCCTGGGTTGCCATCTATGTCGTCGTTTGGTGGATCACGATCTTCGCCGTCCTGCCGATCGGCGTGCGCAGCCAGGACGAGGCCGGCGAGATCGCACCCGGCTCCGACCCGGGTGCGCCCGCCGCGCCGAGGCTGGTGTTCAAGGCTGTGATCACCACGGTGATTTCCGCGGTCATCCTCGCGCTCATTTACATGTTTCACGGCTATCTCGACGCCTTGTGAGGAGCGGCTGCTCGAACGGGCGCGCTATGGCGGTCCACGACCCTGAGCTCGCCCGCTCCGTCGATGTCGGCAAAGGGCGCATATTCCGCGCTGCATTGAGGGCGCTTGGTGTTGGCCCGAAGGGTCGGCGGCTTCATCCGATAGCCGCGGGTTGAGAACGAGTTATAAGGAGTTTAGGTGATCTTATCAAAATTCGATAAACTGGGGTAACTTCCCTAAATATGGATCCTCGCCTCAATCCTTACGCACCCGGCGCGGGAAACTCCGCCGCCGGAATTGGCCGGCCGCGACGATCTCATCGAAAGGGCGGCGGTCGCGCTCGATCGCATTCGCGCTGGCAGAGCCGCCCGGAGCCTCATCCTCTACGGACTGCGCGGCGTCGGCAAGACCGTGCTTCTAAATCGCATCCGACACGAGGCTGAGGCGCGCGGTATCGCCTGCGTGAAGATCGAGGCTCCGGAAGAGCGCTCCTTACCGGCGCTGCTGGCGCCGGCCCTGCGAGCGGCGCTGCTGCGCCTCAACCGGGGGCACGCCGTGAAGGCTGGCGCGCACAAGGCGCTTCGGGCGCTCGCCGGCTTCGCCAAGGCGCTGAAGGTCAAGTACCAGGACCTCGAATTTGGTTTGGATGTCGATCCACAAGAGGGGCTCGCCGACAGCGGCGATTTGGACAATGATTTGACCGACCTGTTGTCGGCCGTCGGGGTGGCTGCCGGCGAGCGCGACACCGCCGTCGTCCTCTTCATCGATGAGCTGCAATACGTGCCGGAAGACCAGCTCGCCTCGCTGATCAGGGCGCTGCACAGCGCCAATCAGGACGGGCAACCCATCACGATGGTCGCGGCTGGCCTGCCCCAATTGGTCGGCCAGACGGGACGAGCCAAGTCCTACGCCGAGCGGTTGTTCGAGTTCGCGCCGGTCGACCGGCTGGACGACGATGCGGCGCGCGCCGCCCTCACCGTACCAGCCGCGAAAGAGGGGGTCGACTATGAATCCGGAGCCATAGCCGAGATCCTCAACCAGACGCATGGATATCCCTACTTTCTTCAGGAATGGGGCAAGCATAGCTGGAACGTGGCGGAACGCTCGCCGATCGAGATGCAGGATTCCATGCGAGCCACCGCGGCCGCCCTAGCCGAACTCGACGCCAGCTTTTTTCGGGTGCGCTTCGATCGGCTAACGCCGGCTGAGAAGCGCTACATGCGAGCCATGGCCGAGCTCGGGCCAGGACCGCACCGATCGGGCGACATCGCGGACATGCTGGACCGCAAGGTGACGACGGTGGCGCCGGTACGAAATTCGCTGATCGCCAAGGGAATGATCTACAGCCCCGCCCATGGCGACACCGCCTTCACCGTGCCGCTGTTCGATGGCTTCATGAAACGGACCATGCCGAGCCTCTGATCGTGGGCGAAGGCAAGGCCCGCTTCGCACCGGCCCTCGGCGATCCACTACCGATCGACTTTAGGCGCGGTGTCGCTCGTGATGCGCGAGCAATAGCGCGGCCTTTGCAAGGGGACGGCCTCTTCAGTTGTCCGGCCGGCTCAAGCTTCTCTTATCCACAGGAAACTCGATCCCCGAAGACCTGATGCTAATCCCTTAGGATCGAATTGCTTTCGCGGCTCGCTCGGCCTTTTGCCTCGCATTTTATGTTTTTATTGAGTTGCCGATCCCGGAGCGACGAAATATTCTTCTGAACGGAAAAAGTATTATGTGAATAAGAATAACAACTATTGGGAGAAATAGTTGTGAACTCAGTTTTATGGCATTTGAAGACTGTCATAATCACGGAAGATCATTTGCTTGGTCGGATCCTGAAAATAAATCTCAGGACGATGGGCTTCGGACGGGTCGAGGTCGTGAGCGACCTCGCCCAGTTGCGCAAGCAACAAGCCGATCTGCGTCATGAGCTCATCGTCGCGGACAGCGAATTGAGTGCGCTCGACGGTGCCGATCTGCTGTTGCTGGCGCGGGCCGATCCGCTCCTGGCGCCTGGCTTGTTCGCCATCGTCACGGAAGACACTTCCTTTCGGTTCTACGAAAAATGCATGCGTCGGGGCGCCGATGCGGTGATCCACAAGCCGGTCATGCCGGAGGATCTCGCCGACGCCGTGGTGCGGCTTCTCGCCAGCCGACGGGCGTGGCGCGGCAAGGTGGTTCCTCACCCGAGAAGCCTCCCTGGCCGGACTTGGCGCGAACAAGGCGTGCTCGACCCGCCGCGCTGAACCCTCCTCGAGCATCGCTGCGTGCTCGGGGGGCGACGGCGCAGCTTCGATTGACCTTCGCCGGCCATCGGTGAAGACTTCCGCAAGGCGCCATTCACGGCGGGCGGCGGGAAATTTTGCGCTTCCTCTCGCGTCGGTGCCGCCTGGTGCTGTTCGGCGGCTCTCGGTGCCCGAGCGGCGTGCCGCCAAGGGAGAGCGCGATGGCGCAACCTTACGAGCTCTATTATTGGCCTTCCATCCAGGGACGCGGCGAATTCGTGCGCCTGGCGCTCGAAGAGGCCGGTGTCGCGTATGAAGACGTGGCGCGAAACGGGAACAACGACACCATGTTCCGCCTTCTCGACGGCAGCAGGGTCGCGACGCCTCCCTTCGCTCCGCCCTTTCTGAAGGCCGGCCGCCTGTTGATCGGCCAGACCGCGAACATCCTCCTGTTCCTGGGCTCCCGCCACGGGCTCGCGCCAGCGGGGGAAGCCGGCAGGCTCTGGACGCATCAACTCCAGCTTACGGTCACGGACCTCGTCGCCGAAGTCCATGACACCCATCATCCGATCTCCTCAGGCCGATATTACGAGGATCAAAAGCCCGAGGCCCGGCGTCGCGCGCGGGATTTCTTGAAGGAGCGCCTGCCGAAATTCCTCGGCTATTTCGAGCGCGTCATCGCTGCGAACCGCAAAGGCAAGGGGCATCTCGTCGGCGCCAAGCTGACCTATGTCGATCTGTCGCTGTTCCAGCTCGTCGCCGGGCTGCGCTACGCCTTTCCACGCGCCATGAGGCGCGAGGGGCGCAATTGTCCGCGCGTGATCGCCTTGCACGATCACGTCGAAAGACGGCCGCGCATCGCGGCCTATCTCAATTCCGGACCGGCGCATCCCCTTCAACGAGGACGGCATCTTCCGCCGTTACAAGGAACTCGACACCTAGCTCCGTTGTATGGAATTCTGTCGTCACGCGGGCGTGGGGTGATCGGGCCAATCGAAGAGGCGATCGAATGAACGACGAGCCGCAACGCCCCGCGACGACCATCATCGCCGCCGCACCGCGCCGCGAGCCCAAGCCCGCCGATCCGTGCGCCATGGTGATCTTCGGCGCCTTCGGCGATCTGACGAAGCGGCTTGTGGTGCCGGCCCTCTACAACCTCGCCCACACCGGAATTCTGCCCGCGCACTTCGCGCTGATCGGCGTCGATCTCGCCGACGGCACGTCCGAAAGCTGGCGCGAGCATCTCTACACGATGCTCGAAGAGCTTCGTCGGCAATCCCTCGGCGGAATTCGACGTCGACGCGATCGACGAGAAGGCGTGGAAGGCGCTCGCCGCGCGCATGAGCTATGTGCAAGGCGACATCACCAAGCCCGAGCTCTACGAAAAGCTCGCCGGCGTGCTCGCCGAGGCGCAAAAAAAGCAGGCGACCGGCCGGCAATGTCATCTTCTACCTCGCGGTCGCCGATCGCTTCTTCGGCACCGTCGTCGATCAGCTCGGGCGTGCGAAGCTCACCGGCGAGAGCGAGGCCAAGGAAGGCAAGCCAGGCTTCTGGCGGCGCGTCGTGATCGAGAAGCCTTTCGGCCACGATCTCCCATCGGCGCGAGCGCTGAACGCCGACATCATGCGCACCCTGCATGAGGATCAGATCTTCCGCATCGACCATTTCCTCGGCAAGGAGACGGTGCAGAACATCATGGCCTTCCGCTTCGCCAACGGATTGTTCGAGCCGCTTGTGGAATCGCGACCGCATCGATCACGTGCAGATCACCGTGGCCGAGACCGTCGGCGTCGAGGGGCGCGGCAAATTCTACGAGGTGACGGGCGCGCTGCGCGACATGGTGCCGAACCATGTCTTCACCCTGCTCGCCATGGTCGCGATGGAGCCGCCCGTCGGCTTCGACGCACGCTCGATCCGCAACAAGAAGGGCGAGGTCTTCGCCGCCGATACCGGCTGTGCCGCCCGAGAATGCGGTGCGCGGCCAATATGGGCCGGGCAAGGTGCTCGGCGAGGACAAGAAGGCCTATCGCGACGAGCCGAACGTCGCGAAGGATTCGAATGTCGAAACCTATGTCGCGATGAAGCTCGAGATCGACAATTGGCGCTGGGCCGGCGTGCCCTTCTATCTGCGGACCGGCAAGAACATGGCGAGCCGTTCCACCGAGATCGCCATCCGCTTCAAGGAGGCGCCGCACGCGCCCTTCGAGGCCATGCTCGGTCGGGGGCCCGCCGCCGAACTGGCTGGTGATCGCCATCCAGCCCGACGAGGGCATCTCGCTGCAATTCGAGGTCAAGCGGCCGGGACCCGAGGTGATGCTGGCGACCGTGAGGATGAACTTCGCCTATTCGGACTGGTTTCCGAAGGAGCCGAACGTCGGCTATGAGACGCTGATCTATGACGTCATGATCGGCGACGCGACCTTGTTCCACCGCGCCGACATGGTCGAGGAGGCGTGGCGCGTGGTGCAACCGTCCTCGACGCCTGGGCGAAGGAGAAGGCCGAGTTCCCCGAATTACGCCTCGGGGAGCGACGGGCCGCCCGCGGCCGACGAGCTGATCGCGCGCGACGGTGGGCGCAAATGGCGGCCCGTGGTTCCCCCGACGGAGCGCAAATCATGATTCGCCTGGTCATCGCCGATGTGGACGGCACCTTGGTCACGCAAGAGAAAGTGCTCACCAAGGAGGCGATCGCCGCGGCTCAAGAGCTTCGGCGACGCAGGCATCACGCTTGCGCTCACCAGCGGTCGGCCGCCGCGCGGCATGCAGATGCTCATCGAGCCGTTGCAGCTCGAGGGTCAGATCGCCGGCTTCAATGGCGGCGTCTACGTCAATCCCGGACATGAGCGTGGTCGCGACGCATCTCCTGGCGCCCGATGTCGCGCGGGAGGCGATGCGGCTCATCCTCGACAGAGGGCTCGACGCCTGGCTCTACACGGCGGACGAATGGCTGGTGCGCAAGAAGGACGCTCCGCATGTGGCGCGCGAGGCCTGGACGGTGAAGTTCGAGGCGAGGGTGACGCCGAGCTTCCCGGACGATGCTCTGTCGCGTGCCGCGAAGATCGTGGGCGTCTCGGACGATCATGCGCGCGTCGAGCGACTGCGAGAAGGCGGCGCAAGCGGCGCTCGGCGAGCGCGCGAGCGCCGACGCGGTCCCAGCCCTATTATCTCGATGTCACCCATCCGCAAGCGAACAAGGGAGCGGTCGTCACCACATTGTCGAAGCTGCTGAACATCGCTGCCGAAGAGATCGCCACCATCGGCGACATGCCGAATGACGTGCTGATGTTCAAGCAAAGCGGCTTGTCGATCGCCATGGGCAATGCGAGCGACGAGGTCAAGCGCCAGGCGAAGGCCGTGACCGCGAGCCAATGAGGATGAAGGCTTCGCCAAGGCGATGCGCGATTTCGTCTTGAAGGGAAGGAAGCCATGAAGCCGGCGCGCGGGTCGCTGTTCGTCTATCACGACGCGCGGGCGCTGGCGGGGGCCGCGGCCAAATTCATGTGCGACTGCGCGACGGCCAAGGCCGGACCTTTCGTCGTCGCGCTCGCCGGCGGTTCGACCCCGAAGCTCACCTATGAGACGCTCGCCGTCGAGCCGCTCGTGGCGCGCTTTCCGTGGGCTCGCGCCCATTTCGTGTTCGGGGACGAGCGCTTCGTGCCGCATGACAACAAGGAGAGCAATGCCCGCATGGTGGATGAGGCGATGCTGTCGCTGGTCCCGGTCCCGCTGGATCATGTGCATCGCGTGCCCACGACCGGACTTGGCCCGGACGAGGCCGCGGATGCCTACGAGCGCGCCTTGAAGGAACTTTATGGCGCCGACGAGCTCGTGCCCGGCAGGCCGCTCCTCGATCTGTGCCTCCTCGGCCTCGGTGAGGACGGCCACACCGCTTCCCTGATCCCCGGCGAACCTGTGCTGCAGGAGCGCAAGCGCTGGGTTGCCGTCGTCGGCCATGGGAGGCCGGAGGTTCGCATCACGCTGACCTATCCGGCCCTGGAATCGAGCGCGACGACGGTGTTCCTGGTGCAAGGCGAAGGCAAGCGCGCCATCCTCGATCGTCTGCTCTCGGGCGACGACACGGTGCCGGCCGGGAAACTTCGCCCGCAGGGGGATCTCTTCTGGCTCGTCGATACCGCAGCCGCGGGAAGATGGGCGGAGGCGGCCTCACCCTCCTGAGCGGGGCGTGTCGCCCAGGCTTGCCGCTCAAATCCGAAAGCGGTCGCGCGAGCGCGTCACATGCGCGAGCACGGCCGGTACCCCGGCATCCCCGGTGCGTTACCGATCGATCTCGCCGAACACGATGTCGAGCGAGCCGATGATCGCCGAGACGTCGGCGAGCATGTGGCCCCGGGTGAGGAAATCCATCGCTGCGAGATGCGCGAAGGAGGGGGCTCGGATCTTGCAGCGATAAGGGCGATTGGTCCCATCCGAGACGAGATACACGCCGAATTCACCCTTCGGCGCCTCGACCGCGGCATAAACCTCGCCCGCCGGCACGTGATGGCCTTCTGTGTAGAGCTTGAAATGATGGATCGTCGCCTCCATCGAACGCTTCATCTCGGCGCGCGGCGGCGGGACGATCTTGTGATCGCGGAGAATGACCGGCCCGCGGCCCTCCGGTGAGCGCAGCTTCTCGAGGCATTGCTCCATGATGCGCACCGACTGGCGCATCTCTTCCATCCGCACGAGATAGCGATCATAGCAGTCGCCGTTCTTGCCGACGGGGATGTCGAAATCGAGCTCATCATAGCATTCGTAGGGCTGCGACTTGCGCAGATCCCAGGCGGCGCCCGAGCCACGCACCATGACGCCCGAGAAGCCGAGCGCCCACGCGTCGTCGAGCTTGACCACGGCGATGCCGACATTGCGCTGCTTGAAGATGCGGCTTTCCGTCAACAGGCCTTCGAGATCGTCGCAAACCTGAAGGAACGGGGTGCAAAACGCCGAGATGTCGTCGATGAGCTTTCCCGGCAAGTCCTGATGCACGCCCCCGATGCGGAAATAATTGGCGTGCATGCGCGCGCCCGAGGCGCGCTCGTAGAACACCATCAGCTTTTCGCGCTCCTCGAAACCCCAGAGCGGAGGCGTGAGCGCGCCCACGTCGAGCGCTTGGGTCGTCACGTTGAGGAGATGGGAAAGCAGGCGGCCGATTTCGCAGTAGAGCACGCGGATGAGCTGGCCGCGCTTGGGGACGGCGATGCCGAGCAGCTTCTCCGCGGCCAAACAGAAGGCGTGCTCCTGGTTCATCGGCGCGACGTAATCGAGCCGGTCGAAATAGGGCAGGGCCTGCAGATAGGTCTTATGCTCGATCAGCTTCTCGGTGCCACGATGCAAGAGCCCGATATGCGGGTCGACGCGCGTGACGACCTCGCCGTCGAGCTCGAGCACGAGGCGAAGCACGCCATGGGCGGCCGGGTGCTGCGGCCCGAAATTGATGGTGAAATTGCGAATGGCGGATTCGGCCATGGCGGTGCCGCTTTCTGGAGGCACGGTTGTCCGGTGCCCGGCCCACTTCTTGCGACGCGCCAGCTCCCCCGGCAGTCACCCTCAGCCAATGCCCTCGAGCTTGATGACGAGGTCGGTCGGCTCGGGATCATGAGGCACGAGCCTCGGCGGCCTGGCATCCGTCCAATGCGCAAGCTCGACCACCCTTCCGGCCTGGACGCCGTCGCGAGGCGACTCCGCCGGCTCGACGATGTTCAGCCCGTTGCTGTCGAGGAAGAAGGTGTGGTCGCCGAACATGTCGACCAGCTTTGGGACCACGGGGTCGCTTTCAGGAACGAGCCTTGCCGGATATTGCGCCAAGGTTCGCTCGACCCATTCGGAATTCAGCCTCATCGCACGCTCCTTCGGCTGGCTGCCGCGGCAAGGTGATCAGCTCGCAGATGCGACCGCGCCCTTGATCGAGCCGCGCAACACCTCGGTCACCTGAGAGTTAGGGCGTTCGCTCTTCCTCGGCCCGTGCGACTCCTCGACGCATGGGGGCGGATGGATCAGGCTTTGGCACCCAATAGGCTTTGCAAGGCGCGATCGAGCGTGGCGTGGCGAAATACGAATCCGGACGCCATCGCTTTCTCGGGCAGAACCTTCTGCCCCCCGAGCAGGAGTTCCCGCGCAAGGTCGCCGGCAATCCAGCGCAAAGGCGCCGCGGGGACGGGAAGGAGCGCGGGTCTCCTCAGTGCTCGCGCAAGCGCGCGCGTGAATTCGGCATTGCGCACCGGGCCTGGGGCGGTGGCGTTGAACGGCCCCTCGATGTGCCCGTCCGAGATGGCGTGAGCGATCAGTCGGACGAGGTCGTCAAAGGCCTTGTTCCCACGCATCGGCCTGCCGCCCGATATCGACGCGCCGCCCGTGCCAGGTGCCGCGCGTGACGATCCGCGTGCCGGTGAAATCCTTGGCCGGATGCGGGCGCTCTACGGCGACGTTGCGTGCCCGCCTCGGGCTGGAATGGGGCCGGTGCTCGCCAACCTCGATGCCCACGTCGATGAGAGCACGGGGGAGACCTGGGCATAAACGGCCCTCACGCCTGGCCCACAGGTAGGCGCCCTCCTCGTCATGAACGCCGCCCCAGGCGCCACTATCCGGGTTTTTGGCCCGGTCGGGCGCCAGGTGGCGTTACCGTCCCGTAGGTCGCCCGAGAAACGCCCATATCAGGAAGGCGAGCAGAATAAGCCCGACCGTGAAATAGCCTATGTCCGCGACCGATTGCCCGGTGTGGCATTGATTCACGAAGGCGCCGATGGCCATGCAACTCACTCGGCCAACAGTATTTGCAATCGCTGCCATTGGGGGCCTCCTTTGGCACGCCTCCTCGGCGACGCAGCTTTGCAATTATATTGCGGGAACTAAATGGAAGGCCATGAAAACAAAAAGATGGCCTCCGCAAGAGGACTCGCCCGGGGGGCTTAGCGGGGGAACCCGGCGCGGTGAACCGAGCCATCGCGTGTGCCGAGGCGTTTTGCTGGACGGGCGTGGCCATTTTTTCCATATTCGTTCCCACCTTCGCCGGCTGCTCGCTTGGGAGAGGCGGTCGCACCGTGAGGTGACGGCTCGCAATCAATCACAGCTCTTCATCCACTCCCGTCGAGCTCGGCAGGTAGAGCGCCTCCCTCTTCAGAAAGGGGCCGGGAGATCGATTCTCTCGACGGGCTCCACTTCGAGGAATAAGGGAAATACCGCTTGAGCGCATTGATGGGCGCCTCGTAGAAGCGCCATGAGAGCGATGCAACAACGAGCGTGGCTGTGGAGGCGAGGAAGAACAACCGTGGCCCCGATCCTAGAGAATGCTCAAAGAGCCGGACATAGACTAGATTGATGAGCTTCGCTGCGAATTTATGGAACACGTATGCTCCATAGCTTACGACGCCAAACTCAACGAAAAGAGGCGATCTCAGGAACGCCAAAGCACGCACTTTGCCGCTTACACCCTGCGCGATCAACCAAGCAAAGGCGAGCGCGCACAAGGTGAATTCGAGGGACATGATGAGGGGGCCTCCCTTCCAGCTGAAGATGGCCACGCAAAATGGAATCGGGATCGACAGGGCACCGAGCGTCAAGAGCAATGTGCGCCATTTCACCTGATTTTCCGTGAGCGCGAGAAGCGCGCCCATTCCAAGCGCATCGAAGCACGCAATGGTAGGGATAAGGAATTTGTCCTTGGCGGGAAACTCCAACGCGATAGCGATGGTGCGGTAGACCGGCGCAACGGCGATAAAGGTCAATATTAGTGCTGGGAGCATACGGCGCGGCGTCAACAAGATGACTGCTGGCCAGAATAGATAGAATTGCTCCTCTATCGCAAGCGTCCAGAAATGCACAGTGAGCCAGTCCAATGGATGGAACATAAAGAGCAGATTGGAGCTGAATGCCGCGTGCCACCAAATCTGGTTTCTGGTCTCCGCATCACCGACGACCCACGTGCCGATGAGGCAAAGATAATAGATCGGAAGGATTTGCAACGCTCTGCGGACGTAAAAGGTCTTGAAGGTTCCCGCGGGTGTGGCGCGCCCCTTCTCGATCTCGTCTCGGCATCGCAGCAATATCCCGGTGATCAAATAGCCGCTGAGCACGAAGAACAGCCAGACGCCAAGCATCCCGATGGCACTGTCGTAGAGGAAGTGGGCATACATCACGCTGAGGATGGCGATTGCACGAAGTCCGTCGAGATCCTCGTAGCGCTTCACGTAGTCGCCTCCATCTTGAGAGTAGCTCTGCCGCCAGACTATTGACCAGATGGTTGCAGGTTGGCCCGCCAATTCAGCCATTGCACGAGGGCTCAATACCGCAAAATTATCTGAACGGAGTGTTACGCCCTCGGCATACTTGCCTTGGCGCACTTTTCGACCTTGGCTTTCGCCTTGCGCAGAGTGTCGTCGTCATCATCAAGTTTTGCTCGATCGTTTGCATCGCGGCACGTGCAGCCTCGAGTGCATCAATCGCGTCGAGCTCGACGGAACGCGCATCGCGCGGTGATTGATCGGGCGACGCCTTGCTTGAGGAGAAGGCTGAAGCGGTGACTGATGGGACCTGACCTTCACGCGCCTTCGCGACAAGTTCATTCGCAGCATTCAGGCAGCCGGAACGTGGCAATTGCGGGGAACGAAAGACGAATGACTGGGCCGACGGATCACGCAGCGGCCTTTTGGTAAGCCTTCGTTAAATCCGTCGCGATTATCGTTAGCAAAATCTTTCAGCTATCGGACGAATGTTCATGACCTCCTTGACAGACCGGTCGTCACCCGAGACGCCCCGCTTGGGGCGAGAGCTCGTGATCCTGCCGAAGGTCGCCGGCAGGAACTGGCGTCGCAGCGTGCGCAACGTCGGGCTCGCCGGAGCCTGTCTCGCCGGTGTGGCGGCGCTCGGCTGGGGTGCGGGCGCTCATCTTGGCGCATCGCCTGCCACGCAAGCTCTCGAGACGCAAAAGTCCGTGGGCCAGGCGAAGGCCGATGTGGCGCAGCTTCTCTGGCAAAGCGAGGCGGCGCAACGCCAGGAGACGCGCCAGCTTGCCGACGAGCTGCGCGCCTTGAAGGCGAGCCTCGGGGGGCTCCAGGCGAGCCTCGAACGCGGCCGCCCGACCGATGATGCAAAGTCCCTCAAGGCGAGTGTCGATGCCTTGAAGCAAGGCCTCGACGCGGCGAAATCCGACACGGCGGGCGCGCTCGCCCAGCTTTCGGGCAAGCTCGATCGCGCCGATCAGGTGACGGCGCAAAAGCTCGCGCAAATCGTCGATCGGCTCGATCGTCTGGAGCGCCAGACCGATGCCCTGCCGGTCGGCTCGATCGTGCCGCAGCCGCCTCAGCGCCCCGGGCGTGCAAGCCCCGCCACCGCCTTTCGGCGCGCCGCCGCAGGCCAGATGACGCAGGCTCAGGTGACGCCCGCCAACGCGCAAGCTCTACAGAAGCCGCCGATCCAAGGCTGGGTTTTGCGCGACGTCTACGACGGCATCGCCCTTGTCGAGGGCCGCGGCGGCTATCGCGAGGTCGCGGTGGGCGAGGCCATCCCCGGCGTCGGCAAGGTCGAGGCGATCGAGCGCCACGGACGGCGCTGGGTCGTGGTCACGAGCCAGGGCGTCATCGCGTCCGAGCTGAACTGAGAAGGTCGAGTGACGAAGTGAACAGTGAGTTGCTGAGTAGCGAGGATTCGCTTCTCACTTTTCACTGCTCGCTATTCGCTACTCCCGCCCGTGCTCCGCTTCCTGCCGGCGCCGAGGCCGCAGCAGCAAGGCCACGAGGCCGCTCCAGCCGGTCTGATGCGACGCGCCGAGGCCTCGCCCCGTGTCGCCGTGGTAATATTCATGGAACAGCACGAGATCTTCCGAGCCCTTCTGCTTCTCGAGGCCCGGATAGGCGGCCATCACCGGGCGGCGTCCGTCCGGCCCCTTGAGCGACAGGCGCGTCAGGCGTTCGGACAGGATCTCGGCGATCTTGCCGAGCGGCAGCTTGTGCCCGGAGCGCACCGGGTATTCGACGAGAAAATCCTCGCTGTAATAGCTCTCGAATTCATAGAGGGATTCGATCAGGAGATAGTTGATCGGCATCCAGACCGGGCCGCGCCAATTGGAGTTGCCGCCGAAGAGCCGCGAATTGGATTCGCCCGGCACATAGCGGATGCTGAATTCCTTGCCGTCCGCATGGAAGACGTAAGGATGCGCCTCGTGATTTTCGAGACCGACCGGATGCCGTGATCGGAAAGAAACTCCGTCTCATCGAGCATGCGGGCGAGCACCGCCTTCATGCGATGCCCGCGCAGAAGCGCGAGGAGAGCCGAGCCCTTCATGCCGGGCTCCATCCAGCGCGACACCAGCGCGGCGAGGTCAGGCCGGTGGTGGAAGAACCAGAGCAAGGCCTTGCGCGAATTTCGGCAGCTCTTCGCGCTCGCGATGTCGAGCACCTGCACGGCCATCAGCGGCATCAGGCCGACGAGCGAGCGCACGCGGATGGGCACGCCATGGCCGTTCGGCAGGCGCAGCACGTCGTAGAAGAACTGGTCTTCCTCGTTCCAAAGATCGGTCTCGGTCATGCCGACCCGGCTCATGGCCTCGGCGATGAACAGGAAATGCTCGAAGAACTTGACCGCGATGTCCTCGTAGACATGATCGCTCGTCGCGAGCTCGAGCGCGATGCGCATGAGGCTCAAGGCGAATTTCGCCATCCAGGCCGTGCCGTCCGACTGGTCGATATAGCCGCCCGTCGGCAACGGCGATGAGCGGTCGAAGAGGCCGATATTGTCGAGGCCGAGGAAGCCGCCCTGGAAGACGTTGCGGCCGTCGGCATCCTTGCGATTCACCCACCAGCCGAAGTTCAAGAGCAGCTTGTGGAAGATGCGTTCGAGAAAATCCCGGTCGGCGCGTCCGGTGAGCGCCTTGTCCATCTCGTAGATGCGCCAGGCGGCCCAGGCGTGCAGCGGGGGGTTGGCGTCGCTGAACTCCCATTCATAGGCCGGAAGCTGGCCGTTCGGATGCATGAAGCGCTCCTGCGGTGAGGAGCAGGAGCTGCGTCTTGGCGAATTCGGGATCGATGATCGCGAAGGTCACGGCCTGGAAGCACAGATCCCATGAGGCGTACCAGGGATATTCCCAGGTGTCGGGCATCGACACGATGTCGCTGTTCGACAAATGCTGCCAGTCGCGATCGCGCCCGGACTTGCGCTCACCGGGAGGCGCCGGCTGGCGCAGGGTCGCCCTGCGAGCCAGCGCCGCACGTCGAAATTGTAATATTGCTTCGACCAGATCATGCCGGCGAGCGCCTGGCGCTGCACGAGCTTCGCATCCTCGCTGGCGATGTCGCTCTGCAGCGCCGCGTAGAATTCATCGGCCTCGGCGAGACGCGCCGCGAAGATGCGCGTCGAAATCCGCGAAAGGCGGGGAGCCTGGGCGCCGGCCTGACGAAATCTGCAGGCGAAGCGTCGCCGTGGCTCCCGGCGCGAGGTCGATCTCGACATGAGCGGCGCATTTCGTGCCCTGGTCGCGGCGGATCGCCTTCTCGTCGCCGTCGACGACGAAATCATTGATGCCATCCTTGAACGGGCCTTGCCCTCGACGCCGAAGAGGCGGCGCACATTGGTTTCGTTCTCGCAGAAGAGGAAATCGCATGGTTGGTCGACGGCAAGCTCGCGGTCTTCCATGCCGGGATGTCGAGCGAGCACCTTGCCTGCCGATCGCTCGCAGCCAGGGCTTCTCGCTATCGTCTCCCACGACCAGATATTGCGCGTGAAAAGCTGCGGCAGAACATGAAGCTTCGCGGCCTCGGGCGCCTGATTGGTGATCGTGACCCGCATCAAGATGTCGTCGGGCGCGGCCTTGGCGTATTCGACGGTGACGTCGAAATAGCGGTTGCCGCTCGAAGATGCCGGTGTCGAGGAGCTCATATTCGGGATCGAGCGTGGTGCGCCGCGCGTTCTCGCGACGCAGCTCCTCGTAAGGAAACCGCGCCTTGCGGATATTTGTAGAGCATGCGCAGATAGGAATGGGTCGGCGTCGCGTCGAGATAGAAATAAAGCTCCTTCACGTCCTCGCCGTGATTGCCTTCCGCATTGGTGAGGCCGAACAGGCGTTCCTTGAGGAAGGGGTCGCGGCCGTTCCAGAGCGCGAGCGACAGGCACCCGCTGCAGCTCGTCATCGCTGAAGCCCGCGATGCCGTCCTCGCCCCAGCGATAGGCGCGGCTTCGCGCATCCTCATGCGAGAAATACTCCCAGGCATCGCCGTTGGCGCTGTAGTCCTCGCGCACCGTGCCCCATTGACGCTCGCTGAGATAGGGGCCGAAGCGGCGCCAGGCCTTGGCTTGTGGCCCGTGCAGGCGCTTGGCCTCGGCGGTCGCGAGGAGGCGTTTGGCGGCGTCGTTCGGAAAGCTCGTCATGCGCCGCTCCGGGAAAGCCTTGCGCCATCGTCCCGGCGCGACCCGCGCGTAACGCTGGACGCCGGGCGTCCATTCACGGCACCGCGCCCACGCGCCGCACCCTGCCGCCGAGCGCTCAAGGCGTGCCGCCGCTCGATCCTGTCAAACGTGATGATCCCGTGCAAACGCTCCGCCCTGGTGCGAATATGCGCGCCGATGACCCTTAGCCATGGCCGAGGCGTCACTCGTCAATCGCAGATTCGATAACGCTCGCTCGCGCCGTGTTGCAAGATGTCGAAATGGAGATGCTCGGCGTGAGAGGGGTCGGAGCCGGGGCCGAGCACGGTGGTGAACCAGCCGCACGCGGCGTGCCGCATCGTTTGCAGGAAGAGCGTCTCGGCCGCATCCGCCTGATGCGCGATGCCGATGCGCCGGTGGTCCGCGAGAACGATCTCCGGCAAGATCGATGGCGATCCCCTTGCCGTGGGCGCTCGTCTTCGCGCCGGCGACGTGATTGCGCGCCGCGGCACTCATAGGCGGGCCCGGTGTCGAGCGCGGCCACCGGCGAGCCGAGCATCGAGGCGGCGAGCGGCGCCAGGAGGTTTCGTGCATAGTCGGTGAAGACGAGCGCGAATTCGCAATTCACGATCGGACTTGCCCGGCAGATCGAGCGACGGCGCCGGAGGCGAGGTGGATCGACGCTCAATCGCACCGGCGTCATGCTGCTGCAATCGGGCAAGGGCGCGGGCGGAGCGGGCACGGGCTCGGCCGTGGCGCCGCTTGCGGCGAGCTTGGCGAGGCAGGCTGCGGCGTCCTCTTGCGAAACAGGTGGTGGCGTAGGCGTCGGCGCGGGAGTTGGCGCAGGTGTCGGCGCAGGTGCCGCGGCGCTTGGCGGCTTCGTCGCGGGCGCCGAGGGGCGGACAGGGGGCAGTGGCGGCGCCGCCACGCCGGGTGCGGCGCCGAGGAACGACAAGGCGGCCGCGAGCGCAAACGTGCAGGCTTGCGGGCCCGTATGCCGCTTCAGCCGCCGCGACCTGGCTCGCTCCGAGCGCTTCATCCCGATTGTTCCTCGCCTGCGGCCCACCCTGAACCGGGCGCGAAGAGGCCCGGCGCTGAGAGTAACGGCCGGGGTGCCGAAATCGTTCACGTCGCAAAGCCTTCCTGGCGTCTCGTTGCGGCTCCTTGCGTCGCATGAGCGTGTTGGGTTCGAGCGGCTGATGATGTCTATGATCGCGGCGAAAAGCGCTCGTCCACAGGTCGGAGAGAGAGAATGTCGAAGCTGCGCTTGAAATTATCGATGTCGCTCGACGGATTCGTCGCCGGCCCCGATCAGAGCGTCAAGGCCCCGCTCGGGATCGGCGGCGAGCGTCTGCACGCCTGGGCGTTTCGGCTCGCGGCCTTTCGCGCCCTGCTTGGGCTTGAAGGTGGAGAGGTGAACGAAAGCACGCCTGTCGTGGAGCAATGGTTCGTCCAACATCGGAGCCACGGTGATGGGGCGCAACATGTTCGGCGGACATCCCGGCCCTTGGGATAGCGCGCGATCCGTGGAAAGGGTGGTGGGGCGCCAATCCGCCCTTCCATCATCCTGTCTTCGTGCTCACCCACCACCCGCGGGAACCCCTCGCATTGGAAGGAGGGACCACTTTCACCTTCGTCACTCAGGGGATCGCGAAGGCACTCGATCTCGCGCGGCGGCCGCCGGCGACAAGGATGTCTCGCTCGGCGGCGGCGCGCAAACCGCGCAGCAATATCTCGCGGCCGGCCTCGTCGACGAGATGGAGATCAGCCTCGTGCCGACGCTTCTGGGCGCCGGCGAGCGGCTGTTCGACAACATCGGCTCCGATCTGCATGGGCTCGAGCTCGTTCGCACGGTCACGACGCCAGCCGTCGTTCACCTCAAGCTCGCGAGACGCTGAGACTTTCCTTGGCCCCGTCTCGAACCTCTCCCGGTCGACGCGGCCCTAGGGCGGCCGACGAGGCTTGCCTTGAGCCGGGGCGCCTCTCGATCGTCCTGCCCGTGCTCGACGAGGGCTCACGGATCGACGCCACGCTCGAGGCGCTCGCGCCTTTGCGCCGAAGGGGCGTCGAGATCATCGTCGTCGATGGTGGGAGCGCGGACGAGACGGTCGCGCAGGCGAGGCCATGGTCCGATCTCGTCATCACCGCGCCGCGCGGACGCGCCTCGCAGATGAATGCGGGCGCCGAGCGGGCCAAGGGCGACGTGCTCCTGTTCCTGCACGCCGATGCGCGCTTGCCCGAAAACGCCGATCGTACTCGTCCTTTCCGCGCTTGCGGGAGAAGGGCGAGATTGGGGCCGGTTCGATGTCGAGCTCACCGGCCGCGCCTTCATGTTGCGCGTGGTCGCCTTCATGATGAATTGGCGCTCGCGGCTCACCGGCGTCGCGACCGGCGACCAGGCGATTTTCATGCGTCGTGACGCCTTCCTGCGGGCGGGCCGCTATCCGGACATCCCCTTGATGGAGGACATCGCCATCTCCAAGGCGCTGAAGCGGCTTGGTCCGCCGGTGGCGTTGACGGAACGCGTGATCGCGTCGGGGCGCCGGTTCGAGGCCAAGGGCGTCTGGCGTCTCATCCTCCTCATGTGGTGCTTGCGTCTCGCCTATTGGGCGGGCGCCGATACGGGGAAGCTGGCGCGGCGCTATGGCTATGTCCCGCGACCGCGACTGAGCGCCAAAGGGAGCGTCGGCGCGAGAGCTTGGGAATCGCCGTTTTCGCCCGCGCGCCCGTCGCGGGGGAGGCGAAGACGCGGCTCATCCCGCGCCTGGGAGCGCAAGGCGCGGCGGCGCTCCACGCAGCCTTGGTGCGCAAGGTGCTGAGCAGCGCTGTCGAGGCCAGGCTCGGCGAGGTGACGCTCTGGTGTTCGCCGGACACCTCCCATCCGTTCTTCGCGGATTGTCGTGCCGAGTTCGACATCGGCCTCGCGCCGCAATCGCCGGGCGATATCGGGCAGCGCATGCTCGCCGCCTTCGCGGCCCGGCGCGGGCCGCTTGCTGCTCGTCGGCTCGGACTGTCCGATGCTTTCGCGGGAGCATTTGCGTCTCTGCGCCGCCGCGCTTCGGGCCGGCCTCGATGCCGTGTTCCTCCCGGCGGAGGATGGTGGCTATGGGCTCATCGGGTTGCAGCGTCCGATCGCAGAGCCTGTTCGTGGGGATCGAATGGGGCACCGAGCGCGTTATGCAACAGACGCGTGCCCGTTTGCACGCCGCCGCGCTGACCTGGTCCGAACCCGCCACGGTGTGGGATGTGGACCGCCCGGAGGACGTGGCGCGGCTCCTCGAGCACGACCCGCAAGAATGGACGCCATTCTTCCGGTCGCCTGCTGCTCGAGATGGGGGTTTGCCGCCACCGAAGGCGGGTTGACGCGACGAGGGCCGGCGCGGCCATCAAATCGCTTGTCATTGTCACGCCGATGTGAGCTTGAATTCGTCGACGCTCCCCGCCTCACCAGCCCCTGCGAGAAGCGGGAGCGTCGTCGAGAGAATGCCGATGGAATCGATCTATTACGTGCTTTCCTTGCCTGTCACCGCAAATGCGCACATTGCTACGACGACAAATTCCGCCCCTATGCCCGTGACGAGCTCGCCGATGAGGTCTCGAGGGCGAAGCGCAGCTTCCCGCGCATCGTCGGCAATCTGCCCGACCGGATGGTGTATCTCGACCTCGGCCAGCCGCTGCCCGGTGGCGGCTTCGCCGAACGCCTTGGGCGCGTGATCCTTTCGGGCGGCGAGGTCCTGCTCGACCCCGTCCGCGAGGAGGTTCTCTACCCCGCACTCGATGCTCTTCGCGCCAAATACGCACCCGTGGGCGGCGTCAAGCTCGTGGTGCAGACGACAGGCGATCTCATCACCGAGCGCATCATCGGCGAGCTTCTGGCGCGTGGCGTCTGGATGATCTCGGTCGCCGGCATGGATGATTTCCACATCGGCATGCAAGGCACAAAGCGCGAAACGCTCAAAAACCGACTGATCTCCTGGTTCGAGGCGGCCGGCATGTCGGCTTCGGGCCACAAGGCGGGCGAGCGCAAATGGCGCGATGAGGAGGGTCCCCTCTATTCCTTCTTCGGCGCGACGCCCGATACATGGATCGGGAAATTATGGCCGCGGGGCCGCGCCTGGAGCAACGGCCTCTCGACCGCGACGCTCGCCGATAATTTCTGCAACCGCTGGTCGGGAGGCGCCAACTTCCTCAACCATCGACACTCGGGTTCGGAGGTCGCGATCGCGCCGACGGGCGACGTCTATCCCTGCTGCCTGAAGACGAAGCACCCGCTCGGCAATCTCACCGAGGAGTCGTTGATCGGCATCCTCGACAGCCTCGCGGCCCATCCGGCCTTCCAGGCCATCAATCGGGGGACACCCGAACGCATGGGTCTTTCGCTCGGCTGGAGCGTCGATCGCTTCCTCGAGCGCAGCAAGACCGTGACGCCGAAAGGCGAAGCCTACGGCAATCTGTGCATCGGCTGCGACGCCTTCCACGAGGAAGTGCTCGGGCCGGTCATCGAGGAGCGGCGGGCGGCCCGTCTCGGCCGGCGTGCGCAGGCGCAACAATGACCGGTGAAGGGACGCTGCCGACGCGAGTTTCGCGACGAGCCATGCTCGTCCTCCTCGGTCTTTTCGCCTTGGCAGGTGCCGGCGCTCGCCGGCGCTCGAGGCGTCGTGCCCGATCCGAGAGACTGGCCGGCGATCGTCGAGCGGGCGAAGGGGGCAGACGGTCTATTGGTACGCCTGGGGCGGGTCGCAGGCGATGAACGACTACATCGCCTGGGCGGGCGAGGAGATGAAGGCGCGCTATGGCGTGAGCGTCGTCGAGGTGAAGCTCAGCGACACCGCCGAGGCGGTGACCCGCGTGCTCGCCGAGAAGACCGCGGGGCGAGACGAAGGCGGCGCCGTCGACCTCATCTGGATCAACGGGCCGAATTTCGCCTCGATGAAGAAGAACGGACTGCTGTTTGGGCCCTTCGCCGAAGAGCTCCCGAACTGGCGTTATGTCGACGTCGAGGGAAAGCCCGGCCTGCGCAGCGATTTCACCATCCCGACCGACGGTTTCGAAGCACCGTGGAACATGGCGCAGTTCGTGTTTTACGGCGAGGGCCCGGCGCTCGCCGCGCCGCCCAAATCGGCGATGGCCCTGCTTCAATGGGCGAAGGCCCATCCGGGACGTTTCGCCTATCCGGATCCGGCGAATTTCCTCGGCGCGACCTTCCTCAAGCAGGTGCTGATCGAGCTCACCCCCGATCCTTCGCGCTTGCAAAGACCGGCCGACGATGCCGATTTCGACGCCGCCACGGCTCCCCTCTTCGCCTATCTCGATGCGCTGCGGCCCAATCTGTGGCGGCAGGGACGTGCCTATCCGGCGAATTCAGCGGCGCTGCGCACATTGATGGCGGATGGCGAGATCGATCTTGCCCTGTCCTTCAATCCCGGCGGAGGCCTCGAGCGCCATCGCGCGCGGCGAATTGCCCGAAAGCGTGCGCAGCTTCGTCTTCGACAAAGGCACGATCGGCAATGCGAGCTTTCTCGCCATCCCTTACAATGCCGCGCATAAGGACGCAGCGCTCCTGCTCTGCAACTTCCTGCTGTCGCCGCAAGCGCAGGCGAAAAAGCAGGACCCCACTGGCTATGGCGGCTTCACGGTGCTGGCGATGAGGAAGCTCGGCGAGGCCGACCGCGCCCGATTCGAGGCGGTGCCGCGTGGCGTCGCGACGCTTTCGACGGAGGAACTCGGCCCGACCCTCGCCGAGCCTCATCCCTCCTGGATGACCCGCATCGTGACCGATCTGGCAACGCCGCTACGATGCGCGGTAGAGCGCGTCAGAGAGATCTATTTCGCCGCGGCCGAAGTGCGTCGCGCACCATGGCGGCGGCGCGAATCGTATATCTAAGCTTCACAGGCCATGCTTTTTCCAAATGGCCGTGATTTGCTCTTCCGTCGCAAACTCCCCTCGGGCCTCTTCAATGAGCGATGTGTCGAAAGAAGCGGCTTCCTCTTGGCTTAGCTCCACCATGGATTGATCCATGCCGGCGAATTGTAACAGCATCCGCGCGAGAGCATTCTGCGCTTCCGGAGGAAGGTCCCGCACCTTCTTGACAGCGTGTTCGAGCAAAATCGTCATGGCAGAAATATAGCGGCTGGCTCGCGTTTTAGGAAGGTGTGAGGATCACGGCCGATTCCTATCACGCGTATTTATAGACGAGCTGCGTCATCATTCCGGCCGCCATGTGCCAGAGATTGTGGCAATGGAAGAGCCAGCGCCCGACGTTGTCGGCGTCGAAGGCGATGGTGACGGTGCCGAGCGCCGGCACGAGCACCGTGTCGCGCACCGCGCCGGAGAGCGGCTTGCCTTCGAGCTCGATCACCTGGAAGCAATGGCCGTGCAGATGCATGGCATGCGCCATGAGCGAGTTGTTCCGCATCTCCATGATGACACGTTGGCCGTGCTGCATCCTGATGTCCTTGTGATCGGCAAAGGTTCGTTCGTTGATCGTCCAGATGAACGGCCTCATCGTGCCCGCAAGCGATATCTCGCGCTTGGTGTTGGGCTTCCTCGATGGCAAGGGGGTGACGGCCTCGAGCCTCTCCTCGAGCGAGAGGTCGATCGGCGGCGCCTTCTCCGCGGCGAGCGTGGCGATCTTGGCGACGGCGGCGCCGGGTGCGGCGAGCACGATGCCGGTGAGGTCGCGCTCGCCCTCGCGCTGGGCGAGCACCGGCACCGTGCTGCCCGCCGGCACGTCGACGAGGATGTCGAGCCTCTGCCCTTGCGCCAAGGGGAAACGCGAGCCCGCGACCGGCTTCACCTCGTTGCCATCGGCCGCGATCACCTCGCCTTGCACCGCGCCGAGGTCGATCCAGAAGGAGGTGCCGCTCGCGCCGTTGATGAGCCTCAGCCGCACGCGGCCGCCGCGCTCCGTGCGCACGACGAGCGGATCGTCGAGCGTCCGGTCGTTGGCGAGATAGGCATCGTAATCGATCTCGTTGAGATACACGTCGCCGCACAAGGCGAGCGTCGAGACCGACGAGCCGGTGGGCGACGCCGGCGCGGGCGCAAAAACGCCTGCGCCCGCCGTCACCTCGTGGCGCATGACACTGTCGCCCGTGAGCGAGCGCAAGAGCTCGGCGGGGTCCCTGAAGCTGAAATCGTGGAGCAGGACCGTGACCTCCTGCGCGTCGAGAGCGAGGTCCTCGGCCGAGCGGATGATGAGCGGCGCGGCGAGCAGCGCCTGTTCCTGCAAGCCGAGATGAGAATGCATCCAATGCGTGCCGGGCCGCGTCGCGAAGTCGTAGACATGGCTTTCGCCATTCTCGATCGGCCCCTCATATCCGGTCTCGACCACGCCGTCCTGGTTCGTCGGAGGGGTCTGGCCGTGCCAATGGACGATGGTGGCTTCGCCGCTGCGGTTCACGAGCTCGAAGAGGAAACGCTGATCCGCATCGAGCACGAGGCCCGAGGCGCCGTCCGGCCCCTTGAGGCCGAGGACGGAGGCAGCTTTGCCGTTCACCTCGAGCGTGCGACGCTCGACGACGAGCTGCGGGAGGCGTGCATGGGTCCTTCGAAATCTCGAGCGGCGCCTGCGGCGTCTCGACGAATTGGCCAAAGCCGAGGCGAGGCGCGATGACGCCGGCGGCGCCGACGGCCGCCGAGGCGAGGAGACCGCGTCTGGAAAGAACGCGAGGCATCAGGGCCGCTCCTTTGAAAGCTCCCGAAGCGGCTTTTCCGAGCTTGGCCGCCCAGGTGGCACACGAGCGCCTCGCGTTGGCGTTGCGGTCGAGCGCCATTATCGTTTCACGCTGGTATCATAGCGGCTTGCGGCCCGAGAGATAAGATGGGCAAGCCTGCTTCTTGCCGTGGCTCCGACAAACGTGATCGCAATCTCGTTCGAGGGACGTTGCCGAATCCCGGTTTGAAGGAGAAGGCAAGTAGCGTGGTTTTGCTACAATGGGCAGCCATCCGCGCCGCTTTTGGTAGTGTCAACATGCGATTATAGAGTCACCCATGGTGGCATGGCATATGAAGCTACTCGAGCGGGCTCGAGAAGTTAACTCAAGCGTATTCGAGCACCCTCGAGTTGAAGAGAAAATATATTATGATTCAGCAGCTTAACTTTCTTGAACAGCTCGAGCGACCCACTGTGGAAGGCTTGGTTAGCCCGACCAAAGGGATCCTAGGTCTCACTACGTTCTCCGTAAGACATTTAGGTAGCAGCTAAGGTGGCGTAGCTCGAACCGAGATCCCGTTCTCATGATCTTTCGGCTCGGCCCGATCCTGACGGTCTCCGTGCTGATCCTTCCGGTCGCGGCGGGGTTGACGGCCACGCTTTTGCCCGCCTTCGGCTTTTGGCCGGCGCTCGGCGGCACCGAATTCACGCTTGCGCCCTGGCGCGCGCTTTTCGCGATGCCGTCGCTCCGCGCTCGATCGGCGTCACCTTGTTCGTCGGCTTCGCCAGCGCCGCGCTTTCGCTCGGCGCGGTGATCGTGCTGACGGCGGCCTTCATGGGCACTCGCGGCTTTGCGCTGACGAGGCGGCTCTTGTCGCCTTTCTTTCCGTTCCTTACGTGGCTTTGGCCTTCGGCCTCGCCTTCGTCATCGCGCCGTCAGGCCTCCTTTTTCGCCTTCTCTCCCCCTGGGCGACCGGCTATCAACGCCCACCCGACCTCTTGATCGTCAACGATGCCTGGGGGCCTGTCGCTTGCGGCCGGCCTGATCATGAAGGAAATCCCCTTCCTGTTCCTGATGACGCTCGCCGCCTTGCCGCAGGCGGATGCGACGCGCGCCTTCACCGCGGCGCGCACGCTCGGTTATCGCCGCGTCGCCGCCTTCGCCAAGGTCGTCATGCCGCGCCTCTACCCGCAATTGCGGCTCCCGCTTCTCGCCGTCCTGGTCTATGGGCTTTCCGTCGTCGATGCGGCCCTCGTGCTGGGACCGAACGCGCCCCCGACGCTCGCGATCGAGGCGCTGCGCCTCGCGCAGGATCCCGACCTCGCCTTGCAGTTCGAGGCGAGCGCCGCGGCCGTGCTGCAGGCCGCGCTCGCGCTCTTGAGCATCGGGCTCTGGCTCGCGATCGAGCGCGTGATCCTCATCGGATGGCGTCATTGGGTGGTGACCGGGAGCCGCCATTGCTGGGAAGCCGCCTTTCGCATCACGGCGCCGGTCCTCGCCGTCGTGATCGGCGTCGTGGCCGCTCTCGCCTTTCGCGAGCCTCGTGCTCTGGTCCTTTGCCGCCTCCTGGCGCTTCCCGGAGATGTGGCCGCACGCCTTCACTTTCGAGACCTGGCGACACGAGCTCTCACCGGCCGTCCCGATGCTGTTGCGCACCTTGCTGCTGGGTGCGGGCGTTGCCGGAACCGCCCTCGTCGCTCACTATTTTGTGCCTCGAGAACGAGGTGCGGCGCGGCGTCCCGCCCGCCTCCACTTTTGCGCTTCTCTACATCCCCTTGCTCGTGCCGCAAATCGCCTTCCTCACCGGCATGGCGAGCCTCATGGCGGCGTTCCGTCTCGACGGCAATGTCTTCGAGGTCGGCCTCGCCCATCTCGTCTTCGTCCTGCCTTACGTCTTCCTCTCGCTCGCGGAGCCCTGGCGCGCCTATGACGAGCGCTATCGGAAGACCGCGCTCCTGCTCGGCGCGAGCCCCTGGCGCGCGCTCTGGGCCGTGCGCCTGCCGATGCTGGCGCGCGCCCTCCTGGTCGCCGGCGCCGTCGGCTTCGCCGTCAGCGTCGCCCAATATCTCGCGACGCTCATCATCGGCGGGGGGCGCTTCGCCACCGTCACCACGGAAGCGGTCGCGCTCGCCGCCGGCGCCGACCGACGCGTCGTCGGCGTCCATGCCCTGATGCAGGCCGCCTTGCCCTTCCTCGGCTTTGCGCTGGCGTTGATCGTGCCTTCGCTGCTCTTCCGCCATCATAGGGCGCTGCGCGATGCATGAGGCGCGAGGAGCACTCGTCATCGAGGAGCTCGCCGTCTCGCTTCGCGGCGGCGAGCTCCTGCGGCTATCGCTCGCGGTCGCGCCCGGTGAGATCGTCGCGATCATGGGCCCGAGCGGTTCCGGCAAATCCACCTTGCTCGCCGCGATTTGCGGCACGCTCGATCCGGCATTCCGGGTGTCGGGCCGCATTTTTCTCGATGGCCGCAGGATCGATGCCGAGCCTCCGGAGCTTCGCCGCACGGGCATCCTTTTCCAGGACGATCTTCTGTTCCCGCATCTCTCGGTCGGCGGCAATCTCGCCTTTGGCCTTGCCGAGCGCGGTGAAGGGAAGGGCGGCGCGGCGCGCCCGTGTCGAAGAGGCGCTTTCCTCGGTCGATCTCGAGGGCTTCGCCGATCGCGATCCTGCGACCCTCTCCGGCGGTCAGCGAGCGCGCGTCTCGCTTTTGCGCGTGCTGCTCTCCGAACCCCGCGCGGTGCTGCTCGACGAGCCTTTCTCCAAGCTCGACACGGCGCTTCGTGCGCGCTTTCGCGACTTCGTCTTCGACGAATTGCGCCGGCGCGGTCTGCCCGCCTTGCTCGCGACGCATGATCATGCGGATGCGAAGGCGACGGGCGGGAAAGTGATCGCCTTGGAGCCGCTCGCGCTCGGTATGCGATAAAGTCGTCCGTGTCCGGGACAAGCCCGGCCAGGACGCGAGGCGCTCGGCTTCAGAAGGTCGGCAGGTTCGGCAAGGGCTTATGGAACCACTTCTGGTGGATCGCCTCGAGCTCGCCGTTGTTCTTCACGAAATAGACGAAGGTGTTCACCCATTGATGCAGGTTCCATTGGTCCTTGCGCATGGTGATGCCGTTCGGCTGCTGCAGCAGGATGAATTTGCGCTCGATGCCGGGGCCCGGATTTTTGGCGTAGAATTCGTCGCCCGTGAGGCCGGTCTCGGCGATCGCGTCGACCTGCCCGGTGAGCAGCGCCTGATAGGTGGAGGGGTCGTCATCGAAACGCGCCATCTTGACGTCGTTGCCGAGCGTCGAGGTCAAGATCACGTCCTGCACCGTGCCGCGCGGCACGCCGACGCGCAGGCCCTTGAGATCCGCGACCGATTTGATGGGCTTGTCCTTCGGGCCGAAGACCACATTCTCGATGGCGCTGTAGGGGATCGAGAACAGCACCTGCTTGGCGCGTTCCGGCGTGACGCCGAAAGTCGCCACGATGAGGTCCACCTTGTTGGTGACGAGGAAGGGAATGCGGTTCGGCGAGGTGAGCTGCACGAGATTGACCTTCACGCCGAGATATTTGCCGAGCAGCTTCGCGACCTCGATGTCGTAGCCGTCGGGTTCCTGCTGCGCGTTGAGGATGCCATAGGGCGGCAGATCGACGAGAACCCCGATATTGATCGTGCCGCGGCTGATGATCTCGTCGACGGTTTGCGCCTTCGCCGGCTCGGCCGAGGCGAGCCCGAACGCCAAGGCCAGGCTCACGGCCGCCCCCCAACATAACTCCAGATGCGCATGCGTCTCCTCCTCGCTGGTTCCATGCGCGACTTCACCGCTTGTAGGCGAGCGCGAGCCGGCGTTTCGAGCCGGCCGGCGGCGATCGTCAAGCGGCCAGCACATCACGAAATACACGAGCGCGACAAGGCCGAAGATCAGGAAGGGCCGGAACGTCGCGTTGTTGAGCTGCTGGCCGGCGCGCGTGAGCTCGACGAAGCCGATGATGGCGGCAAGCGAGGTGCTCTTGATCAGGTTCACGAGGAAGCCGACCGTCGGCGGGATGGCGATGCGCAGGGCCTGCGGGGCGACGACGCGCAGCATGCGCTGGCCGTAATGCAGGCCGAGCGCGCGCGGCCGCCTCGATCTGGCCGTTCGGCACCGCCTGGATCGAGCCGCGCCAGATCTCGCCGAGGAAAGCGCCGGCATTCAGGCTCAAGCCCAGGATCACCGAGAGCCAGGCGCCGAGCGGGACGCCGATCATGTCGCCGCCGAAGAACACGAGGAAGAGCTGCAAGAGCAGCGGCGTGCCCTGAAAGACGCGGATGAAGCCGATGGCGAACCAGCGTGCCGGCCGCAGCCTCGGAGACGCGCATGAGCGCGATGACGAGGCCGACGATGCCGCCGCCGACGAAGGCGATGAGCGACAAGAGCACGGTCCAGCGCGCCGCGAGCAGGAGATAGACGAGATCGCCGGAGTTGAAGCTGCGCATCAGCGGGTGACCGTCTTTCCGAAGGCCATGCGCTCGAGCGCCGCGAAGGCGCTGGAGAACAGGAGCGACAAGGCGAAATAGATGGCGGCGGCGACGATGAAGGCCTCGAAGGCGCGGAAGGTGCGCCCCTGGACGTCGAGCGCGGCCGAGGTCAGCTCGTCGGCCGAAATGGCCGAGCAGACGCTCGAATTGAGCATGAGCAGGATGAATTGGCTGCCGAGCGGGGGCACGATGATGCGCATGGCCTGCGGCAGCACGACGAGGCGAAAGGCTTGCAGGCGATGCAGGCCGAGCGCCAGCGCGCCCTCGATCTGGCCGTGGCCGATGTTCTCGATGCCGGCGCGCACGATCTCGATCGTGTAGGCCGAGCCGTTGAGCACGAGCGCGATCAGCGCGCCCTCATCCGCGTCGAGGCGGAGCGCCGATCGTCGGCAGGCCGAAGAAGATCATGAAGATCTGCACCAGGAACGGCGTGTTGCGGATGACCTCCACATAGGCGGCGACGAGGAGGCGCAAGGGCCTCGGGCCCGAGGTGCGGGCGCAGCGCGCCGAGGATGGCGATGACGAGGCTCGCGACCATCGCGAGCGCCGAAAGGCGAAGCGTCATCAGCGTGCCGGCGAGGAATTCGTCGCGCGCGTTCCACATGTCGCCGAAATGGAAGATGTAGTTCATGCGCGGCGCGTCCGCGCGGCCGCATTGCCCCGCCACGATGCGTCTCTTGCCCCGATTGGCCGCTCGCCGATCCCGCTTTCATCGTTCCGACGGGGTTCGGACCGGTTGCAACTTGGGTGTCCTCACCTCGAACGGTGATCACTTGGAAATTCGGTCGACGCAAGCCCGGTTGACCGGCTCGCCGTGCCTTTCTTATGAAGAGGGGTGAAGGTGATCGGCGTCGCTCGACGGGCGGTCATCGGAGTTCGGACCTGCCTCTCAGCAGAGCGAGATCAAGCCCCAAGCCGGGAGATCCGCCCGTGAACGTCATGCAAAAAGCGCTTTCCTCCGCAGCTTCCGCACGGCGAGGCCCGAGGAGGTTGGGCTTTCGCCCGACAGGCTTTCCGAGGCTCGGCGCGGTGATGCGCCGCGAGATCGAGACGAAACATGTGCCGGGCGTGAGCATGCTGATCTCGCGGCAAGGCAAGGTCGCCTATCGCGAGAATCTCGGGCTTACGCGGCCTGGTGGTCCGCCGATGCGGCGGGATGGCATCTTCCGTGTCTACTCGATGACGAAGCCGATCGTCTCGGTCGCCATCATGATGCTCGTCGAAGAGGGGCGGCTCTTCATCGCCGACCCGCTCGCCAAATTCATTCCCGAATTCGCCGAGCCGAAAGTCGGCGTCGAGAAGCGCGGCAAGCTCGAGCTCGTGCCGGCAAAGCGCGAGATCACCATCCAGGATTTGCTGCGCCACACCTCCGGCCTCACCTATGGCTTCACGGGGACCTCGATGGTGCAGCGGCTCTACGCCGAGGCCCCGCTGCGCGCGCCGGGCATCAACAATGCGGGCCATGTGGCGGAGCTCGCCAAGCTGCCGCTCCTCAACCAGCCCGGCACGCATTGGGACTACAGCCATTCGACGGATGTGCTCGGGCGCATCATCGAGATCGTCTCGGGACGAGACGCTCGGCGCCTTCCTCGAGGAGCGCATCCTCGCGCCCGCTCGGCATGGTCGACACCGGTTTCTTCGCACCGCCCGAGAAGCACGAGCGCCTCGCCGAGCCCTTCGCGAAGGATCCCGACACGGGCGCGCCGGTGACGCTGATCGAGACGCGGGTCGCGCCGACATTCGAATCGGGCGGCGGCGGGCTGGTCTCGACGATCGACGACTACGCCCGCTTCCTGCACATGCTCTATCACGGCGGGACGCTCGACGGCGTGCGCATCCTCGGCCGCAAGACGCTCGCCTTCATGGCGTCGCGACCATCTCGGGCCCCGATGTGGCGATCGGCTCCGATCTCCTGCCCCCGGGACATGGTTTCGGCCTCGGATTCGCGGTGAGGCGCGAGAACGGCATGGCGCCGACGCCGGGAACGGTCGGCGAATTCTACTGGGGCGGCATCGCCGGCACCGCGTTCTGGATCGCGCCGGCGGAAGAGCTCGTGGCGCTCATGCTGATCCAGGCGCCGGGCCAGCGCGTGTATTTCCGCCAGCTCTTCCGCAATCTGGTCCACGCGGCGCTGGCTTAGCGAGTAGCGAGTAGCGAGGTAGCGAGTAGCGAGTAGCGGTGTCGATCGGATCCTCTATTCGCTACTCGCTATTCGCTACTCGCCTTTCACTCTTCACTCTTCACTCTTCACCCCAACTTGCCTCCCCTCTCGCAAGGGTCTAACGCGACGCCATGGCCGTAGCAGCTACGCTCAGCGCGCGGCCGGCCAGCCATGCCGACGGGATCGTCGATCGCGACGCTTTTCTCGCGCATCTTCGCGACAGCTCGACGAAGGGCCGCGCCGAGGCCGAGCGCATCCTGATCGACCGCATCGACGGGCGAGGCTGCGCCGCGCATCTTTGCGCCGCCATGGATCGGCTCATCGAGAGCGCCTATCGATTTCGTCGACCGGCGAGCTCTATCCGGCCGATAATCCCTCGACCGCGGAGCGCATGGCGGTGGTCGCCACGGGCGGCTATGGGCGCGGCCTCCTGGCGCCGGGCTCGGACATCGATCTCCTGTTCATCCTTCCCTACAAGGCCTCGCCCTGGTGCGAGAGCGTCATCGAGGCGATCCTCTATCTCTTGTGGGACCTGCGGCTGAAGGTCGGTCACGCGACGCGCACGGTCGAGGAATGCCTGCGCTCGGCGAAGGCCGACATGACGATCCGCACGGCGCTCCTCGAGGCGCGCTTCGTGCTCGGCGAACGCGAGCTCTTCGACGGCTTCGCGCGCCGCTTCGAGGCGGAGATCGTGGCGGGCAGCGCCGGCGAGTTCGTCGTCGCGAAGCTCGTCGAGCGCGACAAGCAGGCTGAAGCGCTCGGGCAACGGCTCGCGCTACCTCGTCGAGCCCAATGTGAAGGAGAGCAAAGGAGGGCTTGCGCGACCTCAACACGCTCTTCTGGATCGGCAAATACGTCTACCGCGTCGAAGGAAGCCAAGGACCTCGTGGACGCCGGGCTGTTCTCGCCCGAGGAGTTCGCCTTGTTCTCGCGCTGCGAGGAATTCCTGTGGCGCATCCGCTGCCACATGCATTTCATCGCCGGGCGCGCCGAGGAGCGCTTGTCCTTCGACATGCAGCGCCTCGTCGCCGAGCGCCTCAAGGTGGTGAGCCGCGCAGGGCCTCTCCGGCATCGAGCGCTTCATGAAGCGCTACTTCCTCATCGCCAAGGACGTCGGCGACCTCACCGCCATCGTCTGCGCCGCGATGGAAGCGCGCGAGACCATGCCGCGCCCGCTGCTCGACCGCTTTCTCGGGCGTTTCCGCCGCAAGCGCACGCGCGCGCTCGAAGCGCCGGGCTTCGCCGTCGCGAACGGGCGCCTCACGCTCGCGTCGGCGAATGTCTTCGAGAAGGATCCGGTCAATCTCATCCGCCTCTTCTGGCTTGCCGACAAGCACGACCTCGCCATCCATCCCGAGGCCAAGCACCTCGTCACCCGTTCGCTGAAGCTGATCACGCGCAGCCGTGCGCGAGGATCCCGGAAGCCAACCGCCTCTTCATCGAGATGCTGACCTCGCGCAACGCGCCCGAGACCGTGCTGCGTCACATGAACGAGGCGGGCGTGCTCGGCCGCTTCATCCCGGATTTCCGCCGGGTGGTGGCGATGATGCAGTTCAACATGTATCACCACTTCACCGTCGACGAGCATCTGATCCGCGCGATCGGCGTGCTCTCGGAGATCGACGCCGGAAGGGCGCAGGCCGAGCACCCGCTCTCGAACACCATCTTCCACACGATCCAGAACCGTCGCGCGCTCTACGTGGCGCTTGTTCCTGCACGACATCGCCAAGGGCCGCGCCGAGGACCATTCGCTCGTCGGCGCGCGCATCGCGCGCAAGCTCTGTCCGCGCTTCGGCCTGAGCGAGGCGGAAACCGAGACGGTCGCCTGGCTCGTCGAGCACCATCTCCTGATGTCGACGACGGCGCAGAGCCGCGACCTCAGCGACCCGAGGACGATCGAGAATTTCGCCGCCGTGGTGCAGACGCTCGAGCGCCTGAAGCTGCTCATGGTGCTGACCATCGCCGACATCAAGGCGGTCGGGCCCGGCGTCTGGACGGGCTGGAAGGGCGAGCTCTTGCGCACCCTCTATTACGAGACCGAGGTCGTGCTCGCCGGGCGGCCATTCGGCGGTCGAGCGCGGCGAGCGCGTGCGCCTTGCGCAGGACGCCTTGCGCGAAAGGCTCGCCGACTGGCCGGCGCGCGAATTCGAGGCCTATGCCAAGCGCCACTACCCCGCCTATTGGCTGCGCGTGCCGCTCGAGAGCAAGGTGCGGCAGGCGCATCTCATCAGGGACGCCGAACGGCAGAAGCGCCTGCCGGCGACCGCGATCGAGACCGACAGCTTCCGCGACGTGACGACGCTCACGCTGTTCGCGCCCGACCATCCGCATCTCTTGTCGCTCGTGTTCGGCGCCTGCGCCATGGCGGGCGCCAACATCGTCGATGCGCAGATCTTCACCACGAGCGACGGGCGCGCCATCGACACCATCTCGATCTCGCGCGCCTTCGACGAGGACGCGGACGAGCTGCGCCGCGCCGAAAGGGTGGCGCAAACCATCGAGCAGCTGCTCGAAGGGCGCCGGCGCATCGCCGATATCGAGCGCCGCGATCCGAAGCGGGCGCGCGCCAAGACCTTCGATGTCGCCTCCGAGGTGGTGGTCGACAACACCTTGTCGAACCGCCACACGGTGGTCGAGGTCTCGGGGCTCGACCGGCAAGGCCTCCTCTTCGATCTCACCTCGCAAATCTCGGCGATGAACCTCAACATCGTCTCGGCCCATATCGCCACTTTCGGCGAGCGTGCGGTCGACGTTTTCTACGTCACCGACCTCACGGGCGCGAAGGTCACCTCGGCGGCGCGCCAGAACGCGATCAGGCGTCGGCTTCTCGGCGTCTTCAAGCCGGAGTGAGCGAAAGCGACCCCTTTAAGGCCGCCCGCCTTGGCGCGTTCGGATCTGAGGGCTGGATTTGCCGACATTGGACTTGATTTTCGAGCCGAAGCTTACAGATATCGCGATCCGGACCTGTTGCTGAAAGAGGACATGATGGCCGGCGAAGACGAAAAGCCGCGGACTCCTCGCAACGAGGCTGCCCCGAACGGCGCCGGACGCGGCCAGCGTCGATGGCGCGGCCTCGGGAGGATGCCGCGGCAAAGCTCGAGCAGGAGAAGGCGGAGCTGAAGGACAAGCTCCTGCGCGCTCTCGCGGAAATGGAGAATTTGCGCCGGCGCACCGAGAAGGAAGTCGCCGACACCCGTGCCTACGCGTGTCGGCCTTCGCGCGCGACATGCTTTCGGTCGCCGACAATCTGCGGCGCGCGCTCGAGACGGTTCCGGGCGAGGCGCGCAAGACCGAGGGCGGTCTTGCCGGGCTTGATCGAGGGCGTCGAGCTCACCGAGCGCGAGTTCGCCAAGGTGCTCGAGCGTCACGGGGTGCGCAAGCTCGACCCGGCGGGCGAGAAATTCGACCCCAATCTGCATCAGGCGATGTTCGAGGCGCCGCACGACAATCTCGCCAAGGGCCAGGTGCACACCGTGATCCAGCCCGGCTACGCGATCGGCGAGCGCGTGCTGCGTCCGGCCCTCGTCGGAGTGTCGTCGGGGGCGGCGGCGAATGATCGGAAAGGGCGAGTAGCGAGTAGCGAGTAGCGAGTAGAGTGGCGGACAGCGGGCGCTCTATTTTCTTCTAACTATTCGCTACTCGCCATTCGCTACTCGCTAACTGGTCACCCGCTCGCCGCGCCCGTAGACGAGCAGCATCAAGATGATGACGGCGCCATAGATC
This sequence comes from uncultured Alphaproteobacteria bacterium, assembly GCA_963713805.1. GTDB lineage: Bacteria > Pseudomonadota > Alphaproteobacteria > Rhizobiales > Beijerinckiaceae > GAS188. The sequence continues at coordinate 104,512 of CAVQNF010000039.1, read as the reverse complement.
ACCTGTCGGCCGGCTTCCGGCATCTCCATGATCGAGAGCACGCTGTTCAAGAGCACGATCAGGATGACGCCGACGAAGGTGCCGAGATAGCGGCCGCGCCCACCCAGAATATTGGTGCCGCCGATGACGACGGCGGCGATCGAGGGCAGGAGATAGGCATCGCCCATCCCTTGATAGGCCTTGGTCGAATAGCCGGCGAGCAGCACGCCGGCGAGGCCCGCGGCGAGACCGCAGAGCGCGAATGCAGATGACGATGACGCCGCGCGTGTTGACGCCGGCGAGATAGGCCGCGGCCTCCTTGTTGCCGATGGCGTAGATGTAGCGGCCGAGCGCCATGCGTCGCAGGATGAGCGCGACGAGAACCGAGACGGCGAGCCAAACGAAAAGCGCGTTTGGAATGCCGAAGCTGTGCTCGGCGGCGAGCCAGCGCATCAAGTCGGTGGCGGCGGTCTGCGGTGCGAACCCGCCCGTATGGGCGACCATCAGGCCGCGCATCACGGCGTTGACGCCGAGCGTGAAGATCATCGAGGGAATGCGCAGATAGGCGACGCCGACCCCATTCACGAGGCCGACGAGAAGCCCCACCCCGAGGCCGACCGGCAAGGCCCAAGGCCCGCCGACCGCGGTCGCCATCATGGCGGCCGCCGTCAAGGTCCAGGGCACGGAAAGATCGATCTGCGAGATGAGGATGACGATCATCATTCCCGCGGCGACGATGCCGAGGAAGGAGCCGATCTGCAATTGCTGGAGCAGATAGTTGGGGGACAAGAGCGGCGCGGTGCCGAGCCGCGACAAGGTGTAGAACGTCCCGGCGACGAGGATGACGACGATGAACGAGGCCGAGATCAGGATCGGCCGCGCGTCGCGCGAAAGCGACAGATTGAGCGAGGCGGCGGTCACCGGAAGAGCTCCAGCGTATTCTTGACGCGCAGCACGCGGAGCGCCCCGATGCTGACCGCGGCGAGAAGGATGATGCCTTCGAACAGCGGCTGCAGAGAGCGGCGCGATGTCGAAGATGCGGAAGAAGAAGGAGATCACCCGCAAGATGAGCGCGCCGAAAATCGAGCCGATCGCGCTGCCGGTTCCTCCGAGCAGCGAAGTGCCGCCGATGACCACGGCCGCGATCGAGTTCAAGGTGTAGGTCCCGGCCTGCGGAATGTCGGCATTGCCCGAAGAGGTCTGAATCGCCAGGAACAAGCCGCCGCAGCCGGCGAAGAAGCCCGCGAGCGTGAAGGCGGCGAGCTTGGCGCGATCGATGCGAAGCCCCGACATATAGGCCGCGCCTTCGGCCGAGCCGATCGCGTAGACGCCGCGCCCGGTGACCGAGCGGCGGAACGGCACCCAGACGAGAAGCGCGATCAGCACGATGAGGACGAAGGGCACCGGAATGGCGCCGAAGGGCGCAAACCAGGCAGCATTGCCGTCATCGAAGATATGGACGGTCGAGGCAAAGTCCTGAAGCGAGTTGGTGAGCGCCCAGTTCAAATCATCATCGATCTTGCCGCCGGGCGTGGGCCGCAGGAAGAGCGCGATGCCGATATAGATGGCGCCGGTCGCCAAGCGTCGCGATGATCGGCTGAATGCGCCCGTAGACCACGACGCAGCCGTTGAGGAAGCCCGCGAGCGTGCCGGCGATGAGGCAGATGAGCATGCCGGTGATGATGCCGGCGATGCCCGCCCGGCAACACCGCGAGCACGTGATGGGAACCAGCCGAAGCGTGAACTCGATCGGCGTGCCTTCGGCGGCGCCGCTCAAGACATAGCTCGCGATGCAGCCGACCATGGTCATCACCGCGCCGACGGAAAGATCGAGCCCGGCCGCGAGCACGGGCAGCGTCTGCGCCATCGCGACCATGGCGAGGGTGAAGACCTCATCGGCGTTCTGCACGAAGACCGCCGAGGAGAAACCCTTGGGATGCGCAAGGTGATAGAAGAGATAGACGACGCAAAAGAGCCCGATCGCGGTGACGAGGCCGATGTTCTGGCGAATTCGGATGAGGAGATCGCCGCCGAGGCTGCGCCTCGGGAGAAAGCCCGGGCATCGGCAGCGCCTGACATCGAAGCACCGGACACGGCGGGTTCGGAGAGTGTCGAGCTAGACATGGGCGACCTCGCCGGCCGAAGAGGCGCCCGCGGCGCCGGAGTCGATGTTGAGGGCGCTCGCGATGATGTTGTGCTCGTTGAGATCGGCGCCTTCGAGCTCGCGCACGATGCGTCCGTCATACATGATGGCGACGCGATCGCAGCAGCCGATCAGCTCGTCGTAATCGGTGGAGTAGAACAGGATCGCCACGCCCTGGTCGGCGAGCTCCCGCATGAGACGGTAGATTTCCTGCTTCGTGCCGACATCGATGCCGCGCGTCGGATCGTTGAGGAGAATGATGCCGGGTTCGGTCATCAGCCATTTGGCGATGACCACCTTCTGTTGATTGCCGCCCGAGAGCGTCGAGACCGCGTCCTTCGCTGTCGCCGATCTTGATGCGCAGCCGGGCGATGCCCTTCATCGACCGCCACGCGCTCCTTGGCGCGATCGACGAAGAGGCCCTTCGAGAGCGTGTCGAGCGAGGCGATCGCCAGATTGTCGGCGATCGACATCGGCAGCATCAGCCTTCCGTCTTGCGGTCCTCGGGCACGAGCGCGACGCCGACCGAAGGCGACTTGGCGAAGGCCGGCGAGCCCGGCCGCACCGGCTTGCCGTTGATCGTGATCTCGCCGGTCACGCCGCGCAGCACGCCGAAAAGCGCGAGCAGCAGCGTCTTCTGCCCCTGGCCGTCGAGGCCGCCGAGGCCGACGATCTCGCCCGCGCCGACGTCGAGCGAGATGGCTTCGAGACGCTTCTCCCAGCACAGATTGTCGAGCTTGAGCGCGGGCTTCGCGCGAGGCCGCTTCGGCTTTGTCGGGTATTGGGTCGCGATATCGCGCCCGATCATGAGCTGCACGATCTCGGCGGTCGAGCGCGTGCCCCAGTCGAAAGTCTCGATGTGGCGACCGTTGCGGAACACCGAGGCCCGATCGGCCAAGGCCTCCACCTCATGCATGCGATGCGAGATGTAGAGAATGGCGACGTTCTGCGCCTTGAGGCGCGCCAGCATGGCGTAGACCTTCTCGACATCGGCGCTGGTGAGGGCGGAGGTCGCTTCGTCGAGCACGAGAAGCTGCGGCCTCTGGCCGAGCGCCTTGGCGATCTCGACCATCTGGCGGCGCGAAAGCGGCAAGTCCCGCACGCGCATCAGAGGGATTGACGTCTTCGCAGCCGATCTCGGCGAGAAGCGCCTCGGCGCGCCGGCGCTGCGCCTTCGCGTCGATGATGCCGAAACGGCGCGGCGGCGCTGCGATCGAAATATTGTCCGCGACCGAGAGGTCGGGCAGGAGCGACAATTCCTGGAAGATCGAGGCGACGCCGGCCGCATTGGCGGAGGAGGGCGAAGGAAAGCGGACCTCCTTGCCGTCGAGCCGCATGGCGCCGGCATCCGGCTGCACGACACCCGCGACGATCTTGATCAAGGTCGATTTGCCGGCGCCGTTCTCGCCGAGCACCGCGTGGATCCTGCCGCGCCCACAGGCAAAATCGACGTTCTCGAGCGCGGTGACGCCGCCATAACGCTTGGAAATGCCCGAGAGGGCGAGAAAATCCCCCTCGCTCGCTGCATTCACCGCGCGGCTCTCTTCGACCATGGAATATGACACGAATTCTTGAAGGAGCTGGACTGCCCGGCAAGGCCGGGCAGTCCATTTTGGCGAGCGCGCCGCTTATTTCACGTTGGCTTCGCTTTGGGCCATGATCTCCGGCGCCGTGAAGGTCACGCCGCAGGGCAGGAACTGGTTCGGCGCGAAGAAGTTCGCGCTCAGATTCGACCAGTAGTTCTCGCCGTCCTTGAGCGTCTTGTAATCGGCGACGGGGATCGGGATCGAGATCAGCTGCGGCATGACATTGCCCTGCAAGGCCGAGATCGCGGCCTTGATCGAGATGGCGACGAGCGCGGGCGACTGCCCGTAGGACATGCCCTTGAGCCCGTCCTTGTAATGCTCGGCGATCTGCTTGCGGAACTCGTTCTCGCCCTCGCCCGACATCGGCACGTAAGGATGCTTGGCGTCGATCATGGCGCGCACCGTGCCGTCCGAGCCGCCTTGCGTGAACACGCCGTCGAAATGGCCGTGCACGGCGAGCGCGTCGGCCGTCACCTTCTGCGAGGTGCCCGAATCCCAGTTGCCGACGACCTCGGTGATCTTGAAGTTGTTGCCCGGCGCTTCCAGCACCTCGCGGAAGCCGAGATGGCGGTCGCGATCGACCGAATTGCCCGGCAAGCCGCGCACCTCGAGGATGTCGCCGGAGGTCTTGCCGCTCTCGTTGATCAGCCATTTGGCCGACATGCGGCCCATCTCCTTCTGGTCCTCGTTGACCATCATCACCTTGTCGGTGTCGAGGATGTTGTCGAAGGGAACGACGACGACGTTGTTCTTGTCGGCGAGGCGGATGATGCGGTCGAAGCCGTCCGGAGCCACGGCGATCGTGACGATCGCGTCGAAGCCCTGGTTGATGAAGTCCTCCATCGCGCCGAGCTGGGCCGCGACGTCGGTCCCGGTCGAGACGACCTTGAACTCCTTGATGTTCTCCTTGATGCCCGGTTGCTCGGCGAAGGCCTTCGCCGTCTTGATCATCTGAATGCGCCAGGTATTGCCGACGAAGCCGTTGACCACCGCGATGCGATACGGGCCGGGCTTCTTCTCCCACTGGAAGAATTTCGTCTGATGCCGACCAAGGCTTGAAGCAGGTGGGATTGGCGCCCGGACCCGACACGATCTTGGGACCGGCACAGGTCGCGACCGAGGACAGCAACAGGCCCGCCAATGCGAGCCCCGACACGCGAAGAATCGATTTCATAACTCTTCTCCTTGGGGGTTTCCTCGACCCGAGTGGACCGATGTGATCCATGAATTTCATGCATTTGGCCAGCCTTGCCGACAAATGGACAAGCCATCTGCCGGGCCGGACCATCGGGCTCTGCGGCCCTGCCGGGATTTTCCCGTGCGCTTGAAAGGCCAGCATGGCACAATGAATGTCGTCGCAGGCAACACGAAGCTTTGCCGAGGAATATTGCGGCCGCTTTTAGCGTTGCGCAGCGCCGCAGTGCCTGCCCCTCGTCCCTGCCGCGCCTTGCGAGCTTTCGATCTCCCCCGCTCGCGCATGAACGCCTCGACCGCCGCCCGGGTCGGCGCCCCGATCCGTCCGCCGCCGAAGCTGAGGCATTTGAGCGCCGCGGCGGCGTTGGCGAAGCGCACCGCGCGCCGTTCCGCCATGCCTTCGCCGAGCGCGAGCGCGAGCGCGCCATGGAACACGTCACCCGCGCCGAGCGTATCGACGGCCGCGACGGCATAGGCGGGCACATGCGTCGATCGCGCCGTCCGCCGTGAACCAGACGCCGCGCGCGCCATCCGTCACGCAGAGCCAGTTGCGGGCCGTTGCCGGCGAGCGCCGCAAGGCCCGCGCGCGGATCGTCGATGCCCGTGAGGGCGCTGCACGGTCGCGGCCGAATAGGCGACATGGGTCGCCATGTCGAAATAGCTCCTGTCGTCGACCACCCGGTCGCCGTCGATCACGCTCGGCACGCCGGCCTCGCGCGCGGCCGCAAGAAGCCGCGTCGCGCCGGTGACCCAGGCGACATCGGCGAGGACGGCGTTCGTGCCCTCGGGCAGGCGAGGTGGCAGCCAGGAGGCGTCGTCGGGCGTGCGCATATCGGCGTAGCAAGTGACGAGACGCTCCCCTTCAGGGTCGACGAGCACCGCCGAGGACGGCGACCGCAGGCCGGGAAGACGCCTTGCGAGGCTGCAATCGACGCCGGCCGCCTCGAGCTCCGCGACGATCGCATCGCCCGATCGCGATCATCCCCGAGGCGCGTCGCCAGCATGGCGCTTTCCGCCGAGCCGTGGCGATCGCGTGAGCGGCGGTCGCCGCCGTCCCGCCGCCGACGACCACGAGATCATGCGCGCGGTATTTTTCGCCACGGCGCGGCATGCCTTCGACGGCATAGACGTAATCGAGCGTCGCGATGCCGACGCAGAGAACCTTGGTCATCGCGTTCGAGAACCCTCGCTGATCACGAGCCGCTTCTCAATTCACCGTGATGCCGGCATCGACGATGAAATTCTGCGCCGTGCAGCCGGCGGCCTCGTCGGAAGCGAGGAACAGCGCCATGCGCGCCACATGGCTCGCGTCGAGCCTGAGCTTCAGGGCTTGCCGGTCCAGGAACTCCTGTCTCGAGGGCCGGCGTGCGCCACAGCCGTGCCTGGCGCTCGCGTGGCGATGGCTCCGGGCACGATGCAGTTGACGCGAATGCCGCTTTCGCCGAGCTCGCGCGCCAGCGTTCGCGTCAGCCCGTTGATCGCGGCTTTCGCGGTGGTGTAGGCGGCGAGGCCGGGCCTGCCGCGCATCCAGGCGACGGAGCCGAACATGATGATCGAGCCCGCACCGCGTTTCGCCATCGCGGGCGCCACGGCTTGGGTCGCGAAGAACTGATGGTTGAGATTGACGGCGAGATTGTCGTTCCAATAGCCGGGCTCGACGCTCGCGAAGGCGTGGCGGTCGTCGCGCGCCGCATTGTTCACGAGCGCATGGATCGGGCCCGATCCGTCCTCGATCGCTGCGATCGTCCTGCGCAGCGAAGCGATGTCGGTCACGTCGCAGCGGTGGTAGCGGACCGGCTTTCCGTCGAGCTCGGAAAGGAGCGCGCTTAGCGGCCTCCTCGTCGATGTCGAGGAAATCGACTCGCGCGCCTTGCGCCGCGAAAGCCTCGACCATGGCGGCGCCGATCCCGCGAGGCGCCTCCCGTCACCACGATGCCTCTGCCGAGCAAGCGAGCGATAGTGGACGCTGTCGTATGTCGTCATCTGCGCAAGGCCAAGGCTCCGATTCCTTTCCTCGCATGCTCCCGCATTTTATCCGGCGTGGAAAGGCGTATAGTACACCTGGGGCCGGCCGGCGGAGAGCGCCGCGGCCGCGACCTGGCGAGAGGAAGCATGGCGAGTTGTGCCTGTCCGAGCGATCATGGGCGCGTGGCGCTCGACGGATATGATCCGGCGGCGCGGGTGAAGGCGCTCGAGCAGCTCCTGGTCGAGAAAGGCTATGTCGATCCGGCGGCGCTCGACGTCATCGTCGAGACCTATGCGCACGAGGTCGGCCCCATGAACGGCGCCAAGCTGGTGGCGAAGGCCTGGAGCGACGGCGCTTTTCGCGCGCGCCTCCTTGCCGACGGGACGGCGGCCGCGGCCGAGCTCGGCCTCGGCGGACGCGGTGGCGAGCATATCGTCGTCGTCGAGAACACGCCGCGGCTCCACAACCTCATCGTCTGCACCTTGTGCTCCTGCTATCCCTGGCCGCTGCTCGGCCTGCCGCCGGTCTGGTACAAATCGCCGCCCTACCGCTCGCGCGCCGTCATCGAGCCGCGCGCGGTGCTGAAGGATTTCGGCGTGACGTTGCCGCCGACCACGGCGATCCGCGTCTGGGATTCGACCGCCGAGACGCGCTACCTCGTCCTGCCCCTGCGGCCCGAAGGCACGCAAGGACTGAGCGAGGAACGCCTCGCCGCGCTCGTCACCCGCGAATCGATGATCGGAACGGGCCTCGCGCTCGCGCCCGCCCGAGCCGCCGCATGAACGGCGCGCAGGATCTCGGCGGCGCGATGGGCTTCGGCCCGGTCGAGCATGAGGCGCACGAGCCTGTGTTTCACGCTCCCTGGGAAGAACGCGCGCTCGCCCTGACGCTTGGCGGCCGGCGCCTTGGGCGAATGGAGCATCGACGAGGGACGCCATGCGCGCGAAAGCCTGCACCCGGCGCTCTATCTCAACGCCAGCTATTACGAGATCTGGCTGCGCGCGCTCGAGCGCCTGTTGCGGGAAAAGGCCCTTCTCGACGCGGCGGAGCTCGACAGTGGCCGCGTGGCGGGGCCGCCGGCGAAGACGCGCCGGCCGAAGCTCACCGCCGCCGAGGCACGCCGCCTCATGGCCAAGGGCACGCCCTATGAGCGCGCGCCGCCGGCGCCGGCGCGCTTCGCGGTCGGCGAGCGCGTGCGCACCAAGGTCATGCACCCCGGAGGCCACACGCGGCTTGCCGCGCTACGCGCGCGGCAAGGAGGGCGTGGTCGAACGCGTGCACGGCGCTCATGTCTTTCCCGATGCCAGCGCGCTCGGGCAAGAGCGAGCCCGTCTGGCTCTACACGGTCGCCTTCCCGTCGCGTGAATTATGGGGCGAAGCGAGCCGATCCCGACGCTTACGGTGAGCGTCGAGGCGTTCGAGCCTTATCTCGAACCGGCGCTCGTCCGCTTCGCTGCATCCGTCCCGAAACGCCGTTTCGCGAGCCTTGGGAGGCGCAAGCCTTCGCGCTCGCGGTCGAGCTCGGCGACAAGGGTGTGTTCGAATGGCGCGAGTTCTCGCTCGCGCTCGGTGCGCAGATCAAGGCCGCCGAAGCACAGGGGCGCGAGCGAGCGCTACTACGCGCTCTGGCTCGCGGCGCTCGAAACGCTGCTCGCCGGCAAGGGGATCGTCAGCACGGTCGTCGTCGATGCGCGCGAGGCCGCGATGAAGGAGGCGAGCGCGGCCAACAGGCATGGGACGTAAGGCGGCGACGAAAATTCTATTCGGCCGCGACCTTGGCGTCGATGGGCTCGAGACCACCAAAGGTACGTCCGCGGCGCCCGAAATCGGCGACGGCCTCGCGCAGATCCTCGGCGCCGAAATCGGGCCACATCTTGTCGAGGAAATAAAGCTCGGCATAGGCGCTTTCCCACAAGAGGAAATCGGAGAGCCTCTTCTCGCCGCCGGTCCTTATGAGCAGATCGACCTCCCTGCCGGCATCATCGCCTTGCCGGAGGATGAGCCGGCCCAAGAGGTCGCAAAACATGACGTCGCGTGAAACGACATCGCGGGAGAAGGGAAATTCGGCGAGCCAACTCGCCGCCGCATTGGCGATGGCATCGCGCGAGGAATAGTCGAGCGCGATGCGCAGATCGAGACGCTTCCCCGGCCCCGTCGCCGCCTCCGCGCGAGCGATCTCGTCGCGCAGGCCCTCCGGTAGGCGGTCGCGACGGCCGATGACGGTGAGGCGCGTGCCGCTTTCGACGAGCCCCGCGAGCTCGGCTCTGAGAAATTGCGAAAAAAGCGACATGAGCGAGCACACCTCAGCCTCGGGTCGCCGCCAATTGGCGCTGGAAAAGCCGAACACAGTCAGGGTGCCGATGCCCAATCCGGGCGCGGCCTCCACCACGCGCCGGACGGCGTCCACGCCGGCGCGGTGCCCGGCGGTCCGCGGCAGGCCGCGGCGTGTCCCCCAACGTCCATTGCCGTCCATGATGATCGCGACGTGGAGACCAGCTTGTCGTTCAAGATTACTTTGCATTGCAAAGCTCCCAGGCAAAAAAATTCGCTTCAGGCGGGCTTGAGGTCGCGCGAGCCGACAACGGCCGAACCAGTCTTCGCGGCGCTTGCCGCGTCACGGACCACTTGCTCGAGCACCGAAAGATAGTCGAGATAGCGTTGCTGGCCCGAAGGCGTGATGCGGCAGATGGTTTGGGGCCGATTGCGCTCATAGCCTTTCTGGACCTCGACAAGGCTCGCCTCGTGAAGCACCTGGAGATGCCGGCTCAGATTGCCGTCGGTGAGCGCGCACAGGCGCTTGAGCTCGCCGAAGACGAGCCCCTTTGGATGAGCGACGAGCGATGTCAGCACGCTCAATCGCGCCTTTTCATGGATGACGCGGTCGAGCCCGTCATAGGCGAAGCGCCCGGCCCGCGCCGCTCTTGGATTAGGCTTGCTCATCATGCTCCGCGATGCTGCGATGGAGGATGGCGGCGACCAGCGTCTGCCCGACCGCAAAGGGCACTCCCATCGCCAAGGGAGAGAAGGCATAGCCCTCGCCCGGCAAGGCGAGATTCACCAGCCCGGCGATGAGATACCACATCCCGACCGCGAAGATGGGGCGCGGCAGCGAAGGGCAGGAGGCGAAGACGCCGAGGCTGAAGATGACCTGCCACAGACCCGGCAACAAAGAGAGAGTGTCGGGTGCAAAGCGGATCAGGATGATGGTGACCAGCATGCCGGCGACGCAAGCGGGCATGAATTTCTCGATCGCCGAATAGACCATCTCGTCGGCGAGTCCTTGATGCAGACGCCGTGAGCGCGCGATCATCTCGATGCCGACCAAAAGGCTGGAAACCAAAGCGGCCGAAACCCAGAGCGCGAGGTAGGCGAAGATTTGTCGCGAAGGATCAGGGGCGATTGCTGCTTGCAGCGCGGCGGTCATCAACGCGAGCGCGCCCGTCGCGGCGACCGTGATGGGGCCATAGCCGCGAAACTCGGTGCCCCGCGCCATTTGGGCGCGAATCGCCGTTATCTCGGCCAGGGCGCGGTCAAGGTCTTGCATGGGTTCTGGCGGGTTCCATCGGGTTAACTTTGCATTGCAAAGTAAGCCGGATCGCAAAACGCGTCAAGGCGCGGTCAGGCCTCCACCGCCACCACCAGGCCACCACCAGGCCACCACCAGGCCTCCTGGGAATTTGTCGCGTCGCGGCTTTGCTTTAGGTTGAGCGCGCCGCGCGCCGTCGGCCATGCGCGAGGCGGTCAGAAAATCAGGATCGGTATCCGCATGCCCCGCGCGCCAACTGCGAGATCAAGCCCAAAGCCTGATGAAATGGTGAGGGCCTTGTTCGACGCCGCGATGGCGGCACGCGCCAATGCCTATGTACCCTATTCGCGCTTCCCGGTCGGGGCGGCCTTGCGCTCGCGCGAAGGCCGCGTGTTCGCGGGCTGCAATGTCGAGAACGCCTCTTATCCGATCGTCACCTGCGCCGAGGCGGGTGCGATCGCGGCGATGGTGGCCGCGGGCCACAAGCGCATCGCGGAATTTCTCGTCGTCGGCGGGGCCGGAAAGATCGTCACGCCTTGCGGAGCCTGCCGGCAGCGCTTGCGCGAATTCGCCGGGCCGGACGTGATGGTCCATTGCGTCACGCCGAGGCGAGCGCGCACCACCTATTCCGTCGACGCATTGCTGCCGGCTTCCTTCGGTCCGGAGCATCTCGCAAGAGGGGATTGAGGCGGCTGCCGAGATCTCGCGCTCGCGGCGGTCGCCCCGGGACGTCGAGGCGCAGGCCCAAAGCACTGGAAGCTTTCCTTGTTTTGTGGTGTGTGACACATCACTGGAATGCGAATCGCTGCGTTGGCATCGCGCCGGCAGCGCGCTCATGTCACAGGCCGCCGTCTCGCCGATCGGGCGCAAGAAAGGGTTGCCAAGAGGGGTTGCCAAGAGGGTTTGCCAAGAGGGTTGCCAAGAAGGTTTGGCAAGAGAGGGCTGCCAACGGAGGCTTGCAATGTATTCCGGCCAAGACCCCGAAAGAGTGATGGAGCTCCTCCGCAACCGCGGCCTCGAGACATCGGTCGATATCGGCATCGTGACCGGCACCGGATTGACCAACATCACCAAGGAAATCGAGAATTCGCTCGATGTGCCGTACGATGAATTGCCGGGATTTCCACAAGCCTTCGTCTCGGGCCATGCGAGACACCTCATCATCGGCAATATCGGGCGGCTGCGCGTGGCGGTCCTTCAGGGACGCTCCCATTATTACGAAACCGGGGACGCCCAGGGCATGCGCACGCCGATCGAGGTGCTGTTGCGGCTCGGCGCGCATTCCGTCGTGCTGACGAGCTCGGTCGGCTCCGTGAAGCCCACGATGCGCGCGGGCTCGCTCGCCATCGTCACCGACCATATCAATGTGACCGGGGTCAATCCCTTGCTCAACGAGCAGGGCGATGCCCGCTTCGTTCCGATGAACGATGCCTATGACGCGACCTTGCGCCACCGCTTGAAACGGGCGGCGACGAGCCAAGGCGCGCTTCTGCACGACAGCGTCTATATGTTCATGCCGGGTCCGAGCTTCGAGACGCCGGCGGAAATCCGCGTGGCGACGATGCTCGGCGCCGACATCGTCGGCATGTCGATCGTGCCGGAGACCATCATCGCCAGGCACTACGGCCTCAAGGTCGCGGCGGTCTGCGCCGTGACCAATCTGGGCGCGGGTCTCGAAGGCGCGGTACCGAGCCATAACGAGACGAAGCGCATGGGAGCGACGGCCGCGATCTCGCTCAGGCGCATCTTCGACACCTTCATCCGGACGCTCGATGAAGCCTGAGGGAGCGGCCTGCGCAACGCCCTTGCGGCGCTCGGGGATGGCATCTTCGAGAGGAAGGGGGCCAAGCGCGTTGCCTCTTGAATTTCGAACCCCGCCGATCATTCCGGCCGCGATTTTGCGGTAGGCTCATGCTCGGGCTATTGAGCTTGGCGCGTGATCGGCAGGGCCAGGCGATTGACTTGGACGAGGTCGCGCGGGGGCACGCATGAGACATTCTTCCTCCTTGAAGCTCGGCTACGGCGGCGAGTTCGAACGCGACGCGACGGCCGGGGCGCGCAAGCCCATCGAGGTGGGCGCGGTCCCTCAGCCGTTGCGGGTGCACTGGTGCGCCTCGTCGAACGACATACCCGGCGAGGCTTGGCAGCGCTGTTTTCCGCCACCGCTCGAAGGCTTGTGGCTCTACGCGGCCTTGGAGCAATCGGGCCTTCAGGAGCAATTCAGCTTCAGCTACGCGGTGGTGCGGCGCGGCACGGAGATCGTCGCCATCGCGCCTGTGTTCACGGCCGTCCTGCCCATCTCGCTCATCGCGCCTCGCCTCGTCGATCGGGCGTTGAGCCTCGGCGGCCCGCTCTTACGGCATTTGCGCTTCCAGAAGACCCTGTTCGTCGGCTGCCCCTGCGCCGATGAGGGGACGGTCGGCATCGCACCGGGCGTCAGACTTGCCGAGGTCGCGCCGACGCTTCAGCGAGCTCTCTGGGAACGGGCCGCGGAATGCGGCGCCGCGAGCCTCGTGTGGAAGGACTTTCCGGAAAGCTCCTGGCCGGATTTGCGTGCACTTTCGCGCGAGGCGGGCTTGTGCGAGGCGGTGAGCTACCCGGGCACGCGGATCTCGAACATCGGCCCGGACTTCGAGGCCTATCTCGCGCGTCTTTCAGGAAATCGACGCCATAACCTGCGCAAGAAGCTGCGGCTTTCGCGCGACCATGTCGATGTCGAGGTCGAGCTCGTCACGATGCCGGACCCTAGGCTCTTGGCCGAGATCTGGCGGCTTTTCCAGAACACTTACGAGCGGGCGACGACGAGGTTCGAGCGGCTGACCGAGACATTCTGGGAGATCGTCAGCCGGGAAGCGCAGAGCCGGTGCATCATCTTGCGCGAGCGCTCCAGCGGCAAGGCGGTCGCCTTCATGCTCGCCATCGTGCAGGGCAAGCGCGCCATCAACAAATTCATCGGCCTGGATTATGGCTTCGGCAGCAAGGCCTATCTCTACTTCCGCCTCTGGGAAGAGTTCATGCGCTTTGCGATCGCGGCCGGGGCGGAGGAAGTGCAGAGCGGCCAGACCGGCTACCGCGCCAAGCTCGACGTCGGACACGAATTGGTGCCGCTCAGCAACTTCTTCCGCTACCGCAATCCGCTGATCCAGATGCTCGCGGCCTTCCTGGCGAAGCGCATCTCGTGGACCTCATTGGATGAGGATCTCGGCCGCGCCGTCCAGTCGCGCGGCTGGAGATTTCGGTGACAGTGCACTTAATTTAAAGCTCTCCCTTCGGCCACGGTGATTGTCGAATTAAGTGCACTGTCACCGAAATCCTTTCTGTCGGGGCGACGAATGCGCATTTCCAAGGCTCGCTCTCTTGAAATAACGCGCCCGCGCCGGGGGACCCCCTCCCCCCACGAAGTGGCGGGGAGGGTACGGGTGGGGGGCGGTGCCGCTTCGACAACGATGACCATTAGCGTCGTCCCGAGACGATGCCGGCGCAAGCGAGACCGCATACGCGCCTATCTTGACCGCCCCCCACCCGAACCCTCCCCACCGCGACTTCGTCGCGGGGGGAGGGGGACATGAGCGCTGGTCCATTTATCCTGGGACGCTCTTTGCGTGCTCGTAGCGCTCGCGGCCTCGCCGCGTAACTTACCTACTCGCGCCCTCTCGCCGCGCTGTCGCGCCGGAGAGGGAAGCGCCGGGAAGCGCGCGGCCCGTTTGGAAAAATCTTCGCGTATAATTGGCTCTTAGCTTTACGTCGTGAGGCGCCAGCGCTAATCAAGTCCAAGAGCGGAACGCTCATCTGTCTCGACTCGAAAGGGGCTTCTCGTGCCAAATTTGCCGCTGGACCCGACAAGCCGTGGCCGCCTTTTGCGCCTCGTCGCCTCCTCGTTGCTCGCCGGCACCTCGATCGCGGCGCTGCTTCTCGCCACGCCGGCGCAAGCGGGGCAGACGATCACGAACCAGACCGTGGCGACCGTCACGAATCCCCGCCGGCAACGCCACCACCTCGATCGTGATCAACGGCTCGACCGTCACGGGGCGCCGTCGCCAATGCGGGCACGATCAGCCCGGGGACGCTGGTCGGCACCGGGACAGTAGCGCTCTCGGTGACCAACAGCACGATCGGTGGTGGGATCACCAATACGGGCACGATCACCGCCAATGGGGCGAACAGCAATTTCGCCACGAGCATCAACATTACCGGGAGCACCGTCTCCAGCGGCATCACCAACGCTGGCACGATCAACGCGAGTGATATGAACGTCAATGCCAACGCCGACGTGCTCAATTTCACCGGCGGGCGCATCGTGCTCTCGCCGACGCAAAGCATCTCGGGTCGTCGCGAGCGGCGGCGCGCTCGGTGAGGGCGCAGCTGTCGGCGCGGGCCAGAAGGCAGTCGCGGGCTTCTCCTTCGGCAACGCCAATATCTGGGCGCGCGGCGTGGATCAGTTCGGCAGCGCCACGGCTCCTTCTTCGGGCGCCGGCGTCGGTTACGACATCAACCGCGCGGCCCCGCTCATCGCCGGCGTCGATTGGCGCCTCGACAACGGCATCGTGGCCGGTGTCGTTGCGACTTACGTGGCATCCTCGGCGAAGTTCAAGGACGGCTCGAGCACCAATGTGAATTCGTATCAGGGCGCCGCTTACGCGGGATGGGCCGGCGGGCCGTGGTACGCGCTCGGAAGCGCCGTCGTGAGCTTCAACGAGTTCGGCACCGCGCGCCTGCTCACGCCCTTCGGGCTTCCGGGCGACGCGACCTCCTCACCTTCTGGCCAGAGCTATCAGGGCCATGCCGAGGCTGGCTATCATTGGGGCGTTCCGGCGGCGAGCATGAATGTCTCCGTCACGCCTTACGCGGCGCTCGATTACGTGAACGCGCATCTCTCACGCTTCAGCGAGACGGGCGGCTTCGGCGCGCTTTCCGTGAACGCGGCCGACGGCAACTCCTTCCAGACGACGCTCGGCGTTCGCCTCACCTCGCGCATCGCGACGGCGAACGGCACGCTCATTCCCGAGCTTCGTCTCGGCTGGAGCCACGAATTCCTCGACGCCTCGCAAAAGATCACGGCATCGCTCGTCGGCGTTGCGGGAAGCGGCTTCTCGGCGACCGGCATCGCCTTCGGCCGCGACGCCGCGCTCGTGGGCGCAGGCTTCAGCATGGAGCTTTCACCCGACGCCAAGGTCTTCGTCGATTACGACGGCCGCCTCGGCCAGCGTTTGCAGGAGCACTCGATCTCGGGCGGGCTGCGAGTTGAGGTTTTAGCGCACACCGCCCCACCTTCTCCCGCCGAAGCGGCAGAAGCAACTATCAGTCTTGCATGAGCCAGGGGGTGCCTCTTTCGAGGACGGTGTTTGCATAGACGACGAGCTTGCGGGCGCAGGCGACGACGGCAACGCTGTGGTGTTTTCCGCTTTCGGTAAGGCGTTGATAGAGGGCGACGAGAGCCTTGTTCCATCTCTGCGAGGCTGCTTGAGCGGCGGCGAACAGGGCCTTTCCGACCCGTGAGCGACCGCCTGCGACACGGGCCTTTCCTATCCATCGCCCGGATTGTTGAGTGAAGGGGGCCATTCCGGCCAGGGAGGCCGCTTCCTCACGGGTCAAATGGCCGAGCTCGGGCATACGGATGAGCAAGGTGAGTGCGGTGGGGTCGCCAAGGCCTTCGATCGAGATCAGGAGGCGATATCTTTTGAGCAGATCGGGATGAGCACGCACCTCCTTGCGCAGGCTTGTGCGTTCGGCCTTTTGCAGCTTGGTCAACCTGGCGATCTCGTCCTTGATCGTGCCGATGAGCCGCTCGTCGCGAAAGCGGTCGAGCCGGGTGCGTAACCGGCCAATGTCCTCTGCGATCTGATCGATGAAGGTCAGACGCTCAGCCAAGGGAGGAAGACGCGGATCGGGGGTGTCGAGCTCCTCTCCCCGAGCTGCGGTGCACTTGGCGATCAGCGCCGCATCGATCGGGTCGGTCTTGGCCCGCAGCTTGCGGAACCTGGCGTAGGCTCGCACCTGAGCGGGCTGGAAGACGGTGACCTTGAGGCCGGCTTCACGCATGGCATCGACCATCTCGAACTCATAACTGCCGCTCGCTTCGATGCCGAACTCGTTCAACGCCGTACTCGATGAAGAAGGCGATGATCGCAGCACGACCTTGCGGCGTATTTTTCTGCCGCAGCGGTTTGCTCGAGATTCCGTCAATGGCCGCATCGAGTTCGAATTTTCCGACATCGACACCGCCAACATTCAAAGACTTGGCCATGGCCTTGCCAAGCTTTCCTGCCTGCTTTTTCGTGGTAGAATGAGTGCGCTTCATCGACCCTGCCTTGTTAAACGAACCTGAAGTTCCGGCAACTATCCGGGTCCGAAGAAGAGGCCGGTCGTGATCCTGCTTCTTCCCCAGCCCTCGAGGCTCGGGTGCCCACGATCCAACGACCGGCCGGCCTGCCCCGGGTGGCCACCCGGGGCAGGCCGCTCCTCACGGAACGACAGCCATTCTGCACTGATTCGCTGTTACAAGGGGTGCCCGCGCGAAGAGCGCGCCCGAGAGCTACGCCGTGGGTGCGGCCGGCGTGGTCTCGGCTGCCGCGGGCGCGGCCTCGGCCGGCGGCGTGGCGGCGGCAACAGCGGTGGCTGCGGCTGCGGCGCGCTCCTTCGCCTTGGTGCCGGGCTCGGCCTTCTTCGGATTGTTGCGCGGCTCTCGCTTCAACACGCCTTCAGCGTCGAGAAAGCGCAGCACGCGATCCGTCGGCTTTGCGCCCTTCGCCATCCAGGCCTTGGCCTTCTCGATATCGAGAACGACGCGCTTCACCGGGCCGTCCTTCGCCAGCATCGGGTTGTAAGTGCCGATCTTCTCGATGAAGCGCCCGTCGCGCGGGGCGCGCACATCGGCGACGACGATGGCATAGAAGGGGCGCTTCTTGGCGCCCCTGCGGGTCAGGCGGATCTTCAGGGACATGGCTCTCTCCAGTTTCAGATGAATGGGCAAGATTTGGCGTGGCGA
The DNA here is from genome assembly GCA_963713805.1 of uncultured Alphaproteobacteria bacterium. Lineage (GTDB taxonomy): Bacteria > Pseudomonadota > Alphaproteobacteria > Rhizobiales > Beijerinckiaceae > GAS188. The sequence goes on along the minus strand of CAVQNF010000039.1, from coordinate 87,133 downwards.
CGCTCCGGTGTCACGATCGTTCCGCCGCGTATCGGTCGGGCTTATCGGTCCCTCTCGGTGCGGCCCGCCGCGCCATCGCCTTGGCGGAACGGTACGGCGCCGTGACGGCATCAGCCTCAAGCCGTGCGACCGGGAAACGAAGAGGAAAGCCGCGCATCATTTCTTCTTCCCCCCGAACGGATTGAGGCCGGGCAGGCCCGGAAAGCCTCCACCGAGGCCCGGAAGCTTGCCGCCGCCGAGCCCGGGAAGCGATGACGGCTTTCCCCCGAGCATGCCGCCGGGGAATACCGGGGGAAGACGCGGCTGAGCTCCCGCGCCGGCAGGGGTTTCGCCGCCACCGGGGAAGCCCGGGGGCAATTGACCGCCGAGCTCGCGCTTGATGGTCTCGAGCTGCTCGGGCGTGAGCTTCGACAGATCGAGGCCGGCGAGCGGGTCGCTCCCGCCCATGCCGAACATCGAGGCCATCTTGCCCATCATGCCCCCCTTGCCGCGGCCCATCGCCTTCATCATGTCCGCCATCTGCCGATGCATCTTCAAGAGGCGGTTGATATGCTCGGGCGTGGTGCCGGAGCCTGCCGCGATGCGGCGCTTGCGCGAAGCCTTCAGGATCTCCGGGTTGGCGCGCTCCCGCGGCGTCATCGAATCGATGATGGCGAGCTGACGCTTGACCAGGCGGTCGTCGAGGCCCGCATTGGCGATCTGATCCTTCATCCTGGCGATGCCGGGGATCATGCCCATGATGCCGCCGAGGCCGCCGAGCTTCGCACATCTGCAGGAGCTGCTCGCGCAAATCCACGAGGTCGAAGCGGCCCTTGCGCATCTTCTCGGCGATGGCGAGGGCCTTCTCGCGGTCGATGGTCTCGGCCGCCTTCTCGACGAGCGAGACGATGTCTCCCATGCCGAGGATGCGATTGGCGATGCGGGCCGGATGGAAATCCTCGAGCGCGTCGATCTTCTCGCCCACGCCCATCAGCTTGATGGGCTTGCCGGTGACGGCGCGCATCGAGAGCGCGGCGCCGCCGCGCCCGTCGCCGTCGATGCGGGTGAGCACGATGCCGGTGAGGTCGAGCCGTCCCTCGAAGGCCCGCGCGGTGTTGACGGCGTCCTGGCCGGTCAGCGCGTCGGCGACGAGCAATGTCTCATGCGGGTTGGTCGCGGCCTTGACCTGCGCCACCTCGTTCATCAGCTCGTCGTCGACCGTGGTGCGGCCGGCCGTGTCGAGCATGACCACGTCGTAACCGCCGAGGCGCGCCGCCTCGACCGCGCGCCGTGCGATCTGCATGACGTTCTGCCCGGCGATGATCGGCAAAGTGGAAATGCCGGTCTGGCTTCCGAGCACGGCAAGCTGCTCCATGGCGGCCGGCCGGCGGGTGTCGAGCGAGGCCATCAGCACACGCTTGCCCTGCCGGTCGGTGAGGCGCTTGGCGATCTTCGCCGTCGTCGTGGTCTTGCCGGAGCCTTGCAGGCCCACCATCAGGATGGGCACGGGCGGCACCGCGTTGAGCGAAATCGGTTCGGCCTCGGCGCCGAGCGTCTCGACCAACGCGTCGTGCACGATCTTCACGACCATCTGGCCGGGGGTCACCGATTTCACCACCTCCGCGCCGACGGCGCGCGAGCGCAGCTTGTCGGTGAAGGAACGGACCACGTCGAGCGCGACATCGGCCTCGAGCAGCGCGCGGCGCACCTCGCGCAACGCTTCGCCGACATCCGTCTCGGTCAAGGCGCCGCGGCGGGTGAGCTTATCGAGGATGCCGGAAAGTCGCGTGGAAAGGCCGTCGAACATGATTTCTCACAGTGAGTGGCGAGTAGCGAGTGGCGAGTGGCGAGTAGCGAGTAGCGAGGGGTGAGGAGTGAGGAGTGAGGGGTGAGTAGTGAGGGGTGAGGGGTGAGGGGTGAGGGGTGAGGGGTGAGGGAGATTCTGTTTACTACTCACTTCTCACTGTTTCACTTCTCACTGTTTCACTTATCACTCTTCTCTCACTGTTCACTTATCACTCTTCCCTCACTACTCATCGAGCCCCGCATCGTCGAGTCCGGCATCGCTCAAGGCCGCGTCGAACAGGGTCACCGCCTGCTCGAACTTGTCCCGGCAGCCGGGATTGCAGAAGCCCACCACCGCACCGCGATAGCGCGTGAGCGAATCCGGAGAGATCGGCTTGCCCGACCAGGGGCAAACGCTGTTGATCGCATCCTCGATGTTCAGGCCCGGCTTCGGCATTGGGATCTCCTCTCGGTGCGAGTAGTGAAGGAGCCAGTAGCGAGTAGCGAGTAGTGAAAAGTGAAAAGTTGAGAAGTGAGCAGTGAGACAGCAAGTAGAATCTCTCTACCTCTCACTCCTCACTCCTCACTCCTCACTCCTCACTCCTCACTCTCTCTACTCCTCTACTCGCTCACTGCTACTCGCACACTCGCCACTGCCCTCTTCACAACGCACTTCAGCGCCCGAGAGCGCCACGCGCTGTCGGACGTTGACCTCCGGGCTCCCGGCACACCTCGCATCGAGGATGGCCTTGTCCCGGTTGGCGGCTCGAAGGCTCGCGTTCGTCGATTTCAGGGGTCGCCTACGCCGAAGGGCGAGCGAAGTCAAATTCGGTGGGGACGAAAAGCCAAAGCCTGGCTTCAGCTCGGATCGGTCCCAGCGCCCGCATGCGTTGGATGCGCCATACGCCCAATCCATTGTTTTGACGCATGATCTTACCCGCAAAAATAGTTCCCATTTTTGCGGATCATGCTCTAAATGCTTCATGGCACCGGCTTGAGGATTCCCTCATGAACGATCGACCTTCAGGCACCGCGCTCATCATCGGCGTGGGTGACGGGCTTTCCGCATCGCTGGCTCGGCTTCTCGCGCGCGAGGGCTATGCGCTCGTGCTCGCCGCCCGCGACACCGACAAGCTCGCCGATCTCGCAAGGGAAACCAAGGCCGATGCGCATCGCTGCGACGCCGCCGACCCGAGAGAGGTCGCGGCGCTGTTCCAGGCGGTGGGCCCGCTCGAGGTGATGATCTACAATCCCTCCTATCGCGTTCGTGGGCCGCTGATCGAGCTCGATCCCGCCGAGGTGCGTCGCTCGCTCGAGATCACGGCCTTCGGTGCGTTCCTCGCCGGCCAGCAGGCGGCGCGTGCCATGCTGGCGCGCGGCAAGGGCACGATCCTGTTCACCGGCGCGTCCGCCGGCGTCAAGGGCTATCCGCGCTCCGCACCCTTCGCCATGGGGAAATTCGCTCTTCGAGGTCTCGCACAGTCCATGGCGCGCGAGCTGCATCCGCACGGCGTGCATGTCGGGCACGTGGTCATCGACGGCGGCATTCGTTCCGCGCGCCGGCCCGATCCGGAGGGGCGTGGCGCCATGCTCGATCCGGATTCGATCGCGCAAAGCTATCTTCACCTCATCCGTCAGCCGCGCGACGCCTGGTCCTGGGAGATCGAGGTGAGGCCCTGGGTCGAGACCTTCTGATCCCACAGGCGGCATGCGGCATCATCGACCAGAGAGGGGCCTTCACGTGAAGCTCGAGATCCTGCCGGACAAGGATGCGCTGGGCGTGGCCGCGTCGGCCGCGGGCGCGAGCGTCATTCGCGACGCGATCGCGCGCCGAGGCGAATCAACGATCGTCGTCGCAACCGGCATGAGCCAGCTCGACATGCTGGACCGCCTGGTCGAGGCGGAAGGAATCGACTGGTCGAAGGTGACCGCCTTTCATCTCGACGAGTATGTCGGCCTTCCTGAAAGCCATCCCGCGAGCTTCCGGCGTTATCTCGGCGAGCGCTTCGTGGCCCGGCTTCCGGCGCTCAAGGCCTTCGTTCCGGTCGAGGGCGACGCCGAGGACATCGATGCCGAGGTCGCGCGGCTGAACGCAAGGCTCGGCAGCCTTGCCGTCGATGTGGGCTTCGCGGGCATCGGCGAGAACTGCCACCTCGCCTTCAACGACCCGCCGGCGGATTTCACCACCGAGGCGCCTTTTCTCGTGGTCGAGCTCGACGAGGCGTGCCGGCGCCAGCAGCTCGGCGAGGGCTGGTTCGCGACCCTCGCCGACGTGCCGCGGCGCGCCATCTCGATGAGCGTGCGGCAGATGATGAAATCTCGCGCGCTCATCGTCAGCGTGCCCGATCTGCGCAAGGCGAAAGCCGTGAAGGCGGCGGTGGAAGGGGAGGTGTCACCGCAATTTCCGGCCTCGATCCTTCAGCGGCACGCGTCCTGCACGCTCTTTCTCGATCCCGCCGCGGCCTCGCTGCTCACGGAGAAAAGCGCTAGGAAAAGCGCGTGAGGAAGAGCGGTTACCGTGTGACGCCCGGTCTCTTCGACCTCCAGGTCAACGGCTTTGGCGGGATCGACTTCAACGATGAGGCGATCACGCCCGAAATGCTGGATCATGCGCTGAACTGGATGCGCTCAACCGGCGTCACGTGTTGCCTCCCGACCTTGATCACCGCGCTTCCCGATGCGCTCGAGGCCCGCTTCAAGGCGCTCGACCGCGCTGTTGAGACGGGCCGCCTCGGCCCCGGCATGTGCCCGGGATATCATCTCGAAGGGCCGTTCCTGAATCCCGCCGAAGGTTACCGCGGGTGTCACCCGCATCAGGCGATGACGGCCGCCGATCCGGCCCTTGTCGAGCGGTTGGAGGCGGGGCTTGGGCGGCCGATCCTTCTCATCACGCTCGCGCCCGAGGTCGAGGGGGCGCTCGAGCTCATCCGCTGGGCAAAGGCGCGCGGCAAGGTCGTCGCGATGGGCCACAGCGCCGCGAAAGGAGAGGTGCTTGCCGAGGCGGTAGAGGCCGGCCTTTCCCTCTCGACGCATCTCGGCAATGGCGTGCCGCAATCCGTGCACAAGCTCGACAACACCATCTTCGCCCAGCTCGCCGAGGATCGGCTCTTTGCCGATTTCATCGCCGACGGCATCCACATTCCCCCGCAAGCCTTGAAAGTCCTGCTGCGGGCGAAAGGCGTGGAGCGCTCGATCCTCGTCACCGATGCCGTCTCGGCCGCCGCCGCCGAATCCGTGGGCTCGCACCCTTTCGCGGGGTTCACGATCGAGCTCGACGCCGACGGCAAGGTGCATCTGCCAGGTCAAGCGCTGCTTGCCGGCTCTTCGCTCACGCTCGACGCCGCGATCCGTAACGTCGTGAGCTGGGGTTTCGCGAGCTTCGAGGAGGCGATCGCCATGGCCTCGGCCAATCCGCATCGGCTGATGGCCGAGGCCTTCGCGGCTCATGGCATCAAGCTGTGGTTCCAAGGCCGCGTGACCTGGTCCGAGGCGCTCGAGGTCGTGGCCGCCGAGGTCTATGTGAATTGAGGAGCAAACGTCGATCGAGGTCGTGCGGCTCAAGCCGCTGCCTTGAGCCTTTCGATCTCCGTACGCTCGAGGCTTGGGCGGCGCCGCATCCGCTCGACCCAGCGCTGAAGCTTGCCGTCGCGCAGGATCTCCTTTCCTTCGGGCGTGAGCGCGAAATAATGCACATGGGGAATGAGCATCAGATCGGCGATCGAGATCTCCTCGCCCGTGAGATAGACGTCCCCCATCAAGCCCTCGATCGCCTGAACGCAGTTGACGGCATCCGGCTTCGCGGCCGCGATCACCGCCTCGTCGGGCGTGCCGCCCATCATCGGAACGGCGAAGCGCTGGAAGGCGATCGTGGCGCTGACCTTCGGAAAGAAATACCAATCGCTGATGCCGGCGAGCTGGTTCATGCGCGCCTTCGCCCGCGGATTTTTCGGACACAACGGTGGCGCCGGATAAAGGTCATCGAGATAGCGAAGGATCGCCTGGGTTTCGTAAAGGCGGAAATCGCCATGATCGACGACGGGAATGCGGCCGAACGGATTGCGGGCGAGATGCTCTTGCGTCTTCGTCTCGCCGAAACCCATGGGACGCAATCTGTAGGCGACGCCTTTCTCCTCGAAGCCGAGAAGGGCACTGCGGAGATAAGGGCTGCCGGGCACGCCGTAGACGGTGAACTCTGCCATGACGCTCTCCTTTCCTGTTCTCTCGAACCCTCGGTGTCGCTTTTCGTCGGCGCGCCGGCTGTTCGCGCCGGCCGGCCGCCGTCACTTGGTGCTTACTTGGCGGTCTCGTCGGCTTCCGCCGCCGCCGCGAACATGCTCATGATGGCGCCCCAGCCGTTCGGCGATTCGAAAGCCGCGCGAATTTCCTCGAATTTCGGTCCCAGGCGCTCGAGATTGCGATGCTCGAGCTCGACGCGCGTCAATTGCGCGGCGAGCGCTGTGAAGCGCAGCTCGAGCTCGCTGACGACCTTGGGATCGAAGCGCCAGTCCGAGTTGATCTGCCAGGCGAGCACGAGATGGCTCGGCGGCTCGAAGGCGAGCACATGGCCCCAATCGGTTTTCGTGCCGTCCTCGTCCTCTCCATACCAGCGTCCACCGACCCGGGGCTCGATCACCGCCGTCTTCAGCTTGCCTTTGCTGATCGTATGCGAATGCGGCCACCATTTCCCGAAACCGGCCGTGAACACCTCGAATGCGCGCTCGATGCTCGCCCTGACCTCTATGCTGCGGCGGACCGGAGCCGGCTTGATCGTCTTCGCCATCGTCTTCACCGCTGGCGCTCCCTGCGATTTGCAATCCCCGCTTGAACGCCGGCGCTTTCGTCGCGCTCGGCCTCGGCCTTGAAGGCATCGAGCGCCACGGTCCAGAATTGATCGAGCCAGGCGCGGATGGCGCCAAGTCCTGCTGGGTCGATCTGGTAGACGCGCCTCGTGCCTTGCGCGCGATCCACGACGAGGCCTGCGCCCTTCAGCACCTTGAGATGCTGCGAAACGGCGGGCCTGCTCACCGGAAGCTCGGCCGCGATCTCTCCGACGGAAGCGGGACCGGCGGCGAGGCGCTCGAGCACCCCTCGGCGCGTCGGGTCGGCAAGCGCACTCAAAGCGGCATTTGTGTTAGCCATGCCTTACGGTAAGCGGATACTTACGGTAAGTCAAGCTGGTCGAGGCTGTAATTTTCGGAGCCAACCCAGCACTTCCGGCGCCTTTCGCCGCAGCTCCGCCTTCCTCAACGGTCGCGTGTCGGGCGCCAATCGGGTGCCGCCATCTCGAAGGCGGCGAAGTCGAAGCCCGGGGCGACCACGCAGGAGACGAGCGTCCAATCTCCGAGGCTTTTCGCGCTTTGCCAGGCATGTGCCGGCACGACGGCTTGCGGGCGCTCGCCCGAGGCGAGATCGGCGCCGAGGCGATGGGAATGGCTTTGCTCGCCATCGATCGAGATCGATAAGGTGAGCGGCGCGCCGGCATGCCAAAGCCAGATCTCGGTCGCGTCGATGCGATGCCAATGCGAAATCTCGCCCGCCTTCAGCAGGAAATAGATCGCCGTCGAGGCCGGCCTGCTCTCGCTCGATACCCTGGCGTCGCGAAAACTCTCACGATACCAGCCGCCTTCCGGGTGCGGCGAAAGATCAAGCTCGCGGATCACGTCCTCGGCGGAACGGCCAGGCATGTGTCCCTCGCGCAATCGCGCCTTGCCGCGTCGGCCTCCTCGAGGTCAGAGGATGGGCGACGGCAGGCGCTCCTCAAAAGCGGTTCTTGCGCTCGCGCAATTCGGCAAACACCGCGCTCGGATCGGCCCCCGTCATGCCGACCGCCTTCTGCACCTTGGGATCGCCGGCGCGCAGGAAGGGATTGGTGGCCTTCTCCTCGGCGAGCGTCGTCGGCACGGTGAGCTTATCGGCGGCGCGCAGCTTCTCGATCTCGGCATATCGGGCCTTCAGCGCTTCGTTCGTGCCATCGACCGAGAGCGCGAATTTGGCGTTCGACAAGGTATATTCATGGCCTGACCAGATGCGCGTCTCGTTGGGCAGGGCGACGATGCGCTGCAACGATGACCAGAGCACGGACGGCGTCGCTTCGCTCACCCGGCCGCAACCGAGCGTGAAGATGGTGTCGCCGGCGAACAACGCATTGTCCTTCGCGAACCAATAGGAGATGTGGTCGGCGCAGTGACCGGGCGTGTCGAGCACCGAGGCGGTGAGCTCGCCGATCTTGACCTTGTCTCCTTCGGCCACGAGTTCATCGGCCTCGGGGACTTGCGCGGCCGCTTTCTTCGGCGCGATGACGCGCGCGCCCGTCTTCGCCTTCAGGGCCGGGATGCCCTCGATGTGATCCAAATGTCGGTGCGTGACGATGATATGGGTGAGCCGCCAGTTCTTGTCGCGCAAGGCGCGCTCGACGGCCTCCGCATCCGGCACGTCGACCGTCGCGGTCGAGCCTGTCGCTTCGTCATGGATCAATACGCCGATGTTGTCGGTGCGGCACGAAAACGTATGGAAAGCTGCGGGCATGGGGTCTCCTGCGGTTGCGGCCTACGCCATAGCACGGGGCTTCGGCCCACCGAAAGCGCGAAGCTGGCGGCCGCGGGGCGCAATCCGGACTCGAAACCGGGTGTGCCCGTCGCAGCCGCGGTCGAGCGCCCGTTGCCGCTCTCGCGCGCGTCGGTTCCAGCTGCGCTAGGGTGCGCTAGGATGTGGTCGCGATCTCGTGACGGCGGTTGGCGCGCCGGAGGGTGTCTGGCGCTGGCGCCATTTCACACTCTCAATTAGCTTGGCGCGTCGGCTCCGACGTCGATCGGGCGGCGGGCGGGGAGGAAGGCATGCAGGGGCACGTCGATATTGCAGGGGCGAGACATTGCGTGCCGATGTCGGCTTTCGAGACCCTGCGCTTGATCGCCAAGCCGAGCGCAACTCGGTTCCTTGAGGATTTTCGGCTTGGGGGAGAGATCGAGCTCGCCATGGGAACGAGCTTGCCGACTTCACCCGGACGCCTACGGCGGCAGGGATGAGCACCGCGGCCTCTCGTCCCTGGGTCGCTGCCTTCCCCGACGCCGCTCGTTGGAATGCCCCGATCGAGATCGGCACCTTGCCCGAGCTTCTCGACAAGGCGGTCGTTGAAGGACCGAAGCGGCCCGCTATTTCCTATCGCGGCGCGCGCCTCGACTATGCGATGCTCGGCACGCTCGTCGCGGAACTTTCGACCGGACTTGCCGAGGCGGGCATCGGCAAGGGCGACACGGTGGCGCTTTACCTGCCGAACACGCCCTATCATCCGCTCGCTTTTTTCGCCGCGCTGCGCATTGGCGCACGCGTCACGCATCTGAGCCCGCTCGATGCGCCCCGTGAACTCGTCTACAAGATCAAGGACTCGGGCGCCAAGACCCTGATCACCACGAATTTCGCCAATCTTCTGCCGAACGCCCTGGCGCTCCACGAGCAAGGTCTCGTCGAGCGTCTCTTCGTCGGCGATGATGCGCATTGGGGGCCCTCGTCCGCCGTCGCGATGCCTTCGCGGCCCGGCGTTGGCCCGCTCCTCGAATTGTTGCGCAAGCCGGCGCGTCGCGAATTTCCGAAAATCTCGCCCGACGACGTGGCGGTCCTCCAATACACGGGGGGCACCACCGGGCAGCCGAAAGGCGCGATGCTGACCCACGGCAATTTCACGGCGACGGTCGCGATGTACCGGAGCTGGAACGAAGCGAAGAGCTCGGTGCCCGGCGAAGAGCGGATCATTTGCGTGCTGCCGCTCTTCCACATCTATGCGCTCTCGGTCATTTTGCTGCGTGGCTTGCGCGACGGCAACGAGCTGTTGCTGCATCCGCGTTTCGATGCCGAGGCGGTGGTCGCCGAGATCGAGACGAGACGAGCGACCGCCATGCCGGGCGTGCCGACGATGTGGATCGCCATCGCCAATCTGCCGGGCATCGAGAAACGCAATCTGTCTTCGCTCAAGCAATGCGGATCGGGCGGCGCCCCCATGCCTTTCGAGGTCGAAAAGCAGCTTGAACGCCTTTTGGGTCGACGCATGTCGGGAGGGTGGGGCATGACCGAGACCTCGCCCGCCGGAACGCGCATGGTCATGAGCGAACCGTCGAACTCCAGGGCTCATCGGCATTCCCTATCCCGGAATCGACCTGCGCATCGTCTCGCTCGAGGAGCCACGAAAAGTGCTGGGGCCCCATGAAACCGGCGAGATCGCGATCCGCGGACCGAATGTCTTCAAGGGTTACTGGAACAAGCCGCAGGCCACCGCCGAAGCTTTCGTCGACGGCTTCTTCCTCACCGGCGACATCGGCAGGATGGACGAGAAAGGCCAGTTCACCATCCTCGATCGCAAGAAGAACATGATCATCTCGTCGGGGTTCAACGTGTATCCCGTGGCGATCGAGAACGCGATCTACGAGCACCGCGACGTGAAGGAAGTGATCGTCATCGGAGTGCCCGACGCCTATCGCGGCCAGGCGGCCAAGGCTTTCGTGACGCTGAAGGAAGGCGCTCCCACGCTCACGCTCGAGAGGCTGCGCGATTTCCTGGCCGATCGCTTGGGGCGCCACGAAATGCCGGCCGCGCTCGAGATCCGCGCCGAGCTGCCGCGCAGCCCGGCCGGCAAGCTGCTGGCCAAGGCTCTCGTCGACGAGGAGAAGGCGAGGGAAACGGGCAAGACGGCGCAATAGAGCGGAACGCTCTTCGGGATCATGCGTCAGTCTCGCGCCCCTTGGCTTCGAGGCGATTTCGCCTTGGCTCGACGCGCGCCGAGAATAAGCAGCAAGACGCAGCCCGCCACCGCGAAGGCTAAAGGGTTCAAAGGCTCGCCATTGATCAGCGACGCGAAGAGAAGCGTCACGAAGGTTTGCAGCAATTGGACCTGGCTGACGCGAGCCACCCCGCCGAGCGCGAGGCCGGCGTTCCAGGCGAAGAAGCCGAGATATTGGCTCAGCAGCGTGATATAGGCGAAGCCCACCCAGCTCGACGCCGATATGCTGGCGGAAGAGGCGGGCCAGAGCAGCAAGGTTGTCGGCAGCGAGATCGGTGCCATCAGGACGAGCATCCAGGAGATGACTTCCCAGCCGGGCATGCGGGTCGATAGATCGCCCGCGATCACATAGCCGATTGCGCAAATGACCACCGCCGTGAGCAGCAGCGCGTCGGCGGCCTCGAAATGACCTCCGCCCTCGCGTAAGGCAAAACCGGTGACCAAAGCCGCCCCGCCGATGGCACAAAGCCAGAAACCCCAAGCTGGGCGCTCACGGAGAATGACGGCGGCGGCGACCGAGGTCGCGAGCGGCAAGAGGCCCGCGACCACGCCGCCATGCGCGGCCGGCAGGCTGCGCATCGCGAAATTGGCAAGCGCCGGCCAGCCCCAGACGAGGCAAAGGCCAGCGGCGAACAAGCGGGTGCGGCTTGCACGATCCGGAAAAGGCCGGCGTAGCGCGAGGAGAACGAGCCCGGCCAGCACAGCGGCAAGACCCGGACGTGCCACGGTCACGAACCAGGGGTCGAGGCCGGCGACGGCGAGCCGCGTCATCGGCAAGGAGCCGCCGAAGACGAGCACGCCGAGCGCGCCCAGCAGAAATCCGAGAGTTTGCCGCGACATTATTCTTTGCCGTTTTGCGCGAGGCAGGCCGGCGCGCTGGAGGAGGCGCGCTCCCGGGGACGTTGCGGGCGCTATCGAAGGAGAGGTCTCAAAGCCTTTGAATACGCTCTTGCTGGCGTAAGATGGCCGTCAGAGCCGGCTCATTCGGCGGATCGGTCGAATCAGGGAATATGTCACCACCCGACGGCGCGATGCAGCGCTCGGAGAGCATGGGGCGGTCGCCTCGGAGACGGCCGTCCAGGAACCGCGACCGACGAAAATTGCGTCGTCGCGGGACGCGTGAATCAGGCGAGCGAGAGGTTGCCCGCTGCGGTTTTACCGCGTTCGGAGACGAGGTCGAAGTTGACCTTTTGTCCTTCGGCCAGCGTTTGCAGTCCCGCCGTGCGCACGGCAGTGATGTGAACGAAAACATCCTTGCCGCCATCGGATGGGCGAATGAAGCCGTAACCCTTGGTCTCGTCGAACCACTTGACAGTACCGGAAGCCATGCAGCGGTATCCCTGTCGACCCAAGCCCTTCAAAAATTCCCCGCGGCGCCGCGCCGAGAGAAAGCAATCGTCGTCGCGCGGACCGGCGGATCGATGACCGAATCCCCTCCGCCGTAGGACACAACTACGGCGAATACTTCTCGACTGCACTCGACACGGGACACGAAGTCGCGCGTCGCGTCAACTGGGGGCCCTCGAAAAATGGCGGCCACCCGGCAAAAAAAAGTGCTGCCCGTTACTTGAAATCCACAGTAGCCGAGGCTCACGCGGCCGTGAGCGAGCAAGGCAAGGCTTGCGCGGCTTTATCCCGATACGGTCATCAAGCTTTTCACTCTTCGGCAGTAGGCGCTGTTGCTTGCGCTCATTCGCACGGCAAGATGACCACTTTGGTACTTCATGATCGTGACGCAGAGATCGCCCTGCGACTGCTGATAGACAGTGCCGAGATACTTCAGGCCGAAGCGCAGATTGATGTCGGGATCGAGCAGCTCGGCGGCAGGCCCGCCGAAGCCGACCGAGCGGGCGGTGGCGAGCTTGATCTGCATCAGCCCATAATTTCCGGCATGCACGATCGCCGGATTGTAGTTGCTTTCGATGCGGATGACCGCGTTGGCGAGCGCCACCGGGACCGCGTTCTCGCGCGCGTGCTGCTCGATCCTTGGGCGCAGCTCGCGCGCCCGCACCCTGGCGGCGGCGCCCTCCGCCATCTCGAGTTTGTCGGCCGGACCGGTTCCTGCCTCGAGCTGCGCTTCGCCGCCGGCCGACGGAGCTTCGCCGAGATTGGCGCAGCCCGATAGAAGAGCCGCGAGCAGCGCAAGCAAGGGAAGGCGTGAGCACGGCATTTGCGAAACGATTCTCCCTTCGCGGCGCCGCGGCGATCCGCGGTGTCGGGAAACGGTGGGTTGGCGGGCGTTATGGTCGAAATGAGGCGATTTCCGGGCTTGCGGCGGAACCGGAACCCTGCCTAACGGCGTTAAGCGTGATGAGGTGTGCCGCTGGCTCCGCACAGTGCTAGCGCCTAGCATGGAATGCCGATATGTCGGTCCACCATTCGAATCGCTAAGGGAGTTCGAGATGAAGAAGGTCATGACGGCTGCCGTGCTGGTGCTCACGCTCGGCGCGTGCAACTCGCCTGACGAACGTGCCGTGGGCGGAGGTTTGCTCGGCGCGGGCGCCGGCGCCTTGATCGGCGGGGCGGCGGGCGGGGGACGCGGCGCGGCCATCGGCGCGATCGCGGGCGGCGCCACCGGTGCGGTGGTCGGCGCGGCGACAGCGCCTTGCCCCTACGGCACCTATCGGGACTATTACGGCAACGTTTACTGCCGTTGACGGCTGTCGCTCGCCCGCCAAGTCGCGGGCAGGAGGTGGCTTCGATCCTGTCCCGTGATCCGGGGATGAATTCCGGCTTGCGATGCGTGCGCATCGCCTCCCCCAACCACGGAAGGCGCAGGGCCAGCGTCGACATGCTGGTTCTGCACTACACGGGGATGCCCGACGCACAGGGCGCGATCGCGAGGCTCTCCGACCCTCGTTCGCAGGTGTCGAGCCATTACCTCGTCGACAGCGAAGGCTCGATTTTCACGCTGGTCGATGAAGCTCGGCGGGCCTGGCACGCCGGACAATCGTCCTGGCATGGCCAAACGGATTTGAATTCGCGCTCGATCGGCATCGAGATCGATCATCCCGGACATGACGGCGGCAATCCGCCCTTTCCGGAAGCCCAGGTTGACGCGGTGATCGAGCTATGCCGCGGCATCCTTGCCCGCTGGCCGATACCTCCGGCGCGCGTCCTTGCCCATTCCGACATCGCTCCGGCGCGCAAGCAGGACCCCGGCGAGCGCTTCCCTTGGGCATGCCTGCATCGCGCCGGCGTCGGCCACTTGGTCCCTCCGGCGCCCGTGGCGGATGGGAGCGGCATCGGGCCGGGCGACAGGGGAGCGAAGGTGAAGGACCTGCAAGGCGCGTTGGCCGAATATGGCTACGCCGTCGAAGCGACGGGCAGCTACGGCGACGAGACGCAAAAAGTCGTCAGAGCCTTCCAACAGCATTTCCGGCCGGAACGCGCGGACGGAATCGCCGATGCCTCGACGCTTGCGACATTGCGCAGGCTCTTGGACGCGCTCACGCTTCCATGAGCGCTTCGACATGAGCCGCGGCCGACGCTGAGAGACCCACGAGGTCGTAGCCACCTTCGAGGACGGAGACGATCCGTCCCGCGCAACGACGCCCGGCAATCTCCACCAATCTGCGGGTCACCCAGCCGAACTCCTCCTCGCCGAGGTCGAGGCTCGCCAGGGGATCGCGCCGATGCGCGTCGAAACCCGCCGAGATCACGATCAGGTCGGGCTCGAAGGCGTCGACGCGCGGCAGGATCACGCCCTCGAAGCCCGCCCGAAAACCTTGCGGCCCGGTCCCGGCGGGCAAAGGCAGATTGACGATGTTGTCATGCTCGCCCGTTTCGGAGACGGCGCCGGTGCCGGGAAAAAGCGGCCATTGGTGGCTCGAAGCATAAAGCACCGACTTGTCGCTCCAGAAGATATCCTGCGTGCCATTGCCGTGATGCACGTCGAAATCGACGATCGCGACGCGCTCGGCCCCGTGCGTCCGCTGCGCTTGTCGTGCCGCGATCGCGGCATTGTTGAAGAGGCAAAAACCCATGGCGCGGGCGCGTTCGGCATGATGCCCCGGGGGGCGCGTCCCGCAAAACGCATTGCGCACCTCGCCTGCCATCACCGCGTCGACGGCTTGGGCGGCGGCGCCCATGGCGTGCAGGATGGCTGGCCAGGAATGCGCGGAAAGATAGGTATCGGCATCGACATGGGCGATGCGCCCGTCGCCCGGGATGAGTTGGGGCAGGGCCTCGCAATAGCGCTCCTCATGGGCAAGCAAGGCCAATTCGGGGGCGCCGGCCGCGGCCTCCCGTCGGTCGAGCGCGGAAAAACGCGCATCCTCGAGCACGCGCCAGAGGGCGCGCAGGCGATCCGGGCGCTCGGGATGGCCGGGAGGAGCCTCGTGCTCGAGGCAGATCGGATGCGTGAGATAGAGCGTGGTCATGGCTCGATAGCGGCTCTGGCGTTGGTGCAAGAAAGAAGCTCATATAGGCCCGCTGCCTGTTGCGGGCCGGCCGCGGAACGATGGCTTCGCGCGGCTGCCGCCAGACGGGCTTCCTCCATGAGATCGGGTAGGGGAATTGTGCTCGATGGACAAGTCGTTGAGACGAATTGGACCGGACGGCTGGGCGAAGCCGGCGACGTCCGTGCCTGTGACGCGAATGCGACGCTCGAACATATTTTGCGTGAGAGCGGTCAAACCATGTTGGCAATCTTCTCATAAGCAGGCTACATGAAGATCGACTCTTTGGTGGACATTCGCTCATGCGCCTCACGTTCCGCACCGCCGTCGTCGGACTGATGTTCGGCCTTGCCGGGTGCTACAAAAGCATCCCGTCACCGGTGGTCACCTCGCATGACGCCGAATGGATGGCGCTGGTGCCGACAGCCGCGATCGATCCTCAATATCTTCCCTATGAGCTCGACAATTCGACGGGCGAACCCGCCGGGACGGTGGTCATCGATACGCCCCACCGGTTTCTCTATCTCGTCGAGGGGAACGGCAAGGCCATCCGTTACGGCGTGGCCGTCGGCGACGAGGCCTTCAAATGGTCAGGCGTTGCCGAGGTCGGTGCGAAGAAGGAATGGCCGGGCTGGTTGCCGCCCGCCGACATGATCGCGCGCTGGCCGCATCTGAAACCGGTCGTCGACGCGGGCGGACTCAAGGGCGGTCCCGACAATCCGTTGGGCGCTCGGGCGCTTTACCTCTTCCAGGACCAGAAGGACACGCTCTACCGCATCCACGGCACGAACGAACCCGAAACCATCGGCCATGCGGTCTCGTCCGGATGCATCCGGATGCGCAATATCGACGTGATCGACCTCTACGAGCGGGTCCCGCTCGGCGCGCGGGTGGTGGTGAAGTAAGGCTCGGCTCTCGGGCTCTATCGATCCGGGCCGCCCGCGAACCTCCGGGGCACGGTCCGTCGCGTCGGCTTGATCCCGCTCTTGCCGGCGGGATGATCCCATCATGAAGCTTTTCCGGATCTACGGACGCGCACTCGCCACGCTTGGCCCGGAGCGTTCGCTCGGTGTCCTTCTCGCGATCGCCAACGTCGCCTTGGCGGCCGCGCAATTCGCCGAGCCGGTCCTGTTCGGGCGCATCGTCGACACGCTCGCGTCGGCGCAAGGCGCCAAGGTGGTGCCGGGCTGGTCGAGCCTCCTGCCGCAGCTCGCGCTATGGGTCGCATTCGGCGCATTCAATATCGGGGTCGGCGTGCTCGTCGCGCTCAACGCCGATCGCCTGTCGCATCGGCGGCGGCTCGCGGTGATGGCCGAATTCTTCGAGCATGTCCTGACGCTGCCGCTGCTTTTCCATACCGCAACCCATTCCGGCCGGGCGCTCAAGGTCATGTCGGACGGGTCGCTCAGCCTCGGCGGCATCTGGCTCGCCTTCTTTCGCGAGCATTGCGCCGCCTTCATCGCCTTGTTCGTGATGCTGCCGCTGACCGTGGTGCTGAACTGGCGGCTGGGCCTCGTGCTGATCCTGCTCGTCTGCGTCTTCGCCTCGCTCATGACGCTGGTGTTGCGCCACACCGAATCCATGCAGCAATCGGTCGAGCGCTATCGCGGCGATCTCGCCGAGCGCGTCTCGGACGCGTTGGGCAATGTCGCGGTGATTCAGAGCTTCACCCGCGTCGAGACGGAAGCTCGCGATCTGCGCGTCATCATCGATCGGCTGATGGCGGTGCAGAATCCGATCCTTTCCTGGTGGGCGCTCGCGGCGATCGGCACGCGAGCCTCCGCCACCTTGACGATCCTCTCGATCCTCGGCGTCGGCATCTATCTGTTCATGCAAGGGCTCACGACCGTTGGCGTGATCGTCACTTTCGTGAACATGGCGACCCTGCTCGTCGCCAGGCTCGAGCAGGTGGTGAGCTTCATCAACTACATCTTTCTCGAGGCACCGCGCCTCGCCGAGTTCTTCGAGGTGCTCGACACCGCCCCCACGCTGCGCGATGCGCAAAATGCGGTTGCGATCGGGCGGGCCGCCGGGGCCGTCGCCTTCGAAGGCGTAAGCTTCTCCTATGACGGGAAGCGCCCGGCGGTGGCCGATCTCTCGATCGCGGTACGGCCAGGGGAAACGATCGCGCTGGTGGGAGCGACGGGCTCCGGCAAGTCGACGACGCTTGCGCTCCTGCATCGCAGCTTCGATCCGCAATCCGGCCGCATCCTGCTCGATGGCCACGACATTCGCGCGATCACGCTCTTGTCGCTACGACGCAACATCGGCGTCGTCTTTCAGGAACCCATGCTGTTTGCCCGCTCGATTCGCGAGAACCTTCTCGCCGGCAGGCCGGAAGCGACGGAGAAGGAGCTGGAGGCGGCGATCAGGCGCGCTCAGGCCGCCGATTTCATCGCCCGTCAGCCGGAAGGGCTCGACACCATCATCGGCGAGCGTGGCCGCTCGCTCTCGGGCGGTGAGCGGCAACGCCTCTCCATCGCCCGCGCGCTGCTGAAGGACCCGCCGATCCTGATCCTGGACGAAGCGACGAGCGCGCTCGACGCCGCCACGGAGCGCAAGCTGCAACTGGCGCTGGACGAGGTGATGATCGGGCGCACCACCTTCGTCATCGCGCATCGGCTATCGACCATCCGGCACGCCACGCGCGTGCTCGTCTTCGATCAAGGGCGGGTTGTCGAGACCGGCTCGTTCGACGAGCTCATCGAGCGGGGCGGGCTGTTTGCCGAGCTCGCCAAGGCACAATTCGCCACGGGAGCCGCGCCGGTAGCGGCGAATGCGATCTCAGCACCGCCGGCGCCCGCCGTCGAGACGTAGCTTCACCGCGAGCTGCCGCCATCCCCGCCAATGGCGCGTTCCAAGCCGTGCAGGGCCTGAAAGGCGGAGCCGCCGCCGCCTGAGGTGGCTTGCATGCGGGCGGAAACGTCTTCCGGCAACGCGACGGGCGTGGCGAAGGTCACGCCGGCGCAAGGCACTTTGCCGCGCTCGGCGTCGGCGAGGCTGACGAGTCCCACGAGCACGCTTTGGAAGTAGTTCTCGACCACGATCGGGCCGCCCGAATCGCCGAGACAGGCACTCCGGCCGCGTCCTTCGGGGGTGCCGTCCGCGGTGAGCGCGAGGCTCGGCACGCCGATGTTGGCGACGCCCGCGACACGCAGATGGGCGAAGCGCAGCTTGCCGGCCGAAGTGCGGTCGCCGTAATGGCTGAGCCCGAAACCGGACACGGTAACCTCGCTCGAAGGGGACAGCACGCCGAGATCGCTCGAGATCGCGAGCGGCTTGATGTCGCC
The DNA here is from genome assembly GCA_963713805.1 of uncultured Alphaproteobacteria bacterium. Taxonomy (GTDB): domain Bacteria; phylum Pseudomonadota; class Alphaproteobacteria; order Rhizobiales; family Beijerinckiaceae; genus GAS188. Next base: position 68,912 of record CAVQNF010000039.1, on the reverse strand, counting down.
GCTGAGCGGTTCGGAGAGCTCGAGAACGGCGATATCGAGGCCGGTCTGTTGGTCGGGACGCCCTCGCAGCTTGAAAGACGGATTGCGCGCAGCGGCGACGACGCCGATCGCCGTCGGCACGAAGTTTTGATCGAATGAGATGACGCGGTATTTGGTCTTCGGCGTCACGCAATGTGCCGCCGTGAGCACGAGGTTTCGCGCGATCACGGCGCCGGAGCAGAGCTCCCCCTTCTGGCTTTGCACGATCACCGTGTAACGGCGGGCACTGGATGAGCTCGACGCCTCCTCGCCCCCGACGATGGCGAAAGCCGGCGTCGCTTGAAGCGCCACGGTCGCCGCCGCCAGCGCCAGAGCCGACAGAATTGGGAAACGGGAATGAAAGGGCAGGGTTCTCGTCATCTTGTCCGCCATCTTAGACCATCCTAGCGATCCGTCCAACGTGCGCTCTCCCCCCATTGGGCGAGTGTCGCGTCGATAAAGCCTCGTTGCGGGGCGAGAAGCACGCCTTGGGTCAACTTGCCGCAACGAGCACGCCCCGGTCCCTCGGCGAAGGCGATGATGGCGAGGACCGAGCCTTCCGCCCGCAGCATCGCGCCGCCGGAATTGCCTTCGCAAGCTCCGGCTCCCGTGCCGTTCGGCGGAGCGGCCCACAGCAGGATGGCGCCGCGCCCGTAGGGCTCGATGACCGGGAGCGATACGCTGCGCGGCTTGCCCGATGAGCTCGCGGCCCCCTCTTGCGCAAGTCCGTCCCCGGCGACGACGACGGTTTCTCCCGCGTCCGGCGCCTGGCCCATGTCGAGCGGGGCGGGGATGAACGGCGCCGGCAAGGGTTCCGGCAGGCGAATGAGGGCAAGATCGACGGACCGATGGCGCGTGCCGGCCGCATTCGGCACATAACCGGGATGCACAGCGCTCGCCGAAGGCGCGATCAAATGCGGAGCACCCGCCGGTGCATCGGGCGAGGGCGCATAGATGCGGATCTGCTTTCGCCTGGGCAGGCAGTGGCCGGCCGTCAGGACCACCCGCGGTGCGACGACAACGCCCGAACAGGCGCCCCCGCCTTCGGCGAGCACCATCACCAGGCTTTGCCCGATTGCGCCTTCGGCCGGGTCGCCGCCGACGACGGCCCAGGCGGGGGTGCCCGCAATGAGCACGCCGAAGATCAACGCCGTCGTGAAGCCGGCGCATCGGGAAAATCTTCGGCTGCGATCAGTATGCCTTGGCGTACCGATCGCGTGAAGGCGTCGTTGCATCGCTGACCTCGAGCATCGCGACCTCGTCGGTCCCGAGCATCGCCTATCGTGTGCCGGCGTCTTTTCCAAGGTTTTTGCGAGAGCACGGGAGTCGCATCGACTTTGCGGCCGGCATGGGTCCCATGCGTTCAGGACCCGTTCACTGGCCACGCGCCACAACGAGGCCGCCATGCAGACCTTTCCGATTCTCGCCTTGACGGCGCTCAGCGTGGTCAGGCCCGTCGCGGAGCCTGGAACGCCAAAAGTCGAGGCTTGCCTTTCCACGCATGAAATGCGCGAGGCCATCGAGGAGCATCGCGCCGTGCAGCCGCTCATCGCCTTGCGCGCGGCCGGCGCGGGGGAGAAGATCCGTGCCCAATTGTGCAAGACGGAGACCGGCCTCGTTTATCTGATCACGGCACTGGGTCGCGACGGCCATGTGTCGCGCGTTTTCGTCGACGCGCTCTCCGGTCTTCGCGTCGGCGCGCGCTGACAGCGAACGCGCGAAGGTTTATGAGAAATCGCCGCGCCGGATCGTGGCTGATGAAGGAGAGGCAAAAGTGAGGCTGCTCGTCGTCGAGGATGATCGCGATCTCAATCGCCAGATCGTCTCGGCGTTGGAGACGGCGGGCTACGCGGTCGACCGCGCGCTCGACGGCGAGGAAGGTCAATACCTCGGCGAAACCGAGCCTTACGACGCGGTCGTCCTCGATCTCGGGCTGCCCAAGTTGGACGGCGCCTCCATCATCACCTCGTGGCGCTCGGCGGGCAAGACCATGCCGATCCTGGTCCTCACCGCGCGCGACCGCTGGAGCGACAAGGTGAACGCCTTCGATGCCGGGGCCGACGATTATGTGACCAAGCCCTTCCATCTCGAGGAGCTTCTGGCGCGCGTGCGCGCGCTCTTGCGTCGCGCCACCGGGCACGCGACGAGCGAGCTCGTCTGCGGGCCTGTCAGGCTCGACACCCGTTCGGGACGCGTGCTCGTCGACGGCACGGCGGTGAAGCTGACCTCGCACGAGTACCGGCTGCTCTCCTATCTCATGCATCATGAAGGGCGGATCATCTCGCGCGCCGAGCTGATCGAGCATCTCTACGACCAGGATTTCGATCGCGATTCCAACACGGTCGAAGTCTTCGTCGGCCGTATCCGGCGCAAGCTGGGATGCGATTTGATCCAGACCGTGCGTGGCCTCGGCTATATGGTGACGCCGCCCGAGGAGAAACCCAAATGACGGGCCGCGTCACCACTTCCCGATGACGGCTCCGCAAAAGCGTCGTCGCTCCTGGCCGTTGGCCGCGCGGCTTCTGGCCTCGGCGGCGGTGTTGTGCGCCGCCATTCTCCTCGTCGCTGGCCTCGCCCTCACCGCGCTCTATCGCAGCACGGCCGAGCGCTCCTTCGACGAGCGGCTCTACGTATATCTCAAGGAGATCGTCGCGGCGGTGAGCCAGGATCCGCAAGGCAAGCTGTCCGAGGCCGGCAATTTCGGCGAGCCGCGCTTCGATCTGCCGCTTTCGGGATGGTATTGGCAGGTGGACAAGGTCGATGCGCCGGGGCCCTCCGTCGGCGGCTCGAACTCTCTCGTCGGTGCAAGGCTGCAGCTTCTGCCCCAATCCGCCGTCGAGGAGCTGAGGGGGGAACGGCGCGAAGGTTATGTGGAAGGACCGGACGAGCAAAGGCTCCGCATCGTCCAGCGCACCATCGATTTCGGGGATGACGGGCGCTTTCGCATCGCCATCGCGGCGCGCGCCGAGGAAATCGATGCTGACGTGCGTCGCTTCGACCTCACGCTCGTTGCCGCATTCACGCTTCTGTTCGTTGCCCTGATGGTGACGACGCTCGCGCAGGTTCGCTTCGGCCTGCGCCCGCTATCACGCCTGTCGCGCGAGGTGCAGGCCATCAGGCGAGGCGACGCGGATGCGCTGGAGGGTGATTTTCCGCTCGATATCGCGCCGCTCGCTCAAGAGATCAACCTCCTGCTGACCGCGAACCGCACCATTCTCGAACGCGCCCGCACGCAGGTCGGCAATCTGGCGCATGCGTTGAAAACCCCGCTGGCCGTGATCATGAACGAATTCCGCGACTTGCCCGATGCACCGGTGGAGAAGCTCGCCGAGCAGGCGGCGATCATGCGCAACCAGATCTCCTGGCACCTCGATCGGGCGCGCACCGCCGCGCTCACCGGCTCGCCCGCCGGCGCGACGCCCGTCGGGCCGGTGATCGCCGAGATCGCCCGCGTCTTCGAGAAGATCCACCCGGCCCGACGGCTCGATGTGGTTGCCGATGGCGGTGCCGACCTGCGTTTTCGCGGCGAGCGGCAGGATTTGCAGGAGATGGTCGGCAACCTCCTCGACAATGCGGGCAAATGGAGTTGCGGGGATGTGAGGATCGCGGCGCGCCGGCTCGCCGAGGCCACGGCCGGCGCGCCGCCGCGCCTCGCGGTCACCGTCGATGACGACGGGCCGGGCCTGCCCGAAACGGCGCGCGTCGAGGTGATGCGGCGCGGCATGCGTCTCGACGAGACGAAGCCAGGCTCCGGGCTCGGCCTGTCGATCGTCACCGATATCGCCAGCCAATATGGTGGCAAGCTCACGCTCGGCGCCTCGCCTCTCGGTGGCCTGCGCGCCGAGATCGTGCTGCCGGCGGCTTGAAGGACGAGGTGGCAAAGAGCGGGAGACCGTCAACGATGTTCCCGGAATGGCCGGGCGCATCCCTTCTCCCGCACTTTGCGTCCCTCCATCCGGGGTAGGGTAACGCCGAGCCGAAGGCGAGGAGCGGGCAAGCGTCCGTGTCGGATGTCAAGCGTGGAGCGCGCGCCCCGCGTGGAGCCCGGAACGGGCCAACCTTTAAACCGGCGAGCCCACTTGCCGCCATATCGTGCCGCTAGGTAAGGAGAGCCATGGCTCTCCATCTGATCTTCGTCGCGATGTTGGTCGCCGCGATCCTTTCCGTGCTCGTGCCCCTGGCACGCGGCCCGCGCCGCGCCGACACGACCGGCACCTCGCTGCTCGATCTTCATCGCTTGCGTCTTGCCGAAATCGCGCGCGATCTCGAGCGCGGGCTCCTCGACGAAGCGAGCGCGGAGGCGGCACGCAACGAGGCCGCGCGCCTGCTTCTGCGGACCGTGGATGCGGCAAAGCCCGGCTCCGCCTCGCGCGATCGGAACAGCGAACCGACAAGGGCGACGCCCTGGCGCCGGCGGATCGTCGCGCTCGTCGCGCTCTTCGGCGTGCCCTCCCTGGTCCTGCCGCTCTACGCGGTCATGGGTTCGCCTGGACTTCCCGCGCGGCCGTTCGCAGCGCAACCCCAGAGCGCGGCGGGGCAGGATCTCGCGACGCTGATCGGGCAGATCGAGGCCCATCTCGTCGAGCATCCGCAGGATGGCAAGGGCTTCGAGGTGCTCGCGCCGATCTATATGCGGCTCGGCCGCTATGGCGATGCCCTGCGGGCGCGAACGGAGGCGATGCGCCTCCTCGGCGAAACGCCCGACCGCCTCGCCGATCTGGCCGAGGCCCGCATTGCGGCCGCAGACGGGGTGGTGACGCGCGAGGCGGGCGAAACGCTGGACAAGGCGCTGGCGCTCGAGCCCAAGCAAGCGAAAGCGCGTTTCCTCAAGGCCATCGGCCTCGAGCAGGACGGGCGCCACGACGATGCCGTCGCGGCGCTACGTGCCATGCTCGCCGATGCGCCAGCCGACGTGCCTTGGCGCGCCGGTGTCGAGGCCCATCTCGCACGCCTCATGCAGCCGGAAGGCGAAAAAGCCGCCGCCATCGCGGGCCTGCCACCCGCGGCGCAAGGCGATGCGATCCGCTCCATGGTGGCGGGGCTCGCCGCGCGCTTGAAGCAGCAGGGAGGCTCCGTCGAGGAATGGGCGAGGCTGGTCCGCTCCTTGAGCGTGCTCGGAGAGGTGGACAAGGCACGCGCGGCACTCGCCGAAGCCCGTGCGGCCTTGCCCGACGAGGCCTCTCGCGCGCGCCTTCTCGAGGTCGCGCAGGCGGCGGGTCTCGAGGCAGCCGGCGCAGTGGACGACGGGACCCCGAAGCCCGCCGTTGCCGAGGCGCCCCGGCCGTGAGCGTCGCGGCCGAGATCGGCAAGCGCCGCCCCTCGTCGCGCCGGCGGCGGCGCTTGGCGCTCATCGCGGTCGCGCTGGCCGTTCTCGGTCTCGCGGTCGGCCTCGCGCTTTACGCGCTTTCGGGAAGCATCGTCTTCTTCCACACGCCCAGCGAGGTCGTCGCGGGCGTGGTCGCTCCCGGCGCGCGGCTGCGCATCGGCGGCCTCGTCAAGGAGGGCAGCGTGACGCGCTCCGGCGACAGCATCGCCTTCGTCATCACCGACACCGCCAAGGAGGTGAAGGTCTCTTATCGGGGGATCGTGCCCGACCTCTTTCGTGAAGGCCAGGGGGTCGTGGCAGAGGGCGTGCTGCGCGCCGATCTTTCGCTCGACGCCGACAACGTCCTGGCGAAGCACGATGAGCGCTACATGCCGCGCGAGGCCGTCGAGGCCTTGAAGCGGCAGGGCATGTGGCGCGGCGACAGCGCGACCGTCGCGAAATAGGTTCCCCTTTGCCTTTCAGCCGGTTGCCCCAAGTTCGTGAGGATCGAGCATCAAGCCCAAAGGCGCCGGCTCGAGATCGCCTGTCGAAACAAGGGACGTGGCCGACCTCGGCCGCTTCGCTTTTCGCGCGGACGACGCTGCAAGGCTGTTCTCGAACTGCCGCTGCGCGATCGTGCCGGCGAGCTCGCAGGATCGGTCGAAATGAAGACAGGATCGAAATGAAATTTTCGCTAAATCCGAGTGAATCTTCGCTAAGACAAAGTGGCATGCCTTCAGGTGTCCGTTCATGATCGCCGAAACCGGCTTCTTCGCGCTGCTCCTCGCGCTCGCCATGTCGATCCTGCTCGCGGCCTCCCCGCTCGCCTGGAGCGCCAGCGGGGACCGTCAGATGATGGCGCTGACGCGTCCGCTCATGCTCGCCATGTCGGGCTTCGTCGCGCTCTCCTTCGCGATGCTGACGGCCGCCTACGTCGTTTCAGATTTTTCCGTAGCCACGGTCGCCGAGAATTCCCATTCGACCATCCCTCTCATTTTCAAGATCACGGGCGTCTGGGGCAATCATGAAGGCTCGATGCTTCTCTGGGCCCTGATCCTCGCGATCTTCGGCGCTCTTGTGGCGCTTTTCGGGGACGGCCTGCCGCCGAGACTGCAGGCGCGCGTGCTCTGCGTTCAGGGCCTGATCGCCATGGCCTTCCTCGCCTTCATCGTCTTCACCTCGAATCCGTTCCTGCGGCTCGATCCGGCGCCCGCGGAAGGGCAGGACCTCAACCCGGTGCTGCAGGACATCGGTCTCGCCATTCATCCGCCGCTCCTCTATCTCGGCTATGTCGGCTTCTCGGTCGCCTTCGCCTTCGCGGTCGCGGCCTTGATCGAAGGCCAGATCGATGCCGCCTGGGCGCGCTTCGTGCGGCCCTGGACGCTGACCGCCTGGAGCTTCCTCACGGTCGGCATCGCCATGGGGTCGTACTGGGCCTATTACGTGCTCGGCTGGGGCGGCTTCTGGTTCTGGGACCCGGTCGAGAACGCCTCCCTCATGCCCTGGCTCGCGGGCACCGCGCTCGTGCATTCGACCCTCGTCATGGAGAAGCGCGACGCCTTGAAGGTGTGGACGTTGCTTCTGGCCATCCTCACCTTCTCGCTCTCGCTGCTCGGCACTTTCCTGGTGCGTTCCGGCGTCCTCACCTCGGTGCATGCCTTCGCTTCGGATCCCGCGCGCGGCATCTTCATCCTTGCCATCCTATGCTTCTTCATCGGCGGCGCGCTGACGCTCTTCGCCTTGCGCGCCGGCGAGCTCAAGCCAGGCGGCCTCTTCGCGCCCGTCTCGCGCGAGGGCGCGCTGGTGCTGAACAACTTGCTGCTCGCCTCGGCGGCCGCGGCCGTGCTCATCGGCACCCTCTATCCGCTGGCGCTCGAGGCCCTGACCGCGGACAAGATTTCCGTCGGTCCGCCCTATTTCAACGCGACCGTCCTGCCGCTCCTCGCGCCCCTCCTGCTGGCGCTTCCATTCGGGCAATCGCTCGCCTGGAAGAGAGGCGATCTCCTGGGCGCCGCGCAACGCCTCATGACGGCGCTCGGCCTCGCGATCCTCGCGGCCGTCGCGCTGCGCGTCGCCCATGGCGGTGGCCCGGTGCTGGCCCCACTCGGGGCAGGCCTCGGCGTCTTCCTGATCCTCGGCTCGGCGACCGAGGTCGTGACGCGCTCCTGGCCAGCGGGCGCTTCCTCGAACCTTTCATGGGCGAGGCTCGCGCTCAAGCGCGCCGCAGGTTTGCCGCGCCAGGCCTATGGCTCGGCGCTCGCGCATGCCGGCCTCGGACTGACCGTGATCGGAATCGCGGCAACGGCCTGGCATGCGGAGACGATCACGCTGATGCGCGTCGGCGAGGCGCGACATGTCGGCGGCTACACCTTGACGCTCGAGAGGCTTTCGCCCCGCCAAGGCCCCAACTACCGCGAAACGGCGGCGAGCTTCTCGATCGCGCAGGAGGGCGCCCGCGTCGGCGAAGTCGTGTCGACCAAACGCGTCTACACGGTGCGCGGCACGCCGACGACCGAAGTCGGACTGATGACCACCGGCTTCAGCCAGATCTATGCGTCCTTGGGCGATAGCGAGCCCGATGGCCGGGTCGGCGTGCGGCTGTATTGGAAACCGCTCGTCCTCTTCATCTGGCTCGGCGCTGTCGTGATGGCGCTCGGCGGTGCGTTGTCGCTGTCGGATCGGCGCCTCAGGGTCGGGCTTCCGGCGAGGGCACGAATCATTCCCGCGATGGCGCCGCCCGCGCCGGCAGAGTGAGACGGCGGGGTTCCGGTCCGATGCGTGCCACCGCATCCTCGAGGCAAGTTCACCGTCTCTTTCGCATCTCGCGCGCCGTGGCGCTCGGCTTCTTTCTCGCCATGGCGCGTGCCGGGCATCATCGTTTCGCCCGTGCTCGCGGTCGAAGCCGACGAGATGCTCGCCGATCCGGCCCTCGAGGCCCGCGCGCGGGCCTTGTCGGCGCAATTTCGCTGCCTCGTCTGCCAGAACGAATCGATCGATGAATCCAACGCCGAGCTTGCCCATGACTTGCGGGTGCTCATTCGCGAGCAGGTGAGCGCGGGGCGCTCCGATGCCGAAATTCGCGCTTTCCTCACCGCCCGCTACGGTCAATTCGTGCTCTTGAAGCCGGGTTTCGGGAAAGAAACCTTGCTGCTCTGGCTCGGTCCCTTCCTGATCCTCGCCGGCGGCGCCGTCATGATCGGCTTTCTCATGCGACGGCGCGGCTCGACAGCGCTCGGCGCGCCCTTGAGCGATGTCGAAAGGGAGCGGCTCGCACGCCTCGACGCCGAGTAGATCAGGACTTCGGCTGGCTTCCTTCTCTTGTCGGGCCGCGGCTGCATTCCTGAAAGGACGGCATTCGCGCCTCGAACCCGACGCGCTCGCGCCCCCGAAAAGCCTCTTGGTCTTTCGGGACTTCGATAATCCTCCATCCGGCGCGGAATATCTGACAGCATTGTTTCCCGCCCGCGGCGACTTGTTCTCGTCAAGTCGCTGAGATCCTCGGTCGCCTCCGCCCAATTACAAAGATTTCATCGACCGGACAGGGGGGCGCAAGCGGGTCGATCCCATATGATTTGCGCAATGGACCGACGGATTTTGCGGAGGTCAAAGGAGTTCAAATCATGAATACGCATAGCACCGTCCCAGCCGCCTCGCGGCGTCGGCGGCTGACGCTCGTCTCGGGGGTCGCTGCGCTGGCGCTGGCGGCTTTCGCAGGCTTCGAGACCGGCTTCACCGTCCCCAGCCTGCCCGCCCATGCGGAAACGACGCAAGCCCCCCTTCAAGGGTCCGCGATCGGCTCTCCCGCGGCACTCGCACCGGTTTCCTTCGCTGACCTCGTGCAGAAGGTGAAGCCGGCCGTCATCTCCGTGAAGGTGAAAATCGCCGAGCAAGACGCCCAGCCGATGGCGTTCGGAGGTAATGGCGGCAACGACAACGAGCTGCCCTTCCCGAACCTGCCGCCCAATCATCCGCTCAACCGGCTCTTCGGGCCCTTCGGCCAGAATGGCGCGCCGGGCGGACAGGCCCCGAAGCGCTTCGGCGAGGCGCTGGGTTCAGGCTTCTTCATCTCGGCCGACGGCTACGCCGTCACCAACAACCACGTCGTCGACAAGGCGAAGACCGTCAGCATCACCACGGATGACGGAAAGTCGTATTCCGCCAAGGTGATCGGCACCGATCCGAAGACGGACGTAGCCCTCATCAAGGTCGACGGCCGCACCGACTTCCCCTTCGTCAAGCTGGCGACGGCGTCGCCGCGCATCGGCGACTGGGTGCTGGCGGTCGGCAATCCCTTCGGCCTCGGCGGCACGGTCACGGCCGGCATCGTCTCGGCTCGCGGGCGCGATATCGGCGCGGGTCCTTATGATGATTTCCTGCAGATCGACGCGCCGGTGAACCGGGGCAATTCCGGTGGCCCGACCTTCGACCTTTCGGGGAATGTCGTCGGCGTCAACACGGCGATCTATTCGCCCTCAGGCGGCAGCGTGGGCATCGCCTTCGCGATCCCCTCGCAGACCGTGGAGTCCGTCGTCGAGCAGTTGAAGGAGACGGGCTCGGTCACGCGCGGCTACATCGGCGTGCAGATCCAGCCGGTCACCAGCGACCTCGCGGATGGGCTGGGCCTGAAGGAAGCCAAGGGCGCGCTGGTGGCGAGCCTCGCCGGCGACGGACCTGCGAGCAAGGCCGGCCTGAAGTCGGGAGACGTGATCTTGTCGGTGAACGGCCAGAGCGTCGGCGACGCGCGTGAATTGTCGCGCGACATCGCAGCCTTGAAGCCCGGCGACAAGGTGGCGCTCTCGGTCTGGCGTGACGGCGATGCCAAGACCATGGACGTCGCGATCGCCAAATATCCGACCGACAAGGTCGCGAGCACGTCGCAAAGCGACGAATCGATGAGCGCGGGTTCGAAGCTCGGGCTGACCCTTGCCCCGGCAAGCGAGCTCGGGAAGGGCGGCAAGGGCGTCGCCATCACCCGCGTCGATCCCGATAGCCCCGCGGCCGAGAAGGGCCTGCAGCCCGGTGACGTGATCACCGTCGCCGCCGGCAAGACGGTCTCGACGCCGGAGGATGTGAAAAAGGCCGTGGCGGAAGCCAAGCACGAAGGTCGAAAGGCCGTGCTTCTCCAGGTCGAACGCGACGGCAACAGTCACTACGTCGCAGTCCCGTTCACGGGCTGAGGCGTATCTCATTCGGACGGCCGGCCGGTGCATCCCGTCGCCCCCGCGACGGCCGGATTGTCCGAACACGGCGGGCTGGGTCTCCCAGCCCGCCGTTGCTTTTTGAGAGGGTTCGGCACCGCGGCGCGAAGGTCTGGCGCGAAGGTCTTGTGAATTGGACAATTCGCCTTATTTTGCGTCACAACCATGAAGATTCTCGTTGTCGAAGACGATCGCGACGCCGCGGCTTACGTCCAGAAGGCCTTGCGGGAGGAAGGGCATGTCGTCGATCAGGCCTTCGACGGGCTCGACGGCTACGCGCTTGCCCGAGAGGGCAACTACGACGTGCTGATCGTCGATCGCATGCTGCCGAAGCTCGACGGCTTGTCGCTGGTGCGTTCGCTGCGCGAGCAGGAAGTTCAGACGCCGGTGCTCTTCCTGTCGGCGCTCGGTCAGGTCGACGACAGGGTCAAGGGCCTGAGGGCCGGCGGCGACGATTATCTCACCAAGCCTTACGCCTTCTCCGAGCTGCTCGCCCGCATCGAGGTGCTGGCGCGGCGCCGTACCAACAGCCCGGCCCGCGAGGAGACCGTTTATCATGTGGGCGATCTCGAGCTCGATCGCCTGTCGCGGCGCGTGACCAGGGCCGGCCAGACGCTCGATCTGCAGCCGCGCGAGTTCCGCCTTCTCGAATACATGATGCGTCATGCCGGTCAGGTGGTGACGCGCACCATGCTTCTCGAGCACGTCTGGGACTATCATTTCGATCCGCAGACCAATGTCATCGACGTGCATGTGTCGCGCCTGCGCGGCAAGATCGACAAGGGCTTCGATCGGCCTTTGCTCCAGACCGTGCGCGGAGCCGGGTATGTGATCCGTGACGGCGCTCGGTAAGCTCGTCCGCACCACGGCCTTCCGGCTGACGCTCGCCTACGCTCTCGTCTTTGCGGTCATCTCGGCGGGCGTGCTCGGTTATGTGGCCTGGAACGGAAGGCGCCTTGTCGAGCAAGGCATCCGCGAGACGGTCGATGCGGAGGTCAACGGCCTCATCGACCAGTTCCGCACCGGCGGCATCCGGCGCCTCGTCGCCACCGTCGAGCAGCGCACGCGTCGGCCGGGGTCCTCGCTCTACCTCGTGACGACCTTCGTCGGCGATGCGCTCGCGGGGAATGTGGCGCGCCTGCCGGCCAGCGTTCTCACCTCCGCCGGCGATACCTCCGACACGCCTTACGAGCGCCTCGACGATCCCGACGATGTGACCCATCACGCCTATGTGCGGGTGTTCGTGCTCCCGGGCGGATTTCGCCTCGTCGTCGGACGCGATCTCGGCGAGCTGAACAGCCTGGGATCGGCCGTCAGGCGCGCCTTCGTGCTGGCGCTCGTCATTCTCACGGGTTTTGGCCTCGTCGGGGGCTTCTTCGTGGCGCGCCGGGTGCTCGCCCGCATCGATTCGATGACGGAGAGCGCCAACGCCATCATGGCCGGCGCGCTCTCCACGCGCCTGCCCCTGCAAGGCTCGAACGACGAGCTTGACCGCCTCGCCGCCTCGCTCAACGCCATGCTCGATCGCATCGGCGAACTTTTGTCCGGGCTCAAGGAGGTTTCCGACAATATCGCCCATGACCTCAAGACGCCGTTGACCCGCTTGCGCAACGGCGCCGAAGAGGCGCTGCGCGTGGCGCATGATCCGCAGGAGTATCGTCAGGCCCTCGAGCGCACGATCGAGGAGAGCGACAAGCTGATCAGCGTATTCAACGCGCTCTTGATGATCGCGCGCGCGGAAGGCGGGCGGGCGGCGGAGAACATGGCGCAATTCGATGCGGCGGAGATCGCCCGTTCCGTGGTCGAGCTCTATGAGCCGCTCGCGGAGGAAGCGGGCGTTTCCCTCTCGGTCGAGGCGCCGGGGACTTTGCGGGCGCACGGCAATCGCGAGCTCGCCGGCCAGGCGCTCGCCAATCTCGTCGACAATGCCTTGAAATACGCCAAGAGAGGAGAGGCCGCAGAGCGGGCCTCGAGCCCGCCGACCGAGGTTCAGGTCTCGGCGCGCGCCAATGGCGACGGATACGCCGAGGTCTCGCGTCGCCGACCATGGACCTGGCATTCCCGAAGGCGATCGCGAGCGCGTCCTCGAGCGCTTCGTGCGGCTCGAAGGCAGCCGAACGCGGCCGGGCTTCGGCCTGGGCTTGAGCCTCGCCAACGCAGTCATGCGCCTGCATGGGGGTTCCCTGAAGCTCGAGGACAACCACCCGGGCTTGCGGGCGACCTTGTCCTTTCCGCCCCCGTTCGCGGGCGCAGCGACGTGAGGGATGCGCGCACAGACAAGGTTCAAGAGCCGAATTCGTCGCACGAGCCCCTGATCGCGCGCATCGCCACCTCGGCGCGTCCGCGGCCCGGCCGCCGGAAAGACGCCCTTGCCGGATTCCTCGACGACATCGGGGACGCGAGTTTGCGCGCCCGCCTGGCGGAGCTCGTGAAGCCTTGGCCGAAGGCGGGGCGCCTCATGGCCGCGATTCTCGACTATTCGCCGTTCCTCTCGCGTATCGCCGGCAGCCATCCCGACTGGCTGCTCGAGGCGCTCGCCGAGCCAGCCGAGCTTCATCTCGACCGCTTGATCGAGAGCATGCGTCGCGCCGCCACGCGCGCGACGGACGATGCCGAGATCATGCCGGCGCTGCGCCATGCACGCCAGCGCGTGGCGCTGCTCGTCGCGCTCGCCGATCTCGGCGGCATCTGGATGCTCGATGGGGTCACCGAGGCCTTGACGCGCTTCGCGGACGCGGTCGTCGCGCTCGCCGCGGAGCATGTCCTGCGTGAGGCGCACCGCACGGGCCGCCTCGTCCTGCCCGATCCGGCGAACCCCGGCAAAGGCGCGGGCTATCGTCCTGATCGCCATGGGCAAGCACGGGGCGCGTGAACTGAACTATTCGAGCGACATCGACCTCATCGCGCTCCATGATCCCGCCGGTGCTTGCGTGGCGCCGGGGACGGAGGCCGACGCCTTGTTCGCGCGGCTCACGCATCGCGTCGTTCGTTTGCTGCAATCGCGCACGGATGACGACTATGTGCTGCGCGTCGATCTGAGGCTGCGGCCGGACCCTTCCTCGACGCCTCCTTCCGTGCCGCTTCCCGCCGCCTATCAATATTACGAAACGATCGGCCAGAATTGGGAGCGGGCAGCCTTCATCAAGGCGCGCCCCGTTGCCGGCGACATCGCGATGGGCGAACGCTTCCTCGCGGAGCTCGCGCCTTTCGTCTGGCGGCGCCATCTCGATTTTCAGGCGATCGCGGCGTTGCGCGGCCTGTGGCGGGACGTGCGCGCGGTGCATGGAGACGACGAGGCGATCACCGGTCGCAACGTCAAGCTCGGTCCGGGCGGCATTCGCGAATGCGAGCTCGCCACGCAAGCGCTCCAGCTCGTGTTCGGCGGGCGCGATCCGCGCCTGCGCGGCGCGCGCACTCTTTTGATGCTCAAGGCGCTCGCCGAGGCCGGTCACCTTCCGAGGGAAGCCCGCAAGCGCCTTTCAGACGCCTATGTGTTCTTGCGCACGGTCGAGCATCGGCTGCAGATGCGAAACGACGAGCAGACGCAAATCCTGCCGCGCGATGGTGCCGACCTCGAGGATTTCGCGCGCTGGTCGGGATTTGTGAATGCCGGCGCCTTCGAGAAGGAATTTGCGAGCCGCACATCGCAGGTGCGGCGGGAGGCGCAAAAGGCGTTCGGCGGACGCGAGGTTTCCGCGCCTTCACCGGCCGCGAATTTCACCACGAGCGAGTTCGCCGCGAAGAGATTTCGGCGTCCGGCCGAGGCGGCCCGTCTTGTCGCGGCCTGGGTCGCGCCGCCCGAGCGCCCCACGGCGCGCAACATCAAGGTGCGAGAGGCCTTGGGGATGGTGGTCGGCGATCTCGTTCAAGCCTTCGCGGCCGCCGATGATCCGGATGCCGCCATCGCGGCCTTCGACCGGACCTTCGAACGCATGGCGGCGCCGACCGAATTGTTCTCGATCCTTGTCCGAGAGCGAGAAGCTGCGAAGCTTGTTCGCCGCCATGCTCGGCTCTGCTCCGCGCCTTGCCGAGGCGATCGTGCAGAGGCCCCATCTCCTCGACATCTTCGTCGACGTGCGGGCGCTATCGGAAGTTCAGACGCCGAGGCGCGTCGCCAGCCGGATCGCGGCGCGCCTCGCGGCCGGAACCTCGCATGAAGACGCGCTCGATCTCTTGCGCGACGCTGGTCGCGAGGAATGGTTTCTTGCCGGTGCGCGCTTCCTGGGAGGTGGTTTCGACGCGGGCAAGCTCGGCGCGTCCTATACCGCCGTCGCCGAGGCCTCGCTCCAGGTGGCGCTCGACATCACGCAAAAGGCCTTCGCGGCCGAGCATGGCTCGGTACCAGGCTCGCGTCTCGCGGCCGTCGCCATGGGCCGTCTCGGCACCGGCGAGATGACCGCGACCTCCGATCTCGATCTGATCGTCATCTATGATCTGCCCGCCGGAGCGGCGTCCTCGGACGGGCCTCGCCCGCTCGACCCGGTGCTCTATTTCTCGCGCCTCACGCATCGCCTGATCACGGCGATTTCAGCCCCCACGTCGCACGGGCGCCTTTACGAGATCGACATGCGACTTCGTCCCTCGGGCGGCAAAGGGCCGGTCGCGCTGCCGCTTTCCGCATTCGTCGACTATCAGCAAAACGAAGCCGAGACCTGGGAACATCTTGCCCTCACGCGGGCGCGGCCGGTGGCGGGCGACGCGGATTTGTGCCGCCTCGTCGCGGCCGCGATCAAGCGCATCCTCTCGCGCCGGCGCGACCCGATGCGGCTCGCCGGCGATGTCGGCTCGATGCGCCGGCTCCTCGCCTCCGAGAAGGGGGAGGAGGACGCAGCCGATCTGAAGAACATGCGAGGCGGCCTCGTGGACATCGATTTTTGCGCCCAGTTCCTCATGCTCGCGCATGCGGCGCGCCACCCGACGCTGCTCCTTCCGTCGATCGAGGCGAGCATCATGGCAGGCCGCCGCGCAAGGCTTGCTCGCCAAGGCTCACGCGCGCACGCTGGTGAAGGCGCGTGCCCTCTTCACCGAGCTCTTGCAGCGCGAGCGCCTGCGCTCGACTGAGGCGTCGCCGTCAAGCTGGAACGGTCCCTCGATCCTGCGCAACATCGCTCGCGATCTCGGCGTCGCGTCGGGGGCGGCACTGGCGCGCAAGGTCGAGACGCTCCGCGCCGAGGTCAAGGACATCCACGAGCGGGTGGTGCGGGTGGCGTGAAGCTTCGCACATCACGCGAGGACGAGCCGACGCGGCGATGAACAGGCGAGTGCAGGCTTCTCGCTGCTCGCCAAAGGTTCACTTCGCCGGAATGAGCGAGATGGGCGGGCAAACCTCTCATGGCAAATCTCTCGTGGAAGTCTCTCATGGCAAGTCCGCTCGCGCCAACCGCTCACAACGGGCGCAATGCCTTCACGTATAGGCTGCTTCCGTTCCGGCTGCCCCTTCGGCCAAGATCGCGCTCAGGCTTGCCCCGCTCTCGGGCGTCGCCATTTCCGCGAGTGCCTTGTGGCGCGGCAAGTTCAGCACCACCACGGTGCCCGCACCTTCTCGCGACCTCAGGCGCAAGCGGCCTCCATGCAGTTCGACCAGGGAACGGGCGATCGCGAATCCGAGGCCGGAGCCCGGGCTCGCTTTGGTCACGTCGGCGCTTGCGTGCGGAAAGCGTCGTCCGAGCTCGGCGACCCCGTGCCTGGGAATGCCCGTGCCCGTGTCGGCGATGTGAATGCCGACATGCGTGGGGTAAAGCTTGGCCATGATCTTGACCTTGCCGCCTTCGCAGGTGTGGTCGATGGCGTTGCGGGCGAGATGCACCAGCACCTTCACCAGGGCGCGCGCGTCAACCTCGATCGATTGCGCGGCCGGCGCCCCGACGAGCAGCGTCAGCTTCTTCGCCTCGGCGGCGCCAGCCACGCTCACCGCGGCTTCGCCGATGAAATCCTTGAGCAGCACCGGCTGCCGCTTGAGGCGGCGTCGGCCGGACTCGATGCGGGCCATTTCCAGTATGTCGGAGATCACCGCGAGCAAATATTGCCCGCTGCGGCGGATGTCGCTCACATATTCCCCGTATTTTTCGCTGCCGAGCGCGCCGAAAAGCCCCGTCTCCATGATCTCGGAAAAGCCGATGATGGCATTGAGCGGCGTGCGCAGCTCGTGGCTCATATTGGCGAGGAACTCCGCCTTTGCCCGGTTGGCCTTCTCGGCGCGTCGTCGCTGATCGAGATAATGGTCGGCGAGCGCCGCGAGCTCGCAGGATTGCCGCTCGACCGCGAGCCTGGAGCGCTCGAGATCGGTGAAGGTCGCAAGGAGGCGCTGCTCCTTCTCGAGAAGCTCCTGCTCGTTGTGCCAGATGTCCATCAACACCGTTTGCATCCTGGCGCGCATGCGCCGGCCTTCGTCCTTGGCGAGGCGGGCGCAGCGGCGCTGCCACAGAAAGGCACCGGCGAGCAGCAGGATCAACGACGCTGCGATCGCGGCGATGCGAGCGAGCTGATGCGCATGCTCGCGCCACAGCCCCAGCGTGCGCGAAGTCGGCGCCACGATGGCGAGCTGGCCGAGAGGCTCGGCGAGATCGCGGACGGCGACGATGGAATCGACGCCGTCGGGCGTGACCATCCGCGCGGCACCGGAGCGGTTCGCCTCGGCGACATGCTCGCGCCCGACGAGATCGCCGATCGACCTGATTTCACGCTGGAAGCCGACGCTGGCGATGACATGTCCCGAGCGGTCCGTGACCCCGACGAGCAGGTCGCTCGGCGGCGAATGGAAGGGGATGGCCGCCGCCAAAAGCTTCTGCGCGTCCGTGAGCTTCGCTTCGTTCGAGGCTATCGGCTCGTTCGAAGGCTTCGGCAGCGCCGCGGCCGAGCCGGCGAAGTTGTCGAGCCGCTCGGCGATGAGCGAGGCGGTCGCCTCCGCTTGCTCGAGCGCCTGCCCGAGGTGCAGCTCGCGCGCGGCGTAAAGGTCGATCAAGGTGTTGGCGATCACGAGCGCGAAGGCGAGGAGCGAGAGCAGCGCGAGCGCGAGCCGCGTCAGGATGCGTGCATGGCGTGAAACGCGTAGATTTCCATTGCTCGCCGCGCGCCCCGAAACACCCGCGTGCAAGGGCGGCACGGCCGCGTCCATGCGCGCCATGCTCTGGCCTCCGTCGATGTATTGAGTGGATCTTCGGTGGTGAAATTCTACGCCGCCAACCCCCGAATCACTTTCATTCGAATCTTCCGACGACTCCTTGTCCAGCCCAAATTCGGACTTGCCCGCATTTTTTTGGACAAAAATAGAACAACTTCGCGCCACGCGAGTCTTCCGAAGGCTTGCAACCAGGCTTGCGACCGAAGCCTTGCAACGCCTGGATGGCGACACTTGCCGCCGATGCGACGCGGCCTCTCGCTGGAATTCCGGATTTGCGGCGCGAAGCCGCGCTGCGACGCCTCCCGAGGCGGTGCCGGGCCCCGTTCGCGCTCAGGCGAGCGAGCGCGTGACGATGTCGCTCACATCGGCAGAGAGCCTCGCCTTGCCGGCGATGCGGCGCAAAGCCGCCTCGGCCTTGCCGCGCCGTCCGGGCTCCATGCTGCGCCAAGTGCGGAACGAGGTCAGCAGCCGCGCCGCCACGGCGGGGTTGGTGGCGTCCAGACTTCGCCACGACCTCGGCGATGAAATCGTAACCCTTGCCGTCGGCTCGGTTGAAGCCGGACTGATTGCCGGCGGCGAAGCTCATCACGAGCGCGTAGATGCGGTTCGGGTTGGCGAAGGAAAATGCGGGATGCGTCGTGAGGCCCTTCACCCTCTCGAGCGTGCCGGGCTCCGGGATGCGCGCCTGCAAGGCGAACCATTTGTCGAGAATGAGCGGGTCCTCGGCGTGGGCACGCTCGAATTCGGCCAGTGCCGGTTCACGCATGTCTGCGGGCGCGCGCAACAGCGCGCCGAGCGCCGCGAGCTTGTCGTTCATGTTGCCAGCCGTCGCGAACTGGGCTTGCGCCAGCGGCCCGTGGCGCTCGGCGTTCGCGATCACCAGGAGCGCCAGCGCGCCGTTGCGCAATTGGCGCCGCGCGGCGCTCGCGGGGTCGGGCGAATAGGGGCCCTTGTCGGCGAGCCGACCATAGGTCGCGAGCAATGGGGCTTCGAGCGCTTCTCCCATCGCGCGCAAGAGGCCGTCGCGCGTCTCGAGGATGGCGTCGGGATCGACATTCGTGCCGATTTCGCGCGCGACGTCCTGCTCGGAGGGAATGGAGAGCCCCTCGGCCGCGAAAGCGTGATCGGGCTCGTCGGTCACCAGTGCCTCGAGGGCCGCGAAGAAACGCGGATCGAAAGCGGCTCGACGCGAGCGATCGGGCTCTTTGATCGCCGCAAGCATCATTCGCGACGCGAAGCTTTGGATCGCTTGCCAACGGTTGAAGCGGTCGCGGTCATGTCCGGCGAGCAGCAGGAGCTCTTCGACGCTCTGGGGAAGATCGAGCCGCACCGGCGCGGAGAAGCCTCGCAGCAGCGAGGCGACCGGCTTTTCCGCAACGCCGCGGAAGGTGATTTCGGCGCCAGCCTCGCGCAATGTGAACACGCCGTCGGCGCGCCAATCGGCGTGGTCGCAGTGGAGCTCGAGCTCCTCTCCCCGCTGCGACAAAAGACCTAGCGCGATCGGGATCTCGACAGGCGATTTCTCGGGTTGTCCCGGAGTGGGCGGTGTCGTCTGCGAGAACGCAAAGGTCGACGTGCGCGAGGCTGCGTCATGGCTCTGGCTCACACGGACCACCGGCGTGCCGGCCTGCTCGTACCAGCGCATGAACCGCGAGAAATCGCGCCCGCTCACATCGGCGAAACAGGCGATGAAATCCTCGACCGTCGCGGCGGTTCCGTCGCAGCGCTCGAAATAGAGATCCATGCCGCGGCGAAACGCCTCGGCGCCGATGATCTCCTTGAGCATGCGGATGACTTCAGCCCCCTTCTCGTAAACGGTCGCCGTATAGAAATTGTTGATCTCGTGGTAGAGACGCGGGCGTACCGGATGTGCGAGCGGGCCCGAATCCTCTGCGAATTGCACAAGTCGAAGCGTGCGCACGTCCGAGATCCGCTTCACCGTGCGCGAGCGGATGTCCGACGTGAACTCGTGGTCGCGGAAGACGGTCAGCCCTTCCTTGAGCGACAATTGGAACCAGTCGCGGCAGGTGATCCTGTCGCCGGTCCAATTGTGGAAATACTCATGGGCGATGATCGCCTCGATATTGGCGTAGTCGGCGTCGGTCGCGGTTTCGGTGCTCGCCAGCACATATTTGTCGTTGAAGATGTTGAGGCCCTTGTTCTCCATCGCGCCCATGTTGAAATCCGACACGGCGACGATGTTGAAGACGTCGAGATCGTACTCGCGCCCGAAGGCCTCCTCGTCCCAGCGCATCGAGCGCTTGAGGGCATCGAGCGCATAGGTGGCGCGTGCCTCCTTGCCCGGCTCGACGTAGATGCCGAGCTCGACCTCACGCCCCGAGCGTGTCTCGAAACGGCCAGGCACGCAGCCAAGCCTTCCGCCGACCAGCGCAAAAAGATAGGACGGCTTCGGCCAAGGGTCGTGCCAGACGGCGAAATGGCGGGTGCTCCCCTCGATCTTTCCCTCGAGGACCTTGTTGCCGTTCGCGAGCAGCACCGGAGCTTCATCGTGCTCGGCCTCGATCCGCGTCGTATAGACCGCGAGGACGTCCGGGCGATCCGGGAAATAGGTGATGCGCCGAAAACCTTGCGCCTCGCATTGGGTGCAATAGGTGCCGCCCGAGCGGTAAAGGCCGGAGAGCTTGGTGTTGGCCGTCGGATCGAGCTTCGTCTCGATATCGAGCACGAAGCGCCGCGCGGGCGGTGCGACGAGGGTGAGAGCGGTCTCGCTCAGCCTATATTCATGAGCCTCGAGCCGGCGCCCATCAAGCGCGATCGAGACGAGCGTGAGCTCGTCCCCGTCGAGCAGGAGGGGAGCGCCTTGCACTCCCTTCGGGTTCGGCGCGAAGGCGGTGCGGGCGCGCACCCGCGTCGCCCGCGGCTCGAGCGAGAAGTCGAGATCGACCGTCTCGACGAGGTAGTCGGGAACGCGATAGTCCTCGAGGCGGATGGGAAGCGGCGTTTCGGGGCGCATCCTGATCTCTTACGTTGCTAGGCGGGAAGGCTCAACCCATGCTCCACCCCGGCGGGTTCGGCATGGCCGACGAGGCGGGCGATTCCGGCGATCTCGTGCTTCACTCTCTGCTCGATGTCATCGACCGCGGCGTGCACGCTGGCGACATCGGTGTCGGGCGGGGCGAGGCAATGGAAGTGCACGACGAGGCCGGCCGAAGTCTGGCGCACGCGCACATTGTGGATCGTGCCGATCTGGCCGGCCTGGGCGGCGGCGCGCGTCAGGCTGTCGGCGATGCGTGCCGAGACGTCCGCCTCGGCCGGCATGCCGGCGAGCTCGCGCGTTTCGAGAGGCTCGATATGGCGAGTCGACCTCCGTCGCGGGACCGAATTCGCCGCGCAGCGCGGTTTCGAGCCGCGAGGCGCGCCCATGAGCTTCCTTGAGCTTGAGTCTGCCGTCGAGCTCGATGTCGAAGCCGATCGCGAGCCGATCGTCGAGCGACTGCACCGTGACATGGTGCACGAGGATGCGCTCGCGAGCCGCGATCAGCATGACGCGCTCGAGCACGCTCTCGTCGTCGGGCGCGACCGGACGCGTCGAGACCGTGAAATCGGCGCGCTTCAGTTCCGTCGAGAGGGCGCGCGCAAGCGAGGCCTTGAGCTCGCTCACCCGATCGAGCGGCAAGCTGCGCGCCACGGCCACGCTCACATCCCCCATGAGCACACCGCCGACGAGACGGACCCGCACGCCGTCGATGCCGAGCACGCCCGGCATGCGCCAGGCGATCTCGCGCACGCGCTCCGCCACGCCCTCGGGCGCCGTGTCGAGCAGCACGCCGATCACTCGCTTCGCGAGCCTCGCCGCCGCAATGGCGATGAACACCGCGACGACGAGCGTCGCCTTGGCATCCGCGTTGGCGTAGCCCGCCTTGGCCGCCGCGAGCCCGATGAGGATCGCGAGCGAGGTCGCGAGATCCGACGAGAAATGCAAGGCGTCGGCCGCGAGCGCTTCGCTGCCTGTGTCGCGGGCGACGACGTGCAGGATCCGCCAGCGCGTGGCATCGATGCAGATCGATATGGCGACGGCGGCGAAGACGAAGGGAGATGCGAAAAGCGTGGTGCCAGGCTCGAAGACGAGACGTCGCACGGCCTCGACGAAGGCGGCCAGCGCCAGGAGCGCCAGCAATGTCGATTCGCAGAGCGCCGCCACCGCCTCGATCTTTCCATGCCCGTAGTGATGGTCCTCATCGGCCGGCCGGTCCGCCTGCCGCACCGCAAAGAAGGTCAGCGTCGTCGCGCCGATGTCGAGCAGGCCGTGCGCCGCATCGGCCAAAAGCGCGAGCGAACCGGAAATCGAGGCCCGCGACGAGCTTCAGCGCCGTGACGATCACCGTGGCCGCGATGGACCAGCCCGCCACGCGTCGCTTAAGCCTTGCAAGAGCGGCAGTGGAGACAGGCGTTTCGAGGCTGGCGTTCACGGGCGCCCGTCCTATAAGAGAGCCAACCCGCCATCTGCCCCGGAGAACGCTGCGAGGCAAGGCGGTCGCGACGATCGGAGCGCGAAATGGAATATCTGCATACCATGGTGCGGGTGGGCGATCTCGACGCCGCGCTGGATTTCTGGTGCGACAAGCTCGGCCTCGTCGAGGTGCGCCGCCTCGACAATGAGAAGGGTCGCTACACGCTCGTCTTTCTCGCCGCGCCGAATGATGCGGAACGCTCCAAGGAGACGAGATCGCCGCAGCTCGAGCTCACCTATAATTGGGACGAGCACAGCTATGGCGGAGGGCGCAACTTCGGGCATCTCGCCTATCGTGTCGATGACATCTATGCCGTTTGCCAGCGCTTGATGGACAAGGGGTCACCATCAATCGCCCGCCCCGTGACGGCAACATGGCATTCGTGCGCTCGCCTGACGGCATCTCCATCGAACTCTTGCAGAAGGGCGCGCCGCTCAGCCCCAAGGAGCCTTGGACTCAGCATGCCGAACACCGGAAGCTGGTAGGCCTTCGCCCATCGGCCGGCACGAAGCGCGTGATCCTCGCCGGGGTGGTCCAGGCTTCGCGCTTGTCCGGAGGCGCATGTTTCATGGATGCGGGAAGCGGCCGGCGCGAACCGTCATGATCCGTGCGGAGCAAGGCAAGCCGCAAACCGGCTGGCCTGGTCGTGACGAAAAGGGGAGGGAGGTCATCGGCTTCGCCGCGTTGAAGCATGATCGGCAAGATGAGAACCGGTTCCGCGATGAAATCATGCTTCACGATAGGGATTACGGATATGGCGGCTACTCCATCTGAGCGCATCCGGATTTAGGTCCGACAGCGTGCCCGTCTTCGTCCTCGCCCTTCTCTCATTTCCTCCCATGGCCGCCCAATTCGCGGCGACCAAGATCGGCGTGCAGGCGGGTCTCACCGCCTGGGACATCGCGGCCTTTCGCTACGGCGCGGCGGCGCTCGGATCGTTGCTGGTCCTCGCCAATCCCGAGCCGGCGCGCGATGCTGCTCGCCAATCCCGGCCGGTTCATCGTCGTCGGGCTTCTCGGGGGTGCCTTCTACGGCGCGCTATTTACCTCCGCGACCGCCATGATGCCGGCGAGCCACAGCACGCTTGTTCGCGCCTTCCTCCTCGATCGTCTGCACGCTTCTCGTCGCCAGGGCTGGTGCTGGGCGCGTGGCCGTCGCCGACGCGTCTCATCGGCGTCGGCGTCATCCTCGTCGGGCCTCCTCGTCTTCGCGCGTGCGGCGGGTGCGCAGATTCGACGCGCAGGCGCTCGGCGGTGACGCCCTGTTCGGCGTGATCGGCCTCTTGTGGGGATGCTTCAGCGTCTTCGCGCGCAAATGGAATCTCGATCCCCTTATGCTGCGTCGCCGCGATGGGCGCGACGGGATTTCTGGCCCGTGCCGCTCTGGTTCGCCTTCGCGCCCTCGAACGTCACGGGGGACAACCTGCCCGTGGCAATCGGCGAAGCGGTATTCCAAGGCTGGTTCCTCACCTTCGTGGCGTTTCTCGCCTATATGAAGCTCGTTCATCGTCTCGGGCCGCCGACCGCCGCGCTCGGCATCGCGCACCGTGCCGCCGATGGGCGTCGTGATCGCGACCCTCGCTGCTTCACGAAACCGCTCATCCGGGCCAATGGGTCGGCGCGGCGATCGTCGTCCTCGGTCTCGCGATTTCGAGTGGGGCCGGGTTCGACACCTTGGGACGTGTCGTCGGCTTGCGCCCGGTGCCTTGACTTTACGATCGTCGCGAAGGAACGAGCCCCTCCGTTCAATGCAAGCGTGTAGGCTGTTCCGGCCACGCCGATGCCCGCGAGGCCGAGGAGCAGCGCGAGCATACCACGGCCAGCGCTGTCCTTTGGCGATGATGGCGATGGTCGAAACGGCGATGCCGACGTGAAGGAAGGTGGCAGCGAGCGTCAGTCGGTGATGCCGGTGCTCGTGCATGCGGCTTTCCTCCTCCGCCCCATCAACCTCCGTCTCGAGCTTGCGGGCCTCGGATTCGAGCTTCTTGCTCTCTTCGTCATAGCGCTTCGACTGCTGGGTCGGCCTCATTGGCCTTCTCGGGCGTCTGCAGGGCGAGCAGCGTCGTAGATCGTCTTCTTGATGCGCTGGGCCTGATAAAAGCTCCAAGTTGTCGGTCGCCTTGTTCTGGGAAAGGTTGGCCTCGCTCAGCCTGGCGAGTGCGCCCGCCGGCCTCGACGTTCTCGAGGCTCGAAATGCCCGCGGCGATCACCGCGAGAATAGCGATGGTCACCGAGACGCGAATGATGAACGGGTCACCGCTATGGGCAGCATGCTCGGCATGCTCGGCGTGCTCATGATGCTCGAGCGGTGATTCGTCCATCCCGTCGCCCCGAGTTTTCCTTGAAATTCGTTCGAAAGCCTTGCACGGGCAAGCAATTCTTGCAAGCGCTCCGCGTGAGACCGGCCCAGGCGGCATGGTCGCGACTGAACCACGGCTGCACGCTTGCGCGGCCGCACATTCTGCTCTAATTCGGCTCTAATTCGGTGACGCCTTACGTATACACCAATTCCATCTCATATCCCGATCGAGGAGGACATTACGATTGACATCATGCGGGCTGACGCCCAATAAACGGTGCAAATATAAGGCGTCACCGAATTAGCCCGAATTATCCGAGTTACGCCCGAAACCAAACAGAAGCTCGAGCGGATCGCGGCCGACACCCGTCGCAGCAAGTCGTTCCTCGCCGCCGAGGCCGTTACGGCCTATGTGGATCGCGAGCTTGAAATCATTGGCGGGATCAAGCGTGGATTGGCCGATGTCGAGGCCGGCCGCGTCGTGCCGCATCAGCAGGTCATGGCCGAAGCCCGCCAGATCGTCGCCAAGGCGAAGAAGAAAGCCGCGCGTGGATGAGACCGGTTGTCTGGTCGGCTGACGCACACCGCGATGACCTCGAAATTTTGCGATACATCGCGCAGAGCAATCCCGCAGCGGCGCAAAGGGTTGTCGACGCGATCGAGAAGGCCGGGAATGCTCTTGGCAGCTTCGCAACAGGTCGGCCTGGCCGCGTGACTGGCACTTATGAAAAGTCCGTCGCCCGCGTGCCCGACATCATTGCCTACTCATTGAGCGTGCAGGGTGGCCGGGAAGTCGTGTCGATCCTTCGGGTGATTTATACGGCGCGCGATTGGCCTGCCGAAGAGTGGCCGCAATAATGGATTTGCGCACAGTTGCACTCGGGCGCGAAGACCGCCTCGACCTATTTCACGCGTCGCTTGGCCGCTTGCGCGAGCACGCAGAGGATTTCGAAGACGATATTGGCTCCGGCCCAGGCCGTGATGCCGCCGACGTCGAAGGGCGGCGACAACTCCACGAAATCGGCCGCCACGAGATCGACGCCGTCGAGAAGGCGCAGCATCTGTTGCGCCTGGAAGGTCGAGAACCCGCCGATCTCCGGCGTGCCGGTCCCGGGCGCTTGCGCGGGGTCGACGCCGTCGATGTCGAAGGACAGATAGGTCGGATGCTCGCCGACGATGGCGCAGGCCTCCTCCATGACCGCCTTGACGCCGCGCTCCATGAAGCTCCTCGATGAAGACGATCCTCACGCCGTTCGAGCGGGCGAATTCGACGTCCTCGCCGTCGTAGGCGGAACCTCTGATGCCGATCTGCACGACGCGTTTGGGATCGAGCAAACCCTCCTCGACCCCGCGGCGGAACGGCGTCCCATGCGTATATTTGAAGCCGCCGAAATAGCTGTCGTAGAAATCCGTGTGGCTGTCGAAATGGATCATCCCGACAGGTCCTTTTTCGGCGACCGCGCGCAGGACGGGCAGGCTGGTCAGATGGTCGCCTCCGACGCTCATCGGCGTGATGGCGCGCTTGATGAGCTCGCGATAGAAGGTCGTGATGCGCGTCAAGGTGTCGTCGACGCTCGCCGGGTTGACCGCGACATCGCCGAGATCGGCGCAGCGCGCGAGATGGAAGGGCATGATGCCGGATGCCTGGTTCAATTGGCGCACCATGGTGGTCGCGTCGCGCAGCGCGCGCGGGCCATGGCGGGCGCCGGGACGATTGGTCGTGCCCCCGTCCCATGGAACGCCGACGAGCCCGATATCGACGCGCTCGATTCGCGCATCCTCGAGCGGCACATGAGGCAGGCGCATGAAGGTCGGGATGCCGGCGAAGCGCGGCAGCACAAAACCTGAGATGGGGAGAAAATCGGGGTCGATCGCCTGCATCGAAGCCTCGCTCGGTCGAATGAGCGAGCTATAGAGAGGAAATGCCCCGATTTGAAGGGCTCCGACGAGCGACCACGAACCGGCTTGCTGCGGGCGCGCTCGCGACGGGCCTTGTCGATATATTCACCATGCGCATGCGACGAGCGCCGATGGCTTCCTGCGGGCATATCTCCGATATAAGGAAGGTCGCGAGGGACGGCGCGGAACCTCGCCGCAGATGAGCCACCTGAGGGGCGTTGAGTTCGACGGGATGCTGCCGAGTGCTTGGTTGCGATTTCTCCTGGCTTGCGCACTTTCGCTCGCGCCGGTGTTCGCGCATGCGCAGAATGTCACGCTCGACACTGCCGCCTCCACGCTCACGCCGGAACAATTCGCGAGGCTGATGTCGACGACCAATCGGATCGGCGCCGGTATTCTCGTCGAGCCGACCTATCCGGGCGGTAACGGCCTCCGCTCGCTCCCGCTTCCGGATGTCGACTGGACCTACAACAACCGCTACTTCGCCAACATGGAGGATGGCGCGGGGATCTATCTCTATAACGACGGAACCTTGTCCTTCGGGACCTCCGCCTTTCTCAGGCTCGGGCGCGACCAGACGAACAGCCCGAAGATTCTGGGGCTCGGCAACATTGCCGAAGCGCCGCAGGCGCGCTTCGCCACCGAATACGATCTCGGGTGGATCGATTTGAAAGGGGCCTTCGCCCACGACTTCTCGGGAAGCTATGGCAACACCTTCCAGGCCAAGATCGGGACGGCGCTGCCGGTGACCAATCAGTTCCTGGTGCTTCCCGCGGTCACCACCAGCCTCGGCGATCACAACTACATGCAGAGCTGGTACGGCGTTTCGGAGTTTCAGAGCCTCGCCACCGGCAAGCCGGTTTTCAATCGCGCATTCAGGGATCGAATCGGTCGGCACGACGGTGGACGCGCTTTACCGCTTCGCCCCCAATCTCGCCCTCGTCGGGCGCGGCGGCTTGAACTATCTCGTCTCGAATGTCGCCAGGAGCCCGGTCATCGAGCGCCGCGTCCAGACGACGATCGGCCTCGGCCTCTCCTATCTCTTCAAATAGATGTCCTCGAAGGCGACCAGGCGCGCTTGAGCCCGCTCGCTGGCCTCGAGCCTGCGGCGGCTTCGCGGGCTCGACGCGCCCACTCGCCGCGCTCAATTGTCCGGGAAAGCGGGATAGCCGCCATAGGGCGCATTGCGGGGAGCTCCGGCGTAGGGGTCGTATCTTCCGCCGTGCAGCGCGTAGGGTTCTCCGGTAAGGCCTTGCCCATACGGATCGGCGCCTTGCAGCCGCAGAGGATTCTCCGGCCGGGGTCCCCTGGCGATTAGGGTCATAGGTGCCAGCATCCTGATAAGGATCGGTCGCCTCGAGGGAGGGGTCGTAGGCGGGACCTCTCTTCTCGGGAGCGCGCCGCTGCCGGGACGCGACTTCGCCCTCTCCGGCGCCGAGCACGATGACCTGCGTGCCCAAGGCAACGCGATCATAAAGGTCGATCGCATCCTGGTTGATCATGCGAATGCAGCCCGAGGACACGCGCTTGCCGATCGTCCAGGGCTCCACCGTGCCGTGGACGCGGAAGAGCGTGTCCTTGTTGCCTTGCCACAGATACATCGCGCGCGCACCGAGCGGATTGCCGGGCCCGCCCGGCATTCCAAGCCCGCTTTGCAGTGCCGACATCTTGGCCTGAAGCTCCGGCTGCCGGGCGATCATCTCGGCGGGCGGGTACCAATCCGGCCATTCCTGCTTGCTCTTGATCGTCGCCGTCCCCGACCAGCCGAAGCCTTCGCGTCCGACGCCGACCCCATAACGGATGGCCCTGCCCCCGTCCTGGACGAAATAGAGATAGCGGATGCTCGGATTGATGACGATGGTGCCGGGCTGCTCGGCGCCCGTGTAGGCGACTTCCTTGATGAGAAAAGCCGGATCGATCTGGCTGAGATTGACGGCCGGTACGGGAAAAGGCTCGCCCAGCACGGGTCCGTAGTGGCCGGTGGCCGCGGTGTAGGCGGCGGGTGCCAAGGCTGGTTTCGCAGGCGCCGCCGCCGTCTTTCCGGCCGTGGGTCCCGCCATGGCCTGGGCGCCGCGCGCCGCCAGAGGATAAAGCGCGACCGAGACAAGCCCGCCGACGAAGCTTCGACGGGTGCGGGAAGAGGAATTCATAGCATCGGCACGCATCGAATTCAGCATGTCAACACCCGGCGAAGTTCCGCGCGAGCACGTCCTCGCGCCAAACACAGATACGCGCGCGCGGGGGTGGAAGTTCATCAGGAGCAAAACTGGTGCAGAAAATGGGCAAAACCGCGTCAGAAATCTTTCGGCGCGCAACATTTCCATGTCGGATTCTTCTGAGAAAGCCGAATCCGATCACTTGTACGATTCCTGCCGCCCCTGATCCACAACGGCAGTCCGTAAACAGCCATCGATGCCGATGCCCGTCCCGACACCATCGGCGATGATGCGCACCCGCGCGGAGCGCGGTCGCGGTGTTTGCCGCCGGGGCGAAATTCCCGTCAGCGAGCGAGAACGAAAGGCTGCTTTTGCATGAACTCGCCGGGCATAGCGCGCCGGCTCAAGATTGGGCTTGAAACCGGCTCACTGTTATGCCAATATAGGTATATTATCGAAGCGATGAGATTTTCCGACCTGACCCTTCACTTTTCTCGGAACTAGGCCACTTTTAGCATAAGGACATTGCTCCATGAAGTTAAAGCCGCTCCATTGGATTGCGTCGAGCCAGAAGGATTTGATGAGATTTCCTGAGGCCGTGAGGGACGAGGCGGGATTTGCGCTCTACTTGGCGCAAGCCGGCAACATGGCGCTCGGTTCGGTCCCGATGGTCGGGTTCGGCGGATCGAAGGTTGTGGAGGTCGTAATTGACAACCGTGGAAACACTTTTCGAGCGGTTTACACGGTCAAGTTCGCGCGCGCCGTTTACGTTCTGCACGTGTTTCAGAAGAAGTCGAAGCAGGGGGTCAAAACTTCACAGTCGGACATGAATTTGATCAGGGTGCGTCTACAGGCGGCAGAGGGCCACTACCGAATGAACTATAGCGGATGAAAGTAAGGGAGAGGCACATGACGATTAAGCGCAAGCAGGACCTTACGGTGCACGACAGCTCCGGCAACGTCTTTGCCGACCTCGGCCTTTCTTGCACCGAAGAGGACATGCTGAAGGTCAAAATTGCCCACGCAATCACCGTCACTGTCCGCCGTCGTGGCCTCACTCAAGCGGAGGCAGGGAAGATCATCAAGGTTGACCAGGCGAAGGTGTCCGCATTGCTGCGTGGACGGTTGCGCGGCTTTTCCGTTGAACGCCTCGTTATGTTTCTCGTGGCGCTGGGGCGGGACGTCGACATTATGATCTCGAAAGAACACGCTCACCGGGAGGGTCGCATTCGAGTGAAGGCGGCGGCGTAGCTCGCGCCCCCAGATACGCGCGTGCGGGGCTGGAAGTTCAGCGGGAAATAATCTTTCGCAGAATATGGGCAAAACCGCGTCAGAAACCTTTCGGCGCGCAGCATTCCCCTGCCGGGTACTTGTGAGGTGTCGAACTCGTTTCCCTTGGACCACCCCTCTCAGCTCTTTTTCCAAAAAACACAAATCCCAACCCGGTGAGTGTGCATGTCGGGTAAGCCGAGAAACGCGGTTGATTTCCGCCCCCAACAGTATTTTGTCAGGGGCGGCGCATTGGCTCCTGGCTTAGAAGCTGCGGCCGGCCATCCATGCCGTCACATCCGCATCCGCCTTCGCCTTGTCAAACCCGTACCCCTTCACGACCAGGGCGGAGAGCGCGTCGTGGCTCTTCACATTGGTTAAGTCTGCCTCATTGAGCTTCGACCACTTGTCGTGAATGTCCTTCGTAAGAATTTTAGTATTTGACATGACTATCTCCTTGTAAATATTAAGTTGTGAATTGTTAATTGATTCACTGCGCTTTATAAAACTAAGATAACGTCAAAAATAAGTCTAACAAGGTCATAACGAAGTGATTTATCGATATTCTACCGCTAGACATCTTTTTTAATTCTTTAGCGGGATTCGAGTTTATTTATCCAAATTTTTCAGCATACGCTCTTGATTAAGCGGAGCGGAGACCCAACATGTACTATGAAAATATACAATAAAGCTATTTAGGCGAGCGCTAAGTGCATGTTGCTCGTACAGGAGGAATTGCTATGCGCCAGTATGATCTTCCTTCCCTCTATCGATCGACCATAGGCTTTGATCGCCTCTTCTCGATGCTGGACCAAGTGTCCGGCGACGAGCCTCAGAGCTATCCCCCCTACAACATCGAGCGCGTCGACGAGAATGCCTACCGGCTCACCGTCGCCGCTGCGGGTTTTTCCGCCGATGATCTCGCCATCGAGGTGAAAGAAAACACTCTCACCTTATTCGGCGAGAAAAAGGTCGCTGACGGCGAGCCTCCAATCGAAATGGTCTATCGAGGCATCGCGGCTCGTGCGTTCGAGCGCCGCTTCCAGCTTGCGGACTTCGTCCAGGCGACAGGGGCAACTCTCGAGAACGGACTCCTGCACATCGATCTTGTGCGCGAGGTCCCCGAGGCCAAAAAGCCCCGCTCGATCCAGATCAGTACCCCTGCGGTCAACGATCGGAAGATCGTAACTAAGAAGGCCGCCTGACCGGCCCCTCAGGACTTGGCCAGCCGATTGTCAAAAGAGCTCGCCAGGGCTGGGCTGAGGGCCCACCGAACCGGTGATTGCCCCCTCCCCAATGATGCGGCCCCTGGCGCTCGCAATCGGGCCAATTTTGCGCGGTCTGCGGGAAAGGGGAGGAAACATCCCCCGCATTCCTGCCCGGCCCCGCGCGCACGTCGTCACAACCAATGACTTGCAGCTGATCGTGGTATAGGCTCGACCTTGCCGCGGGGAGTTCGCAGCCCCGGCCAGTACTCCGCGCTTGCAAGCCAATGCCAAGGGCGCCACGCGTTAGGTTCTTTGATCGTTGGGCGGGCGGATCTTCATTTCCAAGAGGCACAAACTTACAATCAGGTGACGCTCGATGTTGGGCAAGCCGAGAAAGGCTGTTCTCGAACGGCTTTGCGCCTCGATACTCGCGATCGAGATTTCGGGTCCTCTGCGCGTCGCGATCGACGGCCGAACGGCTTCGGGCAAGACGATATTCGCCGATGAGCTGGCGGCGCTTGTCGAAGCTCGCGGACGCAAACCTATCCGCACCTCGATCGATGGATTCCACAATCCCAAGGCCGAGCGCTACGCGCGCGGGCGCTACAGCGCCGACGGCTATTACTTCGACGCGCGCGATCTTTCCGCAATTTGCTCGCTCCTGCTCGCTCCGCTCGGGCCGGGTGGCGATCGCCGGTATCGCACCGCGTCCTTCGATCTGGAAACCGACAGGCCGATCGAGCAAATCCCGATGACTGCGTCCCGCGACAGCGTGCTGATCGTCGACGGCACCTTTCTTCAGCGACCCGAGCTGCGCGGACATTTCGAAGTCGCCGTGTTCCTCGACACCTCGGAGCCGATCTCCGAGAACAGAGGTATCCTTCGCGACGCCGAACGTCTGGGCGGCATCGCCGAGGTGCGCCGGCTTTATGCCGAGCGCTACCGACCTGCCTTTCAGCTCTATCAGCGGGCGTGCCGACCGGACCTGATTGCCGACGCCGTCGTCACCAACGATGACTTCGATCACCCTCGGATCGTGATCCGCCCCGATGGCAGGCTTTCACTCGGCTGACCTTCGGGTCGGGCGGATGATCAAGGGCAAGCCCTCCCGACATGAGTCTGGGCTCGCGAAACTCCGGTCAGACTTCCACGAGCGTCACGTGAGGCGCCGCGTGACGGGGCAAAGCACCGCTGAGGCGGGGGTCTTCGAGCACTTCGACGCCGAGCGCGTAGGGGTGAAAACCGGATCGCCGGTAGAAAGCGACGGCGCCGGGATGATCCAAGGTGCAAGTGTGAACGAAAAAACGGTGGATCGGCTTTGCCCAGGCAAGATCGATCGCGTCATTCATCAAATGGCGACCGAGGCCCTGTCCGATCTTCTCCTTCACGAAACCGAAGAAGACGAGCTCGCATTCCCCGCGCTTGCGGAAATCAAGCTCGAGAAGGCCGGCGGGCCGGCCTTCATGATGCGGCACATAGACGTCGACTTGCGGATCAGCGAGCGTCGCGTGCAATTCCTCATCGCTCATCACGAGGCGTGAGCACCAAAGCCAATCCTCTCCGACGCGCCGGAAGATCGCCCGATAAGCGGCAAGATCGGCCGCGAGTGGGCCGCGGAGTTCGTAAGGCTTGTCGAGTGATGGCGACGCCAAGGTCCCCTCCTCGCGCGCGGCTGGCCTTTGCGTCATCTCGAGATAGGTGACCAGCGTCGCGATCTGTCCGCGCGGCAGCATCGAATAGCCGAGCGGCAGCGCGGCACCGCGCTCGCGCGTCGATTTCGCGCGCCCGCTCATGTCGCGGGTTCCCCGCCGCTCGCGCGCTTGGTGATGGCGATGCCGAGCTTCTTCACGCGGTGCCACAGGCTGCGCTCATTGATGCCCAAGATCTTCGCGGCCCTGCTCTGTACGCCGTTGGTCTCGCGCAAGGCTTCGAGAATGAAGGATTTCTCGATCCGCGCGAGCTCCGTGTCGAGATCGTCCGTTCGGCGCTTCGTCGGTCTCTCCGTTCTCGCGCCCTGCTCGAAGAGGTCACGCGGCAGGTCCGAAACGTCGACGGTCGAGCCGCGCGCGACGATGACGGCGCGCTCGACGCAATTTTGCAATTCCCGCAGGTTTCCCGGCCAATCGTAAGCGCTCATCGCCGCGAGCGCGGCAGGGGTGACGCCCACGACGCGCTTGCCGATCGTCTCGGTCGCGAATTTCAGGAAATGCTGGGCGAGCGCCGGGATGTCCTCCTTGCGGTCGCGCAGTGCCGGAAGCGCGATGGGAAAGACATTGAGGCGATAGAACAGGTCTTCCCGAAAGCTGTTCTCCGCGACCGCCTGGCGAAGATTGCGATTGGTGGCTGCGATCACGCGCGTGTCGACCCTCTCCGTACGGCCTGATCCGACAGGCTCGAAGCTGCGCTCCTGCAGCACGCGCAGGATCTTCGCCTGCACCGCGACCGGCATGTCCCCGATCTCATCGAGGAATACGGTTCCCTGGTCGGCATCCGCGAAGCGTCCACGCCGATGGGCGACGGCACCGGTGAACGCTCCTTTCACATGGCCGAAAAGCTCGCTTTCGATCAAACCTTCCGGAATGGCGGCGCAATTGACCGCGATGAAGGGCTTCGCCTTGCGCGGACTATTGAAGTGAATGGCGCGCGCCACGACTTCCTTGCCGGTGCCGCTCTCGCCGGTGAGCAGCACCGTGGCGCGGCTGGTGCAGACCTCGCCGATCTGCTCGATCACGCGCCGGAAAGCCGGGCTGGTGCCGACCAATTGCTCGAAACCGTGGCGGCCTTCGATCTCCGATCGCAACCGGGCATTTTCCCGCATGACATCCCCGAGCTTCAACGCACGCTCGAGCGTCGCCAGGATCTCGTCCATCTCGAAGGGCTTCGAGATGTAGTCGAACGCCCCCTCCTTCACCATCTCCACGGCGTCGCGCATCGAGGTATAGGCGGTGATGAGCACGACGGGCATGTCGGGTGCCTGTGCCCTGATCTCGTTGAGCAGGGTGCGGCCGTCGAGGCCGGGCATGCGCAGGTCCGAGATCACGAGATCGATGGTCACCGGATCGAAGGCTTCGAGCGCCTCTTCCGCCGAAGAGCAGACGATCGTGCGGTAACCGCGATCGGCGATGCTCGCCGACAAGAGCTCGGCAAGCCGCCTTTCATCGTCGACGATCAAGATCGTGTGCGCCACGCCTGCCTTCCCTGGAGCCGGATGCATTCAGATCGAGTGAGCGACATGCTCTCGATCCCTTGTTTTGACGCATGATCTTATCGCAAAAATAGTCCCGTTTTTGAAGATCATGCTCTAGCTTTGCGGAACATGGCCCTGCGCGGCGAGCGCCGCCGCTTCGGGCGTCGCGCGTGGAAGCGTCACGCGGAAACAGGCGCCGCCGCCTGGCTCCTCCAGGCATTCGACACGCCCTTGATGGGCTTCGACGACCGTTGCCACCTTGGCGAGTCCAAGCCCGGTCCCTTTGGCTCTCGTGGTGAAGAACGGGTTGAAGATGCGCGAGCGCAGCTCGGGCTTCACGCCCGGGCCGTTGTCGGCGACCTCGACCGAGACCGTGCTCGCCGTCGCCGCGAGCCTTACGGCCACGCGTCCGCCGCGCGGCAGCGCGTCCATGGCATTGATGACGAGGTTGAGAACGGCTTCGTAGATCTGGTCGCGGTCGGCGCTCACCGTCGCGCCCGCCGCCTTGTCCTCGATGGTCAGGGTCAGCCCTTTTCGCGTCATCTCCGGGGCGACGAAGCCCTGGATGCGGTCCACGAGGTCTCGCAGGACGAGGATCGAACGGTGCGGCTCTTTCGGATGAGCGAAGTCGAGCACCTCGGTCAGGAGATTGTCGATCCGATGCACCTCCTCGGTGACGTAATCGAGAAGCTCTTCCTCCTTGGGTCCGAGCTTCGCGCGCGAACGCACGAGGTCGCTCGAACGTCTTGATGATGCCGAGCGGGTTGCGCACTTCATGCGCGATCACCATCGCGGCCTCGCCCAGGGTCGAGAGGCGTTCCTTGCGCCGCAGCCCCGCCTCGCGGGCGCGTGCCTCCTCGAGCTCGCCCGCCATGGCGTTGAAGCGTGCGGCGAGCTCGACCGTCTCCTTGTCGCCTGTTTCCGGAACGCGCTGCGAGAAATCGCCGGACGCCACGGAACGCACGCCTTGCGACAGGGCACGCAGCGGCTTCACGAACCTCGCCGAGACGAAGGCGCCCGCGAGAACGAAGATGAGCGCGCCGAACAGAAACACCACCCAGAGGAGACGCAACTGCTGGTCCGGGCCGTCGAGACCTTCCTGGCCGCTGACCCCGCAGAACACGAAGCCGGACAAGGCACCATCCTGATCCTTCAACCCGCTGACCGCTGCGAGGAAGAGCTCACCGGGCGGATCGTCGAGAAGGATCGGATCATCCTCGGTGGCAAGCCTTTGCAGGATCACTTTCGGAGGCACGGTCGAAAGGTTCGAGGTCTCGTAGAGCTTGATCGCCTGGTCGCCGCGCATGGCGAAGAAATCGAGCTGCAGGGACGGGACGGCCTTGAGGCTCGAGAAGCTCGCCGTATCGAGCGCATCGCCGAGGAAGAGATAGAGGTTTCCGGTGCTCGCGGAAAGCTTGACCGTGGCGCCGGCGACCAGCACCGGATTGCCGTCGAGGGTGCCGGCGAAGATCGCGCGCGTCGCACTGGCCGGCAGATTCTTCGCCGGGCTGAACGGCAAGCTGGTGTAGCGGATGGCTCCGGTCGCGTCGTAGATCATCAACACGTCGAAGCCATCGGCGGCGAGCACCGGCTCATAAGGCTTCAAGGCTGCCTTGAAGCCGTCGACCGTTTCATTGGCGGTCTGGCTGACCGCGCCCGTGAGCGTCGCGGCGATCTGCGCCGCGTCATCCTCGCGATCGGTGATCTCGACGATGACGAAGCGGGCCGTTTCGGTGAGCCACTGGCCGGCATTCTTCTCGAAGGAGCTCGAGATCAACGCCGAGGCGAGATAGGCCGCCCCGAGCATCGGCGGCACGCCGACGAGAAGAAAGGCGAAAATGAGCCGCAGCCTGACAGGCCAGGGACCTCGCAAATTCACTCTTCCGACCCGATCAACACGACACCCGCGATGATCACGGCGATGCCCGCGATACGCAGCGCCGGGAGATGCTCGCCGAAGAGCACGAGCGCGAGCAACGGCACGGTCACATAGGTGAGCGCGGTAAGCGGGAAGGCGCGGTTGAGATCCATGCGGGTCAGGACGGCCATCCAGACGACGAAGGTCGCAATGTAGCACAAGATCGTGACCCAGAAGGTCGGTGTCGTGAGCGCCGTTTGCAGGAAGTCCAATCCAAAGCTCATCCCTTCGACCCGTTCGCTCGCGGCCTTGAAGGCGAGCTGGGTCGCGGTGTCGAGCGTGAGGAACACGCTCCAGAACATGACCATGCGGAGCGAGATCGCGAAGGAGGGGTGCTTCACGATGTGAAAGCCCGGGCGGCTCTCAGGTCGGGATCGAGCCGATCGGCCTTGATGATACGGCTCACGGTTTTCAAGATGGCGTAGGGGAGGGCGGAACGGTGCTTGAAATAGATGTAGGAAGGTTCGAGCCGGCTTCCGTAGCGCAATTTCGGCCCATAGGCCGTTTGGCCCGTCTGCAAGAGACCGATGCCGCGCGCGAGGCATTCCTTGACGTTCTCCATCCAGCTCACGGCGTAGATGTTGTGCTCTCGCCCGAGCGGATAGCGCACACCGAGGAATTTATCGATCATCCGGCCCTTCTCGAGGAGGACGAGATTGAAGGCACAAAGATCGCCCGACGCGAAATAGAGGGCGATGCGGGCGCGCTCGCCCAGCGCGTCCATGACCGCGGGGAAATAGCCTTCGGGAAGAGCTTCCAGATCTCCGTAGTCGAGCCTGCTGCGTTCGCGCGTCGATTGATAGAAGGAGGCGACGGCGTTCTCCAATCCGGCAAGATCGTCGCGCCATTCGACACGAATCTCACCGGCGTTCCTGAGCTTGCGGCGAATGTCCTTGCGCGTCGCCGCCGAAAGGCTCGCGAGATAGCAATCGACGTCGCGGAAAGGCAGGTCGAGGAGGGCGATCGGCAGGCCGGTCGCGCGTGTCCAGCCGAGCGCCGAGAGGAAGGCTCCGAAGTTCGCCTCGTCCGGGCCGGCCAGATCCTTGAGAGCAGCGAGGCCCGTGCCTTCCCCCGCGGCATGCGCCTCGAGACGCGCCAGCAGCGCTGCGAGTGCGGCGCGTCGTTCGGCGAAGCCGAGATCGGGCGCGAAGCCGAGATGACAACGCTCCGAATAGGGCGAGCCGAGCCCGACGATGGGCAGGTCCATGATCCCTTTGGCGAAGGGATAGAGCCGTTTGGTCAACCGCTTGAGCGGCCCCTGAAACGGGGTATCCAGGCGGAAATTGATCTTGAAGATGGGCGCGGCGGCGATGAGCCGGTTGCCGTCGAAGACGGCCGCCGCTCCTTCCTTCAGGGCAGGGTTCGATCCGCGCGCGCAGGCCGCGTAATAGGCATGGTTCTCGGCTTCGCCCGGAAAGCAGATGTCCCAGGCGGCCGCATCGATCTCGGCAATGCTGCGGAAAATCCGTGTTTCGAGCGCCATGTCGGCGGCATCATTCCGCGGCGATGGCGCGGGTCCCATCCACGGCTAGCTCGCTGCGCGGACGGTGCTGCTCGATCCCTTGCGCAAATCTGATGGTGCGATCGACGAGGGTCTTCCACTGCCGGTCGATGGTGATGATGTGATAGCTGTCGTCGAGCACCAGCATCTCCACGAGACCGCCCAGCCGTTCCTGAAGATAGAAGGCGTTCTTGAGGCTCGCGAGGTCGTCCTCGCGCGGGTGGGCGATGAAGACGGGACGTTTGATGTCCTTGAGCTTCGGCTTGATGTCGTCGGCGAGCATCCAGAACTGGTAGAGCGAAAGCGCATGGGTGCTCGGATGTCCGGCGACGCCCGTGTCGCCTCCGGCCATCGACTTGATGACGAAGGCGCGCATGCGTTCGTCCTTGATGCCGAAGGGCTCCCGCTCCGCGAAGCGATAGCGCTTGGCCGGCGGCAGGAACCACAGCCAGCGCAAGAGGAACTGATGTTTCGGAATGGTCCAGCCGTCGTACCAGAGCGTCGGCGCGAAGCAGGCGACCCCATGCACGCGCTCCGGCTGCTGCGCGGCGAGACGCAAGGCCAGGATGGCTCCGATCGAGAGGCCCCCGACGATGATCGTGTCGCAAACGCTCTCGAGCTTCGTCAGCGCCGCCTCGACGCTCGCATACCATTGCTGCCAGGTTGTCGCGAGCAGCTCCTCCTCGGTGCCGCAATGGCCGGCGAGCTGGCAGCAATGCACGGTGAAACCGCCCGATGCGATCCCCTTGGCGGCCATGCGCAGCTCGAGCGGCGTGCCGCCGAGCCCGTGCACGAGCAGGAAACCCGTTCGGCTGCCCGCGATGGTGAAGCTTCGGTCTTTGGTGGTCATGTTCTGTCGCCGGTCCCTCGAAGCGATCGACGGCGAAATGCATCCGCATCTCCCGCCCTATATGCAAAGCCCATCACGCCGATCCCGCCACGATCGCGACACCGATCGTCACGAGCCAGGCACCCAGCCATTGCGGCCGGCCGACCCGCTCGCCGAGAATTGTCGCGCTCGCCAGCGTCACGCCGAGAAAATTCAAGCTGGCGATCGGAAAGGCGATGCTCAACGGCACGTCGGAGAGAATCTTGAGCCAGACGATCACCTCGACCGCATAGACGCAAAGGCCGGCGATCAACCAGGAGCTCGAGAGGACGGCGCGCGCGCTGCCGATCACCGAACGGTCGGAGGGCAGGCGATCCGCGCCGATCTTGAAGCAGAGCTGGCCGCACACGTCGCACATCACCGAAAGAGCGAACCAGAAGACGAGGAAGAGGCTCATGCGAACACCTCCTCGAAACAGGCGAGCAGGCGCGCATTGGTCGTCGCGTTGCGCCGCAGCGTCTCGGGCGTGGGCTCGGGCTTTGCCGGATGATCGAAATGGGCGAGCGTGGCACGAATAGGGTCGCCGAAACGCGGCGGCGAATAGTCCCCGCACACATCGACGCCGAGAACGCGCAAGCGCCGCGCGAACAGCTTGATCGCCTCGATCAAATGATCGACGCTCATGGCGCCTTGATCCCAATTGGTCGCGGCTTCCTCCTCGACGAGCACGTCCTTGTCGATGGTCAGCCACACCGCCGGAGTGGGCACGCCGGCAATGATGTCGTCGAGCGCCGCGCGCCAGTCGCCATCCGCGAGATTGACCCATTCGATGTAGCCGCCGTGCGACTTATGCGCGGGTCCCCGATCGTAGTCGCGCCAAACCCGCGACGGCGGCCGGCGCCAGGGACGGATTTCCAAGAGGCCTTGGCGGACGGCCGCGAGGTTGCCGGTCTTGAGCTCGGGCCAGGCGAGATCGTCGCTGCAAGGACCGAGCGTGACCACCTTGCGGACCTGCGGAAGCTGCAGGGCGCGATTGACCCAGGCGCCGCAATTGAAGGTGGGCGGAAAGCTCACCCAATCGGGGTGATTGTCGAAATGGATGACGGTGACCGGCTCCTCGACGAGACGCAACAGGCCGGCCGCGAGATGATGAAAATCCCCCGAGCCGTAGAAGGTGACCTCGGGCATGCCGCGTGCGTAGCCCTCACGCGCCAGTGTTTCGCAGAAGGCGTCCATGGCGCGTCGGCGCGCCATGATCCTGAGAGAGGCCGCCGCTTGCGTCAGATCGATGCGCTCGGCGCGACCGCTGCACAGCCGCTCCGCGAAGGGCGCTTGCGTGGTCAGGCTCGAATCGAGGTCGAGGACGCGAAGCCGCATGGCGCTCACCGTTTGGTGACGCGATGGAGAAGCCTGTCGAGAAGCTTCAAGGCGAGCCCGATCTCGTCATAGGAGATGGTCAGCGCCGGCGCGAGGGTGATGACGTTCTTGTGGTAGCCGCCGATGTCCAGCACGAGGCCGTGGCGCTTGCCTTCCGCATCGAGGTCGCCCTTCAACCCCTCTTCGACCATGCGATCGACCATGGCCTTGTCCGGGGTGAAGCCGTCCTCGGCGCAGATCTCCATCCGCAAGGCGAGGCCGAGCCCGTCGACGTCGCCGACGATCGCATAGCGGCGCTTCAGTTCCTCGAGCCCCTTGAGGAAATACGTCCCTTTGAGCATCACGCTCTCGCCGATATCCTCCTCGTCGAGCATCCGCGCGGTCTCGAGCGCAACCGCGGTGCCGAGGGGATTCGAAGCGAAGGTCGAGTGTGTCGAGCCTGGGGGAAAGGCTTGCGGGCTGATCAGCTCCTCGCGAGCCCAGAGGCCGGAGAGCGGATTGAGGCCGTTGGTGATGGCCTTGCCGAAAACGAGGATGTCGGGCGTCACGCCGAAATGCTCGATCGACCACAGCTTGCCGGTGCGATAGACGCCCATCTGGATCTCGTCGACCACGAGCAAGATGCCGTGACGATCGAGGATCTTCTTCAGATCGATGAAGAAGTTTTTCGGCGGGATGAGATAGCCGCCGGTGCCTTGAACCGGCTCGACGAAGAAAGCGGCAAATTCGGCTTCGCCTGCCTTGGGGTCCCAGACGCCGTTGTATTCAGTTTCGAACAGGCGCTCGAAGTGCCGGATGCAGTGGGCGCCATATTCTTCCTTGCTCATGCCGCGTGGACCGCGGAAATGATAGGGGAAAGGCACGAAATGCGCCCGGTCGAAATGGCCGTATCGCCGTCGATAGCGATAGGACGAAGTGATTGCCGAAGCGCCGAGCGTGCGGCCGTGATAGCCGCCCTCGAAGGCGAACATCAGACCCTTGCCGTGCCGCGCGTTGCGCACGAGCTTCAGCGCATCCTCCACGGCTTGTGAGCCGCCGACGTTGAAATGAACCCGGCCCTTCTCGCCCCAGCTCGCCTCGGCGCGCCGCGCGAGCCAGGCGGCGAGCTCGATCTTTTCGCGATGCAGATATTGGCTCGCGACCTGGGGCAGGCGATTGAGCTGGCGCAGGAGAGCGTCGTTGAGGCGCTTGTTCGCGTAGCCGAAATTGACGGCCGAATACCACATCTGCAGATCGAGGAATTGCCGCCCCTCCATGTCATAGAGGTAGGAGCCCTCGCAATGCTCGAATATCTTCGGCGGCTCGGCGTAATGGACGGTGTCGCCGTGCGAGCAATATCGAGCCTCGAGCTCGAGAAGCGAGGCTTCCTCCTCGACCGGGTGGCGCGGCCTCCTTGCGACGAGGGTGGCCGCGGCCATCGCCCGCTCAGCCGTGCCCGGCTTCTGCATGTTCATGCGCAACCTCCGGCAAGGATGCGACATGGCGGTGCCAGTCATCGAACAGGAGCGTCGCCTCGGTCA
Source organism: uncultured Alphaproteobacteria bacterium (assembly GCA_963713805.1). Taxonomy (GTDB): domain Bacteria; phylum Pseudomonadota; class Alphaproteobacteria; order Rhizobiales; family Beijerinckiaceae; genus GAS188. The sequence goes on along the minus strand of CAVQNF010000039.1, from coordinate 27,637 downwards.
GATTGGCGATGGCCGCATGGGCGATGCCGCTCTCGACACAGAAGCTTCGCAGGCGCCCCTTGGCGAAGACGTAATCCGCGCTTCCGGCCGCGCAGAAGTCCGAGCGTCCGTCACCCACGACGATGCGTGGGCCGAGCGTGTCCGCCGACGCATGCGCGCATTTGCAATTCCCCGAGGCGCTGGCGCAATTGGCGCTCGCATGCGGGAAGGCGAGCCGCCACCGGTCGCCTGCGAGATGCTCCAGGCGGTTGGCCGCGATCGGCAGGCTCACCCCGGTGCGGGCGATCACGCCGCGCACGATGCGGTCGAGCCCGTCCGAGACGACCATGATGCGGAAGTTCGCTGCCGAACAGGCCTCGACGAAAGGAAGAAAGCCGGGGTCGATATGGACGCCGCCGATGAAGCGCTCGAGCTCGTCTTCGCTTGCGCGGACGAGATCCACCTGCCGCGAAAGGCATTCCCGCGATCCGATGCGTTGGGCTTCCCAGGCCTCTTCGACTTCACGCCATCGAGGCTCGGCGAAGCGTTCCAGAAGGCAATCCGTGGTATCCTCGATCGCGATCGTGCCATCGAAATCGAGCAGAATCTGTCCAGGCATGCGAAGTCCTCAAGCATTCTTACGGAAATGTAAGCAAGATGCGGGCCAAATGAATTAGCGTGTTATTTCAATAGTATATGTATCATTAACCATAGCGATTATCAACAAATTTTGGAGGTGTTTTCAAAGTTTGGGGGAGCGCCGGATCGGCGAATTCACCGCCATTCGGCTTCGTGACGTCCGCGTCAACCCGCCGTCAGCCGCGCTTTCGCATGTAGGCGAGAATTTCGCCCGCGACACCGCGCCGGAACAAAAGGACGCAGATGACGAAGATCAGGCCGATCAGGACCGTCACCGGAAAATCCACGGCGGCGAGATTGGTTTGCAAGAGAACGACGATCGCCGCTCCGATAGGCGGTCCGGCGAGGGTGCCGATGCCCCCGAGGAGCGTCATGAGAATGACCTGACCTGAGGCCTGCCATTCGACGTCCGTCAGGGTCGCCAGCTGGTAGACAATGGCGTGAGTGCCGCCCGCGAGGCCCGCGAGCCCCGCCGACAAGACGAAGGCGCGAAGCTTGTAGCTATCGACGTTGTAGCCGAGCGAGATGGCGCGTGCCTCATTGTCCCTGATCGCCTTCAGGATATTGCCGAAGGGCGAGTGCACGATCCGCCAGATGGCGAAATGTCCGGCCGCGACGATGGCGAGCACGACGAAATAGAAGGAGAGGTTGTCGTCGAGATTGACGATGCCGAGCAGCTTGCCGCGCGGCACGCCTTGGATGCCGTCCTCCCCATGCGTGAAGGGAACCTCGAGGCAGACGAAGTAGAACATCTGCGCGAGCGCGAGCGTGATCATCGAAAAATAGATGCCCTGTCGCCGGATCGCCAGGAAGCCGACGACGAGGCCGAGCCCCGCGGCCGCAATCGCGCCGAGGAGAATGGCGAGCTCGGGCGGCAGGCCCCAGACCTTGGCCGCATGGGCGGTCACATAGGCTGCCGCGCCGAAGAAGGCGGCATGGCCGAAGGACAAGAGCCCGACGAAGCCGATCAGCAGATTGAAGGCGCTGGCGAACAGGGCAAAGCACAACACGTTCATCAGGTCGATCGGATAATGCACGAAAGGCGCGGCGAACGCGGCGAGCACCCCCGCTGCGACAAGCACGAGATTGAGCCGCGAGCGGGCTTCGCCCGGTCCCGCCTCCTGGCGCGCCACGACGCTCACGTCGTCCTCCCGAAAAGGCCGGCAGGGCGCAGCAGCAACACGATGGCCATGACCACGAAGATCACGATATTCGAGGCTTCCGGATAGAACACCTTGGTCAACCCCTCGAGCAGCCCGAGAATATAGCCGGTGACGATGGCGCCGAGAATCGAGCCCATGCCGCCCGCCACCACCACGGCGAAGACGATGATGATGAGATTCGTGCCCATGAGCGGGCTCACCTGGTAGATCGGCGCGGCGAGCACGCCCGCAAAGCCCGCGAGCGCCGCGCCGAACGCGTAAGTCAGCGTCATCATCAATGGCACGTTGATGCCGAAGGCCTGCACGAGCACCGGGTTTTCGGTTGCGGCGCGCAGATAGGCGCCGATCCTTGTGCGCTCGATGAGAAGCCAGGTCCCAAGACATGCGAGCACCGAGATCACCACCACCCAGCCGCGATAGATGGGCAGGATCATGAAGCCGAGGTTCACCGGGCCCGAGAGCGCGGGCGGCGGCGGATAAGGCTGACCCGAGGCGCCGTAGAAATAGCGAAACGTGCCTTCGATCACCTGGGTTATGCCGAAGGTGAGGAGCAATCCGTAGAGGTGATCGAGACGATACATCCGGTGAAGCATCGATCTTTCGATCACCACCGCGACGAGGCCGACAGCGAGCGGTGCGATGGCCAGCGCGCCCCAATAGGGGATGCCGAGCGAGATCGACAGCCACCAGCTCACGAAGGCGCCCAGCATGTAGAGCGCGCCATGGGCGAAATTGATCACGCGCAGCATGCCGAAGATCACCGCGAGCCCGAGGCTGAGCAAGGCGTAGAAGGAGCCGTTGATCAACCCGAGCAGCAATTGACCGTAGAGCGCGACGAGCGGCAGGCATTTCACGTAAGGGATGCAGAACACGGCTCGTTCCCTGTCGCCTAGCGCCGGACGCGTTCAGATGGAGTCAGCGACATGCTCTAAGACCCATTGTTTTGACGCATGATCTCATGGCCTGAGGAGTTCCTATTTCTGCGGATCATGATCGAGCTAGACGCCGAGCTGCTCGGCGAGGCCGGCCATTCTCGCATCGAGCTCGGAAGCGCCGAAATGGTCGATCGCCCGCCCATGCTCGACGACCACATAGCGATCGGCGAGCTTGCGGGCGAAATGAAAATTCTGCTCGACGAGCACGATCGTCATGCCGCGGCCTTTCAGCATCCGCATCACCTCGCCGATGCGTTCCACGATGACGGGCGCAAGACCCTCCGTCGGCTCGTCGAGCAGGATGACGTTCGCCCCGGTGCGCAGGATGCGGGCGATGGCGAGCATCTGCTGCTCGCCTCCCGACAATTTCGTCCCCTGGCTCGAGCGCCGTTCGGCGAGGTTCGGGAACAATCCGTAAATCTCGTCTTCGCTCATGCCGCCGTCCTTGACGATGGGGGGCAGAACGAGGTTCTCGGCCACGGTGAGGCTCGCGAAGATGCCGCGCTCCTCGGGCACGTAGCCGATGCCGCGCCGCGCAATGGCATGGAGGGGAAGTGCGGTGAGATCCTCGCCGCGAAAGCGGATCGTGCCCTTGCGGTTGCGCACGATGCCCAGGATGGCTCGCAGCGTCGTCGTCTTGCCTGCGCCGTTGCGGCCGATGAGCGAGATGGTCTCGCCCTCCCGCACGTCGAAGGAGATGCCGTGCAGCACATGGCTTTCGCCGTACCAGGCGTTCAGGTCCTCGATTTCGAGGAGGCTGCCGTCAATGGGCATGCTCGGATCCCATATAGGCCGTGCGCACCCGCTGATCGGCCGAAACCTCGGCATAGCTTCCCTCGGCCAGGATCTCGCCGCGCTGCAGGACCGTGACGCGGTCGCAGAGATTGGCCACCACCGAGAGATTATGCTCGACCATCACCACGGTGCGGCCCTTGGCCACCTGACGCACGAGCTCGATGATGCGCGGCAATTCCTCCCGGCCGATGCCCGCCATGGGCTCGTCGAGCAGGAGCACTTCGGGATTGAGCGCCAGCGTCGTCGCGATCTCGAGGGCGCGCTTGCGCCCATAGGCGAGCTCGCCCGCCGGCGTATCCTGGAATTCCGTGAGGTTGACGTCGGCGATGAGCTGCGAGGCGCGCTCGTCGAGCACGCCGAGCTTCTTGTCCGAGAGCCAGAACTGATGCGCGAGCCCGTTCTGGCGCTGCAAGGCGGCGCGCAAATTGTCGCGCACGCTCAGATGCGGGAACACGGCCGAGATCTGGAAGGAGCGCACCACGCCGCGGCGCGCGATCGCGGCCGGCTTCAGCCCGGTGATGTCCTCGCCGCGATGGAAGATGCGTCCTGCGCTCGGCTCGAGGAATTTGGTCAGGAGATTGAAGCATGTCGTCTTGCCCGCGCCGTTCGGGCCGATGAGCCCATGGATCGAGCCTTCGGCGACGCGCAGACCGACATTCGAGAGGGCGAGGAACCCTTTGAATTGCTTGGTCAGCGCCTGGGTTTCGATCACATTCGCCATGCGCCGACCGTGCCGTCTCGACGGGTCTTTTCGGGAACTTCGCCGGAAGGGCGCGGGGCCGCGAAGCAGCCGCGCGCCGATGCCCTTCTCAGTTGATGAGCTTGCAGCCGCTGTCCTCGAAGGTGAAATAGGCTTGCGCTCCCGGCACGGTCGCGAGCAGCTTGTAGAGGTCCCATTCGCCCTTGCTCTCTTCCGGCGTCTTGATCTGGAAGAGATACATGTCGTGGACCATCCGGCCATTGGGCAGGACCTTGCCGCCCTTGGCGAAGAAATCGTCCACCGGCATCTCGTGCAGCTTCTTGGCGACCTTTTCGGGATCGTCGGAACCGACCGCCTGGACCGCCTTCAGATATTGCGTCACCGCCGAATAGGTGCCGGCATGGACCATGTTGGGCATGCGCCCGGTGCGCTTCATGAAGCGATTGCCGAACTCGCGGCTCTTGTCGTCGAGATCCCAATAATAGCCTTCGGTGGTGACCGAGCCTTGCGCCACCTTGAGGCCGAGCCCATGCACCTCCGCGGTCGTGTAGAGGAGGCCGGCGAGCTTCTGGCCGCTGGCGACGATGCCGAATTCGGCCGCCTGCTTGATGGCGTTCGTGGTGTCGAGACCGGCGTTGGCGAGCCCGATCACCTTGGCCTTCGAGGCTTGCGCCTGCAACAGGAAGGACGAGAAGTCCGAATTGTTCACGGGATGGCGGACCGCGCCGAGGACCTTCCCGCCGGCTGCCTGCACGGCCGCGGTCGTGTCGGCCTGCAGGCTCGTGCCGAAGGCATAATCGGCCGTGAGGAAGAACCAGCTGTCCCCGCCCTGCTTCGTCATATAGCCGCCGGTGCCGGCAGCGAGAGCGTGCGTGTCGTAGGCCCAGTGAAAACCATAGGGTTCGCAAGCCTTGCCGGTGAGATCCGAGCTCGCCGCGCCGGTGTTGATGGTGATCTTGTGCTTCTCGGCGGAGAGCGCCTGGACGGCGAGGCCGACGGCCGAATTCGTCAACTCGGTGATCATGTCCACCTTGTCGACGTCGTACCATTGCCGCGCGATGGTGGAGGCGAGGTCCGGCTTGTTCTGGTGATCGGCGGAGAGGACCTGGATCGGGGCGCCGAGAACGCTGCCGCCGAAATCCTCGACCGCCATCTTGGCGGCCTCGACCGACCATTTGCCGCCGATATCGGCGTAAACGCCCGACTGATCGTTGAGAACGCCGATCTTCAGCGCGCCGTTGGCGATTTGCGCTTGCGCTGTCGTCGACATCACGGCCGCGAGCGCGGCCGCCGCCAATCCCGCTTTGATCACCTTGCTTCTCCCTGAATCCACCCTGGGGGCATCCCGCGTCATGCGCGTGGCACGCCTCTGACTTGCGTTGGGCGCACCGATAACCGATCCCGGGGTCTACGTCGAGAGCGCGAACCTGCGACTTTCGTCACGCCACCGTGAGCGGAGATCGGGGTCAGGCAGTGCGCCTCACCGCTTCCTTGGCCCCGATCCGCAACAGCAGCGCGAGATTGGCCGTGACCGGACCCGCGAAGCGCTCGTCTTGCGCGAGGTCGTCGCCGAAGACCTCGCGCACGCCGAGGAGCGACGCCGCAAGTTGCCGGGCATCCTGCCCCGCGCCGTCCGCGAGCGCCCGCAAGCGGGCGGCGAGAGGGTCGCGCACGTCGATCGGCGCGCCCGTCTCGTCCGTGCCGCTCACATATCGCATCCAGGCCGCGACACCGAGCGAGATGCACGGGATCGGCGCGCCCTGCGCGAGGCGCTCTCGCGCTGCCGCGAGCAGGCGCTGCGGCAGCTTTTGCGAGCCGTCCATGGCGATCTGCCAGGTTCGGTGACGCAGGGCGGGATTGCGAAAGCGTTCGAGCAAGGAGCGCTTGTAGCTTTCCACATCGGCGCCTGACGGCAAGGAGAGCGTCGGAGCCATTTCCTCGTTCATGAGGTTCCAGGCGAGGCGCGCGAAAGCCTCGTCGGCCATGGCGTCCGCGATGGTCTCGTGGCCGGCGAGGTAGCCGAGATAGGCGAGGGTCGAGTGGCTGGCGTTGAGGAGGCGAAGCTTCATCGTCTCATAGGGCGCGACGTCACGCACGAGCTCGGCGCCGAAGTCCTCGAAACGCGGCCGTCCTTGGGGGAAATGATCCTCGATCACCCATTGCGTGAACGGCTCGGTGACGACGGGCCAGGCGTCGGCCGCGCCGAGCCGGCGAGAGACGCCGTCGCGATCGGCGTCGGTCGTCGCAGGAACGATGCGATCGACCATGGTCGACGGGAAGGCGACCTCTCCCGCGACGAAGGCGCCGAGATCGGGATCGACGAGGCGAGCCTGGCGCGAGACGACCTTGCGCACGGTGCGGCCGTTGGCGGGCAAATTGTCGCAAGTCACCACGGTGAAAGGCGCGACGCCGGACGCGCGACGCAAGCGGAGCGCCTCGACGAGGAAGCCCGTGGCCGAACGCGGCCGGCGAGGCGTCGCGAGATCGGCGCGGATATCGGGATGGTCCTCGTTCAGCTCGCCGGTTGAAGGATCGTGGCAATAGCCCTTCTCGGTGACGGTCAAGGTGACGATGCGGATGGCGGGATCGGCCATGGCCGCAAGCAGCATCGATGGATCTTCCGGAGCCACGATGATGCGCCGCAGAGCGCCGATGACGCGCAGCGTCTCGCCTTCGGCCGACTTTACGGCGAGAGTGTAGAGACCGTCCTGAGGCGCGAGCGCATTCCTTGTGTCGACCTGCCTGAGCGAGGCCGCCACGATCCCCCAGCCGTGTTCGCCAGCCTCCAAGGCGTCCTCGACATAGACCGCCTGATGCGCGCGGTGGAAGGCGCCGACGCCGAGATGCACGATCCCGGGCGCGATCGTGCGAGGGATCATAGGACGGGCGGCGCACGCCGGGCACGAGCCGCGCGAGTGCCTCACGCGAGAGCCGAGGAAGAGGCGCCATCATTTCGAGATCCCGATCGAAGGTGGAGCGCCTTCCGCTTTTCTCTGCCGCGGAATTGAGCTTTGCGCGTGTTGCGAAGCTGCGGCTCGGACCTGCGCGCGAACTGGGAAGCGCCGCGACGCTCGAGCGCCGCTCATTTCGTCTTCGAGGCGCCGATCTCCTGGTCCCAGCGCTTGAAGGCGAGCACCATCTTGTCATTGTCGAGCGGCGTCTCGATGGGTGCGCCCGAGATCCACTCCTCATATTGCGGCCGCCCGAATTCCTTGATCGCCGCCTGGCTCGCCGCAGGCGCCATGGAGAGGGGCACGTCCTTCACGGCCGGCCCCGGATAGAAATAGCCATCGTCGTAGGTGAAGGCCTGCTGGTCGGGGCGAAGCACCCATTTGATGAGCTCGAGCAGCACCGGCAGCTTTTCGTCGGCGACGCCCTTGGGGACAGCCATGTATTGAGCGTCCGAGACCCAGTGGAAGCCCTTCAGCCGCGCGACCTCCGCCGATTTCGGCACGATGCCGAGCACGCGCGGGTTGATGTCCCAGCCGGTGGTCGAGGCGATGATGTCGCGCGTGCCGTCGCCGAGCTCCTTCATCGTCACGCCGGTGCCTGTCGGGTAGTATTCGATGTATTGGCCGAGCTCCTTCAGATAGGCCCAGGTCTTCTGCCATCCGTTCTCCGGATCCTTCGGTGCCGTATCGCCGAGGATGTAGGGAAGCCCCATGAGGAGGGTGCGCCCGGGACCGGAATTCGCCGGCCGCGCATAAAGGAACTTGTTCGGATTGGCCTTCGCCCAGGCGAGCAGTTCCTCGGCGGAGCCGGGAGGCGTCTTCACCTTCTCGGGCGCATATTCGATGAGCGGGCCGGAAGGATAGTAGACCATGCACATGGCGCCGCCCTTGCCGAGCGCCTGCATGTCGAGAGCGCCCTTGAGATAGATCGCCTCGGGCTTGGGCAGGATGTCGGCGTATTTCGGCAGGAGCTCGGCCCAAAGCTTCTGCTCGTTGCCGGCCGAGACGATGTCGAGGCCGCCGAGAACGAAGTCGATGTCGACGCGCCCTGCATCCTGCTGTGCCTTGAGCTTGCCCGGAAGCTCGGGCGCGGGAGCCTTGGTGAAGGTGATGCGCGAAACGAGCTCGGGCTTGGCCGCGCGAAAATTCTCGATCGGCTTTTGCACCAAGGCGAGCGCCCCGCCGACATCGACGAGGTTGATGGCGACGGGGGATTTCGGCATCGCCATCTGGGCGCGGGCGCGCGGCGCGAAGGTGCTGGCCGCCAAGGCTCCGGCAGTGCCGGCGAGCACGATGCGGCGGGATACGCGGTCGATCGTCATAAGGCCTCCCTTTTTTATGGGCCTCGAAGGGCCCTCAAAGCTTGTAGGCTGCTTTCGGCAGACGGTAGGCGAGATCCTGCGCCACCTCCTGCGCTTCATCCTCGTCGAGCCGATGCGTCGGCGACGAGCTCGGCGAGATAGGCGCAATCGACACGGCGCGCCACATCGTGCCGGGCGGGGATCGAGCAGAAGGCGCGGGTGTCGTCGTTGAAGCCCACGGTGTTGTAGAAGCCGGCGGTTTCGGTCACGATCTCGCGAAAGCGCTTCATTCCTTCATAGCTGTCGAAGAACCACCAGGGCGGGCCGAGCCGAAGACAAGGGTAGTGGCCGGCGAGCGGCGCGAGCTCGCGGCCATACGCGGTCTCGTCGAGCGTGAACAAGATGAGCGTGAAGCCTTGCGCGTTGCCGAAGCGGTCGAGCAGAGGCTTCAGCGCCCGCGCATATTCGGTCGATGTCGGAATATCCGCCCCGATGTCGCGGCCGAACCCTGCGTGCAGCAGCGGATTGTGGTTGCGCAGCGAGCCCGGATGAAGCTGCATCACGAGCCCGTCCTCGAGGCTCATCGCCGCCATCTCGGTGAGCATCTGGGCGCGAAACATCTCGGCTTCGGCCGCGCTCGATCTGCCTTCGCGCAGCTTGGCGTAAAGAGCTTGCGCCTCGGCGGCGGATAGATCGGCCGTTCGCGCGCTCGGGTGGCCGTGGTCGGTCGAGGTCGCTCCCATCGAGGCGAAGAAGGCACGGCGCTTGCGATGGGCGCGCAGATAGCCCTCGAAGCTTCCCACATCCTCGCCGGCGATCTCGCCGAAGCGCTCGAGGTTTGCGGCAAAGCCGTCGAATTCCGGATCGACGACGGGGTCGGGCCGATAGGCGGTGAGGACGCGGCCGCTCCAGCCGCTCTCGCGGATCATCTTGTGCCAGCGCAGATCATCGAGCGGGCTCTCGGTCGTCGCGATCGCCTCGATGTTGAAGCGCTCGTAGAGCGCGCGCGGCAGGAACTCGGGCGTTGCCAGGCGCTCCGCGATCCGGTCGAAATAGAGGTCGGCGTTCTTTGCCGAGAGACGCTCGTCGAAAGCGAAGAGCGTCGCGAAGGCATGGTCGAGCCAGGCTCGCGTCGGCGTGCCGCGGAAGAGGTGATAGCGTTCCGCGAAGCGCCGCCAGACCTGGCGGGGATCGCTCTCGACGGGCTTGCCGTCCTTGCGTGGAATGCCGAGCGCCTCGAGCGTCACGCCTTGGCTGTAGAGCATGCGCGTGACGTAGTGGTCGGGCTTGACGAAAAGCGTCGCCGGGTCGGGAAAAGGCTCGTTTCGCGCAAACCAGCGCGGATCGGTATGGCCGTGCGGCGAGATGATCGGCAGGTCGCTGACGCTCGCATGGAGGCGCCGCGCGATGGCGCGCGTCTTGGGCTCGACGGGCAACAGACGGTCGGGGTGCAGCAACTGATGTAGCGTATCGAGCGAAGGCGCTTCTCTTCCCGATCGTGCCGCTGAAAGCTGGCGAAGACATCGATGTCCTTGCAGTACGGCTTCGAGGTTTCCGCGTCCCGGTCGCGGTGGGCGAGGTTACCAGGGCTCACCACGGTTTGGAAGCAAGGCCCGCGGAGGCTTTGCCGTATCAGCGGCGCAGCGAGAAACCGGTCGCCCTTGCGCCCAGGAGGAGGACGCTCGCATAGACGAGACCGCCGATGAGCATGAGGGCGGCGAGCCTTGCTTCCCGTTGCAGCTGCGGGAGGGTTGCGGTCAGCGACTGCAGCCATGGATCGCATGAAAGGATCGCGACGGTGAGCGCGAGCGAGGCCGCGACGACCACGGCGAGCGTCTTGGCGAAGGCGAGATCCGGCCGCGACACGCCCTGGCGATGGGCAAGGATGTAGAGCGCAAGGAAATTGATCCAGGCGCCCGTCGAGGTTGCGAGCGCGAGCCCCGCGGCCCCGAAATAAGGCGTCAGCAGGAACTTCAGCGGCACATTCGCCGCGACCGCGGCGAGCGCGACGAGCATCGGCGTCCTGGTATCGCCGCGCCCTTGGAAGCAGGACACGGCGGAGCGGATCAGGACCACCGCCGGCAGGCCGAGCGCATAAGCCGCGAGCACCGCGCCCGCCGCTTGCGCCGCCTCGAGATGGAAGCGGCCATGCACCAGCAAGGCCGCGAGAATGAGATCGGGGATCAAAAGGAAGGCGACGACGAAAGGCGCGGCGAGCATCAAGGTCCAGCCCATGGCGCGGTTCTGGGCGTGAACCGCGCCCGCAAGATCGCCTTGCGCGACGCGCCGGCTCACTTCCGAAAGCAGCACGGTGCCGGCCGCGATGCCGATCACGCCGATCGGCAACTGGTAGAGGCGCTCGGCGTTGTAGATCGACGCCATCGCGCCCTCCCCGAGGAGGGACGACAATCCGGTGTCGACGAAGATCGCGATCTGGAGGCCGGCGGTGCCGATGGTCGCGGGGCCGAGCCTGCGGAAGAAGCCCTTGAGGCGTTCGTCGAAAATCGGTCTGCGCGGCAGCGCGAGCGCGTCCGCCCGTTTCGTCGCCACCATGAGCGCGGCGAGCTGCAGCACCCCCGACAAGGTGACGCCGAAGGCCGCCGCATGCGCGGCGCTCGGGAACAGGAATGACAGGGCGACGCAAAACACGAGCGAGACGTTGAGAAGGATGGGTGCCGCCGCGCCGACGCCGAACCGATGCAAGGCGTTCAGCGTCGCCGTGTGCTGGGTCACGAGCGTGATCAGGAGAAGATACGGAAAGGTGATGCGCGTGAGAGCCACCACGAGCTCGAATTCCTCGGGGCGCGAGGAGAGGCCCGGCGCAATGAGACCGACGAGCGTCGGCATGAAGAGGAACGCCACGACGAGGATGATCGCCTGGGCGCCGAGAAGCAGCGTGAAGACGCTGTCGGCAAGCCGATGCGTCGCCGCGGCTCCGCCTTCGGCTTCCGCCTTGGCGTAGCTCGGCACATAGGCCGCGTTGAACGCGCCTTCCCCGAAGATCGCGCGGAAATGGTTCGGCAAGCGGAACGCGTAGGCGAAAGCCTCGTACATCACGCCCGAGCCCAGCACCGCCGCGATCACGATGTCCCGGATGAGACCGGTGACGCGCGAGATCAGCGTCCAGCCGCCGACGCCGAGAATCTGTCTCAGCATCGGGTTGTGCGAAGGGGCGTGACCGAGGGGCTGGCTAGCCCGTCCATCTTGTGTCGAAGAACGCGCGCCGCCTGAGCCTTGCCGGCTACGAGAAATTCGCAAACCATCGTCTCCTCGGGTCTTTGCGCGGCAACCTTGATTCGCAACTCGTTATCCTGGACGTCGATGCGTTTAGCGAGAATCGGCGCAAGGTCATAGAGCGGCTGTCGCGGACCTGTGGTATTCTTCGGCATTCACCGCGCGCGCTTGTTAGGATTCATGAAGCGAGAACAAAACCTATCCGCGACTTTCGGGACAGCCGAGGCCGCGATGTGGCAGCTTGTCCAGCGCCACACCGGACGGGTCGGCTATCAACGCGGCGTCAAGTCGGAGGGGCTGGATGCCCACCCGCCGGTGATCGACTGCTCGGGATGGGTCGGACTGCTTCTTGCGAAAGCCATGCAAGCGGAGAACGAAGCCGCCGACCGTGCGGTGTTCCGCGCCGACGATATGTCCGCGATGCGAGCCTGGTCGGATCGGATCATCTTGGAAATCGAAACGCGAACTGGGTTTATCCTCGAGGGTGCGGAAATTTCGGCTGCCAGACTGCCGCGATGTGCCACGATCGGACTGAAGATGGGAGAGCCTGCCTGGGCGGTGAACCACCCCCGTCCGCGTGGCATTACGCATGTCGTTCAGATCGTTCGCCGGCCGGCCGACGACGCGGCGTTCGTCTCGGAGTCTCTTGGTGGAATGGCGCCGCATGGAATACGACTGAACCCGCTTACGGACTGGCTCGTTGAGATACAGCCACGCATACGAGCTCGTGAGGCCTGGGCCGTCGACCCCTTCCGGATGGCCTTCAGCGCTTTTGGTTAATCCGTGATGTCGGCATCTCGATAGCCTGAGCTTCTCACGGCGCGTCCGTGTCAACCTTCGTTAATCCTGACGCGCCGCTAATCCTTGCGCGTTATTGATCTTGTCGCATTCGCGAGGCATGAGATCGAGCAGCTTGTTGATATCAATTGTTATCGCCTGAAACCCGACTGCCGGAGGGAACCGCATGCGCGTCGCAATGATCGGATCGGGCTATGTCGGCCTCGTGTCCGGGGCATGTTTTGCCGATTTCGGCCATGTGGTCACCTGCGTCGACAAGGACGCGAGCAAGATCGCCGCTCTGCAACGGGGCGAGATGCCGATCTTCGAGCCGGGTCTTGACGAGCTCGTCGCCGACAATGTGGGGGCGCGCCGGCTCGCCTTCACCTTGGATCTCGCCAAGGCGGTAAGTGAGGCCGACGCGGTCTTCATCGCGGTCGGCACGCCATCGCGGCGCGGCGACGGCCATGCCGATCTGACCTATGTCTACGAGGCAGCGCGCGAGATCGCGCTCGCGCTCGACGGCTTTACCGTGATCGTCACGAAATCGACGGTGCCGGTCGGCACGGGCGACGAGGTCGAGCGCATCATGCGCGAGACGCGGCCGGACGCCGATTTCGCGCTCGTCTCCAATCCCGAGTTCCTGCGCGAGGGTGCGGCGATCAGCGATTTCAAGCGGCCGGACCGCATCGTCATCGGGACCGAGGACGCAAAAGCGCGCGAAGTGATGACCGAGCTCTATCGCCCGCTCTTTCTCAACGAGCCACCGATGGTGTTCACGTCGAGGCGGACCGCCGAGCTCATCAAATACGCCGGCGAACGCATTTCTGGCGACCAAGATCACCTTCATCAACGAGATCGCCGATCTGTGCGAGAAGGTCGGCGCCAATGTGCAGGAGGTGGCGCGCGGCATCGGCCTCGACAACCGCATCGGTGGGAAGTTCCTGCATGCCGGACCGGGCTACGGCGGCTCCTGCTTTCCCAAGGACACGCTGGCGCTGATCAAGACCGCCAGGGAAAACGCCTCCGCGATGCGCATCATCGAAACCGTGGTGTCGGTGAACGAAGAGCGCAAGCGCGCCATGGCGCAGAAGGTCATCGCGGCCTGCGGAGGTCAGATTCGCGGCAAGACGATCGCGCTTCTCGGCCTGACCTTCAAGCCGAACACCGACGACATGCGCGAGGCGCCTTCGCTCGCCATCGTCTCCACCCTCCAGGAGGCCGGAGCGCTGATCCGCGCCTACGATCCGGAAGGCATGGAGCAGGCGAAGTCCCTCCTCCACAAGGTTGCCTATTCGCCGGACGCCTATTCCTGCGTCGAGGGCGCCGACGCCCTCGTCATCGTCACCGAATGGGATGCGTTCCGCGCGCTCGATCTCGATCGCATCAAAGGGCTCTTGAGCGAGCCGCTGATCGTGGATTTGCGCAATATCTATCGCCCCGATGAGATGCGCCGACGCGGCTTTCGCTATGTGAGCGTCGGCCGGCCCTCGTGAGGCGTGAGGCAATCGCCAAGTCGTGAAGGCCCGGCGCTGGCCTTGCGCCGCGCGCGCCCGTAGGCTGCTTGGTGATCGGGCGTTCGAGCGAGCGCCACTGTTTGTGATCACCGGCGAGGAACGACCCGATGACCCTTTTCGATATCGGCCGCGCCCGAGGCCTATCCGGCATTCTCGCGGCAAGTCTTCTCTTCATCGGCGCCTTGGGATCGCCCGCCGAGGCGCGCATCACCCGCATCGAGATCACGAGTGTCCAGTCGCCGAGTTTCGATGGGGCGTCCTTCGGAACGACCGGTCAATATGAAAAGCTCGTCGGCCGGGTTTACGGCGAGGTCGACCCCGCAGGTTTCCTGAACCGCATCATCACGGACATCGGGCTCGCGCCGAAAAACGCTCGGGGCATGGTCGAATATTCGAGCAATGTCATGATCATCCGCCCGATCGATCGGGAGAAGGGCAATCACAAGCTGCTCTTCGAGATCAACAACCGCGGCCACATCCTCGCCTTCGCCTCGCTCAACGACGCTGCGCAGAACTCGAATGACCCGAGCCATGCGGCCGATGCCGGCAACGGCTTCATGATGCGGCAGGGCTACACCATGGCCTGGAGCGGCTGGGACGCGATCTCGGGCGTGACGCCGGGCGTGGGCGGAGGCCCCTTCGTGCTCGATGCGCCGGTCGCGAGGAACGCCGACGGCTCGCCGATCACAGGTCCGAGCCTCGAGGAATTCGTCATCGATAACGACAAGACGACCACGGGGCCCCTCAGCTATCCCGCCGCCAGCCTCGACACCTCGAAGGCGACGCTCTTCGTCAAGGCGCGGGTCGATGACGAGCCGACGGCTCTGCCGGCGGACAAATGGCGCTACGCTGCCGATGGCAAATCGATCAGCCTCGTGCCGGAGGGAACGAAGTTCGAGGCGGGCAAGCTCTACGAGCTCGTCTATCCCGCCAAGGACCCGAAGGTGACGGGGCTCGGCTTTGCCGCGATCCGCGATTTCGCCTCCTTCCTCCGCAACGCCAAGACCGACGAGCAAGGAAAGGCGAACCCGCTTGCGGGCGACATCCGGGAAGTCCTGACCTATTGCATTTCCCAACCCTGCCGGATGATGCGGGAATTCGTGGCGCTCGGCTTCAACGAGGATGCCGACGCGCCCAAAGGAGCGGATGGCCGGCGCGAGGCGCGCAAGGTCGTGGACGGCGTGCTCGACTGGGTCGGCGGCGGCAGCGGCATCTTCGCCAATTACCGTTTCGCCGAGCCTTTCCGCACGCATCGCCAGCACATCGCCCGCTGGTATCCCGAATACAAATTCCCCTTCGCCTACGAGGTCACGACGGATGCGGTGACCGGCAAGAACGACGGCCTGCTGCGCCGCTGCGCCGAGAGCGGCACCTGCCCCAGGATCATCGACGCCAATTCAGACAACGAATATTGGGCGAAGGCCGCCTCGGTCCTGCACACCGACACGCAGGGCCATGATCTCGGCGAGGCGCCGGGCGTGCGCCTTTACCTCATCGCCGGCCGGCCGCATGGCGACGGCGTGCCGCCCTCCGGCCCCGGCATTTGCCAGCAGGAGCGCAACCCCCTCGTCGGCAACCAGGGGCTGCGCGCCCTGCTCGTCCTCCTGGACAAATGGGTCGAGACCGGAACGGAGCCTCCGCCGAGCAAGCTGCCGCGACGCGGCGAGGAAACGCTCGTCTCCTCGAAGCAGGACGATGTCGGTTTTCCGACGATCCCGGGCGTGAAATACAACGGCCGCATGCATGGCGGCGACCTGTTCGACTTCGGCCCGCAAGCCGAGCAGGGCATCCTGACGGTGTTGCCGCCGAAGCTGCTCGGCTCCCCCTATCCGGCCTATGTGCCGAGGACCGACGCCGACGGCAATACGCTCCCCGGCATCAGGCTTCCCGAGATCGCCGTGCCGATCGCGACCTACACGGGCTGGAATCTGCGCAAGGACCCGGCGGATGACGGCTGCGACCACGCCGGCATGTATGTCCCCTTCGCGAGGACGAAGGCCGAGCGCCTGGCCAAGGGTGACCCGCGGCTCTCGCTCGAGGAGCGCTATCCCGATCACGCGACCTATGTGCGAGCGGTCGAGCGCTCGCGGCGGCCGATCTGCAGCGCCAAGGCTTTCTGTCTGCAGGAAGACGCGGATCGCTACGTCAAGGCCGCGGAAGCGAGCGATGTGGGGAATAAATGAGGCGAGGGTGACGGTTCGGTCGCGGTGCTCTCTTTTCTCGTAGCTTATAAATGCGCGCCGGGAGAGCGTATGTTTCGCGCCGATTGAGCTTGATTGCATAGTGAATTCACTATATGAATTCGCGGGGCCGACTCTCAAGCCGGTGGTCTGGATGGGTCGAGCCGAAAGATTACGGTGCATTTCCTGATCTCGTAAAAGATCGGATGGCTATGCCCTATTCGTTGCTCAGCAGGGCGGAAAGCATGCCAACGCAAACCCCTCAGGGGTTATGGTGGCGCCGTGTGATTGAGATCGTGAGTGACCACCAGGGTGGCACGTTCCGGACGGTCTACACGGTTCGGTTCGCCGGTGTTGTTTATGTGCTTCACGCTTTTCAAAAGAAGTCGAAGATGGGACGTGAAACGCCGAAGACGGAAATCGAATTGATCGATAGGCGATTGCGGGAGGCGGAGTGGGTAGCGAAAGGGACACAGGGATGAAGCAGGGAAACCTATGAGGTCGGCAGTGGCAATGTGTTCGTCGATGCCGGCTTGCCGAACGCCGAGGAGCACCTGATCAAGGCGAAGCTCGTCTACAAGATCGACACGCTCATGAAAGATCGAGGCCTCAAGCAGGTCGAGGCGGCCGCGTTGTTCGGCGTGAGGCAACCCGACGTGTCGAAAATGCTGCGCGGCGATTTTCGGCAGTTCTCGGTCGAGCGCCTGCTTCGGTTTCTCGTGGCGCTCGGGCAGGACGTGGAGATCGTCGTGAAGCCGCGCCGCGATGCACGTCATCCGTCGATGCTTCATGTCCGGTAATTCTCATGATCTCGCGAACACGATAAGTGGCCTGGGGTCGTGTTTGTCGGCGGCACGTAGCGCATCGATATAGGCGCGCCTCACGTCCCCGATATTCCGGAGGTTCGCCCGACCCCAGGTGAAGCGGCGGGCACCTCGTTGGACCGCGAGCAGATCACCGGCCATGCGCGACCATCTGCCGTTGCCATTGGCGAAGGGATGGATCG
The DNA here is from genome assembly GCA_963713805.1 of uncultured Alphaproteobacteria bacterium. Taxonomy (GTDB): domain Bacteria; phylum Pseudomonadota; class Alphaproteobacteria; order Rhizobiales; family Beijerinckiaceae; genus GAS188. The sequence goes on along the minus strand of CAVQNF010000039.1, from coordinate 10,460 downwards.
ACACGAGACGGTGATGAAAGCGGACGGCGAGTTCGTCCAAAGGATAGGACGAGTGGGCGATCCAATAGCGGGCGTCTTCGATGAGCTGACGCAAGTCGGCTTCGACACGATAGCTCGCGACACCGATGTTGCGTTCGCTCTTTCGGTATTGCCCCGCCCAGCGCCACACTCGACTGAACATTCGACGATGGAGCCCGCGCAGGAAAGCCTCCGAAAGGACGTCTCGCCTTCGGGAGAATGCCCAACGATCCGCCATGGCGATGTTTTGCTGCTCCAGCTCGTTCAGCTCGTGACGCAGCGTGATGTGAGTTGGAATGAGGCCATCCAGTTCTCCTGGCGTGAGCGGCGTCGCGGCATCATCGAGTTCCAAATCGAAATCCATGCCAGGTGTCACGCGTCGTCCCAAAGCCGAGCCGGATGCCGCAGGAGATCCTCGACGCGCTCTCGGTGAAGCTGCTGGCTTGCCTGCGCGTCGTCCACGCCCTGGTCTTCAAGACCCATGCTGTGTTCGACAGCTCCATAATGGCGCGCCGCAAGCCTTTCCGCCCGCTCGCGTATCGTTACCTCGAGAGGTCTTTGCGGGATGAGCGCGTAGACTACCCGGCAACCGAGCGCTTCCGCCGCGCGCTGGAGCGAACGCATGTTTATGGTGCCGCCCGCCTCGGCTTGCTCGAGTTCCACGATCCTCGGCTGCGAGACGCCGATGCGTCGCGCGAGCTGCGCCGTGGTCATGCCCAGGGCATCGCGAACGGCACGAACCCAGCCTTTGGGAGGACGGATACCTTCGGCAAGGGGGTGTAACGCGGCGAAGCGTGCGTCGAGGTGGTGAATGGCGTCTTTCATATGAGAAGATATATCTTATCAATCAAAAAATACAATAGGAAATATCCTATGAATGAGGCCTAGTTTCATCAGAAATATCTTATCACAACCTGTTCCGAGGACGGCCAGGACGGTTGCGGGGGATTAGCAATGCTCGGCCCAACCCCTCAACGCAAACCCGCGTTCAAGCGCTCGAGCGCCGCGGAGCCCGGGCAGAGCTCCTTCTCGCCGAGCTCGTTGAGCGGCTTTTCCACGGTCGCGAGATGGTGATGGAGATCGTCCGGGTCCTTATCGACATAGATGAGCCCGGTCGCGATCTCGCCCGCCGCCGCCCGTTGGTGCAGGAGATTGATCGCCGCGATCCTGTCATGCACGTCATGCTCGGGCGCGATCTTGCGTAGGTTGATCGAGGAGCCGTCATGCAGCTCGATCACCTCGAGGGCGCCGGGTTCGTAATCGGCGGTGATCGGCGCGCGTCCCGTTATGAAGTCGAGCGAATTCAGCGCCGCGTTATGGGCGCGGACATAATCGAAGCTCTTGGTCGAGCCGTCATGATTGTTGAAGGCGACGCAAGGCGAGATGCAATCGATGAAGGCCGCGCCCTCGTGCTCGATCGCCGCCTTGATCAGCGGCACGAGCTGGCCCTTGTCGCCCGAGAAGGAACGGGCGACGAAAGTCGCGCCGAGCTGTAGAGCCACGGCGACGAGGTCGATCGCCGTATCGGTGTTGGCGACGCCGCGCTTCGACTTCGACCCCTTGTCGGAAGTCGCCGAGAACTGGCCCTTGGTCAGCCCGTAGACCCCGTTGTTCTCGACGATGTAGCACATGTTCACGCCGCGCCGGATCGCATGGGCGAATTGGCCAAAGCCGATCGAGGCCGAATCCCCGTCGCCCGACACCCCGAGATAGATGAGGTCGCGGTTGGCGAGATTGGCTCCGGTGAGCACCGAGGGCATGCGTCCATGCACGCTGTTGAAGCCATGTGCCTGGCCCAGGAAATAGGTCGGCGTCTTCGACGAGCAGCCGATCCCGGAGAGCTTGGCGACCCGGTGCGGCGGCAGCGACAGCTCGAAGCACGCACGCATGATGGCCGATGAGATCGAAGTCGTGGCCGCAGCCCGCGCATAGCGTCGAGATCGCGCCCTCGTAATCGCGATGCGTGAAGCCGAGCGCGTTCGTCTCGAGTGCGGGGTGGTGGAATTTCGGCTTCGGCAAATACGTCATCGTTGGCTTTCCTGGGCGAGTGGCGAGTAGCGAGAGTGAGCAGTGAGAAGTGAGAAGTGAGAAGTGAGAAGTGAGAAGTGAATCCCCACTTATCCGCTGTCCCTAATCGGTCTTGCTACTCGCTGTTCGCCATCGCTCTCACACTCTTTACTCTTCACTCACTCACTCTTCACTCTTCACTCCTCACTACTTCGCTACTCGCTACTCGCTACTCTCACCCCTTCCGGCACGGCTTTCAGCGCACCCGCGATCGCCTCGCGAATGAAGCGGGCCGTGATCGGCGTGCCGTCGTAATGCAGGATCGGCGTGAGCGCGGCAGGGTCGATGCCGCATTCGGCGAGCAAAAGCGTCCGCAGTTGCGCGTCGCGGTTCTGCTCGACGAGGAAAACACGGTCGTGCTCGGCGATGAAATCGGTCACCTCGCGGCCGAACGGAAAGCCGCGCACGCGCATGAGATCGAGCGCGATGCCGCCTCTCCGCGAGGAGCTCGGCCGCTTCGCTCATCGCCGGGCTCGTCGAGCCGAAATAGATCACGCCGTACGGGGTGCGCGACTTCGCGGCATGGATGATCGGTGCCGGCACGAGCGTCTTTGCGGTGTCGAATTTGCGCAGCAGGCGCTCCATGTTGTCCACATAGGGGCCGCCTTCCTCGGTGTAGCGGGCGTAGCGGTCCCGCGTCGAGCCGCGGGTGAAGAAGGAGCCGCGCTTCGGATGCGTGCCGGGATAGGTGCGATAGGGAATGCCGTCGCCGTCGACATCGAGATAGCGCCCGAAATCGCGACCAGTCTCGAGATCGGCGAAATGCATCACCTTGCCGCGGTCGTAGACGCGCGTGTCGTCCCAGGTGAAGGGGCGGCAGAGACGATGGTTCATGCCGATGTCGAGGTCGAGCATCACGAAGACCGGCGTCTGCAGCCTGTCGGCGAGATCGAAGGCGAGCGCCCCGAATTCGAAGGCCTCATGCGGGTCTTCGGGGAACAAGAGCACATGCTTCGTGTCGCCATGGGAAGCATAGGCGCAAAGCAGGATGTCGGATTGCTGCGTGCGCGTCGGCATGCCGGTCGAAGGGCCGCCGCGCTGCACGTCGAAGACGACCGCCGGCACCTCGGCGAAATAGGCAAGGCCGAGGAATTCCTGCATCAGCGAGATGCCGGGTCCGGAGGTCGCGGTGAAGGCGCGCGCTCCGTTCCAGGCGGCGCCGACGACGATGCCGATCGAGGCGAGCTCGTCCTCCGCCTGGACGATGGCGTAGCGGTTCTTGCCGCTCTCCTTCTCGCTGCGGTAGCGCCTGCAATAATTGCCGAAAGCTTCCGCGAGCGAAGTCGAGGGCGTGATCGGATACCAGGCGCAGACCGTCGCCCCACCATAGACTGCGCCCAGCCCCGCTGCCGCATTGCCCTCGACGAAAATGCGATCGCCGATCTTGTCGGCGCGCCGCACCCTGAGCCCGATCGGGCAGGTGAGGTTCGCGAGCGCATGGTCGCGCCCGATATGCAGCGCCTTGACGTTCGGGGCGATCAGCTTCTCCTTGCCGCGAAACTGCTCCGACAGCAGCTTCTCGATCTCGTCGAGCTCGATGTCGAGCAGGGCCGACAGGGCACCGACATAGATGATGTTCTTGAAGAGCTGGCGCTGGCGCGGATCGGAATATTCAAGGTTGCAGATTTGCGTCAGCGGCATGCCGATGACGGTGATGTCCTCGCGGAACTTGGAGGCCGGGATCGGCCGCGAGGAATCATAAAAGAGGTATCCGCCGGGCTCGATCGAGGCGACATCCTTGTCCCAGGTCTGCGGATTCATCGCCACCATCAGATCGGTGCCGCCGCGTGCCCCGAGATGGCCGGCTTCCGACACCCTCACCTCGTACCAGGTCGGCAACCCCTGGATGTTCGAGGGAAAGATGTTGCGCGGCGCAACCGGAACGCCCATGCGCAGGATGGCGCGCGCGAAAATCTGGTTCGCGCTTGCCGAACCCGAGCCGTTGACGTTGGCGAAACGGACGACGAAATCGTTTATGCTTTGGATCGGCATGCCGTGTGCCCCGCGCGGGTGATGTCGAGCGCGAACTTCTGCATGTCCCAGGCGCCGGTCGGGCAGCGCTCGGCGCATAGCCCGCAATGCAGACAGACGTCCTCGTCCTTGGCCATGATGCGTCCGGTCTTGAGGCCGTCCGCGACATAGATGTCCTGGGTCGGGATCGAGAGCCGGCGCGGTGAGCCGCAGGCGCAGCTCGCTCTCCTCGCCGTCATCGGTGAAGGTGATGCAATCCATCGGGCAGATGTCGACGCAGGCGTCGCATTCGATGCACAACGGAGCGGAGAACACCGTCTGAGCATCGCAGTTGAGGCAGCGCTGCGCCTCCGCGAAAGCGAGCTTGGGGTCGAAGCCGAGCTCGACTTCCTGCTTGATGTCCTTCAGCGCGATCGCCTGGTCCTTGAGCGGCACCTTGTAGCGCAGGTCGAGTGCCACATCATTGTCGTAGCTCCATTCGTGGATGCCCATCTTCTGGCTCACGAGATTGGTCAGTGGCGGCGGACGCTTACGCACATCCTCGCCGCGCAGCAGGAGATCGATGGACACGGCCGCGTCATGGCCATGGGCCACGGCCCAGATGATGTTCTTCGGCCCGAAGGCCGAATCGCCTCCGAAGAGCACATTCGGCAAGCTCGCTTGAAAGGTCACCTTGTCGACGACCGGCATTCCCCATTGGTCGAAGGCGATGCCGATGTCGCGCTCGATCCAGGGGAAGGCATTCTCCTGTCCGACGGCGATCAGCACGTCGTCGCATTCCATGCGCATATCGGGTTCGCCGGTCGGCACGAGATTGCGCCGCCCGTCGGCGCCGCGCTCGGCCTTGACCTTCTCGAACAGGACGCCGGTGAGGCGCCCGTTCTCGTGCAGGAATTCCTTGGGGACGAGGTAGTTGAGGATGGGAATGCCCTCGTGGATGGCATCCTCCTTCTCCCAGGGCGAAGCCTTCATCTCCTCGAAGCCCGAGCGCACCACGACCTTGACCTCCTCGCCGCCGAGCCGGCGCGAGGAGCGGCAGCAATCCATCGCGGTATTGCCGCCGCCGAGCACGATGACCCTGCGTCCGATCTTGGTGATGTGGCCGAAGGAGACGCTGGAGAGCCAATCGATGCCGATATGAATATGCGCCGAGGCTTCCTTGCGGCCCGGAATGCCGAGGTCGCGGCCGCGCGGCGCGCCCGTGCCGACGAAAATCGCGTCATAGCCCTGGCCCAGCAAGGCCTTGAGGCTGTCGACGGGCTCACCGCCGCGAAACTCCACGCCCCGATCGAGGATATAGCCGACCTCCTCGTCGATGATGCTCTCCGGCAGGCGGAACTTCGGGATCTGGCTGCGCATCATGCCGCCGGCGCGCCGGTCCCCATCGAAGACGGTAACCTCATAGCCGAGCGGGGCGAGATCGCGCGCCACGGTCAAGGATGCCGGTCCCGCGCCGATGCAGGCGATGCGCTTGCCGTTCTTCTTTTGAGGCAAAGGGGGCAGGCGCCCGCTGATATCGTCCTTGTAATCGGCCGCCACGCGCTTCAGCCGGCAAATGGCGACGGGCTCCTCCTCGACGCGTCCGCGGCGGCAGGCGGGTTCGCAGGGACGATCGCACGTCCTTCCCAGGATGCCGGGAAAGACATTCGATTCCCAGTTGATCATGTAGGCGTCGCTGTAGCGTCCTGCCGCGATCAGCCGGATGTATTCGGGGACCGGAGTGTGGGCCGGGCAGGCCCATTGGCAGTCGACAACCTTATGGAAGTAATCGGGATTACCGATATCGGTGGGCTTCACTCATCCTCCCTAGTCGACTTCTAGCGCTTCGCCTTACCCGCAATCTGGCTTACAGCGCTCGTCCCAGACGCATGAGACTGGCACGGAACGTGATGATAATGCGTTAAATAGTCAAGCCTTTGCGCAATTTCACCCTCGCTCGCGGCGGGCGGGTACTTCTGCTGTTCGGCCATCTGTGTTACCGCAGCGTCGCTGCAACGCCAAAATCGGGCTCGAAAACCTCAAACGACGTGTTTCTGGAGCAGATGGACGATGGCCGGGGACGATCTCGACCTCAATTCACTCGATGACGCCGACCTCGTCGCGCAGATGCATGACGATCTCTATGACGGATTGAAGGCCGAGATCGAGGAGGGCGTGCGCATCCTTCTTCGGCGCAATTGGACGCCCTACAAGGTGCTGACCGAAGCGCTCGTCGAGGGCATGCGCATCGTCGGCGAGGACTTCCGCGACGGCATCCTATTCGTGCCGGAAGTGCTGATGTCGGCGAACGCGATGAAAGCCGGCATGGCCATCTTGAGGCCGCTGCTCGCCGAGACCGGCGCGCCGAAGATCGGCAAGATGGTGATCGGCACCGTCAAGGGCGACATCCACGACATCGGCAAGAACCTCGTGTGCATGATGATGGAGGGGGCGGGATTCGAGGTCGTCGATCTCGGCATCAACAACGGGGTCGAGAAATATCTCGCGGCGATCGAGGAGCACGCGCCGGACATCCTCGGCATGTCCGCCCTTTTGACGACCACCATGCCCTATATGAAGGTCGTGATCGACACGCTCAAGGAGAAGGGCATCCGCAACGACTATGTAGTGCTCGTGGGCGGCGCGCCGCTCAACGAAAGCTTCGCCAATGCCATCGGGGCCGACGCCTATTGCCGCGACGCCGCCGTGACGGTCGAGACCGCGAAGGCGCTGTTGGCGCGCCGCCAGGGCTCGGCGCAGGCGCGGGCGGCGCAGTAATCGATCCAAGGGCGTTCTCGAGGCGCGGCAGGCGAAAGCAGGAAGGGATGCGGGCTCGCATGAGGACGATGCGTCAGGGCAGGGGGCACGACCCGGGATCGCCCGTCATCGGACCGGCGGGGGGGCGAAGCGTGGCCGATCCGGACGCGACATTCGATCTTCGCTATCCGTCCGCGGTTGCGGCCGAGCCTGATACGCTCGTCATCGCCTGCGGAGCCCTGGCGAAGGAGCTTCTCGCGGCGATCCGGCTCAACCGCTGGTCGCATCTCGCCGTGACCTGCCTGCCGGCCATCCTGCACAACCGGCCGGAGCGCATCACGGAGGCCGTACGCCGCAAGATCCGCGCCAATCGTCCCCGCTACCGCCGCATTCTGTGCCTTTACGGAGATTGCGGCACCGGCGGCAGGCTCGACGAGATGCTGGCTGAAGAAGGCGTCGAGCGCATCGAGGGCGCCCATTGCTACGCTTTCTACGCGGGTCTCGATCTGTTCGATCGGATGATGGAAGAGGAGATCGGCACCTTCTTCCTCACCGATTATCTGGTGCGCTTCTTCGACCGGCTGGTGATGGAGGGCCTCGGCCTCGACCGCCATCCCGAGCTGCTCGCCGACTACTTCGGCAACTATGCCAAGGTGGTCTGGCTCGCTCAGGCGCCCGATGCCGACCTCGAAAGAAGAGCCGAGGCGGCGGCGGGTTTGCTTGGTCTTCCGTTGGAAAAACGGGTGACCGGCTTGACGGGTCTCGAAGGCTTCCTCGCGCGGCAAACACCCGCGCCGCGCCGCCGCCATAGCCCCCCGGCACCCCTCCCGATAGGCGCGATGGCACAACTCAGCATCGCCTATTGGCGCGATATTCCAGCTCAGGTCACCGCATCGCCGCCCGGCGCGCGCAGGAGCGGACGCGTCAAGCGCGAGCTGTCGCCGCGCTTCGCGCAGGCGATCGACATGGCCGCAATGCGAAGCAGCGCGACCGGCTCCGACGCCTATCTCGCCGATTGGCGACAGGGCGAGCCCTTGCCCTGCGGGGAGGATCTCGAAGCCGCCGTCCTCGCACAAGTCGAGCGTATCGAGCGCGACTATGACGAAGGTCGCTTGCGCGCGCTTGTCGAGGCCGGCGGCTGGGAGAAGCCGCCACCAGGATGACGCTCGCCCGTGCATCGCGTCATGGCCGTGCTCGGACTCGTTCCGAGGATCGTCACGGCGATCCGCGTCTTCTCTTTCACGGGGCAAAGGCGTGGGTGGCCGGGCCAGGCCCGGCCAGGACGTAATCGGCGAATCAAACGCATGACCGAATTCACCGTCGCCTTCTCTCCCTCCGGCAAGCGCGGGCGCTTTGCCGAAGGGGTGAGCGTGCTCGAGGCGGCACGCAAGCTCGGCGTCGATCTCGATTCGGTGTGCGGCGGGCGCGGCATCTGCGGACGTTGCCGGGTCGCCATCGTCGAAGGCATGGACCAGAAGCGCGGCATTTCCTCCGCGCTCGACCATGTGACGGCCTCCGGCGCCGTCGAGGAGCGCTACGCACGCTTGCGCCGTGGCTTCGGGCGGGGCGAGCGGCTCGGTTGCCAGGCGCGCCTTCGCGGCGATCTCCTCGTCGACGTGCCGGCGGAATCGCAACTGCACCGGCAGGTGGTGCGCAAGCGCGCCGAGGCCTGGCCGGTGAAGATCGACCCGGTGCTGCGCCTCCATTACGTCGAGGTCGAGCGACCCGACATGGCCGATCCGTCGAGCGATTTCCGCCGCCTCGCGAAGGCGCTCGCGGAGCAATGGGGCCTCACGGATGTGCGCGCCCGGCTCCCCGTGCTGCGCGGCTTGCAGAAAACGCTGCGCGCCGGCGATTTCGCCGTGACGGCTTGCCTGCGGCACGGGCGCGACATCGTCGCCGTCTATCCCGGCTTGAAGGAGCGCGTCTTCGGCCTTGCCTTCGACATCGGCTCGACGACGGTCGCGGCCCATCTCTGCGATCTCGGAAGCGGCGATGTCCTCGCCTCGGGCGGCCGCATGAACCCGCAGATCAGGCTCGGCGAGGATCTGATGAGCCGCGTCTCCTACATCATGATGCATCCGGGCGGCGATCGCGAGCTCACCCAAGCCGTGCACGAAGCGCTCGCGGCGCTTGCGGCGGAGACGGCGAAAGCGGCGAGCGTTTCGCTCGGCGACATCGTCGAGGCGACGCTCGCCGGCAATCCGATCATGCATCACCTTGCGCTTGGCCTCGATCCGACGGAGCTCGGCGTCGCGCCCTTCGCGCTCACCATCGATGCGGGCTTCGACGCGTCGGCGCGCGACATCGGCCTTGCCGTCGCGCCCGGCGCCTTCGTGCACGCTTTGCCCTGCATCGGCGGGCATGTGGGGGCGGACGCGGCGGCCGTGGTCTTGTGCGAAGCGCCTTATCTTTCCGACGAGATCCGCCTCATCGTCGATGTCGGCACCAATGCCGAGATCGTGCTCGGCAATCGCGATCGCCTCCTCGCCTGCTCGTCGCCGACGGGGCCCGCCTTCGAGGGCGCGCAGATCAGCTGCGGACAGCGCGCCGCGCCCGGCGCCATCGAGCGCCTGCGCATCGACCGCGAGAGCTTGGAGCCGCGCTTCAAGGTGATCGGCTGCGATCTCTGGTCGGACGAGGAAGGCTTCGCCGAGGCCACGCACTCGACCGGCGTCACCGGGATTTGCGGCTCTGGCATCATCGAGACGGTTGCCGAGATGGCGATCTGCGGCCTGTTGCGCCCGGACGGCATCATCGACGGGACGATGGCGGCGCGCACGCCGCGCATCAAGGCCGATGGGCGCACCTTCACCTTCGTGATCGCCGAGGGGGAGCCGCGCATCGCCGTCACGCAAGGCGACATTCGCGCCATCCAGCTCGCCAAGGCTGCGCTCTATGCCGGCGTCAAGCTGCTCATGGAGCGCTACGGCGTGGCGAAGGTCGAGCGGATCACGCTCGCCGGCGCCTTCGGCAGCCATATCGATCCCGCCTACGCCATGGCGCTCGGCCTCATCCCCGATTGCCCGCTCGACAAGGTGTCCTCGGCCGGCAACGCCGCCGGCACGGGCGCGCGCATCGCCCTATTGAACGCGGCGTCCCGGCGGGAGATCGGCGAGGTGGTGCGCAACATCGAGAAGGTCGAGACCGCGATCGAGCCGGGCTTCCAGGCCCATTTCGTCGAGGCGATGGCGATCCCGCATGCGAGCGATGCCTTCCCGCACCTCGAGGAAAGGCTCGGCATCACTTTGAAGCGCGAGGTCGCGTCCGAGCCGAGGCGACGAGGCGGCCGACGAAGGGGATTAGTCTAACTTCGATCGGCTCGGGAACGACTGCTTAGTCACGTCCCTGCAGCGCGGATCACTCAGATACTTCGGGCGTGGCCTTGTCATCGTCCCGAGCGAGGGCCGTTTCAAAATCCTGACCGCCGTAAAACACGCCCAGGATTTCTACCACATTGTGCGTGTGATCGATCCTGAACGCAATTGTCACGCGCCGGGCAAAGCTTATCGTGCGAAGGCCTGCGCGAATGGAAGCGCGCTTGACGCCGCGTTCGGGAAAGGTTGCAAGCGATAGGCACGTTTCAACGATGCGTCCAACAAAACGGTTGGCGCGCGATTCACCACCATGACTGGCAATGTAAGTGAAAAGCCTATAGCAATACGTCG
>CAVQNF010000038.1:0-24928 GCA_963713805.1 uncultured Alphaproteobacteria bacterium | reverse complement strand
CCCCTGTGGGCGGCCATGACGATCGAAAGGTTTCGGCCCAAGGAAAGAACAGCGCAACTCACTTGGCGCGACGATTTTACATCTCCGCGACGCTCGTATCTCGATGGACGTTGATTTCGGCCTCCAGGGATTCGACTGCCGACTTGTGCCGCGCGCAGGCGATCTTCGAGCTGATGTCGGCAAGGTTCTCCCGCCCTAAGTCACGCTTACTCAGGTAGCCCCTCGTTCCGCCCTTGGCGGAAAACGGCAAGTCTTGAATGCCATCTCCTCGATGCTTACAACGCGGGCTTCCGTCAGGAGCCTGAGATGCCGCAACTCGAAAGCCGAAGCCCTCATCCGCCGCTATTACGACGCCTTCAACGCGGGCGACGCTTCCGGCATGCTCGCCTGCCTCGCCGAGGATGTCCGCCACGACGTGAACCAGGGCGGCACCCGCGTCGGCAAGAAGCTCTTCGCCGAATTCTGCGCCCATATGGCGCGCTGCTACAAGGAGCGGCTCGCCGACATCGTGATCATGGCGAGCCAGGACGGGCGTCGCGCGGCCGCGGAGTTCACCGTGCATGGCGAGTATCTTTCGACCGATGAAGACCTGCCGCCCGCGAAAGGCCAGCGCTATGTCTTGCCGGCCGGGACCTTTTTCGAGATCGATCGTGGGCTGATCGCGCGCGTCACTACCTATTACAATCTCGCGGATTGGACCGCGCAGGTCGTGCGAAGCGCAAAGGCCGCGCGAGCCCGCAAGTGAGCTTGCGCATCGAGCCGGTGACCGGCGCGGCGCTGCGGCGCGCGCTTCCGGCGCTCGCGAGGCTTCGCATCGAGGTCTTCCGCGAATGGCCCTATCTTTACGAGGGCACGCTCGACTATGAGCAAAATTACATCGAGCGTTTCGCGCGTCTTTCGGGCGGGGTGATCGTGGTGGCGACGGATGCGGGCGAGGCCGTCGGAGCCGCGACCGCGGCGCCGATGAAGGGGCAGAATCCCGACGTGGTCGCCCCCTTCGTCGAAGGCGGCCATGATCTCGCAAAGCTCTTCTATTTCGGCGAATCCGTGCTGAAGCGCCCCTATCGCGGGCGCGGCATCGGGCATGCGTTCTTCGACCGGCGCGAGGCGGCGGCGCGCTCGACACCGGGTGTCGAGCAGGCGGCCTTCTCGGGCGTCGTGCGCTCGCCCGACGATCCACGCCGCGACCCGAATTACCGCCCGCTCGATGCCTTCTGGCGCAAGCGCGGCTATGCGCCGGTCGAGGGGCTCATCGGCCATTATTCCTGGACCGATATCGGCGACAAGGAAGCGAGCCGAAAGCCGATGCAGTTCTGGATGAGGAGGCTCTGAATCATGACGCGCCTTGGCGCGATCGATGAGAAGATTGCATATCTTCGTCGTGGCCCCTATCTGATCGCGAATCCGAGGCCCGTTTTCGGGATGATGCGTTGATGCGCGAGATCGTCGTCGCCGCCGCCCAATACCCGCTCGACTGGCTCGCGAGCTTTTCCGCCTATGAAGCAAAGCTCGCACGCTGGGTCGAGGAGGGCGCGCGCCGTGGCGCCGGCCTCCTCGTCTTCCCCGAATATGCGGGGCTCGAGCTCGCCTCGCTCGCCGGGCGCGAAGCGGCAGGCGATCTTTCTTCCTCGATCGCGGCCGTGAGCGATCGTCTCCCGCTGGCGGATGCGGCCCATGCGCGTCTCGCGCGACGCCACGGCGTCTTCATCCTGGCCGGCAGCGCACCGGAGCGCCGCGCCGACGGCACGGTGGGCAATGTGGCGCGGCTCTTCACGCCGGATGGCGCATGCGGGCGCCAGGAGAAGATCATGATGACGCGCTTCGAGCGCGAGCAATGGGGCATCTCCGGCGGGCGCGAGCTTTCCGTCTTCGACATCGGCACCGCGCGCGTCGGCATCGCCATCTGCTACGATGTCGAATTCCCGCTCGTCGCGCGCGCTCTCGTCGAGGCGGGTGCCGAGGTGATCCTCGCCCCCTCCTGCACCGACACGGTGCACGGCTATTGGCGCGTGCGCGTCGGAGCGCAGGCGCGAGCTCTCGAAAACCAATGCGTCGTGGTGCAGGCCCCGCTCGTCGGCTCGCTCGATTGGTCGCCGGCCGTCGATGTGAACCGAGGAGCCGCGGGCGTTTTCGGTCCGCCCGATCTCGGCTTTCCGGACGACGGCGTGATCGCGCAAGGCGAGATGGACAAGCCGGGTTGGGTTCACGCGCGTTTCGACCTCGACGCCGTCGCGCGGGTGCGCGCCGAAGGCCAGGTGCTCAACCACCGTCATTGGGACGAGCAGGATGGCCTCGCGAGCGCCGCCCGCGTCGACCTCACGGTACCCCTGCGCGAGGCCGTGAGCGGACGGTGACCCGCCGCCGGCCCGACCTCACTGCGCCTCGGCGCCCAATAGCTCCGCGAGCGTGAGCGCCACGACCTTGGTGGCCTTGCGCAAATCCTCGAGCACGAGCTTCTCGTCGGCGCGGTGGCCATTGGCCTCGAGCAAGGTGCGGGGACCGGCTCCATAAAGCGCGGTCGGAATGCCGGCCGCCGAATAGAGCCTGGCGTCGGTATAGAGCGGCACGCCCTCGGCCGGGATATCGAGGCCCATCACCCGCTTCGCGTTGCGCTGCAAGGCCGCGACCAGCGCCTCCTGGCCCGGTTGCGGCGTGAAGGGACGCGCCAGAAGGATGCGCCGCGTCTTCACGCGCACGCCCGGGATCGCGGCGCACACATGTTCGATCTCGGCGACGAGATCGCGCTCGGCCTCCTCGGGATTTTCCTCCGGGATCATGCGTCGATCGATGCGCATCGTCACCACATCCGGCACGACATTGGTGTTGATGCCTCCCGAGATGAGGCCGACCGTCAGCGTCGGATGATCGATGCCGACGACCTTGCGAGCGCGTCGCCTTGTAGCGCTCGCGCAGCGCGTAAAGCGCGCTGAGCAACCGGGTCGCGGCTTCGAGCGCATCGACGCCGGTGTCGGGGCGCGCGGCATGCGCTGATTTGCCCTCGACCCGCACTTCGAGGTGCAGGCAGCCATTGTGCGCCACGACCACGCTGTAGGAGAAGCCCGCGCTGATCACGTAATCGGGCTTCGAGAGCCCTCGTTCCAGAATGAAGCCGGGACCGATGGCGCCGCCCACCTCCTCGTCATAGGTGAAGTGGAGCTCGACCGTGCCGTGGAGCGTGACGCCGCTCCGGCGCAGTGCCTTCAAGGCAAAGGCATAGGTCGCGAAATCGGATTTGGAGACGGCGACGCCGCGGCCGTACATGATGCCGTCCTTCACGAGCGCGCCGTAAGGATCGACCGACCAGCCTTCGCCCGGCGGCACCACATCGCCATGGGCGTTGAGCGCGATCACCTTGCCGCCCGCTCCGAATCGCTCGCGCACGATGAGGTTCGTGGCGCTGATCATGCCGTTCGCCCGCACGAGGTCGTCGGGGACGTGATGACGTTCGACCTTGAACCCCAGCGCCTCGAGAAGCCCGGCCGCGCGCTCCGCATGCGCCTTGCAATCGCCGGGCGGATTGTCGGAAGGGACCTTGACCAGCTCGCCGAGGAAGCGGGTCTCCTCGTCGCGATCGGCCTCTACGGCATCGAGGATGAGCTTCGCGGCGTTCGCCTCCACGCTCGGTCGAGGCTTCGCGACCATCTCAGGTAAGATCGAGGCGGGCGACGGCTTCCTCGAGCGCGCGCCCGCTGTCGTCGGCGACCGCGGCCTTGCGCAATTCGGCGACGAGCTTTTCGGGTTCGGGCCGCGTCGCGATGCGATCGAGACGGGCAAGAATGCTCTTCGTAACTCGCGATCCCGCGCTCATGCGTGTCGCCATAGCCCTTGACGAGATTGCGGCATTCGGCGACCTCGACGGCGAGCGCGTAATTCTTGGCCGCGGTCGCGACGACGGTCGCAAGCCAGGCCGTGAGCCGCGCCTCCTCCTCCGCGAAGCGCAAGGAAGATCGCCGCCAGGCCTTCAGGCTCGCGACGAGATAAAGCTGGAGGAAGCCGCGGATCGAGGTCGTCTTGACGATCTTCCCTTTCCTCGTTGCGTTCTCGATCGCGGAACGCAAAAGCCCCGGACGCAACATGCGCCGCCCGAGCCAGGCGGGCACGGAGTCCGCCATTTCCTTCAGGCGCGGATGCATGAACTCGGCGATCTCGACGATCTGCCCGTCGCGCGCCCGCACCTCCTCGCGCACGCGCGCGAAACGGGAGGCACGCACCTTGAGCTCCGCCACCCGGATCGTGTCCTCATAGGCCATGCCGAGCGCAAGTTCGCGCGCCGTCTCGGCAAGCAGGCGCCCCGAGCCGTCACCATGGCGACGCTCGGCATCGGCGACCGGCTTGAGCCTGAGGAGGTAATCTTGCGCGTAGTCGAGGTCCTGATAATCGGCGAGACGCTCGAGCCCGGCGCGAACGATGGCGCGCGCCGAAAGCGGGAAGGCACCTTCGGTGCGTGCGACAAGCGCCGCGAGCGGGGATGGCGCGGCATCGGGGACGTGTTGCGGCGCGGCCGGTGCCGACGCCTCGGCCGGCGCGCTTGCGCCGGCGGTCGCCGCTTCGTCCTCGCCCGCCACTGCCGCCATGCCGGCCGCGAAGCCTCGCTTGCTCGCCGCGACACCGACGCCGGCGCGCTCGATCGTCGCCTCGAAGGCGTCGCGCCCGAAGGGCAAGGTGCGCGATTGGGCGAGCGCGCCGAAGAGCACCGCGCTGATGACGCTGCCGGTGCGCTCGGCCGCGGCGGCGAGATCGCCGCCGAAGAAGCTCTTCGCCGAATTGCGGCAGGCCTCGAGCAGCACCGGCGCATCGGCGCGCCCATCGCTCATGGCGATCTTTTCCGTCATCGAGAAGACGCGATGGGTCGAGGCGATGAGCGCGGTGCGATCGGGCGTGACGAGGCCCCGCTGCACGGCGCGCCCAGCCTCCATCAACTCCGACCCGAGGACGATGTCGACGTCGCCGGGCATCGGCATCAGGGCCATCACCGGTTCGGGCGCCCCTTCCGCCAGCGCGCTCTTCGGGAAGAGCTCGACGTAATAGATCGTGGCGCCGGTGCGCTGCGCCACGCCCGGCACCGAGGTGAGCTGCGCGAGATAGCCGCCATGCTCGGCGAGATCGACGATCCAGTCGGCGAGCACGCCGCCGCCCTCCCCGCCCATCGCGAGGATGGCGATGCGGATGGCGCGGGCCTCGACCGCGCGCTCGGCTTGCGGTGAAGCGCGGTCAAGCATCTTGGACCCCCGCCCGACCGCCATGGGCCACGACCCGAGCGACCCCCACCCGGCCGCCCCTCGGCGCATCGCCCGCCGCCTCCCGCTCGGCGAGCGGCCGATTTCCCCTTTGCAGGGGGAGGATGAGCGCTAGTCGATCAGCGCCACCCCGCCACGCTCGAACCGCCGAAAACCCCGCCATATCCTCCCCCTGCAAGAGAAGGGAGGTGAGGTGGGGGTCATTCGACGCGCGCCTCACGCGAACGCCGCCTTGCGCGCGAGCCGCCGCTGGAAGAATGAGATCACGGCATCGCGGAGCCTCGCCTTCATCACGTCCCACGGCGTCGGATTCTCGATGATCGAGGCGCGGTAGAAGGAGGGGCAGAGCTTCGCCGCATGCGCCACCTCGCCGCACAACCCGCAGCCGACGCAGGAATTGAGCACCTTCGTCACCGGGTCCTTGCGCAGCGGGTCGGGATGGGGCGCGATGGTGAGCGACGGGCAGCCCGACAGGCGAATGCAGGAATGATCGCCCGTGCACGTGTCGGCATCGACGCCGAAGCGCTCGCGCACGACGCGCTCGCCGCGCTCGACGGCGGCGCGCATTTGCGGGCGCACGCGGCGCTGCTTGTTGAGCATGCATTCGGATTGGGCGACGATCACCTTGGGCCCCTTTTCCGGCGTCGTCAGCGCCTCCTTCAGCGTGTCGCGCATCTTGGTGAGGTCGTAGGTGTTCGTGATGGTGCGCGCCCATTCGACGCCCACCCCGCGCACCGCCTTCTCGATCGAGTTCTGCGTGGAGCGGATCGGGTTCTTCAAGAAGGAGGACGGGATGTCCTGGCCGCCGGTCGCCGAGGTGTAGCCGTTGTCGACGACGATGATGACGTTGTCGCTCTTGTTGAAGACGGCATTGCCCACGCTCGAGGCCAAGCCGTTATGCCAGAAGCCGCCATCGCCCATGATCGAGACGACGCGCTTGTCCGCCTTGACGTTGAAGGCCGATGCCCCCGCGCCCCCGAGGCCATAACCCATGGTCGTCGCCCCGATGTTGAAGGGCGGGAAGATCGAGAACAGATGGCAGCCGATGTCGCAGCTCACGTGATGAGTGCCGAGCTCGCGCTCGACGAGCTTCATCGCGGTGAAGATCGGGCGTTCGGGACATCCGGTGCAGAAGGAGGGAGGGCGCGGCTGAACCTCGCCGTTGACCGCCGCCATCGCGGCCTTTCGCGAGTTGTCGCCCTCGACGGGACGTTCCTCGGGGAGCATGTCCCTTCGATAATGGGCGACGAATTGCTTGAGGCCGTCGCGGACCACGGCACCGGTATATTCGCCCGCCATGGCGAGCATGTCCTTGCCATGCACCTTGGTCTGGATGTCGGCGCGCCGCAAAATCGTGTTGACGGCCTGCTCGATGAAATCCGGTTGGCCCTCCTCGACGATGAGGATCGCCTTCTTCCCGGTGCAGAACTTGACGAATTCGGCATCGACCAGCGGGTAGGTGACGTTGAGCACATAGATCGGCACTTTCGCCTTGCCGAACGCATCGGCGAGCCTGAGAACCTCGAGGCCGCGCAAGGCGGTGTTGTACATCCCGCCCTGCATGACGATGCCGATGTCGGCGGCCTCGCCGTCGAAGAACTCGTTGAGCTCGTTCTCGGCGATGTATTTCACCGCCGCCGGCCAGCGCTTCTCGACCTTCTCCTTCTCGTGCGCATAGGTGCCGGGCGGCATGGCGATGCGGGTCACGTCGCGCACCGGATGCTCGATCGCATCCTTCAAGGTGAAGGAAGGCCGCACATTGTCCTTCGTCGTGAAGCGTCCGTAGACGTGGCAGGCGCGAATGCGCACCTCGAGCATGACGGGCGTGTTGGACGCCTCCGAAAGCTCGAAGCCTTTCTCCACCATGCGCACGATAGTCGGCAGGTTCGGCCGCGGATCGAGGAGCCATATTTGCGACTTCATGGCGAAGGGATGGCTCCTCTCCTGCATGATCGAGGAGCCTTCGCCGTAGTCCTCGCCGATGATGATCATCGCGCCGCCCTTGACGCCGCCCGAGGTGAGGTTCGCGAGCGCGTCCGAAGCCACATTGGTGCCGACCGGCGCCTTGAAGGTCACGGCGCCGCGCAAGGGGTAATTCACGGAAGCCGCGAGCGTCGCCGCCGCCGTCGCTTCCGACGCGCTGTTCTCGAAATGTATGCCGAGATCCTCGAGGATGTCGTTCGCGTCGGCGAGCACGTCCATGAGGTGCGAAATCGGCGCGCCCTGATAACCCGCCACATAGGAGACGCCCGATTCGAGCAGCGCCTTGGTGATGGCGAGAATGCCTTCGCCCCGGAACTCCTCGCCGGCGCCGAGGCGCAGCTTCTTCACTTCTTCGGCAAACGACCGTTCGGCCATATTCGAACCTCGACAGATTTCGGCCCTTGACGGAGCAAAGGCGCAGCTCCTCGGACCCGAGCTCGGCTCGGGGACGCGCCCGGCGGCTATCCTAGAGCATTTCCGGCGACGTGGGAATCGGGCTAAACCCGCCGCGCGCTATTCGCCGGCTGGCGCAACCGCGAGGCTTTGCAGGCCGGCGGCGTCGAAGGCGCGCCGCACGGTGCCGTCGGCCTTCGCCATCTCGATGAAGCGCGTCACATAGGCGAGCGCCGCGGGCTTGTTTTTCGGCACCGACATCGCGACCCCCGTCACTTGGTAGGCGCCGTCGAGAATACGCGAGCCCGGCAAGCTCTTTTGCAAGGCCGGCATGGCGTCACGGCTGAGCGCGAGCGCCTGCGCGGTCCCGGCCTGCACCATCGCCATGGCGTCCGCGACCGAGTTCAGCGGCACGATCTTCGCCTGTTTCAGCGTGCGCTCTGCCGCCCGGATGGTGGTCGAGCCGGCGACGCCCGCGACTGTCACCTCGGGCCGATCCACCTCGGCTTGCGTCCTGATGCCCGAGGCGGCGGCGACGAGATAGGTGCTCTCGATGATGAAATAGGGCGGGCTGAAATCGACGCGCTGCCTGCGCTCCTCATCGACCGGGGTGAAGCCGATATCGATCCTTCCGGCTGTCGAGGCCTCGGTCAATTCGGCCGTCGTCGCCGCGACGAAGAGCTCGACCTCGACGCCGAGCGAGCGCGCCAGCGCCCTGGCGAGATCAAGGCTGACGCCCTCGACCGCGCCCGAGGGATCCTTGGTCACGAACACCGGCGTTTTCGCCGGCGCGTAAGCGATGCCGGCTCTTAGCTTTCCGGTCGGGATCAGTTCCATCATCACATCATCCTCCGCCGCCATCGCGGCGCTCATCGACAAGGGCAAAAGAAGCCCGAGCAGGATCAGGATTTTCAAGCAGTTCCTCCCTCGATCCCGAAATCGGTTCGAAGCGATTTTCGTTGACCCGCTCCCGCAAGCTCATCCGAGCGCTTCGCGGCGAGATCGCCCTCTTGTCCCGCCGCGCCCGGATTACCCATTCCACGGCGAGGTTCATGAAGCAAGCTTCGGAATTCGGTGACGGCTTAATGCGGTGACAGCTTATATTTTTCCCATTTTCAGGACGGAGTCTTACGCGTTTGAGTTAATGGGGAAATTGTAAGCTGTCATCGAATTACGTGTCACCGAATTACGCCTGCGATTTTCCGTTGACGCGCATCTGCAACATCATACGATGAGGTTGCGGCAGATCGGCCTCGGCGCCGCGATCGTACTCCATTTTACGGCAAGCCTCATGGAGCAAGCCTCGACGACAATCATCGCTCCGGCTGTGGCGCAAGCGGTTCGCTCGCGCCCGGAGATCACCTCGGCGGTGACCCGCGGTGCGATGCGCTGCTTGAGGGCGCTCGGCTATTCGGTGCTTCCCGAGGTCGTCCTCGCTTCGGGACGTCGCGCCGACATTCTCGCGCTGGCGCCGCACGGACGCCTCCTCATCGTCGAGGTGAAATCGGGCCTCGATGATTGGCGCACCGACGCGAAATGGAGCGATTATGCCGCCTATTGCGACGCGCTCGCCTTCGCGGTCGCGACCGATTTTCCAAGCGAGGTCCTGCCCGCCGACCTCGGCCTCATCGTTGCCGACGCCTATGGCGGCGCGGTGATCCGCGAGCCGATCGAGACGCCGCTTCAGCCGGCGAGGCGGCGCGCCATGCTCATGCGCTTCGCCGCGCTCGCGGCGGACCGCCTGCAAGCCCTCGTGGACCCGATCACCGAGGAGATGCTGAGGTAATCGGGCCGGATCCGACATTGGTCGGCAAGCGCGTTGTACGGTAGACCTTGACACTGTATGCTAATGCCTTACAGGTCGCTGTGATCCGGACGTTCAGAAGCAAGGCCCTGAGTCGCTATTGGCTTAAAGGCGACGCTTCGCGGATCAGGCCGGATTGGCAACCTCGGATTCGCCTTATCCTGTCCCAGCTGGACGTCGCCCGGAGGCCTAAGGAAATGGATTTGCCGGGCCTTCGCTTTCACGCCTTGACCGGCGATCGACCGGGCAGATTTTCCGTGCTGGTCTCACGCAATTGGCGCATCACCTTCGCTTTCGAAGGCGAGGACGCGGTCGACATCGACATGGAGGATCATCATGGCTGATTCGCGACGCCACCGCGACATCGAGCCTGCCCATCCGGGAGAGATTCTCGCTAAGATCGCCATCCCGGCGACGGGCAAGAGCAAGGTCGAGATCGCGAGCCTGCTCGGCATCTCGCGGCAATCGCTCTACGACATCCTCGGCAAGCGGCAGTCGGTCACTCCGAAGGTCGCGGTCCGCCTCGGCAAGCTGTTCGGCGATGGCCCCGGCGTCTGGCTGCGCCTGCAGCAGGCGCATGATCTCTGGCACGCCGAGCGCGCCCTTGCCGAGGAAGTGAAGGCGATCCCGACGCTGAGAGCCGCGTGACGCGCGGCGCGTCCATCCTCAGCGCGGCGCGCGCTTGGCGAGGATGCGCTGCAAGGTGCGCCTGTGCATGTTGAGGCGGCGCGCCGTCTCCGAGACATTGCGGTCGCACATCTCATAGACGCGTTGAATATGCTCCCAGCGCACGCGGTCGGCCGACATCGGGTTCTCGGGGGGCGGTGCGCGCTCGCCGGCGATCGCCATCAGGGCAGCGTGGATCTCATCGGCATCGGCGGGCTTCGCGAGATAATCGAAGGCGCCGAGCTTCACCGCGGTCACGGCCGTCGCGATATTGGCATAGCCCGTGAGGATGATGCCGCGCGCGCTCGGGCGCTTTTTCTTCAGATGCGCCACCACGTCGAGACCGTTGCCGTCGACGAGGCGAAGGTCGATCACCGCGTAGGCGGGGGGCGAGGCCTCGACGCGCGCGATGCCGTCCGCGACGCTCTGCGCGGTATCGACCGAGAACCCGCGCATTTCCATGGCGCGCGCCAGGCGATTGAGGAAGGGCTGGTCGTCATCGACGATCAGCAATGTCTTCTCGGCTTGCGCCGTCGTCGGCGCCGTTTCTGGAGAGGCGACTGTCTGTTGCATCGTCTTTTACCGCCTCCGGCGGAGTTGGACTATCGGTAATGTGCCGTCTGTCCGATGCGGGAACAAGGGGTTGGGCATCCGTGGCCTGGCCTGCGCCGGGCTTCGGACGACCCTCCAACACCTCGAATATATGGCGCGGCCAGACGACCGTCAGCATCGCGCCGCCCTGCGCCACATTGGAGGCGGAAAACGTCGCGCCGGAACGTTCGAGCAGCGTCTTGGCGATGAACAGCCCGAGGCCGAGCCCCGACCCCGCCTCGAGCTCCTCCGCGTCCCCGCCGCGCGTCGTCACATAAGGCTCGCCGACGCGCGAGAGGATGTCGGGCGGAAATCCCTTCCCGTCGTCCTTGATGCGCACGGTGACCAAGGCGTCGTTCCACGCGGCCTCGACGACGACGATCTTGGCGGCGAAGCCGAGCGCGTTGTCGAGCAGGTTGCCGAGCCCGTAAAGGACGCCGGGGTTGCGTCTCGTGGAAGGCTCCGGTCCCTTGCCTTCGAGCTTCGTCTCGATGCGCACGTCGAAGGCTCGCTGCGGGCTGATGACTTCCTCGAGCAGATGGTGAAGCGACATCACCGCCCAGGGGCCGGCCGCCGTCTGCGACAGTGTGGTGAGCTTCGCGAGAATGCCGCGGCAGCGGCGCACCTCGTCGCGCAGCAAGGCGACGTCCTCGGCCATCGGCCCGTCCTTCGGCACGATCCGATTGAGCTCCTGGGCGACGAGCGTGATCGTGGCGAGCGGCGTGCCGAGCTCATGCGCGGCGGCCGCCGCAAGGCCGTCGAGCTGGGAGAGATGCTGCTCGCGCGCCAGCACCAGCTCGGTCGCGGCAAGCGCTTGGGCGAGATCGCGCCCCTCCTTGGCGATGCGCCAGGCATAGACGCCGGTGAAGGCGAGGCTCAGCATGATCGCGGTCCAGATGCCGAGGCGATAAAGATAAGGGAGCTCGATCGGCATGTCCGCGTACCAGGGCAGAGGCAGATGCGACAGGGCGAGCGCGCTCACGGCGCAACCGGCGAGCACGCCGAGCACCATCGTCCTTCCCGGCGCCAAGGCCATCGCGGAGATCAGCACCGGCGCGACGAACAGGATGGCGAAGGGGTTTTCGAGGCCGCCCGTGAGGTAGAGAAGGCCCGCGAGCTGCAGGATGTCCGCGCCGAGCAGCAGCGCCGCCAGCCGGTCGCTGAGCCGATGGCTCATGGGGAAGCGTAGCGCGAGGCCGATGTTGAGGAGCGCCGACGCCAGGATCACGGCGAAGGCCAGCATGATCGGCATGCGGAAGCCGAGCCCGAGGCAGACGACGGTGACGGCGATCGTCTGTCCCAGGATGGCGAGCCAGCGCAGCCAGACGAGGGTGCGCAAGCGCAGGCCCTGCGCGCCGGAGAGGAAGCTTATCGTGTCGTCATCGGCCATGGCTTTTCCGTCCTTCATGCCGACGGCGCGAGCACCGAGGAGCGCGAGGCACTTCCGGGCTGATGCGCCCCCCTCCTCAGCCGCTCTTGCGCCTTCCCTGCGGCCATTCGGCGGCCTCGCGCAGCACCGCTTTCGTATGGGAGCCGAGTTCCGGCACGGCGCCAAGGCGCCGCGGCTTGCCGTCGAAGATCGCGGCGGGCGCCGGATAGGCGATCTCGCCCTGCGGCGTCTCGATCCGTGAGCGCCGCAGATGCGGATGGCGCGAGAGCTCCTCCATCCCGTTGACCTCGGCGAAGGCGATATCGGCCTCGCCGAGGCGCCGCGCCAAATCGTCATGCGTCGCGGCGGCGAACGCCTTCGCCACCATGCCGTCCGTCAGCGGGCGATGGCGCACGCGCGCGAGATTGGTCGCGAAGCGCGCGTCATCGGCGAGCGAAGCATCGCCGAGCACGCCTTTGCACAGCGACCGCCATTCCCGATCGTTCTGGATCGAGATGAGGATTTCCTTGCCTTCCTTCGAGGTGAACACCCCATAGGGCGAGATCGACGGATGGCCGAGTCCGACCCTTTTCGGGGGCTTGCCCGCCTCGGCGTTCAGGAGCGGCACGGTGAGCCAATCCGCCATCACGTCGAACATCGAGACGCGGATATCGGCCCCCCTGCCGTTCGCGCCCCGCGCGATCAGGGCCTCGAGGATCGCCGCATGGGCCGCGGCGCCGGTCGCGATGTCGACGATCGAGACGCCCACCCGGCCGGGGCTGTCCGGGCCGCCGGTGATCGAGGTGAGGCCGGTTTCGGCCTGGATCAGGAGGTCATAGGCCTTGCGCTGGGCGAGCGGGCCCTCATCGCCGTAGCCGCTGATCGAGCAGCAGATGAGGGATTGATGCTGCTTGCGCAGCTCCTCGATCGGAAAGCCGAGCCGCCCGAGCGCGCCGGGCTTGAGATTCTGGACCAGGATGTCGGCCGTGGCGATCAAGCGGCCGAGCTCGGCGCGGTCCTCCTCGACGGAGAGGTCGAGCACCACGGATTCCTTGCCGCGGTTCAGCCAGACGAAATAGCTGCTCTGGCCTTTGGCCGCATCGTCATAGCCGCGCGCGAAATCGCCCTCGGGCCGCTCGATCTTGATCACGCGCGCGCCCGCATCGGCAAGGCGGCTCGTGCAATAAGGCGCCGCGACCGCCTGCTCGACGGCGATCACCAATATTCCTTCAAGCGGACGCATCGCTCAGGCTCCCGACGAACCGGCTCACAAATGTCGAAACTCACGCTATACGCTTAGATCGCATCCGGGAACTCGAATGATTTTTCGGACCGCAAGAGGCAATTGGGAGGCGATCATGGCGAGCGGAGAGGTCCGGGGCAAGGTGGCGATCGTCACGGGCGGCGGGCGCGGAATCGGCCGCTCGATCGCGCTCGCGCTCGCCGAGGAGGGCGCGGCGGTGGTGGTCGTCGATATCGGCGTCGCGCTCGACGGCTCGGGCGGCGATGCGGGCCCGGCCGAGGAGGTCACCTCCGAAATCAAGGCGAAGGGCGGCGAGGCCGTCGCCTCGCCCCTGTCGATCGCCGACCCGAAGAACGCGGAAGCGATCGTCGAGGCGGCGCTCGAGGCCTTCGGCCGCGTCGACATCCTCGTCAACAACGCCGGCATCCTGCGCGATCGGATGTTCCACAAGATGAGCCATCTCGACTGGCTCGACGTGATCCAGGTCAATCTCAACGGCGCCTTCAATATGGCGCGTGCCGTGGCTTCGCAATTTCGCGAGCAGAACAGCGGCGCCATGGTGCATATGACCTCGACCTCGGGCCTCATCGGCAATTTCGGCCAGGCGAATTACATGGCCTCGAAGCTCGGCCTGCACGGCCTGTCGCGCGGCATCGCGCTCGACATGCAGCGCTACAACGTGCGCTCGAACTGCATCGCCCCTTTCGCCTGGAGCCGCATGACGAGCTCGATCCCGGCCGAGACCGAGGCGGAGAAGGCGCGTGTCGCGCGCATCCAGCAGATGACGCCGGACAAGACCGCCCCGCTCGCGGTGTTCCTCGCCTCGGACAAGGCGCAAGGGATTTCGGGCCAGATCCTGTGCGTGCGCAACAACGAGATCCTGCTCTTCAACCAGCCTCGCCCCATCCGCGCCTTGCATCGGAGCGAAGGCTGGACGCCGGCCCTGCTCGCCGAGCAGCTCCCCGGCGCCTTCAAGACATCCCTCGTGCCGCTCGAGCGCTCAGGCGACGTCTTCGCCTGGGACCCGATTTGAGGGGTGCGCCCTCCTTCATCCTTGCGGGTAATTCGGTGACGGCTTACATTTTCCCCAATAACTCAAACGCGTATGACTCTGTCGTAAAATGGGGAAAATGTAAACCGTCACCGAATTAAGGCCGAGGACGCACCGGCACCCGACGAGCGAAGCGCGGATGCGGCGCGAGGTCCAGATCAGGCGACGGCGCCGGAGGCGCGCAAGGCCTCGATCTCGCGCGGCTCGAGCCCCAGCACCTCGCGCAAGAGCGCGTCGGTGTGCTCGGCAAGGCGCGGCGGCGCCGAAGGCTCGCGCGGTGGCGTGCCGCGCAGCGCGAGCGGAGACCGCATCAGCTTGAGCGTGCCGTGGCGCGCGTCGGGCACTTGCGCGACGAGGCCGCGCGCCGCGACCTCGGGCGAGGCGAAGACCTCTCTGAGCGTGCGCACCTGGCCGCAAGGGACTTTCTCGCGCTGAAGCGCCGCGATCCATTCGGCGGTCGAGCGGGTGCGAAAAGCGGCGACCAGCTCCGGGACGAGCACATCGCGATGGATCACCCGCCCTCGCGATGTCGAGAACCGCGGATCGGCCGAAAGATCGGGCCGGCCGATGACCTTGTCGCATAAGGCGCGGAATTGGCCGTCATTGCCGACGGCGAGCACGAATTCCCCATCCGAGGTCTCGAAAAGCTGATAGGGCGCGAGCGACGGATGGGCGTTGCCGAGGCGCGGCGGCTCGGCGCCCGTCACGATATGGCCAGACGCCATGTTGGCGAGAAGCGCGATGCCGCAATCGAGCAAGGCCATGTCGATGAGCTGGCCCTTGCCGGTGCGGGCTCGCGCGAGAAGCGCGGCGAGCACGGCTTGCACGGCGTTCATGCCGGTCACGAGATCGGTGATCGCCATGCCGTGCTTCATCGGCGCGCCCTCGGGCTCGCCGGTGATCGACATCAGCCCGCTTTCCGCCTGGATGGCGAAATCATAGCCGGGCTCGTCGGCGCGCGGGCCGGTGCGGCCGTAGCCCGAGATGGAGCAGTAGACGAGGCCCGGGTTGAGCGCGGCGAGCTCTTCATAGCCGAGGCCGAATCGCTCGAGCGTGCCCTTCTTGTAGTTTTCGACGAGGACGTCGGCCTTTGCCGCCATTTCTCGGACGATGCGCTGGCCGTCCGGATGCTTCAGGTCGATGGCGATCGAGCGTTTCGAGCGGTTGGCCGACATGTAATAGGTCAATTCGCCGTCGATCTCGGGCGGCATCCAGGCAGCGCGTATCGTCGCCGCGCTCCGGCTCCTCGACCTTCCAGACATCGGCGCCGAGGTCGGCGAGCGTCTGCGCGCACCAGGGGCCCGCGAGCACGCGCGACAGGTCGAGGACCTTGATCCCGTCGAGCGGCGGATCGGACATAGGTGAGGGCATCTAAGTCCTCGAAGTCACATGGGCTATGGGGTGAGGGTGCCACAGATGGCGTAGACCCAGTCCGTCTTAATGCCACGCGCAGGGCTTGCCTAGTTGACAGAAAGTGACCATGTTCCGGCGACGGACCGGCAGTGCCAATTTTAGCTGCCGGATAAGGCGAGGAACGCCAATGCTCTACTCACATACTGGCCCCACCCATCGATTTGCAGACAGCATTGGCGCTGCGTTCAAGGCAGTCGCGAGCCTTTATCCGAAGACCAGGCGTGGAGCATGGATTGGGCAGGTGTGGGCGTACACCTTGGCAATCGCTTTCGGAATAGGGATTTGTAGCTGCCTTGGCCAATGATCATCGGATGTTTTATCCGATAGCCGGCCTTAGCCTGCTTGTTGGCATTGTGGGCACACTTTTGGCGATTAGGCACACTCCACGTGTTCAGAAAAGGGCAACTCCGAAGGAAAGTATCTTTCGTCCCTTGTAGCGAGGCCATCGAGGATGGTTCTCGGAATCCTCGCTGCTCTGATTGCAGCACTGATCGCTTGCTTAGGTTTCATAATCGGTTTCGCTCAATATCCCGACACCGACCTGGGTCCCCTCCTTGCCGTATGGGTGGGAGTAGGATCGGCGGCAGCTTGGGCTGTGGCTTCCACGTGCAACAGCAGCAATCCACTGGGCAGCTGGTTCAACTTGTTTGCAGCTGTCTTTGCCGCAACTTCGCTTGGATATCTAACGCCTGCCGAGTTGTTCTGTAGGCAAATCAAAGACAATCAGGGGAACCCTTCAAGATGGAAGGGTGAGGATTGGCTGACTTACCGGCTCTGTGAGTTCCGGCTGATGCCCGCCACTTCCTCAACCAACACGGACGCGCCGGCAATTGCCATGCGTGACCTTGTTTCCAGGTTGGACCAAATTGACCAGAAAGTTGGTACACACGAATGGTTTCGGGAAAGGCTTGCCGAGTTGATGGGAGATCACGAACGGCGCCTCCGTCAAATTGAGGAGTTGGATAGAAAGCCAATTGCTCCTACTGACTCGCCAAATCCGTCACCGCCAATCGCATTACCCAGCGCGGCTACTCCACCACCTGCGCGGCCATGAAGCTTGCGAAGGAATAGTCCTCTGATCCCGCTCTGAGACGAAGTGATCTCAATCGTCCCGATGCACGCGCTCGGAGCGCTCATGGCGCTCCTGCGCCTCGATCGAGAGGGTGGCGATGGGGCGCGCCTCGAGGCGCTTCAGCGAGATCGGCTCCCCCGTTTCGTCGCAATAGCCATAGGTGCCGTCGTCGATACGTGCGAGCGCGGCATCGATCTTGGCGATCAGCTTGCGTTGCCGGTCGCGCGCGCGAAGCTCGATCGAGCGGTCGGTCTCGGTCGAGGCGCGATCGGCGAGATCGGGCAGATGCTCGCGCTCGGACTGCAATTGCTGAAGGGTCTCGCGGCTCTCACGCAGGATTTCGTCTCGCCACCTCCACAACTTGCGGCGAAAATATTCCCGCTGCCGCTCATTCATGAAGGTTTCTCTGTCGGATGGCTTGTACTCGTCGATGACCGCTTCGCGCATGCGCAACCCATTGACATCGCGCTGTCGGGGACAGCCCTGAATGGCCGCGCTTATAGAGCGCTCCGCGTGTCTCGACAATGACTTATCGGAGGTATTCGGCAACGAATTTTGCAGGCTCACCCGTCGAATTGCCCAGCGGCGGGGCGAGGCCGAGGCCAGGCGTCAGAACTGGAAATAGATGAACTCGTAATTCTGCTCGTTTCCGATCTCGAGGAGCAAGAGCACGAAGGCGAGCGCGAGCGCGAGCGCGAGGCCGCGCGAGGGGCGTGCCTTCATGGAAATGTCGTAGGCCGTCGGCCCGATCAAGGCGAAGAGCGCCGCGGGGAGGAGCAGGCGCCATTTGAGCGCGGCCCCGAGAGGGGCGCCTCCCGCCATGATCATGTAGAGCCTGCCTGCCACCTCGAAGGAAGGGGCGCGAAACAGCACCCAGGCGAGAACCACGAAAACGAGCGTCAGCCCCCAGCCCAGGAGCGCCGGCATCCAAAGCCCCGACCGGCGCCACAGAACGCCGGCGCAAAGCCCGAGCCCATGCGCCACCCCCCAGGCGACGAAGGTCAGCGCCGCTCCATGCCACAGCCCGCCGAGCGCCATGGTGAGGAGAAGCGCGACGAGCTGGCGCGCCAATCCATGCCGATTGCCGCCGAGCGGAATGTAGAGATAGTCGCGCAGGAAGCGCGACAGCGTCATGTGCCAGCGTCGCCAGAAATCGGCGAGGCTCGTGGCGCGGTAGGGAATGTTGAAGTTCTGCGGCAGGCGGATGCCGAACATGAGGGCGATGCCGAGCGCCATGTCGGTGTAGCCCGAGAAGTCGAAATAGATCTGCAAGGTGAAGGCGAGCACGCCCTCCCAGGCCTGCATCACCGTGAGCGGGCGCATGCTCGCCCGCGAGCGTGAAGATCGGATTGGCATAGCTCGCGAGACCGTCGCCGACGAGCGTCTTCTTCGCCAGCCCGAAGACGACGAGCATCAGGCCGCGCCCGAAGCGCTCCTGCCAGCCTTCGCCGAAGGCGCGCACCTCGAATTGGTGCATGACCTCCGACCAGCGCACCAAGGGGCCGGACAACACTTGCGGAAAGAAGGCGATGTAGAGCCCGTAGCGGGTCAAGCCGTAGAGCGGCGCGATGCCGGCGCCGAGATCGGCGAGATACATGACATGATGAAAGGTGAAGAAGGAAATGCCGAGCGGCAGCGCGAAGCGCGGCTCGGGCAGGTGAAGGCCGCCCAGGGCGTTGGCCAGGGCCGCGAAGAAGCCCGCATATTTGAACACGCCGAGGACCGCGAGATTGGCGGCGATCGCGGCCGGGATCAGGAACGAAAGCCGATGCTTTCCGAAAAGGCGCGTGAGGGTCCAATTCACGAGGATCGAGGCCGCCATCAGCGGCACGAAGCGCCAATCCCAATAGCCGTAGAAGACGAACGAGAGCGCGAGCAGCGTCTGCAGGCGGATGCGGGGCACGAAGCGCTCCGCGAGCGCCTGGATCGTGAGCGCGGCCGGCAGGAAGACGAGGAGGAAAGGGAAGGAGTTGAACAGCATGGCCCGCGCGGACGCGTTTAAGGGCCTGTCGCTTCGGCCGTCCGCACCGCTCGTGGCTGCATCGCGGAGGCCGGGCGAAAGGTCAATGGGGCTCGTGCTCCCTTCCTTTCTCCCCCTTGGCGGCGGATTTTCGGAGGAGCGCGCCCGCGACATCGGCGAGCTTGGGCGCGGGGACGGCGAGGAAGGGCAAGGGCCGGCAGGCCTCGATGGCCGCAAGGCCTATGCGCGCGGCGAGAAGCCCGTTGAGCACGCCCTCGCCGAGCTTGGCCGAAAGGCGAGACGCGATGCCGTGCCCGAGCACCTGCTGCACGAGGCTGTCGCCGACCGCCATGCCGCCGGTGACCGCGAGATAGGAAAGCACGCGGCGCAGGAGCGCGAGAAAGCCGAGGAGCCCCGGCCGCGAACCATAGATTTCGCTGATGCGGCGGATGAGCCATAGCGACTGCCCGGCGACGAACAGCACGTCGAAGACGGCGCGCGGCGCGAGCGCCGTCACGATCGAGACGCGCTGCGCCGAGGCGGCGACCAGGCGGCGCGCCTCGACGTCGAGCGGAAGAATGAGCTCGCGCTCGGCGACGGCGAGACGGTCGGCAGGGTCGAGCACGTCGCGCTCGAGCCCGGCGAGAAGCGCCCTCGCCCGCGCCGTGCCGGGGCGACGGGCATAAAGCGCGGCAAGATCGGCGACGAGCGCCGTGGCGCCGGCGACATCGCGGCTGTCGCGCAGCCTTGCCGCCTCTTGCCGCAAGGCGGTGATGCGGCGCTGGCGCAGGATCGAGACCGTCTCGCGCCCGAGAAGGCCGAGGAGAGCGAGCGCCGCGAGGCCGGCGAGCGCCGAGGCGAGGCCGCCGAGCCAGGCACTCTGGTCGAAGAGGGACGTGATGGCGCGCTCGATCGCGGTCGAAATGCCGATCGCGGCAAGGCCCGAGAGCGCGAGTGCCAGAAGGGTGCCGAAGCCTATTCTGCGCCGACGCGGAGCTGGCGCCAAAGGACGTGCGAGCGTCGCAGCCCTCGTCGCCGGCGAGCGAAGCGTCGAGGGACGTATCCGGCGAGATCGTGACGGCGTCGGACAAAGCCTTGCCTTCCGGCGAGCCGACGGGCTCGTTCTCCACGACCGGAAGACGAAAGGCGCGGGGACGGTTCGAGATCATTAGCGGTGCCTCACTCCTCACATCCTCACCACTCACCACTCGCTTACGCCAAACGATCCCCGATCAGGAACTCGAGGGCGCGATCGAGACGGATATGGGGAGCGGTTCGCGCCTTCCCCAGCTCCTCGCGATCGATGAGCGGTGGGCGAAAGCGCACGAAACGCAGGTCGAGCCCGCCTTTCGCGTCGAGCGCGGCCTTCGGCTCTCGCGGCAAGTCGCCGGGATAGATCGCCGCTTCCGCCAACCCGTCGAAGTCCTCCCCGTCGATCTTCTCGCCGGCCTCGGGCACCCCCACGACGGCCGGCAAGATCGAGCGGCCCTCGCGCACCGTCGCCTCATGCGTCGCGCGAAGGGCCGCAAGCGCCAGCACCTGCGTTTTCGCGCCGCTCTCGCTCGCGCGGCGAAAGGCGCGTTCGAGGAGGAGGCCGAGGATCGCCTGCAAGCGATCATGGCTCGTGTGGTGCAGGAGGTCGGCCTTGGTCGCGGCAAACAGCACCCGCTCGACGCGGGGCGCGAAAAGCGAGGAGAGGAGCGAGTTGCGCCCGACCCTGAAGGCCGCGAGCACGTGATCGAGCGCCGCCTCGAGATCGGCGACCGCGCGCGCTCCCGCATTCAAGGGGGTCAACAGGTCGACGAGCACGATCTGCCGATCGAGCCTCGCGAAATGCTCGCGGAAGAAAGGCAGGGCCACATGGGTCTTGTACGCCTCGAAGCGCTTTTCCATCAGGGCCGCGAGCGAGCCTTGCGGCGCCGATCCTTCGCCGAGATCGAGCGGCGCGAAAGTGAGCGCGGGCGACCCCTCGAGGTCGCCCGGCATCAAAAAGCGTCCCGGCGGCAGGAGCGACAGGGCGTGCGGCTCGGCGCGCGCGGCGATGAGATAGCGGCGAAAGGCGTTCGCCGCTTCCATGGCCTCGGTTTCGGAAGCCTTGGCCCGCGGATCGAGCCTCGCCGTGAGGGCTCGCCATTCGGCCGAGAGGGACGTGCGTGCCGGCTCGCGCGCCGCCGCGAGGCTCATGCGGCAGAATTCGGCATAGCTCTGCTCGATCAAGGGGAGGTCGAGCAGCCATTCGCCCGGATAATCGACGATGTCGAGCGTGAGCCGGCGCGCGCCGCGGAACCAGGACGCGGCGCTTTCATATTCGATCTCGACCGACAATTCGCTGATGCGCCGCGTCGATTCGGGCCAGTGCCGGGCGCTGCCGCTCATCGCGGCGAGGTTCTCCTCGTAAGGGAAGCGCGGCACGGCGTCGTCGGGCTGAAGCGTGAGGCAGATCCGGCCGATCCTTCCTTGCGCTTGCGCCGCGAACATCGGCAGGCGTCCGCCCGCCACGAGGGCCTGCACGAGGGCGGTGATGAAGATCGTCTTCCCCGAACGGGAAAGCCCGGTGACGCCGAGGCGAAGCCGCGGCGACCACCAGTTCGCCGCTGCCTCCGCGACGGCGCGCGCCGCAAGGATCGCCTCGTCGAAGGCTCCGGCCGGGGGCGTCATCTTGCGGGCGCGCTCAGTCGTCGGCCTCGCCGCGAAGGCTTTTCGGCGTCACGAAGCGATCGAGCCTCGCCGATCCATCGGCGAGCCCTCGCCAATCGTCCTCGGCGAGATCGAGCACCGCGAGCGCGCAAGTCGGGAATTTCGTCCGCATCCTCGCGAGCGCATAGCGGTCGCCATGGCCGGCAAGGCGATGCGCCAGATCGGCGAGCCCGGGATTATGCCCGATCAGGAGAAGCTCGCGGCACTCGCCAGGCGTTTCGGCGATCACGGTTGCGAGCCGATCCGCCGGCGCGTCATAGACGCGGCGGTCGAAACGCAAGCTCGGCACCACGCCGAGCCCCTGGACCAGAAGGTCGAAGGTTTGCCGCGTCCGGACCGAGGTCGAGACCAGCGCGAGAGCGGGCAGAAGCATCTCGCGTGCGAGATAGGCGCCCATCCGGCGCGCATCCTCGCGCCCGCGCGGCGCGAGCGGGCGTTCGTGGTCGGCAATGCCGGCCGGCCGCGCGGATTTTGCATGACGGATGAGAATGAGGCGCTTCACGACGCTGGTCCTTGTTGATCGAGGCGGACGCCCGATTCTCCCGGCCCGAGACCTCGGGCGAGAACCGGAGCGACACCTCCATATCCTTTCTGGAGCATGATCTTGTCCGAAAACCGCGAGACCTCCATGACGATCCCACCTAAGAGGGTGTCGCGCCGGCGAGCACCTCGGCGGCGAGCGGGCGATCGATATTGCCGCCCGAGAGGATGACGGCGAGCTTCGCGCCGACGCGCCGCTGCTTGTCCTTGGCGAGCGCCGCGACGGCGGCCGCGCCCGCGCCCTCGGCGAGATTATGCGTGTCCTCATGCAGGATGCGGATCGCCTCGGCGATCTCGTCCTCGCTCACCTCGATGATGCGCTCCGCGCCCGCCCGGATGATCGCGAGAGCCCGCGCGTCCGGAACGCGCACCGCGATGCCGTCCGCGAAGGTGGAAACGGAATTCACCGGCACGACCCGCCCGGCATCGAAGGAGAGGCGATAGGCATTGGCGCGCTCCGGGACGACGCCGATGATGCGGGTCGCAAGTCCGAGCGCGTCGCGCGCCGCGATGAGGCCGCAAATGCCGGAGCCGAGGCCGATCGGCGCATAGAGCCTCTCGATATCCGGATGCGCGCGGAAGAGCTCGAGCGCGTAGGTGGCGACGCCCTTGACGAGATCAGGCGCGAAGGAATGCACGAATTCGAAGCCGCGCTCCTGCGCGATCTTCGCCGCCGCCTGCGCCGCATCGTCGAAATCCTCGCCGACCTCGATCAGCTCCGCGCCGAGCGCCCGCATCGCCGCATTCTTCTCGACCGAGTTCCCGAAGGGAGCGACGACCGCCACCGGCAGGTCGAAGATCCGGCCGGCGAAGGCGAGGCTTTGGCCGTGATTGCCGCGCGTCGCGCTGACGATGCCCTTGACGTGAGGCCGCTCGCGCCTGAGCCGTTCCACATAAACGATGCCGCCGCGCAGCTTGAAGGCGCCGACCGGCGTGTGGTTCTCATGCTTGACGACGACCTTGCCCCCGAAGCGCTCACCGAGGAGCGGCCAGACGTGCTGCGGCGTCGGCGGCATGTGCCGATGGACGAGCGCCTGGGCTTCCTCGATCTCGGCGAGCGTGAACATGGTCGCGGCCTTCTCCTCACCTGGCTGATATGACGCTGCATGGGCCTTAGGCTTCATGCCGAGGCTCTCACGACCCTCTCCGCTCCGAGGGAGCCCTCATGAATATCGCTCCCCGATCTCGAAGCCTTGGGTGCGAATTATCTTCGCGAGCGCCGGCCAGCGCATGGCCGCTCCTCTCTCTTGGCGCGCCATGGCTATCCGCTACGTGGTTTCGCATATAAAGCCAGTTCCTCTCAACGAAAGCACGTGTTTCTCCGTTCTCGCATGACATCATCATCGGCGCCGGCGATTCTAGCCGACAATCTATCCAAGACCTATGATCGCGTTCCCGCCGTCGAGAGCTTAAGCTTTTGCGTCGAGACGGGGAGCGTCGTCGGCCTGCTCGGCGGCAACGGGGCCGGCAAGACGACCACGCTCGCGATGATCATGGGCTTGACGACCCCGACGGCGGGATCCGTGAGGGTCTTCGGCGCGGACATGGCGCGCGACCGCGAGAAGGTGCTCCACCGGATCAATTTCGAAAGCCCCTACGCCGATTTGCCGCAGCGCTTGACCGTGCGTCAGAATCTTTCGGTGTTCGGGAGGCTCTATGGCGTGCCGAAGTTGAAGTCGCGAATCGAGGAGCTCGCGCAGGCCCTCGACCTCACGCAGCTCCTCGACCGGCGTGTCGGCCAGCTTTCGGCCGGCCAGAAGACGCGCGCCGCGCTCGCCAAGGCGCTGGTCAACGAGCCCGACCTCTTGCTGCTCGACGAGCCGACCGCCTCGCTCGACCCCGACACGGCAGATTGGGTGCGCGGCCATCTCGAGGAATTTCGCCGGCGCCGGGGAGCGACGATCCTGCTCGCCTCCCACAACATGGGAGAGGTCGAGCGGCTCTGCGACCGCGTCATCATCATGCGCACCGGACGCATCGTGCACAACGACCCCCCGGATGCGCTCATCGCGCGCTACGGCCGCGAGACGCTCGAGGAAGTGTTCCTCGACGTGGCGCGCGGGCGGGGCGCGAGCTCGAGAGGCCAGAAGGCGGAGGCGACCCCATGAGCGGGTCGCTTGCGCGTTTTCGCCTCTCGCTGCCGCGTGGCTTCTCCGCAACGCGGGTCTTCGCCATGGTCGAGCGCCACCTCTATCTTCTTCGGGCCTCGCCCGTGCGCCTCATCGACCTCATCTATTGGCCGACGGTGCAGCTCCTCACCTGGAGCTTCCTCCAACTCTACGTCGGACGCACCTCGCAATTGCCGGTGCTGGCGGCGGGCACGCTGATCGGCGGCATTCTCCTCTGGGACGTGCTGTTCCGCGGCCAGCTCGGCTTCTCCATGAGCTTTCTCGAAGAGGTATGGTCGCGCAACCTCGGCCATCTCCTGATGAGCCCGTTGCGGCCTGCCGAATTCGTCGCATCGCTGATGATCATGAGCGTGCTGCGCCTCATGATCGGGCTTGTTCCCGCCGTGCTGATCGCCACCACCTTCTTCGGCTTCGATCTCGCCGCCTTGAGCCTCGTCATCCCGTTCCTGTTCGTCAATCTGATGCTGACGAGCTGGAGCGTCGGGCTCGTCACCTCGGGACTCATCTTGCGCAACGGGCTCGCGGCGGAGACCATCGCCTGGAGCGCCATGTTCGCGATGATGCCCTTCGCCTGCATCTCCTATCCGGTGTCGACCTTGCCGGGAGTGCTGCAGCCGATCGCCTGGGCGCTGCCGCCGACCTATGTGTTCGAGGCGATGCGCGCCATGCTGATCGCCAAGAGTTTTCGCCCGGACCTCCTGCTCGAATCCTTGGCGCTCAACCTCGTCTGGATCGTGCTCGGCGCCTTCGCGTTCCGGGCGTTGCTCGCGAGCGCGCGCC
>CAVQNF010000037.1:0-47369 GCA_963713805.1 uncultured Alphaproteobacteria bacterium | reverse complement strand
GGGCGGGATCGCTCCTCGCCATGGGAGAGTGAGCGGCCAGCGCATGATGCCGGGACGGGCCGGCTGCTGCCCAAATGGGCAGTCCGACGTTCATTCTTTCGTCACCGAGCTGCCACAATAATGCAATGCCGCTCTTTGGAAAACGCAGAGCTCGATGTTGCATTGCGGCATTGAGGCCCTATCTTGTCAACAAGCTGGCGGCCTCCGCGCGTGAACGCGGCGATTACGTCCGCGCTCTGGCAAGGGGTCGCTCGATGGAACTCTCCTACTTCCTCCATGAAGCCTCGCTGGCTCTGATCGGACCGGCCCGCGCGGCGACGGAGGCGGCCCGCCTGTTCTTCGAAAACCCCGCCAATCCAGCTTCTTGGACGCCCTTCGG
Organism: uncultured Alphaproteobacteria bacterium; assembly: GCA_963713805.1. Classification (GTDB taxonomy): domain Bacteria; phylum Pseudomonadota; class Alphaproteobacteria; order Rhizobiales; family Beijerinckiaceae; genus GAS188. Next base: position 46,990 of record CAVQNF010000037.1, on the reverse strand, counting down.
CCGTTCCATGAGCGCGGCCTGCGATGTTTTCGAACGCAGCACGCGACGATACGAGAAGCCCGAATTCGGGCTCGCGCAAACGCTGGTCGAGGGGGAGCAGGTGACCGTGACGGAGGAGGTCGTTTGGCAGCGCCCTTTTTGCCGTCTTCTCCATTTTGCCCGCGACCTCCCGACTTCCTTCCCGCGGCAGCCGAAGATCCTGATGGTCGCGCCGATGTCGGGCCATTACGCCACGCTCTTGCGAGGCACGGTCGAGGCCTTCCTTCCGCGATATGAGGTCTATGTCACCGATTGGGCCGACGCGCGCATGGTGCCGTTGACGGCGGGGCAATTCGGCTTCGACGATTACGTCGGCTACGTGATCGAGATGCTCCGGCACCTCGGTCCGAACACCCATGTCATCGCCGTCTGCCAGCCTTCGGTCCCGGTCTCGGTCGCGGTGGCTTCGCTCGAAGCCGCGAGCGACCCGGTCTCTCCCGCCTCCATGATCTTGATGGGCGGGCCCATCGACACGCGCGAGAGCCCGACCGCCGTGAATGTGCTTGCTCAGGAGCGTGGCATCGAATGGTTTCGACGAAACTGCATCACGCGCGTGCCCTTCCCCTATCCGGGCATGATGCGCGAGGTGTATCCGGGCTTCCTTCAGCTTTCGGGCTTCATGGCGATGAACCTTGATCGCCATCTCACAGCCCATTGGGATTATTACAAAAATCTGGTCCAGCATAATGGCGATTCGGCCGAGAAGCATCGCGAGTTCTACGACGAATACCTCGCCGTCATGGACCTCACCGCCGAATTCTACCTCGAAACCGTCGACCGTGTTTTCGTCAAGCACCTCCTGCCGAAGGGCGAGATGACCTATCGCGGCAAAAGGGTCGACCTCGCGGATATCCGGCGGACCGGGCTCATGACGATCGAAGGCGAGAACGACGACATCTCGGGCGTTGGCCAGACGCAGGCGGCACAGCGGCTATGCGTCAATATTCCTGCCGGAAAGCGCTTGCATTATCTGCAAAGGCAGGTCGGCCACTACGGCGTGTTCAACGGGTCGCGATTCCGCGGCGAGATCGTGCCTCGCATCGACGAGTTCATCCTCGCCCGGGAGGAGGAGCAAGCTACTGAAAAGACAAACGTTTCTCGTCTGAGGCGGGCGTCTTGACGAGGCATGAACCGATCACGATAGCAAACGGAACCTGAGGTTTCCAGTCGGTTACCCCGAAATATTGTTCTCTCTTCGTTCAAAAACGTGCTGACGAATCCTCCAAGGTCAGGCATGTTCTCAGAATGGCAACGATCAGGCAGTTCAGGTCGCCCGGGGCGCCGGGCTTCATCGATATCGCCCATGACGGGGTGACATATCGCGTCGTGGTCACCCGCTCCTCGCGCGCGCGGCGCATAACGCTGAGGATCCGGGCAGGAACCTCCGAACCCATCCTCACGCTGCCGGCGCGCGGCAATCTCATGGTCGCGGCCGATTTCGCCGCAAGGCATGCGGGATGGCTCGCGACGCGCCTCGCGCGACTTCCGGCGCAAATCCCCTTCAGGGCCGGAAAGACGCTGCCGATCCGAGGCATCGACCATCACATCATCGAGACCGGGGCCTTGCGCGGCCTCGTGCGCGCCAAGCGCATCGGCGAAGTGCGCATCCTCGAAGTGCCGGGCTCGCCGGAGCATATTTCCCGCCGGGTGACGGAGTTCCTGAAGCGCGAAGCCCGTCGGGACCTCGATCTGGCGGTCGCGCGTCATTTGGCCGCGGCCAGGGTGGAAGCCCGGCGGATTTCCATCAAGGACACCAAGAGCCGCTGGGGCTCATGCTCCGCCAACGGAACCTTGTCGTTTTCCTGGCGCCTCATCCTCGCCCCGCCCTTCGTGCTCGACTATCTCGCGGCGCACGAGGTCGCCCATCTTCGCGAGCTCAACCACTCCCATAAATTCTGGCGCCTGACGCGTGTGCTGTGCCCGCGCACCGACGATGCCGAGGCCTGGATGAAGCGCTTCGGCGTGCAACTGCATCGCTACGGGTGACCGCGTCACGCTTTTCGGGGACAGTTTACTAATTCCCCCATTTCTCTAGGCTTCCGGCATGGCTCGCATCGCCCGCATCGTCGTCCCGACTTTTCCTCACTACGTCACCCAGCGCGGCAATCGCCGACAGCCCATCTTCTTCGAGGAAGGTGACTATGCGCTGTACCGCGACCTGCTCGCCGAGCGCTGCGAACGCAGCGGCGTCGCCTGCTGGGCCTATTGCCTGATGCCGAGCCATGTGCATCTCGTGCTCGTGCCCACGACCGAAGAAGGCTTGGCATCGGCGCTCGGCGAGACGCATCGGCGCTATACGGGCTTCATCAATGCACGCTCCCGCTGGACGGGCCATCTGTTCCAGGGACGTTTCGGCTCGGCCGTCATGGACGAGGAGCATCTCCTCGCCGCCACGCGCTACATATCGCTCAACCCGGTGCGCGCCGGTCTCGCGAGGCGGGCCGCCGACTGGCGATGGTCGAGCGTCAGAGCGCATCTCGCCGGCAAGGACGACACGCTGGTGCGCGTGCGCCCGCTGCTCGACAGGGTCGAGGCCTTCGCCGATCTGGTCTCGCTCAAAACCGGTGAGATCGCTCCTCACCAACTCGCAGCCCTGAGGATGTCTGAAACGACCGGCCGTCCGCTCGGAGATGAAGGCTTCCTCGAGCGGCTGGAGGCCACTCTCGGCCGCAAGCTTCGGCCCGGCAAACGCGGGCGCAAACCTCGCAGCGAAGCGGCGGCACGAAAATAGGGGAAAAGTAACGTGTCGCCGTTTTGTGATTTTGTGGATCACCGCAAGCCGAATTCCCTAAGGAACACCCGGATGACGTTGATGCCGCCATTCTCGAAAAGCGAGAAATGATCGGCTAGCGGCAAGGCGACGAAGCGCTTGGGCGCCGATATCGCCGCGTAGAGCTCGCGTCCGAAGGCTATCGGCACCACCCCGTCGCGCTCGCCATGCACCACGAGGATCGGCACCTTGATCTTGCCGATCACGTCGATCGAGCGGAACTGATCCTTCATCAGGAAACGCACGGGAAGCCAGGGATAGGCGGCCTGGGCGATCGCGACCGCCGAGCTGAAGGGCGCGAAGAGCACGAGCGCCGCCGTCTCATGGCCGGACGCAAGCGGCACCGCGACCCCCGAGCCGAGCGAATAGCCGAACAGCACGATGCGGCTCGCGGGCACGACGCTCGCGGCAAAGCGATAGGCTGCCTCGGCGTCATGCGTGAGCCCGGCCTCGCTCGGCGAGCCCGTCGAGCCGGAATAGCCGCGGTAGGCGACGGCGAGGACGCCCGAGCCGTCGTCCGTCATTTGGCGCAAGCGCGGAGCGATGATGCCGAGATTGTCGCCATTGCCGAGAAACATCAGGAAGAGCGGGCGGCTCGCGTCGGCGGGGCGCCGAAGCCAGGTGACGATATGCTCGCCGTCGGCGGTCGTGAGGATATGCTCTTGCGCTTCGGGGAAGCCCGCCTCGGCGGGGGTGGAGCGTTGCGGGCGCAGCGGGAAGACGAGGCCGCGCTGGCCGACATACATCGCGGCGACGATGACCGCGTAGAAGGCGACCGCCGCGAACGCGAGCCATTTCACGACATCCATGCCAGAACGAGCTCAACTCGGGCCAGGAAGGGCCGCCCCGCTTGTTGTGAGAGTGAGGAGTGAGGAGTGAGGGCGTGAAAAGCGATTCACTTTCACTTTTCCCTATTTCCCTATTCCCTATCCCCGTTTCAATGCCCCAAGGCCTTGACGATCTCTTCCGTCACCTTTTTCGCGTCGCCGAACAGCATCATGGTGTTGTCGCGGAAGAAGAGCTCGTTCTCGACGCCCGCATAGCCAGAACCCATGCCGCGCTTGACGAAGAGCACCGTCTTGGCATTCGCCACGTCGAGAATGGGCATGCCGTAGATCGGCGATTTCGGATCGGTCTTGGCGGACGGATTGGTCACGTCATTCGCTCCGATCACATAGGCGACGTCGGCCTGCGCAAACTCCGAGTTGATGTCCTCGAGCTCGAAAACCTCGTCGTAAGGCACATTCGCCTCCGCGAGCAGCACGTTCATATGGCCCGGCATGCGGCCGGCGACCGGATGGATGGCGTAGGAGACCTCGACGCCTTCCTTCTTCAGGAGATCGGCCATCTCGCGAAGCGCATGTTGCGCCTGCGCCACCGCCATGCCGTAGCCGGGCACGACGATCACCTTCGAGGCGTTCTTCATGATGAAGGCCGCGTCCTCGGCCGAGCCCTGCTTGACCGGGCGCGCCTCGGCGCCGCCCACGGCGGCGCCCGCGGTCTCCCCGCCGAAGCCGCCGAGGATGACGGCGATGAAGGAGCGGTTCATCCCCTTGCACATGATGTAGGAGAGGATGGCGCCCGAAGAGCCGACCAGCGCGCCGGTGATGATCAGCGCCAAATTCCCGAGCGTGAAGCCGATGCCCGCCGCGGCCCATCCCGAATAGGAATTCAGCATCGAGATCACGACGGGCATGTCGGCGCCCCCGATCGGGATGATCAAGAGCACGCCGAGCGCGAAGGAGATCGCGACGATCAGCCAGAAAGCGGCGTGGCTCGTGGTCGCGACGAAGACGACCGCCAGCACCAGGAGCGCCGCCGCGAGGCCGATGTTGATCACGTGGCGTTGGGGCAGGAGGATCGGCTTTCCCGACATGCGCCCGTCGAGCTTGAGGAAGGCGATGATCGAGCCGGTGAAGGTGACGGCGCCGATGGCGACGCCGATCGTCATCTCGACGAGGGCCTCCGGGTGGATATGGGTCGTATCTCCGATGCCGAAGGCGGAAGGCGCGTTGAGCGCGCCGGCCGCGACCAGCACGGCCGCGAGGCCGACGAGCGAATGAAAGGCGGCGACGAGCTGCGGCATGGCCGTCATCGGCACGCGCCGCGCCACGAGCGCACCGATGCTCCCACCGACCGCGATGCCGAGCACGACGAGAGCCCAGCCGAGGATCCCCGAGGGCGGCGCGATGAACAGCGTGGTGACGACCGCGATCGCCATGCCGATCATGCCGAAGCGGTTGCCCTGGCGCGAGGTCGTCGGATGCGAGAGGCCCCGCAGTGCGAGGATGAAGAGGACGCCGGCGATGAGGTAGAGGATGGTGGCGAAGGACGCGCTCATGAGAGGTCCTCAGCCCTTTTTCTTGTACATCGCGAGCATGCGCGCGGTGACCAGAAAGCCTCCGAAGATGTTGACGCTCGCGAGCGTCAGCGCCACGAAGCCGAAGATGCGCGCGAACGGGCTCGCGCCTTGCCCGGCCGCGAGGCTCACCCCGACCGCGAGCAGCGCGCCGACCACGATCACCGAGGAGATGGCGTTGGTCACCGACATGAGCGGCGTGTGCAGCGCGGGCGTGACCGACCAGACCACGTAATAGCCGACGAAGATCGCGAGCACGAAGATGGCGAGGCGAAACACGGTCGGGTCGACCGCTCCCCCGGTGCTCGCGGCAAGCGCGTGGCCGAGCGCCTCGGAGGCCTGGCTCGCATAGGCCTGCGCGGCGTCCGCGGCCTCCCGGGACGCGTCGGCGGCGGCTCTTGCCCGTTCGAGGGCTTCGACAGGCGAGAGATTGGCCATCAGGCAGCTCCCGTGGGTTCGGCGCCCCTGGGCGCGAAGCTCGGATGCACGACCGCGCCATCCTTGGTGAGGAGCGTCGCCTTGACGAGCTCGTCTTCCCATTTGACGGCGAGCGATTTCGTCGCCTTGTCGATGAGCGTTTCGACGAAGGCGAAGAGATTTCGGGCGTAGAGCGCCGACGAGCTCGCGGCGATGCGTCCGGGCACATTGGCATGGCCCACGATCCTGACGCCGTTCCCGGTGACCACCGTCTCGCCGAATTTCGCACCCTCGACATTGCCGCCGCGCTCGACCGCGAGGTCGATGAGGACCGAGCCCGGCTTCATGCTCGCCACCATGGCGGAGGAGACGAGGCGCGGCGCCGGCCGGCCCGGGATGAGCGCGGTCGTCACCACGATGTCCTGCTTGGCGATATGGGAGGCGACGAGCTCGGCCTGCTTTGCCTTGTAGGCGTCGGACATCTCCTTGGCGTAGCCGCCCGCCGTCTCGGCCTGCTTGAACTCCTCATCCTCGACCGCCACGAATTTCGCGCCCAGCGATTCCACCTGCTCCTTGGCGGCGGGCCGCACGTCGGTCGCGGTGACGACCGCACCGAGGCGGCGCGCCGTCGCCACCGCCTGCAGGCCGGCGACGCCCGCCCCCATGATGAAGATGCGCGCGGCGGGCACCGTTCCGGCGGCCGTCATCATCATCGGCAAGGCGCGGCCGTATTCCGCGGCGGCATCGATCACGGCGCGGTAGCCTGCGAGATTGGCCTGGCTCGACAAGACGTCCATCACCTGGGCGCGGGTGATGCGCGGCATCAGCTCCATGGCGAAGGCATCGATGCCGGCGGACGCCATCGCCCGCAACGCCTCCTCATGTCCGTAGGGGTCCATGATGGCGATGACGAGCGCGCCCTTCTTCATCAAGGCGAGCTCGCCCGACGAAGGACGGCGCACTTTCAAGACGACATCCGCGTCCGCGAGGGCCTCTCGCGCCGTCTTCGCGAGCGCCGCGCCCGCGGCTTCATAATCCTTGTCGGTGAAGCCCGATGCCGATCCCGCCCCCGCCTCGACCCTCACCGTCGCGCCGAGCGCCGCAAGCTTCCTCGCGGTCTCGGGCGTGATCGCGACGCGTGTTTCGGCCGCACGGTCCTCGCACGTCGTCGCGATGATCATCTAGATCCTCACAGCAAGGCGAGGATGAGGAGCAACAACAAAAGCACCGGTGCCAGCGGGCGCCAGGAAAGCGCGGGAGAGAAAGCGCCGACGATCGTCGCCGCGAGCGTGAGGATGAAGCCGAACAGCGCCCAGCCGCCCGCGTGCTTGACGCCCCAGATCGTGATGACGAGAACGAGGCACAGCACATGCACGACCGCGATCTCGGTGAAGCGCGTGAACCCGCGGAAGGTGCGCTCGTGCTCCGCGTAATCCATCTGCGGGATGTCGTCCGTCGTTGCCGCCATCGCTGTTCCTCGAAATGACTATGCGCCCGACGACTTAGCAACACCTGTGCCGGAGCGCAATTCGGCAATTTCACCCTTGCCCTCATCGCGAATTCTTCTTGAAGCCGCTCGCCTCCAGCACGCGCGCTTGCGCGGCCGCCACCTTGGCGACCGTGAAATCCTCGATCGCCGCCTCGAACAGGCGGTGGAAATTGAGCTCGGCCGCAAGATGCAGGAAGACCGCGCCGAGCCCGATGGCGGCGCGGTCCATGAAGACGAATTCGCGCGGCACCGTCACCGGCCCTTTTTTCTTGAGCGCCATATGCAGCTTGTAGGCTTCGCGGCGGCCGTATTCGCCGGGCTTCACGCCATCCGCGATCGTGCGCACCCGATCTTCGGTCAACGGCCCGTAGATGAACCGCGCCCAGATGTTGAGCACCTCGATCAGATCGCGCCGCAAACCCTTGAAGCCCCAGGTTTCATAGGCGTGCACGATGCGCGCCTCGTCCTCCTCGATGAGCCCGCGGTAGAGATCGACCACCCCCTCGACGAAGCTCGGAGGGAAGACGCGGATGCAGCCATAGTCGAGGAGGTTGATGCCGTGAGGTCGCGCCGCGCCGCGGCGCCCCTTCTCGTCGAACACCGTGTAGTTCCCGAGATGGGGATCGCCATGGATGATGCCGAAGCTCGAGAAGGGCAGCCACCAGGCCTTGAACATCGCGACCGCGAGGCGATTGCGCGTTTCGAGATCGTCCTTCACATGCGCGAGGAGCCGTGTGCCGTCGAGCCAATCGAGCGTGAGCAGTCGCGCCGAGGAGAGCTCCGGCCAGACGCGCGGCACGCGCACCTCGGGAACGCCCTCGAGCATCAAGGCGTAGGCGGCGGCGTGGCGCGCCTCGAGCCGATAATCGAGCTCCTCGCGGATGCGCGCGCCGATCTCCTTCATGATCTCGCGCGTGTCGATGGCCGGCTCCATGCGGCGGTGGATGGCGAACAGGAATTCGAGCTGGGCGAGATCCGCCTCGACCGCCGACTGCATATCCGGATATTGCAGCTTGCATGCGAGGCGCGCGCCATCGAGCGACAGCGCGCGATGCACCTGGCCGAGCGAAGCCGCCGCGGCCGGCGCGAGATCGAAGTCGCCGAAGCGATCCCTCCAATCGGCGCCGAGCTCGGCCTGCATGCGCCGCTTCACGAAGGCCGCGCCCATGGGCGGGGCTTCCGATTGAAGCTTCTGCAGCTCGGCGGCGTAATCGGCCGGCAGGGCTTCGGGGATGGTCGCCATGAGCTGGGCGACCTTCATGATCGGCCCTTTGAGGCCACCGAGCGCGCGCGTGAGGGCGGCCGCATTGCCCGCGCCCCGGCCTTTCACGCCGAGGAGCCGCCCGCCCGCGATGCGGGCCGCGACGCCCCCGACATTGGCACCGACGCGCGCATAGCGGGCCGCGCGCGCCGAGAACCGATTGGCTTCTCTATCGTTCATCCTGACACCGTTGCAGCGTGAGCCGAGACGAAACGGCAAGGGAGCGCTCGGGCCACCCGCCTCGTCGGTTCACTCCATCCCCTCGAGCTCGACGATCATGCGCTCGATCAAGGAGAGGCCGGCCTCCCAGAAGGAGGGATCATGCGCATCGAGCCCGAAGGGCGCAAGAAGCTCGCGATGATGCTTGGTGCCACCGGCCTTCAGCATGTCGAAATACGCCTCCGCGAACCCCGCATGGGCCTTCTCGTAGATCGCGTAAAGCGAGTTCACCAGGCAATCGCCGAACGCATAGGCGTAGACGTAGAAAGGCGAGTGGATGAAATGGGGGATGTAGGTCCAGAAGCTCTCGTAGCCCTCTCCCAGGCGAATGGCGGGACCGAGGCTCTCGCCCTGCACGCCCATCCAGGTGGCGCAGAGCTGATCTGCGGTGAGCTCGCCCGCCTTGCGCTTCAGGTGAACCTCGCGCTCGAAGGAATAGAAGGCGATCTGGCGCACGACCGTGTTGATCATGTCCTCCACCTTCTGCGCCAGCATCACCTTGCGCTGCGCCTTGTCCTTCGTCTCGTCGAGAAGCTTGCGGAAGGTGAGCATCTCGCCGAACACCGAGGCGGTCTCGGCGAGGGTCAGCGGCGTCGGCGCCATCAGCGCGCCGTTCGGCGCGGCGAGCACCTGATGCACGCCGTGGCCGAGCTCATGGGCGAGCGTCATCACGTCGCGCGGCTTGCCCTGGTAGTTGAGCAGCACGTAAGGATGCGCGGAAGGCACGGTCGGATGCGCGAAGGCGCCCGGCGCCTTGCCGGGGCGCACCGGCGCGTCGATCCAGCGTTCGTCGAAGAAGCGCTCGGCGATCTTCGCCATTTGCGGCGCAAAGCCGCTGTAGGCGGAGAGCACCATGCGCCTCGCCTCGTCCCAGTTGATGATGCGGTTCTCGACCTTCGGCAAGGGCGCGTTGCGATCCCAGAAGTCGAGCGCCTCTTGGCCGAACCAGCTCGCCTTCAGCTTGTAGTAACGATGCGACAGGCGCGGATAGGCGGCGCGCACGGCCGCGACCAGCGCTTCGACCACCTCCGGCTCGACGCGGTTCGACAGATGGCGGGCGTCGGCCACGTCCTTGAAGCCGCGCCAGCGATCGGAAATGTCCTTGTCCTTGGCGAGCGTGTTGGTGATGAGGGAGAAGACGCGCAAATTCTCCTTGAACACCTTGGCGAGCGCCTCGGCGGCGCGCTTGCGCATCTTCGGGTCGCTGTCCTGCAGCTTGTTGAGCGTCGGCTCGAGCGTGAGCTCCTCGCCGTCGACGTTGAAACGCAGCGCCGCCATGGTCTCGTCGAACAAGCGGTTCCAAGCCGAGGCCCCGCTCACCGATTTCTCGAGGAAGAGACGTTCGAGCTTGTCCTCGAGCTGATGCGGCTTCTCGCGCCTGATGTCCTCGAGCCAGGGACGGTAATGCGAGAGCGGCGGGTCGGCGGCGGCCTTGGCCAGAGCCTCGTCGTCGAGCTGGTTGAGCTCGAGCTGGAAGAACAGGATGTGCGTGCCCGCCGTCGTCAGCCGCTCTTGCGTGTCGCCATAGAGCTTGGCGCGGATGGGGTCGCTCGTGTCGCCGGCATAGACCAGCCCGACATAGGACATCAGGCGGCCCATCACCTCGTCGAGCCGCTCGTAGCGCGCGATCGCGGCATGCAGCGCGGCGCTCCCGTCCTCTTCTCGAAGGAGCGTCGCGAGCTTCCCCTGGTAGGTGGCGGCGAAGGCCTTGCATTCCTCCTGCACATGCTCGAGATCGCGCCTGAACTCCGGCGCATCCGTGCCCGCATAGAGATCGGCGAGGTTCCATTCCGGCAACGTGCCCAGACCGGCGTCGGAGGAGGCAAGCGCGGCTTCATGCGCATGAGGGCGGATCACGATTTCGTGCGCGCTCCTCATCTTCAATCCCGGCACGATGATCACCTAAAGGTTCGAGCGTTGGGGGCTCACGGCCCTCCCACCCCCATATTGCCCAGCGGCGCTTCCCGTTCAACTCGCGCGCGCCGCGTGGCATCCAGGCAAGGCATCGGCACGAGTGCGAGGATTATCGTTAATCGGGCCTTTACCGGTGCGTAGCAGGATCGTCCCGAAACGAAATGCAAGAACCACACGACGCCCGCGGAGCCCAATGCCTCAAACGATTCTTCTCGTGGACGATGATCCCGTTCAGCGCCGCCTGCTCGAGGCGATGGTGCGCCGGTTCGGCTACGAACCCGTGATCGCGGCGGATGGCGCCGAGGCGCTCGCCTGCCTCACCGGTTCGCGCGCCAGCGATATCGACGTCGTCGTGCTCGACCTCGTCATGCCCGATCTCGACGGCATGGGCGTGCTCGCCCAAATGCGCGAGCGCGACATCGAGAAGCCGGTCATCGTGCAGACGGCGCACGGCTCCATCGACACCGTGATCTCGGCAATGCGGGCGGGCGCTGCCGATTTCGTGGTGAAACCGGTCGGCGCCGAGCGCCTGCAAGTTTCGATCAAGAACGCCTTGCGCATGAACGCACTCGAAAGCGAGGTGCGGCGCATCAATCGCCAGGCCACCAACAATCTCACGTTCAAGGACCTCGTCACCAAGAGTCCGGAGATGGCACGTGTCATCCGCCTCGGCGAGCGGACGGCGAAATCGACCATCCCGGTGCTGATCGAGGGCGAATTGGGTGTGGGCAAGGAACTCGTGGCGCGTGCGATCCAGGGCGCGAGCGACCGGCGCGGCAAGACCTTCGTCACGGTCAACTGCGGGGCCATCCCCGAGAATCTCGTCGAATCCCTGCTCTTCGGACATGAGAAGGGCGCCTTCACCGGCGCCACCGAAAAACATGCCGGCAAATTCGTCGAAGCGAATGGCGGCACCCTCTTTCTCGACGAAATCGGCGAACTGCCGCACTCGGCCCAGGCGAAGCTCCTGCGCGCCATCCAGCATGGCGAGATCGATCCGGTCGGCGGACGCAAGACCATCAAGGTTGACGTGCGCATCATTTCCGCCACCAACCGCAACCTCATCGAGCTGGTGCGCCAGGGCCGCTTCCGCGAGGATCTGTTCTATCGGCTGAACGTGTTCCCGATCAGCATTCCGCCGCTGCGGGCGAGGCGCGAGGACGTGCCCGACCTCGCGCGCGCCTTCCTCGCCCATTTTGCCGCGAGCGAGAAAAAGCGCATTCGCGGCTTCTCCGCCGAGTTCGATGGCGCTGATCACGAGCTTCGATTGGCCGGGCAATGTCCGCCAGCTCGAGAACGCGGTGTTTCGCGCCGTCGTGCTCAGCGATTCGGACGAGATCACCATCGCGGAACTGCCCCAAATCGCCGCGCAGGTCGCCGGATTCCCGGTGAAGGTTCCACCGCTGCGCAACGAACCCGCTCCCGCCCTTTCCGAGCGGGCGCCCGAGATGGTGCGCATCGAGGTCCGCGATCCCAATGTGCTGAAGCTTCTCGACGAGCATGGCGACGTGCGCGACATCGAGGAGCTCGAGGCCGACATCATCCGCTTCGCCAAATCACATTACCGTGGCCATTTGACCGAGGTCGCGCGCCGGCTGAAGATCGGCCGCTCGACCTTGTACCGCAAGCTCAAGCAATATGGGCTTGACGATGGCGCCGCGCCGACGGACGTGTCAGACGCGGCCTGAAGCCGACACATGATCGCGCGAATTTGACCTGAAATCGCCGACTGATGCTCTTGCAATCGGCGCAATCGGCACCGATCCTGCAATTCGATTCCCACCGGATGGACTTTTCATATGCTGCGCGAGTTTGACGGTCGTCGTTCGGCGCCTCGTGCGGCACTCGTCACGGCGTTGATGTGCATGCCCTTGCTGGGCGCTGCGGCATCGGCCTTGCGAGCGCAGGACCTCGCACAGGAAGGATCGGTTGCGACGCGTCCCCCCGAGGCGGTGCTTCGCGACCGGGGCGATGGCAAGGCCGCGGCCGTCATGGCGCAAGCGCGATCATTGAAGCTCGACGTGCCGCTGCCGCCCTATCCCCCGCCCATCTTCGGTCTTGAGGAGCGCGAGCGCAAAGCCTTCCCCGAAGCTCCGGGAACCGCGCTGCTTGCGCGAGCGCTCTCGGGCGAGCGCTCGCCGGAGACGAGCGCACCCGCGCCGAGACGGGAAGGCGAGCTAACCGACGCGGGAGCGGATGCTCCGCGAAACGCTCTCACGAGCGAGCCCGAGGCGAGCATTGCCGCGCAGCCGCAATCGTCCGGGCCTGCCCCGCTTGCGGTCCGCGCCGTCGCCTCGCCCGACATCTCGCCCTCGGCCACCGCGGACGCTCATGCGGGCAGCCTTTGCGAAGGCGGCGGAGGGCGCCCTGTTCCCGCGCCTCGCGAAGGGCGAGCGAGAAGCGATCACGGCCTATTACCAGAAACGCGATTTCGCGCCGCTCTGGCACGCGGACGGCGCTCCGACGAAAGCGGCACTCGCCCTCCTCGATCGGTTGGCGCACGCAGGCGAAGAGGGGCTCGACCCCGACGATTACGCCGCGGCGGCAACGCCGGCAGCCTCGAAGGACGCCGGGGATCTGGCGGAAGCGGAATGGCGCATCTCGGCCGCGGTCATTTCCTATGCGCGCGATGCGCGCGGCGCGAGGGTCGTGCCGACCCACCTTTCCGGCTTGATCACGCCCAAGCTCTCGCTGCCGGACGCGCAAACGGTCCTCGACGCGCTGTCTCGTGCCTCCGATGCGAGCGCCGCGCTCGAAGCCTTCAACCCGCGTGCGGACGGCTACCTCGGCCTGCGCCTCGCGCTCGCGCACTTGCGCGCCGAAATGCACGCGCCATCCTCCACGAACGGGGATGGCGTGGCGAATGCGCAGCTCGCCTCGGTGGCGCAGGAGACGCTCAAGGAACGGCGCGGCTCGGCGGTCGACCAGGCGGCGACGCGCGCCGTCTCGGCGCTGTCGCCGAAGCGCATCGAAGCCGATATCGTCGCCAATATGGAGCGCTGGCGCTGGTTGCCGCCCGAGCTCGGCGACCGCTACATCCTGGTCAACGTGCCCGAATTCACGCTTCGCTACATCACCCATGGGGTCGTCACGCACAAGGCGCGCGTGATCGTGGGCAAGCCGTCCTCCCCCACTCCCCTTTTCTCGGGCGACATGAAGTTCCTGGTCGTGAACCCCTCCTGGTACGTTCCGCCGTCCATCCTGAAAAAGGAGTTCTTGCCGAAGCTCGCGGAAGACCCGCTTTACGCGGAGCGCCAGGGGTACGAGGTGATTCAACACGGCGATCGCATCTCGATCCGTCAACCGCCGGGCGAGCGCAATGCGCTCGGACGCATCAAATTCATGTTTCCGAACGATCATGCGGTGTATCTGCACGACACGCCGACGCGCAACCTGTTCGCCAAGGCGGATCGAGCCTTCAGCCATGGCTGCGTGAGGGTCGAGCAACCCTTCAAGCTTGCCGAATACGTGCTGAACGACGAAGCCGCGTGGCCGCAAAAGCGAATCGAGAAGATGGTCGGCGGCGCGGAACGCACCATCAATCTGGCGCAGCAGCTTCCGGTGCATCTCGCCTATTTCACGCTGCTTGCCGATGACGAGGGAAGGTTGGAGCGCTTCGGCGATCTCTACGGTCTCGATCCGCGGCTCGAAGCGATGCTCACGCCGCGTAAATAAGCCGGTTAAGTAAATCGTGGCTCAAAATTGATGCGATGACACGGTTTGGTCACGATTGCTTTATACGTCCGCCGAGACATGACGGATTTGCAATCCATTAACTAACCACGCTAAAACTTGGGCAACGCGGCGCGGGGCCGCGCCGGCGAAATCGTAAAATTCAGCGGGATGAGTTTTGCCAAGGACCTCGAGACCGAGATCAATCGCTGATACTGTGCCGTTGCGCATCTCGGGCCCGGTCCTCGCGCTCTCGGCCGCGTTCGCGTTTTTCCCGGTCGCGCTCGAAGGCGCCGATGCGAATGGCGATACGCGCGCCATCTCCATCATGAACGTCCACACCAACGAGAGTGCCACCGTCACTTTCAAGCGCAACGGCGTCTATGACGCGGAGGGCATCAAGCAATTGAGCTGGCTGTTGCGCGACTGGCGTCGCGACGAGCCAACCTCGATGAGCCCGCGCCTTTTCGACATCCTCTGGGAGGTGCATCAGGAGACGGGCTCCCAGGAGCCGTTCCACGCGGTCTCCGGTTATCGATCGCCGGAAACCAACGCCATGCTTCGGCGAAGCTCCCATCTCGTTGCCGAGCACAGCCAGCACATGCTCGGCAAGGCCATGGATTCCTACCTGCCCGACGTGCCCATCGAGCGCATGCGCGAGATCGCGATGCATTTGCAACAAGGCGGCGTCGGCTATTACCCGACCTCGGGGTCGCCCTTCGTCCACATCGATGCGGGAAGCGTACGCTCCTGGCCGCGCATGACGCGCGACCAGCTGGCGCGATTGTTCCCCGACGGCAAGACGGTGCATCTACCGGCCGACGGTCACCCCTTCCCCGGATATGAGCAGGCGAAGGCCGAGATCCTCGCAGCGGGAGGCACGGTCGCCGGTTACACCGCCTTCGCCGAGGCCGAGCCGGTCAGCAGCGGTCACCACAAGAGCCTGTGGGCGGCGTTGTTCGGCGGGGCGGATGAGGACGAGGATGCCGCGATCGCGTCGAGCGGCAGGACTCTCTCGCGCGCCGCCTCGGCACGCCAGCCGACACAGGTCGCCGCCTTGGCTTCCTCGAACAACGATGAGGCGGGCGTGCACGCCTTCATCCTGTCGCAGGCCCAGACCTCCGCGACCACGCAGGCGCCGGCCGCTTCTTCAACCTCGCGCTCGCGCAATTTCCAGGCCGGGCGATCGACCGAGCCGGCGACGCCCACCGAGGTGGCGTCGAACGCGCCGTCCTCCGGACTTCCGAGCTTCCTCAGCGCGTTGCGCGGCGACACGACGCCGACGGCGACCGGAACGCCCGCCGAGACGGGGACGACCGTGGCGGTCCGCTCCGATGCGCCAGGCCAGACCGGCACCACCATCGCGCTGCGCTCCGAAACCGCGGGCGAACAGGACGGAAGTCCGAGCGCCGCGAGCGAGATCGCGGCCTTCGCGCCGCTGCCGCCCCACCGGCCGAAGTCGCTCACCGAAATCGCCGCCCTCATCGACATTCCGCTTCCTCCGGCACGGCCGAACGATATCGATCCCGTGGCCGCCGCGACGACGGCGGCCGCGACGATGGCGCAAGCCAATGGGAGCGAGCCGAGCAATGCCGGCGAGCTCGTCGCCCTCGATCACCCGCTTCCGCCCGCTCGCCCGCAAGCCTTCGCGCTCGCCGCTCCCGTGGTTCCTGCGTCCGACGAGCGCATGAGCACGCAGATGCCGGTGTCGGCGGCCAGCGCCGCCGCGTCCGAGGAGCCCGTCGAGACCGCACTCGCGAGCACGGCCGGCGCGGCTGCCGCGGCGTCTTCGGGCCCCACGCTCACGGGACAGGTCGTGCGTCTCGACCACCCGTTGCCGCCGGCTCGGCCGGTCCAATTCGCCTTGGCGCTCGCCCCGAGCGCGAGCAGCGCCGATCAGGAAAGCGCTGCTCCCGCGGCAAGCCCCGGCATTCCTCGCCGAAGCCCGAATCGGGATGACGCCACGGCTCTCTTCGACGGCTCGGCCCTCGTCCCGGTGCACCGATTGCCCGTGGCCGAGGTCAAGGTCGCGAATGCCGTGGTGCAGACGGCGCTGCCGAAAGTGGCACAGGATGTGATCGCACGGCCGAGCTCGACCGCCGGACATTTCCTGACCTCCAAGGCCCCGCCGGTCGCCAATCATTTCTCGGGCAAGGCCGTCGAGCCTTTGAACGCGCTCGGCTTCGCGGCGACCGAATAGCCCAAGGCGGCGCTCCTGCGGCGCTCCCGAACTCTTCGGCTTTAGCGCCTGCTCCTTTGCGAATGCCCTGGCATCGCTCGATTCGATTTGAGCGCCTTCAAGGAAGCTTGCGTTCAAGCCTTTTCCCGTCGATTGATGGTAGCGGATCATCCCGCATGTCGCCGCGCCCTGGCGCGTTGCCGATTGCGCTGGTAAGTCGGATGCGGAACGCGGGACCCAAGGGTTCGCCGAGGCGGTGCGGAACATGGAGCACGAGAGCCGGTGTTGCCGGCTCGCTCGCCGGCGCGGCTGATCGGCAAGGGGCCCTCACAGGGAGGAAGGCATGGCCGTCGTCGAGGTGAAGCGCATGGGCGATGTCGCCCTGGTGACGATCGATCATCCACCGGTGAACGCCTTGTCCCAGGCCGTGAGAAGCGGCTTGTCGGAAGCCGCCAAGACGCTCGGCGCCGACGCGAGCGTTAACGCGATCGTGATCACCGGGGCCGGGCGCTGCTTTTCGGCGGGCGCCGACATCACCGAGTTCGGAGGAGGGCCGCGCCAGCCGGCGCTTTACCAGCTCATCCACGACATCGAGGGCTTGCCGAAGCCGGTCGTCGCGGCGATGCACGGCACTTCGCTCGGGGGCGGATTCGAGATCGCGCTCGGCTGCCACTACCGCATCGCCGACGCCCAAGCGAAAATGGGCCTGCCCGAGGTCAAGATCGGCCTCATCCCCGGCGCGGGCGGCACGCAGCGCCTGACGCGCGCCGTCGGCGTCACGGCCGCCCTCGACATGATCGTGTCCGGCAATCCCATCGATGTCGAGACGGCGCGCAAGGCCGGTCTCGTCGATCGCATCGCCAAGGGCAATCTCGTCGACGAGGCGCTCGCCTACGCGCGCGAGCTCATCGCCTCGGGCGCGAAGCCCCGGCGCCTGTCGGAAAAGACGATTCCCACGACGGGCGCGCCGGCGGACGTCTTCGAGAAGAAGCGCGCCTCGCTCGGGCGCCATCCGAGCGGCAAGGTCGCGCCCAATGCCTGCATCGACGCGGTCGAGGCGGCAACCAGGCTGCCCTTCATGGAGGGCATGAAGCGCGAGCATGATTTGTTCATGCGCTGCTATGCGAGCCCCGAGGCGAGAGCGCTGTGGCACGTCTTCTTTGCCGAGCGCGCCGCGGCCGTGATCCCGGACATCGGGCGCGAGGTGAAGCCGCGAAACGTCGAGACGGTCGGCGTGATCGGCGCGGGCACCATGGGCCAGGGCATCGCCATGAGCTTCGCCAATGCCGGATTTTCGGTCACCGTCGTGGAGACGGCGCAGGAGGCGCTCGATCGCGGCATCGCCAAGATGCGCGAGACCTATGAATCGGCGGCCGCGCGCGGACGAATGAGCGCGGACGACGCCAAGACGCGCTTCGCGCGCCTGACGCCGTCGCTTTCGCTCGACGACCTCAAGGACAAGGATCTGATCATCGAGGCCGTGTTCGAGAACATGAAGATCAAGAAGGAGGTCTTCGGCAAGCTCGACGCGCTCGCGAAGCAAGGCGCGATCCTCGCCACCAACACCTCGACGCTCGACGTCGACGAGATCGCGCTCGCCACCTCGCGGCCGGGCGATGTGCTGGGCATGCATTTCTTCAGCCCCGCGAACATCATGCGCCTCCTCGAAGTGGTGCGCGGCGCAAAATCCGACAAGGATGTGATCGCGACCGCGATGGGCCTTGCCAAGCGCATCGGCAAGATCGCGGTGCTCGCCGGCGTCTGCGACGGCTTCATCGGCAACCGCATGGTGGCGGCTTACGGCGCCGAGGCTCAGGCGCTGGCGCTCGAGGGCGCGACGCCCTCGCAAGTCGACAAGGCGATCACCGATTGGGGGCTCGCCATGGGTCCTTTCGCGATGAGCGATCTCGCCGGGATCGATGTCGGCTGGCGCATCCGCCAGGAGCGCCCGCTCACCAACGAACAGAAGATGCGCTACGCGGTGAACGACAAGATCGCCGAGCTCGGCCGCTTCGGCCAGAAGACGGGACGCGGGTTCTACCTTTACGCGAAAGGCGAGCGCACGCCCAAGCCCGATCCCGAAGTCGAGGCGATGTATGCGGAGGAGGCGAAGCGCCAGGGCATCGCGCGGCGCGCGATCGGGCCCGAGGAAATCGTCGAGCGCCTGCTGTTCCAGCTCGCGAATACCGGCGCCGAGCTGCTCGATGAAGGAATAGCGCTGCGCGCCAGCGATATCGATACGGTCTATGTCAACGGCTACGGCTTCCCGGCATGGCGCGGGCGGGCCGATGTGGTCGGTCGACGCGATCGGCCTCAAGACGGTGGTGGAGAAGATGCACGGCTATGAGAAGGCTCACGGCCCGCGCTTCACGCCGGCAAAGCTGCTGGCGCGCCTCGCCGACGAAGGCAAGAGCTTCAACGAAGGAAAATAGATCATGAGCCGTGCCGTCATCGTCTCGACTGCCAGAACCCCGATCGGCAAGGCCTATCGCGGCGCCTTCAACGACACCTCCGGGCCGACGCTCGCCGCTCTGGCTTTGCGGCATGCCGCGCGGCGGGCCAAGGTCGAGCCCGGCGAGATCGAGGATGTCGTTCTCGGCTGCGCCATGCAGCAGGGCACGACAGGCGGCAATTTCGCACGCCAGACGGCGATCCGCGCCGGCTTTCCCGTGAGCGTCGCCGGCACCACCATCGATCGCCAATGCGCCTCGGGCCTGCAGGCGATCGCGGTCGCGGCACGCTCCATCATGCATGACGGCGTCACGATCGCCGCTGCCGGCGGAGCCGAATTGATCAGCCTCGTGCAAAACGAGCACGCCAACAGCTTCCGCAATCGCGACGAGGCGATCCTGGCATCGAAGCCCGAGCTCTACCTGCCGATGATCGACACGGCGGAGGTGGTCGCCGAGCGCTACAAGATTTCGCGCGAGGCGCAGGACGCCTATGGGCTCGAGAGCCAGCGCCGCACCGCTTCGGCGCAGCAAGGCGGGCGCTTGGCGCAGGAGATCGTTCGCGGTCGAGACCGAGATGGTCGTGACCGACAAGGCGACGGGCGCGACGCGCAAGGAGAAGATCACGCTCGGCAAGGACGAGGGCAATCGCCCCGACACCACGCCCGAAGGGCTTGCCGCGCTCAAGCCCGTGCGCGGCGAGGGCAAGACGATCACGGCCGGCAATGCGAGCCAGCTCTCCGACGGCGCGTCGATCTCGATCCTCATGGACGAGAAGCTCGCCGAGAAGCGGGGCCTTGCACCGCTCGGCGTGTTCAAGGGCTTCGTGGCGGCGGGCTGCGAGCCCGACGAGATGGGCATCGGCCCGATCTTCGCCGTGCCGCGCCTGCTCGAGCGCCACGGGCTCGGCATCGACGATGTCGATCTGTGGGAGCTGAACGAGGCCTTCGCGGTGCAGGTGATCTACTGCCGCGACAAGCTCGGCATCGATCCCGAGAAGCTCAACGTCAACGGCGGCGCCATCGCCATCGGCCACCCTTACGGCATGTCGGGCGCGCGGCTCACGGGCCACGCCCTCATCGAGGGACGAAGGCGCGGGGCCAAGCATGTGGTCGTCACCATGTGCGTCGGCGGCGGGCAGGGCGCGGCCGGCCTCTTCGAGATCGCCTGAGAACCGGGCTCATGAACAGGCTTTTCGATCTCTCCGGCAAGGTGGCGCTCGTCACCGGCTCCTCGCGCGGCATCGGGCGCGCCATCGTGGAGGAATATGCGCGTGCCGGCGCCAAGGTGGTGATCTCCTCGCGCAAGATCGAGGCCTGCGAGAAAGTACGCGACGTCCTCTTGGCGGAAGGCCGAGACGCGATCGCCATGGCGGCACACGCCGGCTCGAAGGCCGAGCTCGACGCGCTGGTGGAGAAGACGGTCTCCCATTACGGGCGTCTCGACATCTGCGTCGCGAATGCCGCCGTGAACCCGTTCTACGGCTCGCTCACGGACGCCTCGGACGACGCTTTCGACAAGACCATGTCGACCAATGTGAAGGCGGTGTGGTGGCTGGCGCAACTCGCAAAGCCCCATCTCGTCGCGAGCCGGGAGGGGGCGTTCATCGTCATTTCGTCCATCGCCGCCATCCGCGGCACGCCGGTGCTCGGCGTCTACGGCATCTCGAAGGCGGCCGAGACGGCCCTGGTGCGCAATCTCGCTGTCGAGTGGGGCAAATCCGGCATCTGCGTGAACGCCATCGCTCCCGGCCTCGTCAAGACCGATTTTGCGCGCGCCTTGTGGGAGAACGAGGCCGCCCGCAAGAAGCGGGAGGCCGAAACGCCGCTGAAGCGGCTCGGCGAGCCGATCGACATCGCCGGCGTCGCGCTGTTCCTCGCCTCGCGCGCCGCGCGGTTCGTGACCGGGCAGGTGCTCGTCGTCGACGGCGGGGTGACGATCGGCGGATCGGGGGAATGAAGGAAAGCGAGCCCCTCACCAGGCCAATGGAGGCATGGATCCAGAGTCGGCCGCCCGCTCTCTCGCATGAACCGGGACGGGCACCCGACCTTCCCTTCGGAAGTCTTTTTTCATGAGCGCGAAGCCTGTCCTCGTCGAACCCTTGCCCCAGCACCGTTTCGACGAGGCGAGGCTCGACCGCTACCTCGCCGATCATGTCGCGGGCTACCGTGGCGCGCCTGTCGTGCGCCAGTTCCAGGGCGGCCAGTCGAACCCGACCTTCCTGATCGAGACGCCGGGCGCGACCTATGTCCTTCGCAAGAAGCCTCCCGGCAAGCTGCTGGCGTCCGCCCATATGGTCGAGCGGGAATACAAGGTGCAGAAGGCGCTGGCGGGCTCGGCCGTGCCGGTCGCGCCCATGTTCTTACTGTGCGAGGACGAGAGCATCGTCGGCACCCCCTTCTACCTCATGGGCTATGTGGCGGGAAGAGTTGTCCCGACCGCCGATCTTCCCGACCTCTCCCCGGCGCAGCGCGAGGGCATCTACCGCTCGCTGATCGAGACGCTTGCGGCGCTCCATCGGATCGACTGGCGCGCGGCGGGTCTTGGCGAGTTCGGCCGGCCCGACAATTATGCGGCGCGTCAGATCGACCGCTGGACCCGGCAATACGCCGCCTCGAAGACCGATGACATCAAGGAAATGGAGCAGCTATCCGCCTGGCTCGTCGCCCATCTCCCGGCAAACGCCGCTTCCTCCATCGTGCATGGCGACTACCGCGTGGGCAACACGATCATCCATCCGAGCGAGCCGCGCCTTGCGGCCGTGCTCGATTGGGAGCTTGCGACCATCGGCGATCCGCTCGCCGATCTCGCCTATCTGTGCATGGCCTACAGCATGCCCCCCGGCGGTCCGGGCGTGAGCGGCGGGCTTCGTGGCGTCGATCTCGCCGCGCTCGGCGTGCCGAGCGAGGCCGAGGTGCTCTCCGCCTACGCCCGCGCGACCTCGCGCCCCGAGATCCCGCATTGGGATTTCTACAAGGCATTGGCCTTCTTTCGTATCGCGGCGATCGTCCAGGGCGTCTATGCGCGAGGCCTTGCCGGCAATGCCGCGGACGCCTCGGCCGTGCAGCAGGGCGAGCGCGTCCGCATGATGGCGGAAATCGGCTGGGAAATCGCCTCGACGACCAGGAACTGAAGAACCACGCAACCGAACTCATTCGCACGAGGCTTCGTTCGACGGAACGGACCGCAGCACAGAAGCAGGAAAGCACCATGGATTTCGCATATTCGCCGAAGACGAAAGCCCTGCAGGAGAAGCTCCTCGCCTTCATGGAGGAGCATGTCTATCCGAACGAGGAAAAACTCCATCCCGAGCATGAGGGCGCGGCGCGCTGGCGCGAAATTCCCCCGCTGCTCGACGAGTTGAAGGCGAAAGCCCGGGAGGCGGGCCTGTGGAACCTGTTCCTGCCTGAGAGCGAGCTCGGCGCGGGCCTCACCAATCTCGAATATGCGCCGCTCGCGGAAATCATGGGGCGTTCGCCCGTCGCCTCTGAAATCTTCAACTGCAGCGCACCCGACACCGGCAACATGGAAGTGCTGGTGCGCTACGGGACTAAGGACCAGAAGAGGCAATGGCTCGAGCCCTTGCTGAAGGGCGAGATCCGGTCGGCTTTCGCCATGACCGAGCCGGCGGTCGCCTCTTCGGATGCCACCAACATCGCGACCTCGATCACGCGCGACGGCGATCACTACGTGATCGACGGCCATAAATGGTGGACCTCGGGCTGCCGGCGACCCGCGCTGTCGCGTGTTGATCGTCATGGGTCAGACGGACCCGAAGAACCCGAACACCCATAAGCGCCAATCGATGATCCTTTGTCCCCTCCCCCATCCGGGCGTGACGATCGTTCGTCCCTTGACGATCTTCGGCTTCGACGATGCGCCCCATGGCCATATGGAGGTGAAGTTCGACAAGGTGCGCGTGCCCGCCTCGTACATGCTGCTCGGCGAAGGGCGCGGCTTCGAGATCGCGCAAGGCCGGCTCGGGCCAGGGCGCATCCATCATTGCATGCGGATCGATCGGCGCGGCCGAGCGGGCCCTCGAACGCCTGTGCCGTCGCCTCAAGGAACGGGTCGCCTTCGGCGCACCGATCGCGACGCAAACGGTCTGGCTCGAACGTATCGCCGAATCACGCTGCCTCATCGATCAGGCGCGGCTGCTGACGCTGCAGGCGGCCTACAAGATGGACACGGTGGGCAACAAGGAAGCGCGCGCCGACATCGCCATGATCAAGGTCGCGGCGGGCGCCATGGCCTGTCAGGTGATCGACTGGGCGATCCAAGGCTTCGGGGCCGGCGGCTTCACCGATCGCGTCATGGCGCGCGCCTACGCCTATGCGCGCACCTTGCGAATGGTCGATGGTCCCGACGAAGTGCATCGCAACCAGATCGCCAAGCTCGAATTGCGCAAATACGGCGCGCAGGACGCCCATCGCACCGGCGGCGATCCGATCGTGCGGATGATGTAGGCAGGCGCAATCGATGCCGGCGGACGGCACCTGCTCGCCGCCGATGGATCCGCGAATCCGGTCAAAGTGGTCGCGCCTGGCAGCCAAGCCTACGCGGCAAGCCGCCGGCACTCGCCGTGACCGTCCAACCCGCAAAGGCTCGAGCCCATGCAGACCAGCGAAATCCTCTATGAGGTGAAGGATCACGTCGCCACCATCACGCTGAACCGCCCCGAGAAGCTCAACGCTTGGACGCAAGTCATGGAGCAGGAGGTGCGCTCGGCGATGGAGGCCGCGGCGGCCGACGGCCTGGTCCGGGCGATCGTCGTCACGGGCGCGGGCCGCGGCTTTTGTGCCGGCGCCGATCTCGACCGGATGAAGGCTTCGCTCGAGGGCGGAAGGCCCGGCACCTTGGCGCGCCATGAAGGCGCGGCCGAGGGCGCGACCGGCATCGAGGTGAATTATCAGCAGCGCTTCAGCTACCTGTTGCGCGTGCCCAAGCCGATCATCGCCGCCATCAACGGACCCGTCGCCGGCATCGGCCTCTGCTTCGTGCTGTTCACCGATCTGCGCTACATCGTGCCCGGCGCCAAGGTCACGACGGCCTTCGCCAGGCGCGGCCTCATCGCCGAGCATGGCATGTCCTTCATGCTGCCACGCCTGATCGGGCTGATGCCGGCGCTCGATCTCCTCTACTCGGCGCGCGTCATCGACGGCACCGAGGCGGCGCGCCTTCGCCTCGCCGATCTCCTCCCGGCCGAAGGCTTTTCGCAGGCGGTCGGCGAAATCGCGCGAAGCATCGCCGAGACCGCCTCGCCCCGCTCGACGGCGGTGATCAAGCGCCAGGTCTATGACGATCTGTTCCGCAATCTCGCCGAAGTCATGGAAAGCGGCGGATGAGGAGATGCATGCCTCCTTCAAGAGCGAGGACTTCAAGGAGGGCGTCGCCATTATTTCGAGAAGCGCGCGCCACGCTTCACCGGACGGTGAGCGCTTCGTCGCGAACATCCCCACTTTCGAAGGCAGTCGCAACTCGACCACCGCCTCCGCCAACGCGATAGACATCGATCCACGTGTCGATCTTTTGCGGCCTCTGGGGCTCCCCGAGCGATCGACGGGAAGGAGCCGCATGCCGAGGAGATCGTCGCGCAAAGCGTGGTCCGGCCTTGAGGGGACAGGAGACAAACCAGTCGCATGTTGTCGGTGGCGCAGCCGTTCCGGTTACGGTCGCGCGAAGTCTACCAAGGCGAGCCTAGCTCTTTAGCTGCAAGGTTGTGATGCCGCCCCAACACGACCACGCGGTTCAACCGCCCGTTACGGTCACCTTCGCCCCACGTCATTTGAACGGCCCGCTTCACCTCAGCCGTGCTCTTGCATGATTGTGAACCAAGAAAACGTCCTGCAAAGCCGACGCGCTTTCAAGTGCCACGTCCGCATGTTGCGAACCCCAACTATAAACAGCGTCAAACACTGGAGCATTGACGTATTTGTTCCACCGCTCGAGGCTCTGACGCGTCTGGTCGGCGGTCGGTATAACATATTGACCTCCTTCATCGTCCATCCAGTCGCCGCCGCCAAAGGATTGGTAGAATGGAACTATCCGGCTAAGCGGAATGCCCCAAGATATTGCCGCAGCAACGTAACGATCGATCATGTCGTAGTCGCAGCCATTCAATTCCGTCCGACATGGGTAGGGGTCAATTCCGAACAGATCGACATGCGAGTTGGCGGGATTGTAAGTATCTTCAAATGATGGTGACTTGGACGAAGACAGGTTCATCAAAACGATGAAGGTCTTGGTTCCGGGTACATGGTCGTGAACCCAGTCCAACTCGGCTTTAAGCTTGTCGGGCGTGCAGGGAATGGACGGTTTACCAGTTTTGAATGTAAGTCTCGGGTCTGGGTCATCCATCAAAAAGAACCCAAATACTTGCGGGTTGCCAATATATGGCTGAACAGTGCTTTGAAAATTCTCGTCGGCCCCGTTGCATTGACCAATCCACACTAGCCCTTTTACGTTAGCGCTCAGCGCGCGGAGCTGCGCCACGCTGCTGACGTCCGCCAGGTTGAAACCTGCCTTTGCCGGCAGATACTGGCCGTGTTTGTTGAAATTGCCATTGGGAGCATAGTGGAGCGGCTCAGCCGATGACCCTTGGCTGCGATCGGCCACGCTCACGGCGACGCTTCCCGCCGCGAAAGCCGCTATCGCCAAACTTCTAACTTTCGAGGGGGTGAGTGCGGTCATCTTGATCATATAGGAGACCTAGCTGCGACAAATGCCGAGGGCCGTTGCCGACTTGATTGGCGCCCCCCGGTCTTACGCGGATCGGACGCTGCGCCACATATAATCATGGCTGGGCGGGGCTCCTGACGAACCGCCTTAAACAGGACGAAGCTGACCGGGGCGCCGCCCTACCGCGCACCAGAATGGGGGATTTTCCGAAAAGCGAATGTCCTCGAGGCCAGCCTGGAACATCATCGTCTCGATTCGAGCGCGGGTAAAACGCTGCTCCAACGGAGTGGCGAAGCGGTCGAACGCATCGGTACAGCGTGATGTACAGGCTCTTGTCCCGGTACCAGCTGAGCGGCAGGCCCTTGGGATCGCCGCCCAGGCGCTCGACCACCGCGCAGAACCGCGCGACGGGCCAATATACCACGATCGCGATGACCTCGGTGAGTGCCCGTTTAAGCCAATACGGGAGCCGCGCGATGCCACGCCGCACAATATCCGTTGCCTTCCAGATTGCACGGAACCACCAGGGTCGCTGGTCGAGCGCATAATACAGGTAAACAAGAAATGGAGCTCCGGGCTTGAGCAGCGAAACGCACGCCCGGATGCCGGCCATGGTGTCTGGGACATGGTGAAGCACGCCGAGCGAGTACACGAAGTCCATGCTGCCAGGCGGCAGAGGAATGGTATCGACACTGGCTACGTGAAATGCGCAATTGCGCTGAGCGCCGAGATTGCGGCGAGCCACAATGATCGCCTGCTCGCTGGCATCGATGCAGTGCAATTTGCCAATTCTGGGTGCGACCCGAAGCGCCCAGCGGCCACTGCCGCAACCAACGTCTGCGCCAACCGCTCGATCGGGAAGAGTATTCCATGGGAATATTGCGAAATACTCTTGGAACCGCTGTGCGGTCCTTTCATCTTCCGGGAGGCGGGCCTGGTCGTACGTGGCCCACTGCAAACCGAATGAGCTGACGGTTTTGTCGTCGATGTTTGTCGCTTCCATGGTGTCACCCCTGAAAAACCTTTCCGGAGACGCGCACAGAAGACCTTCCGGCAGCTATTTTGTAGCGCCCGACTGGCGCTGCAGGCACGTGGCACTCTACTGAAACGCTCCTTCCCTTCCCCGCTGAAACATGTTTCGCAGGGGACTGGCTTCCGCAACCAGGCAAAGGGCGATCGAGAACCAAAAGAGAGGCTGGCGGACTATCAAACCAGTCATGCAAAAGGTGGTGAGTCCACACATCAAAGTCGTGAGACCCACCTGCCGAGCCTTGAAAGATCCCCAGGCGGAAACGCTCACGATCCAGACGAAGCTCAGGACAGCGATTATTCCGCCCTGGGTAAGCAGATCAAGAAAGGTATTATGGGCTTCGAAATTTGGCGCTGAGCCCTGCTGAGGGTGCTCTAAATTTTCAGGCTGATATTGGGTCATTCTATCGATCACGATTGACGCGGGTATCTCAAGGTGGGGGCCAGGACCTAATCCCAGCATCGAGGAGTTCGATTCCGAGCCGGATCGCCTGTGACCAAAGAGACATTCGCAAATCGGATTCCTGCTGCAGCTGCTTGCCGCCGTTTTTGGTCAGCTCCTTCGCAAAAATCCCAGCGTCAGAGGCGGCCACCATGCCAAGCGGAACGAGCGAGACCGCCAACATCGGCAGGCCCACTGCGACGGTGCAGGCGAACGCAAACCGCATGGGACTCCCGTGGCCCGAGAAGCGGAGCCATTCCCAAAGCTTGAGGGTAATGAAAACCGGGATGGATACGATCAAAGCTAGGGTGAAAGTATCACTCATCGTCATTCGGCCGACACAGATGGGCAAAATTGAGCACGCCAAGGCGACAATTCGAGCGCTCCACCCGATTGCTGTCTCACCGAGGTAGAGCGCCAGGAGCGCCAGGACCCCGCATAGGAGCGATAGCTGGTTCGGATTAGCTGACCAGCCGCGAAATCTTTCCCAGAACCAAGGTTGAATGACCGGAATGGAGATCATTTCCGTGCCAGCCGCGACCTGAAGAGCAAGAGAGACGGTACCAAACGTGACCAGCAGCCAGGCGGTCCGACGCAACCGCAGCCGTGCCCCGGGCTCTACTACGCTCATGCAGCTCACGGCGGCTAGAAGCGGGTAGGCCAACACATCGTGAATAACCCAACGTGGATCATACTGCTGGCCAATCAACAATCCCATGAGAAGGCCCAGACACAACGACACGGCAAACGCCGTCCAAAAGACCAGTAGTCGTGAAAGAGCAGGGCTTAGCCGCGGGCCAGACTGCCCCAGCTGGCGCAGCAACATGAGAAAAAGCCAAGTCACCAGGCACAGTTCGCCGGGTCCGATGGGAAGATCGCCAAACCGCAGCTGGGACGCCGTCGTCAACAACAGGCCAAACGCCAGCAAGGTATCGACGAACATCAGTATGTTGCCCGCACGGTCTGGATGTGACGCAGAAATGGAATTTCCAGAGCCGACCCCTGTGCCATGGCCATGGAAGAACACATCATGCACGGGGCTCTCTCGAGCACTACATGCGAGGCACTCGCTTCCACCTGCTGGACGCCGAGCATGAGAATCATTACGCCACGTCCTCTTCCGCTCGTGCTAGGCGCTGGGATGCGTCCGGCCCAAATGGCGGACGGACGATGGCGTTGCCATGCTAGGTTAGCCCCTACGACCTAGTCACCTGGGCAAAGGTGGTAATACTTACGACATCGGCCTGCAAAGAATGAGGCCATCTTGCGCGACTTGACGGAAATGGCCAACACTTGAGAAAGGGCGTGAAGGAACGACCACCTCGCGCGTTTAGATTTACGTCGGCGAAAACACCTATCTCCTTTCGCTGACGCATGAGCCACGTCATGACCTTGATGAGATCGCGAACCGAATAAGGCTTTTGCAGCACGGTGACCGTTTTGCTGAGATCAGGTTGAGCGAAGCTGTCGCCCGTCGTCACGATGACCGGGATTTCCCGCCCGAAATCGATGAGCACACTCGCGCCGCCATCAGGCAGGCCTTGGAAACATTATTTCGAGACGCGCGCACCATGCTTCACGGGACGGTGAATTCATTGAACCTTTGCTGAGGCGGGGCGCATTTTGCCTCGGGCAAAAACTTGACCAACCCTTGACCAAGTTTCAGGGTTTCGCCATATCCTCAATCGTGATGGGAGGCTTGTCGGCCAAACGCAACTCGGGCGATGACCCCTAGTGTCGCATGGAGATCAATATGACCATTACGGTCAAGGTCGGCGAAGCCAAAACTCACCTGTCCCAATTGCTAGTGAAAGTCGAGGCTGGGGAGGAGGTCATCATTATGCGCGGCAAAGAGCCGGTCGCCAAGCTCAGCCGCCTTGCGCGCGTCAAGGATATCGACGCCGTGATCGCTGAAATCCGCTCGGCACGCGCCCGGGCGAAGCCCGTCGCCTTGGACGAAATCCTCGCTTGGCGCCATGAAGGGCATCGCTATTGATGGCCTTCGTTCTCGACGCCTCGGTGGCCGCCGCCTGGATGCTACCGGATGAGGGAAACGAATTCGCTGATCGACTCATCCTACGCTTGCATTCGGCGCCGGGGCTGGTGCCGTCGCTATTCTGGTTCGAGGCGCGCAACCTCTTCATGATGGCGGAGCGTCGACGGCGGATCGCCGCTGGCGAGGCGATCATGATGATGGCCCGTTTGAGGCGCCTGCCGCTGGAGGATGCCGGCGGCGGCAGCGACCTTGCCGTGCTGGAGCTCGCCCGCAAGCATCGTGTCACGCCCTACGACGCGAGCTATCTGGCTCTCGCTCTCGATCGCAATTTGCCGCTGGCAACTTTCGACAAACGATTGGCCGCGATCGCCCGGGCCGAGGACGTGGTCGTGTTCGGGTGAGCCGGTCCATGCCCGCGAGGGCGGCAGCATCCATTTTTCGAAACGCTACTTCCCAACTCACGCGCGAACGCATTGCGGCCGTGGCTCGAGGATGGCTAATCTGCTGTGCTCGCCTTTCCCGGAATGAAGGTTCGGCTGCGGAGACAACCCATGTGGAGATCCTCTTTTCTCGGCGCGGCATTCGCAGGCGTGCTTCTGCTCACGGGCGCGAAGGGAGAAACGCTGAGGCTGCCCGACAACCTGGTCGGTTTCAGCAGCAATGTCGGCGAAACCTACTTTGCGGAAAGCGACGCGCGTGAAGCCTATTTCCCCCTCGCCAGCAATTTTCTGACACAGAAGACGCAAGCCTATTGCGGGGTCGCCAGCATCGTCATGGTGCTGAATGCCATGAATGTCCCCGCACCTGCGGTTCCCGAATACGAGCCTTACCGCACCTTCACCCAGGACAACGTCCTCACGCCGCAAACAGACGCCGTGCTCCCTCGCGATGTCCTGGCGCGCCAAGGCATGACGCTCGATCAGATCGGCGGCATACTCCTCACGCAGCCGGTGAAGGTCGAGGTCCATCATGCGGCCGACAGCTCGGTCGACGAGTTCCGAGCGCTCACCCGGTCATATCTCGCGCAACCCGGCCATTTCGTGCTCGTCAACTACCTGCGCAGGGCGATCGGACAGGAGAGCGGCGGCCATATCTCGCCGCTTGCCGCCTACGACGGAAAAACCGACCGCTTCCTCATCCTCGACGTTGCCCGCTACAAATATCCGCCCGTCTGGGTGAGGACGTCGGACATCTTCGACGCCATGAACACCAAGGATTCGGACAATGAGAACAGGACGCGCGGCTTCGTCATGGTGACGGCGGCGACCCTTCAGTAGCGCCACCCGTCATCGACCCTATTCGATCACCTCATCCGCGCTCGCGAGAAGCTGCGGCGGAATCGTCAATCCGAGCGCCTTGGCGGTGACGAGGTTGATCCCGAGGGTGAGCTCCGTCGCCTGCTCGATCGGAAGGTCTGCCGGACGCGCTCCTTTGAGGATGCGGTCGACATAGCCCGCGGCACGGCGCCAAATCTCGAAGAAGTTGGCCGAATACGACATGAGGCCACCTTGCCTGACGGCAAAGCTGAACCCGTAAAGAGCGGGCACGCGCCGCTCGGAGGCGAGCGCAATGACGCGCGGCATGAGCGGCTCGAGCAAGGGATCGTCGGTGACGATCAGGCCGTCGATGCTCGATGCCGAGAACGCGGCGAGGCTGCTCTCGAGGTCCTCGCGCCGAATTGACAAGGGCTGAAGGCTGAGGCCAAGCGTCTGAGCCGTTTCATTCAGCAACTGCATTTGGTGCCCCACGCTGGGGTTATCGGGGTTCCACAGGACCGCGGCCCGGCGCAACCCCGGCACCGCTTGCTTGAGCAGTTGCAGCCATTTCGCGCTGTAGTCGCCGGAGAGCAGCGAAAGTCCTGTGATATTGCCGCCCGGCCGCGACAGGCTCGCCACGATGCCGGCGCCGACGGGATTGCCGGTCACGCAGACGATCGGCACCGTCGACGTCTTGCGTTTTGCCGCGAGCGTGATCGGTGTGCCGGGTGTGACGAGCACATCGACCTTGATCGCGAGAAGCTCGTCGATGAGCGCCGGTATGCGCTCCATGACACCTTCAGCGCGGCGTTCCTCGATCGCGAGATTGCGGTGAACGACATATCCCCTATCCGCGAGCCCCTGGCGGAACCCGGTTTCCCCCACATCAACGCCGTCGCGGGCAACGATGGAGACGAAGCCGACCCGCGGCATCGCCGCTTGCTGCGCGCGAGCCATGCGCGGCCTCGCGATCGCCGCGCCTACAAAAGCGATGAACTTTCGCCGTCCAATGCGAAACATGAAAGCCTGCCAAAGTATCGAGCCCGCGCAGCCATAGCACTTGCTTCGGGGGCAATTCCATTCGGCTTCGAAGGGCGAGGTAGTGTCTTCTGAACGAGCATGCTTGCTTCACGGGCGGATTTCGCGCAACTCGTGCGGCCCTGTCGCTCGCCGCCGCGAGGAAGAGATCCGATATGAGTTCGCCTCCTTTCGATACGAAGTCCATGCTCGCCGGGCTTCGCCGCTGGGTCGAGATCGAGTCACCGACCGATGTGCCGGAGGCGGTGAACCGCATGATGGACCTCGTCGAGAAGGCCTATCGCGAGGCCGGCGCTCTCATCGAACGCGTGCCCGGTCGCGACGGCCGCGGCGATCACGTCATCGCGCGCTCTCCCTGGGGCGAAGGCGAGGCCGGCATTCTCGTCTTGAGCCATCTCGATACCGTGCATCCGATCGGCTTCATCGAGCGGCTTCCCTTCAAGATCGAGGGCGACATCGCCTTCGGCCCGGGCATCTGCGACATGAAGGGTGGCGTCTATATCGCCTATGAGGCGTTCCGCCGTTTTCTCCACGAGGGAAGATCGCCGCTGCCGGTCACCCATCTCATCGTTTCCGACGAGGAGACGGGCAGTCTCACCTCGCGCGACCTGATCGAGCACGAGGGCAGGCGCGCGAAATACGTGCTGGTCACCGAGGCGTGCCGAGACGGCGGCAAGGTGGTTACGGCGCGCAAGGGTGTCGGCCAGTTCGAGATGCATATCCGCGGCATCGCCTCCCATGCAGGCTCGCGGCCGCAGGACGGGCGCAGCGCCGTGCGCGAGCTCGCCCGGCAAATCCTCGATCTCGAAGCCCTGAACGACGCGACAACGGGCGTCAGCGTCACGGTCGGCGTGGTGCGCGGCGGCACGCGCCCGAACGTCATCCCGGAGGAGGCCTTTGCCGAGATCGACATGCGCCTGCCGACGCTCGCCCTCGCCGAGGAGCTCATCCCGAGGGTCCTTTCGCTGCAATCTCACCGTGACGGCGTGAGCGTGAGCGTCAAGGGCGAGCTCAATCGCCCGCCTTACGAGAAGACGCCGAGGATCGCGGCCTTGTTCGCGCATGCGAGAAAGCTCGCAGCCGAGATCGGCATCGACCTTCAGGACGTGTCGACCGGCGGTGGTTCGGACGGCAATTTCACCGCGCCCTTCGTGCCGACCCTCGACGGGCTCGGCGTCGAGGGCCAGGGTGCCCATACCGACCAGGAGCAGATTCTGATCTCTTCGCTCGCGCCTCGTGCGATGCTTCTCTACCGCTTGCTCGAGACCTTGGCGTAAGCTTTAGGAGAAGCTCGCGGGCCGACCCCCAGTCGTAAAGGCAGGCGCGGCAGGGCGCACAGGAAACGGGAAGGAAAGCTTTGATGCTGAACGGCATGACGGAAAACGAGCGGCAGGTGAAAGACTGGCTCGCGACGCAGGGCGATGCCATGGTCACGCTGCTCGCCGAGCTCGTGAACACCGATTCCGGCAGCTACGACAAGGAAGGCGTCGATGCGGCGGGCGAAGTGCTCAAGCGCTATTTCGCCGCCGAAGGCCTTGCGCTCCAGACCATTGCGCAGGCGAGGTTCGGCGATCAGATCAAGGCGACGCTCGACCACCCGACGAGCAACGACCTGCGCCCGATCATCCTCATGGGGCACCGCGACACCGTGTTCCCGAAAGGCGAGCCGCAGCGCCGGCCATTCCGCATCGAGAACGGACGAGGCTACGGGCCGGGCGTCTGCGACATGAAGGCGGGCCTCGTGATGAACGCCTTCGTGCTCACGGCGTTCAAGCGCTTCGGCGGCCATCCGGGCCCGGTGGTCGCGCTGATCACCAGCGACGAGGAGATCGCCTCGCCGAGCTCGCGTCCCGTGATCGAGGCCGAGGCGCGCGCCGCGAGAGCGGTGTTCAATGCGGAACCGAGCCGGGTGGGACGCAAGATCACGAGCGGGCGCAAGGGCGGCGTCTTCTCGCGTTGCGAGGTCACGGGGAAGGCCGCGCATTCCGGCGCGAATTTCGAGCAGGGCATCTCGGCGATCGAGGAGCTGGCGAGAAAGATACCCGAGCTGCACAAGCTCACCGATCTCGCGCGAGGCACCACGGTCAACGTCGGCCTCATCGGCGGCGGGCAGACCGTGAACACGGTTGCGCCCAACGCCTGGTGCGAGATCGATCTGCGCTATGTGAAGCCCAAGGATCGCGACGATGCCGTCGCCGCCATTCGCAAGATCGCGGAGACCTGCTCGGTGCCCGGCGCGACCTCGAGCCTCATCATCAAGGGCGAATTCCTCCCCCTCGTGCAGACGCCCGAGGCCAAGGCCTTGTTCGACCTCTATCATTCCGCCGCGGCCGATGCGGGATTTTCGGTGAGCGCGGAATTTACCGGTGGCTGCGCCGATTTCGGGCTACACCGCCGCGCAAGGTTGCCCCACGCTGTGCTCCGTCGGACCGGTCGGCGGAAAGGCGCATACGCCCGACGAGTTTTTGGAGATCGACAGCATGGTCCCCTGTGCCCAGGCGCTCGCGCTCAGCGTGATGCGGCTGAGGGAGGGCGTGCTGCCGCCAGGATGACGATTTTCGAGCGGACGCATCGAGATGGAATCGACGCGCTCATTCGATCGCGCCGGCTCGTATCTGAACGATAGCGCATGAGCTGGCGCGCTTCCGTCTTGACACTCTTTCCCGAAATGTTCCCGGGCCCGCTCGGGCATTCGCTCGCGGGCGAAGCCTTGGAGAAAGGGCTCTGGACACTTGAAACCGCGAATTTCCGCGAGCACGGCATCGGCAGGCATCGGCGCGTGGACGATACGCCGGCGGGCGGCGGACCCGGGATGGTGATCCGTTGCGATGTCGCGGCCGCCGCGATCGACCATGCCTGGCCGCTTCCCGACGAGCGGCCGCGCCTCGTGATGAGCCCACGCGGCGTGCCGGCGACACAGGAATTCATGCGCGAGCTCGCCGCCGGCCCCGGCGTGGCGATTCTGTGCGGGCGTTTCGAGGGAATCGACGAGCGCGTGATCGAGGCGCGTGGCCTCACCGAGGTCTCGCTCGGCGACATCGTGCTCGCGGGCGGGGAAATCGCCGCCATGGCGCTGATCGAGGCTTGCGTTCGGCTTATACCGGGCGTGATGGGCAAGGAACACTCGGGCGCCGAGGAGAGCTTCGAGGACGGGCTCCTCGAATATCCGCATTTTACCCGCCCGCGCGAATGGGAAGGACGCGCTATTCCCGAGGTGCTGCTCTCGGGCGATCACGCCAGGATCGCGGCCTGGCGGCGCGCCGAGGCCGAGCGCCTCACGCGCGAGCGCAGGCCCGATCTTTGGGGAGCGCGCCGGCGACGCGAGTAGGGCAGCGACAGCGGATTTGAGTTCAGCGCGAAACCACTTTCCCTTTGCGAGGGATCATGTTCGCGCGGCGACTTTGGAGGAGACGAGCGACAGCGGCTGGCCCAAGCGCAGGCGCGCGGGACGTGCGATCAATGGGCCGTCGCCGAACCGGGACTGGGCTTTCTGGCCCGCGGGCGCCCCGTCGTCTCGATGACGACGGCGCGCTGCATTCCCGAGCGCGCGGGGACAAACACGCGATTGGTGGCATTCGGCTTGGACACCGCCTTGAGAAGATGCGGGCGCAACTCCTCAACCGGCATGTGCATGAGATCGGCGGCGAAACCGATCTGTTGCTCGACATCGGGCGTGAGGCCCTGAGCCGCGTAGATCGCGTCCTCGAGGGTCGGAGGCTCGTGGCGAACCTTGAGCGGCGGCCGCTTCTTCGGCTCCTGCCGCGTGCGCGCCTCGCTTCCATTCGCCTCAGGCGCGCTTGCCTTGTTTGCGCTCGTCCTCTTCGCGGTTGACTTGTCCGCCGTCAGCTTGGTGCCCATCTCGTGACGTCCTAGTTCGTTTCGGCGACGAGACATGATTCGCGTGTCGCCGTCGAGTCCATCGTCTCAGCGATTTGAATTCCGGCGTGATCCCCGCAACGCAGCCAAGAGATGCAGCCAAGAGATCATGCGACAGCTCATTCGACCTTTGTCCTATCGGGGGACATTCCCTTTTCGGATCACGTGTTTCTTCGCGAGCCCCGTCTCTTCGCGAGCCCCGTTTCTTTGCGAGCCAAGGCACGGATTTCTGCAAGGCTGAACATGGCGGACAGGGCGCAAGGCAGCAAGCCCGTTTCGCGTCGCACAATGTCGCAGGCGACATCCGCAAAACGAGAGCATGATCCGCATAAACGAGAACCATTTCTGCGATAAGATCATGCATCAAAACAAGGAATTGAGAGGATGTCGCTCACTCGATCGGAACGCATCCGGCGCCCTTGAACGAGAATGCCGGCGCGACGGCACGCCCGTGATGAGCTTCACGCCGCGAGCAGCGTGCGGCCATCCTCGCCGCTCACCCGGAGCTCGGCGATCTCCCCCACCCGCCTCGGAGTTGCGCACAAGACGGGCGTGAACTGTCCGGTGCGGCCCAAGGTCTCGCTCTCCATCAGGGCGAGCCTCGTCGCGCCGATATGTCCGGCGCGCACTTCGCTCGCAAGGTGCGCCCGAAAGGCGGTTTCGCCTTTCGCACGCAGCCTCTTCGCCCGCTGCTTCACCACGGCACCCGCGATCCGGGGCATCCTGGCGGCGGGTGTGCCGGGCCGCGCCGAATAGGGGAAAACGTGGAGATGCGTGAGCGCGCATTCGTCGACGATCTCGAGGGAGCGTGCGAACATCTCCTCGGTCTCCGTCGGAAAGCCCGCGATGATGTCGGCGCCGAACACGATGTCGGGACGCAGGCGCCGCACCTGCTCGCAAAAACCGATCGCATCGGCGCGCAGATGCCGCCGCTTCATGCGCTTCAAGATCATGTCGTCGCCCGCCTGCAGCGACAGATGCAGATGCGGCATCAACCGCTCGTTCTCGGCGAGCGCGTCGAGCAGATCGGCATCCACCTCGACCTGATCGATGGAAGAAATACGAAGGCGCGCGAGAGCCGGCACATGACGCAAGATCGCCTTGACGAGCGCGCCGAGCGTCGGCGAGCCCGGCAGATCCTTGCCGTAGGAGGTGAGGTCGACGCCGGTGAGCACGATCTCCGCCGTGCCTTTCTCGACGATGCGCCTGATCTGAGCGACCACTTCGCCCATCGGAACCGAGCGCGAATTGCCCCGGCCGTAAGGGATGACGCAGAAGGTGCAGCGATGGTCGCAGCCGTTCTGCACCTGCACGAAGGCACGGGCGCGCCCGTCGAAGCCGTCGATCAGATGATTCGCGGTCTCCTTCACGGCCATGATGTCGGCGACGCGCAACTTCTCGGCTGCGGAAAGACCGAAATCTCGACCGGAAACTGAGGGCAGGCCAGCCAGATCGGCCCAGGTCGCGGCGCGCATCTTTTCGGCGTTGCCGATCACCTGCGAGACCTCCGGCATCGCGGCGAAGGCATCAGGGCCGATCTGCGCGGCGCAGCCGGTGACGACGAGCCTCGCATGAGGCCGCTCGCGCGCCGCCTTGCGAATCGCCTGGCGCGCCTGGCGCTCGGCCTCCGCCGTCACCGCGCAGGTGTTGACGACGATCACATCCGCGAGGCCGGCTTCGGTTGCAAGCCGCTTGATCGCCTGCGATTCATAGGCGTTGAGACGGCAGCCGAAGGTGAGGATATCGACGCTCATGACGCCTCGGCGGGCTCGGCCACCGCGAAAAGCGAAGGGGCGAAGACGCCCTCATGCTCGAATTCGACCGGTCCGGTCATGAGTACGTGATCGTCGCCCGCGCGCCATTCGATCGAAAGATCGCCGCCCGGCAAGGTCACGACCGTTTGCCGGTCGACGCGATCGAGGCGATGCGCCGCGACCGCGGTCGCGCAAGCGGCCGAGCCGCAAGCGCGCGTCAGCCCGGCGCCTCTTTCCCAGACGCGGAGCCTGATGTGACGACGATCGATCACCCGGGCGAGCGAGATATTGGCGCGCTCGGGGAATATCGGATGGTGCTCGAGCAAAGGGCCGATGCGCGCAAGATCATAGGCATCGATGTCCGCGACCCAGAAGACGGCGTGCGGATTGCCCATGTTCACGGCTGACGGCGTATGCAGGATCGGGGCGTCGATCGGCCCGATCTGCAACTCGATGGAGCGCGTGTCGGCGAATTCCTCGGAGAGCGGGATCTCCTGCCAACCGAAACGAGGCACGCCCATGTCCACGGTGAAGCTCGCGGCATCCTTGCGCTCGCAAGCGACAAGGCCGGCCCTGGTCTCGAGCAACAGCGAACGGCGCCGATCGGCACGCAGCATCGCCCAGGCGACGCAGCGGGTCCCGTTGCCGCAAGCCTGCGCCTCCGAACCGTCGGTGTTGAAGATGCGCAGATAGGCATCGCTCCCTTGCCGCAAAGGATCGTGCAGCACCATGAGCTGATCGAAATGCGAGTTCCGCTCGGCCGCGATGGCGCGCGCCTCTCCGGGCGTGACGCGATGGGCCGATCCACGCAAGTCGAGCACGACGATCTCGTTGCCGAGGCCGTTCATTTTGAGAAAAGGGTGATTCGCCAATCCTGACATGAAATGCCGCCCTCGCGGCGAAAGCCTCATCGCGCCTGGACGCTTCGCGGCCTTCCCTTTGCGCGCTTCCACATGGGTGCCGCCATTGTTTGAACAAGGGTCTCGAACATAGCAACCCTGCATCGAAACTCTGTTGCCGAGGCGCTATATAGCATAGTGGCTTACCCAGAGTCGTCGAATCGTCCCGACTGATCGATGCGGGGGGACGGACTGGCGAGATGAAGGCCATCCGGCGGCCTCGCCGTTTGCTTGCAAGCGGGGCGATGATCGAGGTTCACCATGCGCAATCTCACGACACCGTTGCTCACGACACCCTTGCTCACGACACCCTTGCCGCGTCGCCTGCCTGCCACGGCGTTGACGCTTCTGCTGCTCGCGCTCGGCCTTTTTTTTGTCGTCGAGGCAGGTCCCGCGGCGGCGCAGACCGCTCCGAAGCCCGGCGCGGTCGAAAGCGGGCCGCTCCCGCCACCCTCCGGCGCCGCTCCGGCAGCTCCCTCGCCCGCGCCATCCGTGCAGCCCGCGCCCGCGGTGCCGCAAGCACAAACCCAGCAGCCTTCCGTTCCCCCGGCGGGCGCCGGCCCGGCGCAGGCGACGCTCGGGCCGCCGCCCGCCGATCCCAGCACGCCCGACGAACTCACGATTGCGCCGAAGGCGGAGGCTTTCGTCACCGGCGAGGCCAACTGGGACGACGCGCTCGCCACCATTCGCGACGCGCAGAAAAAGGTGAAGGAGGCGCTCGACAAGGCGGGCATCAAAATTTCCGGCCGGCCGCTCACGCGTTTCGTCAAGACCGGGGATGACAAATTCAGCTACGAGATCGGCTATCCGATCGAGGAGCCGACGGGCCAGCCTCCGCTCCCGCCGGACGTCAAGCTCGGCACGACCCCGTCCGGCGCCGCGATTCGCTTCATCCATCACGGTTCCTACGACGATATCGACGGCACTTACGAGGCGATCACGGTCGATCTCGACGCCAAGGGCATCGAGGTGAACGACGCCTTCCTCGAGGAATACATCAACGAGGTGAGCGATTCCTCCGACCCCGATCTCGAGGTCTATATCTACGTCTTCAAGAAATGAGCCGCGGCTACACGCTCCTCGGCCAACCGGGCTGGGGTTCCGCGCTCGTCGAAGCAGCCCTGACGCTATGCGACCTGCCCTTCACCTATGAGCAGGTGGATATGAGGGGCGACAAGAAGGCGCTCGAGAAGCTCCTGCGCCTCAATCCGCTCGGCGAGGTTCCAACGCTCGTCCTGCCGGGCGGCGAAATCCTGACCGAAAGCGCGGCGATCATGCTCGACCTCGCCGATGTGGCACCGGGCGCTGGCCTCGTGCCGCTCAACGCCGGGACGCGGCGCATGCATTTCCTGCGCTGGCTCGCATTTCTGGTATCGGCCGTCTATCCGACCTTCACTTATGGCGATGTCACTTCGCGTTACGTGAGCGGAAAAACGGCGCAGGACGAGCTGCGCGCCGCGACCGATGCGCTGAGGCTTCGGCTATGGGCGTATTTCGAAGCGGTGATCGACCCGAAGCCTTGGATCCTCGGAGAGTTCACCGCGCTCGATATCTACGTTACCGTTATGGTCCATTGGCGGCCGCGCAAGAGCTGGTTCGAGACGAATTGCCCCAAGCTCGATGCCGTCGCCGTCGCCGGCCTCGCCTTGCCGAAGCTCAAGCCTGTGTGGGAACACAACGAATTCATCCGTCCCGCCTGAGCGCCCTCGATCCGGCCGGTGGAACTATCCGGGCATGAAGCCCGTGCGCAGCGCGTGAGCCCATTCGTTTCGGCCGTTCCTTTGCGCGCGACGCGCCGCTTTCTCGAAATCGTAGGCGACCGCGATGAGCTCGACGCTCGCGCCCGATTTCCCGTCGTCTTCGACGAGCGCGTATCGCGCGTGCGGCGAGCCCGATTCCGACACATGGGCAGGTTCGCCCGGATCGTCATAGGCCGGGCTGCCGACGCTGCCGGGATTCAAGATGATGCACCCGTTCGCAAGGCTCACGAGATCGGCGCGGTGGCTGTGGCCGGTGAGCACGATCCTCGCCTCGACCGCGCCCAGCCTTTTGGCAATCGCTTCGGGCGTGCCGCGCGCGAGGCGGCCACCCTCAACCTCCTCGATGAGGTAGAGATCGTCTCTCGCCGGCGTCGCATGGCAGGCGAGAATGCCGGACGCCACGAAGCGGATCGTGGGAAGCTCGCCCAAAAAGGCGCGTTGAGCCGAAGTGAGCTCGCCATGGGCGTACCGGTCCGAAGGACCCATCTCCTCAGGCGCGAGCTCGGCGACCTGCCGGTCATGATTGCCGCGCACCGTGAGCGCGTTGAGCTCGGCAAGACGGTCCATGGTCTCGCGCGGCCATAACGGACCCGAGGCGCAATCGCCGAGATCGACGATCAGATCGGCGCCGCGGCTCTTGAGATCCGCGAGAACGGCCTCGAGCGCCGGAAGATTGCCGTGGATATCGGCGATGACGACGATGCGCATCACGCCATCATCGTGGCTGCGGGCGGCGCGAGCAAGGGAATCACGATATCTGACACGATCGACAAGCAGCGAAGTGGTGCATTGTTCGCGGGCCCGGCAGCTCACGCTCGGGTGTTAGCGCGCCCATAAGCCTCAGAACCGCGCGGAAACGTCGAGCCTCCGAGGCCAAACGGGCTACACCATTGAAAAATGTGCGCGCAAGCGGCAGAACTTCAAAGGCGCGGCATCGTTCGGCAACTTCTTCCACGATCGGGACGCTTCATGACGAAATGGGTCTACGGCTTCGGCGACGGCAAGGCCGAGGGAGAAGCGAATATGCGCGATCTCCTCGGCGGGAAGGGCGCAAACCTCGCCGAGATGTCGCAATCTCGGCCTTCCCGTTCCGCCTGGCTTCACGATCACGACCGAGGTTTGCACTTATTTCTACGCGCATGAAAGCAAATATCCGCAGGACCTCGCGAAGGAGGTCGACGCCGCGCTCGCACGGGTGGGCGAGCTCACCGGCCGCGGCTTCGGGGACGCCGGCCGCCCCCTTCTCGTCTCGGTGCGCTCGGGCGCGCGCGCGTCCATGCCCGGCATGATGGACACGATCCTCAATCTCGGGCTGAACGACACCGCGGTCGAGGCGCTCGCACGGGAATCCGGGGATGCGCGCTTCGCCTATGACAGCTATCGGCGCTTCATCCAGATGTATTCGGCCGTGGTGCTCGGCCTCGAGCATCACCTCTTCGAGGACGCGCTCGAGGAGGTGAAGGCGAGCCGCGGCCACCACCAGGACACGGACCTTACGGCGGATGATTGGAAGGGGCTCGCCAAGCACTATCTCGCCCTGGTCGAACGCGAGAGCGGAGCGGCCTTTCCGCAGGCGCCGCGCGAGCAGCTTTGGGGCGCGATCGGCGCGGTGTTCGGTTCATGGATGAACGCGCGCGCCGTCAAATACCGCGAGTTGCACGCCATCCCGGCGAGCTGGGGCACGGCGGTGAACGTCCAGGCCATGGTGTTCGGCAACATGGGCGAGACCTCGGCGACCGGGGTCGCCTTCACGCGCAACCCCTCGACGGGAGCGGCGGAGCTCTACGGCGAATTCCTCATCAATGCCCAGGGAGAGGATGTGGTCGCCGGCATTCGCACGCCGCAAAACATCACTGAAGCTGCCCGCAAGCAGGCCGGCGCCGACAAACCGTCGCTCGAAACGGCGATGCCGGCGGCCTTCGCGGAGTTCAAGCACATCAGCGAGGTGCTCGAACGCCATTATCGCGACATGCAGGACATGGAATTCACGATCGAGCGGGGCAAGCTCTGGATGCTGCAGACGCGCAACGGCAAGCGCACCACGAAGGCCGCATTGAAGATCGCCGTCGATCTCACCCATGAGGGCCTGATCTCACGCCAGGATGCCGTGCGGCGCATCGATCCCTTGTCGCTCGACCAGCTTCTCCATCCGACCATCGATCCGAGCGCCGAGCGCAAATTGATCGGCACGGGGCTTCCGGCCTCGCCAGGCGCCGCCGCGGGCGAGATCGTGCTCACTTCCGATGAAGCGGAGAAGGCCAAGGCCGCCGGCCGCAAGGTGATCCTGGTGCGCGTCGAGACGAGCCCCGAGGACATCCACGGCATGCATGCGGCCGAAGGCATCCTGACGGCGCGCGGCGGCATGACGAGCCACGCGGCGGTCGTCGCACGCGGCATGGGCAAGCCCTGCGTCTCGGGCTTCGGGGCGCTGCGCATCGATCAGGCCAAGGGCACGCTGAGCGCCGGGAAATTCGTGCTCAAGGCCGGGGACGTGATCACCATCGACGGCTCGACCGGGCAGGTGCTGCAAGGGCAGATCGCGATGCTCGAGCCTGAGTTGTCGGGGGATTTCGCCCTGCTGATGGGCTGGGCGGACGAGGCGCGCCGCCTCAAGGCGAGGGCGAACGCCGATACTCCGCTGGACGCCAAGACGGCGCGGCGCTTCGGCGCGGAGGGAATTGGGCTTTGCCGCACCGAGCACATGTTTTTCGACGAGGGCCGCATCGTCGCGGTGCGCGAGATGATCCTCGCCGACGACGAGAAAGGCCGGCGAGGCGCGCTCGCCAAGCTCTTGCCGATGCAGCGCGGAGATTTCGTCGAGCTGTTCACGATCATGTCGGGCTTGCCGGTGACCATCCGCCTTCTCGATCCGCCGCTGCACGAATTCCTGCCCCATACGGATGAGGAGATGACGGAGGTCGCCTCCGCTCTCGGCACCTCGGTCGAGAAGCTGCGCAGGCGTGCCCAGGAGCTCAGCGAATTCAACCCGATGCTCGGCTTTCGCGGGTGCCGCCTGGCGATCGCCTACCCCGAGATCGCCGAAATGCAGGCGCGTGCCATTTTCGAGGCGGCCGTCGAGGCCGCCGCGAAGACGGGCGCGCCAGTGACGCCGGAAATCATGGTGCCGCTCGTCATGACGAAGATGGAATTCGACCTGGTCAAGGCGCGGATCGACGCCATGGCGAAGGCGGTCGCGGCCGAGCGGAGGGTCGAATTATCCTATGAAGTCGGCACCATGATCGAGCTGCCGCGCGCCGCCCTGCTCGCCGGCGAGATCGCCAAGAGCGCCGAGTTCTTCTCCTTTGGAACGAATGATTTGACGCAGACCACGCTCGGCATCTCGCGCGACGACGCCGCCTCCTTCCTTGGCCCCTACACGGCCAAGGGAATTCTCCCCGCCGATCCCTTCGTGACGCTCGACCAGGAGGGCGTCGGCGAGCTCGTGCGGCTTGCAGCCGAACGAGGACGCAAGACGCGCCCCGGCATAAAGCTCGGCATTTGCGGAGAACATGGGGGGGACCCGGCCTCGGTGGCGTTTTGCGAGCGCACCGGGCTCGATTACGTTTCGTGCTCGCCCTATCGCCTGCCGATCGCTCGCCTCGCGGCCGCCCAGGCGGCGCTCGGCGCGATCACCGCAAGGGATGGGTAACCGGAATTCCGGTCAGCTCGAGCCTCGCGTTTCCTCTTGGCGAAGCTTTTCCAACTCGTCCTTCAATTGCAATTTCCGGCGTTTCAATTCGGCAAGCTCGAGATCGTCGATGCTAGGGTGCTGTCTTGCCTGGGAGATCCTGTCCTTCAGGGACCGGTATTTGCGTTCGATCTGGTCGAGATGGGGAGTGGCTGTCATCGGCGCCTCCATGTCTACCCGATCAAGGAGGTTGACACAGCTTCTTCTCCTAGGGAAGGGGCACAGGGTTAATCCTTGCCTCATCCACAAGGAGCTGCCTTGCGGCGATGCATGCCTTGAAGGGGGAGCCGAGGCGCGCCATAGTCAAAAGAGCCGCTCGACGCCTTTTTCGTGGTAATCTGTGCGGATGAGAAACGCGATGAAAGGATGCGCGAGCGTGTCTTTGGGCCTCCTGACAGGTGGTCCGGTCATCTGCGCGGTCTTCGCGCGCAAAAGACCCCGCGAAGAGGACCGCCTAGGCGCTCGTCCTTGTGCCGGGATGCTGGGCCACAGGTGCAATTTCGGGTCCGGTTGCGGAGGTCTGAGGCCGTCCGCTCGATACAAGTTCGGGAGGCAGGCTCGCGGAGG
Source organism: uncultured Alphaproteobacteria bacterium (assembly GCA_963713805.1). Lineage (GTDB taxonomy): Bacteria > Pseudomonadota > Alphaproteobacteria > Rhizobiales > Beijerinckiaceae > GAS188. The sequence goes on along the minus strand of CAVQNF010000037.1, from coordinate 3,238 downwards.
TGAATGAAGGGATGGCAGAGGGCGCGGACAGTGCCAACCGGGAGCAGCTCGAGGGCGAATTGGCGCGGTTGCGACAGGAGCATCGCGATCTCGACGTGGCGATCGAAGCCTTGCAGCGTTCCGCCGTCCACGACCAGTTGCAGCTCGCCAGGCTGAAGAAGCGCAAGCTTGCGCTGCGCGACCGCATCGGCCAGATCAACGACGCGCTCACCCCCGACATCATCGCGTGAAAAGGATGGCGGCCAGATCCCCCGCCGCGGCCCCGAGCTTGCCCCGTCTCGCCGCGCACCGGGGGAAGGCGCGCGAAGGATCGACGAAATCGTGAGGCGAATTGCACGTGGCAAGCCCTGGACGGGAACGTCCCCGCGGTTCAGGACAGGCCGCACGCCGCAGCAAGGTTAGCACCGATGGCCAAGCCCGCCCCTCCCGTCGCCCTCATCATGGGCAGCCAGTCCGATTGGGAGACCATGCGGCATTCGGGCGAGACGCTTGACGAGCTCGAGATCGCCTATGACGCTCGCATCGTCTCGGCGCACCGCACGCCGGAACGGCTCTATGATTTCGCCAAATCGGCGAAGCGAGAAGGCTTCAAGGTCATCATCGCGGGTGCCGGGGGTGCGGCTCACCTGCCCGGCATGGCCGCCGCGCTCACCACGCTTCCCGTGCTCGGCGTGCCGGTGGAATCGAGGGCGCTCTCGGGCGTCGACAGCCTCTACGCGATCGTGCAGATGCCGGGGGGCGTCCCGGTCGGCACGCTCGCGATCGGCAGGCCTGGAGCCGTCAATGCCGCCCTGCTCGCGGCCTCCATCCTGGCGCTTTCCGATCCGAAGCTCGATCGGCGCCTCTCGGCCTGGCGCCTTTCGCGCACACGTTCCGTCGCCGAGCGGCCGAGTGGCAAGGCAGCCCAGCGGCCGAGCGGCAAAGCATGAGGCGCGAAGAGAGGGCTGGGCGGCTCGCGCCCGGTGCGACGATCGGCATCCTGGGCGGAGGCCAGCTCGGCCGGATGATCGCGATGGCGGCGGCCGATTTCGGGCTGAGAACCGTCGTTTACGAGCCCGAGATCTCCGGCCCGGCCGCGCAGGTGACGAATCAGCACATGGCCGGCGCCTATGGCGACGAGGCAAGGCTCTCGGCCTTCGCCGCGCGTGTCGACGTCGTGACCTACGAATTCGAGAATGTGCCGGCCGAGGCCGTCGCCTATCTCGCACGGCTCAAGCCCGTGCGGCCGGGCGGGCGGCTTCTCGCCGTGGCGCAGGACCGCTGGGTTGAAAAGACGTTCTTCGCCGAGCGCGGCATCGCCACCGCCCCTTTCGCTCGTGTCGACGGGCTGAACGACCTCGCCGGCGCGATCGAGAAGATCGGGCCCCGCTCGATCTTGAAGACGCGCCGGTTCGGTTACGACGGCAAGGGGCAGGCGCGCATCGAGAAGGGCGCCGATCTCGCCGCGGCCTGGCATGCGATCGGCGAGGCGCCGGCGATCCTCGAGGGTTTCGTGCCTTTCCTGCGGGAGGTCTCGGTCGTCGCCGCGCGCGCGGCCGACGGCGATTTCGCCGCCTTCGACCTTTGCGAGAACGAGCATCGCGACCACATCCTGGCGCGCACCACCGTCCCGGCAAAGGTGACGCCGCAAACCGCGTCGGCGGCGATCGAGATCGCGCGGCGCACGGCGGAAGCCTTGGAGGTGATCGGCGTCTTCGCCGTCGAGATGTTCGTTTGCAAGGTGCAAGGCCGCGAGACGCTTCTTGTCAACGAGGTCGCGCCGCGCGTCCATAACACCGGCCATTGGACGATCGAGGGCGCCGAGACCTCGCAATTTGCTCAGCATGTGCGCGCGATCTGCGGCTGGCCGCTCGGACCCACGCGAAGGCGAGCCGCAGCGGTCGAGATGGAAAACTTGATCGGCTCCGGAGCGCAGGAATGGTCGCGCCTCATCGAAGAGGAGGGCGCGCATCTGCATCTTTACGGCAAGGACGTCGCGGCGCCCGGCCGCAAGATGGGCCATGTGACGCGGCTCTCGCCGAGGGCTTATTTCGAAGGCGGGTCGTCGACGCAAAGCGCCATGCGTGCTCGCGGCGGAAAACATTGATCCCGGCTTTGCCCTCTACGCCTTGTCCGCCACCGAGAAGCCCTGCCAAAACGGGTCGCGGTCGTCCACGATGATGGTGTTTTGGCCCGTCACCCGAGCCCAACCCTCGATCGAAGGAATGATGGCATCGAGCTCACCGACCTTGGCGCGCGCCTCGATGCGCCCGCTGAAGGTCGAGCCGATATAGCTCTCATGCACGAACCTGTCGCCCGGTTTGAGCCTGCCCTTGGCGGCGAGATGGGCCAGACGCGCCGAGGTGCCGGTGCCGCAGGGCGAACGATCGATGGCGTTCTCGCCATAGAACACCGCATTGCGGGCGTCGGCGCCCTCGCCGCGCGCGCGTCCGTCCACAGGACGTGGCTGACCCCGCGAATCGTGGTCCGGTCGACGGCCGTACCGGCTCGAATTTCGCGCGCGGATCCTGCGGCTGAGAGTGACGATCCGCGAGGCTCGAAGGCATCGAGCCCCTCATAGGCGCCTGCGGCTCGACGATGGCGTAGAAATTGCCGCCATAGGCGACATCGACCGTAGCTGCCCATCCCGGCACCTCGATCTTGCAGCCGCGCCCGCGAGAATAAGGGCACGTTGGATGCGCACGCTTGTCCACGGCCCTGTCTGCACGATAGCGCGCCTCGACGAGGCCGGCCGGCGTGTCGAGCCGCAACTCCCCGGGCGCCTGCGGCGTGACCAGGCCGTTCTCGAGCGCCATGGTCACGGTGCCGATCGTGCCGTGCCCGCACATCGGCAGGCAGCCGGAGGTCTCGATGAAGAGGATGCCGATATCGCAATCCTCGCGTCGGCGGATAGAGGATGGAGCCCGACATCATGTCATGGCCGCGCGGCTCGAACATCAGGCGCTCGGCGCACCCAGTCGAAGCTGGCCAGGAAATCCTGGCGCCGCTCGGACATGGTCGCGCCCTCGAGCCGCGGAGCGGCCGCCGCCGTCACCAGCCGCACCGGATTGCCGCAGGTGTGGCCGTCGATGCAAAAAAACGTCGCGCGCATGGCCCTTCGCTTATAGGGCGGCGCGAGCCCTGTCACGCGACACGAGGCCTCCCTGGCAGCCTCCTGGCAGCCTCCTGGCCGCGCCTCGATCCTTGAAGCCGAAAGGCACGATTTGCGCTGGACGCGGCCCGCCGAAGGATGACAAAA
>CAVQNF010000036.1:0-322304 GCA_963713805.1 uncultured Alphaproteobacteria bacterium | reverse complement strand
GATTGTTGCAAAATTGCCGCTCCTTCGATCGACGTCGACGCGCCTGCCACTTGGCTGCTCGGCGTTTCGACATTGTAATACTCCGCGAGCTGCATATTGATGGGAAGCTTCGAACCGAGTCTCACCTATCGTCGAACCCGGTCTCGGGCTCGAAGGCGTCACCAAGTCGGAGATTCAAAAGTGCGCGACAGAGACCGGGCGCCGAAATGCGCCGAAAACGGCCGTTTGTTGCAGTTTTCCGGCGCGCGACAGACGCGAGGCTCTCTCCTAACCCGCGGTGCTCGCCCACGATTCTCTGCGTCGAAGCAAACCATTGATATAGAATGGCAAAATGGCTGGCTGGGGCGCTAGGATTCGAACCTAGGAATGGCGGTACCAAAAACCGCTGCCTTACCACTTGGCGACGCCCCAAGATCCGGCGGGAAGCTTGCGTCTCTAGCCGCCGCCTTCCGACTTGGCAATGCGTGTCGATGAGAGACGAAAGTGTCGAGGTTGCCGTGCCGTGACGGGTTCGCGGCTGCGCCCGGCTTGCCGCATCGCGCGCTTTGCGGCAAGGACTTGACGCCATGGCGCCCCTCATCGTCTTCACACTTGCCGTCGCGGCAACGCTTTCCGCGGCCCTTGTGGTGGCGATGATGCCGCTCCTGCGCCGCTATGCCCTGGCGCGCCCCAATGCGCGTTCGAGCCACGCGATGCCCACGCCCCAGGGCGCGGGCGCTGGCGGTGATCCTCGCGACGATCCTGGCAACGGCCGCGGCTCTCGGACTTGGGGCCTTCGGGCTCGAGACGTTTCGCCAGGCCGCGATCGTGCTGGCGGCGGCGCTTCTTCTCGCGGCCACGGGGGCGTTCGATGATCTGCGTCCGCTCGGACCGCTGGTCAAGCTCGTGCCGCAGTTCGTTGCGGTCGGCGCCATCATTTGCTTCGCCACTCCGGCAGAGGCACGGCTTTTTCCCGCGCTGCCGCTCGCTCTCGAACGCACGCTCGCGATCCTGGCGGGCGTCTGGTTCGTCAATCTCGTGAACTTCATGGACGGCATCGATTGGATCACGGTCGCGGGGTGCGGCGTGCCGCTCGCGGCCTTGGCGGCCCTCGCTTGCATGACCATGCCGCCAAGCGAGGCGGCGCCCCTGCTGACCGCAGCGCTCTGCGGCGCGCTCATCGGTTTTTCGCCCTTCAACAAGCCGGTCGCGCGCGTCTTCCTCGGCGACGTCGGCAGCCTGCCGGTCGGCATGATCCTCGGCTACGGCACTCTATCGTCTGGCGCTCGCAGGCCATCTCGCCGCCGCGCTCATCCTGCCGCTCTATTACCTATGGGATTCGGGCGCGACGCTCTTTCGGCGACTCTCGCGCCGCGAACCCTTCTGGGTGGCTCACCGCAGCCATGTCTACCAGCGCGCCACGGACGCCGGGTGGAGCGTGACCGCCGTGGTCACGCATATCTTCATCCTCGACGTCGTTCTCGCGGGGCTCGCCTTCGTCAGCGTCTGGCAGGAATTCCGATGCCGGTCTCGGCGATGCTGCTGCTCATCGCGACGGCGCTTGTCGCCGGGAGCTCCGCGCGGCTCACCGCCGGGCCAGCCGCCGTGCGCGGGACATCCGCTTGAGACGAGTGCTGGTCACGGGTGCGTCCGGCTTCATCGGACGCGCCCTCGTCCCCTACCTCGCCGAACGCGGCTACGCGGTGCGGGCCGCGAGCCGAAGGCCGACGGCGGCCGGCGAGGGCGTCGAGCGGGTCTCCTCTCCCGATCTTGTGGGGACGCCCGATTGGACCCCCCTTCTCGAAGGCGTCGACGCGGTCGTGCATGCCGCCGCGGTCGCCCATACGCGGGGCATCGACGAAGGCGCTTCATGACGCCGTCAACCATCGTGCCGTCACGGCTCTCGCCGAGGCTTCGCGGGGCAGGGTGGAGCGGCTGGTGTTTCTCTCCTCGATCCGGGCGCAGAGCGGCGCTCGCGCCGAGGGCGCATTGACCGAGAGCCAAGCCCCGCGTCCGTCCGATGCCTATGGCCGCGCCAAGCTCGCGGCCGAGGAGGCGCTGGCGCGCATCGGGGTGCCGAGCGTCACGTTGAGGCCGGTGCTGGTCGCCGGATCGCGCGCCGAGCGGCAACCTCGCGACCCTGCTGCGGCTCGCGAGCCTCAAGCTGCCGCTTCCTTTCCGCGCGCTTCACGGCCCGGCGTTCGCTCGTGGCGCGTGCCGATCTTTGTGCCGCGGTCGAGCATGTGCTCGACGGCTCGCGCCCATCTCGGCGAGACCTACATTGTCGCACATCCCGAGCCGATCGAGATCGCTGCCATGCTGGCGGCCCTGCGCGAGGGCCTCGGGCGCGAACCGGGCCTGTTCGCCCTTCCATCTTCATTGCTGCGCATGGCCATGGCATCTCCCGGCATGAGCGAGGTGAAGGACAAGCTCCTCGGAGACCTCGTCGCCTCTCCGGCAAAGCTCATGAAGACGGGCTGGGAGCCGAAACTCGCGCCGCGCGCCGCGCTCGCGAGCATGGGCGCGGCGTGCAGCGGCGATCAGTGATAAGGCAAGCTGATCTCGAAACGCGCGCCAGGCGTGCTGTCGGCGAGGCCGATGTCGCCGTCATGGGCCCGCAAGATATCGGCCGCGATCGCAAGTCCGAGGCCGCTGCCGCGTCGGCTGGATGAGACCGAGAACGGCTCGAACAGCCTCTGGCGCGCGCCCGCCGAGACGCCGGGCCCATTGTCCTCGATCCAGATGGTGCTTCTCCCGTCTTCGCTCTTCGCCGAAACCGTGATCCGCGCTTCGCCGGCCGCTTCCTGCCCCAGTTGAGGAGCGATCGCCTGCAATGAATTGCGCATGAGGTTGAAGAAGACGCGCGCGATCTGGTCGCGATCGGCGGTGATCTCGAAATCCGCCGGAACCTCGTTGACGAGCCTGGAAGGTGCCCGGCTCACCGGAAGCGCGAGTTCCCAGCATTCGGCGACCAGCGGCGCGAGATCGAATCGAGAGGGCTTCAGCGCCGCCTTCTGGTCGGCGCCATAGGCGAGCGTGCCTTCGCACAGATCGATGGCCCGGCGCAGCGCGTCGACGAGGCGCGGCGCGAGGCGCTGCACGTTCGGATTCTTCAGCTCCGCGATGCGCTCGGAGAAGAGCTGGGCGCCGGAAAGCACGTTGCGCAGATCGTGGCTGATCTTGGCGATCATCAAGCCGAGCGCGGCGAGCTTCTTGCTTCGGCGCAACTCATCGGCGAGCTTCATCTCGAGCCGTGCCAGCGAGCGCTCGGCAAAGCCGATCTCGTCGACGCGCGTGCCTGTCGGGATCACGCGCGCATCGTTCTCGGGGTCACGCTCGAAGCTCGCCATATTCTCGGACAGACGCTTCATCGGCCGCACGATCATGTAGATGAGCGAGAGATAGACGAGACCGGCGGTGATCAGCGAAATCAGCAGAGAGAGCAGAAGGATATTACGCGCGAAGCCCCACATCGCGGCCCGCAGCAGATCCTCCTCGATCGTCATGTTGATCTCGACGCCCATGCCCCGTGCCGTGACGCGCAGGATCCGCCCAGGCGGGGCGGCGAGCGTGCTCAGGGCTTCGACGATCTGATGAATGGGGTTCGTTTCGCGAAGATCGGTCGTCACGTCGACGTTGGGCGGGTTGTCGACGCTCGCGACCAGCATGCGCGAATCGGCCCGCTTGGCCCAGATGGTCAGCGCGCCGACCTGCCTCAAGAGCTCCTTGCCGAGCTCCGGCGGCACCATTCCGGAAGGAGCCGCGTCGAACACGAGCGCCGCGGTCGATGCCGCGGCGATCCTGTTCATCAGCCAGGTGCGCCTGAAATTCGCGACCGAGGGAATAAAGATCAGCACCTCGGCGAGCATGACGAAGGCGATCGTCAAGATGAGAAGCTTGCCCGAGAGCCCGGGCCGCGCGCGAACGAGCGCGGCGATGTCCGGAAGCGCGGATGTCGTGCTGCGCTGGGTGACGTCATCCATGCGGCGCTATCCGAATCTGCGCAGCACGCCCGAGCAGGCGACGCACGAAAGGGCGTCGCGCCAGCGGCGTGTAGAACTCGAGTGCCGCGCGTCGCGAGGCCTCGCTCAGCGTCGGATAGGGCACCGTCAAGCCCCGCGATCTTCGAAAGCTTCATCTTCTCCTTCAGCGCGAGCGTCCACAGCGGGATCATCTCGCCCGCACTCTTGCCGCAGATCGCGGCCCCGAGCAGGCGCCCGCTCGGCGAGGCGATGATCTTGACGAGACCCTCCGGCTCCCCTTCGGCGCGCGCGCGATCCGTTTCGCCGAGCGCAAAACGGGAAATGCGGATTGCGACCATGCTGGGCGCGGGCCTCTTCCTCCGAAAGGCCGACCGCGGCGATCTCGGGATCCGTGAAGGTCACGCGCGGGACCGTCATGGGATCGAACCGGCCGGCAGGCGGAAAAGGGCGTTGCGAATCACGAGGCTGGCCTGCAGCGACGCGGCATGGGTGAAGCGGGAACCGCCGGCGGCCCCGCCGACGCAATCGCCGATCGCGAAGACGCGTGGGTTGCTGGTGCGCATACCATGGTCGACAATAATACCGCTCTCGTCGGATTTGATCCAGCCTCGATCGAGACCGAGCCCCTCCGTCGTCGGCTGTCCGCCCGGTCGCGACCAGAAGATGCGTGCCGGTCGCCTGTCGCGGTGCCGAGGCCTCGTCGGAGTAGTGAAGGCGCACGCCCTGCGGCCGTCACGGCGACGGCTGCGAGCCGGATGTTTTCGCGCAGAAGCATGCGTCGCGCTCGAACGCGCCGCGGACGATGCCCGCGAGTTCCTCGTCCTCACGCGGCAACAGCCGCCCCGCATCGAACAGCGTCACCTCGCTCCCGAGCCGGCGAAAGGCCTGGCCGAGCTCGCAGCCGACGGGACCCGCGCCGATCACGAGGAGATGGCGGGGCCGTTCGGGAAGTGCGAACACCGTCTCGTTCGTGAGGTAGGGGACGGCATCGAGCCCCGCGATCTGAGGGATCGACGGGCCTCGATCCCGAAGCGATGACGAAGCGGCGCGCCTTGATGAGCTTGTCGCCCGCCTCGACGGTCGTTCCGATCGATGAAGGCCGCCTCTCCCTTGATCACCTCGACGCCGAGCGCGGCATAGCGTGCCGCCAAATCCGCGGGCGCGATCTCGGAGATGACATCCCTCACATGCGCCAGTCACGCCGCTGATGCTCGAGGATCGGGCGCGTCGCGCTCCCTGCTGCAACCGCGACGCCAGCGCTGGCCACTTCGTCGCACGCGCCGCCGCGATGAGCGCTTTCGAGGGCACGCAGGCCGTGTTCAGGCATTCGCCGCCCATCTCCCCCCGTCTCGATCAGGACGGTCGACACGCCGAAGGCGGCGGCGGCAGGCGGCGACCGAAAGCCCGGCGGCGCCCGCGCCGATGATGCATAAATCGGGGCGCAGCGCTTCGCTCATCATGGTTCTCCGCCGCTCGCGGCCCTGATCCAGCCCCTACGTTCGCAAAATCGCGCGAAGGGCGGAATGCGCTTCATCATGACGGGAATCAAGGCGAGGGCGCCGAGGAAGATGCGAGCGCGAGGACGAAGCCGCTGGTCGACGAGCGCGGCGGGATCGACATGCAGGCTGCACATTTCGCGCCTTGCGCCACGCAAGCGCGATAGATCTCGCGTTTGCCGCGCCAGAATGGCGCCGAGCGCTTCGCCCGCGGTCGCGAAGGCGAAGCCACCCGGCATGACGCCGAAGAAAGTCGTCCACAGGAAGGTCGCTGAGCCGAACGCCGCGCGACCGCCGCGGCGAGATTGACGAGCCAGAACGGGAAGATCGGCGTCAGGCGCAGGAACATGAGATAGGAGGCGGCGTCCTGCTCGAGAGCCCCGATCATGCGCGAGAGATCGAAACCCGCGAGCCTGCGCGACCAATTGCGGCTGAGCGCTGCGGGCCGCGAGAAAGGCGCAGAGGCCGCCGAGCGTCGCGCTCACCGCGGCGGCCGTGCCGCCGAGGAAAGCGCCGAAGAGGCAGCCTCCGATCAGGGTCAGAAGGATGGCGCTCGGAAAAGACGCCGCGGCGCAGGAGACGTAGATCGCGATATAGATGAGGAGCGCGAACACGCGGTTCTCCTCAACGAGGCGCGTGAATCTCGCGAGATGGTCCTTGAGGAAAATCAAGATGTGGCAATTCGTAGACGGGCGCCGTCACCAAGAGGCAAAGGCCCGAGGATCAGCAGCAAGAGGGCAAGCCATCGCCAACAAGATTTCATGTCCGCTCGCGCCGCTGTCAAGGTCGAAGTCAAGCCACAAGCGCGGTCCGCGCGTCAACAGACCCGCGCTTTCGCGACAACACGATACGTTGAGCGAAGGCGAAGCCTCCACCGGAGGCTATTTCCGGCCATTCGGGCGTGAAGTGCCCGCAGGATCGGGCGCGGCAAACGCACCGGGCGTCCACCCGAGAGCGATACGACGGTCACGCGTGCCTCGACAAGCATCTCCTCGCCGCGCAGCCGTGCTGCGCGAGAACGAGGCTCGCGCCGCGGGCTTCGATCAAGCTCGTCTCGACGCTGATCACATCGTCCATAGCGCTGGCCGCAAATAATCGATGGACAGGCGCTTGACGACGAAGCTGAGCGGCGGAATGGCCGCGAACGCGGTCCTTTGGTCGAAGCCGATGCCGCGCAGCCATTCGGTCCGCGCCCTTTCGAAGAAACGCAGATAACTCGCATGGTAGACGGCGCCGGAGAAATCGGTGTCCTCGTAGTAGACCCGCAGGGAAAGCCTGTGCAGGACAGGATGCCGGTCATCGGGCATCGTCGTCGCCGTTCCCGAACAAGGCCGAACTGGGCGGCTTCCCGTTTCGGACGGCTCCTCGAGGCCGAGATGGCGGAAAGCGTGCGGCGTCAACAGGCGTCCGCGCGGCGTGCGCTGCAGAAGGCCCTGCTGGATCAGATAGGGCTCGATGATGTCCTCGATGGCGTCGCGCGGCTCGGACAAGCGACGGCGGCGATCGTCTCGACGCCGACCGGACCACCGCCGAAGGATCTCGGCGATGACGGAGAGATAGCGCCGGTCCATCTGGTCGAGGCCGCGCGCGTCCACCTCGAGAAGCGAGAGCGCGCTGGCGGCGAGCTCGCGCGTGACGCGCTCGGCCTTGTCGACCACGGCGAAATCGCGCACTCGCCGCAACAGCCTGCCGGCGACGCGCGGGCGTGCCGCGGGCGCGCTTGGCGATCTCGTTCGCGCCGTCCTCGGATACCGAAAATCCCATGACGCGCGCGCCGCGCTTCACGATGAATTCGAGCTCCTCGACGGTGTAGAAGTTGAGGCGGATGGGAATGCCGAAACGGTCGCGCAGCGGCGTCGTGAGGAGGCCGGCCCGGGTCGTCGCGCCGATGAGCGTGAATTTCGACAAGATCGATCTTCACCGAGCGCGCCGCCGGCCCCTCGCCGATCACGAGATCGAGCTGGAAATCCTCCATCGCGGGGTAGAGGATTTCCTCGACCGCCGGATTGAGCCTGTGGATCTCGTCGATGAACAGAACGTCGCGTTCCTCGAGATTGGTGAGGATGGCCGCAAGGTCGCCAGCCTTGGCGATGACGGGGCCCGAGGTCGAGCGGAAGCCGACCCCCATCTCGCGCGACACGATCTGGGCAAGCGTCGTCTTGCCGAGGCCGGGCGGTCCCGACGAACAGCACGTGATCGAGCGCCTCGCCGCGCGCCCGGGCGCTGTCGATGAACACCTTGAGATTGGCGCGCGCCTGTTCCTGGCCGACGAAATCGGCGAGGCTCTGCGGCCGGATCGAGGCTTCGAGCGCGTCGTCCTCGCGGCGCTCCGGCGTGATCAGGCGGGGTGGGGCGGTCATGGCGATTCGATCATGGCTTTCGCCACAATACCCCATCATGTCCGCATCGCCAGCGCGACAACGGTATCGTGGTCGATCCGATCAAGAGATTTGATTAAGCCGGAAAGCCCAGGGGCATTAAGCCGACCGAGCGCTCGGTATTCGGTGATTCTACAGCCCGTGCCATAGCTTCATCATCAAACCCCCCAATGAACACGGTGGCAAGCTGGAGCGCAGCCGCGGCCAGAGCCACATTTTGTGCCGCGTGCCCCGCTTCCAACCATACGTATCGTTCAGCACGCCCAAGGGGCGGTTGATCGGCATAAGGTTGCGTCGTTCGCTCAAAAACTGCGGAAATGTGTAGTGCTGCCGCGGCGTTCGCAACCCAAGGCGCCTCGAACGTCGCGGCCGCGACCTCCAGGAGAGGGTTTCCATTTATCTCCACCACATCGAGCGCGTGCCTATCCGCAGCGTATCTGTAGAGGCCGGGTTGCAAGGATTCCACGCGTCGAACGACGAGCGTAAGCTCCAATGGATAGCGTGCGCCCGCGGATGGCACCAAACGCTTGTCCTGGTTCGGGCGACGCCCCTGGGCAGCAAAAAGCAGGACGCTCACGTGATCCAAGGTGAGCTCTTGGTCCATGAAATCGCGGACTGACTGGCGCGCATCCAAGCGGACGGTGGAAATCAACCCGTCGGGCTTCGGCAAGGAGATCATCATCACGTCCGGTCTTATCGTGGCGCTACTTCAATGGCACCACGCATGTGCCACCAGCCCCAAGGTCCATTTGCTGGTTGACCCCCGGGTGGTTTGCCCGACGGACGGAATTCAGGGTGTAATTAGCTGTGCACCAAAAATCTTGCTTTCACAACGAAGCCGAACGCCTGTTACCAGAGTTCGAGCTTCGGTTAGGAGTGCTCCTGCATGACAGATGCCCGACAAGCTGGCATTTTGTCGAAGCGGCGGCGCTTCGCCGCGCGCCAGAGTGATTCGATGGATCTGCGACCGCCCGTAACCGCTGCCGCAAGCCTGCTGCTCGTCCTCGCTTTCTCGTTCGTCGTGACGGCCGGCGTGGCCGCGCTCGGCGATGGACGTGACGCGGTGCTTCTTTTCGCCTGCGCGGCCGCTGCCGCCTTCCTCGGCGTCGGCTTCGGCTCGTGGCGCGCTCCGAGCGGGAAGGCGCCTCCCTCAGCGCGCGCGAATTGCCGCTGTTCGCGACCGGAACGGCGGTGCTTCTCGTGGTCTTCGCGGCCGCTGCCCTTCGCGCTCGGCTCGAGCAAGATGTCCTTCGCGGCGGCCATCTTCGAGGCGACGTCGGGTCTCATGACCAATGGTGCGAGCGCGCTCGCTTCGCCCGACACCACCGGAACCGGGCTGCTGTTCTTGGCGAGCGCTTCTGCAATTCCTCGGAGGCGGGCTTTTTCATCGCCTTGATGATCTGCCTTCTGCCGTCATGGCCAGGGCCAGGCGGACGGCTTCTGGATGCCCGATGGGCCGAATTGGGAGGCCTCGCGGCTTCGACGCGTCGCGCCGCGCGTGCTCGGCGTCTATGCGGCGCTCACGCGTCTATGCGCCATCGCCTATTTCGCCGGCGGCATGTCGAGCTTCGATGCCGTGGCGCATGCCTTCTCGACCCTGTCGACGGGCGGCTTCTCGACGCATGCGGCCTCCTTCAATTTCTTCAAGAAGACCCGACCTGCAATGGATCGCCATCATCTTCATGCTGCTCGCGGCGTTGCCGCTCGGCACCGTCGCCATGTTGCTCAAGGGCGAGCTGCAGCCGCTTCTGCAGCATCGCGAGGTGCAGCTCTTCCTCGGCGTCACCGCGGTCATCGTCGCGCTCGCCTGGACCCATCTTGCGCTCGCCGGCCTCGAGAGCGGTTGGGTCGGCTTGCGCCATGCCATATTCGACGTGGTGAGCCGCATCACCACGACCGGCTTCGAGGCCGGGCGAGCCTGGGCGGCGCGGCGATTTCCACGTGCTCTTGCTGATCGTCGCCGCCCTCATCGGCGGCTGCGCGGGCTCGGCGGCCGGCGGCTTGCGTCCGATCCGGCTCGCCGTGCTGATCCAAGGCATGCGCCGTTCCTTCATCCGTTTCGTGCATCCCCACGCGGCAGTGCCCTTCACCCATGGCGGGCGGCGGCTTCGCGAGGAGGCGGTGACGACGGTCTTCGCCTTCGCGGTCATCTATTTCGCGGCCTTCGTCGTGCTGAGCCTCGCGCTCGTGCTCGCCGGGCTCGGCGCGGGCGCCGCGCTCACTGCGGCCGTCATGGCGCTTGACCAAGGCCGGCCCGGCCTTCGGCCCGGGACTCACGGCCGCCGATTACGTCAATCTGCCGGCCGCGGCGCATTGGATGCTGGCGGGCGGCATGATCGTCGGCCGGCTCGAGGTGATCATGGCGGTCGTGCTGTTCCTGCCCGGCTATTGGCGGCGCTGAAGCACGTTCGAGAGGAGCAGACGATGACAAGCGATAGGAGCGTGGGCCGCGACGAGGTGATCGCGATACTGGAGCGCCTCGTCGCCTTCGACACCGAAAGCTCCCGCTCCAATCTCGACCTCATCGACTATGTCGAAGGCTTATCTGCGCGATCTTGGGGTGGCGAGCGTCAAGGATGCCGAATGCGGCGGGCGACAAGGCGACCTTGTTCGCGACCATCGGTCCCACCGACCGCGGCGGCATCTGCCTTTCCGGCCACACGGATGTCGTGCCGGTCGTCGGCCAGAGCTGGACGCAGCGATCCGTTCACGCTTCGCCTCGCCGACGGCAAGGCCTATGGGCGAGGGACGCCGTCGACATGAAGGGGTTTTGCGCCGTTGCGCTCGCCCACGTCCCGCTTTTCCTGAAGAGCGCGCTCCAGACGCCGATCCATCTCATCTTCTCCTATGACGAGGAGACGACCTGCCTCGGCGTCGATGAGCCCATATCGCCGCATGGGTGCCGATTTCCGCGCCCGCGTGCCGTGATCGTCGGCGAGCCGACCTCGATGCAGCCGGCGGACGCGCACAAGAGCGTCGTCACCTTCAACACGTATGTGCACGGTTTCGAGGCGCATTCCTCGAAGCCCGAGCTCGGCGCGAGCGCCATCAAGGGCGCCGTGATGCTGATGTCCGAGCTCGACCGCATCGGCGAGGAGATGATGGCGCGCGGCGATCCGACCGGGCGTTTCGATCCGCCCTATACCAGCGTGCATATCGGCGAGGTGCATGGCGGCACGGCGCGCAACATCATGGCCAAGCTCTGCAGCTTCTACTGGGAATTCCGCGGTGTGCCGGGCCTCGATCCCGCCGAGATTCCGATGCGGCTCGAGCGTTACGCGCAAGAGATCGTGCTGCCGCGCCTCACCGCGCATGGCAAGCCGGCGAGCGTCGAGACGATCAACGAGGTCTCGGTGCCGGGGCTTTCGCCCGATCCCGGATCGGTCGCCGAGACCTTGGCGCTCGAGCTCACCGGGCGCAACCGCCCGATCACCGTTCGCCTACGGCAGCGAGGCCGGGCATTTCCAGAAAGCGCGGCTTTCGACCATCCTTTGCGGCCCCGGCTCGATCGATCAGGCGCATCAGCCCGACGAATTCATCACGCTCGAGCAAATCGACGCCGGTGCCGCCTTCATGCGCGATCTCGCGCAATGGTGCGCGACGAACGGTGAGGCGCGCTCGTCACGGTGCGGATCGCCATCGCACCCTGGCGGATAGGTGACGGAAGCGAATCCGTCTCACGCCAGCCTTCGGTCGAAGTTCATGATCGGCGCAAGCGTGCCGTCGGTGTCGTTTGCCTCGACCTGCGACTCCTCCAGCGCGACCTCCTCCGGCGCGACGCGGTAGCGGGCCGAGCAGAATTCGCAAGTCACCGTGATCATCCCGTCATCGGCGATCATCTCGCGCCGGTCGGCCTCGCTGAAGCTTCGCAACATGGAAACGATGCGCCTTCGCGAGCATTGGCAAGCTCTCCTTGAGCCTCGTCGGCTCGAAGGCGCGCACGCCGCGCTCGTGGAAGAGCCGCACGAGGAGCCGCTCGGCCGAAAGCATCGGGTCGATCAGCTCGTGATCCTCGATCGTGTCGGCGAGCATGCGCGCCTCGGTCCAGGCGTCATCCTCCTTCGCGGGCGCTGGCGCCTCATAGGACGGCGGCGCGTCGCCGCCCGGAAGATCGCGCGGCTTTCGGCGCTCGCTCGCCTTCGGCAGGAATTGCACCAGAAGCCCGCCGGCCGCCCATAATCGGCCGGCGCCATGGCCGCTCCCCTCCTGCGCCCGGCACGTAAAGCTCGCCGGCCGCCAGCCGCACGCGCGTCGGAATTTGCTCGGATTGCGTGAAATAATGATGCGCCGCTTCCTCGAGGCTCTGGCCCTCGAGTGCGACGAGCCCTTGATAGCGCGCCCGGTCGCCATCCGGCGGGATCGATGGTGAGCGCGAGATGCCCGTTGCCGATGAGGGCGCCCGCCGCTTCTGCTTCTCCTTGGGAAGGGCCGCGATCTTCTTCTCGTCGAAGCGCGCATAGGCGCGGAAGCTGTCGGGCCAGCGAAAATCGACCACGATCATGCTGACCGGCCCGTCCGTCTTGGTCTGAAGCTGGAAGCGCCCCTCGATCTTGAGCGAGGCGCCGAGCAGCACGGTGAGCGCCGCGGCCTCGGCGAGGAGGCGCGACACGGACTCCGGATAGGCATGGCGGCCGATGACCGCATCGATCGTGGCGCCGAGCTTGACCACGCGCCCGCGCGTGTCGAGCGCGTCCACCGAGAAAGGGCAGGATGCGGTCGCTCGCGGCTCCATATGGATCATGCGCCCCCTCCATCGTGGGGGGCGCGCTCATCGGCCTGTCGCTCCCAGGCACCAGGCGAGAATGCCTTTTTGCGCGTGAAGCCGGTTCTCGGCCTCGTCGAAGACCACCGATTGCGGGCCGTCGATCACCTCGTCGGTCACCTCCTCGCCGCGATGCGCGGGCAGGCAATGCATGAAGATCGCGTCCTTCTTCGCCGCGCCCATCAGCTTGTCGTTGATCTGGTAGCGCTGGAGCAGGTTATGCCGGCCGCCCCTCATCCTCGTCGCCCATCGAGACCCAGCAATCGGTCACGACGCAATCGGAGCCTTCGACCGCCTCGAAAGGGTCGCTCGTGAGCGTGATGCGCGCGCCATTCTCCTTGGCCCAGGAGGCGAGCTCTTCCTTCACGCTCAATTCCGGCGGCGTCGCGATCCGAAGGTCGAAGTCGAAGCGCGAGGCCGCATGCACCCAGGAGCCGAGCACATTGTTGGCATCGCCGGACCAGGCGATGGTGCGCCCGGCGATCGGCCCCTTGTGTTCCTCGAAGGTCAGCACATCCGCCATCACCTGGCAGGGGTGGGACATCTTCGAGAGGCCGTTGATCACCGGCACGGTCGCATTCGCGGCGAGCTCGCGCATGGCGGCATGATCGAGCATGCGGATCATGATGGCGTCGACATAGCGCGACAGCACGCGCGCCGTATCGGCGATCGATTCGCCGCGGCCGAGCTGCATCTCCTTGCCGGTGAGCATGATCGTGTCGCCGCCGAGCTGGCGCATGCCGACGTCGAAGGAGACGCGCGTGCGTGTCGAAGGCTTGTCGAAGACCATGGCGAGCACCTTGCCGGCGAGCGGACGCTCGCGCGGCGCCTCGCCGCGCTTGAAGCCCGCCTTCATCGCGCGGGCGTGCTCGATGAGCCCTCTCAGGTCCCTCGCGGTGAAATCGGAGAGATCGAGGAAGTGACGCGGAAAAGACATGGCGACGAGACATGGCACGCGCTCACTCCGCCGCCCGGCGAGGGCTTGGCCTCCTCGACGCGGGTCGCCGTCGCATCGAGACGGCGGATCGCCTCGCCGATATCGTCGTCGGTCACGGTGAGCGGCGGCAGGAGCCGCACGGTGTTGTCGCCGGCCGGCACGACGAGCAGCTTCTCCGCGCGCGCGGCGCTCGCGAATTCCGTGTTCGAGGTCTCGAGCCGAAGCCCGATCAGGAGGCCGTCGCCGCGAATTTCGGCGATGACGCCCGGATGCTTGTCCTTGAGCTCGGCGAGCCGCTGCTTCATGAGCAATGCCTTGCGCTCGACCTCCTCGAGAAAGCCGGGCGCCAGCACCACGTCGAGCACGGCATTGCCGCAGGCCATGGCGAGCGGATTGCCGCCGAAGGTGGTGCCATGCGTGCCGACCGTCATGCCGCGCGCGGCGTGCTCCGTCGCGAGGCAGGCGCCGAGCGGAAAGCCGCCGCCGATGCCTTTGGCGACCGACAGGATGTCGGGCGTCACGCCGATCTTCTCATGGGCGAAGAAGCGCCCCGAGCGGCCGACCCCGGTCTGGACCTCGTCGAAGATCAGCAGGAGGCCATGCTTGTCGGCGAGCTCGCGCAGACGGCGCAGCCTTTGCGGGTCGACGACGCGCACGCCGCCCTCGGCCATGATCGGCTCGATCATGAAGGCTGCGCTCTCGGGCCCGATCCATTTCTCGATCGCGGCCATGTCGTCGATGCTCACCTGGTCGAAACCGTCGACCTTGGGTCCGAAGCCGTCGATATATTTCTGCTGTCCGCCGGCCGCGATGGTGGCGAGCGTGCGCCCATGGAAGGCGCCCTCGAAGGTGAGGATGCGGTAGCGTTCCGGATGGCCGCCATGCGCGTGGAATTTGCGCGCCATCTTGATGGCGCACTCATTGGCTTCCGCGCCCGAATTCACGAAGAAAACCTTGTCGGCGAAGCTCGCCGTCGACGAGACGCTCGGCGAGGCGCTCTCCGTCCGGAATGCGCATCAGATTCGAGACGTGCCAGACCTTCTGCGCCTGCTCGACGAGCGCGGCCACGAGATGGGGATGGGCATGGCCGAGCGAATTCACCGCGATGCCGCCGCCGACATCGAGATAGGCATCACCCTTCGCTGCATAAAGCCACGACCCCTCGCCTCGCTCGAAGGAGAGATCCGCACGCGCGAATGTCGGCAGAAACGCTGACGTCGTCACGACTATCCTCCCGTTGCAAGACGAGCGCTCGACGCAGCGCCGGTGACGATGCGCCTTGGCGCCACAAATGAAATCGCCGCCCCACGGGCGGCTCGAACGCATAACATAGCTTGGGCACGGCCCGTGTCAAATACGTGGGGGTGGGTAGTGGGGGTAGTGGGCGGTAGTGGGCCCTAAAACTCTGGCATATTCCTCAGCTTATTTCCGGGCGGCTGAATATCGCCGCTATTACCATACTGGCGACCATTATCGCGCACCACGCAGCTATAATCATTGTACCGCCACCCACGATACCCGTCGCAATCGAGCCGAAGTCGGATCTGTGATCCCTATCAACTGACACCACCAATTCACCCAGCCCTGCATTGTCTCTCCTCCCGTCGGCTACTCGATTTCTATAAACCTAGCGCAGAGCGGAAGAATGTTACCGAAAGAATCTTCTGCAGTGACAAGGCTTCTCCACCCAGTGGCGCTATCCCTATGGCTGCTATCGAATGGCCTATCCCCGTCCCACGAACGGCATCTTCGTCGCCATCACGGTGAGGAAGAGGACATTGGCATCGGGCGGCAGGCTCGCCATGTAGACCACCGCATTGGCGACATTCTCCGCCGCCATCACGGGTTCGACCTTCGTCGAGCCGTCCGCCTGCGGCACGCCCGACTTCATGCGCTCGGTCATCTCGGAAGCCGCATTGCCGATGTCCACCTGCCCGCAGGCGATATCATGGGCCCGCCCATCGAGAGCGGTGCATTTCGTGAGACCGGTGATGGCGTGCTTGGTCGAGGTGTAGGGGGCGGAGTTCGGCCGCGGCGTATGGGCCGAGATCGAGCCGTTGTTGATGATGCGCCCGCCGCGCGGCGATTGCGCCTTCATGATCTTGATCGCCTCTTGCGTGCACAGGAAGGGGCCGGTGAGATTGGTGTCGACGACCTTCTTCCACTGTTCATAGGTGAGTTCATCCATCGGCACGGCAGGCGCCCCCATGCCGGCATTGTTGAACAGGACGTCGAGGCGCCCGAAGCTCTCCTTCGTCTTGGCGAAGAGCGCTTTCACCGAGGCGTGGTCGGTGACATCGGTCGGCACCACGAGGGACTTTCCGCCCGAGGCCTTGCCTTGCGCCGCGGTCGCTTCGAGCGCCTCCTTGCGCCGTCCGGCAAGCACGACGGTGTAGCCGGCCTTCATCAGCGCGATCGCCGTCGCCCTGCCGACGCCGCTGCTGGCGCCCGTCACGAGCGCGATCTTTTCTGGTGACGACATGGGTCGTGCCTCTCTCTCGAGTTTCTCGAAGCCTTGCTCTCATTAGCGTTCCATCGCTTTGGCGAAGGACACGGCTTGAATGCCTCATAGCATGCTCGCACCGACAAGGAAGGGTGGGTCAAGCCGTTTCCGACAAAGGATGCCGGTCCGGAATGATCGAAGTGCAATCCCCTGAAGCTCCGGCGCCGTCGTGCCGAGGCCTCACCTTTCCTCGCAGAGGATGCGCAAGCCAAGTGCGATCAAAAGCACGCCCGTGAGGCTTTCCATGGCGCGGCGAATTCCGGGGCGCGACAATGTCTCGCCGACCTTGGCGACGAGGGCCGCATAGGCGCTCAGCCAGGCGAATGTCATCGCGCAAAAGATGAGGCCGAGATGCGCGAAGGCCCAAAATGTCGCGACCCCGGGGGCGACGAATTGCGGCAGCAAGCTCGCGAAGAAAACGGCCATCTTGGGATTTCCGAGATTGCTGAGGAAGCCCTGGCGCCAAGCGGCACCGGTCGAGATTTCACTTCTGCCAGCTTTGCGAGGCTTGGCCGGCGCCCCGGCGGATCGGCCGAGCGCCGACCGCAAGGCTTGCAGCCCGAGCAGGACGAGATAGGCGGCGCCGGCGTATTTGATCGCGAGAAACAGGGCCTCCGACGAGACGAGGAGCGTCACGACGCCGAGGCTCGAGGCCAGGGCCCAGACGGACTGCCCGGCAACGACGCCCGCAGCGGTTGAGATGCCGACGGAGCGACCGCCCGATAAGGTATTGCGGATGGTCAGCGCCGTGTCCGGCCCAGGCGTCACGATCACCAGCAAGGACACGGTGACGAATGTCAGGAGCTGGCCGGTCATTTCACAAGCCTCGTCAATGACCGACGAGCTCGGGCACCTTGTCGGCCGGCGGCGTATTTCGGGAACGGGCGAGCCGCACGATCCCGTCGATCACCACCATGCCGATGCCGGGAAGGTCGCCGAGCTCGATCGCCTCGCTGACCGTCTTGCCGGCCGAGTGCTGCGGGCGATCGATGAACACGAAATCCGCCGGCCCGCCGGGCGCGATCAGACCGCCGTCGAGATTTCGGAGCTTCGCCGTGTTGCCGGTCGCGAGCGCGATCGCCTCGCCGGCCTTGAGGCCCCCGAAGCTCGCCAGGAAGACGAGGGTGCGCAAGATGCCGAGCGGCTGCACCCCCGAGCCCGCCGGCGCGTCCGTGCCGAGGATCACCTTGTGCAAGATGCCGAGGCCCTTGGCGGCGTCGAGCGCGATGAGGGCCGCGCGCTCATTGCCGTTGTGGACGATCTCGATCGCACCGCGTCCTTTTTCGCACAGCGCGCAAATGCAGGCCTTCGGCAAGGCGGTGTGGCCGCCGTTGATGTGGCTGATCACGTCGGGATCGGCTTCCAGCACGACCTCCCGGCTGATCAGGTTCGAGCCGGGGATGGAGGGTCCTCCTGTGTGGATGATGCTCTCGATGCCGTGCTTTCGCGCCCATTCGACGTGTTTTTTGGCCTCCGGCCCCGTGTTCACGGTTCCGAGCCCGATCTCGCCGATCCTCTTCACGCCGGCCTCGGCGAGCTCGCGGTAATCATCCTCGGTGAGGACGCTCTCCGGCACCGGCGCGCCCGCGAGCACCTTGGCACCCGCGGGTCGAAAATTCGCGAAGGCGCGTTCGGCCGCGATGGCGAGCGACTTGACGCCGAGCCGATCCTTCGGCCTTCCCGGGAGGTGCACTTCGCCCGCGGAGACGAGGGTGGTGACCCCGCCGTGGACGCAGCTCTCGATCCAGCCGAGCTGGTTCTGGCGGGGCGTCCAATCTCCGAAGGCGGGATGGCAATGGCTGTCGATCAGGCCGGGAGCAAGGGCGGAGCCCTTCGCGTCGATGATGAGATCGGGTTTCTGCGTGTCGATGTCCTTTTCCTTGCCGACCGCGCTGATCCGCCCGTCGATCGCGACGATGGTGTCCGCGTCGAGCACGGGATGGATGAGATCGCCGGAGAACAGCGTCGAAATGTTGCGCAGGACGAGCTTGCCCTTCATCGGGCCGCCGGTCGCCTCGACTGCCATGATCCGCTCCCGCCATGTGATTTATGTGATCGGCGCTTCGATGATGTCTGGATGCGACGCGCGTGACAAGGTGCGGTCCTCGATTCAGCCAACCCTGCCACCTTGCGAACAAGGCCTCGCTGCCTACTCGATTGATTTGGCGTCGGATCGCGGAAAGATGCGGAAATGCGCGATGAGGGGCGTTCGATCGCATCGCCGCTCCGCGACATGCTGCATTGCACAGCGAGGCAAGTTTGATTACCTCTCATTTGTGCCTCACTCTCGGATTCCGGCAGATGACCGACACCGCCACGCCGTCACGCCCGCTTTCGCCCCATCTCCAGATCTATCGCTGGCCGATCACCATGGTGATGTCGATCGCGCATCGCATCACGGGCGGCGCGCTCTATTTCGGCACGCTCTTGCTGATCTACCTGCTGATCTCGGCCGCCGCCGGTCCACATGCCTATGAGATCGCGAGCTCCGTTTTCGGCTCGATCCCGGGGCGACTCGTGCTGTTCGGCTACACCTTCGCGCTCATCCACCATATGCTTGGCGGCATTCGACATTTCGTCTGGGATACGGGGCGGGGGATGGAGCCGGGCACGCGCGAGGTGCTCGCCTTCGCCAATGTCGCGGGCTCTATCGGACTGACCCTCCTCGTCTGGGCCGTCGCCCTCATCTGGTTCTGAGACGCAGCTTCGAGAACAGGATGACGCCATGACCACAATGCCCTCGATGCGCACCCCGCTCGCCCGGGTCCGGGGCCTGGGCTCGGCGAAAAGCGGCACCTCTCATTTCTGGCTCCAGCGCCTCACCGGCCTCGCCAATGCGGCGCTCGCTATCGGCCTCGTCGCGATCGTGATGATGCTCATCGGCAAGCCTTACGAGGGGGCGGTCAGCCTCATTTCGCACCCGCTCGTCTCGCTCATCCTGCTCGCGGCGGTGATCAGCGCGGCGACCCATATGCGCATCGGCATGCAGGTGATCATCGAGGATTACGTGCATGGGGAGGCTCTCAAGGTCTTGGCTCTTCTCGCCAACACCTTCTTCGCCTTCGCCACGGCGCTTTCGGGCGTGTATGCGATCTTGAAGATCGGCCTCGCAAGAACTCGTTTGAGGAAGATGACCATGGCGACGAACGGCAAGGCGAACGCAACGGCTCCGGCGCAGAACGGCAAGGCCTACCCGATCACGGACCATTCCTTCGACGTGGTCGTCGTCGGCGCGGGCGGCGCGGGATTGCGCGCGACGGTCGGCTGCGCCGAGGCAGGCCTCAAGACCGCCTGCATCACCAAGGTGTTCCCGACGCGCTCGCACACGGTCGCCGCGCAAGGCGGCATATCGGCCGCGCTCGGCAACATGCATCAGGATGATTGGCGCTGGCACATGTACGACACCGTCAAGGGGTCGGACTGGCTCGGCGACCAGGATGCCATCGAATATCTGGTGCGCAACGCGCCGTCCGCCGTCTACGAGCTCGAGCATTGGGGCGTTCCGTTCTCGCGCACGGAGGATGGCAGGATTTTTCAGCGGCCCTTCGGCGGCATGACCAAGGATTTCGGTCATGGCGGCCAGGCGCAACGCACCTGCGCGGCGGCCGACCGCACCGGCCACGCGATTCTGCACACGCTCTACGGGCAGGCGGTGAAGGAGCGCAGCGAATTCTTCATCGAGTATTTTGCCATCGATCTCATCATGGATCAGGAGGGACGTTGCCTGGGCGTCGTGGCGCTGAAGCTCGACGACGGCACGATCCACCGCTTCCGCGCCAAGATGACCGTGCTCGCGACCGGAGGGTATGGCCGCGCCTATTTCTCCGCGACGTCGGCGCACACCTGCACGGGAGACGGCAGCGCCATGGCACTGCGCGCCGGATTGCCGCTGCAGGACATGGAATTCGTGCAATTCCACCCGACGGGAATCTACGGCGCGGGTTGCCTGATCACCGAGGGCGCGCGCGGGGAGGGTGGCTATCTCACGAATTCCGAGGGCGAGCGCTTCATGGAGCGCTATGCGCCGTCGGCCAAGGATCTCGCCTCACGCGACGTCGTCTCGCGCTCGATGACGATCGAAATTCGCGAGGGCCGAGGCGTCGGCGCCAAGAAGGACCATATGTTCCTTCATCTCGACCATCTCGATCCGAAAATCCTGCACGAGCGCCTTCCCGGCATTTCCGAGAGCGCCAAGATTTTCGCTGGCGTCGACCTGAGGAAGGAGCCGATCCCGGTGCTTCCGACCGTCCATTACAACATGGGAGGCATCCCGACCTCGTATCATGCGGAGGCGCTCACCAAGAAGGGCGAGGACGATGATGCCGTGGTGCCGGGCCTGATGGCGATCGGGGAGGCGGCTTGCGTCTCGGTGCACGGCGCCAATCGGCTCGGCTCGAACTCGCTCATCGATCTCGTGGTCTTCGGCCGCGCCGCGGGGCTACGTTGCGCCGAGCTGATCCATGCCGGCGAATCTCAACCTGACCTCCCCTCCGATGCGGGCGAGCTCGCGCTCTCGCGCCTCGACCAGTTCCGGAACGCCAAAGGCGCAACCCCGACCGCCGAGCTGCGGGAGAAGATGCAACGCGTCATGCAGTCGAATTGCGCGGTGTTCCGCACGGGCGAGGTGCTGGAGGAAGGACACAAGCTCATTCATGACGTGTGGAAGGGCATCGACGATGTCGGCGTCACCGACCGCTCGCTCATCTGGAACTCCGATCTCGTCGAGACGCTCGAGCTCGACAACCTCATCGTCCAGGCCGTGGTGACCATGGATTCGGCACTGAACCGCACCGAGAGCCGGGGCGCGCATGCGCGCGAGGATTTCCCCGACCGCGATGACAAGCAATGGATGAAGCATACGCTCGCCTGGATCGACAACGACAAGCGGCGAGGTGAAGATCGACTACCGCCCGGTGCACAGCTTCACCATGTCGAACGACATCGCCTATATCGAGCCGAAGGCGAGGGTGTACTGAAGCGGTTGTTGTTGGGGATCGTGGGGATCGTGTCATGGACGATTTAGGGTTGAAGGCACGCGATGGCCGATGAACCCGTGAATCTGATTTTCGAATTCGTCCGCCGAATCGATCGGCGCCTGGAGAATGTCGAGACGGTCGCGGTCGATATCCGTGCCCGCCTCCATTCATTGGAGGAGCAGGTTGCTTTGATGCGCCAGGATATCGTGCGCATCGATCATCGCATGGACGCTTCGACGAGCGCCTTCAGCGCATCGAGAAGCGGCTCGAACTCATCGAGGCTTGAGGCCGTCAATGGTTGAATTCGCACTTCCCAAGAACTCGAGGGTCACGGCCGGCAAGACCTGGCCGAAGCCTTCAGGCGCGCAGAAGCTCACCGAGTTCCGCATCTACCGCTATGATCCCGACACCGGGGCCAATCCGCGCCTCGACACCTATTTCGTGGATCGCGGCGATTGCGGCCCGATGATTCTCGACGGGCTCATCTGGATCAAATCGAAAATCGACCCGACGCTCACCTTCCGCCGCTCCTGCCGCGAGGGCATTTGCGGTTCCTGCGCCATGAATATCGATGGGGGCAACACGCTCGCCTGCACGCGCGGCATGGACGAGGTGAAGCACCCGATCAGGATCTATCCCTTGCCGCATATGGCGGTGGTCAAAGATCTCGTGCCCGACCTCACCACCTTCTATGCCCAGCACGCCTCGATCGAGCCCTGGCTGCAGACGCAGACGCGCGAGCCCGAGAAGGAGTGGCGCCAGTCCGAGGGCGATCGCGCCAAGCTCGACGGCCTCTACGAATGCATTTTATGCGCCTGCTGCTCCACCTCCTGCCCGAGCTATTGGTGGAACGGCGAGCGCTATCTCGGCCCGGCCGCGCTGCTCCAGGCCTATCGCTGGCTGATCGATTCACGCGACGAGGCGACGGGCGAGAGGCTCGATCATCTCGAAGACCCCTTCCGCCTCTATCGCTGCCACACCATCATGAACTGCGCCCAGGCCTGCCCGAAAGGCCTCAACCCGGCCAAGGCCATCGCCGAGATCAAGAAGATGATGGTCGAGCGGCGAGTGTGATCACATCCGGAAACGCTCCATACCGTTGAGAGTGAATTCCTCCCCGTTTGGTGCGGGAGGAAAACGGCACGCGCCGAGTTCATCTGACACAAACATGCTCGCAAGCTTTTGATCGCTTGTATTTTTGGCTAGACGGTCTATAATAAATTCCTGACCAGGAACGAATTGTGAAAAACGCCGCTTTGCTGACACCGAATGAAGTGGCCGCTTTGGCCGACACGTCGAAAAGCGTTGTCGAGAAGGCCCTTGAGCAGAAGGTTCTCACCTCGCCCGGGAGCCGTCATGGGAGTCCACGGCTCCTTCCGCTCTACGCCGTCGCCGTCGCCGCAGCGGTCAAATCCTTGGGCCGGCGCCTTAGTGTCAAAGATAAGAGATTGGTGGCTCGGAAGTTGGAGAGGCTATCGCCGGCGGCTTTGAAGACGGCCAAGATCGAGGTTCATCCCTGCGTCGTCGTGCACGTAGGCTCCCTGAGCCGGCGAGCCGTGGAGCGCGCGGAGCGTTACACGTCCGCGAGGGATGCTTTGATTGAAACAGTTGAAGGCGTACGAGGCGGGCGTCCGGTTATCAAGGGCACCCGTCTCACGGTAAGCGCAATATACGGTCGGCTTGCGTCGGGCGATTCAATCGACGAACTGATGAAAGACTATCCCGATATTCCTCGGAAAGCCTTTGAAGCCGCGTATGTCTACGGAAAGACACATCCCCAGATCGGGCGTCCCTCGTTGGGCGGCGCGGAAAAATTTGCGTGAGATTTTTTGTCGACGAGTGCATCTCACCGTCACTCAGCCATCACCTCAATCAAAGCGGCCACAACGCAATCCATCCACGTGATCGGGGTCGGCTACAAGATCCAGATCACGTGGTGTTCGCACGTTGTGTGCAAGAAGATAGGATTCTGGTAACGGAGAATGCCGATGATTTTCGCAAGCTCGCCGCAGGTGTCGAGGTCCATCCGGGGTTGATCATTTTACCGTCCGTGGCACGAGCAGAGGCTCAGCGGCTGATGGAAATGGTGCTCGAATATCTCCAGCGACAAAGCGTCGAGAGACCTCAAGATATTCTCGTGAACTCGGCGCTTATAATCACGACTTAAGGAATAATTCAGGTCGATCCGCTGCCCTGAAAAGACAGTTCTGCGATCGTTGCCCCTCGCTCTTACCCGCTTATCGCTCCTTCTGGCGCATCTCCCGCCAGACCCGAAAGAAGGTCGCGATGATGCGCGTGCTGGCGCTGAGCGTGCCGCGCAGGCTGCCGGCGACCTTCGAGACGCCGCCTTCGCGCAAGCCGTAATCGACGGGCAATTCGAGGATGCGCAGCTTCGCGGCCGCCGCCCGCATCTGCATCTCGATATTCCAGCCATAGGTCATCTCGCGCATGCCGAGCGTCATGAGGCTCTTGCGGCGGATCGCCCGGAATGCGCACATGTCGGTGTAGCGCACGCCTTGGGCAAGACGCATCGCATAACCGAGCGCGAGGCCGGCGAGGATTTGATGAAACGACATGCTGCCTGCCGCACGCGAGCCGCGCAGGCGCGAGCCGATGACGAAATCGGCTTCCCCCGCCGCGATCGGCCCGACGAGGCGCGAGATGAGCTCGGGCTTGTCGGCGCCGTCTCCGTCCATGAAGACGACGATGTCGCAATCGTCTCCTGCCGCAAGCGCGCCTTGCCAGCAGGCTCGACCGTATCCGCGTCCGGCCTCGATTGCCTTCGCGCCCAGCGCACGCGCTCGCTCGATCGTTCTGTCCCCGCTGCCGCCATCGGCGACGATGATCATATCGACCCCGCCTGACGGCACGCGCGCGAGCAAAGGGCCGATCGCCTCCTCCTCGTTCAGCGTCGGGATGACGAGCGCGACGCGCGCTGCCTCTTTCCTCGGGTGAAGGGCCGAACCGCCGGAGGCAAGCGGAACTCGTGAGGCGCCGACCAAGGGCCCAGGTCGGCCGGCCCGGCTCGAGGCGTCCAGAGCCGGCGTCGGCGGGCCTTCCAGGATCGGATCGGCCATCTCGGCGGCGTCCCTCATAGGCTCCAGCGCAGGCCGCAATTCGCACAGGCCGAAGGCGGCTTGTTGCTCAAGAGCTCCTCGCGAAACTGGCGATAGGCCGGACCGTTCCAGATCTCAGCGAGCGTCTGCGTTTTTGCATCGCCCAGGGTGAAGCTGTCATAGCCGTGCATGGAAAAGGGCGCGATGCAACAAGGCAGTGCGCGTCCATGGGCGGTGAAATACATCAGCGACCAGGGCCTGCGGCACATCGACCAAGGCTTCCCGTTGACATGTCGCGCCAGGCTCTCCTCGGGTTCCGAGGCGCCCGAAGCATCGAAGAACACGCCGAGCTCGCGTGCCCTCACCTTCGCGCGGTCGAGATGGTCGCGCTCGGCCGCATCGATGCTTTCGAAAAGCGAGGAGGAGGGTCGGGCCATGCCCTGGCCCTCGGGGAAATACACGAGCCGCTGCAGATGCACCTCCTTCACGCCGATCTCATGGGCGACCTCGATGAAGGCGGGGAGCTGCTCGATCGTCTCCTTCAGGCCGGTCAACCAGAGCGAGACGCGTGGATGCTCGACGCCCATTTCGTGCTTGAGCGCGAGGAACCCCTTGAGGTTGCGCACGATCGCATCGAACATGTCGCGGCCGCGGATCTTGGCATAGGCGCCAGCCTCCGCCGCATCGAGCGAAACGCGCAATTCGTCGAGACCGGCCTCGATCAATTCGCGGCTCTTTTTCACCTTGAGCAAGGTCCCGTTGGTGTTGAACAGGACATAAATGCCGCGCGCCTTCAAATACGCGACCATGCGCGGCAGCTCCTTCACCATCATCGGCTCGCCGACGCCGTGCAGGACGACGCGCTTCACGCTTGTGAACTGATCGACGATCGCCGTGAACATGTCCCATGACATGTCCTTCTCCGGCTCCAGCTCTTCGTAGGTGCGCGGGCAGGTGGTGCAAGGCAGGTTGCAGCGGTTCGTCACCTCGAGATAGAGGCAGACCGGGTCCTTGACGGCATGCGCCTCGCGTTCTTGCGCGACCTCCTCGAAATAGCGGCGGCTGACGCTGTCGGCGAAGCTGGGTTGGACAGTCACGGGATCGATCCTTGTTGGAGGAGCGGCACGAGGAAACGACGCTGCTCGTAGAGACAGATCGCGAGGGCCGGACCGTAGATCACGAGCCCGGTCAAAAGGCTAAAAGGGTCATCGGTGACGTAAAGGAAGAACACCGAGGAGGTCAGATAGATCAGCGACCATCTCGGCAGGAAGCAGATGAAGGGCACGAGCCAGCAGAAATACCAGGGGTAGTGGGGCGAGATCAGGACGAGCGTCGCGATGGCGAGACCTGCCGCGAGCACCGGCATCGCTTCGGCGTCACGATTTCGTGAGAGCGCGCCGATCGCCAGTGTGCCGAGCACCGCCGAGGCGATGGCTGCGAAGCCGAGCATCGCCGGAAAGGGCGCAAGTCCGAGATCGCGCAAGAGCATCGCGATGAAAACGCCCTGGCCCTGCGTCATGCCTTCCTCCGACGCGTAGCTCTCGAGAAAGCCGAGCACTTTCGCCCCGGCGTTGATGTAGAGCGCATAGGAGAGGACGACGAGGCCGATGAAGGCCGCCGGCATCTTCCAATCCCAGCGCCGATAAAGAGCCGGCACGATGACAATGGGCAGGAATTTCGTCACGGTCGCCGCGGCGATGAAAGCGCCCGCAAGGCATCTGCCTGTTCGACATCGCGGCAATGAGCGCGAGAAGCGACATGGCGATCACCACCGCATCCACATGGGCGCCGCAGGCGAATTCCCAGATCGGGCAGCGGATGCCAAAGATAGAGCGCGATGCGATGCGCCGCCAAGCCGCTGCGCTTGAGCAGCACCGCCAGGGCGAGGACGGCCACGGTTTCGAATCCGAGCATCGCAAGCCGCATCGCGGTCACGCTTTGGCCGAGGCGCGTGATGGCGAAGAACACCATCTGCGCGAAAGGCGGATAGATGGTCGGCGCCGTATAGAGCCGATTGATGTGCGGGTAGATCGCCTCGTCGCGAAGCGAGGCCAGCGCCGGATCGGCCGGAACGTGAAGATAAGGATTGATGCCCGCACCCTGGACGCGTCCGTCCCAGACGTAGCGATAGACGTCGGTCGAGAGAAAATTCGGCGGGGTGGCGAGCGCGATGAGCCTCAAGATCACCGCGACCACCACGATCGTGGTGAGAAGGAGGCGATTGTCGACGCCGGCGGGCCATTCCTGCAGCAATATCCACGCGCCGAACGCGTAGACCAGGCTTTGTGCCCAGACCGTCGGAACGAACAGGGCGAAATCGTCCGTCCATTGCGCGTGGCGCGCGACGAGCGAGAGCGCGACGAGCGCGATGGCGCAACCCCACAAGGCGCGCATGGATATCAGTGCGCTCGTCGCAGCCTCGCGCTTCACGCGGCGTCGACCCGCAGGCTCGAGGGCAGCGCGAGGCGCCGCGCGAAATCGGTTTTGCGCAAGCTCGCCCGCAAATGCGCCGAGCTATGCGGGGCCGCGAACGGCCGCACGTCGCCAGAGGTCTTCGCCACGTCGACGCGCGCTCGCGAAATACCGAAGCGACTGCGCGTCGTCGATATCGTTCCACCTCGGTAAGGTGATCGACCTCGAGGCCGAGTTCCGCCGCGCGGTCGAGCGTCTGGGCGAACACGCGCTCCGTGCTCCAGTCGATTTCGGCGAAGAGGCGCTGATGCGGCCTCGAGATGCCCAATATGTAATAGCCGCCGTCATCGGCAGGCCCGATGACGACCCGGTCTCGCCCGCCGGCAAGCTCGCGCGCGATCCGCACGAGATACGCGGTCGGCAGGTCCGGCGTATCGGCATTGAGCACGCAGGCGCGAGGAGCAGCCGGCGGCCAGCATGCCTTCGACGGCGGCGAACAAGCATTCGCCGAAGTTCGAAAACTCCGCCGGGATGAGGCCGGGGCTTGGCTCCATGAGATCCTCGAAAAACCTTTCCTCGCCGACAGGGCCATAGGCAGCAAAGGCGCGGATCGGCGACCGCGCGCGACGCCTCGGCGATATTGGCGAAAACATCCTTGAGGAAAACGGTGTTGAGAGCTGCCGCCTCCTCGAAAGTAAGCGGCGGCACGAGGCGCGTCTTGGTTCGGCCGGGAAGGGAGGCCTTGGCCATGACGGCAATTCCGCAGGACGCGCTCGAGACATCGCTCATCGAGCCGCGCCTCCGGCGACCCGGTTCCACACCCCTATGCGCGTCGCGATCCGCCCTGCCTCAGGCGAAGCGCTCTCCCTCTCTCGACAGGAGAGGAGTTCCGCCAATACGCGCGGCACGAAGCGACACGAACCCTCGATCTTCGGCTTCATATTCCACTGAACCAGTTGTAATCGCGGTCTTCCCAGTAGCCGCCCGGATATTCGTTGGTGACCTCGATCGAGGTGATCCATTTCGGCATCTTGAAGCCGAGCTTGGTCGCGACCCGAAGCCGCAGCGGAAAGCCGTAAGGAACGCCGATCGGCGCATCGGCATAATCGGTCGTCAGTTGCGTCTGCGGATGCAGGGCGCTCGCCATGTCGATCGATCCCGAATAATCGTCGGCGCATTCGAAGGAGACATATTTGGCGGAAAGATCGGCTTCGATCGTTTCGAGGAAGCGCCGCAAGCTCACCCCGCTCCATTTGCCGATATAGTCCCAACCCTCGACACAAACATGACGGGTGATCTGCGACACCTTCGGCAGCGCGTTGATGCGCTCGAGCGTCCAGGGCCGCTTGTCCTTGACGAGCCCGCCGATCTCGAGCTTCCAGCTCTGCATGTCGATCGGCTTCACCTCATCGATGCTGTAGAAGGCGTTGAAACGCGGCGGCTTCAGCACCTCGGTCTCCGAGAAGGTCGGCGCGAGCTTCGTCGGGTCGAAGAGCCACGCCTGCACCCGGTCGTTCCAGTGCGAGAAGGCCTTCAGCACGGCCTGCACGCTCTCCTTGTTCGAGATGTCGCAACCGGTGAGCAGGGTCAGGGCGCCGAGGCTGAGGCCCTGGCGTAGGAAAAGCCGCCGTTCGAGCGAGCGGACGAGAGGTCGGTTCTCATCGAGCACTGATCGATCGACCCCTTTCCAGGGGCGGAAAAGCGAGCGTGAGGACGCATCGTCATCGGTTCACTCCGCCGGCTCGAGGGCAGGGGTGGGCGGCACGCGAACGCGCCCGGTGACCATGGCCAGAAGCGTTCGCGGCACCAGGAGCGCGAGCGTCACATGCACCACGAGAAACAGCACGATCGCCGACATGCAGAGGAAATGCACGAGCCTCGCGCCCTGGAATCCTTGGAACAGCGTGATCAAGCCCTGGAACTGCACCGGCTTCCAGAGCGAAAGGCCGGAGATCGCGGCAAGAATCATCGCCGCGATCACGCCGAGGTAGAGAATCTTCTGCACGGCGTTGTAGATCGTCAGATCCTCATGGGCGAGCTTGAGCCGCAGCGTGTCCGCGATCGTCGCCATGATCTCACGCGGGGTGATCGGAAAAAGCTTGCGAAAAAGACGGCCGGACAGCACGCCGTAGGTCAGATAGACGAGGCCGTTCACGGCGAACAACCACATCCCGGCGAGATGCCAGAGCAGCGCGTTCGAAAACCCGACGTCGCTGTTGCGCGCATAGGTGAGATCGGGATCACCACCGAGCGTCGCCCAAAGGGGAAACTCGATCGAGGAGAAGATCGGCACATTGTTGTAAATGCGCCAGCCCGATCCGACCATGATCAGGATGGCGATGGCATTGATCCAATGGGTCAAGCGCACGATGCCGGGGTGGACCACGACCGTCGCTTGCGGAAGGGGCCTGGATGTCATGGCGTTCCTCCGATTTGGAGTGCGTCTGCGAGCTTCGGATCCTCGCAGGGCAAAAGCCTGTGCCGCCATCGCGCCTTTTCGATGATGCGCACATCTTCATGGAACGTTCAATTCGTGCTTCGTCAGGCGTTTTTCCTCTTTGGGATAGACAAACCGAACGGGGTCGGTGCCTGGAAAGCTATACGCATGCCCCGGCGCGATTTGTTACATCCGAGCAGGCAACGAGCTCGATAGGCGATTGCGCCGCGCCGAAGCGCGGCTCACGGGACTTGCGCGTTAGGTGGCTCTCCCCTGCTCGAGAATCCGTCGCGTTGAAAGCCGAGTTGACGCTATTCGAGGGAAGCCAAAGAAACGCCAAAACCGCCGAATGATGAGAATTGCGGCGTTTGCGCTTGACCGGGAACGGCGGTCGCGTGTTTAACGCCACGCCTCGCTGCATTTGGGATCTCCTCCATGGTCGCCGCCTCGTCTCGTCCAAAGCCTCGCCCGGGCGTGCTCGATATCGAGGCCTATGTGCCCGGCAGGAGCGCGGCACAGGGCGTCGAGAAGATCTATAAGCTGTCCTCGAACGAGACGCCGCTCGGTCCTTCGCCGAAGGCGATCGAGGCCTTCAAAGCGGCGGTGCAAGGGCTCGAGTTCTATCCCGACGGCACATCGACGAAGCTTCGCGAGGCGATCGCGGCGAAATACGGCCTCGATGCCGATCGCATCCTGTGCGGCTCGGGCTCGGACGAGCTGTTGAGCCTTCTCGCCAATGCCTATATCGGGCCTGGCGACGAAGGGGTGATGAGCCAATACGGCTTCCTCGTCTACCCGATCGCCGATGCGTGCCGCGGGAGGCAAGCCCGTCGATCGCCAAGGAGCGCGATTTCCAGACGGATGTGGACGCGATGCTCAAGGCGGTCACGCCGCGCACCAAGATCGTCTTCCTCGCCAATCCGAACAACCCGACCGGGACCTACATCCCCTACAGCGAGGTCAAGCGATTGCACGCCGGCCTGCCGCCCGCATGTCCTGCTGGTCCTCGATGCCGCTTATGCCGAGTATGTGCGGCGCAATGACTATGCTTCGGGCCTCGAGCTCGTCTCGACGAGCGACAACGTCGTGATGACCCGCACCTTCTCGAAGATCTTCGGCCTCGCCAATCTGCGCATCGGCTGGCTCTACGGGCCGGCGCATGTCGTCGACGCCCTCAACCGCATCCGCAGCGCCTTCAACGTCAACGGCGCCGCGCTCGCGGCCGGCGCCGCGGCGATCGCCGATGACGCCCATATCGCGGCGGCGCTCGCGCATAACGATCGCTGGCTCGCCTGGCTCGCCTCGAAGATCGGCGCGCTCGGGCTCTCGGTCACGCCGAGCGTCGGCAATTTCCTGCTCATCCATTTCGCCGCCGAGCCGGGCAAGACCGCGAAGGAGGCCGACGCCTATCTCGCGCGAGCCGACGGGCTGATCCTGCGCGCGCTCGAGCGCCTATGGCCTGCCGAACGCGCTGCGCCTGACCATCGGTTCGGAGGAAGCCAATCGCAAGGTGGTGGCGGCGCTCGAGAAGTTCCTTCGGCAGGGTCGCGACGGCCCGTGGCTGAAGCTTCGCGCCGCAACCGGGCGATGCCTTGCCTTTCGAGCGGCTCGCGATCATCGGCATCGGGCTCATCGGCTCCTCGATCGCGCTGGCGGCGCGCCGTTTTGCGCTCGCGCGGCGCGTCGTGCTCTTCGACATCTCCGAGGAGGTCCGCCGCGAGGCGGCGGCGCTCGGCCTCGGCGACGAGATCGCCTCGAGCTTTGCCGAGGGCGTTCGCGACGCCGATGCGGTGATCGTCTGCGTGCCGGTCGGCGCCTGCGGCGCGGTCGCGGCGGAGATCGCGCCTCACCTTCGACAAGGGGCGATCGTGTCGGATGTCGGCTCGGTGAAGAGTGCCGTCATCAAATCGGTGCTCGAGCATCTGCCCGCGCACGCACGCTTCGTGCCGGCTCATCCGGTCGCCGGCACCGAGAATTCAGGGCCCGCCGCGGGCTTTGCTTCGCTCTTCGTCAATCGCTGGTGCATCCTGACGCCGCCCGACGGCACGGACGACGATGCCGTCGCGCGCATTCGCGCGCTTCTGGGAAGGGCATGGGCGCGAATGTCGAGATCATGTCCGCCGATCACCACGACCTCGTGCTCGCGGTGACGAGCCATCTGCCGCATCTCATCGCCTATAATATCGTCGGCACGGCCGATGACCTTCAATCCGTCACCCAATCCGAGGTGATCAAATTCTCGGCCGGCGGATTTCGCGACTTCACCCGCATCGCCGCGTCCGATCCCACGATGTGGCGCGACGTGTTCTTGCACAACAAGGAGGCCGTGCTCGAGGTGCTGGCGCGCTTCAACGAGGATCTCTCGGCGCTTGGCGCGCGCCATCCGCTGGGGAGAGGGCGACAAGCTGTTCGATCTCTTCTCGCGCACCCGCGCCATAAGACGCGGCATCGTCAGCCAGGGCCAGGAAACGCCGGAGCCCGATTTCGGCCGGCGCAAGCTCTGATCGCCTTGTGCCTCGCCCTGGGCGAAGCGTTGCCTCGAGACGGGCCTTCGTCCTAATTTGGCTTCGTGGTTTGTCGCATGCCCAGTGCAGTGAGAACCGATCTCGTCGGCACGTCCGCGATACCCCGTGCCTTCGCGCGGCGCGACTGCTTCGCCATCCGAACCGCGGATGGCGTTTCGCTGCGTGTCGCGCAATGGCCAGCGTCCGCGATGCCGATCCAAGGCACCGTGCTTTTGCTGCAAGGCCGCGCCGAATTCATCGAGAAATATTTCGAGACGGTCGACCATTTCCGCGCTCGCGGCTTCGACGTGGTCAGCTTCGATTGGCGTGGCCAGGGTGGCTCGGAGCGCCTGCTGCGCAACCCGAGGAAAGGGCCATGTGCGGCGCTTCTCCGACTATTATCTCGATCTCGATGCGGTCTTCGCCGAGATGGAGGGATGGGTCGAGCCCGCAAGCCCTGGTTCAGTCGTCGCGCATTCCATGGGCGCGGCCGTGCTTCTCGCGCGCCTCGGACGAGGCGAAACGCCGGTGCTGCGTGCCGCGCTGACCTCTCCGATGATCGGCTTCTCGCCGACGATCGCGCCTCGCTATGCGACCGCGCTCGCCACCACGCTCTCAGGCTTCGGCTTGGGGCGATCCTTCATTCCGGGCGGCGGTCCTGGCTCGATCATCGCCAAGCCCTTCGAAATAATCGCCTGTCGACGGATCTCGCGCGTTACGAGCGTAATGCCGCAATCCTGTCCGAACGCGCCCGATCTCGGGATCGGCGATCCGACCGTCGATTGGATCGCTTCCGCCTGCCATATGATGCGCGGCTCTGTCCGATCCGAATTTTCCGCGCCGGATCGCGACGCCTCTGCTCGTCCTCGCGAGCGGAGACGATCGCGTGGTCTTCCACGCAAGCGACGGAGCGCTTCGCCTCGCGGCTCAAGACGGGTTCGGCCATCGTCATCGTGGGCGCGCGCCACGAATTGCTGATGGAAAGCGACTTCTTTCGTGACCAGGCGCTCGCCGCGATCGACGCCTTCATCCCGGGCGGCGAGGCGTCCATGCGCGATGGCGAGCGGGCGGCGAGCGCGGCGTGATCCATTGCCTTGCCCGCAACGGACGGCAGAACGGGAGGGGAAAGGTGACGCTCGCGCATTTGCCCATTCTCTCTTCTTTCGAGAAGCAAAATGCGATGGGCTGGCAGAGCTTTCTCGACATGCTCGGCGATGCACTGCGAGGCGAGAAGGTCGAAGAGCGGGTGATCTCCATGCGGCGCAACGCCGAGCGCTACGGCGTCGATCTCGACGAGCTCGCCCGGTGAAGGGCTCGCTTCAGGAATTGAGGATCGCGAGCGCCTCTTCATGCACGCGCGTGTCGCTCGCGGCGATGATGCTGCCTCCACCCGAGGCGTCCCCGCCGCTCCAGGACGTGATCACGCCCCCGCGCCTTCCACGATCGGGATGATGGCCACGATGTCGTAGGGGTTGAGCCCCGATTCGACCACGAGATCGATATGGCCGGCGGCCAGCATGGCGTAGGCGTAGCAATCCCCGCCGTAGCGCGACAACTTGGCGCGCGATCTCGAGGCGGTCGTAGCGCTGCCGTTCGGCGGGCGCCATCATGCCCGGATGCGTGGTCGAGATCACCGCCTCGGAGACACTCGGGCAGCAGCGCACGCGCAGCGTGCGCCGGCCCGCGGGCCCCTCATAGCGCGCAGCCTTCCCGTCGCCGCTGAAGCGCTCGCGCGAGAAGGGCTGGTTCATCATGCCGTAGACCGGACGGCCCATGGTGGGTGAGCCCGATCAAGGTGCCCCAGATCGGGAGACCGCAGATGAAGGCCTTGGTGCCGTCGATCGGATCGAGAACCCAGACATATTCGGCCTCGCGCCGCTCGGCGCCGAATTCTTCTCCGATGATGCCATGGGAAGGAAAATTGGCGTTGATCAAGCGCCGCATGGCGACCTCACCGGCGCGATCCGCCTCGGTCACCGGATCGAAAGCCCCATCGGTCGATTTGTCGAGAGCGGCCAGGCTGGTGCGGAAGAAGGGCAGGATGGCGTCGCCCGAATGGGTGGCGAGGGTTTCGACGAAGGAGGCGAAATCGACCGCGGTCATGAACACTTACCTTTGACGTATCTTCTCGCCGCAAGCCCAAGCCTCAAGCGTGATGCCGCCTTTGGCCGTTTTCCACAAGGCCCCCGTTGCACGCCGCTGTGCTTCGCCCTGGAAGCAACGGAGAAAACCGCTCGTTGCTTCAAGGAGTTATGCAGTTTCGAAGCCCACTCCAAAGAAAAATCGCCGCATCCCTTGATTTTGTGCGACGCAACGATTAACTTGTGCATTGCAACCTGATTTCTCGGGTTGCTGCCCTCCTTGGGCGTTTCCTCCCTAGACTTGGGCCGCCAAGCTTGCTTGGCGGCCTCTTTTTTGGCTCGACGGCATCGGTCAAGTGCCCCGACGCCTCATTTTCTCATTCAGCGGCGATCCTCGCGCTCGTTCCGATCCCGGCATGAGTGTCGCGCAAGAGATTGGCGACATCGACGAAATGCTGCGAAAGGCCCTTGAATTTCGCGGTCGGGGTCAAGGTCCGCTCGTCCATATAGAGAGCCCGGCAGGCTTCGATCTGCAGCGCATGCGTGCCCTGTGCCGGATGGCCGTAGCTCTCCGTGATGTAGCCGCCCGCATAGGGCTTGTTGCGCGAGACGGTAAAGCCCTTGCGCCGCAACAGTGCCTCGACCGCATCGACGATCTGCGGTGTGCAGCTCGTCGCAAACCGGTCGCCGAGGACGAAGTCGGGTGTCGGTTCGACCTCCGGATGCCTCTCCGGAAGGCATCGAATGCCAATCGACCAAAAGGGCGATGCCGAAACGGGCTCGCGCGC
This sequence comes from uncultured Alphaproteobacteria bacterium, assembly GCA_963713805.1. GTDB lineage: Bacteria > Pseudomonadota > Alphaproteobacteria > Rhizobiales > Beijerinckiaceae > GAS188. The sequence goes on along the minus strand of CAVQNF010000036.1, from coordinate 288,012 downwards.
GCTGAAGGAGCCGCCGCAGTCCCGTGTGGAAAGGCTTATGCAGCGCCTCGATGCGCTCGAAAGCCTCGGTGACGGGCAAGCGACGCCGATAGATGTCCTGGCCATCGGCCACGATTTGCGGAATGGCGCCGAGGCCCGCCGCGACGCGCATCGAGCGCGTGTTGGCGAAGCCGGGAATCGGCCCGTCGATCAGGCGCGGGTCGAGCTCATAGGGTTCGCGGTTGACGTCGAGATAGGCGCGCGGGTAACGGGCATGGATGAGCGGAACCCCGCTTTCGGCGGCGGGCGTGAGCAGGAGATCGACGAAGGCGTCTTCCGAGCGGCGCAGCTCGAAAGGCGTTAGGCGCGCGGCGCTCAAGAAGCGTTCGGGATAAAATCGGCCGGAATGGGGAGATGAGAAGACGATCGGACAGACGAGCTCTTTCGGCTCAACGATCTCGAAGGCAGGTTCATGGGTCCGTGCGGTCATCTTTCGGATTTCAGGCTCCCGCAGCTCGTCTCGTCAGGGGCCAGGAGTTTGCTGTGCATCGTGCCGCTTGTCCATCGTTCATTCAACGAGCCTCGCGGAAATTTCATGAGTTCTTTACGTGGCCCATGGCTTATGATTTGTGACAGCCGATCTGCGACCGAGCCCCACCGACATGCATAAGATCATCCTCGCGGAAGACGACAACGACATGCGTCGCTTTCTGGTGAGAGCGCTCGAGAACGCGGGCTACGAGGTCGTTTCCTACGACAATGGCCGCTCGGCCTATGACCGGCTGCGCGAGGAGCCCTTCGAGCTCCTCCTCACCGATATCGTGATGCCGGAGATGGACGGCATCGAGCTCGCCCGCAAGGCGACCGAGCTCGACCCGGACATGAAGGTCATGTTCATCACCGGTTTTGCCGCGGTCGCGCTCAATCCCGACAACCACGCGCCCAAGGATGCGAAGGTGCTCTCGAAGCCCTTCCATTTGCGCGATCTCGTGACCGAAGTGCAGAAGCTTCTCGCCGCCTAGGCGTCGCGGCGCGCGTATTTCTTCGCCACGTCCCATTCCGCTCGCGAGGCGCGAAAGACGCCTGCCGTGTCGGTGCAGTTCCTTTCGCCAGCCGCGCGAAGGACCGTCGGATCCGCGCTCCGGCCGATCGGAGCCGCGGCTGCCGAAGGTGACAGGGCTTGGCGGTTTCACTAACGTTCGATGGCCAACGCCGGTTCGCAGGGGCGATGACGGACGCGTGCAGGCTGTCGCCAATTTCAAGCGTCGAGGAACTCCTCCGATGGCGGAGCGAGACGGTGCGAAAGGACCGGGCAAGAGATTGGCGGTCCTGCTCCGCAACGCTGCCGAGGCGAGAGGATTCTTCCGGTGACTGGACCGCTTTCCGGCATTCGTGTCGTCGAGTTCTCCCATATGGTCATGGGGCCGAGTTGCGGCCTCGTGCTCGGCGATCTCGGCGCCGAGGTCATCAAGGTCGAGCCGCTCTCCGCAAGGGCGACAATACGCGCCGCCTCGTCGGGGCGGGTGCGGGTTTTTTCGCCGACCTTCAATCGCAACAAGAAGAGCCTCGTGCTCGATCTCAAGACCGAGCAAGGGCTTGCGCTTCGCGAAGCGGCTGATCGCGCGCGCCGATGTGGTGACCGAGAACTTCCGTCCCGGCGGGCTCGAAGCGCTCGGCCTCGGCTACGAGGCGCTGCAAGGCGGAAAATCCCGGCCTCATCTATTGCTCGCTCAAGGGCTTTCTCGTCGGGCCCTTACGAGAACCGTGCCGCGCTCGACGAGGTGGTGCAGATGATGGGCGGCCTCGCCTATATGACCGGCCCGCCCGGGCAGGCCGCTGCGCGCCGGCACCTCCGGTCAACGACATCATGGGCGGCATGTTCGCCGCGATCGGCATTCTCGCGGCGCTGCATGAGCGCGCCCGCACCGGCAAAGGCCAACTGGTGCGCAGCGCGCTTGTTCGAGAACAACGTCTTCCTCGTCGCCCAGCACATGGCGCAATTCGCCGTCACCGGAAAGCCGGCCCCGCCCATGCCGGCGAGGATGACGGCCTGGGGCATCTACGACGTGTTCGACACGGGGGATGGCGAGCAGATCTTCCTCGGCGTCGTCACCGATACGCAATGGGCGATCTTCTGCCGGGCTTTCGAGCTGCCCGAGCCTGTTCGCCGATGCGACGCTCGCGACCAATCGCGCAGCGCGTCGCGGCCCGCGACCGGCTCTTGCCGATCTTGCGGGAGCTGTTCCTGCGCTTCACGCGAGCCGAGATCATCGACGCCTTCGAGAAGGCGCGGCTTCCTTTCGCGCCGATCACGAAGCCCGAGGATCTCTTCGACGACCCGCATCTTGCGACGCCCGGCGCCATGATCGAGGTGACGACGCAAAGGGGCGACACGATCGATATTCCCGCCTTGCCGCTCGAGATGGCGGGACGGCGTCTCGGCCGGCGCCTCGATGTTCCCCGTCTCGGCGAGCACAGCGCGGCGATCGCGGCCGAGCTCGGCTACGAGCGCAGAGCTGATCGAGGAGCTGGTGGCCGAGGGGATCCTCGGCGTCGAGGATGAGGCGCGGCGCGAGCCTGCACCCTCGACGCTCGGCCGAAGGCTGAGGTTCGCGCGAACGCCGGATGCGCGCGCCGCATCGTCGGGAGCGCGCGTGTTTTGCCGCGCCGGGCGGCTGTGGCGCCCGGCCCTCTCGATTCGCCTTCAGTCTCGACACTCGCCGCCCGCCGCGCTAAGTCCGCGCGAAGCCGAGTCGGGATCGACCCGCGCCGGCCTTCGGGAGAATTCTCATGACCATTGCCGTTGGCGACAGCCTGCCTCAAGCGACCTTCCGCGTGATGACCGCGGATGGTCCAGCCGCCAAGACGACGGACGACGTGTTCAAGGGACGCAAGGTCGTTCTTTTCGCGGTTCCGGGCGCCTTCACGCCGACCTGCCACAAGAATCACCTGCCGGGCTTTCGTCGCCAATGCGGATGCGATCAAGGCCAAAGGCGTCGATGCGATCGCGGTCACCGGCGTCAACGACGTCTTCGTCATGGACGCCTGGGCGAAGGCCTCCGGCGGGCAGGGCAAGATCGAGTTCCTGGCCGACGGCAACGGCGATTTCGCCAAGGCGCTCGGGCTTTCGATGGACGGCTCGGGCTTCGGCCTCGGCACTCGTTCGAAGCGCTATTCGATGCTGGTCGAGGACGGTGTCGTGAAGTCGCTCAACATCGAGGATACGCCGGGCAAGGCCGATCGTCTCGGGCGCCGCGGCGCTGCTGAAGCAGCTTTGAAAATCCCGCCGCTCTCCTTTACCGCGACGGATTGGAGCTCGGTGCCGGCGACCGAACATGCCGGCACGACGGGCAAGGCGATCTGGCGCACGCTCGAGCATCGGCGACATCCGGGTCAGGGTCGTCGAATATTCGCCGGGCTATCTCGCCGATCATTGGTGCGATCGCGGCCACATTCTCTACGTCGTCGACGGCGAGCTCGACACCGAGCTCAAGGACGGGCGCAGCTTCAAGCTCGACCGCCGGGATGAGCTACCAGGTCTCCGATTTCGGCGACGCGCCGCATCGCTCCTCGACGCGCACCGGTGCCAAGCTGTTCGTGGTCGACTGAGCAGTCGATGCCGGCGCACGTACGCGGGACGCCGCCCTCAAGCGCAGAAATCGACCGCCGTGCGCTCGAGAATGCGCGCCAGCGTCTCGACGCTCTCGATGAGGCCGCATTCGGTCGCCGCATGGGCGCCGGCGCCGTCCGCGCCGAAGAGGAGAGAGGGAATGCCGGCCTCCTTCAAGATGGCGCAATCGGTCCAGAAGGGCTCGCCGCGAACATTCGGCGCATGGTCGAGCGCCTCGGTCGCATGCCGGCGCAAGCACACCACGATCGGTTCGTCGGCCCGCGTCTCGAAGGGCACGCGATCGAGGCCTCGTTCCAAACGATAGCGGAAATCGGGGACCGAGCCCGCAAGCGCGTCGAGGATGGCGGTGAGCTCCGCCTCGACGCTGTCGCCGCTCTCGCCCGGAATGGTTCGCCGCTCGATCGAGATGCGACAGATCGCCGGGTAGCTCGACAATTCCTCACCGCCCTTGATGATCGAGGCGTGCACCGAGCCTGTGCGCAGGATCGGGATGGCCTTTGCCCGCGAGGAGCTTTTGACCATAAGCTTCGAGCGCCACCAGAAAATGCCCCGCCTTGGCGATGGCGTCGACGCCGAGTTCCGGCCGCGAGCCATGCGCGGCGCGCCCTTCGATGATCACGTCGAACCAGACGAAGCCTTTATGAGCGAGTGTGAGCTCGAGATGGCTCGGCTCTGTGACGATGGCCGCATCCGCCTTGAAATGGCGCGCCACCTCGGCCGTGCCGAGGCTCCCATATTCCTCATCCGCCACGCAGGCGACGAGGATGTCTCCCGCAAGACCCTGTTTCGCGGCCCGCGCGGCCGCCACCATCATGGCGGCGACCCCGCTCTTCATGTCGAAGGAGCCACGGCCGAAGAGCTTTCCGCCTTCCAGCTTCGGCGTCAGCGGGTCGCCATCGTATCCGGCATGCGTGACGGTATCGAGATGGCCGTTGAACATCAGCGAGCGTCCACCGCCCCGTCCCTTGGCGACCCCGACGACGGAGGGGCGTCCCTTGCGTTCCTCGAGGCGGTGCACCTCAAAGCCACGCGCCGCGAGCCATCGCGTGCAGAAATCGGCGATCTCGCTTTCCCCGGCAGCGCCAGGGACGAGGTCGGGATTGACCGAATTGATCGACACCAGCTCCTTCAGAAGCTCGGCCGCACTCGTCATTGCAGGTCTCCTCGGATTTCGTTCCTTGCGTTCGGGCTCACCCAGAGCCTCGTCCGGATTGTCCATCGATGCGAGCGAAGAGTTTTGCGATTTCACCGACCGGCATAAAGTAGCAGACATTTTCAAGCTATCCGGGCGTAGGGGCAGCGTGGTGGCCAACCGCCGGGGCGCGGAGGCGGGTGCTTCAAGGTGGCGCCCCCAACGGGGTCACCCGCAAGCCCATCCCCTTTCAGCTTCCGAAGCGATCGAGCTCGGCGAGGACGGCACTCGCGGTCAGCACTTGCGGCAGGACGACCGGCTCGGCTCCTTTCGGCGGAAAGAGCACATAGAGCGGCACGCCGTCACGCCCATGCTCGCGCAGGAAATCGGAGATCGCCGGGTCGGTGCGCGTCCAATCGCCCTTGAGATAAGCGACCTTGCGATCGACGAACGCCTTCTTCACCGCGTCCGATGAGAGCGCGATCCGCTCGTTGACGAGACAGGTGACGCACCATGCGGCGGTCATATTGACGAAGACGGGCCGCCCCTCGGCGCGCAGCGTCGCGAGGCGCTGGGCGGAGTAGGGCTTCTCATCGGTCGTCGCCACAACGGCACTGTCGGGCGGCGAAGGCGCCGTCGCGACATCGTAGAGAACGATGAGCGTTGCGAGCGCGGCGAGCCCAGCGGCGGCACGTCCAAATGAGCGGGCGCGACCCTCTCGCCCTTGCGTCACGCCGAGGATCCAGGAGGCAAAGCCAAGGAGCACGATGCCCGTCATTGTCGCAAGAACTCCGTCGGAGCCCGACTGCTGGCTGATCACCCAGACAAGCCAGGCGGCGGCGGCGTACATCGGAAAGGCGAGCGCCTGCCGCAAGATCGCCATCCACGGACCAGGCTTCGGCAGGAGGCGACCGAGGCCGGGCAAGAAGCCGAGGAGCGCAAAAGGCGCGGCAAGGCCAAGGCCCATCGCGAGGAAGACGGCGAAGGTCGCGGCCGGTGGCGCCGCCAAACCCGCGGCGATCGCCGCACCCATGAAGGGGGCGGTGCAAGGCGTCGCCACGAGCACCGCGAGCAGCCCGGTGAAGAAGCTGCCGAGATGGCCGCCGCGCCCCGCGAGCTGATTTCCCGCGCCGACGAAGCCGCCGCCGATCTCGAACACACCCGAAAGGTTCAACCCGACGAGGAGAAAGACAAAAGCCATGGAGGCGACGAAGGCCGGCGATTGGAACTGGAAGCCCCATCCGGCGAAGGAGCCGGCCGTCCTGAACGCCAGGAGCGAGGCGGAAAGGCCGGCGAAGGCGAAAAGCACGCCGAGCGTGTAGGAGACAGCCTGCGTCCGCACGGCCCCGCGCTCGCGCCCCGAGAGCCCTGCGATCGCCACGGCCTTGATCGCCAGGATCGGGAAGACGCAAGGCATGAGATTGAGGATGAGCCCTCCGAGGAAGGCGAAAAGCAACATCGCCGCAACCCCGAGATCGGCGTCCGGCGCGAATGCGGAGTTCGCCGTCCCGGCGGACTGCCGAACGGCGTGCGAGGGCGCCGCGAGCGTGGCCGGGGCAGCGCCTGCCGTCCGGCGTTGCGGCGATCGTGAAGAAGCTCTCGGCGCCGCTTTCGTTCTTGACGACCAGGATGCCCGAGAGCGAGGCTTTCGGGTCGAAGGTCTTCGCGGGTGTGAGGGCGAGCGAAAAAGCACCATCCGCGACGGCGAGCCTCTGCGGGCGAGCATCGTCGATCGCGCCCCATTTCTCGGGGAAGAACCAAGCGTCGCGCACGGATTTCGAGGAAATTCCCTCTCCGATGAGGGACAGGGTCGCGTCGGGGGAGAGCTTCGCCGTGAACGGGGAAGGGCGGGGCACGCGTGCGTCGGCCGCGGCGAAGAGCGGCGCCTGCGGGGAGGGTGAAGCGGTGCCGGCCGGAAGATCGAGCCGGAAGCTGCCTTCCTCCGGCACGCAGATGTTTTCGCAGATGAGCCAGCTCGCCTTGGCCTTGATGGGAAAGGACGAAGGCGCGCCCGAAGCCGCCGGCGTCACCGTCAAGGGCAGCAGCACCTCTCCAAGGTAGGAATAGGTCATCGCCGGCCCTTCGGGGATGCGAAGCGGGGTGGGCCAGTCGAAATCGGAGGCCGTCGCGCCTTGCGGCAAATCGAGATCGAGATGCGGCGGCTCGCCGGCCTCGCCCGGATTGACCCAATAGATGTGCCAGCCCTTGGCGAGAACGAAACGCAGGCCGAGCCGGAAGGGCTTGCCCGGCTCGACGGCGCTGACCTCGGAGACAAGCGTCACCTCGGCATGCGGCGTCTTCACCGGAGCGCTCTCGAGCGCATGCGCGGGCGCAGCGCCGAGAAGGCTCAGCGCGAGAAGTGGAGCAAGTGTTCGAAAAAGGTGCATAAAACGATGCGTTCATCACCTTTAAAGCTTATCCCGGCCGCTCCCTTCGTCAGATGACGAATTTCATCACGGTCATGGATCATAATCATGAACTCCTGGCGGATTTACGGTTCCGATCGGTGAACGCGTCAAGTCAAGATAGGGTGAGAGGGTTAGGGATGTCACGCTCGAAGGATCGTGGCGAGCCGGGGATAGGAAACGCGACGGATGGCAGTGGAGAAGGGGTCACCCACTTTGGGGAAGGCCTATTGGACGTATGAGCATAGCAGGTCTCCCTCATAATTATGCCCCGATTTCAATAGGTAGCTTCATCCTAACCAGATTTTGATAGCGGCAGGCTTGTGAGGTGGAAAAGACCCTCTATTTATTGACGGTGGTGCGCCGTTGGAATACAGATTCGCGTCTGTTTGGCATCTGTCCGTGAGAATGAACCCAACTTTTACCACGGGCATTATTAAGGTAGAGAAACTCGGTCCTTGGAAGGGAGTCCCATGACCAAATACATTCCGATGTGAATGGCTCCTTATCCGTCTTGATGCGCAAGGCGTGAAAGATTTAGGGCGTGCTCGTACAGACCGTGCGGCACGCCTATTTGCTGCGCTAGCTGCGTAATATGCTCTTCGAAGCAGCCGATATTGATCAATGGGCCTTTCAGGAGTCCGATAACGTCAGGCGCATGAATGTACCCTCTGGCCTCCATCAAGCCCACGGTTTCAAAAAATCCACACATTCGCATCAGCGAGCTATATTCCTCAGTGCTATCTTTTTGTATTTTGTTAAGTTTATCTGCCCATGCGGACAATATTTTTGCGCGCTTAACCCCGTCCTGTAGGATAAGATTTTCCTTAGATACCTGATTCGTAATTTCTGCAATCGTCTTTACGCATGATGTTCGCGCAAAAAATAGTTCCCATTTTTGGGATCATGCTCCAAGGCTGTTTGCGAAGAGCGATACCGGCGTCCCTATCAGGCAGGATCAGGCTTGATCGGGACAAAAGGACGATCTTCCGATCGGCGGGATACGGCACTGACCCCGCCTTGGCGCCTCACAGATATCCGGTCCCGGCCTCGGCGGCAAAACGGCTCGGATCGCCTTCCCATACGATGCGCGCATGTTCGAGCACGTAGACGCGATCGGCATGCGGCAGGGCGAAGGTGACGTTCTGCTCGCCGAGCAACACGGTGATGGGGGTCGTCTGGCGCAGGCGCTCCAGCGCCTTCGACAATTGTTCGAGGATCACCGGCGCAAGCCCGAGCGTCGGCTCATCGAGGATCAGGAGTTGCGGCTTCATCATCAGCGCGCGCGCGATGGTCAGCATCTGCTGCTCGCCGCCCGAGAGCGTGCCCGCCGTCTGGCCTTGGCGCTGCGCCAGGATCGGGAACAGGTCGAAGAGCCATTCCATGCGCTCCTTGCTCTCGGCGGGCGTCACATGCTGGCCGCCGAGATCGAGGTTCTCGCGAACCGTCATGTCGCCGAAGAGCTCGCGGCCTTCCGGGCATTGCACGATGCCGCCGCGCGCGATGGCGGCAGGCGTCAGCCCGCCGAGCGCTTTGCCTTCGCGGCGAATCTCGCCCGAATAGCCGAGCATGCCGGAGATGGCGTTGAAGAGGGTGGTCTTGCCCGCCCCGTTGAGGCCGACGACCGACACGAACTCGCCTTGATGCACATGGATCGACACATCCTCGAGCGCCTGCGCCTTGCCGTAAAAGACGCTCAGATTCTCCACCTCGAGGAAAGGCGTCTTGTCGCGGAAGGAGGATTCCGGACGCGCCGCGGTCTCGATGCTGCCGCCGAGATAGACCCGGCGCACGGTCTCGTCGCGCATCACCTCGTCCGCCGTGCCTTCGGCGATGCGCTCCCCGACATACATGGCGAACACCCGGTCGACGAGCGCGGCGACGCTCTTCACATTGTGGTCGACGAGGAGAACGGCGCGCCCGTCGTCGCGCAACTCGGTGACGAGTTGCGCGAAGGCCGCGGTCTCCCTCGAGGTGAGGCCGGCGAAAGGCTCGTCGACGAGCACCACCTGCGGGTCCCGCGCGATGGCCTTGGCGATCTCCATCTTGCGAAGGTCGGCGAAGGGCAGCGTCGAGGGCCGCCGGTCGAGGACATGGGCGAGGCCGACGCGCTCGGCGATCGCCCGGGCGCGCGCCTCGCTTTCGGGGTCGGGGAAGAATCGCCGCAGCTTGTCGGGCAAAAGGGCGAGCGTGATGTTCTCGAGCACCGTCTGCCGATGCAGCGGCCGCGAATGCTGGAACACCATGCCGGCGCCGAGGCGCGCGATCTGATGGGAGGGCCAGCCCGCGACCTCGACGCCTTTGATGCGCACCGAGCCGGCATCCGGCCGCTCGATTCCCATGATCAGCTTCATCACGGTCGATTTGCCGGAGCCGTTCGGTCCGATGAGCCCGAGGATTTCGCCGCCATTGACGGCGAAGCCGACGTCCTTGACCGCGACCAGGCCGCCGAAGCGCTTGGTCAAGCCCTTGACCTCGAGATGGGCTTGCGTCGCGGCGGTCATATGGCTTCCTTGGTGCGCGTCAGAAGGCCGAGAAGGCCGCTCGGGAACAGCAGCACGACGACGAGCGCCATCGCGGAGACGATGAAGGTCGACAGATCGCCGAGCGGCCGCAGGGCCTCGTTGGCCGCGATCAGGAACACCGCGCCCAGCACCGCGCCCAGAATGGTGCGCCGTCCGCCGAGCACGGCCCCGATGATCACCTGCACGCCGACCGTCACATCGACGAAGGTGCCGACCGAAGCCGCCCCGAGATAGAAAACGAGCAGCGCGCCGGCGAGCCCGGAAAAGAAGGCGCTGATGATGAACGCCGCGAGCTTGTGCTTCGTCACATTGAAGCCGAGCGCGCCGGCCTGCACGGCATCCTGGCCGCTCGCCTGCAGGATGAGGCCGACCGGCGAGCGCGCGAGCCCGTAGAGGATCATCCCGCTCACCGTCATGAAGCCGAGCGCGATCCAGTAATTGACCTTGTCGTCGATCGAGATCACGTCCGGCACGGTGAGGCCGATCTCACCGCCCGTGAGCCCCGCCGCCACGACCACGAAGTTCTGCAGCATGAGCACGGCGACGAGCGTGGTGAGGCCGAAATACGGCCCCCTCACGCGCAAGGCCGGCAGCGCCAGCACGACGCCTCCCGTGACCGCCGCGGTGGCGCCGGCGATCAGGCAAAGCCAGATCGGGGGCTGGTAGAGGTTGTCGAGAATGCCGGCCGTGTAGGCGCCGAGCCCGATCAGGAAGGTCGGGCCGAAATTCACTTCGTTGGCGAAGCCGAACAGGAGGTCCCAGGCCATCGAGAACACGCCGAAATAATAGGCGATGGTCAAGAGGCCGAGTATGTAACCTGAGACGTAGAGCGGCAGTGTCGAGGCGAGCGCGACGACGAAGAGGCTGATCCACAAGGTGCGCGACGACAAGATGCGCCGGGCGAGAGATAATGTCGGATTCACGACACAAAACCTCTCTTCATGTCATCGACCTTTGGTAGAAGGCGCTTAAGGCCTTGCTCGAAGCCGCGGCCCGCTGACACAAGAGGAGAGGAAGCATGACCGATACGAGTGAAGTTGGCGTCTCCCGTCGGGAGGTGGTGAAGGGCGCGGGAGCGGCGGCGATCGGGCTCGCCGCGGCGACACTGCCGCTGAGCCACAGCCTTGCCGCGGATCGGCCAGACGGTCACGGGCATCGTTTTCGAAGACCGTTCGCATGCGGGCCAAAGGCAGGCGGGTGACCCCGGTATTTCCGGCGTGCTCGTCTCGAACGGGCGGGACGATCGCGAAGTCCGATGCCGAGGGCCGTTACACGCTGCCGATCGAGGAGGGCATGGTGATCTTCGTGATCAAGCCCAGCGGCTACGCCGTGCCGGTCGACGACAACAACCTGCCGCGCTTCTTCCACATCCACCAGCCGAAGGGCTCGCCCGCCGACCTCAATCTGCATTTCCGCGGCATCGAGCCGACGGGGCCGCTGCCGGCCTCGGTCGATTTCGCCTTGAGGAAATCCGAGGAGGCATCGAGCTTCGACGTCATCTTGTTCACCGATCCCCAGCCCGAAAGCGATGTCGAGGTGAGCTTCATCCGTGATGGCGTCGTCAACGGCCTCGTCGGGACCAAGGCCGCCTTCGGCATCACGACGGGGGATTTGATGTTCGACGATCTGTCGTTCTACGGCCGCTACAACCGCATCATCGGGCGCATCGGCATTCCCTGGTACAGCATCGGCGGCAATCACGACCTGAATTTCGAGGCGCGCGATCGCGGCTATTCGCGCGAGACCTTCAAACGCATTTTCGGCCCCGCCTACTATGCCTTCGAATATGGCGGTGCCGTCTTCCTGATGCTCGACAATGTCGATTACCTCGGAGGGGACCCTTCGAGGCCCAGAGAGAGCGGCAAATACGAAGGGCGCCTCGACGACCGGCAGCTCACCTTCATCGCCAACCTCCTCGGCGAGATCCCGACTGAGAAACTCGTCGTCGTCGGCATGCACATTCCGCTGCGCACCTATCTCGACCCGAAGGACCCGGTGGTCAGCATGGTCAACGCGCGCGCGCTCCTGAAGCTCCTGTCCGGGCGTCCGAACACGGTGAGCCTCTCCGGCCATACGCACACGACCGAGCATCATTATTTCGGGGCGGACGAGGGCTTCGCCGGGCCAAGCCCGCATCATCATCACGTGATGACCGCCGTGTGTGGCTCCTGGTGGAGCGGCCCCTTCGATCATCGCGGCATCGCGGTCGCCGACAGCCGGGACGGCAGCCCGAACGGCTTCCACATCCTCAGCGTCGCGGGCAATCGCTACACGACGAGATTCCAGCCCGCGAACGAGCCGAGCTCGCACCAGATGCGCATCATGCTCGACAGCGAGTTTCACCGCGACCGCGCGGGAAATCTACCGCGATTTCCGCATGGGCCAGTTGCTCGGCTCGCCCATCGCGCAAGAGAACGTCTATGCGACGGAGGTCGTGGTGAACTTCTTTGACGGGGGGCCGCGCACGACCGTGGAATACCGGATCGGCGCTCGGCCGGTCATCCAAATGAGCCGGGAGGTGCGCCCCGATCCTTTCGTCGAGGAGGTTTTCGCGCGCAATCAGGCGACGAAGAAGCCTTGGGTGAAGGCCGAGCCCTGCTCGCATCTCTTCGTCGCGCGGCTGCCGGCAGATCTCGAAGCGGGTACCCATTGCATCAACGTTCGCGCCGTCGACGAATACGGCCGCGCGCATGAGGACAATCTCGTGGTCGAGATCACGGACGGCGACGCACACAGCAAATCCTGAGGCTCGCTGTCGCGGGCAGGGATCGGCCGATCGCAAGTCGACGGCTTCGGCGGCGAGAGGCGTGGACCCGAGCACGAGAGCCCCGCCTTGGTCTAGCCTTGCAACGGCTGCCATGAGCCTAGCGCCGACCCAGCAGGCCGCGCGGCCGAACATACATGACGAAGACGAGAAGCAGCAGCGCCGGGATCGTGCGGTAGGCCGGCGAGACGAGATAGGCGGTCATCGTCTCGAGGTAGCCCACGACATAGGCGGCGATGAGCGATCCGGAGACGCTGCCGAGCCCGCCGAGCACCACGATCGAGAAGGCGCTCGCGGTCAAGGGTCCGACGCTGTAGGACGAGACGCCGAGAAACATCCCCAGCAGCACGCCGGCGATGCCGACGAGCACGCCGTAGATCGCCCACACCGCCATGTAGACCCAGGAAAGCTCGATCCCGAGCAGCGTCACCCCGCGCGCGTTCATCGAGGCCGCGAGCACCGCCTTGCCGGCGCGGGTGCGGTTGACGAGGAGCCACAGCAGCCCGATCACCAGCCAGCAGACGACGGCCGTGAAGATCTCGTTCGCGGGTGTGCGCACGCCCGCGATCATCACCACGCCCTCCACGATCGGCAGCACCGTCTTGGCGTTGTTCGTGTAGAGATAGGCGATCAGCTCCTGGATCATGATGCCCCAGAGCAAGGTCGCCGTGAGAATGAAGATCTCCTTCTCCTGCTCGCGAATCTTGCGCGTTTGCTGGAGCGGGCGGACCACCACGAAATAGGTGAGCATCGTCAAGGCGAGCCCGACCAGCACGCCGAAGCTCGCGCCAAGGTAGCTGCCGATCGCCGAAATCGCCGCCGGCCACCCAGGCGGCCACCACGGCCGCGACCATCAGCGCGCCATGCGAGAGGTTGAGCACGCCGGACACCCCGAAGATCAGGGTGAACCCGGTGGCGCCGAGCGCATAAAGGGCGCTGATGGCGAAGCCGTCGATGAGGATTTGCCAAAACAGCATCGATCAGGCTCCGCTCCTCGGTCGCATTTCGGCTCGGCGCGACGAGCGAAAGGCCCCCGAGCTCGTCGGGGGCCTTCTCGGCACCATCGATCAGTTGGTCTTGATGAAGGGCGGGAACTTCAGCTTGCCGTTCGCGACCTCACGCGGCCACAGATTGACCTGTTTGCCGTCCTGCCACTGCAGCATCAACCCGGTGATCGTGCCCTCGCCCACCTTGAGGGCGTGCGGGTAGGGCGTGTCCTTCCCGAGGAACTGGATGCGGCCGATGGTGCCGACCCAATCCGTCTTCTCCAAGGCGTCGACAAGCTTGTCGGAATCGGTCGTGCCGGCCCGATGAATGGCGTCGGCGAGATAATAGACCTCGTCATAGGAGGTGTAGCCGCAATAGGACGGGAAATTGCCGAAGCGCTTCTGGAAGGCGGTCACGAAAGGCAAGGTCTTCGGCGTCACCGCGACATCGGGGCCGGAGACCGCGTTGAAGAGCACGCCTTCGGTCGCGCCGTTCGTGTCCTTCCAGAAGGTCGAGTTCGTCGCTTGCGAAGAGACGCCGAGCATCGCGATCGGCACCTGCTGGCTCTTCCATTGCACCGTCGGTTGGGTGCCGACATGCGAGATGCCGGTGATCATGACATCGGGCTTCTCCCCCTCGATCTTATTGAAGATCGGGGTGAAATCGGTCGTGTCAGGAGAGAAGCGGATGTGGTCGAGCACCTTCAGCCCGATCTCGGGGAGGCATTTTTCGTAGCTCACGTCGAGCGGCGTCGTCCAGGCCGCGTCCTCGCTCATGATCACCGCCGTCTTCATCTTCATGTCCTTGACGAGAAGATCCTTGGCGGCGTCGCACACCGATTGGGCGATGGCGGTCGAGGTGAGGTAGCCGTGGAAGGTGTATTTATTGTGCTCGTAATCCTTGGCGATATTCTGGGTGATCACGTCGGATGCCGCGCCGGGCGTGATCATCACCGTCTTCAGGCGTCCGGCCCACGGCTCGAGCGCCAGCACCACCTCGCTGATGTAGCTCGCGATCACCGCGTTCACGTGATCCTCGTTCACGGCGCGCTGGAAGGCGCGCACCGATTCGGCCGAGGAAGAATGGTTGTCGTAAGAGACGATCTCGATCTTGCGTCCGTCGACGCCGCCGGCCGCGTTGATCTCGTCGGCGGCGAGCTGCGCGCCGAGCGGAATTGACGAGCCCGCGACCGATTGCGCCTCCGAGATCACGCCGATGCGGATCGGGTCCTTGCTTTGCGCCTGCGCGGTCGAACCGACCGCCAAGGCGAGAACAGCCGCGCCCAAAAAGAGCGTGGCTTTCATCAGGGGTGCGCGAAAGACGCGCCAATCGGTATGCTTCATCGCTTTTCCTCCCGGAACTATTTTCGATGCCGCCAAGAGAATGTCCGCAAGCGAAAGGCCAGGGCATTCGCTTAGGCTGCGAGCGCCTTCTCAGGCCGCGACTGTAATGTGTTCAACCCGGACGGCAAGATCGAATTTCGTCAAGATTCCTCGTCCTTTGGAATAAGATCGCGCCTACGTGCCGGAACACACGGTAATTTGATCGCGATCGAGGGGTGCGAAACGAGGCTCCCATGAGATCCCGGAGGACCTTAAATGAGCGTGATGGTGGTTGGCAGCATCAATACGGACATCACGAGCTACGGCGAGGCGCTGCCGCGCATCGGTGAGACCGTGATGGGCAAGAGCTACGAGATGGAGCTCGGCGGCAAGGGCGCGAACCAGGCCGCGGCCGCGGCCCGTCTCGGCGCCGAAGGTCGAATTCGTCGGGCGGGTTGGCGACGACGCCTTCGGTGAGCTCGCCTTGGACGCGCCTCGCCGAATTCGGCGTCTCCACGAGCCATTCGACGAAGAGACGCGGACGCACGCGACCGGGCTTGCCATCATCGGCGTCGATGCGCAGGGGCGAAACGCCATCACCGTCGTCCCCGGCGCCAATATGCGCATCGGCGCACGGCGCAGCTCCAGCGCGGCCTCCCGCGCTCGCGCACGCCAAGGTCCTGATGCTCCAGCTCGAAATACCGATCGCCGACCTGCCTTGCGGCGGCGCGCGCGGCGCGGGAGCGAGGCGTGATCGTGGTTCTCGATCCGGCACCGGCTCCGTCGGCGCCTTTGCCCGAGGAGCTCTACGGCCTGATCGACGTCATCACGCCGAACGAAACCGAGGCCGAGGTTTTCCTCGGCTTTCGTCCGCGCACGGTCGACGAGGCCCGTCGCGCGGCTCGCGAGCTCGTCGCGAGGGGAGCGCGCGCGGCGTCGTCACCTTGGGTGCGCGCGGCGCCTTCGTGGCGGCGTCGAAGGGACGCGGAGAACGGCGATGAGAATGGCGCTCGTCCCTCCGCCTTCGCGGTCACTCCCGTCAGCACGGTCGCCGCGGGCGATTGCTTCAACGCCGGTCTCGCGGTCGCGCTCTGCGAAGGCAAGGACCTCAGGGAGGCCGCGCGTTTCGCCTGCGCCTGCGGCGCGCTTTGGTGACGAAGCCGGGCTCGGCCGCGTCGGCGCCAAGGCGAGAGGAGGTCGAGGATTTGCTCGACCGGGCTTGAGCATCGGGAACTAATTAGGTCGTCGAAGGGCACGGACGTTTTCGCGTCGTTGTCCGCCAGCGATTGAGACGCCGCAAGGGTTTGCCGTGCGATCGATGCCGCTTCCAACCCATCCGACGATAGGTCCGGAGCGACTGGTCAGGGTTTGATCCGGGCTGATCTAAGCTAATCGAAAAGAGCTACTTGCGCGCCATCACGAGTGATATTACCCCGCTCGTGGAGCGATGGAGGTCGATCGGGATGCGAGCCGCTCTTGCATCATGAGAAAATCGGCGACGATGGAGCGGATGCTCGCGGGTGTCGGGGCCGCGCTCGGATGGCTCGCGCTCGCGTTTCAGCTTCGCCTCGCGATCGGCTTTTCGCTCGCTCGCGGCTTTTCGTGGCGCATGGCTTCATCATCTATCTTCGGTTTCTTCACCGTCTTGACCAATATCCTCGTCGCGCTCGTGCTCACCATCGCCTGCCTTCGTCCCGCCTCGCGCGGTTTCCTGGCGCGACCGGAAACGCGCTCGGCCGTCCTCGTCTATATCGCCATGGTCGGCATCATCTACTCGGCCATCTTGCGTCCCTCTTGGATGCCTTCGGGCGCGCAGCTCATCGCGGACAGGTTGTTGCACGATGTCCTGCCGCCGCTCTACCTTCTCTATTGGATCGCCTTCGTGCCGAAGGGCGCACTGCGCTGGATCGATCCCGTCTATTGGCTCTGCTTTCCGGTCGCCTATTTCGTCTACATTCTTCTGCGCGGCGTGCTTCATCGGGAGCTATCCCTATTCCTTTCTCGATGTCGCGGCGCTCGGCTACGCCGCGTCTTGCGGTAAACGCTCTCCCTGCTCGTGGCCTTTCTTGCGGCCGGCTACCTTTGCGTCGGGATCGATCGTGCCTGTGCCGACGCAAATTCAGCGCGCCTGCTTCGCCCGCGCCACGATCTGCGTCGGGTTGACGAAGCGAAGCGCGATGAGGAGCCATATCGAGCGTCGTCGCCATGTAGATCACCGCCATGGCGTCGATCGATTGCACGGCGCGCACGCCGGCGGCGAACACCGCATAATAGAGGGCGACGACGAGGGTCTGGCTCGTCGGGCCGGCCGTGAGGAAGGTCAGCTCGAACATGCCGATGGTGCGCACCAGGACGAGCAGGAGCGCTGCGAGCACGCCCGGCATCAGGATCGGCAAGAGCACATGGACGAAGAGGCGCAAGGTGCCGGCGCCGAAGACCCGCGCGGCCGCCTCGATGCGCGGGTCGATCTGCTCGATGAAGGGGATCATGACGAGGATGACGAAGGGAACCGTCGGGCACGAGATTGGCGAGGATGACGCCAGCCATGGTGCCGCCGAGCCCGGTCCTGTAGAGCACCGTCGCCATCGGGATGCCGTAGGTGATCGGCGGCACGAGAAGGGGCAAGAGGAAGAGCAGCATCACGAGCTTCTTGCCCGGAAAATCGCGCCGCGCCATCGCATAGGCGGCCGGCACGCCGAGGAGCCCGGCGAGCGCCACGACGGCGAGCACCACCTCGAAGGTCACGATCAGCACGTCGCCGAGCTGGAACTCGTCCCAGGCGGAGAAATACCAGCGCGTCGTGAAACCCGCGGGAAACCAGGTCCCGAGCCACCTCGTCGCGAAGGACGAGGTGATCACGGTCGCGATCAAGCGCGATGAGGTTGAGGATGAAGAAGGCGACCAGGAACCAGAGCGCGGCGGCCCAGAGCCGTTCGGTGAGCGAGCGGTTCATGTCATGCGCTTCCCGCCCGTCATCCCGTTCATCCTTTGCCCGAGGCGACAGGCCCGCGATAGACGAGCGCGCGCCCGGCGAAGACGACGAGCACCACGACGAGCTGCGTCGCCGCCATGATCATCGCGATGGCCGACGCCATCGAGTAATCATAGTCCTCGAAGGCCGATTGATAGGCCGCGATCGAGATCACCCGCGTCGCGGCGGCGGGCTCCCCGACCAGCACGGCCGAGGGAAACACCGAATAGGCCTGCACGAAGGAAAGGCAGAAGGTGATCGCGAGGCCGGGCAGCGAGCAAGGGCCAGAAGATGTGGCGAAAGCGCGAGGCGGGCTTGGCGCCGAGCGTCGCCGCCGCCTGTTCGAGCGAGGGGTCGATGCCGGTGATGTAGGAGAGCGTGAGCAGGAAGGTGAAGGGAAAGCCGGTGATCACGAGCGAGATCAGCACGCCCCAGTAGTTGTGCACGAGCCTCACCGGCTGCGAGAGCAGGCCGAGCGTCATCAGCGTGCGGTTGAACCATCCTTGCGGCCCGAAATAGAACAGCATGCCTTCGGCGACGAGCACGGTGCCGAGCGTGATCGGCAGCACCAGGAAGGTGGTCAGCAGACGCTGGTGTCGCATCAGCCGCACCCGGAAGGCGACCGGGATGGCGAGCGCCAGATTGAGGATGGTCACCGGCAACGCGATCCGCATCGTGGTCGCGATGGTGTTGGCGAAATAGGGATCCGAGAAGAAGCGCTGGTAATTGGCGAAAATCCCGCCGCCCGCCTTCGGCTCGAAGGAGAGGATGAAGCCGTAAAGGAAGGGATAGACGAAGAGCGCGACGAGGAACAAGGCCGCCGGCAGGAGGAGCAGCGTCACGCCGTCGAGCCCAGAGGCCGCGAGCCGCGACCGAAGCGAAGGCGCGGCCGATCGGATCGGCGGTTCGCTGGAGGCGATGGCGCTCATGCCTCCTCCGCCGGGAAGATGAGCACCTGCTTCGGGTCGGCCGCGAGCGCGACCCGCGCCCCGATCGCGAGCGGCACGCCGGAGGAGAAATGCAGCTCGGCGCCGGCTGGCGTGCGTGCAAGGCCGTGGAACTCGCGCCCTCGGTATTCGATCGCCTCGACGGTCGCCGCGATGGCGTTCCTCGTGTCGCGCGCGGCGACGAGATCGTCGGGACGGATGGCGACCACGGCGCGCTCGCCCTCGATCTCGCCGCGCAAGATTCCCTCGATCGTCGCGCCGCCGATCTCGACCGCGCCCGCCCCATCCGCGCCCCGCATGAGCCTCCCCTCGATGCGGTTGCGGTAACCCATGAAATCGGCGACGTCGAGATGGGCCGGGAGCGCGTAGAGCTCGGCCGGCGTGCCGACCTGGCGGATGAGGCCGTCGCGCAGGACGACGATCCGGTCGGCGAGCGACAGCGCCTCCTCCTGATCATGCGTGACGTAGATCGTGGTCGAGCCGAGCTGACCGTGGATGCGGCGGATCTCCTGGCGCATCTCGAGCCGGAGCTTGGCGTCGAGATTGGAGAGCGGTTCGTCCATCAGCACGAGCGGCGGCTCGATGACGATGGCGCGTGCGATGGCGACGCGCTGCTGCTGGCCGCCGGACAATTGTCCCGGAAGCTTGTGGCTGTGCTCGGCGAGGCGCACGAGGCGCAACGCCTCCTCGACCCGCCGCTCGATCTCGGCCGAGGCGATGCCGCGCATCCGAAGGCCGAAGCCGATGTTCTTGCGCACATTCATATGCGGGAAGAGCGCGTAGTTCTGGAACACCATGCCGAAGCCGCGCTCCTCGGCGCGCAGCGTGTCGATGCGCTTGTCGTCGAGCATGATCCGGCCGCCGGTCACGGTGAGCAGCCCGGCGATGCAGTTGAGCGCCGTCGACTTGCCGCAACCCGAAGGGCCGAGGAGGGCGACGAACTCTCCGCGAGGGATCGTGAGCGTCAGATCGCGAAGCGCGTTCACCGTGCCGAAATCGCGGCGCACGCCTTCGAGGCGCAACTCCTTGAAGGCGCGCGCACCGCTCGCCAGCCGATGCGCGCGCAGGGGCGGAGCGCTCGTTTCGTCATTCATTCGGGGCACGTCCATGCACGCTTTTCCGAGGCGCTGAGGGAACCACGTCTCGCCTCGGTTGGCAAAGGCGGAGATGGCTCAGCAGCGGGCGCGGCGCGTCACGGCCTTGCCGTTGCGTGATGACCCGCCTTCGGCTCGCTCACGCCAATGCAGTGCGGCCGGGGTGTTCACGAGCGCACCCCTCCAAGAAGCGGATCGGCATCCTCGGCGAGCAGCGATCCCGCGCGCCTTACATCCTGAACACGCCGAAGCGCGTTTCCTCGATCGGCGCGTTGAGGCAGGCCGAGAGCGAGAGCGAGAGCACCGTGCGCGTCTCCGAGGGCAGGATGATGCCGTCGTCCCAGAGCCGCGCGGTCGCGTAATAGGGGGAGCCTTCCTCCTCGTATCTCGCGCGGATCGGGGCCTTGAACTCGGCCTCCTCCTGCGCGCTCCATGCCTTTCCCTTCCGCCTCGAGATTGTCGCGGCGCACCGTGGCGAGCACGCTCGCCGCCTGTTCGCCCCCCATCACCGAGATGCGGGCATTGGGCCACATGAAGAGGAAGCGCGGCTGATAGGCGCGCCCGCACATGCCGTAATTGCCGGCACCGTACGAGCCGCCGACGATCAAGGTGAGCTTCGGCACGCGCGCCGTGGCGACGGCGGTGACGAGCTTCGCGCCGTCCTTGGCGATGCCCCCCGCTTCATATTCCCGTCCCACCATGAAGCCCGAGATGTTCTGCAGGAAGAGGAGCGGAATGCGTCTTTGGCAGCACAGCTCGATGAAATGCGCGCCCTTCAGCGCGCTTTCGGAAAACAGGATGCCGGCATTGGCGAGGATGCCGACCGGAATGCCGTTGAGCCTGCGCGAAGCCGGTGAGGAGTGTCTGGCCATAGAGCGCCTTGAACTCGTCGAACTCGGAGCCGTCGACGAGGCGCGCGATGATCTCGCGCGGATCATACTGCTTCTTGAGATCGGTCGGCACGATCGCTTCGAGCTCGCTCGGGGCATGCAAGGGCTCGCGCGGCTCGGCAAGGACGGCGTCGACCTCCTTTCGCGAGTTGAGATTGGCGAGGATGCGCCGGCAGATGGCGAGCGCATGGGCGTCATCGATGGCGTAATGGTCGGCGACGCCCGATCGCCTGGCATGCACATCCGCTCCGCCGAGGTCTTCGGCGGAGACCACCTCGCCGGTCGCCGCCTTCACCAAGGGAGGTCCGGCAAGGAAGATCGTGCCCTGCTTTCGCACGATGATGGTCTCGTCCGACATCGCCGGCACATAGGCCCCGCCCGCCGTGCACGATCCCATCACGACGGCGATTTGCGGAATGCCGAGGGCTGAAAGATTCGCCTGATTGTAGAAGATGCGCCCGAAATGCTCGCGATCGGGAAAGACCTCCGTCTGATGGGGCAAGTTGGCGCCGCCCGAATCGACGAGATAGACGCAAGGCAGGCGGTTCTCGCGCGCGATCTCCTGGGCGCGCAGATGCTTCTTCACCGTCAGGGGAAAATAGGTGCCACCCTTGATGGTGGAATCGTTGCACACGATCATCACTTCGCGTCCTTCGACGCGGCCTACTCCT
The DNA here is from genome assembly GCA_963713805.1 of uncultured Alphaproteobacteria bacterium. Taxonomy (GTDB): domain Bacteria; phylum Pseudomonadota; class Alphaproteobacteria; order Rhizobiales; family Beijerinckiaceae; genus GAS188. The sequence continues at coordinate 266,694 of CAVQNF010000036.1, read as the reverse complement.
GCAGATCATGCCGGCCGCGTGGATGTCGTCGCCATAGACGCCGTTCGCGGCCAGGAGCCCGATTTCGAGAAAGGGCGAGCCCGGATCGAGAAGCCGCATCACGCGCTCGCGCGGCAGGAGCTTGCCGCGGCGCTTGTGCCGCTCGCGTGCCTTGGCCGGCCCGCCCTCGGCAGCCGCGGCCCGTCGCGCGCGAAGCTCCGCTGCGAGCTTCTTCCATTCGGCGGCGTTCTCGGCGAGATCGGGCGAATTCGCCTCGAGCTTCGGCTTCAGGATGGTCACCGCTTGCGGCCTCCGATCGAATGAACGACGCCGCAAGATGACGTGGCGACCGCGAAATGGGAAGGGACCGAGGCCGAATTGCTCGTGCTCGCGTTGCTAAAGCCGCTCGCGCAGGGGCGGCTCATCCACGGTTTACGATGGAGCGCTGAGAAGGCGTGGATGGCAGGGACGAGCCCGGCCAGGACGAATGGGGTGGATCAAATCATGTGGCGCGCATCACTCATGCCGCTCCATCGCGGAGGCGAGCTTCGTGTCGCGCATCGACGTGTAGACGAGGAGCGAGATGAAGATGCAGCCCGTCAGATACCAGTAGAACCAGGTTTCGTGGCCGATGCTCTTGAACCACAAGGCCACCGCCTGCGCGGTGCCGCCGAAAATCGACACGGTGAGCGCGTAGGGGACGCCGACCCCGGTCGCTCGAACGAGGGTCGGGAACAGCTCGGCCTTCACGATGGCATTGATCGAGGTGTAGCCGGCGACGATGATCCAGGCGAAGCAGATCAGGCATAAGGCGCCGAAGCCATTCTTCGTTCCCTGGATTCCCGCGAGCAGCGCGTAGGTGAAGACGACGCCGCAGACGCCGAACCAGGTGAGCACCGGGCGGCGCCCGATGTGATCGGAGATGAAGCCGTAGAGCGGCTGCAGCACCATCGCGAAGATCAGCGAGCCGGCCGCGACCAAGGTCGTCGTGTCGTCGTCGAGGCCGACGGAAAGCTTGAGGAAGGTCTGCATATAGACGGTGAACGTATAGAACGCGGCGGTGCCCCCGAGCGTGAGGCCGATCACGAGGAACACCTCGCGTGGATGTGACATCAGCGCCGCGAGCGAGCTCGTCGTCCTGACCTTCTTCCTCGCCTCCTCGAAAGCCGGCGTCTCCTGGAGCTGCGAGCGCATGATCGCCGCCACGATCGCGAGCAGCGCGCCGATCACGAAGGGGATGCGCCAGCCCCAAGCCCTGATCTCGTCATTCGTCAGGAAAATCTTCTGCAGGATGAGAAGCACGAGGAGGGCGCTCAATTGGCCGCCGATCAGCGTCACATATTGAAAGCTCGAATAAAAGCCGCGCCGCTTCGGATCGGCGACTTCGCTCAAATACGTCGCGCTCGCGCCGTATTCGCCGCCGAGGCTCAAGCCCTGCACGATGCGCGCGAACGCCAGGATGATCGGCGCCATGACACCGATCGAAGCGAAGGTCGGCGTCACCGCGATCATCAGCGAGCCGAAGCACATCATGAGCACCGAAAGCATCAGCGACAGGCGTCGGCCATGGCGATCGGCGAGGTGGCCGAACAGCCAGCCGCCGAGTGGCCTTACGAGGAAGGCCGCCGCGAACAAGGTCGCGGCGCTGAGCTGCTGCGACACGGCATCGCCGTTCGGAAAAAAGGCCGCGGCGAAATAAAGCTGGAAGGCGGCATAGGCGTAGAAATCATACCATTCGACGAGATTGCCGATCGAGCCGATGAAGATCGCCTTCACTCGCCGGCGCATATCGGCGTAGTCGATCGGCTCCGATCCGGCCTGCAAGAGAGCCCCGCTCGCGATGTCCGTCATTTGCCCCATACCTCCCTGGTCGCTTTTTCAGTCCAAGCGCGCGCGGGAAGTTAGGGCATGCCGGCTCGGGCATCAATGCGGGCGCGCGATCACCATAAAAACCCGCAAGGTGCGCCTTGATCGCACAGCAAGCTCAATGGTGTCGCGCGAGACCTCTTGCCTACCCGACGCGTTGCTTGGCGGCGACCCAGAGCGCCTCGAGCTCGTCGAGGCTCATCGTCTTCATCTCGCGGCCCGCGCGCGAGGCCTCCGCCTCCATGGCGCGAAAACGGCGCTCGAATTTCGCGTTCGCGCCGCGCGTCGCTGCTTCCGGATCGACGCCGAGACGCCGCGCGAGATTGGCGGCGGTGAACAGGAGATCGCCGATCTCGTCGACGATCTCCGCTTCGTTGCCCGAGGCAAGCGCTGCCTCGCATTCCGCGATCTCCTCGCGGAGCTTCGCGAGGATGGGCTCGGGGGTTCCCCAGTCGAAACCGACGCGTGCGGCGCGCGACTGCAGCTTTTCGGCGCGGGTGAGCGCCGGCAAGGCGAGGGCGACGCCGTCGAGAAGGCTCGCCGTAGCGGCCGGGGACGCGGGATGGCTCGCGTTCTTGCGGGCCTTCTCTTCTCGCTTGATCCGCTCCCAGGTGGCATTGACCTCCTCGATCCTGGCGCCGCGCGTCGCGCCGAACACATGCGGGTGCCGGCGGATGAGCTTCCCGGTGATCGCCTCAACCACGTCGCCGAAGTCGAACGAACCCGCCTCGCTTCCCATTTGCGCATGAAACACGACCTGGAGCAGAAGATCGCCGAGCTCCTCGCGCAATTCCCGCATATCGCCCTGGGCGATGGCGTCCGCGACCTCATAGGCCTCCTCGATGGTGTAGGGGGCGATCGAGGCGAAGCTCTGCGCGACATCCCATGGACAGCCGGTTCTCCTGTCGCGCAACGCCGCCATGATCGTGAGCAACGCCGTGATGTCGCGCGAGGGCGCAAAGCCGCCGGTCTCCTGTTCGCCGCCGGCCCGCGTCGCGTCCGCCGGTCCCGTCCCCGCGGCCTCGTCATCCATCCCGCACCTCATGCGCAATAAAGCCCGAGCTTTATCCAAGCGGGCCTCGTCGTCCAGGCTTTGGCGCGGATCGAGCTCGGCAGGTCAATGCCGCGTTCCGCCGGTCCGAACATCTCCCCTATGTCCCGATCCAGTCGGAGCCAGCGCGGCGCCTTGCCACATTGCCTCGTCTTTGGCACAAGCCGGCCGCGAAACATCGAGGGTGGCGCGACATGCAAATCGAGAAGGCCGAACCGCGCTCACCCGATCGAAGCTCACGCATTCTGATCAAGCTCTCGGGCGAGGCTTTGGCGGGGGAGGGGGCATTCGGCCTCGATCCGCCGACCGTCGCGCGCATCGCACGCGATCTCGGTGCCGTGCACGCCGGCGGCAATCAGGTCGCGGTGGTTGTCGGGGGTGGAAACTTCTTCCGGGGCATCAAGGGGCTGGAGCAGGGGATCGATCGCGCCCGCGGCGACTCGATCGGCATGCTGGCGACCCTCATGAACGCGCTTGCCCTCGAAGGCGCGCTCGAATCGCTCGGTTTTCCGGCGAGGACCCAGTCGGCGGTGCCGGCGCCCTCCATCTGCAAATCCTACTCGCGCCAGCAGGCGGGCGATCATCTCAGCCGCGGCCGCATCGTCGTGCTCGGGGGCGGCACCGGCAATCCCTATTTCACCACGGACACGGCAGCCGTGCTGCGAGCGGCCGAATTGTCCTGCGATCTCGTGGTGAAGGCGACGCAGGTCGACGGCGTCTATTCGGCCGACCCGCGGACGGACCCGAAGGCGACGCGTTTCGACGAGCTCAGCCACGCCGAGGCGATCGCACGCGACCTCAAGATCATGGACACGGCCGCATTCGCCCTTGCCCGCGAGGCGCGCTTGTCGATAATCGTCGCGGCGCTTTCGGGCGAGCACGCCATCGCCGACGCGCTCTGCGGGCGGCGTCCCTCGACCCGCGTCAGGCCGTGAGCGGCAAGACACCTGCTGCGTCTCGCGCCGAAGCAGCCGTTGAAAGGACAGGAACGCCATGCCGACCCCACCCCTCGACGTTGCCGAATTGAAGCGGCGCATGCAAGGCGCCACGCAATCCTTCCGACATGAGCTCGGTGGGCTGCGCACTGGCCGCGCCTCCGCGAGCCTGATCGAGCCGGTGAGCGTCGAAGCCTACGGCTCCCACATGCCCATCAATCAGGTGGCGACGATCAGCGTGCCCGAGTCCGCGCATGCTTTCGGTTCAGGTCTGGGACAAGTCGATGGTCGCCGCGGTGGACAAGGCCATCCGCAACGCCAATCTCGGGTTGAGTCCGACGGTCGAAGGTCAGATTCTGCGCATTCGAATTCCCGAGCTCAACGAGCAGCGGCGCAAGGAGATGGTGAAGATCGCCCATAAATACGCCGAAGAGGCCCGCGTCGCCGTCCGCCATGTGCGCCGTGAAGGCATGGACCTGATCAAGAAGCTCGAGAAGGAGAAGGCGATCGCCGAGGACGATGTGGCACGCCATCACGACCAGGTGCAGAAGGCGACGGATCAGGTGATCGCGGAGATCGACGCCGCCCTCGCGACGAAAGAAAAGGAAATCATGCAGGTCTGATCGCGTGGATCGGTCGAGAGCGATGCTCAGCGTCCCTTGTGGGCAAGATCGATCGGCGCAAGCGACCGTCGCGATCGGGCTTTCGGAAGATGGTGGCCGGTTGTCGAGGCCGGACCATCGGCGTATTCGGCCCGGGTCCCGCGAGTGTCGCGGTCGGGGTTCTCGTTGAGAGGCTTGCGGTGAAAAGGGACCGAGCTGCCATGCAAGACCACGTTGCGGGCGATGAATCCCAGGACGTCCCGCGCCATGTGGCGATCATCATGGACGGCAACGGCCGCTGGGCCGCGAAGCGCGGCCTGCCGCGGCTCGAGGGGCATCGGCGTGGCGTCGAGGCGCTGCGGCGCACCGTGCGTGCCGCGATCGAGCTCGATATCCGCTGGCTCACGATCTACAGCTTTTCCTCCGAGAACTGGCGCCGGCCGGTGGAGGAAATCGGCGATCTCTTCGGCCTGTTGCGCATCTTCGTTCGCCGCGATCTCGCCGATTTGCACGCGCGCGCCGTCAAGGTGCGCTTCATCGGCTCGAGGGACGGCCTGCCGCCGGATATCGCCGGCCTTCTCGGCGAGGCGGAAAACCTCACGCGCGACAACGGCGGGCTCACTCTCGTCGTCGCTTTCAACTACGGCGCCAGGCAGGAGATCCTGGCCGCCGCGCGCGCGGTCGCCGATGCGGCGCTCAGGGGGGCGGTCGAGCCCGCCGCGCTCGACGAGACCAGGTTCGAGGCCTTCCTCGAGACCACGGGCATTCCCGATCCCGATCTTCTCATTCGCACCTCCGGCGAGCAGAGGCTGTCGAACTTCCTGTTGTGGCAATCCGCCTATGCCGAGCTCGTCTTCATGCCCGTGCTGTGGCCTGATTTCGACCGCTCCGCCCTCAAGGCGGCCATCAACGAATTCAGGGGGCGTGACCGGCGCTTCGGCGGACTGGCCTCGCGAGCTCCTTCCTTGAAGGAACGCGCTTGAGGGACGCCGAACGAACCTTCCTCGCGCGCCTCGCAGAACATGAACTCGCTTCACGCGTAGCCTCTGCGCTCGGCCTCGCCTTGCTGGCGCTCGGCGCAACCCTGCTCGGCGGCGTGGTTTTCGCCCTCGTCTGGGCCGTGGCCGCGGTCTTCTTCTTCGCCGAATTCCTGGCGATGATCGGCTATCGTCCCCTCGGCACGGGTACCGCGCTCGGCGCCGTCGGCTTGACGGGCGCGGCGCTCGGTGCCGAGCGCACATCTCTCCTTGTCGGGCTTGCCGCGCTTCTTCTCGTCGGCGCCGGCGTGATGGCCAGCGCGCAGCGGAAGGAGGAAGGGCTTCCTCGCCGCGGCGGGCCTCGCCTATGCAGCCTGCGTCGCTCTTCCCGTGATCCTCTTGCGATCCCAGCCCGTGCACGGCCTCGCCTTGACGCTCTGGCTTTATGGCGTGGTCTGGGCCACCGATATTGGCGCCTTCTTCGTCGGCCGCGCCCTCGGCGGGCCGAAGCTCTGGCCGAAGATCAGCCCCAAGAAGACCTGGTCGGGCCTCGTCGGAGGGACGGTCGTCGGCGTTGGCGTCGCGATGCTCCTCAATATCCTCCTGGCGGTGCCCGGGCTTGCGTCGCCGACGGTTCTCGCCGTGAGCCTGGTCGCGAGCCTTGCCGTGCATGCCGGCGATCTCTTCGAATCTGCGCTCAAGCGAAAATTCAGCGTGAAGGATTCGAGCCAACTCATTCCCGGACATGGCGGTTTCATGGACCGGCTCGATGGGTTTGCCTTGGCATCGCTGATCGTCGCGGTGACGCTCCGCGTGACCGGCTGAGCCCTCATTGGGGCCGCCGCTCGCGGATTCACCATGTTTTCAGCCTACTCCTTTGGCGGACTTGCGGGCGCCGCGCGGGCTTGCGATTTTATGCTCAACAATTCGTTAAGCGCCGCTTTCGCCTTCGCCGTGCCCCGGATGCCCGATCGGCTTTTGGGCGTGATCTTGCCATATTCGAGCGACACCAAGGACCTGACATGATCCTTCTCTCCCTCGGGACGACGTTGATGCACATTCTGATCGGCAACATCATCCCCTTCCTTTTCGTGCTCGGCATCGTGGTGTTCGTGCATGAATTCGGCCATTTCATCGTGGGCCGATGGTGCGGGGTGGGCGTCTGGACGTTTTCGTTGGGCTTCGGCCCGGAGCTCTTCGGCTTCAACGATCGAAAAGGCACCCGCTGGCGCATCGCCGCCGTGCCGCTCGGCGGCTACGTCAAATTCTATGGCGATCAGAACGCGGCCGGCCTGCCGGACGAAGCCGCGCTCGCGAAAATGTCGCCCGAAATGCGGCGCAAGAGCCTGCCGGCCCAACCGGTGTGGGCGCGCGCTTTGATCGTGGCGGCCGGGCCCGCGGCAAATTTCATCCTGGCGATCTCGATCTTCTCGGCGACGGCCTATTTTTACGGCAAGCAGACGCTCACCCCGCGCATCGAGCGCATCGAGCCCTCGAGCGCCGCCGCCGCGGCGGGCTTCCTTCCGGGAGACCTCGTGCTCAAGGTCGACGGACAGGCGATTCCGGGCTTCTCCGAGCTGCAGCAGGTCGTCAGCACCCATCCGGGCAAGCCCCTGACCTTCGTCGTCGAGCGCCAGGGGCAGGACGTCACGCTCGTTGCGACCCCGGTGCTCACGGATGTGAAGACGCCCTTCGGCCGCCAGAGCATCGGCCTCCTCGGCGTGCGCCCCTCGACCGATCCGAGCGACCTTCATTACACCTACCCCTCTCTCCTCGGTGCGGTCGGCAGCGGGCTCTCGGAAACCTTCGGCTTCGTCGAGAAAACCTTGTCCTATGTGGCCGGCATGCTCATGGGCCGCGAGTCGGCTTCGCAGCTCTCGGGCCCGCTCGGCATTGGTCAGGCGGTCGGCGTGGTGGCGAGCTGGGGCCTCGTTCCTCTGTTCAACTTCATGGCCTGGATGTCCGTTTCGGTCGGGCTCATCAACCTGTTCCCGATTCCACTTCTCGACGGGGGCCATTTGCTGTTCTTCGCCATCGAAGGCTCGCGCGGACGCCCCTTGAGCGACCGCACGCAGGAGATGGGCTTTCGCATGGGCCTCGCCTTCGTCGTGGCCCTGATGCTGTTCGTCACCTTCAACGACGTGTGGCGAATCTACACCTCCTGAGCCTCGCCGATTCGAAGCTTGCGCGTGCGAAGCGCCTGCGCTTCCAAGCGGGCCGGCGCAGAGAATCCGGGGAGCGCGGTTTGCCTCGAGCTCGCTAGCGATCGCTCGAGCGCGAGGCTTCCTCGCGCGCCCATCGGCGCCCGGTTGAAAAACCCGCCATTTTGGGGCTTTTTGCGAGGCGTTGCCTTGGGGTCACGCCTTCGCGATAAATATCCCCTTAACGCTGCGAAGCGATTGCGCTGGCTTGGAAACCCGATAGAAGGGCAGGGAAGAGAATCCCGGGGAACGGGCGTGCTTAATTGGCTAGAGCGGTGGCGGACGATGTTTGATTGGGCTTCCCTTCGGCTTCCGGCGTTTCGGGCGGCCGCGATCGCGACGATCCTGCTCTGTGCGGCCCTGCCCGCCTTGGCGCAGCAGGTGATCGTGCGCGGCAATGCCAATGTCGACCCCGAGCAGGTCAAGACCTATGTGACCCGCGACGGCAATCTGCTCGATCCGGCGGCCGCCAAGGCCGAGCTCGACAAGGTCGGTTTCTTTCCAGGATCGACGGTCACTCGCCAGGGGAGCAATCTCGTCGTCACCATCAATGCCAAGAGCCAGATCTCGCGCGTGGTCTTCGAGGGCAACAACAAGCTCAAGACCGATACGCTCGAATTGACCGTCCTGTCGAAATCGCGCGGGCCTTTCAGCCAGGCCGTGGTCGACGCCGACGTGCAGCGCGTCAAGGACCTCTACGCCAGCAGGGCCGCGGTCATGCCGATGTGTCGGTGCGCGTGGTCGATCTGCCGAACGGCAAGGTCGACGTCGTCTTCACGATCAAGGAGAACGAGAAGACGGGCGTCAAGGAGATCAAGTTCATCGGCAACAACGTCGTGTCGAACTGGCGGCTGAAGAACATCATGACGACGACCGAGTCGAACTGGCTCAGCTTCTTCAAGACCTCCGACATTTACGACCCGATCGCGTGGCCGCCGATCTCGAGCAAATTCGCCGCTATTATCTCAAGAACGGCTATGCCGATTTCCGCGTCGTCTCGTCCGATGCCGTCTTCGACGAGGCGCGGGGCGGCTATGTGCTCACCGTCGTGCTCGACGAGGGCCGCAATACCGCGTCGGCGCAGGTCAACGTCGAATCGCATATTCCGAGCATCGATCCCGACCAGCTTCGTTCCGCCGTGCGCACCACGACCGGAAGCGTCTACAACGCCGAGCTCGTCGAGAAGAGCGTCCAGGGGATCACGAGCCTCGTGGGAGCGCGAGGCTATGCCTTCGGCCAGGCGCGACCGGTCGGCACGCGCGATCCGGCGACCCGCACCGTCACGCTCGGCTATATCGTCGAGGAGGGGCCGCGCGTCTTCATCGAGCGCATCGACATCAAGGGCAACACGCCGCACGCATGACGATGTCGTCCGTCGCGAGATCGACCTCAGTCGAGGGCGACGCCTACAACAAGGTGCTGATGGATCGGGCCGAGCGGCGGCTGAACAACCTCGGCTATTTCAAGACCGTGAAGGTCACGACCGAGCCCGGCTCGACACCCGATCGCATCATCGTCGATCGTCGATGTGGAGGATCAGCCGACCGGCGCCTTCTCGATCTCGGGCGGCTATTCGACCACCGATGGCGTCATCGGCGAAGTATCGGTCACCGAGACCAATTTTCTCGGCCGCGGCCTCTACGTGAAGCTGGGCGGCTCGCTCGGCCAGCGTTCGAACGGCGTCGAGTTCTCCTTCACCGATCCCTATTTCCTCGGGCAGAGATTGGCGGCAGGCTTCGATCTCTTCACCAAGTACCAGGACAACACGCGCTACGCGCTCTACACCTCGCGCACGACGGGTGGCCAGCTCCGCGTCGGATTTCCGCTCACGGAGGAATGGACCTTCATCGCGCGCTACGCGCTCTTTTCGACGGACATCGTCATCCCGAACAAGACGACACAGCCCTTCAACGATTGCTCGGTCCCGATCCCGGGCATCACCCCGCTCAATCCGGACGGCACGGTCAATTTGCTGGGCTGCACCGCCAATGGCGAGGCCTCGATCGCCTTGAAGGAATCGAAGGGAACGACCCTCACCTCGGCGCCGGGCTACACGCTCGATTACAACACGGTCGACAGCGTCAAGGACCCGCATTCGGGCCTGCTCGCCGAGCTCAAGCAGGATTTCGCCGGCGCAGGCGGCGATTCGAAGTATGTGCGCACCACGGGCGTCGCCAAATTCTACTACGAGGTCTATGAGGATGTGGTCGGCCTCCTGAAGCTCCAGGGCGGCTATCTCCGTGGCTATGGCGGCGATAAGCCTCAAGATCAACGACAACTTCAATCTCGGCCCCGAGCTCGTGCGTGGCTTTGCGCCCTCGGGCATCGGGCCGCGCGATCTGAACGGCGACGTCAAGGACAACCCGCTCGGCGGCACCACCTATTACGGCGCCTCGCTACGAACTCCAGTTTCCGATCTGGGGCGTGCCGCGCGAAATCGGAATCAAGGGAGCCGTCTTTGCGGACGCGGGCACGTTGTTCGGCTACACGGGAAAGAGCTTCTTCCCCGGCTTCTACGGCGGAACGATCGCCAATCCGGTCAATTGCAACCCCCCCACCTCCTTCGCAGCGACCAACAACTTCGAGGTCAGCGAATGCGTGAATGTGCATGATTCACACATCATTCGCTCCTCGGTCGGCAGCTCGCTCATCTGGAACTCGCCGCTCGGGCCCATTCGCTTCGATCTCGCCTACGCCTTGACGAAGGACAAGTTCGACCGTTTGCAGGTCTTCCGCTTCTCCGGCGGCGGGGCGTTCTGAGCGAAGCTGCGACCAGGCTCGAGGCGCTCGCCGCCTCGGCGGTTCGGCGAGAGCACCGTGCCTGATCCCGTTTTCTTCGAGCCGGCGGTCGAGCTGACCCTCGCGGAGGTGGCAGCGCTCGTCGACGCACCGCTCGCGCCCGAGCATGGCGTGAAGCCGGTGCGAGGCCTGGCGGCCATCGACCGTGCCAAGGCGGACGAGCTGACCTTTCTCGAAAATCCGCATTATCTCGAAGCGCTGGCGCGGACGCAGGGCGCTCGCCTGTCTCGTTGCCGAGAAGAACGCCGCGCGTGTTCCCGACGAGGTCGTCGCCCTCATCGTGCGCGACCCCTATCGCGCCTTCGCGCATGTCGCCGGGGCCTTGTTTCCGGCGGCGCTCGTCCCATCCTCGGCCTGCGGAACGCAAGGCGTGTCGCCGGGGTCACATGTCGATGCGACGGCGAGGCTCGAGACCGGTGTCACCGTCGATCCGGGAGCCGTGATCGGTCCTGATGCCGAGATCGGTTCGGGGACTCTGATCGGGGCGAATGCCGTGATCGGCCCTTCCGTGCGGATCGGGCGGGACTGCTCGATCGGCGCCGGCGCCTCGGTCACCCATGCGCTCATCGGCAACCGCGTCATCCTGCACGCGGGCGTGCGCGTCGGGCAGGACGGCTTCGGCTTCGCCATGGGGCCGCAAGGCCATGCTGAAGGTGCCGCAGATCGGCCGGGTCATCATCCAGGACGATGTCGAGATCGGCGCGAACACGACCATCGATCGCGGTGCCAATCGAGACACGATCATCGGCGAGGGCACGAAGATCGATAACCTCGTCCAGATCGCGCACAACGTCGTCATCGGTCGCCATTGCGTGATCGCGGGCCAGGTCGGGATTTCGGGGAGCGTCACGCTCGAGGATTTCGTCGTTCTTGCCGGGCATGTCGGCGTCGTCGGGCATCTGCGCATCGGCGCGGGCGCGCAAATTGCGGGCGCCAGCAATATCAAGGATAACGTTCCGGCAGGCGCCCGCTGGGGCGGCACGCCGGCGAAGCCGATCAGGGATTGGGCTCGCGAGCTTCAGCTCATCGCGATCCTCGCCAAACGCTGGAAACGCGGAGAGCGCGAAGGCCTCGGCACGGCCGGCGAAAAAGATGAAGGCCAGGCCCGTGAGGCCGGCTCGCGGAAGGGTTGAACCGATGGGCGATACAACAGGCTCACTCGATACGGCGGAGATCCTCGAGATCCTGACCTATCTGCCGCACCGTTATCCGTTCCTGCTCGTCGATCGCATCATCGAGATGAGGGGCGACCAGAGCTGCATCGGCATCAAGAACGTCTCTTACAACGAGCCTCAATTCGCCGGTCATTTTCCCGGCCGCCCGATCATGCCCGGCGTCTTGATAATCGAGGGAATGGCGCAAACAGCAGGGGCGCTGTGCGCGCGCACCGTGACGCCGCGGCCCAAGGCCGTCTATTTCATGACCATCGACAAGGCCAAGTTCCGCAAGCCCGTGATCCCCGGCGACGTCTTGGAATACCACATGACGAAGCTCAAGAACCGCCTCAACATGTGGTGGTTCCGCGGCGAGGCCAAGGTTTCCGGCGCGCTGGTGGCCGAAGCCGAGGTCGCGGCGATGCTGGTGCGCGATTGAGCCTGTGCATCATTCACGTGCCGCGTGCAAACCATCATCCGGCAAGTATCGAAGAGAACAGATGAGCTCGCCGCTTTCCTCTGAAGCTGCGCGTGCATTCGCGATGAGCGCGATTCACAAGACCGCCGTCGTGGAGGAGGGCGCGCGCCTCGGGGCGGATGTGCGCATCGGCCCCTATTGCTTCGTCGGGTCGAAGGTCGTTCTCGGCGATGGTTGCGAGCTGTTGAGCCATGCGGTGATCACGGGCCGCACGACCATCGGGCCGAAGACCCGCGTCTTCCCTTTCGCCTCGATCGGGCATCAGCCGCAGGATCTCAAATATGCGGGCGAGCCCTCGACGCTTGTCGTCGGCGCGCGCTGCATCATCCGCGAAGGCGTCACCATGAATCCCGGCACGACGGGAGGGGGCATGCACACCTCGGTCGGTGACGACTGCCTGTTCATGGCGAATGCCCATGTGGCGCATGATTGCATCGTCGGCTCGAATTCGATCCTCGCCAATAATGTGATGCTCGCGGGCCATTGCCGCATCGGCAATTTCGTCATCCTCGGCGGCGGCTGCGCCGTGCAGCAATTCGTCCGCGTCGGGGATCACGCTTTTGTCGGTGGCCTCTCGGGCCTCGAAAATGATCTCATCCCTTACGGCATGGCGCTCGGTAACCGCGCCCATCTCGCGGGGCTCAACATCGTCGGCTTGAAGCGGCGCGGCTTCTCGCGCGACGAAATGCATGATTTGCGCCGCGCCTATCGGCTGCTCTTCGCCGATGAGGGCACGCTCAAGGAGCGCCTCGAGGATGTCGCGGCCGAATTCGCCCAGCATCGCATCGTGCACGAAGTCCTCGACTTCATCCGTGACGGCGGCGAGCGGGCGCTTTGCACGCCGCGCAACGGTCAGGGGCAGAAGCCGTGAGCCTTCGAGCCGGATGCTCCTCGGAACGGGTGGGAGCCAGTTGCGATCTGTCCCATGGTGCGTGATGGCTCGAGATCACGCCGCGCACGCCCGATGACGGGCGCTGAGGCGCGTTCGCCTGAGCGTCGCCCCGATCGCCATTCTGTGCGCGGGTGGCGTCTTGCCCTTTGCCGTGGTCGAAGCGATGCGGGCGGCGGGCCGCCCCTTGATCATCATCGCGATCGAAGGGATCGCCGATCCGGGCCTTGCCCGGCTCGGCGCCAATTGGCTCTCGCTTGGGCAATTGGGCAAGCTCTTCGCGCTGCTTCGGCGCGAAAGCTGCGCCGGGGTGGTGCTGATCGGCGCGATGAACCGTCCGACGCTGCGCTCGATGCGCATCGACGCCATCGGCTGGACTTATCTGTTCGATTTCCTGCGCAATATACGTCGCGGTGATGATGCCATGCTGCGCGGAATGATGCGCTGGTTCGAGGTGCAAGGATTTCCCGTCTTGGGCGTGGCCGATGTCGCGCCCGAGCTCGTCGCGCCCGAAGGGCCGCCTCGGCAAGATCGATCCGCCGGCCGAGGCGCTGATGGCGGCGGCGGCGCTAGGCTTTTCCTGCCTCGATGCGCTCTCGCCTTTCGATGTCGGCCAAGCTTTGGTGGCCTTTGGCGAGCGCATCGTGGCGATCGAAGGCGCGGAAGGGACGGACGCGCTTCTCGAACGCGTCGCGGAGCTTCGCCGGCAAGGCCGCTTGCCGCGCGCCGGCCGCGGCGGGTTTTTGCTCAAGGCGGCCAAGGTCGGGCAAAGTCTCAAGGTCGACATGCCGGTGATCGGGCCGCGCACCGTCGAGCGCGCCGCGAGCGCCGGTCTTGGCGGGGTGATGATCGAGGCGCATCGGGTCTTGCTCCTCGAAAGCGAGGCCATGGTCGCGGCAGCCGATGAGGCACGCCTCTTCCTTTTCGGGCTCAAGGGACGCGGCGGCGCCATGAGCGCGAGCTCCAGCGCGCGCCACAAGGCTCGAGCGCCCTCGTGATCGCCATCATCGCCGGGGAAGCCTCGGGCGACGCGCTCGGCGCGCCGCTCATGCGCGAGCTGCGCGAGGCGCTTTCGCCCCGCAAGCTCACCTTCGTGGGTGTCGGCGGCCAAGCCATGGAGGGGGAAGGGCTGAGAAGCCTGTTTCCCCTTTCGGATATTTCCGTCATGGGCTTTTCCGCCGTGATCGCGCGCTTGCCCTTGATCTTGCGGCGCATCCGCGAGACGGCCGCGCCGTCGTCGCTGGCGACAAATCCGGATGTGCTCGTCATCATCGACAGCCCGGATTTCACTCACCGCGTTGCACGGCGCGTGCGGGCGAAACTGCCGAAACTGCCGGTGATCGATTACGTGAGCCCTTCCGTCTGGGCCTGGCGGCCGGGGCGCGCCCGCGCCATGCGCGCTTATGTCGATCACGTGCTGGCGCTACTGCCCTTCGAGCCCGAGGCGCATCGTCGCCTGGGCGGTCCGAGCTGCACCTATGTCGGCCATCCCTCTGTCGCAACGGCTCGGCGATTTTGAGCCGAGCGGCGAGGAGCAAGCGGCGCGTGAGGCGTCACCGCCCATCGTGCTCGTTCTGCCCGGGAGCCGCCGCATGGAGATCGGGCGGTTGTTGCCGGTATTCGGGGAGACGGTCGCGAAGCTTAACGCGCTGCGTCCGATCCGACCGGTCCTGCCGGCCGTCGAGGGGCTCGAGGCGCAGATCGTCGCTGAGACGCGTGATTGGCCGGTGGCGCCGGAGATCGTCACGGGGGAGGCCGCGAAGCTTTCGGCTTTCCGCCGCGCCAGAGCGGCGCTTGCTGCCTCCGGCACGGTGACGCTCGAGCTTGCGCTCGCGGGCGTGCCGATGGTTGCGGCCTATAAGGTCGGTGCGCTCGAGATCCGCATCTTGCGTGCGCTCGTCACCGCGCCTTTCGTTCTGTTGCCGAACCTCATCCTCGGCGAGCCGGCCGTGCCCGAGCTCATCCAGGAGGCCTGCACCGCTCAGGCCCTCACTTCGGCCCTGGCGCCGCTCCTCGACGACACGGCCGAGCGGCGCGCCCAGCTCGCCGCGCTCGCGCGCGTGCGCGAACGCGTCGCCGTGCAAGGCGCGAACCCGGCGGTGCGAGCCGCGGATGTCGTGGTAAGCGAGCTTCCTTGAAGCTCATCGCCTGTTCTTGAAAAGCGGCCGTTTTTCGAATCGGGCTCGCGCAAGCAAAGCGCTCAAGCTCGCATCGAGCGCAACACAGCTTGATCTCGGGCGGCAAGGATCGACGGCGGAATTGCCCGGCGTTCCGGGCAAGTTGCCGCTCAATGCCTTTGGGCGAGCGGCGCGTAGTCGCGGCGCGGAGCGCCGGTGTAGAGCTGGCGCGGCCGGCCGATCTTCTGGCTCGGATCCTCGATCATTTCCTTCCACTGGGCGATCCAGCCCGTGGTGCGCGCGAGCGCGAACAGCACGGTGAACATGTCGGTCGGGAAGCCCATCGCCTTCAAGGTGATGCCGGAATAGAAATCGATGTTCGGGTAGAGCTTCTTCTCGATGAAATATTCGTCATGCAGCGCGATGCGCTCGAGCTCGAGGGCGACATCGAGCAGCGGATCGTCCTTGATGCCGAGCTCGTTCAGCACCTCATGCGTGGTCCGCTGCATGATCTTGGCGCGCGGATCATAGTTCTTGTAGACGCGATGCCCGAAGCCCATCAGGCGGAACGGATCGTTCTTGTCCTTGGCGCGCGCGATGAACTGGGGGATGCGATCGGGCGTGCCGATCTCGGCCAGCATCTTGAGGGCCGCTTCGTTGGCCCCGCCATGCGCCGGCCCCCAAAGGCAGGCGATGCCCGCCGCGATGCAGGCGAAGGGGTTTGCGCCCGAAGAGCCGGCAAGCCGCACGGTCGCGGTCGAGGCGTTCTGCTCGTGATCGGCGTGCAGGATGAAGATGCGGTCGAGCGCGCGCGAGAGCACCGGGTTGATGTGGTATTCCTCGCACGGAACCGCGTAGCACATCCGCAAGAAATTCGAAGTGTAATCGAGGTCATTCTTCGGATAGACGAAGGGTTGTCCGATCGTATACTTGAACGCCATGGCCGCGAGCGTCGGGATCTTGGCGATCATGCGGATCGAAGCGACCATGCGCTGGTGCTCGTCGGAAATATCCGTCGAGTCGTGATAGAAGGCCGAGAGCGCGCCGACAGCCGCCACCATCACCGCCATCGGATGGGCATCGCGCCGGAAGCCCTGGAAGAAGCGCGACATCTGATCATGCACCATGGTGTGGCGCGTGACGCGATAGACGAAGTCGTCCTTCTGCTGGCTCGTCGGCAATTCGCCGTAGAGAAGCAGATAGGCGGTCTCGAGAAAATCGCCGTGCTCGGCGAGCTGCTCGATCGGGTAGCCGCGGTAAAGGAGGATGCCCTCGTCGCCGTCGATATAGGTGATCTTGGAATCGCAGCTTGCCGTCGAGGTGAATCCGGGATCGTAGGTGAACATGCCAGTTTGCGCGTAGAGCTTGGAGATGTCGACCACGCTCGGGCCGACGGAACCGTCACGCGCGGGAAGGTCGATGACCTTGTTGCCGACCGTGAAAGAGGTGACGATGCCCATTGCTCAGCCTATCGGTTGGTCGCGCTCGAAGCACGACATGTGAACCCTCGCCGCGCAACCGATCGATCCCTGACCGGCCCTCAGCGTCAATGCCCTCCTGCTATGTTGCAGTGCGTAACGCGTTTGACAAGGGTGAGCAAGCCGAGCTGCCTCATCCTTGGACGCAAGAAGCGGCCGCAAAACAGCCCGCGCCCTCGCGAGCGCCTCTCGTTGCGCGCCGCGATCCTTGATGCTACGCAGAGACCGATGGCGTGATGCCGGCGAGATGAAGCGCCTCATTCCATCGGCGGCGGCGGCTTCCCGTCGACGGCATCCTTGATGCGCGCCAGGCACTCCTCGCGTCCGAGCACGACCATCACGTCGAACAAGCCGGGCGAGGTGGCGCGTCCGGTGAGCGCCGCGCGCAACGGCTGCGCGACCTGGCCGAGCTTCAGCCCCTCCCTTTCGGCGAAGCCGCGCACCGCCGCCTCGAGATGCGCGGCGGCCCAGTCCTCGCCGGATGCTTTCGAGCTCGGCTCGCGATCTTGGCGAGCGTCGCGATCGCGGCCGGCGTGAGCAGCGCCCTCGCCTTGTCGTCGAGCGCCAGAGGGCGCGCCGCGTAAAGATAATAAGCGCCGTCGATCAATTCGATCGAGCGTCTTGGCGCGCTCCTTCAGACCCGGCATGGCGGCGACGAGGCGCGCGCGCATGGTGTCATCGAGCGCGCTCGGCGCGCCGCGCGCCGAACCGACCTCGGGCAGGATGTCCTCGATCGCCTCGACGAGCTCGCGATCGGGCGTCTCACGGATGTAGAGGCCGTTCAAATTCTCGAGCTTGGCGAAATCGAAGCGCGCCGGCGAGCGTCCGACGGCCTCGAGATCGAAGGCGTCGATCATCTCCTGCGTCGAGAACACTTCCTGGTCGCCATGCGACCAGCCGAGGCGCACGAGATAATTGCGCAGCGCCGCCGGAAGATAGCCGAGCGAACGATAGGCATCGACGCCGAGCGCCCCGTGGCGCTTCGACAGCTTGGCCCCGTCCGGCCCGTGGATCAGCGGGATATGCGCCATGTTCGGCACGTCCCAGCCGAAGGCGCGATAGATCTGGGTCTGGCGCGCCGCGTTGGTGAGATGATCGTCGCCGCGGATGATGTGGGTCACGCCCATGTCGTGATCGTCGACGACGACCGCGAGCATATAGGTCGGCGTGCCGTCGGAACGCAGAAGCACGAGATCGTCGAGATCCTTGTTCTGCCAGGTGACGGGGCCTTGCACCATGTCCTCGACCACGGTCTCGCCCTCGGACGGCGCCTTGAGGCGGATGACGGGCTTCACGCCGGGCGGCGCCTCCTTGGGATCGCGGTCGCGCCAGCGCCCGTCGTAGCGCATCGGGCGCCCTTCGCGCTTCGCCGTCTCGCGCATCTCGTCGAGCTCGTCCTTCGAGGCGTAGCAAGGATAGGCATTGCCGGCGGCAACGAGGCTCAGCGCCGCCTCCGCGTGGCGCGCCGCGCGCGCGAATTGAAAGACGGCGTCTCCGTCCCAATCGAGCCCGAGCCATTTGAGCCCGTCGAGGATCGCGGCGATGGCAGCTTGCGTCGAACGTTCGCGATCCGTGTCCTCGATGCGCAGCAGCATGCGCCCGCCGTGGTGACGGGCATAGAGCCAGTTGAAAAGAGCGGTGCGCGCGCCACCGATGTGCAGAAATCCCGTGGGGGAGGGGGCGAAGCGCGTGACGATGGTGCCGGACATCAAAAAATCCAGGAGAGCGGGGAACAGGGTCGAAGCGGATGCATCCGCCTAGCGTCGAGCGAGCCGGTGACGCCTTGACGCCTCGACCTTGCCCTTCGCGTCGCAAAAGGCCGCGGCGTCGCGGCTGTCAAGAATTCACGGCGACAGAAACAACGCGCTCGGCCGCACGCCCCTCCCGACAGGGCGGATGGCGAGGAAGCGGAGCAAGCCGCACGATCAGGTCGCCCCGGCCGCAAATGCCCCGGCCGCTCTTGGAGCTGACCGATGTCCAATCCATCATCGGGGAGATATTGCACATCCGCTTCCCTTGGCCGAGAATATCGCGTGTCAGCATTGGGGCGGCACATAGGGCATCCGGGGGGGCTTGTCACGAGCGTGAGTAGCGTTGAAGACGGCGCGGCGATCGGGGCCCCGACGGGCGCGGACGGTGTGTTCGCCGGCTTTTCCCTGCGCGAGGCTTGGCTTGATCTTGGCCAGCGGTTCCGCGCGGCGATCGAGATCGAGATCGCCCAGCGGCGGCTGTTCCTTTGGCTTCCGGTGGCGGCGGGCGCGGGCGTCGTTCTCTATTTCGCCGCCGATCGCGAGCCTTCGCTCGGCTATGCCGGCGTGCTCACCGCGGGCGCGAGCGGTCCTCGCCTTCCTGCTGCGCCGCTGGCGAGCGCCCTTCGCCTTCGCCTTGGTGCTGGCCGTCCTGTCGGCGGGCTTCCTTTCGGCGTCCCTGCGTTCCTACTCTTCTTGCCGCCCCCGTCATCGATCGAGGTGCGCGTCCTCAAGCTCACCGGCACGATCGAGGAGATGGATCTGCGCCGCGTCAGGCGCGCGTTTCGTGCTGCGCGTCGCGAAGGCGCGAAGGCTTGCGCCCGGAGCGAAACCCCTTATCGCGTGCGCCTCACCACGCGCGAGACGCCGCATGTGCGAGGCTGGCGCCTTCATCTCGGTCACGGCGCGCTCCTGCCGCCCGCGAGGCTCGTCCTGCCGGGCGGCTATGATTTCGCGCGCGACGCTTATTTCGCGAGGATCGGCGGCGTCGGATCGGTGCTCGGACGCATCGAGACCGTGCCGGCGCCCGCGTCCGCGGGCCCATGGCTCGCGCTGACGACGGCGATCGACCGCGCCCGCAACGCGCTTGGCGCAGCGCATCTTCACCATCGTCGGCGGTGATGAGGGCGCGGTCGCGGCCGCGATGGTGACCGGCAAAGCGCGACCTCCTCTCCGACAAGGCGCGCGAGCTCATTCGCGAGGCCGGCATCTTCCACATCATCACGATCTCCGGCGTGCAGATGACGCTCGTCGCCGGGATGATCTTCTGGATCGTGCGCCGGTTGCTCGCCTTCTCGACCATGCTCGCCTTGCGCTACCCGATCAAGAAATGGGCGGCGGCGCGCCGCCATGCTCGGCGCCATCGCCTATGACGTCGCACCGGCTCGCGCGTCGGCACCGAGCGCGCCTTGTTCATGACGCTCATCGTGCTCGCCGCGGTGATCGCGGATCGGCGCGCCTTCACCATGCGCAATCTCGCCTATGCGGCGTTCGCGGTGATCATCTTCGAGCCCGAAGCGGTGCTCGGCGCGAGCTTCCAGCTCTCGTTCGCGGCCGTCTCGGCGCTCGTCGCCGTCGAGCGAGGCGCGCCTGGAAAGCTCGGCCAGGAGGAGGGCGCGAGCGCGAGCGCCGGGCAACCTCCGCCGCCAGGCTTCCTGTCGCGCGTCCTCGGCAGGGCAGTCGAGGCGCTCGCCTGGCTCTTCATCGCCACCTTCTGCGCCACCTTGGCCACCGCCTCCTACATGGCGTACAACTTCCACGAGCTGAGCCCATATGTGCTCATCGGCAATCCCCTCACCTTGACCATCATCGAATTCTTCGCCGTTCCGGGGGCATTGATCGGGGCGCTCCTCTATCCGCTCGGGCTCGATGCGCCGGTGTGGCATTACGTCGGCAGCGGGCATCGAGCTCATCTTCTGGGCGGCAGCCAAGATCGCCGCGGCGCCCAATTCGACCTTCTACCTGCGGGCCTTCGCGCCTTGGGCCATCCTGTTTCCTCACGCTCGCGCGTGCTGTCGGCCGTGATCTGGCGCAGCCTGTTCATGCGCCTCACGGCTCTGGCTTTCCTGGCGCTCGGCCTCGTCGGCGCCGTCTCGGGCCGAGGGCTTCGATGTCGCGATCGCGCCGACCGGAGACAGCGCGGCCCTGCGCCTCACGGACGGCAAGCTCGCGGTGATCGGCGCGCGACCCGAATCCCTTCGAGGCCGAGCAATGGCTCAGGGCCGACGGCGACGGCCGCGAGGCGCGCGCGCTCTTCTGGCGCTCGGGACCTATTGCGACAAGCTCGGCTGCGTGGGCAAGCTCGTCGACGGCAGCGCGCTCGCGCTCGTCATGCAAGCAGGCCGGCCTTCGAGGAGGATTGCCTGCGCGCCGACATCATCGTCTCGCCGCGCAGGGCGCCCTCGACCTGCGCCGCGCCGCTCATCTTCGATCGCGAGAGCCTCGCAAGCTCGGGCGCCGTCACCTTGCGGATCGCCGGCGACGGCTTCCGCGATGACCACGGCGCGTTCGCCCGACGAGGACCGGCCCTGGTCGCGCCCGCCGAACCCGACGCGGCAGACCTCGGCGAGCGAGGATCCGAGAACCGCGCCCTCGAGTGAGGAAGAAGACGACAACGATGACCGCGCGCTGACGGCGGCTTCGCAGGAGGCGACGCTGCCTTCACCTGCCGAAGCCTGGCGCCACGCCTTCGCGCATCACGAAGCGCCGCAAGCGGGCCGAAGAGATCGAGCGCCGCCATGCCGAGGCCTCGCGCGAGATCGACGGGAAGGAAATGCGAGAGCAAGGATCGGTTCATCAGCATCACCGCGGCCGAACGCGTCGCTATGTCGGTTTCGCGCGCGCTCTTCATAGGCGTCGAGAAGAGCGGGTCCGCCGATATCGCTGCCCCTCGCGCGATGCCGCTCCGACGAGGGCGGCAAGCGTTGCCGCGTCGCGCAGCCCGAGGTTGAGGCCCTGCGCGCCGATCGGCGGAAAGGCGTGCGCGGCCTCACCGACGAGCGCGAGGCGCCTCGCGCGGATCGCGCCACATGCGCAATGGACAGCGGCACCGCGCCGCGCGCGCCGGCGAGGTGCATCTTGCCGAGGATCGAATGCGTGCGCCGCTCGACCGCGAGCGCAAACGCTTCATCGTCGAGGGCCGTCGAGCGCCCTGGCTTTCGCGCCCCGCACCATCCAGACGAGGCTCGACGCCTCATGAGGTTCGCGGGGCCCGCCGACGGGCGCGGCGTCAGGGCTGGGAGCCGGGAGGGGAACCAGGGTGCAAGGCCCGTCGCGTGTGTGGAACTCGGTCGAGATGTCCTCATGCGGGAACTCGTGGTGGAAGATCCCGGTCAAGGCCCATTGCGGCAGGCGCTCGATGCGTGCCGTGATGCCGGCCGCCTCGCGAAGCCGCGAGCGTTGCCCGTCGGCCGCGACGATGAGATCGGCTTCGAGCCGTTGTCCGGCGACGAAGCACCCGGCGCGATGTTCGTCGAAATAAGGCTCCTCGGCGGTGCCCTCGATCGAGTGGATGGAGGGCACCGTCTCGGCCAAACCGCGCAACGCCGCGTTGAGCGCGCGCGCTTCGACATTCCAGCCGAAGGCATCGAGGCCGATCTCGCGCGCCGCGAAGGTGAGCGGCCGCCAGCGAAACGGACTGTCGGTGTCGTCGATGATGCGCAATGTCCGCAAGGGAGCGGCGTCACGCGCGAGCCCCTGCCAGGCGCCGAGCTCGACGAGCAGGCGAATCGAACCTTCGAAGAGTGCGACGGTCCGCCCCGAGATGTCCTCGCTCGATCCCCCCGACGAGCGTCACCGCGACGCCTTCCCGAGAGAGAGCCGAGCGCCGCGACGAGCCCGACGGGCCGGCTCCGGCCACGATGGCGCTGCCGCCCATCGCAGCGCTCATCCCAAGCCTTTTCGATTGCGGTGGCGGCTCGCGGCTCACGGGGCCTTCCCGCGCGCTCACCAGAATGTGCGCGGATCGATCCAGAAGGCTCTTTGCCGGCGACCTCCTGGTTGATCCGGCTCGCCTCATTGTCGATCCGATTGAGCCTGGCGGGCGAAAGGCAGCTCCACTGGCGCGCATTGGCGACCGAAATCGAAACTTCCGTCACCTTGGTCGCGACATCGATCTGCTCGGCGGTCATCACCGCGTTGAGCGAGATGTCGGGGCCGACGAAACCGTCATTCGCCCGTATCCGCTTGAGGCGATGAAAGTGCGGTCTTGGCTGCGAAACAGCCTCGCGGTCTCCCGGATCGACCCAAGGGCCTCGCTGAAGGCTTGCTCGAATTGCCAGCAGGGCGAGGGCTCGGCGACCGCATAGGCGGGCGATGGCGCGTAAGGGCGAAGATCGGCGGCAACCGCTTCATCGGTCGCGCCCAGGATCAAGACGATTGCCCAAAGGCCAAGGCAGCTCAGGAAACCGCTTCGATGAATCATGAGCAGAGGGTAAAGCAGGATCGGAAAAAAGGAAACTGGTTTTGCGCAAGATCACCTCTCCACTGTCTACGCGAGCGGGAGAGGGAGGTGGCAAACGATCGGCTCCTAGCAGGAGGGAAGGCGTGGGTGCCCGCACCAAGTGCGGGCATGACGAAGCGGGACTGCCTATCCGTCATGGCCGGGCGTCGGCCCGGCCATCCATCCACGCCTTCGACTTCAAAACCGCACCCGTAGCCCGCCCGAGACGGAATGCTCCTGCAAGCGTGAGCCCACCCTGCCGTCGTAATCGACGAAGACCTTGGCGTCGGGCGAAAGCTCCATGCTGAAGCCGGCGCCGATGAGCGCGGCGTCGCGGCCGAAGACGATTCCGGTCGCGGAGAAAGCGCTTCCCGCGACGCCGAAGAGCGAGGCCGAGATCGTCTGCGCGGCGTCAAGGAATTCGTGGTTCCAGCCGAGGCGCACTTCAGGGATGAGCGTGCCGTAACTCCCCGATCGCGATGCGCGAGGTGAGGCGCACGCCGAGCGTCGTCTGGAAGGAGTTCGAGTCGGCCGCATTCACCGAAAGCGCGCCGAAGCCGCCCGTCTCGGAGAAGCCCGAGAGATGCGCGTTCACATAATCCAAGGCCGCGTAAGGCGTGACGGAGACGTTCAGTGCCGCGCTGCCGGGAGCACCCAATGGTAGCCGGCCTCCGCATGGCCCTGATAGCTCTGGCCCGAGGGTGACGAGGTGGCGTCGCCCGGAAGGCCGAAGGGCGTGAGAAGCCGCGAGGTGCCGAAATCGTTGAAGCTCGCGACGACGCTTCCCAGCGCGTACCACGGGCCGCCCGCCCAGCCGGCGTAAGCGGCGCCCTGGTACGAGCTCACATTGGTGTGCGAGCCGTCCTTGAAGCTCGCCGAGCTCGCCACGTAGGTCGCAGCGACACCCGCCACGATGCCGTTGTCGAGGCGCCAATCGATGCCGGCGATGAGCGGGGCCGCGCGGTTGATGTCGTAGCCCACGCCCGCGCTCGAAGCGGGAGCGGTCGCGCTGCCGAACTGATCGGCGCCACGCGCCCAGATATTGGCGTTGCCGAAGGAGAAGCCCGCAGCATCCTTGGCAACGGCCGAGGCCGCGCCGGCCGGCGCCCCTTCGCCGAGCGCGCCGCCGTTCGCGACGAGGCGGTCTTGCACGGCTTGCGTGAGCACGCGCGGCGCATCGAGCCCGAGGCGCCCATCCTGCGTAAGGTCCTGTGCGCTCGCCGCGAGGCCCCCCTGGCTCAAGGAGAGCGTCGCGTCGAGCGCATTCGGGGTCGTGGCGTCAGGCGAGAGGCTCGCGCCGAAGAGCGGCGCGGTCGTGGTGACGCTCGTGAAGCTTCCCGATAGTGGTGGGTCCGCCGCGATAATGTTCCTGTAGGTCTGCGTCGCGGCGAAGCCGAAGAGCGAGCCTTGCGGCGCCAGTTCCAACGTGCCGCCGCGTAGATTGATCGTGCCGGCGCTCAAGCTCGCGAAGGTCCCCGCCACCATGCTTGGCGTCACCTGGAGCACCAAGGTGCCGCCCGTCTGCGTATTCGTCACCGCGCCGGTCACGGTCGAGTTGTTGATCACGATCGAGGTGACGGTCGTGTTCGCCGGGTTCGTGACGGAGGCTTGCGTCTGACCGTCGAATGAGAGGCCACCGGCCAGCGCCGGCGCGCCGCCGAGAAGCAGCGCCGCGAGCGAGGTCGTGGCGAGAAGCGAAGCCGCAAGGCCCCGGCTCGGCATGGCGCGGGATGGTTTCATGGGCAGGCCCCTTCGGGTCTCATTGGCCACGCGACCCGAATTGGAGTCACGGCCTCTCGTAACCCTCATAAATCACGACAACTCGGATAAGCAACCAGCAAACTTAAAGAAGCGCAAACGAGTTCGTGAGCCTCGTCGCGCGAATACACCAGGCCTGCACGCGAATTAGTGATGAGATGTGAATAGCCATTCACATTGGAGACGGAGGGGCGGATGAGGGGACGCCGGGAATGCGTTCGTGAATTCGCGCTTGCCCCGAGGAAGGCGTCCTCGGCGGGGCGAGTGCCCAAAGGCCCTCATCCGCCTCGTAAGAACTCGGCACCTTCTCCCGCAAGGGCGGGAGAAGGACAGGCGCCCCCTTCTCCCGCGCTCTTCGCGCGGGAGGTGCCCGCCGCGAAGCGGTGGGCGGATGAGGGTGAGCTGCGATTGCCTGGGCGAGTTTGGGGGAATTACGGTGACAGTGCACTTAATTCTGGCATCACCCGGAGGCGAAGGCAGTTCCTGGAATTAAGTGCACTGTCACCGTAATTCCGAGAGGCGAGGGGCCTTGGCGTGGGCGAATGCCCAAAGGTCCTCATCCGCCTCGCAAGAGCGAGCCAGCTCGCCTCGTCGGAAGGGGTGCGCATTGGCTTCGCGCTCTCCATCTGGCAAGAAGCGGCAGGATGCGACTTGAATTTGCACCTGCGTTCGAGCCTCAAAGGACGGGAGAGAATCATGAACAGCATTGCCCAGAGCGGGACTGCCGGTGAAGAGCTCACTTCCGCGCCTATCGATCCTGGCGTCCGGAATCGGCCATGTGCACCTCAAGGTGGCCGATCTCGATCGCGCGCTCGCTTTCTATTGCGGCGTGCTCGGCTTCGGCTTGAAGCAGCGCTACGGGTCGCAAGCGGCCTTCATCTCGGCCGGCGGCTATCACCACCACATCGGTCTGAACACCTGGGAGAGCGCCGGTGGGAAGCCGCCCGCGGCAGGCACCACGGGCCTTTATCACCATCGCCATCCTCTACCCGACCCGCGCCAAGCTCGCCGACGCGTTGCGGCGCCTGATCGCCGCGGGCATTGCGCTCGACGGCGCGAGCGACCACGGCGTCAGCGAGGCGCTCTATCTGCGCGATCCCGACGACAACGGCGTCGAGCTCTATTGGGATCGCCCCGAGGAGCAATGGCCGCGCACCCCGCAAGGCGAGCTGCAGATGTACACGCGCCGCCTCGACCTCGAAGGGTTGCTGGGCGCTGCCGGCTGAAGATCTCGCCCGTCATGTTCGGCGTTGCGGGTGAAGCGGCTGCAGTGCGCATCGAGGGGCTCCGTGTCGAGAACGGTGAAGGAGGGATGGCCGAACGGTGTCGGAACGGGGGCATTGTCGGGAACGTTAAGATCGCGTAAACCACGCGCCGTCTCGCGGCCCGATCTCGGGCGACTCAGCCCGGAGTAGCTATGAGCTTGATCTTCGCTCAGATGCAACGCAGCCCCTGGAATTGCGCCAAGGTCGTCCTCGGCGTTTCGGCCTTTTTCGCGACCGCCCTTTATCTTCTGCACGGCTGAGAAGATTCGGGCCTCGCGCGGCACTCTTTTCAAACGAGCCCGGCCGGGGCTTCAGGAGCCAGGCTGGAGCCGTGACAGAACGGTCGCCATATAAGCCTGGCCGCTGTTGATCATCTTCGCGTGGAGGCCGCCATGCCGCAATCGATCAAAAAGGGCTTCAAGGCCCTCCTCGCCGAGGCCGACGCCGTGGTGCCGGCCATCGGGGTCGAGGAGGCGCGCGCCTTGCAAGAGCGTGAAGGCACGGTCTTCGTCGACCTGCGTGATCCCCGTGAGATCGAGCGCGAGGGGAAGATGCCGGGCGCCTTCCATTGCCCGCGCGGCATGCTGGAATTCTGGATCGATCCCGAGAGCCCTTATTACAAGCCGATATTCGGCGAGGACAAACGCTTCGTTTTCTTCTGCGCGGGCGGCTGGCGCTCGGCGCTCGCCGCCAAGACGGCAATCGAGATGGGGCTTCAACCCGTTTCGCATCTGAAGGGCGGGTTCGGGGCCTGGAAAAAGGCCGGCGCGCCCACGGAAACGGTGACGGAAAAACCGCGGGAGCAACGCTCCGCGACTTAGCTCCGATGCCTTCGCCTTGGTGTTGACGGCCGCGCGCAATCCCCTTGCTTGACGGGGGGATCGCATCACGAGAGTGGTTCTGTGTCGGCGGGATCATGCTTTCGCGCATTTGCCGACACCTCACCTGGCCGAAACCCGGCACGCGCGAGCTTATGCTTTGACGCGGCTTTCCGATCCGATAGAAACGCGGGCGACCCAGCGTCCTCGCGGAGCCCATCATGACCATGATCGTCGATCTACTGGCGCGTGAGATCCTCGATTCGCGCGGCAATCCGACGGTCGAGGTCGATGTCGTGCTGGAGGATGGCTCGCTCGGGCGCGCCGCCGTGCCTTCGGGTGCCTCGACCGGCGCGCATGAGGCGGTGGAGATTCGCGACGGGGGCTCGCGCTACCTCGGCAAGGGCGTCAAACGAGCGGTCGAAGCGGTCACGGGCGAGATCGCCGAGGCGGTGATCGGCATGGACGCGGAAGATCAGGTCGCGATCGACACCGCGATGATCACGCTCGATGGCACGGAAAACAAGTCGAAACTCGGCGCCAACGCCATTCTCGGCGTCTCGCTCGCCGCCGCGAAGGCCGCGGCGCGCGCGAGCGGCCTGCCGCTTTTCCGTTACGTCGGAGGCGCTTACGCGCATGTGTTGCCGGTCCCAATGATGAATATCGTCAACGGCGGCGTGCACGCGGACAACCCGATCGACTTCCAGGAGTTCATGATCATGCCGATCGGAGCCGCCAATTTCGCCGAGGCGCTGCGCATGGGTTCGGAGGTGTTCCACACCTTGAAATCGGCGCTGAAGAAGGCCGGACACAACACGAATGTCGGCGATGAGGGTGGCTTCGCGCCCAATATTCCATCAGCCGGAAAAGCACTTGATTTTGTCATGGGCGCGATCGAGACGGCAGGGCTGAAGCCGGGCGACGACATGGTTCTGGCGCTCGATTGCGCCTCGACTGAATTCTTCAAAGATGGTGAGTATCGTTATGAAGGAGAACGAAAAACTCGTTCGTCCAAAACTCAAGCTGCCTATCTCGAGAAGCTCGTCGCCGAATATCCGATCGTGTCGATCGAGGACGGCATGGCCGAGGATGATTGGGAGGGTTGGCGCCTGTTGACGCAAAAGATCGGGAGGAAGTGCCAGCTCGTCGGCGACGATTTGTTCGTCACCAACGTCACGCGCCTCGAGCGCGGCATCAAGGAAGGTGCGGGCAATGCGATCCTCGTGAAGGTCAACCAGATCGGCACGCTGACGGAAACGCTCGCGGCCATCGATCTTGCCCATAAATCGGCGTTTCGCGCCGTGATGTCACATCGTTCGGGCGAGACGGAGGACACGACGATCGCCGATCTCGCGGTCGCCACGAATTGCGGGCAGATCAAGACCGGGTCGCTGGCGCGCTCCGATCGCACCGCGAAATACAATCAGCTTCTCCGCATCGAGGAAGAGCTCGGCAAGCAGGCGAGCTATGCGGGCCGCGGTGCGCTGAGCGCCTTGACGCTGAGCGCTTGAGCTGAGCGCTGCCGGACAGTCGGTTTGCGGTCAGGCAGCGATGTGGCGCAAAAGCTCCCCGACGTCGCCTGGCACTCGCGTCTCGAGAGCGGCGCGGATCGTTTCACCGAGTGCCTTTACCTCCGGCGACTGCTCGCCCTGCGCCGTGATGAAACCGATGCGGCAGGGCGGTAGAGGAGGCAACCCCTCTCTTGCGCCCAGGACGCGCTGCCAAGACCTGAAGGCGCTGGTCGGCAATACGGTGATCGCAAGACCCGCCTGCACCATGGGTGCGATCGCCGCGTAGTTGTTCGACGTCAGGACGAGGCGCCAGGGGATGGAGCTCTCGGCGAGGCTCGCGAGGGCGGCGTTTCGCCAAATGCAGGTCATGCGCCCGAGCGCGAGAGGCATGGGGCGCTCGGCAAAGGCCGAGCCGTGAGGCCCCGCCACCCAGTTCAGCGGCTCTTCGCGCAAGATCTCGACATTGGCGAGGCGCTGACAATCGGTCACGACGGCGATGTCGAGCTGCCCCAGATGCAGTTGCTCGTCGAGCGAGAGGCTCGCATCGCAGATGACGGAGACTTCGACCAGGGGATGACGGCGCGAGAAACGGGTCAGGATGGCCGGCAAAAAATTGTCGGCATAGTCGTCGGGGATGCCGAGCCGCACCTGGCCTGTCAGCCCCTTGTTGGAAATGGCAGCGACCGCGGATGCCTCGAGCTGCAACATGCGCCGTGCGTAATCGACGAGTTTCTCTCCGTCTTCAGACAAGCGCACGCCGCGCCCCTGCTTGTCGAACAAGGGGCGGCCCAGCCTCTCCTCCAGCTTCTTCATATGCATGGACACGGCAGACTGCGTCTTGTGCACGCGCTCCGAGGCGCGGGTGAAGCTTCCCGTATCGACGATGGCGAGAAAGCTCCTCAGCTGATCGGTGTCGAGCATCGGATGACCCATTTGATTTAGAGATGATTCATATTACAAACATTCGTTTGTAAAATCAATCGCAATCCACCACCTTCCAATCACCGCAACAGCCGATCTCATCCGAATGACGCGATGGAAGCATCTCGCGGAGGGAGAGTGGCCTGCTGAGATCGAACCACGTCCGGCTTCAGGAGTGACGACGATGAGCGCCTTTTGCACTGAATGCACCGCGGACCACGCCCTCGCGGGAGCGAGCGGCACCCGGACAGCCTCGCGGCTCGTGGCGAGCTTCAAGGCTGCGATCTTCTGGCCGCTTCGGGTCATCGAGGCGCGCCGCGAACTCGAGATGCTGGCTCAAATGTCAGAGCATGAGTTGAAGGACATCGGCCTCACCCGCTCCGATCTCGGAGACGCGACGGCCTTGCCCGCCGATGCGAGCCCGACGGAATTCCTGTCGGCCCGAGTCGAGGAACGCTACGAAGCGAAGGCGTCCTGACGCATCGGAGGCTTAAGAGGTCGCCTTCCGCTTTGGAAGGATCCAGGATTTGAAGGATCCTTAAGGAGAAGCGGCGGAACACCCATCTCGGAATTCGCGCAATGAAACATCTGCGCAGCGATGAATTCAGAGGAAGGCCCTCGCGAGGCCTTCCTCTTCTTGTCGAGCGTTTCCTTTGCCTATTTGACGACCTGGCCGCGCAGCTCGCCACCTTTGTTCTGGTTGGTGTGAATGTTGTAGTACCATTTCCCTGATGCGAGCTCGGCGGCTTGAGCGTCGGTCAGCGTGGCCTGTCCCTTCTGCGGGCTGTCCAGACTGGTTGTGAGGGGCACGACGACGCCGGCATTCACGGCGGGATCGGCCGGCCCGTGAAAATGCGACATGATGGCCGGGCCGCTCAATCCCGAATAGGTCGCGGTCCAGTTCAGGACCTTGGTCCCGGTGTCGTAGGTCGCCGTGAGATTTCCCGAGCCGGTCGTGTTGTTCGGCGGCACTTCGGATGTCGGCTTGAGATCAGCCTTGTAGTTGATCGTCTCGGCCATTGCGGGCGCGGCTGCGAAAAGGCAGGTCGCCAGTGCAATGCCCGGCAAAGGCGATGGTTTGTCTCGTCGCTCTCATTGTATTTTCTCCTCATTCGCGCTGTTCCTCGGCCGATTGTCGGTCGGTGGGCTCCCGGGGTCAATCCGATTGCTCGCGCACCGGCTAACAAAATCGTGAGTTCGGATGGACTCCACGTGAAATCGCAGAGCCGGGATGACCGAAGGGGATCGGCGCGCTAGAAGGCCAGCCGTCGATGAGCATAAGGCGAGGCAGGATGAGCGCGCGCGCGGATGTTGTCGTTCTCGGAGCGGGGATGGTGGGAGTAGGCGTCGCGCTCAATCTGCAAAAGCGCGGCCGCGACGTGGTCCTCGTCGACCGGCGGGGCGCGGGAGAAGAGACGAGCTACGGCAATGCCGGGTTGATCCAGCGCGAGGCCGTGATTCCCTACACTTTCCCACGCGAATTCGGCACGATCTTGAGCTATGCGATGAACAACCGTCGCGATGCCGTCTACCATTTGTCCGCGCTGCCGCGTTTCGCGCCCTGGCTGTTCCGCTATTGGCGGGAGGGAGCGCCCGAGCGGATCGCGCTCTCGGCCGAGGCGCTGGCGCCTCTGATGGCTGCATGCGTCAAGGAGCACGACGCCCTCATCGCCGAGGCTGGCGGCATGGCGGCAAGCCTCGTTCACCAAAGAGGCTGGCTCAGTTGCCTGCGCACCGAGGAGAGCCTGCGCAAGGCCATCGCCGAGGCGAAGCTTCTCGATCAATATGGCGTCGACTATGCGGTGCTTACCGGCGCGCAATTGCGCGAGCTCGAGCCGCATGTGTCCGACGCGGTGATCGGCGCGATCCATTTCCGCGGCTCGCCGACATCGGCCGATCCCGGCGCTCTCACCAAGGCCTATGCGGAGCTTTTCACGCGAAGGGGCGGTCGCTTCCTCAAGGGAGACGCGCGGCGCCTCTCGCAGCAAGCTTCGGGATGGGCTTTGGCGTCCGAGAACGGCCCCATCGAAGCGCGCGAAGCCGTGATTGCGCTTGGCCCCTGGTCGGACGATGTGTTCCGCCCGCTCGGCTACGACATCCCCTTGGCCGTGAAGCGTGGCTACCACATGCACTACGCCGCAAAGGGCAATGCGACGCTCGGCCATTCCCTGCACGATGGGGATGGCGGCTTCGCGCTCGTGCCGATGAGCAAAGGCATCCGGCTCACGACGGGTGTCGAATTTGCCGACAGGGACGCACCTGCGAGCCCCGTGCAACTCGCCCGTGCCGAGCCCTTCGCCCGCGAGCTCTTTCCGCTGGCGGAGCGTCTCGACGAGAAGCCCTGGATGGGCCGTCGTCCCTGCCTGCCGGACATGGTGCCGGTGATCGGAAGGGGCGAGCGGCACAAAGGGCTGTGGTTTGCCTTCGGCCATGCCCATCACGGTTTCACGCTCGGCCCCGTCACCGGGCGCCTCATTGCCGAGATGATGACCGGCGAGACGCCGTTCACCGACCCTTCCCGCTACGCAGCCGAGAGGTTCCGCCACTGACGGCCCTTGCCGATCGTCTCATGGGAGTGATTGAAGCCGGCATCAGGGCATGAGCAAGCACCGGCTTCAAAATGATTCCATCTGGCACGTTGCACTTTCGCCTCGCGCAAGCGGCCGTTAACCTCGCTCGGCTCTAATCGCCTCATGGTCATCAAGCACCGCTGGCGCATGACGCTGGGGCTCGTTCTCCTGTGGAGCGCATCCGCGCTCGTCACGGGCTATTTCGTCGCGCAAGCCTACGAAGGCGCGCGCGGCATCGAGGCGAAACGCCAGATCAAGAACCGGGTTTTCGCGCTTCGCACCGAGCTCGCCGCCCTCAAGGGCGAGCGCGCCGCGCTCGAACGCAAGGTCACCATGTTGCGAGGACCGGTGCTCGACGGCGACCTCCTCGACGAGCGCGTGCGAGCGGAGCTCGGCCGCGTCAACAAGAACGACCTCGTCGTCTTCATCAAGGATACCCCTCCGGGCCGGACCCCGTAACGGCCCAGGCGCCGAGACCGGCGAGGGGCGCTCGTCGGCGTCCTCTCGCCCTCTTCGTTTGAAGGGTGTGCGAGCTCGGTCGCGGCCTCAGCCTGGCGCCTTGCCTCGCTTGCAGGCCGAGCGAAACTTCTTGCGAGCCTTGCCGTGCAGGCCCTGTGCGTCGGCCTTCTTCGAGCACTCCAGGCTCGTGGCGCTTCGGGGCTTCGCGGCGGGCGCGGTGGCGGCAGGCGCCGTCATCGCCGGCTTCGCGGCGGGGGTCGCGGGCTTCGTGGCGCTCGTCTGCGCCAGGGCGAAAGAGGCGCAGAGGCTGATCGCGGCCGCAGCCGCGAATTTCACGAGGGACGTCGTCGTCATCGAAACCTCCCGGAGTGCTGTGACGCCGCCGTGAGCGGGGCGCGACAACATGATTAACGCGCTCGCGCTCACCTGTCAGCCACAGGCGCGGCTTTCGGGGCAAGCGCGCCCCCTCGCCAAGCCTTGGTCCTTCGTCTAATCTCGCGACCAAGATCAAGGAGGAACAGCATGGCAGGTGCCGCCGCCAAGTCGGCCCGCTCGTCTGGGCGAGGAGCGAGCGAGAAAGACGCGCCAGGAGCTGATGGACAGCGGCGAGGAGCCCAGTCCGGCGACGGCGGCGCGCCGCAAGGGGCACGATTTTCGCGCGAAGACGAGCTTAAGGCCTATCGCTCCATGCTGCTGATCCGCCGCTTCGAGGAGAAGGCCGGCCAGCTTTACGGCATGGGATTCATCGGCGGCTTCTGCCACCTCTATATCGGCCAGGAGGCCGTGGTCATCGGCATGCAGATGGCGGCCAAGCCAGGCGATCAGGTCATCACCGGCTATCGCGACCATGGCCACATGCTGGCGACCGGCATGGATCCGAAAGGCGTCATGGCCGAGCTCACCGGGCGCCGCAGCGGCTATTCGAAGGGCAAGGGCGGCTCGATGCACATGTTCTCGAAGGAGAAGCAGTTCTTCGGCGGACATGGAATCGTGGGCGCGCAAGTGCCGCTCGGCACCGGCCTTGCCTTCGCCAACCGCTATCGCGACAACGGCGCGGTGACGCTCACCTATTTCGGTGACGGGGCCGCCAATCAAGGCCAGGTCTACGAAAGCTTCAACATGGCCGAGCTGTGGAAGCTGCCCGTCGTCTATGTGATCGAGAACAACCGTTACGCCATGGGCACGGCGGTGACGCGGGCGTCCGCGCAAACCGATTTCTCGAAGCGCGGCGCCTCGTTCAATATTCCCGGCGAGCAGGTGGACGGGATGGATGTGCGCGCCGTGAGGGCAGCGGGCGAGCGCGCCATCGCCTTCGCGCGCGACGGCAAGGGGCCTTATATCCTCGAGATGCAGACCTATCGCTATCGCGGGCCATTCGATGTCGGATCCCGCGAAATACCGTTCGAAGGAAGAAGTGCAGAAAATGCGGGAGGAGCGTGATTGCATCGAGATGGTGCGCAAGCGGCTTCTCGAAACCTGGAAGATGCCCGAGGAAGAACTCAAGGCGGTCGACGCCAAGGTTCGCGAGATCGTCAACGAGGCGGCGGAATTCGCGCAGCACGATCCTGAGCCCGATCCGGCCGAGCTGTGGACGAATGTGCTCTCTGACCGCATCGAGAGGCTGCGCCGCCGAGACAAGCTCTCGGCTATGATCCTTCATTCAGGCCGCTGAGTATCCCATGCCGACCCATGTATTGATGCCCGCTCTGTCGCCCACCATGGAGCAGGGCAAACTCGCCAAATGGCTCAAGAAAGAGGGCGACACCGTCAAATCCGGTGACGTGATCGCCGAGATCGAGACCGACAAGGCGACCATGGAGGTCGAGGCGGTCGACGAAGGCGTGCTTGCGAAGATCCTGGTCGGCGACGGCACCGAGAATGTCGCGGTCAACACGCCGATCGCCGTGATCGCGGGCGAGGGGGAAGATGCCGCGGCCGCCTCGAAGGCGGCGCCGCCCGCGAAGCTGAACGGCGAAGCGGCCGCCCAGCCGGAAAAGCCCGATGCTCCCAAGGGACCGGCCGCGCAAGAGGCGAAGGCCGAAACGAAGCTCCCCGCCGCGTCCTCGGGCCATGCGCCGCAGACCCCGGCCTCGGCCGAGCCCGAAGTGCCCGAAGGCACCGCAGATGGTGACGATGACCGTGCGCGAGGCCTTGCGCGACGCCATGGCCGAAGAAATGCGTCGCGACGAGCTCGTCTTCGTCATGGGCGAGGAGGTGGCCGAATATCAGGGCGCCTACAAGGTGACGCAAGGGCTGCTCCAGGAGTTCGGCGCGCGTCGCGTCGTCGACACGCCGATCACCGAGCACGGCTTCGCGGGGCTCGGCGTCGGAGCGGCGCTTTCCGGGCTCAAACCGATCGTCGAGTTCATGACCTTCAATTTCGCGATGCAGGCCATGGACCAGATCATCAACTCGGCGGCGAAGACGCTCTACATGTCGGGCGGCCAGATGGGCTGCCCGATCGTTTTTCGCGGGCCGAACGGGGCGGCCGCGCGCGTCGCCGCCCAGCACAGCCATGATTACACGGCCTGGTACAGCAATGTGCCGGGCCTGAAGGTGGTGGCGCCGCACACGGCCGCCGACGCCAAGGGGCTTGCTCAAGGCCGCCATCCGCGATCCCAATCCGGTGATCTTCCTCGAGAATGAAATTCTTTACGGCCAATCCTTTCCCGTGCCGAAGCTCGATGATTTCGTCATCCCGATCGGCAAGGCGAAGATCGCAAGGCCGGGTTCGCACGTCACCATCGTCGCCTGGTCGATCGGCATGACCTACGCGCTCAAGGCCGCCGACCAATTGGCGAAGGAGGGCATCGAGGCCGAAGTCATCGATCTGCGCACCATTCGCCCGATGGACATCGAAACGGTGATCGCAAGCGTCAAGAAGACGAACCGTCTCGTGACCGTCGAAGAAGGCTGGGCGCAATCCGGCGTCGGTGCCGAGATCGCGATGCGCGTCTGCGAAGCAGGCGTTCGACTGGCTCGATGCACCGCCCGTCGCGCGTCACCGGCAAGGATGTGCCGATGCCTTATGCCGCCAACCTCGAGAAGCTCGCCCTGCCCAACGTGGACGAGGTGGTCGCGGCGGCGAAGGCCGGTGCTTTACCGATAGCCATATGGCG
This sequence comes from uncultured Alphaproteobacteria bacterium, assembly GCA_963713805.1. Taxonomy (GTDB): domain Bacteria; phylum Pseudomonadota; class Alphaproteobacteria; order Rhizobiales; family Beijerinckiaceae; genus GAS188. The sequence continues at coordinate 231,558 of CAVQNF010000036.1, read as the reverse complement.
ATCCTCCAACCTCAAGCAGCTCGGCGTGCCGCCCGACGCGCAAGAACTCGGTGGCCAGGAGATTCTGCGTGCCTTCATCGTCGACGAGGCCTCAGCGTGAGCCTGATAAGGGGCTTTCGAGAGAGCCGGAGACCTGGGGACTTCTGCTTGTGGACTTGGCGCGGCATGTCTCACGCATCTACGCGAGTGAGAGGCACTCAGCGAAGCCGAAGCGCTCGAACGCATTCACCGGCATGTTCGAAGCCGAGTGATCGCGGCCGACCGATCTCGGCACGACCAGCGCGATCAACTGAGGCCCGCACGATGCCCACCAACATCCTCATGCCCGCGCTCTCGCCCACCATGGAGAAGGGCAACCTTGCCAAATGGCTGAAGAAGGAGGGCGACACCATCAAGTCCGGCGACGTGATCGCCGAGATCGAAACCGACAAGGCAACGATGGAGGTCGAGGCGGTCGACGAGGGCGTGCTTGCCAAGATCGTGGTGCCGGAGGGCACGACCGATGTGCCGGTGAACCAGCTCATCGGCTTGATCGCCGGCCGAGGGCGAGGACGCCAAAGCCGTCGCGGGGGCGGCGGGGCAGGGGGCGGCGCCGAGCGCGAAGGCTCCGGCCGCCGCGACCAAGCCCCCTGACGACGGGAAGGCTCAGCCGGAGGCGGCGCCGCCGTCGTCCGCGAAATCGACGCCCAGCCCTGCTCCTTCTCCCGGCGCCGCACCACCGGCCTCTCGGCCGCCCGTCGCAAGGGCAGGCGAGAGAGCCAACGGGGAAACGAAGGGTGAGCGCGTCTTCGCTTCGCCGCTCGCGCGACGCATCGCCAAGGACGCCGGCATCGACATCGCCTCGATCAACGGCTCAGGCCCGCATGGGCGGATCGTCGAGCAGGACGTGAAATCCGCGCTCGCGGGCGGCACCGCGAAGCGGGCGGCGCCCGCGGCGCAAGCGCCTGCCGCGGGTGCCCGTCCGGCGACTCCCGACCGGCATGTCGGACGAGGTGATCAGGAAGCTGTTCGAGCCCGGCTCCTTCACCGAGGTTCCCCATGACGGCATGCGCAAGACGATCGCGCGTCGCCTCGCCGAAGCCAAGGCGACGATCCCGCATTTCTACCTGTCGCTCGACTGCCGTCTCGATGCGCTGCTCAGGCTGCGCGAGGAGATCAATGCGGCCGCGCCGAAGGACAAGGACGGCAAGCCCGCCTACAAGCTTTCGGTCAATGATTTCGTCATCAAGGCGCTTGGCGCTCGCCCTCATGCGGGTGCCGGAGGCCAATGTGAGCTGGACCGAAAGCGCCATGCTCAAGCACAAGGACGCCGATGTCGGCGTCGCCGTCTCGATCCCCGGCGGCTTGATCACGCCGATCGTGCGCAAAGCGCAATCGAAGACGCTGTCGGTCATCTCGAACGAGATGAAGGATCTCGCCCAGCGCGCCAAGGCGCGCAAGCTCAAGCCTCAGGAATACGAGGGCGGCACGACGGCCGTGTCGAACCTCGGCATGTTCGGCGTGACGAATTTCTCCGCGGTGATCAATCCGCCGCACGCCACGATCCTCGCGGTCGGAGTGGGCGAGAAGCGCGTCGTCGTCAAGCGACGACGCGCCCGCGGTCGCGACCATGATGTCGGTCACGCTCTCGACCGACCACCGCGCCGTCGACGGCGCGCTCGGCGCGGAGCTTCTCTCGGCCTTCAAGACGCTGATCGAGCGTCCGGCTTCGATGCTGGTCTGAAAGAGCGCCCGCTCAGGAAGCCAGCCGCGCCTGACCCTCTCAATTCAGGCGCATGCCGGCGGGACGCTTCGCCGGCTTGTCGGGAGCGACGGTCACGTCGCCGATCATCAGGCCGTGAGGGCCGAGCGTGACGCGCGCCGTATCGCCTGCCTTTATCTTCCCGGCGAGGATGAGCTCGGCGAGCGGGTCCTGCACGGCCTTTTGGATGACGCGCCGCAAGGGCCGCGCGCCATAGGCGGGATCATAGCCTTTCTCGGCGAGCCAGCCGCGCGCCGTCTTGTCGAGCTCGAGGGCGATCTCGCGATCCGCGAGAAGCTTTCTCAAATGCTCGATCTGGATGTCGACGATCGCACCCATGTCGCTTCGCTTCAGGCGATGGAAAAGGATGATCTCGTCGATGCGGTTGAGGAATTCCGGTCGGAAATGCGCGCGCACCGCCGCCATCACCTCCTCGCGCACCGCCTCCGAATCCTGCCCTTCGGGCTGATTCACCAGGAATTCCGCGCCGAGGTTCGACGTCATGATGATCAAGGTGTTGCGAAAATCCACCGTGCGGCCCTGGCCGTCCGTGAGCCGGCCGTCATCGAGCACTTGGAGCAGCACGTTGAAGACATCAGGATGCGCCTTCTCGATCTCATCGAAAAGCACGACCTGATAGGGACGCCGACGCACCGCTTCGGTGAGCGACCCGCCCTCCTCATAGCCGACATATCCGGGAGGCGCGCCGATCAGGCGGGCGACCGAGTGCTTCTCCATGTATTCCGACATGTCGATGCGCACCATGGCCGCCTCGTCGTCGAAGAGGAAGGCGGCGAGCGCCTTGGTGAGCTCGGTCTTGCCGACGCCGGTCGGCCCAAGGAACATGAACGAGCCGATCGGGCGATGCGGATCCTGCAAGCCGGCGCGCGCCCGTCGCACGGCGGTCGACACGGCCGCGACCGCCTCGTCCTGCCCGACGACGCGCTTGCTGATGGCTTCTTCCATCTTGAGGAGCTTCTCGCGCTCGCCCTCGAGCATCTTTTCGACGGGCACGCCCGTCCAGCGCGACACGATGGCCGCGATATGGTCGGGCGTCACCGCCTCTTCCATCGCGGCGCCGCTCTCGCCGTCGGCGCCGCCCTTGGCTTCGATCGCGGCGAGTTCCTTCTCGAGTCCGGGGATGATGCCATAGGCGAGCTCTCCGGCGCGCTGATATTCGCCCTTGCGCTGTGCCTGTTCGAGCTCGCCACGCGCCTTGTCGAGATCTTCCTTGAGTTTCTGGGCGCGGTTGAGCTTGTCTTTCTCGCCCTGCCATTTGGCGGTGAGCGCGGCCGATCTCTCCTCGAGATCGGCGAGCTCCTTCTCGAGGCGAAGGAGCCGGTCCTTGGAGCCCGGATCGCTTTCCTTCTTCAGCGCCTCCTGCTCGATCTTCAGGCGCACGATCTCACGATCGATGGAATCGAGTTCCTCGGGCTTCGAATCGACCTGCATGCGCAGGCGCGCCGCGGCCTCGTCGACGAGATCGATCGCCTTGTCGGGCAGGAAACGGTCCGTGATGTAACGGTTTGACAGCGTCGCGGCGGCGACGAGGGCGGCGTCCTGGATGCGCACGCCATGGTGCAGCTCGTATTTCTCCTTGAGCCCGCGCAGGATCGAGATGGTGTCCTCGACCGTAGGTTCGGAGATGAAAACCGGCTGGAAGCGCCGCGCCAGCGCCGCATCCTTCTCGACGTGCTTGCGATATTCGTCGAGGGTGGTCGCGCCCACGCAATGCAATTCACCACGCGCCAACGCCGGTTTCAAAAGGTTCGACGCATCCATCGCGCCATCCGCCTTGCCGGCGCCGACGAGGGTATGCATCTCGTCGATGAACAGGATGATGCCGCCTTCGGCGCTCGTCACCTCCTGCAGCACGGCTTTCAAGCGCTCCTCGAACTCGCCGCGATATTTCGCGCCGGCGATGAGCGAGCCCATGTCGAGCGCGAGCAGGAGCTTGTCCTTGAGGCTCTCCGGCACATCTCCATTGACGATGCGTAGCGCCAATCCCTCGACGATCGCCGTCTTGCCGACGCCGGGCTCGCCGATGAGCACGGGATTGTTCTTGGTGCGCCGCGACAGCACCTGGATGGTGCGCCGGATCTCCTCGTCGCGCCCGATCACCGGATCGAGCTTGCCGGTACGCGCGGCTTCCGTGAGATCGCGCGCATATTTCTTGAGCGCGTCATAGGCCTGTTCGGCCGAGGCCGAATCCGCGGTGCGCCCCTTGCGCAAGGCTTCGATCGCGGCGTTGAGGGATTGCGCCGTCACGCCGGCCTTCGAAAGCGCCTTGCCTGCCTCGGTGTCTTTCTCGATCGCGAGGGCGAGCAAGAGGCGCTCGACCGTGACGAAGCTGTCGCCTGCCTTTTCGGCGGCTTTCTCCGCCGCCGCGAAGACGCGCGCGAGCTGGGGCGTGAGATACACTTGGCCTGCCCCGCCACCGCCGACCTTGGGCAGCTTGTCGAGCGCTTCTTCCGCACCGCGCAGCGCGAGACGCGGATCGCCGCCGGCGCGCGAGATGAGCCCCGCGGCAAGCCCCTCGCCATCCTCGATCAGGACCTTGAGAAGATGCTCCGGCGTAAATTGCTGATGACCCTCGCGCAACGCGAGCGTCTGCGCCGATTGGATGAATCCCTTGGCGCGATCGGTGTATTTTTCGATGTTCATGTCCAACCCTTCCAGCCGGCGCCGGACGCTTCGGCTGAACACGCTCGGCACCGCCGTTTGCAAATGTGGTGTGGCACAACAACAAGGCAAGGGCGGACACCCAGGGGAGCGTCGGCGATGACCTCGCGAAGACGGAGGGGTGCTCGGCGGCTTCGCTGGTGATGCAGATCAGTCAGATGGCGTAAGAGGCGGCGGCAGCCCACGGGACCGAAAGCGGCTCTTCGCCAAAGCTGCCCCGGTCGATGAACTCATCGGCGTTCGGGAACGGTACCCGGGGTGCCGTCAGCTCATCGGTGGCGTTGGCCGGCGAGAGCCGGAAATTCGACCGGCATGAGAAACACCGGCGCTGCCGAGGAGCGCGTTCGCCGGTCGCTGGTCCTTACCCAGGCAGGACGATCACCTTCGCGTTGATCGCGGTGCGGACATAGAGATCGATGGCGTCCTGATTGATCAGGCGGATGCAGCCCGAGGATACGCGCGAGCCGATGGTCCAGGGCTCGACCGTGCCATGCATCCGGTAATAGGTGTCCTGATTGCCTTGCCACAGATACATGGCGCGTGCGCCGAGCGGATTGCCAGGGCCGCCCGCCATGCCGTTCGGCGGCGCGTATTTCGCGAGTTCCGGCTGGCGCTGGCGCATTTCGGGCGGCGGAAACCACTTGGGCCACTCCTGCTTCGAGCGAATATAGGCTTCCCCGTTCCAGCCGAAGCCCTCCCGACCCACCCCGACGCCGTAACGCACGGCATGTCCTCCTCCGAGAAGATAGTAGAGGTAGCGCTTGGCGGGATCGATGATCACGGTCCCCGGTGCTTCCCCGCTCGCGTAGCTCACCGTTCGGCGCAAGAAGGCCGGGTTGATCCTCTTGAGGTCGATCGTCGGCACGGGAAAGGGCTCGGTGGTGATCGCGGCATAGGTCGACACATCGGTCGGGTCGGGGGCGTAATCGAGCTTGCCTTCGGGAGGCAAGGGAGGCGGACCGAGCGGAGCGGTAACGACCGGGGTGGTCGGCACCGCCGGGCCTTTTGCCAAGGGCGGGGGAGGGGTGTTGCCGACCGCGCAGCCCCCCACCGCGACAGGGAGGCTCAAGGCAAAGACGCGTCTCGTGATGTAGCCCTTCATATCCGCTCCCGCGCGCAAAAAAAGCACGAATCAACCCTCGCCCCCGTCTGAAGAGGGTGCGGTGAATTACGGCTGCTCTGCGTCAAAACTGCGGCAATCGCCCCGGCTTCGACCCGGCTCGTCACAATGCTGCCGTGGTGAGTCAGAAATGCAACAGTCCGGCGGGAGGTAAGCCCCAAGCTAAGCCCCTTGGAGAAATCTCCTTCGGTGAGAAGCCTCAGCGCCCGCCCGAGACCGAAAGATTGGCGCCCGTCACATATGAGGCGTCGTCCGAGAGCAGGTAGAGAACGGCGTCCGCGACCTCCTCGGCCTTTCCCACGCGTCGCATCGGAATGAGTGGCGCGATGCGCTCGACGCGGCCGGCATCGCCGCTCGACAGCGCGTGGATCTCGGTGTCCACCATGCCGGGCGAAACCGCGTTGACGCGGATGCCCTCGAGCGCGAATTCCTTCGCGAGCCCGATCGTCAGCGAATTGATCGCACCCTTGGACGCGGCGTACCAGACATATTCTCCGGGGCTCCCCAGGCCCGCCGCCACCGAGGAGATGTTGACGATGGCGCCGCCCTGGCCGCCGTTGCGTCTTGCCATGCGTCGCACGGCGGCCCGCGCCACGAGGATCGCACCGGTCACGTTGAGATCGATGACGCTGCGAATCGTCTGCGGCGGCGCCGCGTCGAGCGGGCTCGACTTGCCGGTGATGCCGGCGTTGTTGACGAGATGCGTAAGCCGGCCGAGCTTCTTTTCCGCGCTTTCGAAAACGCGCTCGATATCGTCCTCGATCGCCATATCGCCCTGGAAGGTCTCGCAAGCGGCGCCACCGGCGCGGCATTCGCGCCGGACGCGCTCGGCTGCTTGCGCATCGCGCTGGTAGTTGAGCGCGATCGCGTATCCGGCCTTGGCCGCGAGACGGCATATCGCGGCCCCGATGCCGCGCGAGCCGCCGGTGACGAGCAGGACCTTGCTCATGGTGCGCCTCTACCGCGGCGCCATGCGGATGGCGCCGTCGAGACGGATCGCTTCGCCGTTCAGCATGTCGTTGTCGATGATCGCTTCGACGAGGCGGGCATATTCTTCCGGCTTGCCGAGCCTCGAAGGGAAGGGAATGGAGGCCTCGAGCGATTTGCGAAACTCTTCCGTGATCTGATCCATCATCGGCGTGTAGAAGATGCCCGGCAGGATGGTCATGACACGGATGCCATATTGGGCAAGGTCCCGCGCGATCGGCAAGGTCATGCCGAGCACCCCGCCTTTCGAGGCCGAATAGGCGGCTTGGCCGATCTGCCCGTCTTGGGCGGCAACGGAGGCCGTCGACACGATAACGCCGCGCCCGCCATCGGCCGTGACCGGCGCCAATCCCGCCATCGCCACAGCACTCTTGGCGATCATGTGGAAGGTGCCGACGAGATTGATCTCGACGACCTTGGCGAAAGTCGCAAGGTCATGGGCGAGAAGCTCGCCCGTATCGCGTTTCTTGGCGACGACGCGCTTGCCGGCCGCGATGCCGGCGCAATTGACGAGGATGCGCTCGACGCCATGCACCGCGCGCGCTTGCTTCAAGGCCTCGTCGACGGATGCCTCCTTGGTCACGTCGCAAGCGGCGAACAAACCGTTGATTTCGGCCGCGACTTTCTCGCCGCGCTCGCGATTCATGTCGAGGAGAGCCACCTTCACGCCATGACCGGCGAGCCTTCGCGCCGTCGCCTCGCCGAGACCGGAGGCCCCGCCGGTCACGACGGCTGAAACGGAAGGATCGAGTTTCATCACGCTCTCCAAACTGCGACGCTGGAATGCGGGCCGCGCGTGGCCTCATGCCGGGCTCGGCCTGAAGAGGCAGCGGCCGCAGCGCGCTGCGGCCGCCGCCTCAAGCGAGAATGGCCGCCTCAGGCCGGCACGCGCCGGTCCTGATAATCGGCTTCGGTCGTCTGGTCCACGGCGCTGCCGCGCAGGACGGGCGACAGGATGGCGGCGACCGCAATGTTGACGATCACCGAGGTGAGGCCGTTGTAGCTGTTGAAGCTGAACCAGCCGAAGAAGTTGCTGGCGGGTGTCCAGTTGGTTGCGCCCCATGACAGCCAGGTCCCGAGAACCGTGCCGACGGCCCAGCCGGCGAGCAGGGCCGGGCCGGTGAACCAGCGCGTGTAGAGACCGAAGATAAGGGCCGGGAAGATCTGGATCATCCAGACGCCGCCGAGGAGCTGCAAGTCGATGGCGAATTGCGTCGGCATCACGAAGAGGATCAGCAAGGCGCCGAGCTTCACGATCAGCGAGACGAGCTTGGCGAGCCCGGCCTCCCTCGCCGGCGAGAGGTTCGGGTCGACGAAGGGTTTCCAGAAATTGCGCGTGAAGGTATTCGCCGCGCCGATCGACATCACCGCCGCGGGCACGAGCGCCCCGATGGCGATGGCCGCGAAAGTGAAGCCCGCGAACCATCCGGGGAACATCTTCAGGAAGAGCTGCGGCACGGCGTCCTGCGGGTTCGCGACCTGGATGCCCGCCGCATGCGCCATATAGCCCATGAGCGCGATGAGGCCGAGCACGAGGGAATAAGCAGGCAGCGCGATGGCGTTTCGCCTGATGGCATTGCCGGTCGACGCCGCGAGGATGCCGGTCATGGAATGCGGATAGAGGAACAAGGCCATGGCCGAGCCGATGGCAAGCGTGATGAAGGGCATGACCTGGGCGGGCTGGAGGATCAGGCCCGCCGCGATCTTGCCGCCCGAGGCCGCGGCCTTCTTGTCGAGCGCGGCTCCGGCCGCGTCGAAGATCGCGCCGTAGCCGCCGAGCTGGGTCGGGATGTAGATGACCGCCGCGATGACGAAGATGTAGATCATCGTGTCCTTGACGAATGCGATCATGGCCGGCGCGCGCAGCCCGCTCGAATAGGTGTAGAGCGCGAGAATCACGAAGGCGATCGTCAGCGGCAGATGCGAGAAGATGCCCTCGCCGTGAAATCCGAGCGCCTGGATCACGCGCTCCATGCCGACGAGCTGCAGCGCGATGTAAGGCATGGTGGCGACGATGCCGGTCGCGCACACCGCGAGCGCAAGCCACTTGTCGCCGTAACGGCCGAAGATGAAGTCGCCCGCCGTGATGTATTCATGCCGATGCGCCACGGCCCAAAGCCGCGGAAAGGCGACGAACAGCAAGGGATAGATCAAGATCGTGTAGGGCACGGCGAAGAAGCCATAGGCGCCGATGGCGTAGATCAGCGCCGGCACCGCGATCACCGTGTAGGCCGTATAGAGATCGCCCCCGAGCAGGAACCAGGTGATCCAGGCGCCGAAGCGTCGCCCGCCGAGGCCCCATTCATGCAGCACGTCGAGCGGGCCGGATTTCCAGCGCGAGGCCATGAAGCCCATCACCGTGACGACGGCGAAGAAGAAGACGAAGACGAGGGTCGCCGGCCAGTTGAGGTTCTCGATCACCGCGGCTCTCCCTTATAGGCCGCCAGGATGAAGAGAGCGGAGATGGGCACCAGGAGGAGCAGGTACCAATAAAAGAACGGGAACCCGGCGAGCCTTGGATCGATGCTGTTGTAGAACGGCGCCACCAAGGCGAGCGCGCATGGCAACAGCAGAAGAACATATTTCATCATCGCTCCCCGTTCGGCCGTTCACGTCCTTGCCTCGCCCGGCCGATCTCACGGGGCAAATGCGATTCGCGCAGATCATATCTCCGCCACAATCTATAGGCGGGCGGCGCGATATGTAAACAGCAGGCGCGGCCGGGCCAGGGCTCGGCCGAGAAGCGCCTTCCGTCCAAAGCACGCGCCAAGGGCACGACCGGGCGGGAGCGCCGGGCGAGGGCCGGCGACGGGTCGAGCACAAGACAATGCAGCTCTGCGAGAGTCCGGGCTTGCCAATGCGCCCTATGTCGGGGTTATTGAGGCAAAACATGCCTCGGCATTTGATCCGCCGCCGACCGACGAAGGGAGAGACGCCATGCCTCAGCCGAACATGCGCATTTTCTACAAGGGCGAATGGCATGACGGTCCGATCAATATCATGGGACCGCATCACCATGCCTTTTGGCTCGCTTCCTCGGTTTTCGATGGAGCGCGGGCTTTCGAGGGCGTGCTGCCCGATATCGACCGCCATTGCGAACGGCTCAATCAATCGGCGCAGCGGCTTTTCCTCAAGCCGACGATGATGTCGGAGGTGATCGTCGAGCTCGCGCGTGAGGGCGCGAAGAAATTCGGCCCGAAGGCGGAACTCTACGTCAAGCCGATGTATTGGGCCGAGGGCTCGGGCTTCTCGCAGGTCGCGCCCGATCCGGATTCGACCGCCTTTTGCCTGCATCTTTTCGAGGCGCCTTTGCCGCAGCCGGTCGGTGCCGCGATCACGCTTTCTCCTTTCCGGCGCCCGACGCTCGAATCGATGCCGACCGATGTGAAGACCGGCGCGCTCTACCCCAACAATGCGCGTGCGCTCCTCGAGGCGAAGAGCCGCGGTTTCACCAACGCGCTCGTTCCCGACCTGCTCGGCAACATCGCGGAGACCGCGACCTCGAACATCTTCATGGCAAAGGACGGCGTGGTGATGACGCCTGCCGCCAATGGCACCTTCCTCAACGGCATCACGCGGCAGCGCGTGATCAAGCTCTTGCGCCAGTCCGGCGTGACGGTGCTCGAAACGACGCTCGTCTACGGCGATTTCGAGCGGGCCGACGAGATCTTCACCTCCGGGAATTTCGGCAAGGTGCAGCCCGTCGTGAAGATCGACGCTCGCGATCTGCAGCCGGGCCCCCTGTTCCGCCGGGCGCGCGAGCTCTATTGGGACTTCGCCCATTCCCGGTTGAAGGCGGCCGCTTGAGATGGGCGAGCTTTCCGAACGCATTGCGCTCGTCACCGGGGGCGCTTCCGGCATAGGGCGCGCCTCCTCGCTCGCGCTCGCTCACGCCGGCGCCGATGTCGCGCTCACCTATTTCACCGCCGCCGACGAGGCGCGCTCGGCCGTCGCCGAGATCGAGAAGCTCGGCCGGCGCGGGCTCGCGCTCGAGGCCGACATGACGGATGCGGCGACCGTCGAGCGGGTGGTCGCGGAGACCGAGGAAAAGCTCGGGCCGATCGATATCCTCTTCACCAACGCGGGCGGCATCTTGAAGCGCGTGCGCTCGGTCGAGGCCACGCTCGAGCTGTGGGAGCAGGTCTTCGCGGTCAACGTCACCTCGACCTTTCTCGTTTGCCAGGCGGTGCTCAAGCGCATGGAGAAGCGCAAGCGTGGTGCGATCGTCACCATGTCGTCGCTCGCGGCCTTCTCGGGGGGCGGCCCGGGCGCCACCCATTACGCGGCCTCGAAGGGGGCGATCGTGACCTATACGCGCGGGCTTGCGAGGGAGGTCGGCCCCAATGGCATCCGCGTCAACGGCGTCGCTCCGGGCCTCATCGGCGAAACGCGTTTCCATGAGGTCTTCAACACGCCGGCCGGGCGCGCCGGCGCCGTCGCCGGAACGCCGCTCGGGCGCGAAGGCACACCTCAAGACGTCGCGGACGCGGTCGTCTTTCTCGCCTCCGATCGATCTTCTTTCATCACCGGCGAGACCATCCAGATCAACGGCGGGGCGGGCGTCTATTGAGGGTGGTCGAGGTCGGCAGCGGGGGGTGAGCCGATGAGCGGCGCGGAAAGCCGCGTCGTTCTGATCACGGGCGCCGGCAGCGGCATCGGGGCGGCGCTTGCGCGGCGCCTCGCTTCATCGAGCTCCACGCCTTCGCGGAAGACCGCGCTCCTGCTGCATAGCCGGGGCGATGACGAAGAAGGGCGCGCCAGGCTCGCCGCGGTCGCGACCTCTTGCCGCGAGGCGGGCGCGCAGGTCGAGACTTCGTTGGGCGACCTCGGCATGAGCGGTACTGGCGCGGCCGCCGTCGAAAATTCCGTCCGCGCCTTCGGCCGGCTCGACCAGATCGTCCACAATGCGGGTTTTGCCGACCGACGCCTTTTCGGCGAGCTCACGCGCCTGGACCTCGAGGCGTCCTTGCGCGCCATGCCGGGCGCCTTCCTCGAGATTGCGACCGCCGCGCTGCCGACGCTCTCGGCCTCGGAGCGCGGGAGGGTGGTCGCCGTCTCCTCCTTCGTGGCCCATCGCTTTCGCGCCGGCGAGCTTTTCCCGGCCTCGGCCGCCGCGAAGGCGGCGCTCGAAGCCCTGGCGAAAAGCCTCGCCGTGCAACTCGCCTCGACCCGAACGACGGTGAACATCGTCGCGCCGGGGTTCACGCGCAAGGACGAAGGCAAGCTCGGCTCCTTGTCGCGCGCCGCCTGGGAAGAGGCGGAAAGACGCAACCCGCAAGCACGGCTTGCGCTTCCCGAAGAGGTGGCGGCGACAATCGCCTTCCTTCTCTCGGACGAAGCCGCGCACATCACCGGTGCGACCATTCATGTCGACGGTGGGCTCGCGCTTGGGTGAGGGCGGCCATCGGTCGCTGAAGCATGCTGTGCCAAACTCGATGCTGCTTCGGGCAGGCACTTCGCCAATGCTGCACAAGCGCCAATGTCAGCAGACAAAGAAAAGCTCGATCAGGATCAAGAGGCCGTTTCGTGCTCCTGGTCAGGAGTTCGAGCTCAGCGAGCAAAGCCCTTGCGTTCTTCAAGTCGAGCGTGTCGAAACCCTCAGTGAACCAGCCGTAGATCGGGGCCAGAAGATCGTGGGCCTGTTGCGGATTGCCCTCGATCACGCCACAGCCGAGCCAAGCTCGTCGCGGCGCGAAGCTCCCAGGACTTTGCCTTCTGCTCGCGAGCGATGGCGATGGCACGCTCGAAATACGCCTCCGCTTTCGCCGCGGCGGGCTCCGGGGGTCGTGGCGCGCGCCGTGATTGCGAGGATTTCTTGAACCAGCCTTGGATTCGCCATGTGGAGACCCGAGCACTCGACACAGCATAGCCGCACGGCCACCCGATACCAGACCGATCTGATCAACGCAGAATGGCACGTCATCGCGCCGCGCTTGCCGAAGCCTTGCTTCACGGGCCGCGGGAGTGGCCGCGATTTGTCAATCCAGCCAAGTCGGCGGATCGGTGCCGAGGGGCACCGAGGGCCTCGCCCATCGGGCGGGTGTTTGCGATAGCGCCGCCGGATGGCGGACGGCTTGCAAGCGCCCGAAGCCCGATGGACTTTCTTCCATGAGATCTCGGACATCGTCCAAGCTCGGGTCGGGGCATTCGAATCCGTTTTCGACCCGGCCGAGGCTCCTGAGCCATTGCGCCGTCCGGGCGAGCGAAAGCTGAACGTGCCAGCTTCCTCCCTCGCGTGCGCGGCGAGCGAGCGCCGTCATGGCGCCGAAGGCCATGAGGTATCCGGTCGCATGATCGAGCACTTGGGCGGGAAGCGGCTTTGGCACCTCGGAGCCTGCCGCCCGCGCTTCCGCGTCGTTGAAGCCGCAGGCGGTTTGCACGAGCGAGTCGAAGCCACGCCTGTCCGACCAGGGGCCGGCCTGGCCATAGGCGCAAAGCGACACATAGACGATGCCGGGACGCATCGCCGCCGCGGCTTGTGGTGCAAAGCCGCGGGAGGCGAGCGCGCCGGGGCGATAGCCCTGGACGAAGACGTCGGCGCCGGAGAGTAGCTGCCCCAGCTTGGCCTTCTCCGCCTCGTCGCGCAGATCGAGGCTCGTCGAACGTTTGCCTCGGCCCGTATCGATGACCAAAGGATCGATGGCGGGAAGATGGCGCGCGGTCACGAGAAGCACGTCGGCCCCGTGAGCCGCCAAGGTGCGCCCGCACACAGGTCCGGCGATGACGCGGGTGAGATCGAGAACGCGCACGCCCGAAAGCGGGCGCTCGGCGGGCGGCGGAGGCTGCGCCTCGGCCTCGCCGATCTTCTCGATGGCGACGAGCGGAAGCCCCGCGACGGCCTTGCCTTGCGGATGCGCATCCCATTCCTCGAATGAACGCAAGGCCGCGACCACCATGCCCGCCTCGGCGGCCTTCTCCTCGAAGGCGAGGGCATTCCATCCCGCGAGCGCTCGGCCGACGGCTTCGCGCTCATGGGCGCAATCGAGGAGACGCAAGACGCCGTCGCGGTGATGGGGGAAATTGGTGTGGAGCCGCACCCAGGAGCCGTCCCCGCAGCGATAGATGCCCGCGATCTTGTCCCATGGGTCGGACGCGGCCTTTCCGTCGAGGCGCAGGTAGCGCTCGCTGCGGAATTCGGCCGCGGCGTGGCGCATGTCGATGCCGACGGTTTGCCGCGCGCCTGAGCGAATGCGCCAAAGATCGGCGGCGGCGAGCGCGGACGCGGCGATCGCGGTCTGGGCCGCGAGCCCGACCTTGAACGAGGACGGCAGGACGGGATCGGATCCCGTGAGGCGGACATCCGCGAGGAGATCGGGCGGAGCGCCGACGGCATGCCAAAGTTCCGAGAGAACGCTTCGGGCGGTCATGGGCAGCTCGAATAGGAGAATTACAAGGAAAATGCAATTCGTGGGAGTTACCTCGTCTCACCTGTGCTCGACACGATTTGCCCACATGGCCGACATGCGCGAGCTTCGAAACGCTGGACATTCGCGGTAAGGGAGTGCTGGGGTTTTCGCGCACCGGCCTTGCCGGATGGTGACGTCGCGAGCCAAATGCTGGGGATTGCGCGGTCCCGCTGGAGATTTCCCTGGATGGCCACGGAAGCGCCGGTCGACGTTCTCGTTGTGGGCGGCGGCATCGTCGGCATCTCCTGCGCGCTGAGCGCGCAGGAGCGCGGCCTATCGGTCGTGCTTTGCGACCCCGGTGAAGCGCGGCGCCGCGCGAGCTACGGCAATGCCGGCTGCATCAGTCGAAGCTCGCTCTTCCCGATGTCGGGACCAGGCCTGTGGAGGAATCTTCCGAACTATCTCCTCAATCGCGATCCCGGCTTGCGCCTCGATTATGCGAAGCTTCCGCGCATCGCGCCTTGGATCGCTGGCTTCATGCGCGCCGCCAATATGCGGGCCCTGCGCCGCGCCGCGACCGCGCTCGACCGGCTGACGAGCCGCGCTTTCGACGCGCATATGCATCTTGCGGCGCGCACTGATGCCGCTTCGCTCATCAAGCGCGAAGGCATGTTGCGGCTCTACCGGAGCGAGGCCGCCTTCCAGGCCGCCGCCCATGAACGCGAGATCCTGGCCGAGCACGGCGTCAAATTCGAGGTGATCGAGGCGGCCGCCCTGCACGAGCTCGAGCCGGCGCTGAAGCGGCCCTTCGCCAAGGGCGTGCTCTATCCGGAGACGGGTTCGGTCTCGGACCCCGGCGCGCTCGTCGAGGCTTATCGCAAGCTCTTCAGTGCGGCGGGCGGGCGCATCGCTCAAGTCACGGTCGAGGCGCTGCGGTCCGAGGGGGACGGGTGGACGGCGAGCTTCGCGGGCGGGGAGGTGCGCGCGCGCCGGGCGGTGCTCGCGGCGGGCGGCTGGTCCCACGCCATGACGCGCGCGCTCGGTTATCGTCTCCCTCTCGCGGTCGAGCGCGGCTATCACCTGCATCTTGCGCCGGGCGAGGGGCCGCGGCTCAACCGTCCCATCCACGATAGCGGCGGCTACCACATGCTCGCGCCGATGCGCCAGGGCGTGCGCGTCACATCGGGCGTCGAGCTCGCCCCCTTGAGCGCGCCGCCCGACACGACCCAGATCGATGCCGCGGTGCGCGAAGCGCGCGGCACCCTCGCTCTCGGCGCGCCCGTCGAGAACGAGCCCTGGCTTGGCGCGAGGCCTTCGACGCCCGACGGGCTTCCGGTGATCGGCGAGGCGCCGCGCCATCCCCGCCTCTTCTTCGCTTTCGGGCACGGGCATATCGGCCTGTCGAACGGCCCCATCACCGGCCAGGTGATCGGCGATTTGCTCCTCGGTCGGCCGGCGGCCTTCGACATCTCCCCGTTTTCGGCCGAGAGGTTCTGACCGGCTCGCGGCTGCATCCAGCCGGGCGTCCTCCGAAGAAGTTCGATCTTGCGAATTTCGTGAAACTCGCCATCCTCATGCGGCGAGGACGACCTCGCATCCTTCGCGAAATTCGGTAGGGACGGCCCTGCCACTGACGGAGCATCGTCATGGCCTGGGCCTATCTGTTCGTCGCCGGCTTGTTCGAGGTGAGCTGGGCCGTCGGCCTCAAATATACGCAAGGCTTCAGCCGTCTTGCTCCCTCGCTCGTGACCGTCGCCGGCATGGCGCTCAGCCTCGGCTTTCTCGGTCTTGCCCTGAAGACGCTGCCGATCGGCACGGCCTATGCGGTTTGGACGGGGATCGGCGCCGTGGGCACGGCCGCGCTCGGCATCTACCTCTTCGGTGAGCCCGCGACCGCTCTTCGCCTCGCCTGCATCGCGCTGATCGTCTCGGGCATCGTCGGGCTCAAGATCGTGGCGTAAGGTCCGACGGCGTCCTCTGGCCTCTTGCGTCGCTCAGCTCCGCTGGAAAGGCTGGCGCCCGCCGCCGGGGGAGGAACGCGGACCAGCCCCGAGCGCCAATCGGTAGGTTGCGAACGCGCGGCTGGCGCAAAGAGCCGTCGCAGGAGTTCACCCCCGCCATGAATGCGCCGCGCGCAGCCAAGTGCTGCGCCAAAGCTGCTGGCGCTGCGGCAATCCGCGGTTTATACCTCGTTTATCCCCCCCGACATTCGCCGTGAATGTCGCGTTCGAGGCTTCCTCCCGAGGTTCCCTTATGGACGACAAGCCCAATTCCCAAGCCGCCCGCGACGTCGCCTATTATTTTCACCCCGCGACCAATGCGCGTCGCCACGAGGAGATCGGCCCGACCATCATGGAGCGTGGCAAGGGCGTCCACGTCTATGACGATCAGGGCAAGGAATATATCGAGGGGCTCGCGGGCCTCTGGAGCGTCGCCGTCGGTTTCGGCGAGGAAAGGCTGGTGCGCGCCGCCACGCTGCAGATGCAGAAGCTGCCCTACTACCACTCCTTCAACCACAAATCGCACCCCGCCGCGATCGACCTCGCCGAACGCCTCGTCAAGATCGCGCCGAAGGGCCTCGCCAAGGTGCAGTTCACGAGCTCGGGCTCGGAGGCGAATGATTTCGCCATCAAGCTTCTCTGGTACTACAACAACGCCATCGGCCGTCCGCAGAAGAAGAAATTCATCTCGCGCCAGCGCGCCTATCACGGTGTGACGATCGCGGCCGCAAGCCTCACGGGCCTGCCGGTCAATCAGCGGGATTTCGACCTGCCGCTGCCGATGATGAAGCACGTGTCCTGCCCGCATCATTGGCGCAACGGCCTCCCGGGCGAGAGCGAGGAGGCTTTCGCGACGCGCCTCGCCGAGGAGCTCGACGAGATGATCCGCAAGGAGGGGCCGGACACGGTCGCCGCCTTCGTCGGTGAGCCCGTGATGGGGGCCGGCGGCGTCATCGTCCCGCCCAAGGGCTACTGGGACAAGATTCAGGCCGTCTGCCGAAAGCATGACGTGATGCTGGTCGCCGACGAGGTGATTTGCGGCTTCGGCCGTACCGGCAAGATGTTCGCCTGCGAGCTCTACGGCATCAAACCCGACATCCTCGTGCTCTCCAAGGGCATCACCTCCTCCTACATGCCGCTCTCGGCCGTGCTGGTCTCGGACAAGATCTACCAGGCGGTCGCCGATAATTCGGCGAAGATCGGCAGTTTCGGCCATGGCTTCACGGCATCGGGCCATCCGGTGGCGACGGCCGTGGCGCTCGAGAATCTCGACATCTTCGAGGAGCGTGACCTCGTGGGCCATACGGCGCGCATATCGCCGTATTTTCTCGAGAAGCTGCATTCCTTCGCGTCGCGTCCGCTGGTGGGCGAGACGCGCGGCGTCGGCCTCGTCGGCGCCATCGAGCTTGTGGCCAACAAGGAGACGAAGGCGCCCTTCGCCAAGCCGGGCAGCGTCGGTCCGAGGCTGCAGGATCTCGCCCAGGAAGAGGGCCTGATCACGCGTGGCATCGGCGAGGTGATGGCCTTCTGTCCGCCGCTGATCATCACCGAAGCGGAGATCGGCGAGATGTTCAAGCAATTCGACCGGGCGCTGACCCAACTCGAGAGCGAGATGGGAGTGAAATGAGCGTGATGCGCATCGACGACATCGACACGCCGGCTCCCGTCGTCGACCTCGACCGGGTGGAGCGCAATCTCAAGCGTGCGGCCGACTATTTCGCCGAAAAGAAGATCGCGCTTCGCCCGCACATCAAGACGCATAAGATCGTCGAGTTCTCGCGCCGCCAGGTCGAGCTCGGCGCCGTCGGCATCACCTGCCAGAAGCTCGGCGAGGCCGAGGTCATGGCGGATGGCGGAATCTCCGACATCCTGATGACCTTTCCCATCGTCGGTGAAGCGAAGCTCAAGCGACTCACGGCGCTCGCGAAGCGCATCCGCATGAGCGCGGTGACGGATTCGACCGAGGTCGCCGATGCGATCGCTCAAGCCGCGAGCGGCGCCGGCGTGAAGGTCGAGCTTCTCGTCGAATGCGATACCGGGACGGGGCGCTGCGGCGTGCAGAGCGCGACCGAGGCGGTGGCGCTCGCCGAGCGTATCGCCAACACGCGTGGCGTGACCTTCGGCGGGCTGATGGTCTATCCGGAGAAGGGCAAGGTGGCGCGCACCCGCGCCTGGATCGCCGAAGCGCTCGCGGCGCTTGTGCGCTCGGGGCTCGAGGCGAAGACGGTGAGTGTCGGGGGCACGCCCGACATGTATCACGCTCACGAGCTCGAGTTTTCGACCGAGCATCGTCCCGGCACCTATATCTACAGCGATCGGGCCATCACGGCCGCCGGCGTCGGCACGCTCGACGATACGGCGCTCAGGGTCGTCGCCACCGTCGTCTCGCGCCCCACCGGCGATCGCGCCATCCTCAATTCGGGATCGAAGACATTGACCTCCGATCTCCTGGGTTTTCCCGACCACGGCGTGATCTTGGAATACCCCAAGGCTCGGATCGTGCGGCTCAACGAGGAGCACGGCATCGTCGACCTCTCCGATTCGCCCGAGAAGCCGCGCATCGGCGAGCGCGTGACCATCGTGCCGAACCATGCCTGCGTGGTCTCGAACCTCTTCGATAGCGTCTATGGCGTTTCGGACGGCCGGGTGGTGCGGGAGATCCCGGTGGCGGCGCGAGGCCTCGTGCGCTGAGCTTCGCCGCCGCGCCGAGCTTCACCTTCCGAAGCGCCTTTTGAGCTTCTTCTGACTGGCGTTCCTCGGCGCGATCGAAGGATCGTCGAAGCGTCTTCGAGCGCCACGAAGATTGAAGAGCCCCGTTTTGCCCCTCACGGCTGTGGCATGCGTCCTTCCGCCGAACGCAAGATCGGTGGCGGACGATAGAGCATCTGACGCAAGGTGAAGCTGAGGAGCAACAGGTGCAGCAGGGCGGTGTAGCCGTAAAGCGCCGATGGCCCGAAGAGCGTCATGAGGTAGGAAGCGATCGGCGGACCTGAGATCGCGCCGATGCTGTAGAGGAAGAGCAGGGCCGAGGTCGTGGCCACGGCGTGCTCGCTCCCGGTGCGGTCGACCGCGTGAGCGGCGGCGACGTAATACTGCGTCGAGACGACGGACCCGAGCGCGAATGCCAAGCCGTAGAGCGCGAAATGTTGGAGACCGTCGCCGAAGCGCGCGAGCGTCACCTCGAGAACAGCCGCGGCAAGGCAAAGGCAGACCAGGATGGTGCGCCGATCATGGCTGTCGGATGCGCGCCCGATCGGAATCTGCAAGGCGGCCGAGCCCAGCATGAAGCAGGTCATCAGGGTGCCGACCTCCGGTGCATCGAGGCCGATGTCGGCGGCGAAGATTTGCGACAACGACCAAAAGGGTCCGTTGGATGCGCCGATCAGCAAGGCGCCCGCGAAGCCGACCGGAGACATCTTGAAGAGCCAGCCGAAACGCAAGGCCGGCCGCGCCGGCCGTTGCGGTGGCTCACCGGGCGCCATGAGAAGCGGGACCGTCGCGCCAGCGACGATCGCGGCAGCGACGAGAAACAAGATGAGCCCGCCCGGATCCGCAAGTCGAAAAACCTGGTTGCCGACCGACCAGGCGAGGTATTGCACCACGCTGTAGATGCCGAGCGCGCTGCCGCGATGCGCATTGTCCGACTTGCCGTTGAACCAGCTTTCCGCGATGGCGTAGAGGCCGGCGAGCGAAAGGCCGATCGCGCCTCGCAAGAGCACCCAGCTCCACGGCTCGATCAGCGAGGGCAGCGACAGGATCGCGGCGGCGCCCATGAGCACGCAGATGATGAAGGCACGCACCTGCCCGATGCGCAGCACGATCCAAGGCACGACCAGCGAGCCGATCAGCATGCCGGTGAAATAGCTCGACCCCATGAAGGCGATGGTGATGTCGCTGAAGCCTTCGAGCCGCGCGCGCAAAGGGATCAAGGTCGAGAGCACCCCGTTGCCGGTGACCAGCAGGAAGACCGAGAGAAGGAGCGGCGCAAAGGATTTCTGCATCGGGAAGAGGACCGGCGTGATCAGAGGCGAGGCGAGGAGGGTCCGCGCAAGAGCGGGCGTTGTCGAGTGGCTTCGCGAACCCGGCGCTCGGGAGATCGAAACCGGTGGTATTGCGTGAAAGGAGACAGTCGAGACATTTGACGATAGCTTGATTCGACGTGCCCGGAAATATTCATGCCGCTTGGCCGCATCGACAGTATTGTCGCAGTCAACTTCAGGACTTCCTCTCCGCTCATCCCCGCGAAGTCGAGGATCCAGTTCTTCTTGAGACCGCCCTGGAGGTCCGGGTTCCCGTTTTCGCGGGAATGAGCGGGGGTGCGCGCACCGGTTCATGGCTTTGAGCGACCGCAAAACAGTTCCCATGGATGTCGATGTTGCTCTAAGCTCGCCATCGCGGGGGCAATCCGATCGCGAGGGTCAAGATGGACGCTGCCGAGCCTCAGGAGCGACGCGGCCGGCGCGGCCGGGCCGAGCGCGCTGCCGCGCAAAAAGCAGCGACCGCCAAGGCTCCGCAACCGCGTCTGCCCTTTCCGCCGGTCGCGATCGTGTCGGAGGATCAGCTCGAAGCCATTCACGAAGCTTCCCTCACCATCCTCACCGAGATCGGCATGGATTTCCTGCATCCGGAGGCGAAGGCAATCCTGAAAAGGGCGGGGGCCGAGGTCGAGGAAAGCTCGGACCGCGTGCGTTTTGATAGAGGGCTCGTCGAAAGCGTGGTGGGGCTCGCGCCGAACAGCTTCACCCTGCATGCGCGCAATGGGGAGCGCAGCGTGACGCTCGGCGGCAATGCCGTCGCCTTCTGCTCGGTCGCGAGCGCGCCGAACGCGGCCGATCGCGAGGGCGGGAGGCGTCCGGGCGCGGTCACCGATTTTCGCAACCTCGTCCGGCTCGGCCAATCGCTCGATGCCGTGCATCTATGGGGCGGATATCCGGTGGAACCGGCCGACATCCACCCTTCCGTGCGCCATCTCGACGCGCTCTTCGACATGCTGACGCTCTCGGACAAGCCGATCCACGCCTATAGCCTCGGAGAAGGGCGCATCCGCGACGGCATCGAGATGGCCCGCATCGCGCGCGGCATCGATCGCGAGACGCTCGAGCGCGAGCCGTCGCTCTTCACCATCATCAATTCCTCTTCGCCCTTGCGCCTCGACCATCCGATGCTCGAAGGCGTGATCCAGATGGCGCGCTCGAACCAGGTCGTGGTGCTCACGCCCTTCACGCTCGCCGGCGCCATGGCGCCGGTGACGGTGGTAGGCGCCGTGGCGCAGCAGAATGCCGAGGCGCTCGCCGGCTTGGTGCTCGCGCAGACGGTGAGGCCTGGCTCGCCCTTCGTCTATGGAGGCTTTACCTCCAATGTGGACATGAAGAGCGGCGCGCCTGCCTTCGGCACGCCCGAATACATGAAATCCGCACTTCTCGGCGGACAGCTCGCACGGCGCTACGGCTTGCCTTATCGCTCATCGAATGCCTGCGCCGCCAACACGCTCGACGCCCAGGCCGCCTACGAAAGCGTCTTCTCGCTCTGGGGCGCGATCATGGGAGGTGCCAATCTCCTCATGCATGGCGCGGGCTGGATGGAGGGAGGCCTTCAGGCTTCCTTCGAGAAGATGGTGCTGGACGCCGATCTTCTCGCCATGGTGGCGGAATTCTTGCGACCGCTCGTGGTCGATGACGGCGAGCTCGCGCTCGACGCAGTGCGCGAGGTGGGGCCGGGAGGCCATTTCTTCGGCTGCGCCCACACGCAAGCGCGCTACCGCAACGCCTTCTTCGCGCCCATGATCTCCGATTGGCGCAATTACGAAAGCTGGCGCGAGGCGGGCGCTCCCACCGCCTACGACACGGCGAACCGCCTCTACAAGGAGAAGCTCGCGGCCTATGTCCCACCCCCGATGGACCCCTCCATTCGCGAGGAACTCGAAGCCTTCGTCGCGAGGCGAAAGGCCGAGGGTGGCGTGAAGACGGATTTCTGATTTCACTCAAGCGGCCGTTAAAGGAAAGGACGTAGGAACGTGTCAGGTGAGACCACGCCAAGCGCCGAGGTGCTGAGGAATACCCTTGACGCCTACTTCGCCGCGATAGCCGCGCTCGACCCCCAGCGCATCGCCTCGGTCTTCGCCAAGGACGGCGAGATCGAAGATCCCGTCGGCAGTCCCATCCGCCATGGGCGGGACGAGGTGGCGGGTCTGTTCGCCTCCGGGGTTGCGGCTCTGGCGTCTCACGTGAAGATCAAGGTGCTCGCAGCGATACCGAGCGGCAACAGCATCGCCGCACACTGGACCATGACCGCGCGTGGCAAGGCCGGGCGCGAGATCGAGGCCGAGGGCATTGACGTGCTGCGGGTGGATCAGCACGGCCAGATCGTGCGGGCGGAGGGCTACTGGAACGCCGCCGCGTTTCGCCAGGTGCTCGCCGCTAACTAGGCCTGCCGATCGCGCGAGTTTGTCACTCTCGGTAGCGAATACTGGAGCGCCGAACCATCCAGTCCGCGATGGTCTCCAAAAGGGATCCGCGCGCTCTTATCCGTTCCCCACGAAGCGAGTTGAAGGAAACGCTGTCTTGATTTCGTTGACTTGAAGGCTGCCCTTTTATGCTCCATGGGAGGGATGGGCGCGTCGCGCTTCAAGTCAGGAATCCAGGATTTCCAAAATTGGCTCACTCAGCATGAAGCTGGGTCCGGCCTGGGATAACTACGGCGCCGCGACGCTTTCACCAATTCCCCTGCAGAGCTCTATTCGAGGACCGAGCATGATCCGGATTCTTTGCGCCAATTGGAACCACGCCGACGATGCCGAGCTCGAGCGCAAGCATTTCCCGGGCGTCGCCTTCGAGCTTTGCAAATCAGCGATCGGCGCGTCGGCGCCGATCCCGCCTGAGCTTGCGAAGACGGCGGATGCCGTTATCAACTATTCGGGCATCGCTCACCTGTCCGAGAAGCCCACGGCCTTTCCGCGCGCCCGGATCGCGGTTCGCCACGGCGTCGGCTTCGACAATATCGATGTCGCCGGTTTCGGCGCGCTCGGCGTGCCGGTCTGCAACGTGCCCGATTACGGCACGACCGAAGTCGCCGATCACGCCATCGCGCTCATGCTTTCGCTGGCACGCGGGACCGCCTTCCATCACGAGGCGCTGCGCTCGAATCCGAAGGCAGGGTGGCGCCCGCGCGCGGCCCCGCTCGTGCTTCGCTTGCGCACCGCGACATTCGGCGTGGTCGGTCTTGGGCGCATCGGGCTTGCCGCGGCAAGGCGCGCCGAAGCCTTCGGCATGAGGGTCGTGTTTTTCGATCCCTATCGGCCGAATGGCACCGAGCTTGCGGTCGGCTATGCGCGCGTCAACAGCCTCGAGGAGCTGATGAGCATGAGCGATGTCGTGAGCGTCCACGCGCCGCTCTCAGCCGAAACGCACCACATGATCGGGACGAAAGCACTCGCCGCGGCGAAGAAGGGCGCCATCCTCGTGAACACGGCGCGCGGCGGCGTGGTCGATCTCGACGCGCTCTTCGAGGCGCTGCGGGGCGGCCAGATCGGAGGCGCCGCGCTCGACGTGCTCGAGACGGAACCCGCCGATCCGAACCATCCGCTCATCAAGGCTTTCGTCGCGCGCGAGCCTTGGCTCGAAGGGCGTTTCACGCTTTCGCCTCATGCGGCCTTCTTCAGCCCAGCGGCGCAATTCGACCTTCGCTACAAGACGGCCGAGGTCGCCGTCACCTATCTCAAGGAAGGCCGGCTGATGAATTGCGTGAACGAAGGGATGTTGCGCACGCCCTTGCGCTAGGCGAGCCGCTTTACGCCCTCACTGCGCGCTCGCCTGCCCGGGATGCAAGATGAGCTTCTGCACGCGCCAGTTCAGGAGCTCGCCCACCCAGAGCTCGTTCTCGGAAGGGCAGGCGATCTCGTGGATCCAGCCGAACTGCTTGAGCTGCTTGCCTGATTGGCCGAGCACGCCGAGAACCTTGCCGTCGAGCGAGAGCTTGTAGATTCGTCCCGGAAAGGCATCCGAGGTGTAGAGCACCTGGTTCGGGCCCGGCGTGATGCACACCGTCCAGGGAGCGCCCGGCTGCATCGTCTTCAACAGGTCGGGATTGCCTGGAACCTCGGGCTTCGGGCCGATCGCGGGGCGCGCATTCGACCGGCGCGAGCGGCGGGTTCGGATGCTTCAAGGGCGCCGTGTCCTCGTCCGAGGCTTCCTGCTTGCGTCCGAACACCATCGTGACCTCGCCATCCGGATTGAAGCGGATCACCATGTCGGAGCCTTTGTCGGTGACCCAGACATTGTCCTGCGGATCGACCTTCACCGCATGCGCGAAGGACCAGGCGTAGAGGTTGTGGCCGATCTCGCGCATGAACTTGCCGTCGGCAGCGAATTCGAGAAGCTCTGTCGCGGCGGCCGCATAGGCTGGCCCCGAGGTGTTGCCGCGCGAGAGCGCGAAGACATTCCCCATCGAATTGACGGCAATGCCCGAGACCTCCCCGAAATACACGTCACGCGGGAGCTTCAGCGGATTGGGAACCGAGTCGAAGGGGATGACCGGCACCTTCTCTTGCGCGAGCGCCGGTCCGGCGATGAGAAGGGCTAATCCGACGAGAAGGCCGCGCATGTTTTCATCCTGCGTGAGAACTGTGTTTCGCCCATCGACTTGGCCTTGCGGCCGCCGTGCTCAGCGGCGCTTTAGACCCGGGAAAGCCAAGATAGCCGCGGGCGCATGATCCGCAAGCTCGTATCAGGCTAGACCGCTCACCCCAGAGGGGTGTGAGAGGCGTAAGACCTGTCGCAACATACCAGGTCGCCACGATGGATCGCCCAGCCGAGGCGCAGGGGACGGTAACAGAGAATCTATGCGCAACGTGTCAATGCGGTCGTCAGGAGCCTCCTACCGCGTGTGCGTTCTTCATCGACCACTGTACGCGCTCGGCGATGAATTTGGCGAAGGGTTTGATATTCAAATTAACGCTCGCGCTATCGAGCGCGGACAGATACGGATCGCGATCCTCGACGCGCACGACCGTCCACGGATAACCGCCCGATGCGAGCATCGCGTTCATCAAAAATCGCGCCATGCGCCCGTTGCCGTCTGGATAGGGATGGATATAGCCAAACATCCAGTGTCCGAGAACGGCCCGCACACCAGGCTCCGTTTCCTGCTCAAGCAGGTCAAAGAGCGCAGGTATCGCGTCCCGCACAGCTTCCCAGCGCGGCGGCACATAGCGCGACGTGCGCAAATAAACCGCATCGTTGCGATAGCCGGCCAGCGCGCCAGGCCGCAGCAAGCCGGCGGCAACAGAGGGCTGGAACAGTTCGCGATACCAGTCACGGTGCGCGGTGCGCGCCAGCGCGCCGGGGTTAGCACCCACAATGATTTCGCTCACGTTTGCCTTCACGGCCTGAAACGCTTGCCAGTAGCCGCGCGCGGCGAGCGCATCGCGGTCCTTGCGATCATCGTCATGATGATCAGGGTCCCAGCCGCCCGCGCGCACGCGGTCGATCAGCTCCGGCGTGACGCTGTAGCCTTCAATCGACAGCGAGTGGTAGGCATCGTTCTTGTAGATTTCATCGACGAACTTGAGGTAATCGCCGCGATCCCGCGGCAAGTCTGGCGCCTTCGGAAACGCAATCATAACCGGCTCGCGCATCACCTGCCATATGGCCTGCATGCGCCCGACAATCGGCGCGGTGGCGGGCCGCAACATGCCAAATGTCTGCTGCGCGTCAAACGGATCGGTTTCGCGGACGGTGTAGTTCGCGGCCTTCATGGCCGCGACGATCTCGTCGGCCACTTCCGGCCGCCCGACACGGCGGAAACCACCGGCCAGCCGGCCGGCCACGACAGAGTGCCCGCCGTTGAGCAGGCGGCGCAACACCGCGGACGCGTCGCTGATGCCGGCAAGCGCGACCTGCGATTCAATCGGGTAGCGATTGAAAAACGCCTCCGGCACTTTGATCAAGCGTGGCAGCGGGCGAATAGAGGCGCAACCGATCCCGAACCACCACGTCGGCGGCAGGCGGCACGTCCGCCTGCTTGAGATCGTAGATGGAGGTGCCGAACAGCAGCTTGACGACGTTGTTCGTTCCACGCGGCGTGTAAATCACGACCTGCGTTGGAATGACGGTGTTCTCGGTATGTATCAGGAGCGATTGTTCCGGCGAGAGGTGCCACTCATCGCCAAAGCGGTCCTGGCAGTACCGGGCGCAAAACTCCCAAAACGATGCGTACCACGAGGTGCTGTCACCCTCGCGAGCGCTCGGGCTTGAAGAGATCAGCCATCCCTTCATGACCTCTTGAACGAAGCCATTCCGGAGCAAGCGCTCGCGATGGATGCGGCTCAGCTCCTTCGACGAGAAGACCCGCCGCCCCTCTTTCTGAAGCGCCTGCAAGGCGCTCAGGGAGTCGGCGAGCTTCTCATTTGGGGTGGACATCAGCGCCTCCCCGTCCCATAGCATGGAATTACAAGTTTTTTGGGTCGCATGGTTACAAGTATGTAATGTGCCTCAATTGCAAGTCAACGATGTGTTGCTAACACAAGTGTATTATGCTGTTCGGATACAATTACATCACGCCAAATCGACAAAAATGAGCCATTTTTACAAAGGTTTATAGAGCGCCTAGGCTCGTTGATATGACCGCTTGAGAGGAGCTTGGTGCGCGCGATTCGGCCGCACTGTAATGGACCCGGGCGATACCCTGGGGTTCGAGCCTTTTCGACAATCCTCGTGATGAAGCCGGGGCTAAGTGGCCGTGCCTTCCGCGCCGGCGCCGCAGATCAGCGCGCAGACATGCTCGCCGGAACGAAACGCCACCCGTTCCTGGCGCAGGGCCGCGACCGAGGCGGCGCCGGAGAGATCGGCGGCGATGCCGAGCTCGAACCAGAGCCAGCGAGAGGCCTCCTGCATTTCATCGTCCGACACGAGAATGATGCCGTCGACATGTTGGCGTACCAGCTCGAAGACGCGCTCGTCGGTGCGCCGCGCCGCAAGCGTCGCGACGCGCGTCGTGATCTCGGGCAAGGTGACGACATGGCCCGCCTCGATGCTCGCCTTCATGCTCGCGGCGCCGGTCGCCTGGATGCCGATCACGCGCGCATTCTTCTTTCGTGCCTTCACCGCGGTCGCAAGGCCCGCGATCAAGCCCCCGCCGCCGATCGCGACGAGGATCGTGTCCACGTCCGGAGTTTCATCCAGAATGTCGAGACCGAGCGTGCCTTGACCTGCGACCACGAGCGGGTCGGCAAAAGGGTGAACATAGATGGCGCCGGTCTTGCCGGAATAATCCATGGCCGCCGCATTCGCATGATCGAAGACATGGCCGACGATCTCGATCTGCGCCTTCCACCCTTTCAGCTTCTCGACCTTTTCCGGCGAGACGGTGCGCGGCAGGAAGACCATCGCGGGTATGCCCGCGACGAAGGCCGTGCGCGCGACGGCAAGGCCGTGATTGCCGCCGGACGCCGTGACGAGCCCCGCCTTGGGCGGCTTGCCTCCCATGCCGAGCAGGCGGTTCATCGCGCCGCGCGCCTTGAACGAGCCCGCGGCCTGCAGGCATTCGAGCTTCAAGGTGACGCGCTGCGCGGGAGCGAGAAGATCGCGCGTTTGGCCGAGCCGCATGCTGGGCGTGCGCCGGATATGCGGCGCAATGCGCCTTCGCGCCGCTTCGACATCGGCGATCGTGATCATCGAGATTCTCCAGGTCAGGATGGCTTGGTCGGGATAGCTTGGCCCGGATGGGTTTGATCTAGCGCGATCGGGGCAAGAGGCGCAAATCATCTCGTCGGCAAGTAGCGGGTTTGAACGACCGTTCCAGGTCGGTTTGCGGACCCTGGGCCACACCAACGTCCTTATGCGCGAACTGGCTTCACTCGGAGATACGTTCGCCTTGTTCAGCCCATCGTCCGGGGTTGATCGTCAGGCCGGTTGCCTTGCCGTCTGCGCCAAGGTGGAAGGCAAAACCTGTTCCGTACCGGCTGTCCAAATAGAACTCCGTGTCAGAGGTGGCATGCAGCATGGCCGGCGCGCCGCCGAGATCGAAGAATGGTGGGCCTTCGAGCTGAACCCTGAGATTGTCGTTCCAACGTGTCACGTCCAAGACTGCATGCGGACCTACCCGATAGCGGCCAGCTAGGGCTGATAGTCGCTCAGGCAGGACGGTGATCTCCGGGCCGGGCTGTGGTGGCGGGTCAGTGGGCACACTGGCGAGGATAGCGTCCCACATCGTCTCGGCGGCAACGAAGTCGATAGAGCCGTTCCGCATGCCGGCATTCCCAACCTCCTGCGTGCTCACCGCGAATAATGTGTCGCCATCATTATACGTTGAGAAGGGCTGAATTGCCCGGGCCATGGAGGTGTGGACTTGCACCGCGAGCCTTTGCAGATCGGCGGGCCCCATCTTGCGGTTGGTGATGACCAGGCTGATCGTCGTGTTGCTCGTGGGGCCTGGCGCGGCCGGGCCGACGGACCCGACAGCACGCGCAAGGAGGTCTGACGTTCTTGTCAAATCACCCCAAGCAGGATCGCGGTGACAACTGACCATGCGCCCATCCCGGTCGGTGATCGCGCCGCCAGCGTTGACGACTACGAAAGCCGCGATTTTGACGTCGGCGACTTGCCGGAAGGCGCCCCCTTGGCCCGAGTGTGCGCCACATCCGAAGAAGCCACCTTGCATGGCCATGCGTCCTGCGCCCTGCGCACCGAGTGGAAACACGCCGGGTCGCAAATCGTGAAGCGCTGCTTGGGCAAGACGCTTGTCGGGATAGACCTCGTTGAGCCGATGCCCTTGGAAGTCGTAGATGACGGCGCCGGTTGAAAAGGCAATGTTGCCAAATGCCCCGCCTCGGATGCCGTCTTCCTTGAGCCCAGTCATGACGGCGGTGATGGGTTCCTCGCCATAGGACGAACCGCCCGTGAAGACCACGGCATCAACGAAGGCGTTCCCATAACCCAAGACGCAGCGCGTCGGTATTCACCGTGCCGGGTGCGCCACCCCGCACGTCCACTGCCGCTGAAGCACGATTTGGGAAGCGGAAAATCGTAAGGCCTGTCGGCCCTTCTTCGTAGGAGCCAATGCCAATCTCCACGGCCGGCCAATCGAACATCAGCGTTGGGCCTTGAATGTGGGTGTCAGGGACAAGCTGGCTCTGATCCGCTCTCGCCATGGGAGCGACCCAAAGTGCGGTCGCAAGCGGAAGATATCGCAGTACGGCACAAAGAGACGGACGACGCTTTCTGACAGGCAACAAAGATTTCACGAGGACTCCAAGTATTGGGAGGGTATCTTTGTATATCAGGCGTCCCCTTAAGCCCTGAAATCCATCTCAAGAATGAGGTGGGTGATTGTCTCGTCGTAGGCTGGATCTATACGTCTGGTTTGGGGTGTCGTCAGCGGTCGCTCACGCGAGCCGCATGAATTGACATTTATGCGTCGAAATCGCAAATCCGCCCCGTCGCCCTGGTTTGCCGCTTGCGATGAAATCAAACGAGGCTGTCGAGCAGCGCCTTTGCGCTTTTGAGATAGGGCGTGTCGAACCCTTCGGTGAACCCGCCGTAAACCTCGGCGAGTAGGTTTCCGCGCTTCGGGAATCCGGCCCTGGCCTCGCTGCAATTGCGCAAGACCGTGTGACGCGCGAAGCTCGAAGAGCCGTGCTCCTTGCAATCGTGCGGCTTGCAATGCCAGGAGGTAATCCGCTTCAGGGTCACCCGTACCGGATTCGAATTTGAGGTTTCCGCGAATACGGTGGATTTCGGCCGCGACATGCTGTTCGCTAGTCTCTTCCGCTACATCGGATGCCTCTTGCAACGCCAGGAGCCCGGCATCCAAATCCTTTGTCGCGAGCAAGGCTTCGGCGAAGAGCGTGAGCATGAAGGGGAGCTGAGTGCGTGCTCCGGCGCGGCGATTGAAGTCGAGACCTTCGCGCATCTCGACGATGGCCTGGGCGCTCGGTTCAAGCGCTGCTCGAGCCGCCCCTCTCATCACATGAGCGACCGCGCCCGCCATGGCGAAATCATGCTCGTCGGCGGCCTTTATGGCGCGGTCGGCGAACTCGAAGGTAGCTCGCCATTCCCCGTGAATTGCCGAAATCACCGCGCACCAGTAGAGCCCTCGTGCGCTCGTGTAGGGATGTCTCACCCTCTCGATGATTTCGAGGGTGGCGGCTCGCCCTTGGAAAGCACGCTCCGGGTAGCCCAGCATCCCCAAGCACCACGCCTCATAGGCATAGCCGACGGCCCCGACCTCCATCCCGTACCGCAACGCGATTTGACCACCCTTGAGATCCCTGTAGGTCCGCGTCGCCTGTTCGAGCTGAACCCGCGCCTCGATGGGGTTGCCCATGGCAATCAGGCTGAGGCCGAGGGGCACATGGGCGACGATCAAGGCTGCCGGGTCGACTTCATCTTGCATCCGTTCCTCGATCTCTCGCGCGATCGCGGTTGCCACGGCATGATTTGCCCGCGTGAAGTTGAACAGCCACGCTTGCCAGAGCACCGCGGCGAGCTCGACCGGATCGCCGATCCGGCGGCACAAATCCACGGCACGAACTCGAGACGTGCCCGGCCGCTTCCGAGCTATAGCCATGGATGGCCATGAGCGGGGGCACCAAGGCGCTGTGGAGATCGAGCTCGAGGCGCAGCTTCTCCTTCGTATCGGGCATGCCCCTGATGAGGTTGGTGCCGGCCTTGAGATGGCTGATCGCTTCCTTGTTGGCCGAGCGCGCCGCCGCTCGCTCGCCCGCCATCAGCCAATAGCGACAGGCCTGCTCGTTCATTCCCGCCATCGAGGCGTGATGCGCGAGAAGCTCGGGCGCCGCATCCTTCGCCGCGAGCGCCTCGACGAGCTTGACGTGAATGGCTTGGCGTCTTGTCTTGAGGAGGTTCTCGTAGGCCGCGTCGCGAACGAGTGCGTGCTTGAACATGTAGGTCTCTTCGGGCGGCACGCCGGACCGGAAGATCAGCTCAGCCTGGATCAGGCGCTCCAGCGCATCTTGCAGGGCGGCATCGTCGAGCGGCGAGGCGGATCTGAAGCAGCGGATAGTCGAAGTCTCGCCCGATGCAGGCGGCCGTCTGCGCGACCTCCTTCACCGGTTGCAGCCGGTCGAGACGCGCCATCAACGAATCGTGGAGCGTCGAGGGGATCGCGAGATGGCTCAAGGGCCCGGTGAGCTCGAAGGCCGAAGCCGTCTCCTTCAGGCTTCCGGATTCGAGCACCGTCTTGGTGATCTCCTCGACGAAAAGCGGCACGCCGTCTGTTTTGGCGGCGATCAGATCGACGAGGGCGTCGGGAAGCGTCTTTCCGCCGGTGAGCTCCGTCGATGATCGTCCTGACCTCGTCGCGCCCAAGGCGATTGAGGGCGAGCTTGGTGGCGATGGGGTGGCCGCCGAAATCATGCTGGAAGGTCGGCCGGGCCGTCACCAGCATCATGACACGGGTGCTTGCCACCCGGTTGAGGCAAAGGTCGACGAGATCGAGCGTCGTCGCGTCGATCCAATGGGCATCTTCGAGAACGAACAGCACGGGGCGATCGCGGGCGAGGGTCATCAATTGGGAAACGAGCGCCTGCTGGGTGCGGACCCGCTGCTGCTGCGGCCTCAAGTTGATCTTGCCGTAACGCGCCTCGGTATCGAGCCCGAGCAGCGCGCCCAACAGGGGCCTGTCCCCTTCCTCGCCGACCAGCGCTCTCTCCAGTCGATCGAGCTTGTGGTCGTTGCTGTCGTCCGGCCGGATTCCGGCCGCGAAAGTGAGCTGCTGAATGGCGGGATAGAGCGGAGAGTTGGTGTGGTAGGGAGAGCATTGATAGCTCACTCGGATGTGAGGTTCCCGTGCTCGCCGCATCGATCATGGCGCGCATGACCCGTGATTTGCCGATGCCCGCCTCTCCCGAGAGAAGCACGAGCTGACCCTTGCCAGCCTTCGCCTGCTCCCAGCGCTTCAGCGTCGATGCGAGCTCATGGTCGCGGCCGACCATGGCGGAGATCGCGCCGGAGCTGCGAGCTTCGAAGCGGCTTTCGGCGGCCCGTTCGCCGGTCACCGCGTAGGCGCGAACCTCGCCGGCGATTCCCTTGAGGCATCTGGCTGCCGGAATCGGCCACGACGAACGCGTTGCCGATGAGCCGGCGTGTCGTTTCAGCCAGGATGATCTGGCCTGGCGCGGCGAGGCCCTGCAGCCTGGCGGCGAGGTTGGGGGTCTCCCCGACCACGGCTTCTTCCTGCGCGGCACCCGCCCCGATCAGATCGCCGACCACCACGAGGCCGGTGGCAATGCCGATGCGTGCCGACAAGGGCTCGCCGGCAGGCGTCCTCAGGCCGGTCATTGCGGCCATGATCGCCATGCCCGTGCGCACCGCACGCTCGGCATCGTCCTCATGCGCGTTCGGCCAGCCGAAGTAGCATAGGATTTCGTCGCCCATATATTTGGCGACATGGCCGTGGAAGCGCGTGACCACCCCCGTGACCGTATTCTGGTAGCCGGTGATCACCAGGCTCATATCTTCCGGATCGAGCCGCCCCGAGAGTGTGGTCGAGCCGACGAGGTCGACGAACATGACGGTAAGCTGGCGCCGCTGGGCGTCGGTCGATTTCGTCCCTTGGGCGGTCGGGGCGGCAGCGTTCGTTGGAGGGCCTCGCAAGGCGGCGATGGCGGCGAGCAGCTTCCGGCGATGACCGACAAGATCCACGCCGAGCGCGACCAGATCGTCGACGGTCAGCTCGCGCAGCACCTCGCTATCGATTTCGTTATGTCGGAATACAGTCTCATATTGGCCAAGACCAACGCCACGCAGCCAATCCCCGACATCCATTCGCCGCATCCCAATCATGTCTGGACGATGATCGTCCAGGTGGACTGGTGTGTCTAGAGTAGGCGCGGTTGTCGAAGCATCGCCCCAGGCGCTTGGTCTAATTGTCAGGTCGCGTCGAACGAGCGATCCCGCGCTCATGCAGAAATTAGCCTTGCATCACCTGGCGCGTGCCGCACGGCCCCGTGGCACCGGCGGCACGGGCCAAGGGCATCGCCGATCGTGATCGTCGAAATTCTCAGAGACTGGAGGAGCTGATCCAGCGCGATCGGGCCAAACGGCGTAAATCATCGCATCGGCAAATGGCCGCGCCTTTTTCGTTTCTAGGCGGGTCGGAGCGAAACGGTGGAACCTCTTTGGAGCCACCGGAATGCCCCGAACAGAACGAGGATCGAAAATATCAGCGCCGCCGCGAAGTCGAGGGATGCGGCGGCACCTCCCGAGAGGTCCTGAAGCCAACCCGCGATGGGCGGTAAGCCGGCGTGACCAACATAGAGCCAAGTGTAGAAGAGGCCCATGCCGATGCCGCGCGACCGCGGGCTCAGCGCCGTTGCGGGCAGAGCCATGATGAGGCCGGCCGGCAACCCTTGCAGAAGCCCTTGGGCGACGAGGACGCGCTCGGGATCGGTCGCCGGCAGCGCAATCAGGCACGCGCCCCACAGCAGGAGGCTTGCCGTCATCAGCATATTTGCATGCCCCCAGCGATGCGCCACCACCCCGCCTATCTGCACGGACAAGACCACCAGCCAAGCCGAGAGACCGACCCAGAAGTCGGCGGCCCCGACGCTGAGGCCGGAACCTATGAGGAGGAACGGCGCAAATCCGAAGATGATCGAATACGCGCCGTTGTAGATGCCCCAGATCGCGCCGGCGATGCAGACGAGGACGACCTCGCGACGTCGAATGCCACCCGCCAATGGCTCGGCCACCTGGCGTTGCCCGTCATTGACATGCTTGCGATACACGCAGAGCACCAGCACGAGGGAGACGAGCGCCAGCCCGGCCGTGGCATGAGGCGCGATCTGCCAGCCATGGGCTTCGGCCAGCCAGCCGAGCGTGAGCAAGGCGATCCCCACCCCGATGGGAAAGGAATTGATGAAGATCGCCATCGCCAGCACGATCTCGCGGCCGGCAAACCAATCGGTGACCATCTTGCTCATGAGCACGTTCAACAAGACGCCGCCCGCTCCCGAAAGCAGACGGCCCGCGACGATCGTCTCATAGTTCTCGGCGAGCCCGAGGATGACGCCGCCGAGCGTCATGAGGACGAGGCCCAGGCAGACCATGCGCTTGTCTCCGAAGCGCTGGCCAAGCATGCCGCCGGGCAGAGCGAGGACGATGCCGGGCAGCATGTAGAGCCCGATGAGGAAGCCGACATCCGCAAAGCTGATGCCGAAATCCTGGCGCAGCAAGGGAGAGATCGACGCCAGCGATTGAAACTGGAACCCCAGGCTCACGCGCGCGACCGTGAGGACGCCTAGAGCCAGCCAGCGTGAGTTCATGGAGAGTGTCCTGCAGAACTTCAAATGGCTTGGGAGCCTTCCTGTCTAACCGGCTTGAGAGCTCCCCTCAACCGCGCGACGCCCGAGGACTATCCGTCGGCGCGTCGAAACCAGCAAGGGACGGCAGCGATGGGCTCGAGATCGCCATCGCCTTGAAGAGCGCGCCCATTTGGCCCGCGGCCTCGCCGGTGAGGCGCGTGAGCGCGGCATCGATCGCGGCTGCCTGAGTGCCGTCGGCGCGTGCCTTCAGCCTTTGTGCGCGCGCCTCGATGCCGAGTGCATGCAGGAACGCGCCTTGCGTCACCGGGCCGTGCAGCACGGCCCCCGCGGCACGGGCGACCCGGCCGAGCGCGGCGAAATCGACATGGGCCGTAAGGTCGGCTTCCCCCGGCGCGAGGAGCGGATCGACGAACGCGTGCCGCCGCACGGCCTGGAGCGTATCGCCAAACCCTTGCCGAAGATGGCCATAGTCGATGAGGAGGGCCGCGCCGCCGTTCGTGACGAGCCGCGCGGCGATCTCGCGGGTGAGCGCGAGCCCGTCCGGGCACATCTCGAGGATCGCGCCTTCCGGCGCATCGAGCCGAAGGGCCGTCTCAGTTTTCGCCGAGAGCCCGAAGGCAAGCGCGCCATTGCCGTCGAGCCCGATCAGTCGCTCGCGCCAACGCTCCCCGGCACGCATATACTGGCGGATGGGGAGGGCGTCGAAGAACTCGTTGGCGATGAGGATCAGCGGAGCCTCGGGAATTTCGGCGAAGCCTTCGTGCCAGGTCACCGGCATGGCCGCCATCGTCCCGGCTTGCGCGAGGGTGTCGCGCTGCCTCGCGCGCAAGATCTCGCTCGTCTCGACAAGATGAACCTGCGCCGCTTCGAGAAAGCGAGGCACGATGCGGGCCGCACGCAGCGCATCGGCCATCAGCGTGCCGCGCCCGGGGCCGAGCTCGACGAAAGCGAAGCGTGCCGGTTCGCCCATCCTGGCCCAGCAGTCGGCCGCCCACAACCCGATGAGCTCGCCGAACATCTGCGAAATCTCGGGCGCGGTGACGAAATCGCCTTGCGCGCCGAACGGATCGCGCGAACGATAATACCCATGGCGTGGATGGGAGAGCGCGAGCGCCATGTAGCGCTCGACGCTGATCGGACCTTCGCCGGCGATGAGCTCGGCAATCTCGCGGCGCAGGGCCGTCATCCGCCGGTGCCCCCGCCCGCGAAGCATCTCTGTGGGCGCTGTCTCATCCGCTTGGCCTGGTCTTTGTCTCGCGGGCCGGCCCGCGCTTGAGGGAGATTGGCGTGGGCTCCTCCACTCAAGTCGTTTCCGCGCCGCTTCCCGTCGCCAGCGGAGCGGGCGTCTGCCGCAAGGCGTGCCCTAGGAGAGCGGCACCGGCCAGCGCCACGGGCAGCGACAGCAACATGCCCATCGTGAGCCAGCCGCCATAAAGATAGCCGACCTGCGCGTCCGGCTCGCGCAGGAATTCGACCGCGATGCGGGAAAGCCCATAGCCGAGGCCGAACAGGCCCGAGACGAGGCCTTCGCGGCGCAACCCTCCCCGACGCACCACGAGCGAGAGGATGATGAAGAGCACCACGCCCTCGAGCCCTGCTTCGTAGAGCTGGCTCGGATGGCGCGGTTGCGGACCCGCGTTGGGAAAGACCATCGCCCATGGCACGTCGCTGACACGCCCCCACAGCTCCCCGTTCACGAAATTGGCGAGGCGCCCGAGGAAAAGACCGATGGGCACCACCGCGGCCACGGTGTCGTAAAAGGCGAGCACCGGAAGGCGGCGCGAGCGGGCAAGGAGCGCCATCGCGAGCATGCAGCCGATCAGTCCGCCATGGAAGGACATGCCGCCGCGCCACACGGTGAGGATTTCCCACGGGCGCTCGAGATAGAAGTCGAAATTGTAGAACAGCACATAGGCGATACGCCCGCCGAGCACGACGCCGAGCGCCGCATAGACGATGAGGTCGTCGATATCGGTGGGCGTCGGGTGGGCACGCCCGCCCCAAAGCCGGGCGTCGGCGACGAGGCGCTTGCCGAGCCACCAGCCGGCGATCAGCCCGGCCACATAGGCGAGCGCGTACCAGCGCAGAGCGAAGGGGCCGATCTCGACGATGACAGGCGAGATCATCGGATAGGGTATGAGGAAGAGCGGCATCTTTGTCCTTTCGGGGACGCAATTGCGCCGGCCCGCGCCGAAGCGTCAAGCTCTCGCGCGAATGCGCCGGCGCCGGCCTCCGAGAGCGGCGTTCCCGCTGCCAGAGCGTCGGCACAAGCCGCGCGTCAGCGACGCTCGCAAAGGACGTATCGAAAGGACGCGCATGAAGCACTTGCCTTTGAAGCACTTGCCTTTGAAGCACTTGCCTTCGAGCAGGGAACCGGATCGAAAGGAATGCGATAAGAGGATCGAGGCGTGCCGACCTGATGGCTTGAAGGGAGAGGTTTACGTGAGCCAACCCTTCGCGCCTCATCGCAAGGCTCTCGACCCGGAGGAGCACTGATGCCGAGTCCCCAGAACCGTTTTCTCGATGATCTCGCGAAGCTGATGCAAAATGCCGCAGGCATGGCCGATGGAGCCAGGCGAGAGGTCGAGGACTTCCTCAAGGCCCGCATGGAGCGTCTGCTCGCGGGGATGGATCTCGTGACCCGAGAGGAATTCGAGGCCGCGCGAGAGATGGCGGTGAGAGCGCGCGAGGAAAACGAGCGGCTTTCGGCCCGCATCGCGGCGCTCGAAGCGAAACTTGGGGACAAGGACGCTTCCGGCGACCACGAGATCGTCTGAGGAATACGGGCGCAAGCGGTTGAAACCGTGACGCTAATCGATGCCTCGTCAGGTCGGCTGCCAGGTGGGCTTGCACCTGCGCATTGGTTATAGTTGCGCGGTGGGCGATTCGCCGTGAGTCGCGGCCGCCTTAGCGTAGCAGGCGTTGCGTTCCACGAAGCGGTCGTTCGCCGGCTGGAGGCCCATTCATCATGCAGATCGTCCAGGCCGAGACCGCGAGAGCCGAGCATCCCCTCGATGTCGTGGAGCAGCTCGCGGCCGAGCATGATTTCGCCTTCGACCGCGACCACGAGGACGAGATCGCCATTTCGACGGCCGGCGCCTTGGCCGAATACCACGTCGCCTTCACCTGGCTGGAGGATGTCGAGGCCGTTCATATCGCCTGCGCCTTCGACCTGAAGGTGCCGGATCGTCGGCGGACCGAGGTGTTGAACCTCATCTCCCTGATCAACGAGCAGCTCTGGGTCGGGCATTTCGATCTGTGGAGCCGCGAGCATGTGGTGATGTTCCGCCATGCCCTCGTGCTCGCCGGCGGTGCCAAGGCCAGCGGGCGTCAATGCGCCGCGCTCCTCGAGAGTGCGATCGAGGCCTGCGACCGCTTCTACCAAGCCTTCCAATTCGTGGTGTGGGCCGGAAAAGGCGCCAAGGAAGCCTTCGAGGTTGCGATCTTCGAGACGGAAGGGGAGGCGTAACCCTCCGGCTCTCTCGCTCTCCGCGACTGCCATCCGTGCCAGCGCGACAGGCCTCGATCTTCGAACCAGCTGTCGAAAGCTTTTGCCGAATCCGCTTCCCATCAGGGGAAGCGATGCTTCGGCATTGTTCTACCGCGCCCGCGCCGGCGCGCCGAACACGTGGAGCTTACTTCGCCTTCTTCGAACCCACTTCCTCATCCCAGCGGCGGAAGGCGAGCACGAGCTTCTCCGGGGTCAGCGACAGCTCGATCGGGTTGTCGGCGATCAGCTTCGCATATTCGGGACGGCCGAATTCGGCGATGATGTCCTGGCTCTTCTGCGGCGCCATCGAGAGCGGCACGTTCTTCACCGCCGGGCCCGGATAAAGATAGCCCTCGTCATAGGTGTAAGCCTGGATCTTGGGCGTGAGCATGAAGGCCATCAGGTCGAGCAGAACGGCAAAACGATCCTGCGGCACTCCCTTCGGCACGGCCATGAAGAAAGCATCCGAGACCCAGTGGAAGCCCTCGAGCGTTCCGATCGCGGCGCTCTTCGGCACGATCCCGAGAAAGCGCGGGTTGATGTCCCAGCCGGTCGTCGAGACGATGATGTCGCGCGAGCCTTCGCCGAATTCCTTCATCGTGACGCCGGTCCCCGTCGGATAATATTCGATCGCGGGGCTGAGCTCCTTGAGATAGGCCCAGGTCTTGTCCCAGCCGTTGACCGGATCCATCGGGTCCTTGTCGCCCAGAAGATAGGGCAGGCCCATGATGAAGGACTTGCCGGGACCCGAATTCGCCGGGCGCGCATACATGAAGCGATTGGGATTGGCCTTGGCCCAGGAGAGAAGCTCGGAAGCCGTCTTCGGCACTTGCTTCACGCGTTCGGGCGCATATTCGAGGAGCGGGCCCGAGGGATAATAGGCGCACACCACGCCGTAACCCTGCGCTTGCGCCTTGAACAGCTTGAGCGCCGTGGGCTCGTAATTCGCCTCGATGCCGGGGAAGGCTTCCTGGAACTCGGGGAAGATCTTGACCCAGAGCCCGAGCTCGAGCCCGGCCGAAAGCGCGTCGGAGCTCGTCAGCACGAGGTCGAGATCGCTCTTGCCGGCGTCCTGCTGCGCCTTGATCTTCGCCAGCGAGCTCGGGCGCGGGTGCCTTTACATAAGTGATCTTCGAGACGAGGTTCGGCTTTTCGGCCTTGTAGGCCTCGAACCCTGCCTGGAGCAGGGCGAGTGCCCCTCCCACGTCGATGATGCTGAGCGCGACCGGCGCGTTCGGCAATGGCGGCATGGCTGCCCGCGCGCCGCGCGAGGCGAGCATGGCGCCCGCCGCGAGACCGCCGACCACGCCGCGCCGATCGATATAGGCTCTCATCAAATCCTCCGTCGTTGCGGCTCAGGTTAGAGCATGATCCCGCAAAAGTGGGAACTGCGACAGGCCATGCGTCAAAATAATGGATTGGGGCATGTCGCTCACGCCATCCGAGCACATCCGCGGCCCGGAGGTCATCCCGCGACGGGAAGGCGCTTTCGATGAGTCTCGCCGTCCCGTGTCGGTCACGAAAAGCGTGTGACGCTTGCGCAATCACCGAGGAGCCCATGTCCGCCGGTGCTCGGCACCACGGTCGAGCCAAGTTAGAGATCGTTAGAGCTTGCTCGTCTTCGCAGGCTCGTGTTCGCCTCCCGCAGGCGCGACGCGCTCCCATTTGATGTTCTTCAGCTCGACTTCATTGGCACCGCGATCGAGCTCGAGCGGCTTGAAATTCGCGATCATGGCCTTCGCTTCGTCGAGCTCGGTGCTCGAGAGACGCTGCGCGACCTGGTCGCGTTTCGCGGCGCTGTCCGCATCGCCATCGCGAGCAGCGAGCGCGAACCAGACGTAGGAAGACTTGAAGTCGCGCAGCGTGCCGAGCCCGCGCGCCATGAGGATGCCGAGATTGAATTGGCTGTCGCGCACATCGCGCTCGGCGGCCTTCCTGAACCAGGATACGGCGGTCGCATAATCCGGCTTGCCCTGGATTCCCTGCGCCAGATAGACGCCGACATTGTGCATCGCCTTGGCGTTGCCGCGATCGGCCGCTTTCTCGAACCAGCCTCTCGCGATCGCCAGGTCCTTGGGCACGCCGATACCCGTTTCGTAGATGATCGCGAGGCGATATTGGGCGGGCGCCAGCCCCTGGTTGGCGGCGCGCTCGAAGAGCCTTGCGGCGGCTTGCGGATCGCGCGGCAACCCGCGTCCGTCAAAAAGACGCGCCGCAAGCTCATATTCCGCGGTTGCATCCTCGGCATCGGCCGCGAGCTTCAGCCTGGCGAGAAGGTCGGGTGCGTTCGTCGGATCGGCCAGCGCCGCCGCCGTCACCGTCCCATCCCCGGCGGGTTTCTGCTGCGCGGTCGAGGCATCCCGCGCGGGATTGGCGATGCTGCCCACGACATCGTTCGCGGGCAACGACAGGTCCTCCGTTTCCCCATTCCCGGCCGTCGCCTGCTTTGCTTTCGGCGAAGCGGGGGAGGCTTGCGGGGAGAGGCTCGACGAGCGGCCTCCCTCCGGCTGCGCAGGTGAGAAGGACGGCTCCCACTGATCGAGGCCGAACGGCCAATTTCCCAGGAGGAGCTTGCCGGCGCCGACCGCGCCGAAGGCGGCGATCAATCCGATCAAGGCGAGAAGGATCGGTTTGCGGCGCAAGCCCGCGCCGATCTTCAGCGACGACAGCGCGTTCTGCGCGGCGCCGCGCGCCGAGCCTGGCGAGGAAGCTGATTTTTCTCGAGCGGCGCTCTCCGCGGCGGCGCGCCTTGCCGCGGCGATCAACGCCTGTGCACTCATCGGGCCGCCGCCGGTCGGCGCGCCGAAGGTGCCCGCGGGCGCTTGCGTGTCGTCGCCGGAACCGAGGATGAGATCGTCCATCGCGCCGCTCGCCGGAAGCGGCGGGCTCGCGGGCGAGGGCCGCCCCGATCCGGGCTCCAGGGGTTCGTCGCTCGGTCCGGGATGTTCAGAGAGCGCTTGCGTGCCTTCGCCGCGCTGGGCTGCGCGTTCGGCCGCGTTGCGGGCGGCTTCGAGCGCCGCGGCTTCGAAGGCGCCGAACTCGCCCTCGATCTCGTCGCTCGGCTCGGGCTCCTGCTCGAGTGCCGCATGCTCATCGGTCGGCGCGACGGGGTTCGCAGGCTCGTTCGCGTGCGGATAGGGCGCTGTCGTGCCGGAAAGTTCCGACGCCGGCGGGAGACGCGTTTTCGATGCGGCAGACCGCGCCTCCTCCAAATCCGAGAGGCGGCCCATGATGTGTCCAAGGGTCGAATTCATGTCGATCAGGGTCGCGTGCAATTCGCGCTCGCCCGTGGCGCGCTGCTGGCGCATCGCCGAGGTCGCTTGAGCCGCTGCGCCGGACGCAGCGGCCTCGGCGGCCTGCATGGTGGCCGTCTTGGTCTCGGCGAGCTCGTCGGAAAGCTTCGCGATGCTTTGCTCGAGAGCGTTGATCGCGTTATCCGTGAGGGGGGCGCTGCCGATGCGCTCGGTCAAGGCGGCGATCTGACGCTCGAGCGCCTGCACGGCGCCAGGGCCAGGCTCGACCTTTGGCGAGCCCTGCAAGCTCGCCGCGATCTGGCGCAAAAGGCGATCGAGCGTTTCCGGCGTCTGGGCCGCCGATCGCTCGACCGATTGCGCAAGCTGCTCGAGCCGCCCGCGCAGCTCGTCCAATGTGGCGCCATCCGTTCCGGCCGGTGCCTGGTCGAGCTTGGCGGAAAGCCGGTCGAGGCGCTCCTTGATCTCGGCCAAGGCGTCGGCCTCATTCGGGGCCACCGGGCTCGACGCGGGCGCATCCGTCCACGCGGCGATGCGGTCGAGCCGGGCGCGAATGTCGAGAAGGGCATCGTGGGACGCGCCCGAATCGTTGGAAGCGGGCAGTCGCGACGACAGATCGGCAAGATGTTGGCCGACGAGGGTGAGAGGCTCGCGCATCACCGCGTCGATCTTGGCGGACAAGGCCTCG
Source organism: uncultured Alphaproteobacteria bacterium (assembly GCA_963713805.1). Taxonomy (GTDB): domain Bacteria; phylum Pseudomonadota; class Alphaproteobacteria; order Rhizobiales; family Beijerinckiaceae; genus GAS188. The sequence continues at coordinate 189,973 of CAVQNF010000036.1, read as the reverse complement.
AGGCGCCGCTCGACGACATCGGAAAGCGGCTGCGCCAATTTGGCATTGAGCTCGACCACCGCGTTGGAAAGGGCGGCGATCTCCTCGCGATCGGCGAGCTTCGTCGTCAAGCTGTCGATCCGCGCCGTGAGCTCGGCGACACCTCGCTCGATGGCGGCGGCGAGGCGAGGCATGGCCGGGTCGGCGAGCAGGCGGCGAACCTCGCTCGTGGTACTCAGAAGCTCGTTCAACACCACGGGATCGAGACGGCCGTCCTCCAGCCGCTGCAACTGGCCCGCGAGCGCGCCGAGCTCGGCACTCAAGCTCGCGATGCCCTCGCTCGCTTCCGCGGCGCCGGAAGCGCGCGGCGCGGACGGGGAGCCGTTGTTGACGCCAGGTTCGTCCTGCTCGCGCCGCATATCCTCGACCGTCGCGTCGAGCCTCCTCGAGCTCGTGACGCTACGCAAAGGCGCCGCGGGAGGCGTCGGCGGCGCAGCAGGTGCCGAGCTGCGGGTGGATGGGGAAGGTGGGCTGCTGTCCGGCGTGCGCGCCGTGCGGGTCAGTTGCTGGAGGATCGAGCCGAGCTTCGCCTCGATGCCGGCGATTCGCTCCTCGCGCATTTTCGGGTCGTCGCGGTCGCGAGCATCGGCAAGCTCGTCGATCTTCTCGACGACACCGGCCACTCTCTGGCCGAGGCTTTCCATCAACGAGGAAAACTGCTGCGAATTGCGTTCCTCGGCGCTGTGCTGGCTCTCCATCAGGCTGACGCGATCGTCGAGGCGGCCGAGCGCGCTGCGGATCGGCTCGAAGGCCCGCGCGGGCGCCTCGGCGACGAGCTTCTCGATCTGGTTCAGTCGACCCGTCATCAGGCCGAGCGCATCGCGCATGGCGGAGGCGACGCGTTCCTGGGACGAGGCGAGGCGTTTTGCCTCGTCGGCATGGCGCATCTCGCTCTTCTCGATCCAGTCGGAGATCGCGTCGAGCGCGGAGTTCGTCCTCATCTCGTTGCGGCGGACGTATCTTCTCGCTTCGGCCACGGCCGCGGAAATGAGCGCCTGGGCATCAAGATCGTCGTGGAGGTCGGCGTCGTGATCGAGCTCGACATCCCGCGGATCGTCTTGCATGCGCGCCTGGCGGCTTCTGGAATAGCGGCTCACCACGGCTCGAACCCTTCCCATTCGCGCTGCCGGCCTCCTGATCATGAACGCGTCACGACCAGGATCGACGCCCGGCGCAGCGGCGGTTCCAAGCCTGAATTTCCTGTTCCATGGTAAATACCCCGTTAATATGCGTTGAAATTTGTTAATTTCCGTCGCTCCGGACGCGCGTTGACCGCCGCGTGCGGGCCGGATTGTAAATGGTTCATATATGAACTATTTAGGTGAAGACGGTTTCGGCCTGCGGAGAGAGCGCGATGCCAAGCTATGAAGCTCCGGTCGACGAGACGCTTTTCCTTCTGCGCGATGTCCTCGGCTATGAACGCTACGGCAATTTGCCGGGGTTCGCGGACGCCCCGCTCGATGTGGTCGAGGCCATTCTCGCGGAGGGCGCAAAGCTCGCCGAGGAAGTCTTCCAGCCGCTCAACCGCGCCGGCGATCTCGAGGGCTGCGTGCGTCACGAGGACGGGCGGGTAACGACGCCCACGGGATTCAAGGGGGCCTATGACGCGTTCCGTCAAGGCGGCTGGATCGGCCTCTCGGCGCCCGCCGAATACGGCGGGCAAGGCCTGCCGATGACGCTCACCTCGATCATGGGGGAGTATCTCGCCGCCGCCAATCTCGCGCTCTCGATGTATCCGGGCCTCACGCAGGGTGCGATCGCGGCGATCCTCGCGCATGGATCGAACGAGCAGAAATCCACCTATCTGCCGAAGATGATCGAGGGCGAATGGTCCGGCACGATGAACCTCACGGAGGCCCATTGCGGCACCGATCTCGGCCTGATCAAGACGAGGGCCGTGCCCAATGGCGACGGCTCCCACTCGATCTTCGGCACCAAGATCTTCATCTCGTCGGGCGAGCACGACCTCGCCTTGAACATCATCCATCTCGTGCTGGCGCGCATCGAGGGCGCGCCGCAGGGCACCAAAGGAATTTCGCTCTTCATCGTGCCGAAAATCGTCGTCGGCGCGGATGGCACGCTCGGCGAGCGCAATCACGTCTCTTGCGGCTCGCTCGAGCACAAGATGGGCATTCACGGCAATGCCACTTGCGTCATGAACTACGACGGCGCGAAGGGCTTCCTGATCGGCCAGGAGAACAAGGGCCTCAACGCCATGTTCGTGATGATGAACGAGGCTCGCCTCGGCGTTGGCGTGCAGGGCCTTGCGCAATCGGAGGTGGCCTACCAGAACGCTGCCGCCTACGCGAAGGAGCGCCTGCAAGGGCGCGCTCTCACCGGGCCGAAGGAACCCGGCAAGCCCGCCGATCCCATTCTCGTGCACCCCGACGTGCGCCGCGTGCTGATGTCGATCCGCGCCTTCAACGAGGCGGCGCGCGCCTTCGTTCTTTGGACGGCGCTCAAGGCCGATGTCTCGCATCGCGGCGACAACGCCGCCGACCGCCAGGCGGCCGAGGATCATCTCGGCTTGATGACGCCCATCGTGAAAGGCGTCCTCACCGATGTCGGCTTCGCCAATGCCGTGAAGGCGCAGCAGATCTTCGGCGGCCATGGCTACATCGCCGAATGGGGAATGGAGCAATTCGTGCGCGATGCGCGCATCGCCATGCTCTACGAGGGCGCGAACGGCATCCAGGCCATGGACCTCGTCGGACGAAAGCTCGGCAAGGACGGCGGCCGCGCCGTCATGGCCTTCTTCAACGAGGTGACCGGTTTCCTGAAGGAGAGCGCTTCGGACGAGGGCCTCGCCGGTCTCGTGAAGCCGGTCGAGACGGCGCTCGGCCATCTGCAGCAGGCGACGATGTGGTTCATGCAGAACGCGCTCGCGAGGCCCGACAATGCCGGTGCCGGCGCCACCGACTACATGCATATGTTCGGGCTCGTCACGCTTGGCTATATGTGGGTGAGGATCGCCAAGGCGGCACAGGCGAAGCTCGGAGCCGGAGCGACCGGGGAGGGCGCGCGGATGGCGGCGAAGCTGGTGACGGCGAAGTTCTTCATGCAACGGCTGTTGCCCGAGACCGCCGCGCAGCTCGCCCGCATCACGTCCGGGGCGGACAATGTGATGGCGCTGCCGGCCGAGGCGTTCTAGCCTCTTCGGGGCCGTCGGCGCGCCAATCCGTTCACGCGGGCGCTCGACGCCGAGCGGCGCGAGCGGGAAGGCGGCGGCCGCTGCGGCGCTTCTTGTGAACGGCGCCTTGTCCGGCGATGCGGCGAACGCGTCGGATGATTCTGCAAGGCAAGGGGGAGGGGGAGAGGAGTTTCGAATGGCTGACGCTTTCATCTACGATCATGTCCGCACGCCGAGGGGGCGCGGCAAGCCGGACGGTGCGCTGCACGAGGTGACCTCGCTCGCGCTGGCGACGCACGCCTTGAAGGAGATCCAGCGCCGCAACCACCTCGACACGAACCTCGTCGAGGATGTGGTGCTCGGCTGCGTCGATCCGGTCGGCGAAGCCGGCGGCGACATCGCGCGAGCCGCGGCGCTTTGCGCCGATTTCGGCGACCGGGTGCCCGGCGTGCAGATCAACCGCTTCTGCGCCTCCGGTCTCGACGCGGTGAATTTCGCGGCGGCCCAGATCATGGCCGGCCAGCATGATCTCGCCATCGGGGGCGGCGTCGAATCGATGAGCCGGGTCGGCATCGGTGCTTCGGGTGGCGCCTGGCCCGTCGATCCTGCGATCGCGATCAAGGCCTATTTCATGCCGCAGGGCGTCTCGGCGGATCTGATCGCGACGAAATACGGCTTCTCGCGCGACGATGTCGACGCCTATGCGGTCGAGAGCCAGCGGCGCGCCGCCAAGGCGTGGAACGAGGGCCGGTTCGCGAAATCGGTCGCGCCGGTGAAGGATGTGAACGGCATCACCATTCTTGCCAAGGACGAGCACATGCGCCCGGCGACCGACATGCAGTCGCTCGCCGCGCTCAAGCCGTCCTTCGTGATGATGGGCGAGATGGGCGGCTTCGACGCCGTCGCGATCGCCGCCCATCCCGAGATCGAAAATATCGATCACGTGCATCACGCCGGCAATTCCTCCGGCATCGTCGATGGTGCGGCGGCGGTGCTCGTCGGCTCGAAGGAGGCAGGGTCGGCCGCGGGCCTCAAGCCGCGCGCGCGCATCAAGGCCTTCGCCAATATCGGATCGGAACCGGCAATGATGCTCACCGGCCCCGTCGACGTGACCAGGAAGCTTCTCGCGCGCGCCAGGATGGAGAAGGAGGATATCGATCTCTTCGAGCTCAACGAGGCCTTCGCGTCCGTGGTGCTGCGCTACCAACAAGCCTTCGACCTCGATCCTGAAAGGCTCAACGTCAATGGCGGCGCGATCGCCATGGGCCACCCGCTCGGTGCGACGGGCGCGATGATCCTCGGCACCGCGCTCGACGAGCTCGAACGCAGCGGCAAGGAGACCGCGCTCGTGACGCTCTGCATCGGCGCCGGCATGGGCACGGCGACGATCATCGAGCGGGTGTGACGCACGGTCCGCTCGCGCGGCCCGTCCCGATCGGATCGGGTGAGGGGCAGCCGGCGCGCATTCACGAAAGGGAAATCATGCCGAAGATCGATGTGACGAAAATTTCCGAGAAGAGCGGCAGCTTCTATCCGGCGGCGCTCGGGCGAACGCTGCCAGGGGCGCCATTGGAAGCGGCTCGGCGATGCGGTGGGCCTCACGCAATTTGGCGCCAATCTCGTGCGGGTCGAGCCCGGCGCCTGGTCCTCGCTCAGGCATTGGCACGAGGAGGAGGATGAGTTCCTCATCATGGTTTCGGGCGAGCTCGTGCTCGTCGAGGATGACGGCGAATGCGTCATGCGCCCGGGCGACTGTGCCGGCTTTCCCATGAAGTCCGGCAACGGGCATCACCTCGTCAATCGCTCGAGCGAGGATGGGGTGTTCCTCGTCGTCGGCACGCGCGGCACGAAGGAGCGCTGCCACTATCCCGACGTCGACCTTCTCTTCGTCGATGACGACGACGGGCCGCGTTACACGACGAGGGCGGGTGAGACCCTGGTGTCGCTTCGGTCGTGACCCTTTTGGTTCGAGACCTGACATAGCCGAGCGATGCGGCCTCGATAAATCCTGGCGGAAAAGGCGATCACTATTCAATCCATGGAGGCATGCATGAACCTCACCAATTTCCGCTTCGAGACCGATGCCGACGGCATCGCGCTCGCGACCTGGGACATGCCGGGACGCTCGATGAACGTCATCACCGCCGAGGTCGGCGAGGAGCTGTCGGCCATCATCGAGAAGGTCGCCGCCGACGCGGCCATCAAGGGCTGCGTCATCGCCTCGGGCAAGGAGAGCTTCTCGGGCGGAGCCGACCTCTCCATGCTGGAGAGCTTCGGCAAGGAATACGTCGAATTGCGCAAGAGCAAGGGCGAGGAGGAGGCCGCGGCCTATTTCTTCGGCAAGGTGCGCGGCCTCTCCCTGCTCTACCGGCGCCTCGAGACCTGCGGCAAGCCTTTCGCCGCCGCCATCCACGGCACCTGCCTCGGGGGCGCCTTCGAGCTCGCGCTCGCCTGCCATTTCAGGGTCGCGGCGGATGACGACAAGACGCGCGTCGGCGTGCCCGAGATCAAGGTCGGCCTGTTTCCCGGCGCCGGCGGCACGCAACGCATCGCGCGCCTCATGCCCACGGGCGATGCGTTGCAGATGATGTTCAAGGGAGAGCAGATCCGCCCGCAAGCCGCGAAAGGCATGGGCCTCGTCCATAGCCTCGCGAAGCGCGAGGAGGTGGTCGCCAGCGCCAGGAAATGGATCGCCGAGGGCGGCAAGGGCGTGCAGCCCTGGGACGATCCCAAGTTCCGCCTGCCTTCGGGCAAGGTGTTCTCGCCGGCCGGCATGCAGATCTGGCCACCTGCGAACGCCATCTACCGGCGCGAGACGAATGACAACTACCCCGCGGCGAAGGCGTTGCTGCAATCCGTGTTCGAAGGCTTGCAGCTTCCGATGGACGCGGCGCTGAGGGTCGAAAGTCGCTATTTCGCGCATATCCTGCGCTCGAAGGAAGCCGCTGCGATGATCCGGACCCTGTTCCTGTCGATGGGCGAATTGAACAAGGGAGCCAGGCGCCCTGCGTCGGTGCCCGCGACGCATCTCAAGAAGGTCGGCATCGTCGGCGCGGGCTTCATGGGAGCCGGCATCGCCTATGTGAGCGCGCTCGCAGGGCTCGACGTGGTGCTCCTCGACCGGACGATCGAGGAGGCCGAGAAAGGCAAGGCGCATTCGCACAAGCTCATGAGCGATCAGGTGATGAAGGGGCGCGCCAAGACCGCCGATCGCGACGCCTTGCTGGCGCGCATCAAGACGAGCGCGGACTATGGCGAGCTCTCGGACTGTGACCTCGTCGTCGAGGCGGTCTTCGAGGATCCGAAGGTGAAGGCGCAGGTGATCGGCAAGATCGAGGCCGCTATCGGCTCCTCTTGCATCCTCGGCTCCAACACCTCGACCTTGCCGATCTCGGGCCTCGCCAAGGCGTCAAAGCGGCCGAAGGGCTTCATCGGCATCCACTTCTTCTCGCCGGTCGAGCGCATGCTGCTGGTCGAGATCATCATGGGAAGGGAGACTGGCGATACCGCATTGGCGACCGCGCTGGATTTTGTCCGCGTCATCAAGAAGACGCCGATCGTCGTCAATGACGCGCGAGGCTTCTACGCCAATCGCTGCGTCGGCGCCTATATCCGCGAGGGGCATCTCATGCTGATGGAGGGCGTGCCCGCGCCGATGATCGAGAACCTCGGCAGGATGGCCGGGATGCCGGTCGGTCCGCTCTCGCTCAACGACGAGGTGGCGATCGACCTCGCCTGGAAGATCGTCAAGGCGACGAAGGCGGCCGATCCCAAGGCCGTCGATCCGGTGCAGGAAAAGCTTCTCTTCGCCATGGTCGAGACGCACGGGCGTCTCGGGCGCAAGAACGGCAAGGGCTTCTATGATTATCCCGAGAAGGGCCAAGAAAAGGGCCAAGCGCGAAAGAAGCTCTGGCCGGGGCTCAAGGACTTGCAGCCGCTGACGCTCGATCCCGACGCGATCGACAAGGACGAGCTGAAGCATCGCTTTCTCGTGGCGCAGGCGCTCGAGGCGGCGCGTGCCATGGAGGAGGGCGTGATCACTGATCCGCGCGAGGCCGATGTCGGTTCGATCATCGGCTTTGGTTTCGCGCCCTTCACCGGCGGCACGCTCTCCTACATCGATTTCATGGGCGTGAAGCGTTTCGTCGAGCTCGCGGAAGAGCTCGAACAAAAGCATGGGCCCCGCTTCGTGCCGCCCGCGCTCTTGAAGGAGATGGCCTCGAGAGGCGAAAGCTTCTATGGGCGTTTCTCCATCCAACCCAAAAAGGCCGCGTGATCACATGCCGAAGATCGACTACTGGTTCACTCTCGCTTCGCCTTGGGCCTTCCTCGGCCATGACGCGTTCATGAAGCTTGCGAGATCCCATGATCTCGCGATCGGCTACAAGCCTGTCTTCCTGGCTGAAGTGTTCAAGGAGACGGGCGGGTTGCCGCTCGCCCAGCGCGCCCCTGCGCGTCAGCGCTACCGCATGCTCGAATTGCAGCGCTGGCGTGAATTGCGCGCCATCCCTTTGAAGCTCAAGCCCAGGCATTGGCCTTTCGATCCGAAGCTTGCCGATTGTTGCGTCGTCGCCATCACGGAAGCGGGTGGCGATCCCTCGGGTTTCATGCGGGCGGTGTGGGAGGCCTCCTGGGTGAAGGAAGAAGATTGCGGAAAGGAGGCGAAGATCGCCGAATTATTGTCGCGCACCGGACATGATGCGCAAGACGTGCTGGCGGCGGCGAAGTCCGAGGAGATCGGCAAGATCTACGCGGCGCGAACGGCGAAGGCGATCGCCGCCGGTGTGTTCGGTTCGCCGTGTTACGTGCTCAATGGTGAGGTCTTTTGGGGCCAGGACCGTCTCGATCTCCTCGCCCGCGCACTCGAGACGAAGCGCGAGCCTTTCAAGGTCGATGCGACGAATTGAACGGGCGGGGCGCCCCCGGATTCCTTTGGATATTCCCTTCCGGTAAGGGGCAAGGCATGCTTCTTATCGTGCAGGAGGCGGGGTGAGCGGCTTTTTGCACGAGACCCACGCCGGTAATTTGCACACGTTCGAGCGCGCGAAGAAGGCGGGTCTTACGACGTCCGCCGTTTTCGCGCATCAATTGGGAAATGGAAAAATCGTAGCGGCGAGCAGATAGAAATTTGCGCTGGCTTGAATATCGGCAATTCAATTCCTATGTCTTCAACAATCAGCGAATTATTATTTGCTATTTCGATTGATGTTTTGATACCACGGCTGTCATCTTGATAAAGCTGCAGTGATTACGATTGCTATATTAGTCGAGAATAATTTTTAAGGATCTCGAACATGAGAAGTCTTCAAGCCAATACAGGAACCCGCGAAACATCGTGGTCGTCCTGGTTCGTTCCTCCGCTCGTGATCCCGTTGGCTGCATGTTTGCTGATCTTCATTAGCGCGATTATTCGCTTCGGTATGTGAGCGCCCCTGCGGACTCCGGGTTCTGCGAGGGCTCTGCTAGTGACAAGCTGCGCCGTTATTCACAAGCACGCACGAATTCGATACGAGTCGCGTCTGCTTTGACCAACGGCATGCCGACTTGCGCTCAGGGTAGCGAAGGCGAAGGGTCGGTGCCCGACTCCCTGTAGAGCGTTCATCCGCTAAGTTGCCCTTAAGGCCAAAGGAGGGACGATTTTTCCAGATTTGCGGAGCCTCGATGCGGCCGCGATCGCTGCGACGGCGCCTAGGCAGATTCCGAAGCTGTTCGAATGCGTGCTCTCCTTCTAAATAGATCGGTCACCAGGAGAGACGGCATGGAACGCTCCGAGGACATCATTGCCACAATGATTCGCATCATGAAGTCGATGGACCGCTCTAACGCGACCATGCGGAAAAGCATAGGCGACTTTGAAAGTCCGCACTGGGTCGTCGAGGCGGCCCCCATGGCTCCACAGCTCGTTGCCCGCATCCGCGCCGGCTCGAAAGCGGGTCCCGTCTCGGCTGCGGTCGTTCAATGAGCGTTGGCGCTGCCGAGTTCATGGAGCACCTTGGCTGCGCGCCCCGGTGGCCACATTTTGCTTGGTCTACAATCGCGCGACCTGTTTGGGAGGCTTCAGCCAGAGGAGGTTTAGCATGGATACTACGACGCTTTTGATCATCGTCATCGTGCTGATTGTTCTCGGCGGCGGCGGCTGGTACGGCAGGGGCCGCTTTTTCTAGGCGGATCTGGCGGCAGAAGCCCGTTGGGAGATTCTAGACAGCCTCCGCAAACGTCGATCCAGATGTCGGAAATGGCACATTCGGATCGGGAGATCGAGGTCGTGTCGCCGGCGCAGGAGCCGGAGGAGATGCCGCTGCCCTCCGATCCCAAAGTCATTTTCCTCGGCGGTCTTTTCGCTCTCGCGCTGCTGGCCATAGCCTATGTGGCAGCCGAGATCGTATTGCCATTCGTGTTTGCCGTCATTCTCAAGCTGCTGCTGCAGCCGATCTTGCGCATATTGGAGCGCTTGCATTTACCTCGGATGCTCGCGGCGCTGCTGCTCATCCTTGCATTGTTCGGGACGATCGTCGGCCTGGGCACGGCCATTTCGGGCCCAGCCGGCACCTGGGCAGCCAAGCTTCCAGAAGGCATTCCTCGGCTTCAGGAGCGGTTGAGCTTCCTGCGGGCACCCATCGATACGCTGCAACAGTTTCTGCAGCAGGTAGAAAACATTGGAACGACCGGGGCACCCCAGGATGCGGCCCCCTCGTTAGGTCCAAATCTTCTGGCGACGTTGTTCGCCGGCACTCGAAGCTTCGCCAGTGGCTTCTTCACGACGGTGCTGTTTCTCTACTTCCTTCTCGTATCCGGCGACATCTTCCTGCGTCGGCTCGTGGAGATACTCCCGCGCTTCAGCAGCAAGCGGCAGGCGGTCGACATCTCCCAGCAGATCGAAAGCGATATCTCCGCGTATCTGGTTACGATTACCATCATGAACGCGGCCGTGGGTATCGCCACGGGCATGGTCATGTGGCTCACTGGAATAGGCGACCCGATCTTATGGGGAACGGTCGCTTTTCTTTTGAACTATGCGCCGATCCTTGGTCCTAGCTTGGGCGTGGTCATCTTTCTCCTCGCTGGCCTGTTGACAATCGGCACGCTCTGGCAAGCGCTGCTCCCCGCCGGGCTCTACCTCGGAATTCACCTGGTCGAGGGCGAGACGGTGACGCCGATGCTTCTGGCGAGACGCTTCACCCTCAATCCCGTTCTCGTCATCTTGTCGCTCGTCTTCTGGTTCTGGATGTGGGGCATTCCCGGCGCCATCCTCTCCGTGCCCATGTTGGCGATAACCAAGATCATCTGCGACCGGGTTCGGCCACTGGCCGCGCTTGGCCACTTTCTCGAGGGATGAAGACCGACGGCTTTTGCAGTTAGCGCTCGGACCATGGGTCAACGTTTCAATAATGCAGAACTTGACGGCCTCCGAAGGAATAGGCTGAGTAGTTTCCGAGCCTAGCTTCGCGCTAACGGGCATTATCCTTTGGCCCGGCGAAGCGATCGGCAAATCAATCCGATAACCCGGCCGCCGGTTGCCAATCTCGGATTTCGTGGCCTCGAACATCCTTGCCGATGATTTCGAGCGTCACTTATAAAATACGAAATCCGATTAGTTCAACATTTTGACGTTATCGCGACTTAACAATTTAGGATCGCTTGGTTTGCGATCTTTCAAGTTATTTTAATGGAGATATACGTATGAAAACTCAAATTATCGTTGCCGGCGTTCTTCTTACGGCGCTCGCCTTTCCGCTCTCGGCGAACGCCCAGACCAATGGAGGCGTGGCAACCGGCGCCGTTGCTGGGGCCGTCGGTGGCGCAGTCGTCGGCGGGCCGGTGGGCGCCGTTGTCGGCGGAGTGGGCGGCGCGGTCGTGGGCGGAATGGCTTCGCAACAAAGCCCACGCTTTCATGAATATGTCGCCACTCAGAAGAGGCCCTCGGTACCGCTACAGCGACGACGTTGCGGTTGGCCTGGTCCTACCTGCCGATGGTCCCGCCTACTACCCGGTACCGGCGGAATATGGAGTGAAGGAATACCAGTACTCTTGTCGTCAATGGGCACACGGTTCTCGTCGACCCGCGCACGCGCCGGATCGTTCAAATCCTCGACTGAGGCTGATTTGTACTGAACGTCTCCGCCGATCGAGTTGTCATGGCCGCCCTGTCCCATGGATGGGGCGGTATTGTCTCGAAGGGTCGCGCGCATATGATCATGACCCATCCTGCGAGCATATCGGCAAGCGGCCTGCCGATCAGGGCGTCGTCCTCCACTACGAGGAAGCGGAGCGCTTTCATCGCTTTACTTCGCCTCCCTCATCGTCTTGATTCACCCAGATTTCGATCCGCGGCAGGGGACCTCCGGCGGCATCCGCGCGATGGGCTTGTTGCTCATTGCTCCGACATTGCACGGCGCGGCGGGGGTATGCCATTCCCTGCCCGGGCGCTGAGCCATTTCGGCGAACCGAAAAAGCGGACCCATCTAAAGAGCACTCACCCTGCCTACGCATGATCCCATCGAGGCGAACCTCAGCCCGGCGGACGACCGTGTTCTCCTGAACAACTGGTTGCCGCCCCAGGTATGGCGTGGTGCCCAAGATCAGGATCGGCCGGCGTTGGATAAACGTGCTGTGGGCCTTGCCGCTCGGTTTTGTGCTCGACCGTCATCGGCGTGGCCGTAGCTCAGGCATTGCGGGAGCTGCCGGCGGTGCAGGACTTCCTCGTGCGGTACCCCGGCGTCCCGCCGTCCGCGCGGACCGTCACGCGCCGGTTTCCCGGCGTGGCTGCGGGTGCAGCACTTCCTGAACCTTTTCTTCATGGCGTTCATCATCCGCGCCGGTATCCAGGTCCTCGCCGACCATCCGCGATTATACTGGAAACGCGACTGCACGCCCGGCACCGAGTGGTTCCGCTTTCAGAAAGCCGTTCCAACCGGGCGGATATGGACGGCGAAGGACGACTCGGTGACCCTGCCGGGCTGGCTGGGCATCCCTGGCATTCGGCACTCCATCGGGCTTGCTCGCTGGTGGCATTTCTCGTTCGGCCTGCTGTGGATGATCAACGGCATCGTCGTTTACGCGCTGCTGTTCTGGACGGGCCAGTGGCAGAGGCTGGTGCCGACCACATGGGAGGTGTTCCCGAACGCGGCCTCGACCGCGCTGCAGTACCTGTCGCTCACCTTCCCCGTCGATGAAAGCTGGACCCGCTACAACAGCCTCCAGCAGCTCGCCTACTTCATCACCGTGTTCGTTGCCGCACCCACGTCCATCCTCACGGGCTTCATGCAGGGCCCTGCGATCTCAAATCGGCTGGGCTGGTTCGGCAAAGTATTGAACCGCCAACGGGCTCGGTCGATCCACTTCCTCGCGATGTGGTGGTTCCTGCTCTTCATCCTGGTCCACGTGACCTTGGTGTTCATCACCGGAGCGCGGGTCAATCTGAACATGATGTTCGCCGGGGTGAACGACGGCTCCTGGAGCGGGTTTGCGATTTTCGTCCCGGCAATGGCGCTGGTGGCCGTGACCTGGTGGCTGGCCTCGCCGTTCACCATCCGGCATGCGCGCGTCGTTCAGAAGGTCGGCGAGATCATGATGTGGCCGTTCAACGCCCTGACCGAGTGGTGGGACCCGAATAGCCAATTGACGGAGAAGGACATCTCACCTTATTTCTGGCCAAACGGCACCATGCCGAAATCGGCCGAGTTCGACGCGCTGGTAGCCGAGGGCTTTGCGAGCTTCGCTCTGCGGGTCGGCGGCTTGGTGGAATCGCCCAGGGTGTTCTCCTACGCCGAGCTGAAGGCCATGCCGAAGCAGGAGCAGATCACGACCCATTTTTGCATTCAGGGATGGTCCGGCGTCGCAAAGTGGGGCGGCGTTCCCATGCGTCACATCCTCGAATTGGTGCGTCCGACGCCCGATGCCCGCTACGCCGTCTTCTACTCGCTTGCCGACGGCGGCGAGGTCGGGCGTTACTATGACGTGCATAGAATATCCAACATGCGCCACGAACTGACCATCCTCGCTTATGAAATGAACGGAGCGCCCGTCAGCGTGCTGCACGGCGCACCGCTTGCGGCTGCGCTGCGAAAATGAGCTCGGGTTCAAGATGGTGAAGTGGATCGCGGCGATCGAGTTCGTTCATGATTTCGCCGACCTTGGCGCCGGTCAGGGCGGATATAACGAAGATCATGAATTCTACGGTTATCGGATGCCGATCTGACGTTCCGCCAAGGCGGACCGTTGGACAATGAGGCCACCGCGACCCCATGATGAGGCGCAAATCGAGGGGATATTTCCGTGCGGCCGATCCGCATATCGAGTTTATGGCGAGGCGTCTTGCGTAGTGCCGTGACGATCAAACACGCGGCGACGCCCGTCGGCGATGCGAAGCGTCGCCATGGAATCACGGGCGTTCAAAGGCCGCCTCGATGAATCTCGACACCACGATTACACGCTTTCTCCTCCTCCTGGGCCTGGGCTTTTTCTTCGGTCTCGCTTTCGAGGAGTTCCATGCCCGCGCGAAGCAGGCGCGACCTGGCGGAGTGCGCAGCTTTCCGCTGCTGGCGCTGGTCGGCGCGCTGCTCTATCGGCTGGATCCGGCGCATCTTCTTCCGGTGAGCGTCGGGCTCCTTGTATTGGGCATCTGGCTTGCCTGCTACTATTGGCGCCATGTGGAGGAGACCGACGCGGAGGGGTTGCCGAATGTCGGGCTGATGGTGCCGGTCTGCAACGTCCTCGCCTATCTCCTGGGGCCCGTGGCGCTTGCCGAGCCGCCCTGGGTCGCGGTCGGAGCCACGGTGGCGGCGGTGCTTTTGCTGACCGCGCGCGAGAAGCTGCACGGCTTCGCCCGCCACCTCGAGACCGGCGAGATCGTCACCGCGGGCAAGTTCCTGATGCTGACCGGGCTCATCCTTCCGCTTCTGCCGAACCAGCCGGTGACGGACCTGACCGACATTACGCCGCGCCAGGTCTGGCTGGCGGTGCTGGCGGTCTGCACCGTCTCCTATGCGAGCTATCTGCTGCAGCGCTATATCGCACCCGCCGGCGCCGGGCTTTGGGTGGCGGTGCTCGGCGGCCTCTATTCGTCCACCGCGACCACGGTGGTCCTCGCCCGACGCGCCGGCGCGGAACCAGCAACGCTGCTGCAGGCCCAGACGGGCATCATTCTCGCGACGGCGGTGATGTATCTGCGGCTGCTTGTCATCATCCTGGTGTTCAACCGGCCGCTGGCACTGGGGCTCGCGCCAGCCTTGCTCGGGCTCTCCGTTCTCGGGTTCGTGATCGCCGGGTTCTGGTATTGGATCAGCGGCGCACGTCCCGCGGATACACAAGCCGCCACACCGCCGGCCAATCCATTGGAGCTCGGCGCGGCCGCGATCTTTGCGACCTTGTTCGTGGCGATCTCGCTGGCCTCGGCCTGGGCACGGTCCCAATACGGGGCGACCGGCGTCTATGTGTTGGCCGCGATTGTCGGGGTATCCGACATTGATCCTTTTGTGCTCAGCCTCGCCGAACACGGTGCCGGGCAGATGCCGGTTGCCGTGGGCATCGTTGCCATCCTCATCGCGGCCTCGTCCAACAACCTCCTCAAGGCAGGATATGCGGCGGCCTTCGCCGGCCTTCGCGCCAGTGCCGCTCCGGTGGTCGCGCTTGGATTGCTGGCGATCGGCGGCATTGGCCTCGCAGCCTGGATGGCGAACAACTGGCCGGCTTGATGCTGATGCGGATCGGCACAGCCTACGGAGTGCCTGGTCCTGTCATCGCTGCCCTTGAGGGTGCACGGCACGGTCCAGCTCCGCGATGCAGTACAGCCGGCACGAAGGAGGTCTCGTTCCATCGAGATTGCGGGGCCGCCTATCCGGGGGCGAATCCGCAAACGGCGGGAACATTTTTGCACATCCTGCATCTATTGGTCAGGGCGCCAACGACACTACCTGCGTAGCTGAGAGTCCAGCGGTGCGGTGGCGATTTGGAGGTCTCAAATGGGCACAGCGCAACCCAACGCAACCGGTCCTGACCTGGCGCAGGGCATTCCGGTCGATCATCTCTCCGACGGCCATATGCTCGCCGGACATGTCGGCGAGGAAGCCGTGCTCCTCGCGCGTCGCGGCGATGAGTTTTTCGCGATCGGTGCCACCTGTTCCCATTACGGCGGACCGCTCGCCGAAGGGCTCATGGTCGAGGACACCGTACGATGTCCCTGGCATCATGCCTGCTTCAGCCTGCGCACGGGCAAGCTCTGCACGCCCCGGCCTTGAGCCCGGTCGCGTGCTGGTCGGTCGAGCAGCGCGACGGCAAGATCTTCGTGCCAAAGTAAAAAGGAGATGCCGGCATCGAAGAAGAGGCGCGTGTCGTGCCCGCGAGCCGGAACGCCTGCAAAAATCGTGATCGTCGGTGGCGGAGCGGCCGGCTTTGCCGCGGCCGAGAAGCTGCGGCGCGAGCAATACCAGGGAAGCATCGTCATGCTGAGCAACGACGATGCGCCGCCCGTCGACCGGCCGAATTTGTCCAAGGACTACCTTGCCGGCAATGCGCCGGAGGAGTGGGTCCCGCTGCGTCCGGACAGCTTCTATTCCGAGAACGGCATCGAGCTGCGGCTCGAGGCGAACGTCACCGGCATCGATGCGCGCTCGCGCGAGGTCGTGCTCGCCGACGGGAGCAAGGTCCGCCTACGATCGGCTGCTGCTCGCGACCGGCGCCGAGCCGGTCCGCTTGTCGATCCCGGCGCCGACCAGCCGCACGTGCACACGCTGCGCTCGCTCGCCGACTGCCGGGCCATCATCGAGGGCGCCAAAGCGGCGCGCCGCGTGGTCGTGCTGGGCGCGAGCTTCATCGGGCTCGAGGTCGCGGCGGCGCTGCGCGCCCGCGAGATCGAAGTCCATGTGGTGGCGCCGGACAAGCGACCGATGGAGCGCATTCTGGGTCCGCAGATGGGCGATTTCGTGCGCGCGCTGCACGAGGAGCACGGCGTCGGTCTTCCACCTCGAGGACACAGCGAGCGCCATCGACGGCAAGCGGGTCAGGCTCAAAAGCGGCGGCACGCTCGAGGCGGATCTCGTGGTCGCCGGCATCGGCGTGCGTCCGCGGATCGAACTTGCCGAAAAGCCCGGCCTTACGCTCGATCGCGGCGTGGTCGTGAACGCCTATCTCGAAACGAGCGTGCCGGGAATCTTCGCGGCCGGCGACATC
Organism: uncultured Alphaproteobacteria bacterium; assembly: GCA_963713805.1. Taxonomy (GTDB): domain Bacteria; phylum Pseudomonadota; class Alphaproteobacteria; order Rhizobiales; family Beijerinckiaceae; genus GAS188. The sequence continues at coordinate 173,637 of CAVQNF010000036.1, read as the reverse complement.
GCGCGCTGGCCCGATCCGCACAGCGGCGAGAGCATTCGCGTCGAGCATTGGGTGGTCGCCGAGCGCCAGGGCCAAACCGCGGCGCTCAACATGCTCGGGCGACGCGAGAAGTTTACCGCCGTGCCGTTCTTCTGGAGCCAGCACTATGACGTCCCGATCAACTATGTCGGCCACGCCGAGAAATGGGACGAACTGGCCGATCGACGGCGACATCATGGCGAAGGACTGCCTGCTGCGCTACAAGCGCAACGGACGCGTGCTCGCGGTCGCCTCGATCTATCGCGACGTCGAAAGCCTCCAGGCCGAAGTGACGATGGAGCAGGACGCGGCGACCTAGCGGATGAATTCCAACGAAAGTCGCCTTCTTGCAGGTGCCCTCCGGTGTGGCACCCCGCAACTTTGAAGGGTGCGCAATCTTGTCTGAGTGATGATCGGCACGAGTCTTACCGACGCCGGATTTCACGCTCAAGACGCGCTTGGAAATGAAGGGCAGGACGTTCCAATCCGGCAGAGTTCGGCCTTTGCCTTCCCTCTGTAGAAATCGAGTACCCAGCGACACATCACACTCCGCACCAGGCTTCACGTTCTTAGAGAGAGGCGAGGAGTTCGACTTGGCAAGCAGCAACGGCGACCTGGGGTTGCTGATCGCGCGAGCTCTGCGGGCCAAGACGGATTTCCATGACGCCCCCGGCGAAGATCGAGGCGAACACGATGACCACGAAATTCAAAATCGGCGATCATGTGCGCTGGAATTCGGAGGCCGGTCGCGTAAGCGGCAGGATCATCAGGATTCATACCCGCGAGACCGAATACAAGGGACATCCGCGTCACGCCAGCGCGGATGAACCGCAGTACGAGATCAAGAGCGACAAGACGGAGCACATCGCGATGCATAAGGGCGGCGCGCTGCGCAAGATCGGGTGAGCAATGGAGAGGGGAAGGGCTCGGGAATGATTTGGTATCGACCAGTCGATCGATTTCTTACCCCGCTGCTACTATCGGAAAAGGGTTCAATTTCGCCTTCAAGACTATTCCCATTCGTTTGCCAGCGCCGATCGCGCTTGCGGATGAGGTGAAGATGAAGCGATCAGGCGGCGGTGATGCCGACACGAATAAGCGCCGGAAGGGAGGTTGCACCGGTTTTCTTCATGATGGCGGCGCGGTGGTTTTCAACCGTGCGCTGACTGATCTTCAGATCGGCTGCGATATTCTTGCTCGGATGGCCGGCCAGCACCAGGTCCATGATCTGGCGCTGACGCGGCGTCAGCCCGGCAATGCGTGCCCCGGCTGCTTCTCGCAGGCTGACCAATGTCGAGGCACCCTTCATCAGCTCGAAGGCTGCCTCAATGCTGGAAAGCAGCTCCTGACGGCCAACCGGCTTCTCGATGAAGTTGAGGGCGCCCGCCGTCATCGCGCCGACTGCCATGTGGATATCGCCGTTTCCCGTGACCATGATGGCGGGGAGGCGATGGGACGATGGCTTCAGGCGCTGCAGGAGCTCGAGACCGCCCATGCCGGGCATGATGGCGTCCACGAGAACGCAGCCCCTCCTGTCCGCGTGATCGGTTTTCAGGAACGCCTCGCAACTCGAGTAGGTTTCCGCTGCCCAGCCGCTGGCCTCGAGCAGATCACGCATCGCCTCGCAAACCTCCGGATCGTCGTCGATCACGAAGACCGTTCCACGTTTGTCGCGCTTCGGCCGGAACGGTGCCTCCTTGACCCTTGAGGCAGCAGCATTCGACAACAACGCACTGATCCGTCCCAAAAGCGCATCCGCCTTGACCGGCTTGATCAAATGAAAGCAGTTCTGGCCGCTGATTTGCTGCAAGGTCGAGGTGGATATATCGCCGGTCAGGATGATGGCGGGCAGCCCGTTCCCTCGCTCCTGCTTGATCCGCGCGATAACCTCGAGGCCGTTGAACGGCCCAGGCAGATTGAAATCGACGATGACGAGATCGGGAACGACGCCGCCATCGGTGATCCGCGCCAGCGCTTGCGTGCCATTCGACGCGACGGAAATCTGGTACCCGGCCTTTTCCAGGAGGCGTCCCAACAAACCACCAACTTCCGGATCATCCTCGACGATGAGGATGACCTCCGAACGAGGGTGCTCGCCGTCGATCGTAACTGCGCCTTCATGGACCGTGAGTTCTGTGGCGTGAGGCGCAAGAGGAACCTCGATCGCAAAGATTGACCCTCTACCGGCGATCAATTCCACCTCGACTCCGTGACCAAGAAGATCGGCCAGTCGGCGGACGATCGGCAGCCCGAGGCCGAGGCCTCGACTGCGCTCGCGGGCGGGGTTGTCGAGCTGGTGGAATTCCTCGAAGATCGCATCTGTCTTCCCCGCCGGGATGCCGATACCGCTGTCGCAAACCTCGATGCGTAGTTTGCTGCCCCTTCGCCGGCAGCCCAGCAGGACCTTGCCCCGTGTCGTATATTTGACTGCGTTGGAGATCAGGTTTCGCAAAATTGCAGCAAGCAGGCGCTGGTCGCTATGGATCACCTGACTACACGGGACGACGCGCCAGCTCAGCCCTTCTCGTTCAATGCTGTCCGCGAACTCGACCCGGAGCCGCTCCAATAACCCATTCACCGAGAAGTTCGTCGGATTTGCTTGAACGATTCCGGCCTCGAGCTGATTGATATCGAGAAGGGTGTTCAAGATGCCTGACATGACGGAAACCGTGCTGTCGAGGCGGGCGATGAGTTGAAGCGTCTCTGTGTCCGACGCCTTGGCCGCGAGCAGGCCGTGGAGAAGGCTCATCGTTTGGAGAGGCTGACGAAGATCGTGACTTGCCGCGGCGAGGAAGCGCGATTTGCCGAGACTAGCCTGCTCCGCGTGCCGCTTCGAGACTTCGAGCGCGCCGGCCACAAGCGAGCGCTCGGTGATGTCGTCGATGGCGAGCAGGATCTTGCTGGCGCGGGGATTGTCTCCACGAATTCTTGTCGCGTTCAGCAGCAGCAGACGGCGCCCGACCACCGGGAGCACAGTCTCGATCTCGCAACCCTCGACGGGGGTCAAAGTGCTCTGCACCTTGTCGATGAAGGCCCGTAAGCCCGGATCCACGGCGGCTGCGTCATCCAGGAAGGCAAGACGCCGCCCGACCGCTTGAGCCGCATCGGTCGCGAATGCATCATAGAAGGCCGCATTCGCGGACACGACCAGCAACTCGCTATCGAAAACGACGAGCGGTTGACGCATGGTATTGATGATGCTGTCGGAATAGGCGCGGCCGGCCTCGATTTGATGCGCCGCCACCTTCATCTCCGAGATATCGGTATAGGTGATGACGACGCCCTCGACTTCGCCCTCGCTGGTTCGATACGGCAGGATGCGACGCATGAACCACTTATCGCCGGGGCCATCGACCTCGCGTCCGATTGGATGCGACGTTTCGAGTGCCTTTCGGGCATCCGCCAGTAGCTCTGCATCCGATGAGAGAGGGGCCAGATCCGCCAAGGGCCGACCGATGTCGCTCGCGATGAAGCGAAAGAGTGACTTGGCCATGGGCGTGAAGAAGCGGATGTTGAGGTCGCGGTCCAGGAACAACGTCGCGACGCTGGAGCTGTCGAGGATGTTCTGCAGATCGTCGGATGTGCTCCGCTGACGTTCGAGTGTCTCGTGAAGTTGGCTATTTAGCGCCGTGAGCTCCTCGTTGAGACTCTGCAGCTCCTCTTTTGACGTCAAAAGCTCCTCGTTGGTCGACTGGTACTCTTCATTGACGGACATGGCTTCCTCGGAAACCGCCCGCTCCTCCTCTCGCGAGGTCGCAAGGTCACGAACAGCCCCGTCCAACTCCTTTCGAATCGCGTCGAGCTCTCGTTCGAGCTCACCGATCTTCGAAGCGTCTTGTGCAGACACATCCGTGGTGATGGTCTTTTGCGGCCCCTCAGCCTCATCGACAAAGCTGACCAATAACAGCGTTTCGGTGCTCGAGCCGGCGCGCTGGACGCGGATGCCAACTCTCGCCGCATCATTCCCTTGAAGGATGCGCGCGCCGGCGAGGGTGACGGGTTCCGCCGTCTCTCGAGCCTGCTCGATGGCCTTGGCCAATTTGGCCCGCAGTCCGGTTCGGGCCATGGCCAAGACATCCTGGGTCGGTTCGCCCGAAGGTAGGTGAAGGTAGCGATCGGTTCGCCCGGAGTGGTAGAGCACTTCGCGCTTGGCGTTGATGAGAACCGAAGCCGGCGCGAAGGCCTCGACCAAAATCCGCCTCGTCATTTCGCCGGTGCTCGGAGCTTGCGGCACCGACTGCCCAAGTTTGCCTCGCCACTGCGCGGGCAAATTATCAACCGTGCCGCCCAACGCTCCAGATCTAGCCCCGTCATGAGGCGGGCCCGTTCGAGTGCGGCCAAGTCGTCGATAGAGTCGCTCGGTCTTCGAAATCGGCTCGAAGCGAGTATCCAATCCGTGGGTTGTTTCGGCGCTCCCGAGGAAGAGGATGCCGCCCTCGCGCAATGCGAAGTGGAATAGCTGAAGAACTTTCTCCTGTGCGTCGGGCCGCAGGTAGATGAGCAGGTTCCGGCATGAGACCATGTCCAGCCGCGAGAAGGGCGGATCAACGAGAACATCCTGGACCGCGAAAACAACCGCGCCTCGTAGCTCCGCGGATACCCGGTAACCCCGGTCTTCCTTGATGAAAAAGCGCGACAGCCGGCCAGGCGACACGTCTATCTCGATGGATGGCGGGTAAAGACCATTGCGAGCAACGGCTATGGCATCCTCGTCGATATCGGACGCAAATATCTGAAGGCGAATGGTCTTATCGATCGCGGCAATGGCCTCGGCGCACAGAATGGCGATGGAATAGGTTTCCTCGCCTGAGCTGCATCCCGCCACCCAAACGCGTAGCGAATGGTCGACTGTCCTCCCATCCAACAGGCTCGGGATCACATCTTTCGCCAAGGTGGCAAAGGCCTCCGGGTCGCGGAAGAAACTCGTGACGTTGATCAGCAGATCCTTGGCGAGCAACTCAACTTCTGCCGGATTCTTCCGCAGGAGATCGAGGTAGCTGCTGGGATCAGTGCCGACCGCCATGGCGATGCGTCGTTCGATCCTGCGGCGCAGCGTTCCCGCCTTGTACGACGCGAAACGATGCTCCGTCTTTGTCCGCAAGAGATCGATGATGTCGCCTAGCCAGCTCGGCTGATCATCACTTGCGATGATACATTCAAAATCTCTTTCGGGAAGGATTCCGCGGCCGCGCTCAGCCAGTACCCTCGCGATCCCAGCGATCGGAAGTACGAGGTCCGCGGCACCCGTCTCGATCGCGCTGCGGGGCATTCCTGCGTACTCGGCCTCTTGCGGGGACTGAGCAATGACGAGACCACCCTTCTCTTTGATCGCCTTGGAGCCGAGGCTGCCGTCCGCGCCCGAGCCGGACAGAACGACGCATATGGCGCGCGGGCCGGCGTCCTCCGCCAGCGAGCGAAGAAAGAAGTCGAAGGGCAGGCGCGCTCCATGCCGCTCCCGGGGCGCCGATAGGCAAAGGTGGCCATCCTTCGCCGCCAGGTAGGACCCCGGCGGTATGAGGTAGAGGTGATCAGGCTCGATCGCCGTGCCATCTTCCGCCAATCGCACGGTCATCCGCGTATGGCCGGTGAGCAACTCGACCATCATGCTTTCGTGGGTCGGATCCAGATGCTGGATCAGCACGAATGCCATGCCGGTGTCGGAAGAAAGCGCTTCAAGGAGCTTCTTGCACGCGTCGAGCCCGCCCGCGGAGGCTCCGAGCCCGACGATGGCAAAATCGGCGGCGCCAGGCGGGAGTTCTGCTGGAGTTGAGCTCCGCCCCCGCCGAGGCCCGGCGGCCCTGGGCTGTCGCCGGAGAGAACCGGTCATGATTGCTACTTTCCGTCGCGGCGCAAACCGCCCCCGCCCGACGCCGATACCTATTAGCACGGTTCGTGCGGCAGCGCTAAATTATTGATATGCGGGCGGTGTATCGGTTCGTATTTTGACCGCACCACTGCGTACCAGTTACTCAGTGAGTTGAGGCTTGCCAGCCCGGCCCGTCAGTCTATCGTATCCATCTCCGGCGCGCCGGTGGCCACAGACGCTTATGCGCTCCCGCCTTGTGAGGTTGAGGAGTCTCGTCATGACCGACACATACGACCCTTCGACCAGGAAATCCGCGCAAACCATCTCGGTGCATGATTTGGTACGCGACATGATGGAAGCCACGCACGAAGCTGTAGAGCACTCCCGGATTGCGCTCGAAAGCTCCCGGCGGCGCCTGACAAAAAAGGCGCTGAACCTGGATTTGGAGCCGACTGGAAATAGGATACGAGAAAGCTTCTGAAGTTTTCCGCTTTCGCCGATTTTGGATTTGCCGCGCGCGCGCGTCGTGCAAGCCGGTTCACGGAGCGACGGCGATGCCGAAGATCAAGAATCACATGAAATATCTTGGAGCGAAGCGCCCACAAATGAGTATGGGCCCCTCGCCGGTACGCCGATCCCCCGTGGCGTGATTAGATTCCGAACCCTGCCAGGGAAGGCGAGACCGGGGAATCCAAGACGGCATTAAACAATATAGGCGCCTACTCTCTATCGACGGCGCTAAATATACCCTCTTTTGACAATTCGCCTGAAGCCGAGATCTAAGCCGTGACGCTAAGGCAAAAGGTTGGTCAAGAAGAATTGGCGGATACGATCATCAAGGATTGCGGGGATGATCCGCGAGCCGCGGTCGCCGCTATGCTCAGAATCAATTCCGCTCTTCTGGTGAGTTGTATACTCTAACTGGAAAGCGGGTGCATAAGCGCCCCGTCGATCGCCAGGAGAGTGGGTTTTGACGACGGAGTCACTCTAACGTCGCCGACAATGACGATATCGCCGCGCCTCATCCTTCCCCGTTCCAATCAGCATGCCTTTCAATGAACCCGAGCGCTTCCGCTTCCTCAGGAGCTTCGCGCAACAACGCCGCCTGACGGCGCGCTTGCTCACGAAAACCAGGCACCCGTGGGTCGGGTACCCAGATCCGGAGGAGGCGCATGCCTTGGCGGCGCTTGTTCGACCGATAACGGCTCGAGCGATCGTGTCCGCCGTGCTTGGCGGGCCGGGGCATGACAATCTCCTCCGCATCTGCGGGCGCAGTTACAAACGTAGCGCGCTACGTTATTGACTTCAACTCTGCGCGTTTATCGCCTGCGACAGTTCCTCCTCGCGATGAGCTTGAACGCGCGTCCGAAAGGAAGCGCGCGCCTCTTAGGGTTGATTGCGACGAATTAAGGGGGGACTTTGCAGGGTCACCTCTGTCGACCTTGCTTCCAGGAGTCACCTAGGTATGCAATATGTTGTTAGCATATCCTTCATTGATAAGGTGGCAAAGAAATTTATATCTGCAATCACGAAGTATGCAAAGGCCACTAGTCCCGCGCGATCATTGTGGAAAAGCTCCCAAAATCCTTCACGCCAGGTGAGGGCTCGATATTTTGCAGGGTTGGATGCTGCCCACAGGCCGAGCGTGGTCGCTCCGAGCGCTAAGATGGGGGAGAAGACGTGATTCCACATTTCAGTAACTCCGTTAGGAGATCACTATCGTGGATGGCTTCTGATTAGTCAACTAAATTAAAGCATATGTCGCGGTGATTTGATAATTACTTGCACTCGAAAATCGAGAACGGATGAGTGAACTGTAGCCACTCATCCGCTCCCCACTCCTCGCTTTTTACTACTCGCTATTCGCTACTCGCTACTCGCTCACTTCAACGTCTTCATCTTGTCGGTGACGGCATGCGTCCAGGCGCCGGTCGGCTCCTTGGTGATCACCGGGTCAGAGCCGCTCGCCAGCAGCTCCTTGACGGTGCGTGTGTAGTCCGCCTCTTGCAGCGTGCCGTCCGTGCCCGCGGTCAGCTTGTTGATCTCGCCCATCATGCGGACCTGGTGTTTCTCGGTCTGGGCCCCGGTCGCATCGTTCTCGAGCACGATCTTGGCCGCCTCCGTCGGGTGCTCCCTGGCCCATTCCCACCCCTTCTCGGACGCCTTGACGAAGCGCGCGAGCTTCTCGACGAAGGCGGGGTCTTTCAGCTTGTCCTCCATCGCGTAGAGGCCGTCCTCCATGGTGGCGACGCCCTGATCTTCGTATTTGAAGACGACGAGCTTGTCTGCCGGGATGCCGGCGTCGATCACTTGCCAATATTCGTTGTAGGTCATGGTCGAGATGCAATCGGCCTGCTTTTGCAGCAGCGGATCGACGTTGAAGCCTTGCTTGAGCACCTTGACGCCGCCGGGCGAGCCGTCGGTCTTCAGATTGAGCTTCGACATCCAGGACAGGAACGGGTATTCGTTTCCGGCGAACCAGACGCCGAGCGTCTTGTTCTTGAAATCCGCCGGCGATTTGATGCCGGTGTCGGCGCGGCAGGTGAGCTCCATCCCCGAGCGCTTGAAGGGTTGGGCGATGTTGACGAGCGGTACGCCCTTCTCGCGCGAGGCCAGCGCCGACGGCATCCAGTCGATCACCACGTCCGCGCCGCCTCCCGCGATCACCTGCGGAGGGGCCACATCCGGGCCGCCCGGCTTGATGGTCACATCGAGCCCGGCTTCCTTGTAGATGCCCTTGTCCTTGGCGACGTAATAGCCGGCGAACTGAGCTTGCGTCACCCATTTGAGCTGCAAGGTCACCTTGTCGGCCGCTTGCGCCGTCGAGACGGCGGCGAGGCTGACTGCCGCCGCGAGGCAAAGTGCCAGTTTCTTCATCATCGCTTCTCCCTTGTTGCGGCGTCCCGCGCCGTGCCTCATGTTCTCTGGCGATAGGATGGATGCCAGAAGGTCGCCTTGCGCTCGATGAGCGCGATCAGTCCGTAGAAGATGGACCCGAAGAGCGCCGCCACGAGGATCGTCGCCCACACCATGTCGATATTCATGCGCCCGACCTCGGCATTGATGCGAAACCCCATGCCGACGATCGGTGTGCCGAAGAACTCCGCGACGATCGCGCCGATGAGCGCGAGCGTCGAGTTGATCTTGAGGCCGTTGAAGATGAAGGGCAAGGCCGCCGGCAGGCGAAGCTTCACGAGCGTCTGCGCATAGCCTGCCGCATAGGTCTTCATCAGATCGCTTTCCATGGCGCCTGCCGCCGCGAGCCCGGCATTGGCGTTCACCAGCATCGGAAAGAAGGTCATCACGACCACGACCGCCGCTTTCGAGGGCCAGTCGAAGCCGAACCACATCACCATGATCGGCGCCACCCCGACGATCGGCAGGGCGGAAACGAGATTGCCGAGCGGCAGGAGGCCGCGCTGAAGGAAAGGCACGCGATCGATCAGGATGGCGACGAGGAGGCCTGCCCCGGAGCCGATGACGTAGCCGGCGGCGACGCCGCGCAAGGTCTGCAGGAAATCGACGCCGAGCACCGGCAAGGAGCCCGCGAAGCGCTCGCCGATGGCCGAAGGCGGCGGCAGGATCACATGCGGCACGCCGAAGCCGCGCACCACGCCTTCCCAGAGGAAAAGCATGGTCGCGCCGAAGACGATCGGCACGGCGAGATTGTAGAGCGTGCGCAAGAGGCCGCGCTGTGGCGTGCCTTCGATGATCGCGTTCACGATCCGCCAGGCGCCGAGCCAGACCGCGATCATCGCGGCGGTGAAGGCGAGGGGCGTGCGGTCTCCCGCGTCGGGCGCGAGCGAGACGATCGATGTCGCGGCGGTCAACGCGGTCCCGACCGCCGTGAGCAGCACCACGAAACGCGGATTGCGCCGCCTGAGGCTCGCGATGGCGCCAGCGACGAGGAGGATGAGTCCGAGCCCCGTGATAGCGCTGCCTCCCGAAGGTCCCGCGCCGAAGCCCGCGAACCCGAAGGCGACAAGGGCGGCCAGTCCGCAAAGGAAGGCGAGCGCATCGAAGCGCATCCCGCGCGGGACCCTTGGCGTCGCCGAGGGCGGCCGGCCTCTTTCGTGCACGGAAGCCGTGCCGAAGCTCATCGCACATAGCCCATGCGCTTCGACACGGCGCGGTCGATCAGGCCGACCAGCATGACGAGCATGGCGGCGCAGAAGGCGGCGGCGAAGAGCGCCGCCCAGATCTGGATCGTCTGCCCGTAATAGGAGCCGGCGAGGAGCCTTGCGCCGAAGCCGCCGTCCTCGCTTTTGGTCATCTCGGCGACGACCGCGCCGACGAGGCTCGCCGCGACCGCGACCTTGAGGCTGGCGAAGAGGAAGGGCACGCTCGCGGGCGCGCGCAGCTTGAAGAACGTCTGGAGGCGGGAGGCCGAATAGGTGCGCATCAAATCGAGCTGCAGAGGGTCGGGCGAGCGCAAGCCCTTCACCATGCCGACCGTGACCGGGAAGAAGGAAAGATAGGCCGAGATCGTGGCTTTGGGCACGATGCCGGTTACGTCGATCTGGTTCATGATCACCACGATCATCGGGGCGAGCGCGATGATCGGGATCGTCTGCGAGGCGATGATCCAGGGCATGAGGCTGCGTTCGAGGCTTGCCGCATGCACGATCATCACCGCGAGCAGCATGCCGAGCGCCGAGCCGACGGCGAAGCCGAGAAGCGTCGCTTCGAGCGTCACCCGGCCGTGATAGACGAGGCTTCGCTTCGAAGAGGGCGGGAGCTCGAACACCGTCTTGTCGATCTCCTCGGCGATCTGATGCGGGGCGGGAAGGCGAGGACGCTCCTGGCTCATCGTGCCTTCGACGAGGTCGGTGGTGGAATAGGCCTGGTTCGCATTGGCGAAATTGTCGCGCTGCAAGTCGAGATTCATCAAGAAGGCGGCGACGTACCAGACGAGCAGGATGAGGAGCACGACGACGAATATGGGGAAGGCGCTTCCCGCGGCGACGCGGGCGAGAAGGCCCGGCGTCGAGGGCTGCTCAGTCGACATAGGAATGGCCCTCGCGCAATCCGCGCCGCACGCGGTTGGCGATCTCGAGGAACTGCGGCGTCTCGCGAATCTCGAGGGTGCGGTCGCGTGGAAATCCGCAATCGATGACGTCGTAGATGCGGCCGGGGCGCGGCGACATGACCACGACGCGCGTCGACAGGAACACGGCCTCGGGAATGGAGTGGGTCACGAAGACGACGGTCTTGCGCGTCTTGTTCCAAAGCCGCAGGAGCTGCTCGTTGAGCTTGTCGCGCACGATCTCGTCGAGCGCGCCGAAGGGCTCGTCCATCAGGAGAAGATCGGGATCGAAGGCGAGCGCTCGCGCGATCGAGGCGCGCTGCTGCATGCCGCCCGATAATTGCCAGGGGAATCGCTTCTCGAAGCCGGTGAGGTTGACGAGCTCGACGTTGCGCGAGATGCGCTTGTTTCGCTCCTCCTTGGAAAACCCCATGATCTCGAGCGGCAGAGCGATGTTCTTGGCGATCGTCCGCCACGGATAGAGCGCGGGCGCCTGGAACACATAGCCGTAGGCGCGCTCGAGCCTCGCCTCGCGCGGCGTGAGGCCGTTGACGTTGATCATGCCGCGCGTCGCGGTCTCGAGATCGGCGATCACGCGCAACAGCGTGGTCTTGCCGCAACCGGAGGGTCCGATGAGGGAGACGAATTCGCCGCGCTCGATGGCAAGGTCGATCTCGGAAAGCGCCTGGACCGGTCCGTCCGAAGTCTCGAAGGTCAGGGACAGCCCGGCGATGTCGATGACGCGCGCCGCCGCCGGTTGCTCGGCGCCGATCTCGTCCTTCGGCGTGATCTCGAGCATCAGCGTGCGATCTTGCCGACCGCGGTGACCTTCTTCCATTCGGCGAGCGCGCGCGCCGCCGCAGGGAAGGGTTCGCGCGCGACGAACTTGCCACGGCCCGGCTTCGCGCTCATCTGCCCGCCATCATAGACGACCTCACCGCGCGAGATGGTCGTGCGCGGCAGGCCGTGAACCTTCACGCCTTCGAAGACATTGTAGTCGATCGCGGACATTTGCGTCGTGGCCGAAATGGTCTTCTCGGCCTTGGGGTCCCAGATCACGACGTCCGCGTCCGAACCCGGCAAAATCGCTCCCTTGCGCGGGTAGAGGTTGAGGATGCGCGCGATATTCGTCGAGGTCGCGGCGACGAATTCGTTCATGGTGAGACGGCCGGTTCCGACCCCATAGGTCCACAGCACGGGCATGCGATCCTCGAGGCCGCCCGTGCCATTCGGGATCCTGGTGAAGTCATTGCGGCCGAAGCGCTTCTGCTCGGTGGTGAAGGCGCAATGGTCCGTCGCGACGACCTGCAGGGACCCGGCGCGCAAGCCGTTCCACAGATCCTCCTGGTTCGCCTTGTCGCGAAAAGGCGGGGACATCACGCGCCGCGCCGCATGGTCCCAATCCTGGTTGAAGTATTCGCTCTCGTCGAGCACGAGATGCTGGATCAGGGGTTCGCCGTAGACGCGCTTTCCCTCGGCACGGGCGCGGGCGATCGCGTGATGCGCCTCCTTGCACGACACATGCACGATGTAGAGCGGAACGCCCGCCATGTCGGCGATCATGATGGCGCGGTTCGCGGCTTCGCCCTCGACCTGCGGCGGGCGCGACCAGGCGTGGCCCTCGGGGCCGGTGATGCCTTGCGCCATCAACTTCGCCTGGAGGGCCGCCACCACGTCGCCGTTCTCGGCATGCACGAGCGGCATGGCGCCAAGCTCGGCGCAGCGGCGAAAGGAGGCGAACATCTCGTCGTCATTCACCATCAAGGCGCCCTTGTAGGCCATGAAATGCTTGAAGGTGGTGACGCCGCGCTTGACGACCGCCGCCATCTCCTCGCGCACCTTCTCGGTCCAATAGGTGATGCACATGTGGTAGGCGTAGTCGGTGCAGGCGGTCTTCGATTTCTTGTCCCAATCCGCCCAGGCTTCGAGAAGAGGCTGGCCGTTGTTCGGGATGCAGAAATCGACCACCATGGTGGTGCCGCCGGAGAGCGCGGCCTTGGTGCCGCTCTCATAATGATCGGCCGAGGTCGTGCCCATGAAGGGCATCTCGAGATGGGTGTGCGGGTCGATGCCGCCCGGCATGACGAAACAGCCCGAAGCGTCGATGACGTCGGTGCCCGACAACCCCGTGCCGATCGCCTTGATGCTTTCGCCTTCGATCAGGATATCGGATTTGAACGTTCGGTCGGCCGCGACGATGTCGCCACCCTTGATCAAAAGAGACATTATCCTCCTCCAAGAACAACACGCTGCGTCTTTCCGCTCATCCCGGCTTCCCCCCGCTCATCCCCGCCTCACCTCCGCTCATCCCCGCCTCACCTCCGCTCATCCCCGCGAAGGCGGGGATCCAGGACCTCTCGAGTTCCCCTTGCAATTCTGGGTTCCCGGGTTCGCGGGAACGAGCGGAGAGCCTGTCGCCCTCAACCGAGCACCTCGGCCTTCTCGAGCACGGCATGCATCAGCACATTGGCGCCGGCAGCGGCCCAATCCGGCTTGATGTCCTCGGCCTCGTTATGGCTGATGCCATCGACGCAAGGCGTGAAGATCATCGAAGTCGGCGCCACCCGCGCGATGTAGCAAGCATCATGCCCGGCGCCCGAAACGATATCCCGATGCGTATAGCCGAAATGCTGCGCGGCGCGACGCACCGCGGCGACGCAACCTTGATCGAAGGCGACCGGCTTATAGTAGAAGATCTGCCTGATCTCGTAGGTGAGGCCGACCCCCTTGGCGATTGCCTCGACGCCCTCTCTCAAGGCGGCGTCCATCGCCGAGAGCACGGCGTCATCGGGATGGCGGAATTCGCAAGCGAGGAATGCCGCTCCCGGAATGACGTTGCGCGAATTCGGGTAGGGGTTGAGCATGCCCACGGTGCCGACGGCGAGCGGCGCTTGCGCGAGCGCCGTTCGATTGACGAGCTCGACGATGCGTGCCGCGCCCAAAAGCGCATCCTTGCGGCGCGGCATCGGGGTCGAGCCCGCATGGCTTTCGAATCCGGTGAGCTCGATCTCGTACCAGCGCTGGCCCTGTCCATGCGTGACCACGCCGACCTCGACGTCCTCGGCTTCGAGGATCGGGCCTTGCTCGATGTGCAGCTCGAAAAAGGCATGGATCTTGCGCCTTCCCACGGGCTCGTCTCCCTTGAAGCCGATGCGAACGAGCTCTTCGCCGAGCTTCTTGCCTTCGAGGTCTTGGCACGCATAGGCGAACTCCCTGGTGTAGACGCCGGCAAAGACGCCGGATGAGACCATCGCCGGCGCGAAGCGGGAACCCTCTTCATTCGTCCAGTTGGCGATCTCGATCGGATGTTTCGTCTTGATCTTGAGGTCGTTGAGCGAGCGCACGACCTCCAAGGCCCCGAGCACGCCGAGCGCGCCATCGAATTTTCCGCCGGTGGGCTGGGTGTCGAGATGGGAGCCCATCATCACGGGCGCCAAGCCGTTCTCGGCGCCGGCGCGGCGGGCGAAGATATTTCCCATCTCGTCGACCGCGACGCTGCAACCCGCTTCCTTGCACCAGGAGATGAAGAGCGCGCGGCTCTCGCGGTCGAGGTCGGTGAGCGTCAGGCGCTTGCATCCGCCCTTCGGCGTCGCTCCGATCTTCGCCATCTCCATCAGCGAATCCCAAAGCCTTCCGCCATCGATGCGGATATTCGATAGATCGGCCATTTACCTACTCCGCCGCCCGCTTCGCCATCGGATTGTTCGGATGCATCGTCCAATCGAGAGGCGGCTGCCGATAGGCGAGCCCGGTGCGCGGGTCGATGCCTTGCGTGCGATGCTCCAAGGTGATGCAGTTCTCGACGGGGCAGACGAGCACGCAGAGATTGCACCCGACGCATTCCTCGTCCTTCACCACGAATTTCCGCAGTCCGTCGACGCTAGCGGAAATCGCCTGGTGCGAGGTGTCCTCGCAGGCGCTGAAGCAGCGCCCGCATTTGATGCACAGATCCTGGTCGATGACGGCCTTCACCACATAGTTGAGGTTGAGGTGCTCCCATTCGGTGAAGTTCTTGGTGGCCCTGCCCTGGAATTCCGCGAGGCTCGCATGGCCTGCTTCATCCATCCAATCGGAGAGGCCGGAGATCATCTCGGTCGACGATGCGGAAGCCGTAGGTCATCGCGGCCGTGCAGACCTGGACCGAGCCCGCGCCGAGCGCGATGAATTCGGCGGCGTCCCGCCAGGTCGTGATGCCGCCGATCGCCGAGATCGGCAAGTCGGAGGTTTCCGCGGTCGCGAGCGATCTGCGCGACCATGTTGAGCGCGATCGGCTTGACCGCCGGTCCGCAATAGCCGCCATGGGTGCCCTTGCCGTCGACATGCGGGGAGGGCGTCATGCGGTCGAGATCGACCTGCATGATCGAGTTGATGGTGTTGATGAGCGACACCGCGTCGGCGCCGCCGCGCTTGGCCGCGCGCGCGGGATAGCGGATGTCGGTGATGTTCGGCGTGAGCTTCACGATGACCGGCATGCGGGTGTTCTGCTTGCACCAGCGCGTCACCATCTCGATATATTCGGGCACCTGGCCGACCGCCGAGCCCATGCCGCGTTCGGACATGCCATGCGGGCAGCCGAAATTCAGTTCGATGCCGTCGCAGCCGGTCTCCTCCACGGGCTTGAGGATCGCCTTCCAGGCCTCCTCCTCGCAAGGCACCATGAGCGAGACGACGACGGCGCGATCCGGCCAGTCGCGCTTCACCTGCTTGATCTCGCGCAGATTGACGTCGAGCGGGCGGTCGGTGATCAGCTCGATGTTGTTGAAGCCGATGAGGCGCCGATCCGGACCGTGGATCGCGCCGTAGCGGGGGCCGCTGACATTGACGATCGGCGGGCCGTCCTCGCCGAGCGTCTTCCAGACGACGCCGCCCCAACCCGCCTTGAAGGCGCGCGTCACGTTATAGGCCTTGTCGGTAGGAGGCGCGGAGGCGAGCCAGAACGGGTTCGGTGATCGGATCCCCGCGAAACTCGTGCGCAAATCAGCCATGAGCTCATCCTCGGGTCAGTGTCGTCATAAGGGCGAATAGCGAATGGCGAGTAGCGAGTCGTTTCTATTCGCTACTCGCCACTCGCTACTCGCTGTTTTAACGCCCGGTCGATCGAGAGCGCGGCCTGCTTTCCGTCCTCGACCGCCGAGACGGTCAGATCCTGCCCGCCGGCGACGCAATCGCCGCCGGCCCAGACGCCGGGGAGCGAGGTGCGCCGCTCGTCATCGACGACGATGCGCCCGCCCTCGAGCCTGAGGCTCTGGGCGGAGCCGAACCCGTCGTGGACGAGGATCTGGCCGATCGCCGAGAGCACCATGTCGGCCTCGAGCCGGAAGCTCTCTCCGCTCGGCACCAGCCCTTCGCCCTTCGGCGTCATTCGTTCGAACACGATCCCGGTCACGCGGCCCTCTTCGCCTTCGAGCGCCTTCGGCGCGGCGAAATGGCGGATCAGCACGCCGTCGTTGCGCGCCAGCTCCCTCTCGTAGCCGCTCGCCTTCATCTCGCCCTCGCCGCGGCGGTAGACGATCGTCACTTCATCCGCGCCGAGCCGCTTCGATTGCACCGCCGCGTCGATCGCGGTCATGCCGCCGCCGATGACGACGACCTTGCGCCCGACCGGCAAGGCCGAAAGGTCGTCGGCCTGCCGCAAATCCGCGATGAACTCGACGGCGTCGCGCACGCCCTTCGAGGCCGCCCTCTCCCGAAAGCCGCGAGCTTGTTCACGCCGGCGAGGCCGACGCCGAGGAACACGCCGTCGAATTCCCGCCGAAGCTCGGAAAGTTCGAGATTTTCACCGAGCCTTCGTCCGGCGAGAACCTCGATGCCGCCGATCGACAGGACGAAGGCGACCTCCTTCCTGGGCGAAGCCGTCGACGGTCTTGTAGGCCGCAATGCCGAATTCGTTGAGGCCTCCCAGCCGGTCCTTGGCTTCGAAGAGAACGACCTCGTGGCCGAGCTCGGCGAGCTTATGGGCGCAGGCGAGGCCCGCCGGGCCGGCCCCCACCACCGCGACGCGCCTGCCCGTCGCTGCGCCACGTCGGAACGGCTTCTTGCCGGAGGCCATCAGCGCGTCCGTCGCGTAGCGCTGCAAGAGGCCGATCTTCACCGGCTTGCCTTCGGCCGCCTCGCGCACGCAAGCTTCCTCGCAAAGCGTCTCGGTCGGGCAGACGCGGGCGCACATGCCGCCGAGGATGTTTTGCGAAAAGATCGTCTCGGCCGCGCCCTGCGCATTGCCGGCAGCGATCTGGCGGATGAACATCGCGATGTCGATGCTCGTGGGACAAGCCGTCTGGCAGGGGGCGTCGTGGCAGAAATAGCACCGCTCGGCCTCGACGAAAGCTTCATGCGTGGTGAGGGGAGGGTGCAGATCGGCGAAGTTCTCGGCATATTCGGCGCTGGTCAAGCGGCCCGCCGCGAGGCCTTGCGCCCAGCGGGCCGCTGCGTCGCCGCTTTTGCTGGCGTCATGCCCCATGCAAGCTTCCCTTGATCGAGCCTTAAGGACGATGCGGCTCTGCGCGACCGATTTTGCGGGACGGCCGCGCGACGAAATCCGGCGAGCGATCCCCGCATGCAGCCTGGAACTTGTCAAGCCTTGGAAATGGCGTGCGATTGGCAATGATGGGCCGGCCGTGTCACCCCCGTGAGGCGAGCCGATCGACCGCCCATGGTATCCCCAGCGACGCGAGTGAAACGAGCCGAGCGAAGGGGAACCGGGAGCCCTTCGAAGGAAGACGGATTTCCTTGTTCATCTCGGGCGAAAACTATGGAGCAGGGCCGAGCGCGGCTCGAGGCGCGCGACAGCTTGAGGCCCTTCAGGCGCAAGGAGCAAAAGGACAACGACGGCGGATCATCAGGACCGCGATCGGGACACTCCTACGATGTCGTGTACAAAGCGAGCGCGCTGGAATGTTTGGGACCCGATCCGCGATACCCCTCGTGGCCAGCGGTCATGACCCGCGCTCAACGGGCCGGATGCATGACCGCTCCAGGCTTGAACCCGTCAGTTCCATTTGCACCCTTGCCAAACGGAGGCCGTCCCTACATGGGCGGAGCTGGGGCAAGGGCAAACTCTCCGCTCATCGCCGCGAAGGCGGCGATCCAGGCTTTTCTCGCTATTGCATCGCAAGTCTGGATTCCCACTTTTCGTGGGAATGAGCGGAATTTCGGAAAAGCGGTTTTCCTTTTCCGGATCGTGCTTCTTAGTAGTAATGGATCTTGTGGGTCGCGTGCCCTTGCGGCAGAGGATCAAAAGGATCCTGTTGCGCCGGCGTATAAGGCATGTATTGCTTGGCTCCGAGCCCGCCGCCGACGGAGGCGATTTCCTCATTGTTCAATTCGCGCATCGTGGCGATTTCTTCCTCGGTCAATTCGCGGACCGAATTGGCAACATCATCGCTCATGATAGACTTCCTTGTTTTGTGAGGGACTTTACTTTTGACTGACCTGCGTGCTTGGAGGGCCGACCTCGGCAGGTCGCGAGGCCATGGAAACAGCGACCGATCAGTCGCCGCGTGACCGGTGGGCGTCGGGCGGAGACAAGGTGTGCCCTCGCCTCAACTCCGCTCATTCCATGAAAGCGGGAATCCAGACTTGTCATGCATCCGCGAGGAGAACGGGAAGCCCGCATTCGCGGGCATGAGTCGAAAAGGGTCTGCCTCACTTGGTTATATTCCGTTCAGAACGGATGCGTTGGCGGATTGGGCGGCACGGGATGCGCCGGACCGTGAGGCGGGAAGATCGGGGGGTGGAGAGGCGGCCCGAGAATGAATCCGCCACTGACGAGTTGAACCTCGTCATCGGTCAATTCACGAGGCGCGTTTTCGGTGGGCACGAATGAATGTCCTTTGTCCTTGAAGTGGGGCAAATCGGCCGCGATAGGCCACGCCGATGGCGGGCACGTCGCACCGGGATGCGGGGACTTACGTCAACCGTCACCATGGCCGGTCGGTGAAGGCGGCACCGGAAGGAATCCGGGAAGCGGCGGGATCTCCGGCTCCTTCGGTGGCGGGAACTCGACAAGCAAGCCGGTTTGCTTGTGGCCGCCGCTAACAAGCGCGAGCTCATCGAGGGTGAGATCTCGAATGTCCATGTTTCGAAGCCTTTCCTTCGGGTTGGGGCGAGAGCGGTCGACGAGAAGCCCGCGCCGTCTCGCCCTTCGACGCAGCTGGAGAATGGCCGGCAACTCAGAGCATGTGAGCGCATCATGCGCATTTCCTGGGGCTCGCGAAATGCACGCATATGCATATCCTAATTGACGTGGGCGCGTGGCCTGGGTTGAGTTAGATGGGTCGTGACCGCAAATTCCATGCCTGTCATGTCTCTATTGTGACGCTAAGCGACCGCCGCTTGCGACAGGAGCGGCCGCGCGCTGTTTTGCGCCAAGGCGGGAGCGGTCCCATCGGAGCGTTTGATCTCGATCAGGCGCCCTTGATGCAGCAGAATATGCGATTCGCCGCGGCGACGGTTTGCGGCCGATGCGCGATGATGACCCGGGTGATGGCGAGCTCGCCGATCGCCGCATTGACCTGCTGCCTCGAGCGCCGGATCGAGATGCGAGGTGCCCTCGTCGAGAAACAGAATGCGCGGGCTTGCCGATAGAGGGCGCGGGCCAGGAGCACGCGCTGGCGCTGGCCGCCTGAAAGCGTCGTGCCCATGTCACCGATGAGCGTGTTGTAGCCCATCGGCATGCGCATGATGTCGGCGTCGATGCCGGCCATCTCGGCGCAGTGGCTGAACCCAGGCCCGATCGACCTGCGTGTCGAAGAAGGAGATGTTGTCCTGGATCGAGCCCGACAGCAGTTGGTCGTCCTGCATCACGACGCCGACTTGCTCGCGCACCGTCTGCACGCCGAGCGCGCTCAACGGATAGCCGTCGATCAGCACGTCGCCGGACGTCGGCTCGAAGAGGCCGAGCATCACCTTCATGAGCGTCGTCTTGCCGCCGCCCGAGGGGCCGGTGATGGCGACGAACTCGCCGGGCTCGATGCGCAGCGTCGCATTCTCGAACACGTAAGGCTCGCTGTCGGCGTAGCGATAACGAGACGTCGCGCACCTCGATCGGCGCCGACAGCGGCCGCGTCAATTGACGCGGCTGATCGAGGCCACGCTCGCGCTCGGCGAGCGCGATGTCGCCCAGCCGATCGAGATAGAGATCGAGCATGCGCAGATCGATCATCTTCTCGATGAGGCGCGCGACCTTGTCGAGGAATTGCTGCTTGTAAGACATGAACGCGAACAAGCATGCCGATGGTGATCGCGCCATCGAGCGCGAGGCGGGCGCCGAGATAGATGGTCACGACGTTCTCGACGCCGAAGATCAGGTCGTTCGCCGCCTTGAAGCTGATCTGCAGACGGCCCGAGCCGGATGCCGGCATTGACGAAGGCGGCATAGCGGTTCTGCCACAGGCCTTCGCGCTCGGCCTCGCGGCCGAACAGCTTGATGCTCTGCGATTGCGCGCACGGTCTCGATGAACGTCGAAGTCCTGCGCGCGCGCGCGCCTGGATCTGGTCCTCGGTTCGGCGGCGCAAGGCTGCCGATCAAGCCGCAAGTCGCAACGTCACATAGAGCGTGATCGCCGCTCAGCACGACGAGCGCGAGCTGCCAACTGTAAACGACGCATCAGCGACGAGCGTGGCGAGCGCCATGACGCCGTCGACGAGGACCACGACGAGGCCGTCGGTGATGAGATCCTTGATCGGCTGGGTCGCGGCGAAACGGGAGATCAGATCGCCGATATGGCGGCGCTCGAAATAAGGCAGCGGCAGCCGCATCAAGTGGTGGAAGAGGCCGACCGCCATCTGGAAGCTGACGACATTGCCGAGCTGCAGCGAGACGAACGAGCGCAGCGCGGTTGCCGCGACGTTGATCAGCGTGAACAGCCCGAAGCCGATGGCGAGCGCCACCAGTAGGCCGCTATCGCCTTTGGCCACCGCGTCGTCGACCGCGATCTGCATGTAGAACGGGCTGCCGAGCACGAAGAGCTGAACGATGACGGAGAGCACGAGCGCCTGGCCGAGCGCGCGGCCGAATTCGGGAACACGGCCGACCATGGCGCATGCGCAGCCGCTCGATCTCGCGCTTGTGCTCGAAATTCGGCGTCGGCGTCAGTTCGAAGCGCGACGCCGGTCATGTGCTCGGAGAGTTCGGCGAAATCGTAAGAGCGCAGGCCCACTGCGGGGTCGTGGATCGTGACCTTGCGATCGCCCGACCGATTTCAGGACGACGAAGTGATTGAGATCCCAATGCAGGATCGCCGGCAACCGCAACTGCTTTGAGATGCACAGGTTCGAGGCGAAGCGGCCGGCTCGAGAAGCCCAGCCGGCTCGCCATATCGATCAGGCTCCTTGAGGGTCGACGCCCTTGAGCGAGATCGGAAAGCGCCGCCGCATCGTGTTGAGATCGAATTCATGGCCGTGAAAGCGCGACCATCGCGAGGCAGGCGAGGCCGCATTCCGCGACCTCGGTCTGCAGGATCACCGGCAGGCGCGCGCGGCCGGTGAAATTGAGAAATCGCCGACGCGGCTCATTTACACGGCTCGTCGCGATAATTCCCTCCCCCCTTGAGGGGGAGGGTTAGGGAGGGGGGTTCAACCGCATCCGCAAAAGAAAAACGCGTCTTGAAAAGTCAGAAAAAAGAGACCCCCCTCCCGATCCGCGGAGCTTGTCATCGGGCCGGCCACTTCGGGCCGGACCCGTTGGCGGATCGACCTCCCCCTCAAGGGGGGAGGTGAAATTTTAGTTTTGCTCATCGCCTGCCGCTCATGACATGCGATGCCGCACGCTCACAGCGGCTCGAGCAGCCATTCGATCAGCGAGCGGCTTTCCAGGATGATGTCGGCGCGCAACGTCATATCGGGCTGCAGCGCGACTTCGCGCGCCGAACGCCTCGACGGTCTGACGGTCGAGCGCGACCTTGACCCGATACGTCGGTTCCTTGGTGGTCCCGGCGACCGGCTCCGGCATCTCGTTGGGCGTGAGCATGGTGGTGGCGACCGATTCGATCGTGCCGCGATAAGTGCCGAAGCGCTGGAACGGGAACGCGTCGTAGAACAGCCGCACGGCTCTGGCCTTTCTCGACGAAGCCGATGGCGCGCGCCGGCAAGAACAACTCGACCTCGAAATGACTGCCGGTCGGCACGATCGAAAGCTTCGGCACTTGGGATCGACGGTGCGTCCGACCGCCGCGAGCATGCTCGTGACACGGCCGGCCATCGGCGCCCGCACGATATAGCCGCGGCGCCCTTCGATCTCGACCGCGCGCTGAGTGACATCCGACAGCGTTCCTGCGCAAATTGGCCAGCCGATCGACCGGCATCGATCGGCTGGCGCTCGAGGGCGAGCTCGCGCTTGCTGCAGTCTCGCCCGCTTCGCCGACAGGCGCTCGTCGAGCGATGCCAGACTCTGTTCATCGGCGAGCGCGGCCTGCTGACGGTTCTGGAAGTTCGAAGACGCTGACCACCCCCGTCCTTCAAGGGCGCAATCCGTTCGATCAACGCGCGCGATTGCGGGCGCGCTCGGCCTGAAGCTCGCGCTGGCTCTCGAGCTGGCGCGACTTCCACGCCGAGCCCCTGCGATCTGCGCGTTGAGACGCTCGACCTCGGACTGGGCGATGCGCGGCTCTCGTTGCGAATTTGATCCTCGAGTATCGCCTTTTGTTGCTTTATCGCCTCGAGAATCGCTGTGTCGCTGCCGGTGCCGGCGGCGTTGGTCTCTTCGCTGATGACCCGGAAGAGCACCTGATCCTCGCTGACGCTGTCGCCTTCCGCGACCAGAAGCTCGGAGATCATTCCGGCACGCGGCGCGACGATCCGGATGACGCCGCGCGACGGCGTCACCAATCCTTGCACTGTCTCCTTGCGCGAATATCCCGCGAATGCGGCGTAAACGATGGCGACGGCGATGATCGCCACGAGACATGCCGCAAGCAGGGTATGCGACAGCGGCACAATCCGGATCGTCTCGCCGAAAGCAGCTTCGTCTTGTCGCCGAAGGACGTCCTGTCGAAATAGAGTGCTGACCGTTGCGCTTGCCATGAATCTCCGTAGCGTCGAGGCTACTCGGAAGCCGAGCTTACCATCCGTCGAGGACGGATTTACGACGAACGCGAATTAGCGTGCAAGTGTGGCGCAGGGGTAGACGCGCATATCAGTCATGCCATGATCCCGGCGCGCCGCCCCTTCCAAGGTGCGGTCGTGGCGCAGGTCGCCAGGGCCGCGAGAATCGTCTGGGCCCCGTTTCGGCTCCAGACTTGAACTCGTCAGTTCCATTTGCGGCCCTTGCCAAACGGGGGCCGTCCTGTCGTCCCGGGAATGCAAACGGGGTCCTAACCTCCCCGCGGCTCGACCAGGAAGCCGCCGTCCTTGTCCAGGGTGAGCGCGCCGCGCATCGCGCCCGCCGCCCAGCGCGCGGTCGGGCCGATCCCGCCGAATGAGAAGAGGTGCGGCGAGATCTCGCTCAAATCCTCGCGCGGGAGTGCCTCGACGAGAGCCCGGATGATCGGGTCGGGCGCGACCGCGCTGAAGGCATGCTTCACGAGGCCGCTGCGCCGCGCGAGCGCCTCCGCCGAGGCTCTGACGCCGCAACGGCGTGCGTAATTCAACCAGGTCATGAGGCTCGTCGGTCCCGCGAGCCCGATCTCGACGGGAAGATGCAGGCCGCGTCGGCGCAACCACTCGATCCAGCGCAGGATGGCTTGCGGCTCGAAGCAGAACTGCGTGACGATGTGGACATCGAGCCCGGCGCTCTGCGCCGCCGCGACCTTCGTCACCAGCGTCGATTCGAGCTCCTCGTCGCTCATGCGCGGATGGCCGTCCGGGTATCCGGCGATCCCGACACGTTCGATGCCGCAGGCCCGCAGCACGCCGCTCTCGATGAGCTGCTGCGCAGCGAGGATATCGCCTTCGGGCGAGGCGAGATCACCGCCGATGACGAGGAGGGCGCGCACATCGGCTTCGCCCTTGAGCCGCGTCAGGAGGTCGGCGGCCGCGGCGATATCGGGGAAGGAGCGCGCCGCGATATGGGGAACGGGGACGAGGCCCACGTCGCGGATCGCGCGCGCCGCCGCGACGACTTCGTCGCGAGGGCGCTTGGGGACCGCGCTCAGGAAGATCCTCGTCCCCGAAGGTAGGGTTTCGCGCAAGGTCTCGGCATCGGCCTTCGTCGGCCGGGTCGCCTCGATCGACGTGCCCCGCATGAAATCCGCGATGCGCGAGACGATATCGCTTGCCGGAGGGGCTGCGTCCTTCGTCGGGGTGTTGGAGCCTAAGATCATGGCGCTGTCCTTATTCCGAGGATCAGGCTCGGTCACCCACGCCTTTCCCACAAAGGCATGGATACGCGGGCCAAGCCCGCGCATGACGCGAATGGCCGGCGGTCGTTCGTCTTGGCCGGGCTTGGCCCAGCCACCCACGCCTTTGACCATCACAAGGCGTGGATGCCCGGCCAAGGCGCGCATGACGCGCAAGCCTCAATCGCGCCGCCGCGAGATCACATAGGATTCGTCGTTGAACCAAAGCCCGTTGTGCTCCTGCAGGACGGCTTGCGTCGCCTCGAGATATCGCCGGTTGGCGACCACGGGTCCCAAGCGGTCGTCCTCGACTTGCGCCACGTAGATCGCCGCATTCCAGGCCGCGAACAGCGTCGAGGTCCCGATCGACGCCGCGCCGATCTCGCTCGGCAGCGTATGCATCTCGTAGCGGAAGAGGGAGCGTCGATCCGCATAGGCATTGAAATTCAAGTCGCGCCCCGAAGCGCCGAGCTCCTGCTTCACGGCCTTCAGCAGGGTGTGGCGATCGGTGGTGAAGGGATCGTCGTTCGGCCACACGCGCCGGATGATCTCCATGCCGGGATCGTGCCCATGGGAGTGGATGCCGATCAGCCTTCCGCCGCTCCCCAGCGCCTTGGCGAGCGGCGCGATCACGCGTCTCGCCTTGAAGTCGAGCGGCGCTCGCGCACGATAGGGCTGGGAGGCGATGACAAGATCGTAATTCGCCACCGTGCCGCCCGGACGTGGAATCACCGCGTCGAGCAGGAATTTATGGTCCTGCCGATAAAGGACGAGAACCACCGGGCGCTCGTAGACGGGGTTGCCGGTCTTCGGGCTCACGCCCGCCTTCCAGTTCTCGGCGAGGAAGGGCTCGAGATCGGTGATCTGCTTCTCGAAGCTGTGCGCCGAATTTCCGGCGAGCACGACCTCGTGCCACACGAGGCTCGAGGCGGCGCTCAGCGACTTCACCGCGAGCCAGGGCGCGTCCGCATAGGCGAGATTGGTCAAGACGAGCACGGTCGCCGGATGCTCGAAGAAGCGGTCCGCCATCTTCTGCAAGGTGAGGCGGATATCCTCGAGGCTGATCTCCTTGCCGACGATGTAGAAAGGCATGGTGGGAAAGCGATCATGGGCGGCGCGCATGACGCGCGCGAGCACCGTGCCGTCGCCCATGCCCGCGTCGAAGAGACGTACGGCCGGCGGCTTCGGATGAATGTTGGCGAGCTCGAGCGAGACGCGGTTCGCGACCACCCATTTCTCGCTGCAGGTGTTGACGAAGAGCAGATATTTCTGGCGATTGTCGAAGAAGCGGAAATTGCGCTGCGGATCGGGCAAAGGCGCTGCCCCTTGTGCGCCGTCGATGCGTGGCCCGACCCGCGTGGCGGCGCGTCGCGTCCCGCGCGCGACCACGACGGAACGCGTCGAGCGTCCCTCGCCGTCGCTTTTCGCCATGAAGGAGCGCAGGCGCTCCAAGGTGTCCGTCGTGATCCGCCCGCCGTTGCGCAGGCGCGACACGAGCTTGCCGTCGTTGATGGCGGCGCGCCCGAAGGTCGATTCCGCAAGGCCGCTCGCCCGGCAGAAATCGGAAATCTCGCGGAGGAGCTCTTGCGCCTTGGTTTCCATCCCGAAAGGGGTGTTCCGATGAAGAACCGATCTTGTCGCGAGCGGAGCAAAGCGCCGAGGCGCCGTCAACCACAAAGCTGCCCAATGATGGGGTGGGCAAATTCATGGGATCTGGCCCATCGCTATTTGGCCGACGCTTGTGGCTCTCTTTCTACGAGCCTGCATCTGCGAGGCGGTTCTGCGAGCCTGCATCTGCGAGGCGGTTAAGTGTGTTTGAGCATCTACCAGTCGTCTTGCGCGCTTCATGCCGCGGATCCAGCCTATCCGTCGTGGGCAAAGACGTGGATGATGGGGTGGACGGCTCCTGTCCCGGCATCGAAGTGCCATAAGGTGGTCGTGCGAAACGCCACAGATAGGAGCCGCCCATGGAGAAGGTTAGCACAATTGGTCTGGATATCGCCAAGTCGGTTTTTCAGGTCGAGGGCACGAACGAGGCAGGCGAGGTCAGCGTTCGCCGTCAGCTCAGGCGGCCACATTTGTTGAAGTTTTTTGCAAAGCTACCACCCTGCTTGGTGGGCATGGAGGCGTGTGCCTCGGCGCATCATTGGGCGCGCGAGCTCACGGCTCTCGGGCATGAGGTTCGCTTGATGCCACCGCGACGAGTAAAGGCCTACGTGAAGTGGGGAGCCAAGAACGATCAGGCGGATGCCGCGGCCTGCAACGAGGCCGTGACGCGACCAAGCATGCAGTTTGTTCCGATCAAGTCGATCGAGCAGCAGGCGGTCTTGATGCTGCATCGTGCGCGAAGCTTATTGGACAAGCAATGCACGCAACTCAGCAACGCCATTCGCGGTCACTTGGCCGAGTTCGGCATCGTCGCTGCCAAGGGGAATAGCGGTTTCGCCAGCCTTTTGGCAAAAATCGGCAAGGATAACGATCCTCAAATCCCGCCGATGATCCGCCCGATTGTCGTCGTGCTGGCCGAGCAATGGCGCAGCACGTGCGAGCAGATGGATAAGCTCGAACGACAGATCATTGCTTGGCACAAGAGCAATAGTGAGAGTCAACGGTTGGCCACGATCCCCCAGTTCGGGCCGATCATCTCGAGCGCCGTGGTAGCCAGCATGGGTAACGCCAGCCGCTTCAAGAGCGGACGTGCTTACGGAGCTTCCCTTGGCCTCGTCCCGCGCCAAGACTCGACAGGTGGCAAGCCGCATTTAGGGCCGATCACCAAGGCCGGTGATCACTACATACGCCGGCTCTTGGTGAACGCGGCCGCCGGCATGGTCCGTCGGGTCAGGGCAAACCCCGATCTGATGCCCTGGTTCGCCAAACTGCTGGCTCGCAAACCGGCGAAAGAGGCGATCGTGGCGCTTGCCAACAAACTGGCGCGTATCGCCTGGGCGATCCTAGCCAAAGGCGGGGTCTATCGAGCGTCGATGACCACCACAGTCTCGGTAGAAATGCCCTGATCGTCGCAGATCCATCAAGGACCAAGGTTCACAAAAGCAACGGCTTAGAGAATTGCGAGGGCAATGAAGCGTGATGAGTACGACCGGTCGAGCCACGGAACGGCAAAACCCGACCCGGCCATCGGGCCTCGAGCCCGCGTGGATGATTTGGGAGCCGATCCGCGTCTCTCATCAGGGCCCAGCGGCCATCGCGTGCCGCGCACAAAGGCCGGACACATGACCGCACCCGCAACCAGGTTGTCACATCACTCCAATTTTTCCTTGCAATGCAGGAGCCGTCCACACATGACCGGGCCAAGCCCGGTCAGGACGCGACGACGTTGCTCACACACGTCATGCGTGGGCTTGGCTCGCGTATCCAGCCTATCCGTCGTGGGCAAAAGACGTGGAGGATGGTCGGGACAAGCCCGGTCGGGACACGGCGATGTCGCTCACACACATCAGGCGCGGGCGAACGTCACGGGGGGTGATGCGGCCGAGGCTCGTCACGCGTCGATGCCGCGCGGCACTCGATTTATGCGGGTTGCGGATGGCGAATGGGCGTGCTGACATGGAGCCTCACAAGCAACCAGGGATGTGATGCCTCATGTTTCGTGCGTTCGGTCTGTCGCTCGCGATGCTCCTCTTGTCGTTCGATCCGCTTTTCGCGCAACAGTCGGCGCCTCCATCGAGGCTCGACGCGATCCTCGCGGCAGGCGTGCTCAAGGTCGGCTCGACGGGCGACTACAAGCCCTTCACCATCAAGGATCCGGCCACCGGCGCCTTCTCGGGCTTCGACATCGATCTGGCTCAGAGCCTTGCCTCGGCGCTCGGCGTGAAGGTCGAGATGGTGCCGACGGCCTGGCCCAATCTGATGAAGGATTTCGAGGCGGGCGCCTTCGATATCGCGATGGGCGGCGTTTCGGTGACCTTCGACCGCCAGAAGAAGGGCCTGTTCTCCATCCCCTATATGCATGAGGGCAAGACGCCCATCGCGCGTTGCGCCGACAAGGACAAATTCGCGACGCTCGAGGCCATCGACAAGACCGGCGTCAAGGTGATCACCAATCCCGGCGGCACCAACGAGAAATTCGATCGCGCCAATCTCAAGACGGCGGAGATCGTGGTCTTTCCCGACAACACCAAAATCTTCGATGAGCTCGCCGCGGGCAAGGCCGATCTGATGATCACCGATGCCTCCGAAACCCGCTACCAGCAGAAGCTCCATCAGGGCGTGCTGTGTGCCATCCATCCCGACCAGCCCTTCGATTTCGCCGAGAAGGCCTATTGGGTCCAGCGGGACGAGGCCCTGAAGGCTTTCGTCGATCAATGGCTGCACCAATCGATCGAGGGCGGAGCCTATGGCGCGATCTATGCGAAATGGTTCGACTGAGACGAAGAGGCGGACGAGGGAAGGGCGAGTTCGCGCGTCTTGCGCGGTGCGACATGTCGCGCGCCTGCCGTAAATCTCAGAGCTGAGATTCATATTCGCAAAAGGTGAAAAGCCGTCGGTCTCGCGGGCTCCGTGCGTGGCCTTGGAGATCGCGCGGCCCGGCGGTCTGCTCGTCCCAATCCGATTATCACGGAAATATCACGCTCGGCGTTCCACGGTGCCTGCCTGGGGCATCGGCCGCGTCCTCGACTTCGTCGGAGGATGCTTGGAATGGGGACGCACGCGAGCACCATTGCCTCGACGTTCGAGGGCGCCCCTTCGCGCCCACCCCTTCCTGGCTTCCGCCATTTCCTCGAGGACCCGGGCGAAGCGCGGCGCTTTCGCATTCATGGGCTCGATCCTCTCGCGTCGCCGCAAAATCTCGAGCGCTTGCGCGGGCTGATGTGCCGCCTCTCGCGGCGCATGGACGCCGACATCGAATGGCCGCCCCATGCGGGCTCCCGTGAGGCAGGTTCCCGCGAGGCCGGTTCCTGCGAGGATTGGGAAAATCCGCAAATACCCGCGGGCTACACCTATCTCCTCCAGCTCGTGGCGCATGATCTCGTCCAATCCGCGGTGCCCTTGTCGTTCACGGCGCAGATCCATGAGGGCACGCGCAACCTGCGCCGCGCACGCCTCAAGCTCGACACGCTCTATGGCGCGGGCCCCGTCGCGTCGCCCTTCGCCTACGCGCTCGACGATGGGGCGGACCGCAGCCGCACCAAGCTTCGTCTCGGGCGCATTCAACGCGACGATCGCACCTCGGACGAGGCGTGCCCTTTTCGCGACATCGCCCGGGCGAGCGCGGAGAACCTGACCGGCATCGACCGAGGCCTCGCCGATCGCCCCGCCTTGACCGACGCTCTCATCATCGACCCTCGCAATGACGATCACGCGATCCTGTCGCAGATGGCGGCGCTGTTCGCGCTGCTGCACAACGGCATCGTCGATCTCATCTTGCGCGGCGAGCCGCGCGTCGATGCAAGATCCCCGCTCGAGGCGGCGCATCGCCGCTTCCTCTGCGCGCGCGGTGCGACGACGCTTCTCTACCGGCGCATCTTGCGCGACGATGTCATGAAACGGCTCCTGCATCCGGCAATCTACGCGGCCTATGCGAGCCGCACGCCGATCTTCCTCGATGAAGGAGAGCGCGAACGGGCGCGTCCCGGCGCCGGCGGTGAGTTCGAGCGCGATGCCTCGCGCCTGCCTCTCGAATTCTCCCACGGCGTCTTCCGCTTCGGCCATTCCCTCGTGCGCAATCGCTACCGGATCAACGATATCGCGACGAACGAGCTCGCCGAAAACCTTCAGAAGACCTCGATGAGCGACCCGATCAACATGCCGCTCAACGAGAGCTGGATCGTGCAGTGGTCGCAATTCTTCGAGATCGGCGGGAGCCGTCCCAATCTCAGCCGGCGCATCGGTCCGAAATTCTCGGATGCGCTCGGCAGCGACCAGATCTTTCCGGCCATCGACGGCACGAAGCGCGTCGGCCTTGCCTATCGCGATCTGATGAGCAGCTCGCTCGCCGGCCTGTGGTCGCTCGATCCTCTCGTCGAGAAGCTCGGCGCGCTACGACCCGATTTCATCCGGCTCTCGCCATTCCTCGCCGATCGCGAACGGCGCGTGCGGCGCCTCGCCGCCTGGCTCGGCGCCAAGCCCGAATATGGCGGGCTCGACAGCGAGGATATCGCGACGCTCTCGCGCGATCCGCCCTTGCCGTTCTTCATCCTGTTCGAGGCTGCCTTCGATCCCGCGATCGAAGGCAGGAAGCTCGGCGTGCTCGGCTCCATCCTGGTCGCGGAGGTGATCTTCGGCGCCCTCTCACGCGAGCCGATGCCCGCCGAGGCCGCGGGCGCAACGCTTTCCGATGCCTTGCGCGCCCTTTCGGTCGAGCTCTACGGCGCCAATCTCTTCGAGGGCGTGCCCGACATCACCACCATGGGCGAGCTCGTCACCTTCACCGCGGATATCGCCAGCTTGCATGACGCACGGCCTGCGTTCGTGTGAGGCCAAGACCGAAACAAAGGGAGAGTGGATCATGGCCATGGACAGATTGCGTGTGACGAACCACGAAGCCTGGGGCAAGCTCGTCAAGACCTGGGCCACCGGAAAGAACTATATCGAGGATGGCAACGACTATCCGTTGCCGAAGACGCTCGATGAGTTCAAGCAACAATTGGCGAAGGCGCAAGTCTTCGCCAACGTTCCGAATTGGGCGAAAACCATTCGCTTCGTCTCCTCCGATTCCGACGAGATCGTCGTGCGCCTGCCGCCGAAGAACATGATCGAGGATTCGGAGACGATCCTCTCGGAGCCCGGTGGCAGCTACCCGATTCCCGATTTCTACAAGCGCATCTTCAAGGGCATGGACCCTGTCGTTCCGGAAGGAGACCGGATGCGCCTGCATGCGGAGCGCATCGGCGACTATACCGTCAGCATCTGCATGTAACACCGACGCTCTCGATTCAGGGCCCATCGTCGTCCCCGCGCATCGACACCTCTTTTCGTGCGGCAAAGTCGTGGATGCGCGGGCCAAGCCCGTACATGCCGAGCCAATTTCGCCGCGGGTGAATGCGCGGGAACCTCACCAGAGGGGGTGGTCGATGCCGCCGGTCGGGATCGACGCCCCCGCGACGCCGTCGCGCAAGCATTCCCATTGCGCCCGCGAGCGGATCGGATGGGCATGAAGCAGCCAGCGCGCGATGGCGAGGTCGGTCGGCGTGACCCGCCCGAACCAGCATGAGCGAATGCCGTCGAGAAAGCGACGGCCTTCGCGTCGGGCGGCCTCGCGCCGCCCCAGATGGAACAAGGCCGCGGCCCGCCAGGCCGGCAAGGTCTTGATCACGTCCCGGGCGTGAGCGGCCGTTTCCAGCGCGCCTTCGTAGTCCTTCCCGAGAAACTGGATGATCGCCTGATATCCCCAATGATAGGGGGCGGGCGCGATCGACAAGAGGCGGGCCTCGCGCGCGAGCGCCGCGGCCCTCTCGCCTTCGCCGCAAAAAGCCCAATAAGCAGCGGTCGAGACGAGCGTCCACGGATCGCTCGGGTTCAATTCCCGGGCGAGCTCCATATGCGGAGCCGCCGCGTCATGGTCCTGTGCCAGGCTATGCGACCAGCCGAGGCAGAGATGGGCGCGCGAATCCACCGGATCGAGGCGAACCGCCGTCGTGGCTCGTGCCACGGTTTGCCTCGCCTTGGAGGGCTTCCGAAAGACGCCCGGGTGAACGAAATGCGCGATATTGTCCATCTGAGCGATGCTCGAATGGATGGGTGAGAAATCCGGGCTTTCGCGGGTCGCGCGAGCAAAGAGCCTCGACGCATCATGCCAGCTTTGCGGATCGAAACGGGAAAGGAGTGCTTGTCCGCGCAACCAACGGTCGTAGGTGTCGAGAGCGACATCGGGTTCCCCCGCCATGCGCATCAAGCGTTCCGTCGACAATTGCACGTTCAGCGAAGAGGTGAGCCGCCGCATGACGCGCTGCTGCGCCTCGAACCAGGCTTCGAGCGTGAGCGCGAAGCTCTCGCTCCACACATAGCGCTCCTGCGCATTCTCGCGAAGCGTGAGCACCATGTTGACGGTGGCGCCCACCTGATAGGCCGTCGCATCGAGCCGATACCGCGCCTTAGGCGCCGACCCGTCATTCGACGCGAGTGGAACGTCACCAATGTCGAGCACGCTCCATTCGCGAAACCGCACGAGAGAAGCAGCGAGGTGATGGCGAAAGCCGCTCACGAGATGGGCCTTGTCCGCGCTCACCCCTTTCATGGCGAAGGGGGCGAGCTGCAGCAGGATTTTCGATGTCCGCGCGCTCGCGGGCAGCGCCGGCAAGCTTTGCGCCAGGGCCTCGTCGCGAGCTCTTGCGAAGGGGGAAAGGCTCAGCGAACGCAGCGGAAGTCGCTTCGCGCTCGCGGCGGCACTCGATCTCGCCGAGCTTGATGCGGGCCACGAGGTCCTGCGTCTCGGCGCAGGGCTCCATCCCGTATTCGCGGTCGAGAAGCTCCCATAGCGTCTTGTAGAGGCGCAGCGCTCCCGCGACGTCGCCGATCTCCGCGTGAGCCTGCATCGCGTAGCGGCACGCCTCCTCATGCGTCGCATCGATGTTGAGGATGGCCGCGGCGAGCTCCTCCTTGACCTCGGGCGCCACCACGGGTGATGCCAACCCGGCGTTCAGGCTGCGCAAAAGCCGGTCCTCGATCGTCTGCCTCTTGGCGCGAACCCACACGCGAAAGGACGGATCGAGATCGTCGAGGCCTTCGAACAGTCTTTCGGTCAGCCGCGGCGTGTGCAGCAGCCGCGGATGGACGTGAAATCCCTCCGCTTCGCCCATCATCCGAACAAGGTCGACCTCGATCAGCGCGGGGTCGAGCGCGATCGTGAGCTTGCCCGTGCGCAGCCCGGCGAATCGGACCTTGGCGAATTCGCGGCGGATGTCGTGGAGGATCTGGCGTAGCGAGGCTCTCGCCTTCGTCTCCTCGGACCTGCTCCACAGGAATCCGACGAGCCGTTCGCGGCTCTCCTGCTTCGTCTCGCAAAGAGCAAGATAGGCGAGCAGCGCGCTCGCCTTGCGCGTCTTCAGCTTGAGCTCTCGCCCGCCGCAGCTTGCCGTGAAGGGGCCGACGATCGAGAGCGACAGCACCTTCGGGCCCGTCGCCGGTCGGCGCGGCAGGCGGCCTCTCGTCTTCGGCTTGCCGATCAGGCGCTCCAGCATGGTTCCAGCTTTCCCGCCTCTCCCCCGCCACCTGGATGCTACAGCAACCGCTCTCCCTCCGTATAGCGTTCCCTTCCGCCCGCCACCGTGCGGCAGATCACATCATGTCGCGCCTATTCAGCAGAACCGCTAAGCTCGGTCGAAAGCTTTTGCGCGACGGGCGTCCCGGCGCGACGAAACCAGCCGACGAGGGAACTCATGACACGATACGCCATTCGCGTCATCAGCGATGACGACATCGAGAAGGTCGTCGCCTTGTGGCATGCCGCCGGCGTAGCGCGCCCATGGAACGATCCTCGCAAGGATATCGCCTTCGCGCGACGCAATCCGCACTCGACCCTCCTCGTCGCGGAGATGGAGGGGGACGTCGTCGCGACCGTGATGGTCGGCGAGGACGGCCATCGAGGTTGGGTCTATTACGTCGCGGCGGACCCGATCCATCAAGGCAAAGGCCTCGGCCGAGCCATGATGTCGGCGGCGGAGGATTGGCTCACGAAACGCGGCGTGTGGAAGTTGCAGCTCCTCGTGCGCGCGGAAAACGCCAAGGTGATCGAATTCTACGAGCATTTGGGCTATCGCGACACGTCGACCGTTTGCCTGCAGAAAATCCTCCAGACATGATCCGATCATGCGCCTATGCGAAAGCCCGGCTGACATGTGGGAGATGAAATGAACGGTTCCGCGAAGCCACCTCGTTACGGCGGCGTCTTTCCCGTCGTGCCGACCATTTTCGACGAGCGGGGAGGGCTCGATCTCGAGGGCCAGCGCCGCGCGATCGACTTCATGATCGAGGCGGGATCGAACGGGCTCGCGATCCTCGCGAACTTCTCGGAGCAGTTCGTGCTTTCCGATGCCGAGCGCGATCTCCTCACCGACGCCATCCTGAAGCATGTCGATGGTCGCGTCCCGGTGATCGTGACGACCACGCATTTCAGCTCGCACATCTGCGCGCAGCGCAGCCGCCGGGCCGAGCTCGCGGGCGCCGCCATGGTGATGGCGATGCCTCCCTATCACGGGGCCACGATCCGCGTGGCCGAGCCCGCGATCATCGATTTCTTTCGTGTCGTCTCCGATGCGATCGGCATCCCGATCATGATCCAGGATGCGCCCGTGAGCGGCACGCCGCTCTCCGCCGCCTTCCTGGCACGCCTCGCGACCGAGATCGCGCAGGTCTCCTATTTCAAGATCGAGACGCCCGGGACGGCCGCGAAGCTGCGCGAGCTCTTGAGGCTCGCGGGGGCGGCCGTCGAGGGTCCATGGGATGGCGAAGAGGCGATCACCTTGATCGCCGATCTCGACGCGGGTGCGACGGGCAGCATGACGGGCGGCGGCTACCCGGAAGTGTTTCGGCGGATCATCGACGACTACCGCGCCGGCCGGCGCGCCGAAGCCGTCGCCACATATGAGCGCTGGCTGCCGCTGATCAATTACGAGAACCGCCAATGCGGCCTGCTCGCCTGCAAGGCGCTCTTGAAGGAGGGCGGCATCATCGCTTGCGACATTCCCCGGCACCCGCTGGCGCCCTTGCATCCGGCCGCGCGGACGGGCCTCATCGAGATCGCGCGTCGTCTCGATGCCCGGGTGCTGCGCTGGCGAGATAGGAGGAGCGCGTCAAAAAAGGAGGTTCGGCGTGCTGTGACGGGGCGGTCACCCCGCCGGGCCGAACCGCGACAATGAAACTCCAACACCGCGGAGGCGTTTGCCACCGGACTCTTTCCCGATCACGACGCGGCTGTCCATTGGAGCCGCCCTGCATTAAGCTTTCGGCGTCCTCGTCCCCGGATCGATCTCCGGCCGGGCAGGGGTCGCAAGGCTGACGGACGGGAGGATGCGCATGGCCGGCCCGCACACCCCCTCAGCTCCGGTCTCACGGTCGGCCATGGCCTATATCCTCGCCGGTGGCCGCGGCAGCACGACTCTGCGAGCTGACGGACAAGCGCGCCAAGCCCGCCGTGTTCTTCGGCTGCAACTCGCGCATCGTCGATTTCGCCATCTCCAATGCGCTGAATTCCGGCATCCGCAAGATCGCGGTGGCGACCCAGTACAAGGCGCACAGCCTGATCAGGCATTTGCAGCGCGGCTGGAATTTCCTGCGCCCCGAGCGCAACGAGAGCTTCGACATACTTCCCGCGAGCCAGCGGGTGGCGGAATCGATGTGGTATGCCGGGACCGCCGACGCGGTCTATCAGAACATCGACATCATCAGGAGCCATCATCCGCAGTATATCGTCGTCCTTGCCGGCGATCACATCTACAAGATGGACTATGAGCTGATGCTGCAACAGCATGTTCAATCCAAAGCCGATGTGACCGTCGGCTGCATCGAGGTGCCGCGCCTTGAAGCCACCGGCTTCGGCGTGATGGCGGTCGACGAGACCGATCGGGTCGTCTCCTTCCTCGAGAAGCCGCAGGATCCGCCCGGCATGCCCGACGATCCCGACAAGGCGCTCGCCAGCATGGGCATCTACGTTTTCGAGACCCGCTTCCTCTTCGATCAATTGCGGCGCGACGCGGCGCATCAAGGATCGAGCCGGGATTTCGGCAAGGACATCATCCCCTATCTGGTGCGGCAGGGAAACACGGTCGCGCACCGTTTCACCCGCTCATGCGTGCGCACGAGCGCCGAGGCGGAGGCCTATTGGCGCGATGTCGGAACGGTCGACGCCTATTGGCAAGCCAATATCGACCTCACCGATGCCCTGCCTTCGCTGAACCTCTACGATCGCGATTGGCCGATATGGACTTTCGCCGAGGTGACGCCGCCGGCGAAATTCGTGGGCGACGAGGCAGGCGACCGGGGGCTTGCCGAAAATTCATTGGTCGCTGGCGGGTGCATCGTGTCGGGCGCGCAGGTGCGCCGCTCGCTTCTTTTCACGGGCGTGCGGATCGAGCATCGCGCCCATGTCGAAAATTCCGTCATCTTGCCGCATGTCAAGATCGGCGCCGGAGCCCGCTTGACCAACGTGGTCGTCGATCGGGGCGTCGCGATTCCCGAACGTCTCGTCATTGGAGAGGATCCGCAGGCCGATGCGGGCCGCTTTCGCCGCACCGAGAGGGGTATTTGCCTCGTCACGCAGCCGATGATCGATCGCCTGACGAATCGTTGATCGTTCGCGCTTCTCCGATCCGATCGATGAAAGTTCTCGCGGTCACTTCCGAAATCTTTCCCCTGATCAAGACGGGGGGGCTCGCGGATGTCGCGGGCGCCTTGCCGCTCGCCTTGACGCGCGAGGGCGTCCGTGTTCGCTCCCTCGTTCCAGGATATCCTGCCGTTCTCGCCGCCCTCGACGAGGCACGGCCGATCCACGCCTTCGGCGATCTTCACGGCGGCGCGGCGCGCTTGCTCGAAGCGAGCGCAGGCAAGCTCGAGCTCTTCGTGATCGACGCGCCGCACCTCTATCGGCGCGAGGGCAACCCTTACGTCGACGGCGCGGGCTTGGATTGGCGAGACAATGCGCTTCGCTTCGGCGCGCTCGCCAAGGTCGCCGCCGAGATCGCCAGGGGCTTGGCGCCGGGCTACCAGCCTGGCCTCGTGCATCTCCACGACTGGCAAGCGGGCCTGACGGCGGCCTATCTTCGGGGCGGGCCGGCGAGCGTGATCACGGTCCATAATCTCGCGTTCCAGGGGTTGTTTCCGAGCGCTCTCGCGCGAGTGCTCGACCTGCCGGCCGAGATCATGACCGTGGACGGTGTCGAATTTCACGGTCGGATCGGATTTCTCAAGGCCGGGCTTTACTTCGCCGACGCGATCACGACGGTCTCTCCGACTTATGCGGCGGAGATTTGCACGCCCGAAGGCGGCATGGGCCTCGACGGGCTCTTGCGGGCGCGCGCCGACGTGCTCACGGGAATCTGCAACGGCATCGACACGAATGTGTGGTCGCCGCGCAAGGACCCGCATATCGCGGCACGCTTCGGGCCCGAAGATCTCGACGCCAAGGCCGGCAACAAGGCCGCGCTCTGCGAGAGGCTCGGCCTTTCGTACCGCCCGGACGCGCCGCTCTTCGGCGTGATCAGCCGCTTGACCGAGCAAAAAGGCATCGATCTCATTGTCGGGGTTCTTTCC
Organism: uncultured Alphaproteobacteria bacterium; assembly: GCA_963713805.1. Lineage (GTDB taxonomy): Bacteria > Pseudomonadota > Alphaproteobacteria > Rhizobiales > Beijerinckiaceae > GAS188. The sequence goes on along the minus strand of CAVQNF010000036.1, from coordinate 136,313 downwards.
GATCTCGTGGCGCGCGGTGCTCAATTCGCGCTGCTCGGCTCGGGCGATCCGAGGATCGAGGCGAGGCTGCGCGAGGCCGCCGCTCGCCACCGAGGCTCCGTCGCGCTGTTCATCGGCTATGACGAGGCGCTCGCCCATCTCATCCAAGCCGGAAGCGATGCGCTCCTCATGCCGTCGCGCTTCGAGCCTTGCGGCCTGACGCAGCTCGCGGCGCTTCGCTACGGCACATTGCCGATCGTGTCGCGGGTCGGCGGTCTCGCGGATACCGTGATCGATGCCAATGAGGCAGCGCTCGCGGCAGGCGTCGCCACGGGGTTTCAGTTCACGCCGGTGAACGAAGAGGCGCTGCGTCGCACGCTCGATCGCGTGTTGACCTTGTGGCGATCCCCGAAGAGCTGGCGTCGGCTTCAGCAAAACGCCATGCGAAGCAAGGTCGGATGGGGCCCAGCGGCGAAGCTCTATGCTGCTCTTTTTCGGGCGGTCGCGCGCCGCGCGGCCGATCGTCACGTTTCGCGGACGAGCACGGACAAGGAAGAGACGTCCAAAGGCGTGCGTCCCGAAGCGGCGCTCGCGCAGGTCCGAACGAAAGGAACGCCGCCTTGGCGCAAGAAGCCCTCTTAGAGTAGAGCATGAGCTGGTCGCGGGAATGCGGGCCTTGGTTGCGACAAGTCGAACGGCGGATCGCGTGGCATGAGGCCTATTCGAACAAGGCGCATCCGGCTCTAGATCGGCGAGGTCGGGCTTCATGAACGCGTGCGAGAGAAATTCCGGTGCCGGCCTCGGCGGGCACGAGCGGGCGGCGACCGTGACGCGGTCCGCTTTTCTGCGGCTCGCGGCGGGCGCCTTGGCGGGAATGGCCCTTGGTGGACGCGCTTTGGGACAGGCGAGCATGGTCGACAAGATGCAGACGCGGAAAATCCCTTCGAGCGGGGAGGCCTTGCCCGTGATCGGCTGCGGGACGTGGCAGGGCTTCGATGTCGGCGAGAGCGAAGAGGCGCGCGCACCGCTCGCGGGCGTATTGGACACGCTCTTTACGAGCGGAGGTTCGGTCGTCGATTCTTCCCCGATGTACGGCACGGCGGAAGGCGTGGTGGGTGATCTTTTGGCGCAGATGAAGACGCCGCGCGACAAGGCGTTCATCGCCACCAAGGTCTGGATTCGCGGACGAGAGGCGGGCATCGCGCAGATGCGCCAGTCCATGAAGCTGCTGCGGGTCTCGCGCCTCGACTTGATGCAGGTTCACAACCTCGTCGACTGGCGCACGCATCTTGCGACCTTGCGTGACTGGAAGCGCGCAAAGTCGCATCCGCTACCTCGGCGTCACCCATTACGAATCGAGCGCCTATGGCGAGCTCGAGGCCATCATGCGCTCGGAAAAGCTCGACTTCGTCCAGCTCAACTATGCGCTCGACGATCGCGCCGCCGAAGAGCGGCTTCTGCCGCTCGCGCTCGACCGCGGCATTGCCGTGCTCGTCAACCGGCCCTTCGGCGGAGGCGGGCTGCTGCGCCGCTTGCGCGACCGCCCCTTGCCGCCATTCGCCGGGGAAATCGGCTGCGAGAGCTGGGGGCAGTTCCTCCTGAAGTTCGTGCTCGGAAATCCCGCCGTGACCTGCGTCATTCCCGGCACCGGCAAGCCGGAACATATGCGCGAGGATGCGCGCGCGGGTTTCGGCACCTTCCCCGATGCCGACATGCGCGCGAGAATGGCCGCATCGATCGAGGCGTGATCTTTGCGGCGCCGGCCGGCGCTCGGGCGATCAGCTGCCTTCGAAGAAAAATCTTTGCGCATTCGGGCTGGCTGCCCGAATATGATGATCGAAAAGCCGGCGTCACATCGAAGCGGCCGGCAAGTCGTCGGAAGCCTCGCCGCAGGAGAGGAGAGGACCCCCATGCTCGCACCGCGCCATCAAGAGACGAGACTCCGACGACACGAAGCCCGTGCCTTTCGACACGACGCGGCTCGATGCGCTTCTCGACGATCAAGGGATCGACGTCCTCGATCGCGACCTCGAAGCACAATGTGCAATATCTTCTCGGCGGATATCGCTTTTTCTTCTTCGACTACATGGATGCGATCGGGGTGAGCCGCTATCTGCCGGTGCTGGTCTATCAAAAGGGGCGGCCCGACAACAGCGCCTATATCGGCTACAGGCTCGAAAGCTACGAGAAGCAGCTCGGGAAGTTCTGGCCGCGCACCGTCGACACGACGACCGGGAACAGCGCGGGCGCAATCCGGAAAGCCGTCGAGCACATCAAGGGGCTCGGCGGGCCGATCGGCAGGGTCGGAGTCGAGGCGGAATTTCTGCCATGGGAAAGCGCCAAGGGCTTGCAGGAAGGCCTCGGCAATTGCGAAATCGTCGATGCGCATTTCCCGCTCGAACGCCTGCGGGCGCGCAAGACGAAAGCCGAGCTCGCGAAGCTGCGGGAGGCCTCCGAGCGGGTCGTCGGCTCGATGCTCGCCGTCTTCGAAAGCTGCGCGCCGGGGATGACGAAGCGCGATCTCGTCGACCGGCTGCGCCGGGAAGAAGTCGGGCGCGACCTCACCTTCGAATATTGCCTGATCACCGCCGGCACGAGCCTCAACCGGGCTCCTTCGGATCAGCGCCTCGAGAAAGGTGACATCATCTCGCTCGACTTCAGGCGGCAACTACCACGGCTACATCGGCGATCTCTGCCGCATGGGCATCCTGGGCGAGCCCGACGCCGAGCTCGTCGAGCTGCTCGGCGTGATCGACGAAATCCAGCAGCGGGCGCGCCGCCCGATCCGGCACGGCGCCAAGGGGGCCGAGATCTTCACGGCGGCCCGCGAGCTCGTCGAGGCGTCGCCGCATCGCGGCTATCTCGAATTCGTCGCGCATGGGATGGGGCTCGTGAGCCACGAGGCGCCGCGTCTGACGAGCACGGGTCCCGTGCCCTATCCGGCCTATGACGAGGGCCGCCCGCTCGAAGCCGACATGGTCATTTCGATCGAGACCACGATGGCTCACCCCAAGCGCGGTTTCGTCAAGCTCGAGGACACGGTGGTGGTGACGCAAGAGGGTTGCGAAGGGCTGGGCGACATCGGGCGCGGTTGGAATCGCGCCGGGGGAGCCTGAGACCTACGTGGTGGACACATTTTGGAGCCTAAATCCGCGCGCGATGGAATAGAAAGATTGCAAGCCTCGATGCATTGTGATCGGTCCGGGTGGTTTGGCATTGTGGGCGCCGCTCCATGCGGCGAGCCGCGCGATGATCCAAGCGGCCCAGGGTAGGAATTTGGGCTCGAAGGGATTCCTGAGACGCTGGGTTTTTCCGTCGACGGTTGGAGCGATGGCTTCGAGGACGGGTATGTCGTCCTCGTCGAAGGCAGCGGTGGCAGGGCGCCGATCGAGCCCTTCGCGCGCTGCCCGAGCTGCGTGCAGACGACGGCGGCGCGCAACGCGACGAGGGCGAGTTTGCGCAAGACGCGTGGCGTTTCGATCTGGCTGTCCTCGATGCCGAGACCCTGGCTCTTGAGGGTGCGGAAGAGTTGCTCGATCAACCAGCGGCGGCGGTAGTCGGCGATGCTTCGATGCGCGGCCTCGATACCGTCGATGGGAGCGCTGGAGAGGAGCCGCCAGTGCACCGGCTCGACGCCTCGAGGGGCATCAAGCTCGCGCACGTCGAGGGCATAAAGCTCGACACCGTCGGGCAGCTGGCGATCGATGCTCTTGCCGGTCGGCGCAGCCTGACCGGCCCATAGCGCAGGACCATGTTGGCCCGGCGGGCGGCCCGACCCGGGATCGCCGGCAGGTCGAGGACGAAGCTATCGGCGACCGGCAAGGCATCGATGGCTTCCTGCGTGATGGGGGAAGCCGCGTGAGGACCGGCCTCACCGGCGATCCGCCCGCCCCTCATCACGAGCACGGTCGCAGATGCCGATGACCTCGGGGAGATCCGAGGAGATGACGAGGAGGCGACTCCCGATTTGGCGAGGTTGTCGATGATCGCGTAGATCTCCGACTTCGCGCCGACATCGACGCCTCGGGTCGGCTCGTCGAGGATGAGCAGCTTCGGCGAAGCGGCGAGAAGGCGCGACAACAGCACTTTCTGCTGGTTGCCGCCGGAAAGCGCGCCGGCCGTGACGCTTGGCCCGGGAGCCCGGATGTTCAGCGACCTGAACGCGTCCTTTGCCCGCGCCCGCGCCTTTTCTCGATCGACGACCCAGCCGAGGCTCGCATCATGCGCCAGCACCCCGAGGTTGATGTTGTAGAGGCATGGTAGATGATCGAAATCCCCGCTGTGCGGCCCGCGAGGGGGCCGTCGATGCGGACCGCCTTGCCCTCGATGCGGATCTCGCCGCCGGGATCGGGCCGGTAGGCACCCGAGAGCACCTTCACCAGGGTGGATTTGCCCGCCCCGTTCTCCCCCATCAGCGCATGGACCTCGCCGGGGTAGGCGATGAGCTCGACATCGCTCAGCGCCTTCATCCCGAAGAAAGTCTTCGACACTTTGCGCATATGGAGGATCGGTTCGTTCACCGCCACCTCTCTTCCTCCCTCGCTCTCAAGACCGTTTTCGAGGGGCCACGAACGGCACACCCGGCCATTACAACCAAACGCGATCGGCAGGGCAACCACCCCCTGCGTGATGCCACCTTGCCGGACCCTGCGCTCGCCGATCCGCGAAAGGAGAAACGAGAGCGCTCGCTCTTTGAGCTTCGTCGGGTCAGAACGGGTCCGCGCCGCCTCGTTGAAATTCGGGCCTCAGCGCCTTGTAGAGCGAGCGGAACCGCGGCAGTCGCTCGGCATAGGCCCGCATCAACGCGGCGTCGGGCTCGACGATGCTTTCGACAGGAGGCGCTGCGCAGATTTCGCCGATCGCTTCGCGCGTCACCGCGAGACGCGCGAGGCGCGCCGCGCCGAAAGCGGGGCCCTTCTCCCCTGCGCGCGTGAGCGCGACAGGCCTGCCGAGCGCGGCGGCTAGGAGCTTGATCCAGAACTTGTTGCGCGCGCCGCCGCCGATGATCGAGGGCAGCTTCGGATCGGCTCCGGCGGCGAGGAGCGCCGTTTGCGCATCCGCGACGCTGAAGGCGACGCCTTCGAGCACCGCCTGCACGAGATCCGTCGTCGTTATTCCCGGATGCAAGCCGAAGAACACGGCTTTTGCGTTCGGATCGTTGTGCGGCGTCCGCTCGCCTTGCAGATAGGGGAGGAAGATGAGCTCGCTCGGTCCGCGAAAGGCGGAATTCGGTCTCGGCCATCAGCGCGTCCATGTCGGCGCGGCCCAAGACCTTGGCGATCCAGCCGGCGCAGCTCGCTCCGTTCAACAGCGCGGCCATCTGGAACCAACGTCGCGGCAAGGCGTGGCAGAAGGCATGGATTCCCGCGCTCGCGAGCGGCCGGTGCGCGTCGCGGACCACGACATATTGGGCCGAGGTGCCGAGCGAGACGAAAGCCTGCCCCTCGTCGACGGCCCCGATGCCGATCGCGCCGCAGGCAGCATCGCCGCCGCCGGCCGCGACGATCACATCCTTGCGCAATCCCCAGGCGGCGGCGAGCGCGGGCTCGAGCGCGCCGCTCGGCTCCGAGCCTTCGAGCAGCCGCGGAAGCCGGGAGACGCCTATGCACGCCTTCTCGAGCAGCAGGGGCGACCAGTCGCGGCGCGCCACGTCGAGCAGCAGCGTTCCGGCCGCATCCGACATATCGGTCGCGAACTCGCCCGTCATGCGCAGGCGAAGATAATCCTTCGGCAGCATCACACGGGCGATTTTCTCGAACATTCCAGGCTCGTGACGCCGCAGCCAGAGGAGCTTTGGCGCCAGGAAGCCGGGCATCGCATCGACGCCCGCGAGGCTGCCGATATCGGGTACCGCCTTCATGAGTTCGCGGCACTCGGCCATCGCCCGTCCGTCGTTCCACAAGATGGCGGGCCGCAAGGGGAGATCGGCAGCGTCAAGAACCACGGCGCCGTGCATTTGCCCCGAGAGCCCGATGCCGCGGAGGCCGGCCCATGCCTTCGGGCTCTGCGAACGCAGCTCGGACACCGCGACCTCGAGCGCCGCCCACCAATCGCGCGGCTCCTGCTCCGACCAGAGCTCGCGCGGGCGGCTCGAAGCGAGCGGCACCTCGCTCTCGGCGACGATCCGCTGGGCCTCGTCGACCAGCACCGCCTTGAGTGCCGAGGTGCCGAGGTCGAAATCCGGCAAAGGAATGCGCAGGGCGCTGCGTCATGCGCCTTGCCTCACTTTGCTTGCAACGGGTCGGTCATCGAGATCGCCCCGGACTTGGGGCGTGAACCTTTTTCATTGCCGGCGCGACCCATTCGTATGCGGCGGCGAGCCGGCCGCCCGGCCCTGAAAAAAGGAGACGTCCCATGCGCGCTTTCTGCAAGCCGATCCTCACGCTTCTTGCCGCCTCGACCCTCACGGCCGCTCTCGTCTCTTCGGCCGAGGCCAAGTTCCCGATCAAGTCCTTCCCGCCGATTCTCCACCACCACGGCTTTGGCCTCGGTGCAGCAGGCCTCATCGGCGGTCTTGCCGCCGGCGCGATCGCGGCGTCCGCGGCGAACGGCGATGACTGCTATCTCGTGAACAAGCGTTTCGTCGACGAAGACGGGAATGTCTACCTCCGCGAGGTCACGATCTGCGAGTGAAACTTGCAAGCAAAGCCATCGCCTTTTGACGAGGCCCCGCCCGATATTCGATGGAATAGCACGCGAGGTTTGCAGCGCGCCAAAACTCGGCGCGTGTGCGGACCTCGCCTGCTGCGCGAACGCGCTTCACATGCGCGCCATGCCCTTTTCCGGCGAAGTTGCCTCTTCGTCCGAGCTGGGCTTCGGCGCAATCGAGCTGCGCCAGACGATGAGGCAAAGCGCCGCGACCGGGATGCCGATGGTCGAGGTCATGGCGAAGAAGGCCGGATAGCCGAAGCTGTCGACCATCAGGCCCGACAAGCCGCCGACCAGCTTTCCGGGCAGCGCGTAAAGCGACGAGAGAAGGGCATATTGCGTCGCGGCGAAAGCGGGCGAGGTGAGCGAGGACATATAGGCGATGAGCGCCGTGCCGGCGAAGCCGGAGGCGAAGTTCTCGACGCTGATCGCCAGCGTCAACAGGTCGAGCCTCATGCCGCTCGCGGCGAGCAAGGCGAGCATCAGATGGGAGGCCGAGGCGGCTATGCCCCCGAATCAGGAGCGCCGGCATGAGGCCGAGTCGCGAAACGGCAAATCCGCCGGCGAAGGCGCCGGCCATGCCGACCCAGACGCCGTAGATTTTCGAGACCGTCGCGATGTCGGATTTGGAGAAGCCGAGATCGATGTAGAGCGGGTTCGCCATCACGCCCGAAACGAAATCGGGCAAGCGGTAAAGCGCCACAAGCGCCAGGATGAGAGCGAGCATCCGGCCCTTGCGGCGGACGAGATCGGCGAGCGGCTCGACGAAGGATGCGGCAAGCGACGGAAAGGCGAGCGGGCCGCTCCCCGCGCCCGTGGGGTCGTTGGCGGGCGTTGCCTCTTGCGGTGCGCGAGGCGCGAGAAGGCAAGCCGCGATGCCGACCGCCATGAGGGCCGACATCGAGAGGTAGGCGGCTTTCCAGCTTACGAAATCCGCAAGATAGAGCGCGCCGGCGCCGGCGCAGAGCAGGGCGAGCCGATAACCGAGCTGGTAGGTCGCCGACATCATGCCCTGGCGTTCGCTCGGCGCCGCGTCGATGCGCCAGCCGTCGACCACGACATCCTGCGTCGCCGACATGAAGGCGATGAGGAAGGCGCTCGCCACGGTCCAGGCGAGCGCATGGGCGGGATCGCCGAAGGCGAGGCTCGCAAGCCCGAGCGCGACGCCGAGCTGGGCGACGAGCATCCAGGCACGGCGGCGGCCGAGAAGCCTCGCAAGCCCGGGCACGTCGAAGGTGTCGATGACCGGAGCCCAAAGAAATTTCAATGTGTAGGCGAGGGCGACGTAGCTCAAAAGGCCGATCTCGGTGCGCGAGATGCCGACCTCGCGCAGCCACGCCGATTGCGTCGAAAAGACGAGGAGGAACGGCAGGCCCGAGCTGAACCCGAGTGCCAGCATCAACGCAAGGCGCCGATCGGTGAGGATATCGGCGAGGAGCGGAGAGCGTTTGGCCGTCAAGCTCATGCATCACCCTGTCGCGAATTGCGCGAGGTTGAGCATGGCGCGAAACTCTTGTCACGTGAAACTGGGCGTTTGGCCGGCGGGCGGTCCAGGGGCGGGCTCGGCATTTCGCGTCGGCATGGTGCGGCTCTCGCGATCAGCCCATCCGGCATGGTGCTCGCTCGGGTTCGCGGGGCTTTAGCGAGCGATCCGAAGCGATCGAGGGCGATCCAGGACGCCGGCTTGCCTTGCGCCCTGGCAAGAGGGCATCAATAGGGTCGCAGCCGGAGACCTGCCGTTGTCGCAAGCCCCATCCTCGCCCGACGCTCCGCCTGCGCTTCGAGCCCAGCCCTTGCTCGAGGTGCGGGGCCTCTCGGTCGCTTTCGGGAGCGGGCCCGGCGCGGTCTCGGCGGTGCGCGGCCTCGACCTCGACGTTCGTGCCGGAGAGACGGTGGCGGTCGTCGGAGAATCCGGCTCCGGCAAGTCGGTGACCTCGCTCGCCATCACCCGCCTCATCGACCACGCGGGAGGTCGGATCCTTGCGGGTCGTATCGGGTTCACCGATCGGGACGGCCGCTTGCGGGACCTCGCGACCGAGACGCCGGAAGCGATGCGCCGATTGCGCGGGCCCGAGCTCGCCATGGTGTTCCAGGAGCCCATGACGAGCCTCAATCCGGTGCTGCGCGTCGGCGAGCAGATCGCCGAAGCCGTAATGCTGCACCAAGGCGCCGGACGTGCCGAGGCCATGGCAGAGGCGAAGCGCATGCTGGATCGCGTTCGCATCCCCGAAGCCGTCCGCCAACTCACGCGCTACCCCTTCCAGCTTTCCGGCGGTATGCGCCAGCGCGTGATGATCGCCATGGCCCTCTCTTGCAGGCCGCGCCTCCTGATTGCCGATGAGCCGACGACCGCGCTCGACGTGACGGTGCAGGCGCAAGTGCTCCGGTTGATGGCGTCCCTCCAGCGCGAGCTGGGGATGGGATTGATGTTCATCACGCACGACATGGGGGTGGTGGCGGAAGTCGCCGACCGCGTGGTGGTGATGCGCCATGGAGAAAAGGTGGAGGAGGGCAGCGCGGAGCGTGTCTTCGACGCGCCGGAGCATCCCTACACCCGCGCCCTCCTGGCCGCGGTTCCGGCGCTCGGCAGCCTCGCGGGAGAGCGCCTGCCGCTGCCGTTCGAGGTTCCCGACGGGCCCCCGCCAAAGCCGCAGGACACGGTGCGCGGCGGCCCGGTGCTTGAAGTATGCGATCTCGTCACGAGGTTCGACGTGCGGCGCGGGTTGTTCGGGCGTCTCGCCGGTCGCATCCATGCGGTCGAGGGCGTGTCCTTCGACCTTCGCCCCGGCGAGACCCTGGCGGTGGTCGGCGAGTCCGGCTGCGGCAAGTCCACCACCGGACGCAGCATCATCCGTCTCGAGCATCCGCACGGCGGGACCATCCGCCTCGCAGGACAGGACGTGACCCAGCTCGACGGCGCCACCGAGGAGGTGCTGCGCCGGGCGGTGCAGTATCGTGTTCCAGGATCCCGTTCGCTTCGCTCGATCCGCGCTTGACGATCGGGTTCTCGATCGCCGAGCCGATCCGCACGCATCGTCTGCTTGTGCGGCGGCGCCGTCGAGCAACGGGTGCATGCGCTTGCTCGAGCAGGTAGGGCTGCCGCCCGAGTTCATGCCGGGCGCTATCCGCATGAGCTTTCGGCGGACAGCGCCAGCGTGTGTGCATCGCGCGGGCGCTCGCGAGCGAGCCGCGGGTGATCATCGCGGACGAGGCCGTGGCGGCGCTCGACGTTTCGATCCGTGCCCAGGTCGTGAATCTGCTGATGGGCTTGCAAGCGCGGCTCGGCGTCGCCTACCTGTTCATCTCCCACGACATGGCCGTGGTGGAACGCGTCGCCCATCGGGTCGCGGTCATGTATCTCGGCCAGATCGTCGAGATCGGCCCGCGCCAGACGGTGATGGGCAATCCGCAACACGCCTATACCCGCCGGCTGCTCGCGGCGGTGCCGGTGGCGGACCCGTCGGCGGCGATGGCGAGCGCTGGAGCTTGACGAATCCGAAGTGCCCTCGCCGTTGCGCGCCGTCGGGGATCCGCCGGTCGTGGCGCCCCTGGTCGAGGTCGGGCCCGACCATTTCGTAGCACGCCACCGCGTGGGCGGCCTCTACTGACGCGATGGTCGCGACGCAGAGGATGTGTGAACATAAATCGCCGCGCCGACACCGGCAAAGGCTTCCAGCCGGGCGCAGCCGGCTCTATCTACTTGGGCGCACAGATGCGAGCCGTTCGTCCATAGGAGGCGCAACATGTCTCAGCTTTTTTCGAAGATGGTGCTCGGAGGAGCGCTTGCGTTGCTGGGCGCGGCGCCGGCGCTCGCAGCGAAGGATCTGGTGATCGGCGTCGATTCCAACATGCCGCATCTCGATCCTGCGAACACCAACGATACGCTCTCGCAATCCGTCGAGCGAACCATGTACCAGGGGCTTTTCGGCTTCGACAAGGACATGAAGCTGATCCCGGCGCTGGCCGAGAAGGTACGATGCGAACGACGACGGCGACCGAGTTCACCTTCCATCTGCGTCAGGGCGTGACCTTCCACGACGGCACGCCGTTCAACGCCGCCGCGGTGAAGGTCAATCTCGAGCGGGTGACGAACCCGGAAAACCACCTGACGCGGCGCAGCCTGCGTCTCGATGGTCGATCCCATGTCGATGTGGTCGATCCGTACACCGTGAAGATCGTGCTGACGACAGCCGTTCGGCGCCTTCGTGAACAACATGGCGCATCCGGGCACGTTCATGATCAGCCCGAAGGCGCTTGCAGCAATACGGCAAGGACATCGCGACGCAATCCGGTCGGCACCGGGCCGTTCAAATTCGTGAGCTTCGCCACCGACACGCGTGAAGGTCGACGAAGAACGAGGCTTACTGGAAGCCCGGCTTGCCGAAGGTGGACAGCGTCACGTTCCGCAGCGGTGCCGGAGAACGGCGCGCGGTTCGCCATGCTGCAGACCGGGCGAAGCGCAGTTCATCTACCCGCTTGCCGCCGGAGCTGGTGAAAGCCGCTCAAGGCATACCCGAACGCTGAATGTCGTGATCTCGCCCGTCGATCATCGTGCGCTACGTCGCGATGAACAACATGAAGAAGCCGTTCGACGATCTGCGGGTGCGCGCAGGCGCTGAACTACGCCGTCGACAAGGCGCGTTCACCAAGATCGTGTTCAGCGGCTATGCCGCGATCCGCTCGATGCGCCGATCCCGCCGAAGCTCGGCCTTCTATGTCGAAGCAGGGCGAATGGCCGTACGATCCGGCCAAGGCGAAGGCAGCTCCTGGCGGAAGCCGGCTATCCCAACGGCTTCGAGACGCGAGATCTGGGGCGCGACCACCACCCTGGTCGAAGCGGGCGATGCAGTTCCTGCAGCAGCAGTTTGCGGCGGTGGGCGTGAAGGTGACCGTCGCGCCGCTCGAGGCCGGCGTGCTGCACGGCGAAGCTCTGGACCGTGCAGAAGCCGGAGGACAGCGACCTGCAGATGTATTTCGGCGCCTGGTCGTCCTCGACCGGCGATGCGGACTGGGGGCTGCGGCCGCTGTTCTCGACAGCAAGTCCTTCCCGCCGAACCTTTTCAACGTCGGCTACTACCACAACGGCGCGGTGGACGCGGCGATCGAGGCGGGGCTGGCCACGCGCCGATCCGGCAAAGCGTGCGGCTGCTTACGCCGAGGCGCAGAAGCTCATCTGGAACGACGCGCCGTGGGTCTTCTTGAGCGTGGATCAGCTCATCGCGGGCGAGTCGAAGACGTCTGCCGGCGTCGTACCACATGCCGGACGGCGGCATGTTGACCGAAGAGGCGGCTCTGAACTGATCGTGTCGGCCCGCCTGGGCAGCGCTCCCAAGGTCGCCGCGATGCTCGCCTTCATCCTGCGCCGGCTGGCCGGGCACCGTTCCGGTCCTGCTCGCGGTGTCGGTGTTCGTGTTCGGCTTCGTCCGGCTGCTGCCGGGCGATCCGGCGCGGCTGGTGGCCGGACCCGATGCGACCGCCGAGGATGTGCAGGCGGTCCGGGCCGAGATCGGCCTCGACCGGCCGCTCTGGCGGCAATATGTGCGCTATGTCGGCGCAGACGCTGCGGGGCGATCTCGGCCGCTCGGCGAACACGCGCCAGCCCGTCGTCGTCCGAGATCGGCGAGCGCTTCATGCCGACGCTTTGGCTGACGCTCGTCGCGATGGGCTGGTCGACGCTCGCCGGCCTGGCGATCGGCGTGCTGTCCGGCGTGCGGCGCGGGCGATGGCAAGATCAGGCTGCGCATGGTGCTCGCGGTCTCCGGCATTTCCTTCCCGAGCGTTCTGGCTCGGGCTTGCTGCTGATCGACCTGTTCTCGGTCCGGCTCGGCTGGCTGCCGACCGGCGGCTATGACGGATTGGCGCAGCTTCGTGCTGCCGTCGATCACGCTCGGCGTCGCGCGTCGCGGCGGTGCTGGCGCGCTTCACCCGCTCGGCCTTCGTCGAGGTCGCCGTCGGAGGATTACGTGCGCACGGCGCGCGCGAAGGGCGTGCCCGAACGGCGCGTGATCTGGAGGCATGCGCTGCGCAACGCGCTGATCCCGGTCGATCACCATGATCGGGCTGCAGTTCGGTTTCCTGCTCGGCGGCTCGATCGTGGTCGAGACGGTGTTCGCCTGGCCTGGGCTCGGCCGGCTGCTGGTCGATTCGGTCGTCGTTTCGCGACTATCCCGTGATCCAGGCCGAGATCCTGCTGTTCTCGCTGGAGTTCGTCCTGATCAATCTGCTCGTCGATGTGCTCTATGCCGTGGTGAATCCGGAGATCCGGCTGAGATGAGCGAGACGGTCGATCGGCGCGGTGCGCATCCGGTCCCCGCTCGGCGAGTTCTGGCGGCGCTTCCTGCGCAAGCGCGGTCGCGCTGTGCGCCGGCATCGTGATCCTGCTGCTGATCGTTCTTGCGGCGCTGCTCGCGCCGCTGGATCGCCCCTTACGATCGCGACGACGCCCGATTACGACAACGTGCTGTCCGGGCCTTCGCTCGCCCATCTGGCCGGCACCGACGTGTTCGGGCGCGACATCTTCAGCCGCATCATCTGGGGCGGCCGCGATCTCGCTGTACCGTCGGCTTCGTCTCGGTGGCGCTCGGGCGTGCGTCGCAGGCGTGGTGCTTGGGCTGGTGAGCGGCTTCTCCGGCGGCTGGGTCGACAGCCTCATCATGCGCTTCTGCGACGTGCTGCTGGCCTTTCCCGGCATCCTGCTCGCGATCGCGGTCGTCGCGGTGCTCGGGCCGGGCATCTCGAACGTGATCTATGCGATCGCGGTGTTCAGCATGCCGGTGTTCGCGCGGCTGGTGCGCGGCTCCACGCTGGCGCTGAAGCAGACCGTCTACGTGCAGGCGGCGCGCAGCATCGGCGTGCGGCAGGCTGCCGCTCATGCTGCGACACATCCTGCCGGGGACCTTGCCGGGAGTGATCGTCTATCTTTCGCTGCGCATCGGCACCTCGATCCTGACGGCCGCGGCGCTGAGCTTCATCGGGCTCGGCGCGCAGCCGCCGAGCCCCGAATGGGGAGCGATGCTCTCGGACGGGCGCAGCTACCTCGGCGTCGCCGACCATTTGACGTGTTTCCGGGCATCGCGATCTTCGTGACCGTGCTGGCGTTCAACCTGCTGGGCGACGGGCTTGCGCGACGCGCTCGATCAGAAACTGCGCTGATGAGAGCTCGTGATCTGGGGCTCGCCTGCGGACGCATCTCGCCGGGCGCGCGCAACACCATCGCCGATGTGCCGGGCGTCACGGTCGGCCATCGCACCGTCGTCGCCGGCGAGATACGTACCGGCGTCACCGCGATCCTGCCGCATGCCGGCGATGTCTTTCGCGACAAGGCCGTCGCGGCGGCGCATGTGCTCAACGGCTTCGGCAAGAGCATCGGGCTGGTGCAAATGGAAGAGCTCGGGCAGCTCGAGACCCCTTTGCTCCTGACGAATACCTTTTCGGTCGGCGTCTGCGGCGAAGCCCTGATCCGTCGCGCGATTGCCGCCAACCCCGGCATCGGGCGCAGCACCTCCACGGTCAATCCCGTGGTGTGCGAATGCAACGACGGCTATCTCAACGACATCCAGGCGATGGCGGTGACGCAGGTCGATGCGCTCGCCGCGCTCGAAGCGGCGGACGCGGCCTTCGAGCTCGGTGCGGTGGGGGCGGGCGCGGGGATGAGCGCTTTCGGATTCAAGGGCGGCGTCGGCTCGTCCTCCCGCGTGCTGAAGCTCGACGGGACGGCGCACCATCTCGGCGTGCTGACCCTCGCCAATTTCGGCCGTGCGGGCGATCTTGTTCTGCCGGACGGGCGAAGGGTCGATCCCGGCGAGATCGCGCAGGTGGAGCAAGGGTCGGTGATCGTCGTCGTCGCGACCGACGTTCCGCTCGATCATCGGCAGCTCAAGCGGGTGATCCGTCGCGCCTCGGCTGGCCTCGCGCGCTGCGGTTCGTTCTTCGCCAACGGCAGTGGCGACGTGTTCGTCGGTTTCACCACCGCCAACCGGGTGCCGCATGAGCCGGAGACGGACATCATCTCCCAGCGCTCGCTGGCGGAAGGACGAACCGATCTGCTATTCGAGGCGACCGCGGAGGCCACGCAGGAAGCGGTGCTCGACGCGCTGGCGGCGGCCGACACGACGCCGGGGCGCGATGGTCATGCGCGGCCGGGCCTGCGGCACATGTTGATGCGAAGCGCAAAGGGGCCGGCATGAAAATCTTCGTCTCCGCCGATATCGAGGGCGTCGCCGGCGTCGTCTCGCCCCTCCAGGGGCAACCCGGCAACGGCGAATACGAGCGTGCGCGCAGGCTGATGACCGAGGAGGCCAACGCCGCGATCGCCGGCGCCTTCGCCGGTGGCGCGACCTACGTGCTCGTGAACGATAGCCACGGGCCGATGACGAACCTGCTGCCCGACCTTCTCGATGCGCGCGCCGAGCTCCTCCTCGGCCGGCCGAAGCCGATGAACATGTTCTGCGGGCTCGAGGCGGATTTCGCCGGCGTGTTCTGCACCGGGTATCATTCGGGCGCCGGGCAGCATGGCGTGCTCTCGCACACGGTCAACGGTTTCGCCTTCGCCGCCATTCGCGTGAACGGCATCGATTGCGCGGAGGCGACGCTCTATGGCGCCTATGCGGGCAGCCTCGGCGTTCCGCTGCTGCTCCTTACGGGGGACGACCGGATGAAGGCGCAATGCGCCCCGCTTTTTCCGGGCGCGCGCACCGCGGTCGTGAAGCATGCGCTCGGCCAGCGGGCGGCGCGCGCCTTGGCGCCCGAAGCGGCAAGGACGCTCATTGGCGCCGAGGCGGAGCTCGCGGTGCGGGAACGGGCGAGGTGCAAGCCCTTCGTCATCGCGCCGCCTTGCCGGCTCGAGATCGATTTGAACAGCGTGGCGCTTGCCGACCTCGCCATGGTGATCCCGCCGGCCGAGCGGATCGGGCCGCGCAGCGTCGCATTCCCGCCGGCCGATATCGAGACCGCGATCGGCTGGGTCAACACAATCTCCGCCATGTCCGCGGCGCTGCGCTGAGAGCGAAGCGAGCAACCACAGAGGCAAATGGATATGCGATTTTCCTTGGCTATCCACGGCGGCGCCGGCACGCGGCGGCGCGAGGCGATGACGACGAGGCGCGGGCCGAATTCCGCGGCGGGCTGCGACGCGCCTTGAGGAGCGGCTATCGCGTGCTGAGAGAAGGCGGACCCGCGCTCGACGCCGTGACGCAGGCCGTGATCGCGCTCGAGGATGATCCGCAATTCAACGCCGGGCGCGGCTCGGTCTACACCTCCAGCCGGCGCGCACGAGATGGATGCCGCCGTGATGGAGGGCGCGCACCCGAGGCCGGCGCGGTCGCGGGCATCATGGGGCCGCGCAATCCGGTGCTCGCCGCGCGCGCCGTGATGGAGCGCTCCGAGAATGTGCTGCTCGTCGGCGAAGGCGCCATGGCATTCTGCCGCGAGCAGGGGCTCGACTTCGAGGACGCCGCCTATTTCGATACCGCCGAACGTTTCGCCGCTTTGCAGGCGGAGCTCGAACGGCGTCGCGTGCAGGGGCGAAGACATGCGCGACGATGCGGCGAGGCACGGCACGGTCGGCGCGGTCGCATGCGACGCCGCGGGCAATCTCGCGGCCGCCACCTCGACCGGCGGCATGACCGGCAAGACTGCCGGGTCGCGTCGGGGATTGCCCGGTGTTCGGCGCCGGCACCTGGGCGGACGAGAGCTGCGCCATTTCCGCGACCGGACATGGCGAATTCTTCATCCGCTACGCGGCCGCCCATGAGATCGCCGCCGCATGCGGATCGGGAGGCAAGCGCTTGCCGCGGCGGCCGAAGCAGGTGGTCGCCGAGCTCGGCGCTCTGCGGCGGTTCGGGCGGGCCTGATCGCGGTCGACGCGGCGGGCGATGTGGCGCTGCCGTTCAACGGCGCCGGCATGTATCGGGGGCGCATCGGCGCGGACGGCATCGCCTGGACCGGCATTTATCGCGAACCGCTGGAGGCGCAGGAGCCATCGCACGTCTGACGAGCTCGCGGTTGCACTCCAGATGCGTGGCGGGAATTCGTGCGTGAGCTTTTCCACGGGTCGCGAGCCGGAGCGCAAAGCGCCTCGGGAATTCGAGGACAGCTCAGGTCACGGCCGTATCTCGCACTCCGAGCGCTCTCACGCATGTCGTGGGATCGGCGCTCCAGCTTTCACCTCTTGCCTTCACCTCTTGCCGCCCGGCAGCAGGACGAGATGAGGCCCTGAGGCGCGGTTCGGCTCGGGGATCGGCGACAGGCGCCCGAACGCGAGCCGCGGGCGGGTTCCATGCTCGATCATGCGGATGGTCTTCGTGCTCAACGAGGTGAGGGCGTCGATGCCGAACCATGAGGGGAGCGCGGTCGCCGCGAAGGAGCCGATGGCGCCGCATTGGGATTTTGCGTTCGGGCGCACGGGCAGGAGGAGCAGCTCGACGTCGAGCTCGCGCCCCTCTCCCGTCTCGCCGGTGAGGCTCGCGACGAGGCCATGCATGCCTCCCGGTCACCGCGCCGATGAGGCGGGCGACCTCGGCGCGCTGGCTCTCGAACCAGAGATGGGGCAGGTGATGGCCCTTCAGCTCCCGGCCGAAAAGCGCGCAGATGCGGCTGCCCGCAAGCCTGATGCGTCCTTCCTGCCAAGGGTGCGCATCGAGCATGAACACGTCGGGCAGGAAGTTGCGCAGATGGGCCGGATCGATGTCGCCGCGCGTCGGCGCGGCGCGCTCCCCGCGCAACCGGTCCCAATGATCGAAGAGCCTTCTTGTCGTCGCCAGTCTCAACGCCTACTCCTTACGCGCGGTCATTTCTGCAAGGCGCGAGCTGTCCGCGCTCCCAAGGGCGCTTCCAAGTGCGCTTCCAAGTGCGCTCCCAAGGGCAAGGTGACCTCGACGGGCTGCCGGAAAAAGAACGGCCTCGATGTCCAAGCAAGCGAGCCAATTCCGACGAGCCTTGCATCAAAAGCCACCGCCTCCTCGACGAGCCCACTCGGCGGGACGCTCATCCCGTCGTTGGCCTTGCCGAGATTGGGGCTAACACGGATGCTGAGTCTAATACAGGGGGTTCGACGCCGGTCTCACGCATTTGTGAATCGAAGGGGGGAGGATGTTCTTAGAAATACTTAAAATTTTCTCGATCGGGGATCGGGAAAGCACAAATCGCGCTAACTCGCGGTCTTCCCAGCGCGAAACAGATGAGAGGCATCTTGGCTGAGCCGGCACGGCTCTGCGCCTGCTCTAGCGTTTAAAGTCGTGGATGGCCGCAACAAGTGTGGCCAAGACGCCCCACCTTCGCGCCTCACCTTCGCGCCTCTCTGCCGCCGACGCTCAGGCCGTCGCCTTCGCCTTTTGCCCTGCCGGCGTGTCCAGGAAATGCAGCGCATGCTCAACGATCGGGCGCGGAGCCCCGACGAGCGTGCCTTGGATTTCGTCGCAGCCTTCGCGCGCGAGGAACGCAAGCTGATGATCGCTCTCCACGCCCTCGGCGAGGACGGGCAACCCCAGCCTATGCGCAAGCGCAATCACGGCCGAGACGATCGCGACGGAGGGAGAGCTGTCTTCGAGCTTCGCGATGAAGACGCGGTCGATCTTGATCTTGTCGAAGGGGAAGGACTGCAGATAGGAGAGGGAGGAGTGGCCCGTGCCGAAATCGTCCATGGCGATGCGCACGCCCAAGGCTTTGAGCCGGTGCAGGATCGCACGTGCGCCGGCGAAATCCTCAAGCAGCACGCCCTCGGTGATCTCGAGCTCGAGCCGGTGCGGCGCAAGTCCGGTTTCCTGAAGCACGGAATGCACCATGCCGGGGAGGTTCCCGTGGCGAAATTGGACGGGCGAGAGGTTGACGGCGATTTGCAAGGGCCGCTGCCAGGACGCGGCCTCGCGGCAGGCTTCGCGCAAGATCCATTCGCCGATGGGAAGGATGAGCATGCTCTCCTCGGCGAGCGGGATGAAGGTCGATGGCGGGATGGGGCCGCGCGCGCCATGCCGCCAACGCGCCAGCGCCTCGAAGCCGATGATCTCGCCCGAGATGCGCGCTTGCGGCTGATAGGCGAGGCTGAGCTCCCCACGCCCGAGCGCTGAGCGCAATTCATGCAGCAAGGCGCGCCGTTCGCGCAGCCTCTTGTCCATCTCCATCTCGAAGAAGCGGATGGTGCCGCGGCCGTCGGCCTTGGCGCGAAACTGCGCCGCGTCGGCGTTGGCGAGAAGCGTCGAAAGCTCGATGCCGTCGGCCGGATGAATGGCGATGCCGATCGTGAGCCCGATGCGCACACGCCGCTCGTCGATCTTGAAGTCCTCGGTGACGGCGTCCAACAGGCGCTCAGCGAGCGCTTCCGCGGCCGCCGGCAAGTCACCGCCGCCGATGATGACGCCGAATTCGTCCCCGCCGAGGCGCGCGAGGAAAGCGTCCCTCGCGGCCACGCGCAAACGCCGGGCCAATTGCTGCAACACGGCGTCTCCCGTCGCATGGCCGAAGACGTCGTTCACCTCCTTCAGCCGGTCGAGGTCGAGGCACAGGATGGCGAAGTGCGGTCCGCCGGCAGCAGCGACGTCGAGCATGGAGGCGAGATGCTTCGTGAAGGCGGCGCGGTTGGGCAGGTCGGTCAGGGCGTCGTGATGGGCGATGTAGGTGATCTTCTCGGCTGCGAGCTTGCGCTCGGTGACGTCTTCTGCGAGCGAGAGAAGATATCTCGGCTCGCCGTTCTCCCCGAGAATGGGAAGCTTCTGGGTCGAGATGATGCGTCGACCGGCCTGCGGCGTCTCGATCGACTGCTCGGGAATGACCGTCAAATCGCGCGAGCGGATCGCCTCGCTGTCGCTGGCGAGGAAGGGCGCTGCCCTCTCCTCGGGAAGGATCTCGTCCAATCTTCTTCCCAGTGCCTCGTCGCGCGGAACGCCCAGGAGATCCTCGGCCGCCTTGTTGAGAAGGACATACCGCCCGGTGGGGATTTCCTTCACCGAGACCATCGTAGGCATGTTTTCGATGATCGTGTGAAGAAAGGCCTTGGCGCGGCCGATCTCGAAGGACGCCGCCTCCCGCTCCACCGAATGACGGAAATGCAGGACGGCCATCACGACGCCGATCGCCGCGAGAGCAAGAAAGAGGCCAAAGCCCACCGCGATGCTCTCGAGGCGCAAGCTTTGCAGGAAAGGACCCATCGGCACATCGATGGCGAAAGCGCCCATCACGTCGCCCAGGCGCCAGGCGAGGCCGGGCTGCAGGGCGTTGTGGCACCGCACGCAGCTTTGCTCATGTGCCACGGAGGGGTAGATGGTGCGAAAAATCGGGCCCGTGTCGGAGGTCAGGAATTCCGATACGGGCGTCGGCTCGGGGTCGGCCGCAAAGGCCTCGATGGCGGCCGCCATTGCGGGGTCCGTGGGCGGCGTCGCGATGGCCTTCCCGACGCGACCGACCCAACGCAAGCTGAAATCGGCATCCGATCCGCGCCCGGCGTTGAACATCTCGATGGAGTGGGCGCGGAAGCTCGCGGGTACCGGCGCATCCGCGCCCAAGCTCGAGCGAATGGCGGAATAATTGGTGACGAAGGCGTCGACCAGCCTGAGCGCGGTGATCTTTTCCTCGCTCTTATGCTCCTTGAACCAGCTCAAGCTCGAGGAATAGAAGCCAAACGCCGTCGTCAGCGAGATGAGGGCGCAAAAGATGAGATGCACGCCTAGTCCGAGGCGGGATCTCGAATGGAAGAATCCTTTGGCGGAGACTCTCATGCGCTCAGAAACCGCCCCTCGAAGACCTTCCGGACCAGCACATGCGAGCCAGACGACATCTAACAAACTACAATTAACAAGTGTTTGCAATTAGCGTGAGCAAATTCTCCTTTCCCAGAGTCTCACGGAGTTGTTATTTCAAATCTTCGGTATTCCGCGGGCTCGCGGCCCGGAAGCCGTCGCGAGCTTGCCGATGAGGCCCCTCGATCGGAGGTTTCGCGCCAGCCTCCCAAGGAGATGAAGGCGGCTCGTCCTTTGCGCTTGTCTTTTGCGCTTGTCTTTTGCGCTTGTCTTTTGCGCTTGTCTTTTGCGCTCGTCCTTTGCGTTTGTGCTATAGCGCGGGAGGGATCGAGACAATTGCCGGATCGAAGCGAAGCTTCGCATCGCGGCGAGCGCGTCGCCCATGCCTTGCGGGAAATATCGGATGCCCGAGACGCTTGTCGCTCAGGAGCCCTTCTTGACCTATGAACCTCTCATCCGCCTCGGCGTTTTCGCGGGCGTTCTCGCCGTCATGGCGTTGTGGGAGCTGCTGGCGCCACGCTTGCGGCAAGAGATCGGACGTGCCCGGCGCTGGCCTTCGAATCTGGGCGTCGTGGTTCTCGACACGCTCGCGGTGCGCATTCTCTTTCCGACCGCGGCCATCGGCATGGCCTTGGTCGCGCAAGCGCACGGCTTCGGGCTGTTCCAGGCGATCGCGGCGCCACGGCTCGTCGCGGTCATCCTCTCGATCATCCTTCTCGACCTTGCGATCTATCTGCAGCACGTGCTTTTCCATGCGGTGCCGGTGCTTTGGCGGCTTCACCGGATGCATCACGCCGATCTCGAATTCGACGTGACCACGGGGTTGCGCTTTCATCCTTTCGAGATTCTCCTCTCCATGGTGATCAAGCTCGGCGTCGTCGCCGCGCTGGGCGCGCCGGCGTTGGCCGTGCTCCTGTTCGAGGTGCTGCTCAATGCCACCTCGATGTTCAACCACGGAAATGTCCGCATCCCGGCTCGGCTCGACCGGGTCCTTCGCTGGATCGTCGTCACGCCCGAGATGCATCGCGTGCATCATTCCGCGGCGCCGCGCGAGACCAACAGCAATTTCGGCTTCAACCTGCCTTGGTGGGATCGGTGGTTCGGCACCTATCTCGCCGAGCCCGCGGCGGGGCACCAGAACATGACGATCGGCATCGAGCAGTTTCGCGACCCGCGCGAGCTGAGGCTCGACCGGATGCTGGTCCAGCCCTTTCGCGACGATGACCGAAGCTACCCGCTCGGCCGCCGCGAAGCCGCAGGATGATTTCGTGCCGCGCCGGGGCTCTCGCGCCCTGAAATCGCAAAGGGCACATCGCGGCATCGAGCGCGCGCCCCCATCTTGAGGGTTTCACACGAAAGGGTCGCTCGCATGTCTCTCAAGCTCTATTTCCATCCGCTTTCGTCATTTTGCCAGAAGGTTCTCGTCGCCCTTTATGAGAACGACACGCCCTTCGAGCCCTTTCTTGTCGATCTCGGCGATGAAACATCCCTTGAGCAATTCACGAAGATCTGGCCGATCGGCAAGTTCCCGGTGCTGCGCGACGAGGGGAAGGAAGAAACCATTCCGGAATCGAGCATCATCATCGAGTATCTGGCGCAGCATTACCCCGGCCGGACGCAGCTTTTGCCCCGTGACGCCGATCTCGCGCGGCAGACGCGCCTGCGCGATCGCTTTTTCGACCTCTACGTCAATGTGCCGATGCAAAAGATCGTCACGGACCGGCTTCGACCGTCCGGAAAGAACGATGCCTACGGCGTCGAGCAGGCGAGGGCAACGTTGCGAACGGCTTGCGGCATGCTCGATCAGGAAATGGGGACGAAGACCTGGGCCATGGGCGAGGCCTTCACCATGGCCGATTGCGCCGCGGCGCCCGCCCTCTTCTACGCGAATATGATGATGCCCTTCGGCGAGGCGTATAAGAACGTGGCGGCCTATCTCAATCGGTTGATGGAGCGCCCGTCCTACGCTCGGGCGCTCGAGGAGGCGCAACCCAATCTGGCTCGCGTGCCGAGGTAAGACGGAAATCCCGATCGCCTCACATGACGCGCAGCTCGCCTTTCATGGTGGGATGGAACCTGCAGTCATACTCGAAGGTTCCCGCCTGCTTGAGCAGGAGCCGGCGGGTCGCGCCCGCCGGGATCATGACATCGAAGGCGCCGTGAAGCTCCGTGGCGGTGTGGGCGACGAAATCGGCGTTCTCCCACTCGACCGTGTCGCCCACATGCACCGAAAGCTGAGCGGGACCGAAAGCGAGCCCTTCGATCTTCACCCTGACCACGTCACCCGCAAGGACCTGAGGCGGGGCCAGGAAAGCCGCCGCCGCGAGAGCCATGCCTAGCCACGGCTTCATCGTGACCCCCGTGCCCTTCACCGGAGCATCTCGACGAGATGCTCGGCGTGTTCCTGGTGGCCTTGGAAAATCTTGAGGCCGGTCGACAGAAGGTCCTTCAGCTCCGGATTGGACGCGCTCGGAATGAGCAGGTTCTCAAGGGCCCCATTGACCGTCTTGTGATAGGCGACCTCGTTTGCCGCATAGGCCTTGTCGAATTCCGACCCGCGCAGCTTCGACAGCTTGGCGCGCTCCTCATCGGCCTTCTGAACGAGGCTCTTGCTCGTGTCGTTGTCCTCGGGCGTGACGTTGAGCTTTTTCACCAAGCCCAATGCCTTTTGATTGACGGCGCCATGGTCGCGTACCATGTCCTTCGCGAAGGCGATCACATTGCGGTTCTTCGACTTCTTGAGGGCGAGCTGCGCGGCCTTGATGTCGATCACGCCGGCCGTGTAGGCGATATGGGCGATCTGAGGATCGGTCGGCTTGGCGCCTTGCGCCTCGGCGAAGGCCGTAGCCATGAGAAAAGCAGCGAGCGCGACGAAAACTCTGGCGATGAGCATGATGTTCCTCCCTCGTCGACATGAGATGACTGCGGTCGACAGGGATTGGATGGCTGAGTCTTGCTAAAGGTTCCCGGCATCGTGGCCCTGGGATGAGAGCCGCCGCAGCACTTCGTCCGTCATGCGCTCGCAACGCCGCCCGGCGAAAGGAAAAGCGCCCGTGAGAACGGGGCCGATCTGCTTTTCGAGCGCGAGCTTGAGGAGCTTGCGCGCCCGGTGCAGCCGGGTCTTGACCGTTTCGGGCCGCAGGCCGAGCAGCTCCGCCGTGTCCTCCACGCTCATCTCCTCGATCACGCGCGCGACGAGCACGGTGCGGAAATTCTTCGGCAGCTCGTCAATGGCGCGTTCGAGCGTCTGCCTGATCTGGCGTTGCGCCAAGGCGCGCTCCGGATCGGCTTCCCGGCTTTGCGGAAAGGAGATGATCCGCGCACCCTGTGCGTCGAGCATGGCGTCCGTCACCTGCTCGAGACGCGGCCCTCTCCCGCGCCAGCGGCCCAACGCCTCGTTGAGGACGATGCGCGTGAGCCAGGTGCCGAGGCTCGAACTCGTGGCGGAATGTGGCCAAGGCTCCGAACGCGCGAAGATAGGCCTCCTGCACCGCGTCCTCCGCCTCGCCATCGTCTCTGAGCACGCTGCGCGCGATGCGGTAGAGCCTTCGGTTGTAGCGGCTCATGATGGCGCGCACCGCCGAGGCGTCTTTTTGCCGCGCGCGAGCGATCAAGCCCGCTTCGACGACGTAATCCTCGGCTCGTTTGCTGGGGGCGCCCGAAAGCGATGCCTTTGCCATGACGAATGCCTCTCCGAACGAACTGACGTTTGGATGCATCCTGCGCCAAAAGGTTCCCGCGCCGCCGATCCGAACAATGCAAGGTCGCGTCGCGGGCAATCTCGCCGACGCGACGCCGGTTGCCGAAGTCGACGGGAAAGGCCAAGTCGCGGAGCGCCTTTCGCCATGTCCTCGAGCAGACTTAGGCCTTGCGGACGTTCCAGAAAAGACTGAAGGATCCGCGTGGGATCTGGCTGATCGAATTCCGATACGCCGTCGCCTGAAAGAATTGTCCCAACGGAAAATAGGGCGGGTCCCTCCAGAACTCCGTCTGGATCTCCCGGCAGATGCGTTGCTGCTCGGAAAGCTCCGCCGCGTCGAGCCATTCGGTTCGCAGCGCCGTGAGCTTCGCATTCGTCGGCCAGCCCACGAAGCCCGCGCGACCGATCGCGTTCAGCGAAAGATTGGTCCCCGGAGTGAGCAGGTCGAACCCCGCCGTATAGGTGCAATGAGCGTTCCAGCCGCCGTGCTCGGGCGGCTCCTGGCTGTTGCGTCTCTGGGTCACCGTTCCCCAATCCACCGCCTGGTAATCGAGATTGATGCCGGATTTGCGGAACATGTCCGCGGAGACTTCGCACAAGGCCGTGACCGCCGGGAAATCGGTGGCGGCGAGAAGCACGACCTTCTCGCCTTTGTAGCCGGCCGCCGCGAGATCGCGTTTCACCTTGTCGTAATCGGGCTTGGCGGGGAGCAGCTCGATGCCCACATCGGTCGCGAGCGGAGTCGACGGCGTGAAGACGCCCGCCTTGTCGCGCCACATCTCGGTATCCGCGCCCGCGACGGCGGCCATGAAATCCGCCTGGTTGATGGCGCCGAGGAGCGCGTGCTTCACCGCCGGATTGTCGAAAGGCGGGTAGAGACAGTTCAACCGTAGCAGGCCGATATTTCCGGCCCGGTCGATGATCTCGGTCTTGATCGCGGCGTTGCGCTTCAAGAGCGGGAGGAGATCGGCCGTCGGCTGTTCCCACCAGTCGATCTCGCCGGCTTGAAGGGCCGCGGCCGCCGTCGCGGCGTCCGGAATGACGTGCCATTCGATGCGCTCGATATTCGCGATCTTCGGGCCCGCCGTGAAGCTCGCCGTCCCGGAGGGACGCGGAACATAGCCTTCGAATCGCTGGTACACGGCGAGCGAGCCGGGCACGCGTTCCCCAGCGACGAAGCGATAGGGACCGCTTCCGACCATTTCGGTGACCTGCTGGGTCGGCGGTGTCATGGCGAGCCGCTCGGGCATGATCGGCGCCATGGTGTTGCTGCCCCGCCCGAGCGCCAGCGGCAGAAGCGGAAAAGACTTCTTCAATCGGAAGCGGATCTCGCGGTCCGAGCCTGCCGAGAGCTCATCCGTCGCCGCGAGGAGGGAACCGCCGAGCGCATCGCGCTGTCCCCAGCGCTTGATGCTCGCGACCGCGTCGCGCGCCAGCACCGGCTGGCCGTCGTGAAACTTGAGGCCTTCGCGAAGCTTGAGGGTCCAGAGCTTGCCGTCATTCTCGACCACATGGCCTTCGACCATCTGAGGCATGGGCTCATAGGTCTCATTCATTCCGTAGAGCGTGTCGAAGACGAGGAAGGCGTGGTTGCGCGTGACATAAGCGGTGGTGAAGACGGAATCGAGCACGCCGAGATCCGCCTGCGGCACGAATTTGAGCACGTTCGCGCCTTGCGAGCGGGCAAGGTTCGGCCTTGCAAGCGGCGCGAACGCGCCCATGGCGCCCAAGGCGCCTTTGAGAAGAGTGCGACGTTTCATGAAAGGTCCCGTCTGCTGCGCCACCCCATCCGAGGAGCAAGCTTAGCAGCCGAAACTTCGCCTCGCCAGGGGAGAGGCGTCAAATTACCCTAAGCGAGGGCGCGGAAATTGGCCGAACAATGCTTTATGCGTCGATGGCGCCGCTCGTTGGTCTAATCCATATGAAATGGGCCAAGAGAACGTAAAAGGATCCCATGCGCGTGTCACTAACGGACGCCAAAACACGACTTAGTGAATTGGTGCGCCTTGCCCAGGAGGGCGACGAAGTTGTCCTGACCCACGATGGTCAAGCGGTGGTGCGTCTCGTTTCCCGTGCCAGCGCCACTTGACGCGAAAAGACGCCGAGCCTTGCTCGAATCCGTCCGCCTCTGGTCGTGCAAAGGCGAGCGACGGTCCCGTCGCCGCACGTAGCCAGGATTTCCTCTATGTCGAGGATGGCCTCCCAGATGATCGCGGTGGGCAGCGGGTCGGTTTGAAAATCGTGCCAAAAAGGCGTGTTTAGCCTCTCACATCGCTCTCATCGCAGTCTCATACGCCGGAGCACAAATGGAGTTTATTCGCAAATGGATCGAAGTACCGGTACTGGTGTTCGGGCTTGGTGTACTCGCGATCGTGGGAGTCGTCTCTCTCGCGAGAGGGCATATCGATCGCCGCGATTTTATCTCTTCCATGCTCCTGGCGACGTTTACCTTTAGGGTCATCATGAATCGCCGCCGTAGGACAAAACGACCGAAGGACCAAACAACTTAAACGAGGCTCATTGAAACTCACCCACGACCGTCAAGCCGATACTTCGGCGCTCATGGCAATCGCTCTCCGCCAAATATGAGCCTACGGTGGCTCAAATCCGGCGAACACTGAAGCTGCGGGGCTGCTCACCTTTTTGGTGTAGGGCGAGCTGGTGAGATAGGCGTCTTCGAGGCGACGCCGGAAACGCTCGATGTCGAAAAGAGGTGCCGTCGCGCGGTTACGCTCAAGCCGCGTTCGGTCCTTCCGAAGAAGCGATGCATCGCTCGCGAGCTTGAGCGCGAGAGCTTCGTACTCATCAAGACCGCGGGTAACGACTTCGGGAAGGCCGACCGCATGCAGTAGGCTTGCCGCGACGCGTCCCGCGAATGATTTCCCCAGACAGGTGAGCACCGGCAACCCGGCCCAGAGCGCATCGCTCGCCGTCGTATGGGCATTCACGGGAAGCGTGTCGAGAAACAGATCCGCGAGCTTGTGGCGAGCCAAATGCTCTTCGTTCGCTCGCACATCGGCGAAGATGAGGCGCGCCGGATCGATGCCGCGCGCCAGCGCCTCTTGCCGTAAGTTTCTTTCAGCGGATACGTTGTCGCGACGGAGCCACAACACGCTGCTCTCGATCTTCCCGAGAAGCCGCATCCAGATGTCGAAGAACGGCGGGGTGATCTTGTAATTGTTATTGAAGCAACAGAACACGAACCCCTTCTCTGGCAACCCTGCTTCCTCACGTGTGGGTGTGCGATCGGCGATCTTTCGCTTGCTGTCGTTGACCTGGTAGCACTCGGGAAGATGCACGATCTTCTCGCTCCAGAAAGCCTGCTGGTCGAAGGGCAGGACGATGTCATCACCGATCACGTAATCGATGAAGTCGGCTCCCGTCGTCCCCGGGAAGCCGAGATAGCTGACCTGGATCGGCGACGGCCGACAAGCCAAAATGCCAAGACGTGCGTCTTGCGTGTGTCCCTTGAGATCGACCGCGATATCGATCTCGAGCTCATAAAGAAGTTTCGCGACACCGTGATCGTTGAGCGAACGCACGTCATGGAAGCGATCGAATGCCTTGATCAGGCGTGCCCGTATTTCGCTGCCATCGTCAGGACCGAAGGAAATCCCCACCACCTCGAAATGGCTTCGATCATGGCGCTCGAAGAGCTCGGCTATGAGATATGAGGTCGCATGCTTATGAAAATCCGCCGAGAGATAGGCGATGCGCGGCTTCCCGTGCTGTCGAGGCTTCCGCACAGGGAAGGGAAGCGGCGGGATCGACAACTTGTCTTTGATGTAGGTTTTTGCGCACTGCAATTGTAGCGCCGGATCATCGCCATATCCCAAAAACGTGAAGGGTGTGACGACAGATGCGCTTCTGATGACTTGGGACGTTATTTTCTCGCCCAGCCTCACGGTTCGAGACCAGGCACAAATCCTCATTGCGGAAGCTGCCGATCCGCTCAACGCATAGATATGATCCGGTTTGATCGCCAGCGCATGATCATAACTCTCGAGCGCCTCCTCGAAGCGACCTAGTCCGCGCAGCACGGTGCCGCGACCGTTCAGGGCGACGTCGTCGTTCAGTTCGATGGCCAGGACGCGATCGTAGCTCTCCAGGGCCTCCGCAAAGCGAGTTAGCGCACCCAGGACCATCCCGCGATCTCTCAAGCCGTCGACATGGTTCGGCTCGATCGCCAAGGCAAAATCGTAGCTCTCCAAAGCCTCTTTGAGACGACCGAGTGCATGGAGGACCGCGCCCCGGTTGAGCCATGCCTCGAGATATTTCGACTTGATCGACAAGGCGCGATCGTAACTCTTCAGCGCCTCCTCAATTCGTCCCAGCCGATGCAAGACGACGCCGCGATTATAATGTGCCTCCGTGTGGTCAGACTTGGTGGCCAAAGCGCGATCGTAACTTTCCAGCGCCTCCTCGAAGCGCTTCAGCTCAGCCAGCGTGCTGCCGCGATCATTCATCGTGTCGGCATCGCGCGGATTGCCAATTAGGGCACGATCATAAGTCGTCAGCGCTTCATCGAATCGCTTCAGCTTGTGCAGCGCACCGGCGCGAAGACGCAACCCCTGAGCATCATTCGGGTCGATCGCCAAGCATCGATCGAAGCTCGCCAACCCCTCGTCAAACCGGCCGGCACGGTCATGCACCATGCCGAGCAAACGATGTGCCGGCGCATGATCCGGCTCTATCGCCAAGGCTCGCGTCAGAAGCGTTTCGCTCTCAGTGAGATCGTCTCGCTGAAGCGTGGCCAAGGCGAGAAGATAGAGCGCGCCGAGATCGGCCGGCGCTCGGCGCAGCACGCTGCGATATTCATGAATTGCTTCCGCAAGCATGCCGCGGCGATGAAGTTCGTAGCCTTCCTTCAATTGAGCGTTGGCGTTTAAAATCACTCAAATGGCCTCAGCGGCACTAAGCTGCACGACAGGCACGTCGAAGCAGCCATGCGGCGCTTGTTGGCCTGGGAGCCGTCGGATATCGCGCGATGCCTTCCACCCGGTTCTCCGCGTCCGTCGGGAAGGCGAGGTTCGCTTCCTTCATCGGTCGTCAGCTTCGATTTTCCCGATGCTTTTTAGCATCACAGTAGACGAACGCAAAATCAGGCATGAGCTCTAAGAGTTGGCGTTTCCGGCGGTCAAAACAGGGAGGCGGACGATTTATGCTGAATCCCATCGATCATCGCAACGCGACACGACCCGAGGTCGACCGAGTTGTGCGATGATTTGCTGCTGGCGGCGGACGAAATCAGGCGCTAAGTTCGTTCGCGCGAAGCATACAAAACTGGCCAGGGGCGCGCCGAAGCGACAGTCACCGGCTCCAGGAGGTAAAAGGATGAGAAACAGCCGCGATCCGAAATCGAAGCGCAATACCCGCAGGGAATTCCTCGTCAAAACGGCGGGCGGGGCGCTTGCCGCCGGTGCGTTCGGCGGTTACCCCATGCGCGGCTACGCGGCCGAGCCCGTGAACATCGGCGGGCTTTACCCGGTAACCGGAAGCCTTGCCCAGATCGGCGTCGGTTGCGTCAACGCGGCGAAGCTCGCGGTCGAGATGGTCAATGACGCCGGTGGCATCAAATCGCTCGGCGGCGCCAAGCTCAACCTGATCGTTTCCGACGTGCAAAGCGACACGACCGTGACGCGCACCGAGACCGATCGCCTGATTTCGGACAACAAGCTCTCCGCCGTTCACGGCTGCTTCGCCAGCGCCTTGACGTTGATCGCGAGCGAAGTCGCGGAGCGCGCCAAGGTGCCGCTGTTGACCGGCTCGAGCTCGGACCAGCTCAACAAGGGCCGGCATTACACCTTCACGCCTTTCGCGCGCGCTTCGCAATTTGCCGAGGCGCAACTGCAGATGTCGAAGCTCGTGGGCGACAAGCCCAAGGTCGCGGTGATCTTCGAGAACACGGCGTTCGGGACCTCGACGTCGAATGGCTTGCGCGAGCTCGCGCCGAACGAGGGTGTCGAGATCGTGCTGTTCGAGCCGTATTCGGCCGGCTTCACGGACGCGAGCCCGCTGATCAACAAGGTCAAGGCTTCGGGTGCGAATGCACTGTTCTCGGTGTCCTATCTCAACGATCTCATCTTGATCGTGCGCACGGTGAAGCAGGTCGGGCTCGACATCGCCATCAACGGCGGATCCGGCGGCTTCGTCATTCCCGACTTCTACAAGAACGTCGGCAAGCTCGCCGAAGGCCTGCAAGGCGTGGCGCATTGGAACCACGACATGGACGACAACGCCCAGAAGGTGAACGCCGAATACAAGAAGCGGACCGGCGAGTTCCTCTTCGAATATGCCGGCGGGCTCGTCGCGCAGACCTTCATGATCGCCGAGGCGCTCGAGCGCGCGGCGTCGACCGATCCGCAGAAGGTGCGCGACGCGATCGCCGCGCTCGATCATCTCGAGCGGTTACGCGGCGATGTGCCCGGGCGGAAAGGTGAAGTTCGGCCCCGACGGCAAGAATATCCATGCCCATCCGGTCGGGGTGCAATGGCAGAACGGCGATCTCGCGAGCGTCTTCCCGAAGGCGGACGCGCGCGCGCCGCTGATGAAGACCTGAGAAGCCGCCGAGGCGATGGTCGAGACACTCGCCCAGGCCGTGATCAACGGCCTGCTGATCGGCGGCATCTACGCGCTCGTCAGCATCGGCGTCACGCTGATCTTCGGCGTCGTGAAGATCGTCAATTTCGCCCAGGGCGAATTCGTGATGATCGGGATGTACATCAGCTTCTTCCTCGCGACGCAATTCGGCATCGATCCCGATCCTCTCGCTCGTCGTCTCGATGCCGGTGCTTTTCGTCGTGGGCGTGCTGATCCAGCATTTCCTCATCAGGAGGGTGCTCGGGCAAAACGACATGCCCCAGATCTTCCTGACCTTCGCGCTGTCGCTGCTCATCATCAACCTGTCGCTCATGCTGCTCACGGCGAATTATCGCACCGTGCACACCTGGTATTCCGACGAGGCGCTGCATGTCGCCGGGCTCTATCTTCCCCTCGCGAAGCTCTTCGCCTTCGCCCTCGCGATGGTGCTGAGCGCGGCGCTCTGGGTGTTCCTCCACACGACCGATCTCGGCAAGGCCATGCGGGCCGCCGCGCAAAACCGCGATGTCGCGATGCTGATGGGCGTCAACCCCAACCGCGTGTTTTGCGTCGCGCTCGGCGTGGCGCTGGCGCTCGCGGGCGCCGCGGGCTCGCTGCTGATGCCCTTCTATCCGGCCTACCCGTTGGTCGGGCAGGTGTTCGTGCTCATGGCCTTCGTCGCCGTGGTGCTGGGGACGCTCGGCAACATCATCGGGGCGCTCGTCGCGAGCTTGATGATGGGCGTCGCGGAATTGCTCGGGATCCAGTTCGTCGGCGCGGATTCGGGGCTGATCGTCGTCTTCCTGATGCTCCTCCTCACGCTCGCGGTGCGGCCGAGCGGACTTGCCGGAGGGCGGGCGCGATGAAACTGAAATCGCGTCTTGGGGTCGCGCTGTCGCTCTGCATGCTTGCGCTCGTCCTCCTGGCTCTGCCCATGCTGGTGAAGAGCGCCTTCACCATCGATATCTTCATCCGCATCCTGTTGTTCGCCTTCATCGGCACCGCCTGGAACCTCATGGGCGGCTACGCCAAGCAGCTCTCCTTGGGGCATGTCGCCTATTTCGGGCTTGGCGCCTATACCTCGACGCTTCTTCAGATCGATTTCGGCATCTCGCCCTGGATAGGCATGCTCGCCGGCGGTGTCGTCGCAGCGCTCGCGAGCCTGCCGATCGGCTGGCTGTGCTTTCGCTTGCGCGGCCCGTATTTCACCATCGCCACCATCGCCACGGCGCAAGTGCTGATGCTGGTCTTTCTGAAGTTCCGCGATTTCGCCTGGGGTGCCGAAGGCACGACCATCCCGAACCTCGGCAACGCGCCGTTGATGATGCAGTTCGACGCGAAATCCGCGTATTACTATATCGCGCTCGGCTTGCTTTCGATCGGGCTCGCGATCACCTTTCTCATCGAGCGATCCTGGATCGGATATTACCTCGTCGCCATCGGCGAGAACGAGGACGCGGCCGAGGCGATCGGCGTCAACGCGCCGCGCATGAAGCGCGACATCTACATGATCAGCGCCTTCCTCACGGCCTTGGCCGGCACCTTCTACATCCAATACATCTACTTCATCGACCCGGCGACCGCGTTCAATTTCAGCGTCTCGATCGAGGCCGCTCTCGTGTCGATCGTCGGTGGGATCGGAACGCTTTGGGGGCCGGTGATCGGAACGGTGCTTCTCGAGACGACCTCGGCCTTGCTGCAAAGCTGGCTCGGCAGCTCGATCGGGGGCATACAATTGACAGTCTACAGCCTCATCCTGATGGCGGTGATCCTTTGGCGGCCGACCGGGATCATGGGCTTCCTCGGCGAGATCTGGGGACGCCGTTTCCCTGCGCGAGCCGGCACGCGCGGTGCCAGGCTGATGGAGAAGCGTGTGTCTTGTGACCCCCACCTCATTCCTCCCCCTTGCAGGGCGAGGATGGACGCGAGCGATGGCTGAAGCGCTCGTCATCCGCAATCTCAGCAAGCGCTTCGGGGGCTTGCGCGCCGTGCAGGACGTGAGCTTCTCGGTCAAGGAAAACGAGACGCTCGCCCTCATCGGCCCGAACGGTGCGGGCAAGACGACGAGCTTCAACCTGATCACCGGCTTCTTCCGCCCCGACGCCGGCTCCGTGACCGCCTTCGGCCGCGAGATCGTCGGTCTGCGTCCGCATGACATTTGCGCGCACGGCCTGGCGCGGACGTTCCAGGTGGCCAAGCCCTTTGGCGCCATGACGGTCCTCGACAATGTCATGACCGGCGCGTTCCTGCGCGACAAGAAGGTCGAAATCGCCCGCGAGAAGGCACGCGAGGCGATCGATTTCGTCGGCCTGTCGGCGAAAGAGCGCACGGCGGCGCGCGACCTCACGACCATCGACCAACGACGGCTCGAAATGGCGCGCGCGCTCGCGACCGAGGCCGAGGCTTCTGCTCCTCGACGAAGTGATGGCGGGGCTCAACCCTTCCGAGATCGACCAGGCGGTGGCCCTCGTCGGCAAGCTTTCGCAAGCGCGGCCTCACCATCGTGATCGTCGAGCATGTGATGCGCGCCATCATGGCTGTCGCGCGCCATATCGTCGTGCTCGATCACGGGCAGAAGATCGCCGAAGGCGCACCTCGAGAAATCGTCGCAGAACCCGGAGGTCATCCGCGCCTATCTCGGCTCGAGCTATGTGCATGCGCCCGCTGAAGGAGGCCGGATGTGCTCGATCTGCGGCGGTGAGCGCGAGCTACGGATCGGTGCCCGCGATCGGTGACGTCAGCATCACGGTCGGGGAGGGCGAGGCCGTCGGGACTTCTGGGCGCCAATGGCGCCGGCAAGAGCACGACGCTGCGGGCGATCTCCGGGCTTGTGCGCCTGACGTCGGGCACGATCACCTTCCTCGACACCGAGCTCACCGGCCTTGCCGCCGTACAAGATCACCGAGCTCGGCATCGCCCATGTGCCGGAGGGCCGTCAGGTCTTCCCGGAAATGACCGTCCAGGAAAACCTCGAGATCGGCTCCTATGCGCCGCGCGCCAAAGCCGAGCGCGGCCGCTCGCTCGCGCTCGTCTACAATATCTTCCCGAGGCTCGCCGAGCGCAGGCGCCAGCTTGCCGGCACGATGAGCGGCGGCGAGCAACAGATGCTTGCGGTCGGCCGCGGCCTCATGCTGAAGCCGCGCCTGCTCATGCTCGACGAGCCCTCGCTAGGCCTCGCGCCGGTGATGACCGACGTCACCTTCGAGAAGATCCGGGAAATCCACGCCATCGGCACCGCAATCCTGCTCGTGGAACAGAACGTCAGCCGCGCGCTGACACTCGTCGAGCGTGCCTATGTGCTCGAAAGCGGCAAGGTGATCATGCACGGCAAGAGTGCCGAGCTCGCCAACAACAAGCAGGTGCAGACGGCCTATCTCGGGATTTAGCGACCGACGCGCCGGGAATGGTTTGCCAGGAGCAGTTCCTCGCCCATCTATGGGCGATGACGGATCACCCCGCCGCCGAACGGATCACTGGCATTTACGAGCGTTACGCCCGCGAATGGGATGCCGACCGCAACGGTGTGGGGTGGAACGACAGGCGTTGGCACGAGCGCTTCATCGCGTGCCTCCCGAGCGCGCGAGCGTGCTCGATCTCGGTTGTGGGTCGGGAAACCCGGTGGGGCGAAATCTCGTGCGTAACGGGCTTCGCGTCACCGGTATCGATGCGTCACCGACGCTCATCTCGCTCTGCCGCAGCCGGATGCCGGAGCAAGAATGGCAGGTCGCGGATATGCGCTCCGTGGCACTCGACAGGCGCTTCGACGGTATTCTCGCCTGGGACAGCTACTTCTTTCTTGCGCACGACGAACAACGCCGCATGTTCGATGTGTTCGCGAGGCATGCGGCGACGCCCTGCGTCTTGATGTTCAATACGGGCCCGCGCCTCGGCGAAGCGATCGGAGAGTATCGAGGAGAACCGCTCTATCACGCGAGCCTGGACGCGTCGGAATATGAGGCCTTGCTCGAACGCCACGGGTTTCGTGTGGTGGAGCATATCGTCGAAGATCCAAGCGCGGGAGGACGCACGGTCTGGCTCGCCAAGACATGATCCGCAAAAAAAGCCGTGCTTGCGACAGAATCATGTGGCGAAGGATGGCCTTCAAGGCGCCGGCGGCAGCGGCAACCACAGACTCTTGGCGAAGCCGCGCCGGTCGAGCTCGTACGAGGTGTGCGCCACCTCGGGCTTTCCGCCCCGGCAACGATAGGAATAGACCGAGTCATGGCCGGTCGCCGCCATCGGGATGAAATCGGCCTCGGGATCGGTCCGGCAATAAGTTTCCGCGCCCGCGTTGTGGCGCGAGGTGTTCAGCTTGCCGCAGGGCAAATTGGCGCCGATGAAACAGGCATAGACCTTGCCGTCCATGCAGCGGAACTTCGCCTGCGCCCGGAGCATGGCCTCGTCGGGAGGCGAGTTGGCGCCGGGAAACATCGTCTTGAAGATTTTCGCGGCGCCCGCCTTCAGCGAAGGTTGATAGTCACGCAGCGTGTCGTCATCGCCCACCCGGGCGCAGGTGGCGGCGAGATCGTCATCCGCGGCCGCTGGCGAAAGGCACGGAGCACGAGCGAGAACGCCGAGAGAAGCCGAGGGCCGTCGCCGAAAGGCGAAAGCTCCGCGCGAGAGCCTTCGCCCGAGCCCGCTTGCTCGCGGCGGGTCACTCCGGAAATTTCCGCTCGCTCGTCGCCGTCGCAAGCGGCTTGCCTGAGGCATCGAGCGCCTTCACGGTCCAGCGATAGGTGTGGAATTGCCCAGGCGGAGGGGAAGGGCCGCGATAAGAGCCGCTCAAGCTGCCGCAAGGGATGCTCGCCTCGCCGCGATAGGAGACGCTGCCCCCGCCATGCGGATAGCTCGGCACCATCAAATCCTGCATCCGCAAATCGAGGCTCGTGGTGCCCTTCGGCACGTCGCGGAGCTGGAACTCCGGCGAAGCGCCGCACCAGCGAAAGCTCACGGCGAAGGCTTGCGCGTTGCTTGAGACGAGCACCATCGCCACGATCAGGAAGCGGGGCAAGCAGAGGCGTCTCACGCGGTCGCTCCTCGCCGGTCGACGTCCATCGACATTCCATCTCTATACCTGTTTACATTCGAGATCACGTGGTGCTTCCTTCACCATGGTCCAGGCTCGAAGGTTTGCTTGAGAATTTGACGCGGTAGTTCATGCCGATGAGTGCTGGTCGACAAGGTGAAGGCTCCTGGAAATCTCTGGAGAGACTTGCTGGGTCTTCGTGCGGCGTGCTCCCTTCGTGCTCAGCTCCAAATTGATTTCATTGTCCCTGTCAGACGGAGGCAAAGGATGGCACGCTTCTCGATGATCGCTGGCTTTGCGCTCGGCGCCGCGTTCCTAGGCGCCGCGTCCATTGGCGCCGCACCCCCGCCGGCGCGCGCGCAATCGATTCTGGTTCAGGATTTGATCGGCGTCCAACTCGATCTCACGGAGATGTGCCAAGGATTGCGCGCCGACGATCCGCACTCCGACGAGGCCTGCAACGCAAGCTCCAAGGTCGGCGATCTCCTTGGAAAGCTCGGCTACTGCGCCGACAAGCCCTATCATTGGGAGAGATGCGCGAGAAGGCGCTGAGGCTCGCCGCGGAGTCGAGACGATTGCGGCCGTGCGGCGACCGCGCAACGATCCGGTCTACGGGATCGACGGACCCCTCCTCCAAGCGTGGAAGACATGATCAGCGTCCTTGAGCGCTTCGGCTCTTCTTCGAAGCGGCGCCTGATCGGCGCCTGAATTGCGGCTTTGAGCCTCGAAGATGAGATTTGGAGGTACCCTCATCGAGGCATATCGCCTGATTTAAGTATGTGAAATGCTGCTCCCCTCGGGGAAGCTTCACATGGGCACAACGCCCGACGGGCGCGCGCCATTCGGCGCGGCATCGATGTATTTTGAAGAGCCCGCTGCCGGTGCGAATCTGGCGCGAAGCTTGGGCTTGCGCCAAATCTGCCTTGCTCGTGTTCCACCCGTCTTTCTTCCTCCCGCGCTTCCCAAGTCCATCGCTCGGCCGCCGCGAGGGCCTGAGTGGTGGCATGAGACCGTGCATGGCGGCGACCGCACCGTCGCGGTGATCGACCGCGGCCAGGCGCGCCTGTTCACCTCCCGCGGCCGCGACCGGTCGAGCCGCGCGCCGACGATTTGCGCGGCTCTGGCGAAACTGCGCGTCGGCTCGGCCGTGATCGACGGGGAGCTGGTCGAGGCAAGGCAGAGCACGGCGGATTCCCTCGCAATCGGTTCTCGGCTCAAGGCGCAAGGATCGGCGGACGCCCTCTTCAGGGCTTTCGATATCCTGCAGCTCGACGGCGAGGACTTGCGGCCGGATTCGCTCGAGGACCGCCGAGCGATGCTTGCCGAGGCGCTGCGGGGAGATTCGCCCTGTCTTGGACTGTCCGATTTGGCCGGCGGGGACGGTCAAAAGCTTTGGGAGACAGCGCGCGAGCGCGGGCTTCAGGGCGTCGTCTCGAAGCGGTGCGGCTCGACCTACCCGTCGGGCCGTGTGGATTTTTGGCGACGGGCAAAGTGTAGATCGGTTGAGCTTTTCGCCGTTATCGACGTCGATGTGAGATTTGGGTCGGCCCGATCGCTTCGGCTGGCACGGCTCACCGATCCGGGGAACCTCAGTCCCTGCGGCTGGATCACCCCTGACTTCCGTGGAAACGGGGCTCGCAAGCTTTGCGCGGAACTCGATCTCGGTCGCCCCATCATCGCCGATGTAGAGTTCTGCGGTTTCACGCCCGCCGGGGACCTTCGCCATCCGACCGTACGACGTTGGCACGCGGGGTGAAGGGCCCCATCGGGCCCGCAAGGAGTGCGCCTCGGCGGTGTGGGCGCTCTTGGGGAAGCCGAACGCCGAGGCGCAGGCAGCGGGGTTACGCGAACGTACTGCCGTCCACAATGTAATGTACCTCACCCCTATCAGTCACGCTCCAGGGACGGTGCGCCCTGCTTCACAATTGGTGCACCGCCAGCCTTGTGCTCCACCCGTTCGAGGTTGGGCCGACCCCTCAAACCGGCGGTTGCATTGCCAGCAGTAGATTGCCGTGCGAAGTTTCTCCACGGCCGCTCGCATCGGCGAAAACAGCGACCGCGGCGCACTCGATGACCGCCCGCGAGGCTTCGAACCTGGAGGAGAGGTGATGGCGAACATCGGCAGTCTCAAATCGAAGCCGTCGCTGGATCGTGAGGAGTGGCAATCGCGCGTCGACCTCGCGGCCGCCTTCCGCCTGGCGGTCGAATTCGATTGGCACGAGTTGGTGTCCAATCACTTCAGTGCCGCCGTCTCGCCTGACGGCAAGAAATTTCTCCTCAATCCGCGCTGGAGGCATTTCTCGACGATCAAGGCGAGCGATCTTCTACTGTTGGACAGCGACGACCCCGAGACGATGCAAAGGCCGGATGCGCCGGACCCCTCGGCGTGGTGCATTCATGGAAATGTGCACGCCGCGCTTCCGCATGCGCGGTGCCTGCTGCATTTGCATCCCCCTTACGCGACCGCAATGGCGGCGCTCGCCGATCCGGATTTGAAGCCCGTCGATCAGAATACGGCGCGCTTCTACAACCGCGTTCAAATCGATCTCGGGTTCGGCGGCATCGCGGATGACAAGGCCGAAGGCGAGCGCCTGGTGCGGGCGCTGGGGAACAAGACCGCGATGATCATGGGCAATCACGGCGTCCTTGTCGCCGGCAACACGGTGGCGGAAGCCTTCGAAGAGCTCTACTACCTCGAGCGCGCTTGCAGGACCATGGTGCTCGCCTATTCCACCGGCCAAAAGCTCAACGTCATGCCGCCCGAGCTCGCGGAGAGAACGGCGCGAGGCTGGGATGACTACAAGGGCATGGCCATTGCGCATTTCGAGGAGCTGAAGCGCAAGCTCGATCGCGAAGATCCTTCCTACGCGCAGTAGGATCGTCCTTCCGCCCGGTGCCTTCGAGCGAGATGTTCGGGCATGGGCGCGTCAGCAAAATGCGCGGCGATGGGGGCCGGTCCTCATTTCGTCAGCTCCGCCGCGATGCGAGCCGTTGCCAGCAAGGCGAAAAGGGCCCAGGCGAGATAGGGCGCGAGCAAAAGGCTTGCTCGCTTGTCGATCTGAGCGGTCATCCAAACGGCGGCAACGACGACGATCACGAATGGAACCACCGCGCAAAGGCTTTCGATGGGTGCGCGACGGGCAAAGAGCAGCCACGCCCATGCGGTGTGAAGGGCGAACTGCGTCACATAGGCCGCGATGGCTTTGCGCCTCAGCTTGTTGTCAGGCGAGGAGCGCAGGACAAGATAGAACGAGGCCACGATGCTGATGGTGAGGCCGAGCCAGATGAAGCCGAAATAGGGGCCGAGCGGCACGAACCACGGAAATTCGACGACAGGGTCGATCCGCGGCATTTCCGGATTGGTGAAAATATAGCTCGAGATGCTTGTCGCGGCGACGCAGACGAACGCAATGGCCGCCGAGATCATCCTGCGCGGAGGTGCCCGCGAAACTTCGAGCCCGGCGGCCTGACCGAATTCTCGCCTGCCCTCGAGTTCCCGGACATCCTCGCTTTCGCGCACGCGCTCGGCGGCAGGGGCGTCGCTGAGCATGGGGATCTTGGTCATGTTTTCCAGCCGGCTTGATTTTCC
This sequence comes from uncultured Alphaproteobacteria bacterium, assembly GCA_963713805.1. GTDB lineage: Bacteria > Pseudomonadota > Alphaproteobacteria > Rhizobiales > Beijerinckiaceae > GAS188. The sequence continues at coordinate 97,065 of CAVQNF010000036.1, read as the reverse complement.
CGCAGGCGTGGCCAACTCGCGCGGCCTTTCGGGTGTTCCCTCGACTTCGCCGAGAAAACGCCGCGACGAGGATCGCCGACCCGACGTTCACCCTTCGGCAGGTCACCGAACCGGCGCCGCACCCCGCTCGAGCTTGATCCGCGCAAGGTCGGCAAAAGCGCCTTCGGGATACCTCTTCAGATAGGCCCGGAACATCTCAGGATCGTCGCTGTCCTTGATGCTGTTCCAGAAGGTGAGCTCGACTTCGCCGGCTTCTTCGCCGGCCACAGCCTCGACTGCCGAACCCTCCAAGGATCGCAAACGGACCTCGGCGAGGGTCACGAACTCACCTTCGGGATAGCGTTCGAGATAGGCCTCGAGCTCGGCGCGCTTGTTGCTCTCCTTGGCGGCTTCCCAGAAGGCGAGCTCGACCGCGAGGTCTTCCGGATTGGCTCTCGCGGAGCCCGCCCTCTCGGCCGCGGCCGCGAGTAGATTGTCGCGACGGGTCCTTGCGAGAAGCGCAAAGGCTCCGTCGGGATAGCGCTCGAGATAAGCGTCGAACTCCAGGGAATTCTCGCTGTCCTTGATGCTGTTCCAGAACGTGAGCTCGACATCCTCGACATTTTCATCGAGCGGGGAGGGGGAAGCCATGAGGCCGGTCTCGACCATGTCATCTGGCGCGGCTTTAAGGTCGTCAGCTTCTTCTCCGGGACCCTCCCTGAAGCGGACCTTGAAGGCGCGCACGGGTTGGGCGATGTTCTTCACCTTCTGCTCGCCGAGATCGTCGAACCCGACGATGCGATGCTTGCGCAAATGATCGCGCACGCCCCTCGACACGCAAATGCCGCCCGGCTCCGCCAGCGCCTCCAATCGAGCCGCGATATTGACGCCGTCCCCGAAGATGTCTCCATCCTTCACCATCACATCGCCCACGTTGATCCCGATGCGGAGCGAAAGCCGCCGCTCCTCGTCAAGGCTTGCGTTCTCCTCGCCGAGCACCTGCTGTATCTGGACCGCGCAGTTGATGGCCGAGACAACGCTTTCGAATTCGGCCAGAACGGAATCGCCCGCGGTGCCTGTTATGCGTCCGCCGTATTCGGAGATGGCGGCATCGATGATCCGACGGTGGCTTGAAAGCACGGCCAATGTTCCGGCCTCGTCCCGCTCCATATGCCGGCTGAAGCCCTCGAAATCCCCGGCCACGATGGCGACGAGCTTGCGCTTGAGATCGGGGGCTTCCATTCCAGGTCCCTTTTTCGAGGAGCGTCGGTTGCGATTTTTCTCCAGGCTCGATGAAGGACTGCGCGTCCTGTCCGGCGCTCGGCACAAGATGGCGATAGAGAGCCGATGCAGGGGTTCATCGATAGAAGGGAGTGTAGCGACCCCCCTCCTCGTCGCACGCGCTCGGCAAACGCGTGAAGGCGGTAACCGTTCCTCGGATGCTTTTTCGTGGCAGCCCGGCGGGATGAAGAACGTGCCTCTCCGCGACCCGTTCGACAGGCCTCCCCACCCGTTCAAAGCTCGCTCGCGGCGTCGCCTTACGGCGCGCGGCGAGACGGGCGCGAGCTTGCAGGAGCCGCGAAAGCCAACGGGCTCGCTGCTTGCAGCCCCATTGCAGCCGAGTGTCGTTCCGACCCCTGCTCAGACAGGATCGCCGCCCCGGTTACGCGGCCGAGACCACGTTCGCCATCGTGCTAATCCTGGGAAGCGAGGGCTCGCGAGCTTCGGGCTTCGCCCGCGGAGTCGGCTCAACAAGGCGCTCGTGCGCCGACAGATCCTTAAGATCGGCGACGAGGTCGCGTCGACCCAAGTGGTCTCAGGCAGCGATTGATCGACGTTCTTTGACAAGTTCCGAGAGACGCAGCTTTTCGGACTGAGGCGAAATGACGAGACTTCGCGCCGCCAGCTTCTCGATCGGTGGGGCAGGGGCGACATCCGGGGTCATGTTGACGGAACGCTTCAGCATCTCCGTGCGACTTTGCCAGATGGTCTTGAACATTGCGCCGGTCACCGACCATGTCGAGGCGCTGACGCTAGTCGTGTCGTGCCCCGCGGTAAACATCTTACGGATCAAGAGATCGCGCTCGACCGAAGGCGGCAGAGTGAATTGGATGCCGACGAATTGTCCGACCTGGCGCGCCACCGTGCCGGCGATGAAGCCGACCTCGGCGATAAAGACGCGGACCTGATCGCCGGCACGAGCGTCAAATGCCCTTTTCAAGTCCCCCTCCAGGCCCACGCCGGAGAGAGAAAGATCCTTGATATAGCCCGTCGATATGGTGCCGTTGCGGCTTACGATCCAGATCGGCTCGTTCAGCTCGAAGCGCTCCTCACCGCGGCGCATCGGCGCCTGCAGCGACATCATGCAGATGAGAAACAGCACGACCACGTTGATGGCCGACCAGAATGCGACGATCGGTATCACCTCGGCGGTATTCACGATGCGCCATTCCGGGATCGAATTGATGAGCAGGCCCAGGAACGTCAATGCCATCAAGGTGGCGGCAGTCCAGAAAATTCCTCGCGCGTAATCCGATGTCTGGCTCACGCCACCCTTCGGGGTGACCGTGAACGGGTGGCCGAATGGCCGCACGAGTGTTTCCACCACGGTCGGGAGGATCTTGAAGCTCAGAAAAGTACCTTGGACGTGGGATGCCAGCGGAAAATACTCTTCGGGCGCGTACGCCACGACGCCACCGGCAATCGCAAGGACGGTTGGCACGAAATAGTAGAGCACGTCGGCCGGGGTGACATCGAAAACTGGCGAAACGCCCGTCCACAGGAACACGAGCGGCGCCACAATGGCGATCAAGGATTTGCACCCCAGCGATAGCCAGTGACTTGGCAAGAACAATAGCCGCTGCATGAGGGGCAGGTCGCGGCCGAGGGGGCCGTTCTTGAGGAAAAGGATTTGGATCGCCCCCCGCGCCCACCGCTTGCGCTGCACAAAGAAGGCATTGACGGTTTCGGGAGCCAGTCCGAATGCAAGACGTTCGCATAAATAGCGCGTCACGTAGCCTTTGCGCAGCAGCGTCATGCTCAGCAACATATCCTCGGTAATCGACTGGGTAGGAAGCCTGTCGCCGATGGCTCGTAGCGCGGTCCGCCGCGTCACCGAATTGGAGCCGCAGCAAAACGCAGCGTTCCAAGCATCCCGGCTCGGCATGATCACATCGAAGAAGAAACGCTGTTCGTCCGGTAACGACTTGCGCAGCGCCAGATTGGCCTGCATCGGGTCGTGATTGTAGAAGGCGTGTGGCACCTGCACGATGCCGATCTCGGGGTCGGAAAAGAACCCCATGGTGCGCATGAGGAAATTGCGTTGGGGGACGAAATCCGCGTCGAAGATGGCCACGAACTCGGCGTTCGTGCGGCTCAATGCGTGATTGATATTGCCCGCCTTCGCATGCGCATTGTCGGGCCGGTTGAGATAGCCGACTCCCTTGGCCTCGCAGAATGCCTTCAACCATGGCCGGCGGCCGTCATCCAGAACCCAGACGCTGAGATTGGGATAGTCGAGGCAAAGAGCGCCGGTGATCGTTTTCTCGAGCACCTCGATCGGTTCATTGTAAGTCGGAATGTAGAGGTCGACCGACGGAAGCTGTCCGGGTGGCAGTGTGCGCAACCGCATCTCATGACGGTCGGCCTCGGCGCGACGGTCGCTCGTCCGCAAGAGCATGACGTAGAGGATGAGGCCGTCGGCGATCGCCAATAGTTCAACGGCAAAGCACAACCAGACCCAGCCGACCTCGTACCATTCTCCTTTCGCCGGTAGAATGGTGACGGTCAGCCGCCAATGGAGGTACCAGGCAATAACCGACCAGACGACGGCAAATATGAAACATCGCGCCCAACTGCGCGCCATCGGCAGCAGGGAGCCCAGAAGATAGATAGCGCCGATAACAAAAATGGTTGGCGCGAAGAGCTGGAAGAATGGGAGCGAGTTGGCGCGCATCTCAATTGCGTGCGCCTTGATCCGCCGCGGCCCCGGATTTGAAATAGCTCACCAATTGTTGGAAACTTTTGCTCCATCCGCGCGGGAGGCCAAATCCGGAACGCTGGAAGCGAACCTCGGCGACGCGACCAATGTTGCAGAAATTGTTGCGGTCCGTTTGCCTGCCGCCCGGCGGTAAGCCGATTTCGACGGTGATGCTATTCGAATTCGGGCGGGGGACCTGCGCCGCCAGTAGCCGATCGTCCACCCGGGCCGCGGAGCCGCGAACCTGTCGAACATAGCCCTGCTTCCAATCATCGCTCCCGATCAACCGCACCAGAGCGGGCGCGGCGGCTTTGATCTGCTCGAAATCACGGTCCGGAAGCTGCACGATGACAAATCGATTCTTCGCAATCCGCAAGGTCGAAGAGAGTTTGTCCTTCCGATACGCTGGAGCCCGGACTGGCAGCGACCGACCAGACCACATGACCTGCCGGCAGCGTGAGGTCAAAATGGCTGAGGTGATCGAGCCGATCTCGCTCTTGCGCCAATTCTGCCGTGGCGAGCTGCGAGGATTGCAGGCTCTCGTCCAACACCTTGCTCTCGAGTTCCTGCCGCCGCAGGAATAGACGATCGCGCTGCTGCTGCGAATAAGGCGCGTCATTGGCGCCGTCTTCCAGGAACACGCCTTCTTGCGCCGAAGCCAATTCGGCCTGAAGTCGGTCGAGACGCGCGCCGGCCATCAGGCAATGCGTCGAGGTGGCTTGCTGTAACGCAAGCGCTTCGGCGCTGCGAATCTGTGATGCCGTGCCGGCTTTGACGAGCTCTTCCATCTGCAAACGAACTTCGCGCCGCTGACCGGCTTCCGCCTGACACCCGGTTTTTTCCGCTTCCGTCTCGTCTCGTTCATGGCCCAGGCGCTCGATCATGCCCTCGCGGTAGATCTGTGCACGCTTGGCGAGGTCGGCGTCGGCCGTCGCAATCTCCGCCAATTGACTGCGTGCCAACGCGGCGCGCTCCTTGGCCTCGGCGATTTGAGCGCCGAGGTGAAGAAGATGCCCCTCGTCTGGAGACAATGCCTTGATGAGTGTCATCGCGGTCGATCGCTCGATGAAATTACCCCTGTGCGGAAGATCGCTCGTGAGCCTTCCCGCGATCGGGGCTGTCACGCGCTGAAGCTCCGCATTGACGAATGCCGAGCTCGATATCCGATAGCTGACATAAGGCAGAAACGCCCACACGCTCAGTGCGATCAGTGAAAAGGCCAACCCGAGGCGAACCATCCGGTTGCGAACAAAGCGCTGCAAGTAATCGGTGTGGGGCATGTTTGTGCTTATGCGCTAAAACAACAATATGATGCCGGAAGTGTCACAGTTCAAAAGATTATAATTTATCCATCCAGGTCGGTTTGCAAATTCCAAATCAAATTCACTAATGTTTATTTAAGAACCGAGGCTTCTTGGTGTAATTTACTGCAGCGCTATCCGACGAGTGGCGATAGGCAAGCGTCGAGCGGCAGCTGGAGAATGGGTCGATGCACACACACTCCCGTGAGGCACGCAACGAACGCACCGAGGTCGACGATCTCCCGAACGAGCTGGGCTATCGCCCACAGACCTTATCGTGGGGTAAATACGCCAGAAACCGCTGAGGCACTGACCCGGCGACAATCGTAATGCCCGGCCCGCATGAGTTTGAGCAATTCCTATATTGCGCCGTTGCGCGCCTGTGCGGCGGAGGCGTGTCGTGCATTTGTCCATGGATCCGGCCAAGCGTGGACAAATCGAGGTAGATGCGACGGATTTTCCAGAGAAAGGAGACGGTGGATTCTTTACCCAGTATCCGGACAATTGAGCGTTGGCTCTGACCCGTAGCTACGCGAAGCTCCACCGGCATAACCTTGGCCTGTGGACCATGTTCCCGGGGCTCTCCCCGATGCTTTGGGGGTTCGTGCGGCTCGACAAGTGGCTAGATAAGTACAGGATGGGGGCCGCTGGCTTACTGTTCGGGGCGGCAGAATCTCGTGGCTGGGGGTTATCGAAGGTCCGTTAGTGCAGGACCGACATGGAGCGGAAAGCCCGGCCGGCTCGTTGCTCGACCGGGCAAAGTCATTGAAAGCTAGTGCTTTGTGGCGTGGATGATTATAGATCCCCCGGAAACCTTTGGCGCATCGAAGCTAATGTTTGCTGCATTCTTCGAGAGCCACTCCTTCGCAACGCGGACACTCTCTTCAGTGCCGGCCTTGTCCTGGCATACCGTCATCGAAAGGCCGCCTTCACCGTCACTACTGCGGGCTAGAGTGTAGTTTTGAAATCCTTTGACTGAGCGCATAAGCTTTTCAACGTCTGTCTTATGCGTCTCCAGCAATGAAAACAGCTCTTTCGAGCCCTTACCTTTGTAAGTTCTTACAACGACATCCATAATAGATTTCCAATTTATGCGAATGGCGTTCATCACCTGAACGCGCATTGTGGTGAGCATCGATCCGAACCAACGGCTCAGGTCCTGCTGACCAATGTCGTAACATGGTGCGCCCATCGACCGGATACAATGTAACAAATTTACTTAAGTCTGATGGGATCGCGAAACATGACGGTTCCCTTCAGCCCAGGGGGCGGAGGCGCAGTCCTATGATGTCTAGTTCATCGCAGGCGGCACTAAAGTCATCCACAGGCACCACCCGACATCAGTGGAGAAGCTTGCCGATACGTGTCATCTTCAGAAGGGCTCGGAAGTCCAGTGCTTTCCGGGATGCCCCTGTTGCATGATGTTTGCCCTGCGCTATCTGTGGAGCCGTCTCCGGCTTAGACTCTCTAGTCTCGTGCGCGGGCATCTTGCTGCATCACGTCCGCGATCGACGATCCGTCCAACAACAAATGATAGAGCGACGCCATCGGGCTCCCTCTGCTTCGGCCACCAATGCCGCTTCGGCGGGTCAAACCCAACGGCTGATCCGTGCGAGGAATGGCCCTGCATTCCAAGCGGTTTGTGCTATTCTTCGTACCTTCCGCGACTGTTAAGCGAGAAACTCCGGGGGCCGAAATGAAGAGGCGCGAGTTCGTCACTTCTGCCGTAAGCGCGGTCATTTGGCCACTTGCGGCAAGGGCGCAGATTTCGGCGAGACGGCCACTCATCGTTCTCGTCTTGGCTCCTGGCCTTCTGGGGCTTGGGGTAAAGGTGTGAGGCCATTAATCACGTTCTTGTTGCCATACTAGGCACGGCGCGATCGCGCTTTCGAGCGCTCAGACGTGGCTAGGCCTCACCGCTTAGGCTGATATCATCCCGATGATCCGCTTGGCGCGGGTGCGCTCGGTGCCGGCCAGATCGCCAAGTTGCGGAACAGCGAAGTAGATTAGCTCGCCGGAGGCGCAAGGGAACGGAACGGTTGTCCAGGAGATGCGGTCAATGAAGCGCTGCAATACTGCCGGTGCAGCCAGGGCGCCCTCGAAGCGTTCGGCGGCTTGTGTTTCGCTGTCATAGAAGGTGCTCGTGGCGTGGATCATCCGGCCAGTCCGCGGGTCGATGGCTGCGCTGGTGTCGATTGTGCCTGCACCGAGATAGTTCAGGAGGAAGAGAGCGTCCGTGACAGCGCACCCGCCGATGGTGAGCGAAAATCCGAACCCTTGGTTCATGATCACCAGAGGCGCCACGCGCAGACTCCGGCATTCCTCCTCGGTAAGGCCAAGGGCCTCGGCCGCAATATTCGGCCGGCTCTGCAGCAGCCGTGCTTTCCGATTAGCTTGGTTCGCCGCCTCCTTGAGCTTCCGCAGATGGTTAAAGCGCTCAAACGAGTCCGCCGGATAGAGCCAGCACTTCACTTCCCCGACGATCAACAGGTCGCCCAACCGGACCAGCAGATCGACTTGCTCGCTAAATTCGGCATCCTTCTTAATTCCACGCGGCGCACAACGGACATGCGTGAAGAGTTTGTTCTTCGCGATGGCGTCACAAACCTTTCGGCGATATCCCGCCTCATAAAGCGTGCCGCGCGCGCCTTTTGACAAGGTGTCGTCAATTCCGCCGCGCTCGAGCCATGCCTCGGTTTTGCGAAGGCCGTCGCTTATGGCCAGCGCCGGTAATGCCAGCGCTAGCATAGCCCCGCCAGGAATGGGCACGATCGGCGCGGCCCAGAGACCGCGATGCCCCTTGTCGCGCGCCACCCTAGGCTTGAAGCTCAGAAAGGCGATAACCGCATTCGTGGTGCTTTCGTCAATCTCAAGCGCCCGGTTCAGCACATGCTGAAGCTCCCGCCGAGACACCAGTAGTGCCAGGCTTCTCGCTTCATTCCAGGAGAGAGAGACCGGCCGTCCCAACGGTCGGGCAACGCTCTTGGCCAGATCAAGCACTACGTGCCAGGCTTGAAGGATAAGGCGACAGGTCAAGCGGCCATCATTCGGAAATGGCTGATCCAGGAGAAACCCGAGATAGCTCCCTTCGAGGCCGGCACGTTCCAGGAGGATGGATGGCGGTTTCTTCGAGAGGCTGGCGGGCCGCCCGAGGCGGATCTTGCGGCGGCCAGAAGCGGAGGTGGAAACCTCGGTAACCGTTCGCCGTAACGCCAAGGCTCGCCGCCGTTGCGGGTCAAGAGCGGCCCATGACACCAAATCGATGAAAGGAAAGTTCATGAAATTCTCAGCCTGTCGGATGAGCCCGGCCTGTAGCCGGGTTGCCAGCTCCCTATCCTCCGGTACCCAGGTCAGCTGACCGTCGATCATCATGAGGCGCGACCCTTCCAGCAGCACTGGTTCCAAAAGTCGTTGAGCGCATGCTGGATGCTATAGCGGTGCATCGCGCGCGCCGCGATCGGAGCAAGATTATTCGCGATCTCACCGCCGTTGCCCGGCTTGGCCCAGGCATCGAAGAGCCATGACTCCACCGAATCGCCGGCAGCTTCGGTCACATCATCGAACGACACACGCTGCCCGCCAGGGCCAGCGGGGAGCGGGCGCGCAGTGAGATATCCGAACGAGATTGCATCATCTTCTTGTGCGCCGGTCATCATCTCCAAGGCCATGTCGCCCGCCGTGAGGAACTCGCGATTGACGGTGGCGATCGCGAGCGTAACGGATGTGCCGGCATCCAATGCCTCAAATTCGGGATCACGCGGCGCCTGGCGCAGCGCCTCGGCCTCTCTGGCAATCCATGTCGCACCAAGAACAAGCCCGAGATCAGAGCGGTTGGCGTCACTTGCTGCGTCCCGCGCAGCGAGCCAGGCGGCAGGATCAAATGCGCTGCTTGTCGGGGGCTTCAGTTTGCGAATGCGCGCGTGAAAAGGTGTGTCGAATTCCAGCATCTATCGGATCAAATTCGCTCCTTCGTCACGGCTCGTTGGGCTGCTCTCCCTTTGCCGAAATTGCGGTGAGAGTGCACCGAACTCGGAATGTGAAGGGCCTGGAGCGCTCGGCGAGGCCCCTACCTTTTCTAGGAACTTGGTGCTCGGTCGCCGTAATTCGTTGTCGCGGACGACAACGGCGTCGCCCACGTCTCCGGCTCGGACCCTAAAAAATGGCTCCCCGAGTAGGACTCGAACCTACGACCTAGCGGTTAACAGCCGCGCGCTCTACCAACTGAGCTATCGGGGAACGACTGTGCCCCCTATACCATGAAGCGCCGCTGCTGCAAGATGGGTAAGTCCGTGCCCTTGGGCAAGGGCGGCGATCGGCCTGGGCCGAGGTCGCAAGTAGCGCGGAAGCCGTGGGCGACGCACTCGCGGGCAGCGGAATTGGAGGTTCCGTTTGGCGCTAGGCGAAGCTGGTGAGCCGCTGTTTGATGCATGGGCTTGCGTTACAAAGTCTGGGTTCCCCGCTTTCGCGGGAAGGAGCGGTGGTGAAGTCGGCACAAACCTCTCCGCTCGTCCGCGCGAAGGCGGGGAACCAGTTCTTCTCAGTTTACACAAGCTGGCCACCGCAATGGTCGGCCAAAACGAAAGTAGGGCAGGGCAGGCATGAGTTCCGAATTGATCGGCGAGACGGCGTCGCGTCTCGTGACGAAGCTCCGCAAAAACGAGATTTCGCCCCACGACCTTCTCGACGCGCTCGAAGCGCGCATCGGCGAGGTGGACGGCGTGGTGAACGCGCTTCCGACCTTGTGCCTGGATCGTGCGCGCCAACGCGCCACGGCGCTCGCGCGCTTGGCCCCGGCCGAGCGCGGGCTCCTCGCCGGCCTGCCCGTGCCGATCAAGGATCTGTCGAACGTCGCGGGCGTGCGCACCACGCAAGGATCGCCGATCTTCACCGATTTCGTCCCCGAGCGCTCCGACATCGTCGTCGAGACGATCGAGGCGCAAGGCGGCCTGGTCTATGCGAAGTCGAACACGCCCGAGTTCGGTGCCGGCGCAAGCACCTTCAACGAGGTCTTCGGCGTGACGAAGAACCCGCATGATGTGACCCGTTCGGTCGCCGGCTCGTCGGGCGGCGCCGCGGCAGCCCTCGCATCCGGCACGGCCTGGCTCGCACATGGGTCGGATGTGGGCGGGAGCTTGCGCAACCCGGCGAGCTTCTGCGGCGTCGTCGGCATGCGCCCGAGCGTCGGGCGTTGCGCGAGCGACGCGAAGACCAAGCTCGACCAGACGCTCGGCGTGCAAGGTCCGATGGCGCGCACCGTCGAGGATCTCGCGCTCTTCCTCGATGCGATGTCGGGCGCGCACCCGAAGGCGCCCTTGTCGTTGCCGCGCGAGGCGCCGGGCTTCGTCGCGCTCGCGCGTTCGGGCTGGAAGCCCAAGCGCGTCGCCTATTCGGCCGATCTCGGCATCACGCCGGTCGACCCGGAAGTCGCCGCGATCACGCGCGACGCGGCCTTGCGTCTCGCGGGGGAGGGGGTGATCGTCGAAGAGGCGCATCCGGATTTCTCGGAAGCGCATGAATGCTTTCAGATCTTGCGGGCGCAGAGCTTCGCCATCAACCTCGGTGGACTTCTCGCCTCGCATCGCGATCTTTTGAAGCCCGAAGTCGTGTGGAACATCGAGAAGGGCCTCGCTCTCAGCGTTGCCGAAATCGCCAAGGCCGAGCATCAGCGGGTCGCCCTGTTTCAGCGCGCCGGCGCCTTCTTCGAAACCTATGATCTCCTCCTGACGCCGGCGACCATTTGCGCGGCCTTTCCGGTCGGCGAGCGCTATCTCACCGAATGCGCCGGCCATCGCTTCGAGACCTATATCGACTGGCTCGCCATCGTCTACGCGATCACGCTCGTCTTTTCTCCGGCGCTTTCGCTGCCGTGCGGCTTCACGAAGGGCGGCTTGCCGGTCGGCCTGCAGATCGCCTCAGCCCCGCGCGGGGAGGGGCGCATCCTCGCCGCGGCAAAGCTTCTCGAGGATATGCTCGGCCTCGACACGGCAAGGCCGATCGATCCGCGCCTTCCGAAGGCGGCATGAGGCTGACGCGATGCAAGAACGTAGATTCGCCGCCGCCGAGACGCATGTCCTCGAAGGGCTGAAAGCACCGGCCGAAATCGCGGTCGATCGCTGGGGCGTGCCGCACATATCGGCCGGAAGCCTTTCCGACCTGTTCTTCGCCCAAGGGTTCAACGCGGCGCGCGATCGCTTGTGGCAGATCGATCTATGGCGCAAGCGGGGCCTCGGCCTTCTCGCGGCGGATTTCGGGCCGGGCTTCCTGATGCAGGATCGCGCCGCGCGATTGTTTCTCTATCGTGGCGACATGGAGCGCGAATGGGCCGCCTATGGTTGCGACGACATGCGCGCCATCTGCGAAGCCTTCACCTTTGGCATCAACGCCTTCGTGACGCTCACCGAGAAAGAGCCCGATCGGCTACCCCCCGAATTCGTCGCGCTCGGCACGCGGCCCTCACGCTGGTCGCCGGAGGACGTGGTGCGCATCCGCAGCCATGGACTTACGCGCAACGCCATTTCCGAGGTGCTGCGGGCCAATGTTCTCGCGCGCGCCGACGAGGCGACGGACTTGCTGCGCGCCAATCTCGATCCGCCGACGAAGCCGCGCCGCGCCGCGGGCTTGGACATCGGCGCCATCAAGGTCGAGGCGCTCGACGTCTTCAAGCTCGCCATGGCGGGCGTCACTTTCACCAAGGAGCGGCTCGCGGCCCCGCTTGCCGAGGCGAAGCGGTGGAGCAAGGTCAACGAGCTCGGCGAGGTCGTCGAGGAGATCGCGGCGACCGGATCGAACAACTGGGCCATTCACGGCAGCCGCACCGCGAGCGGAAGGCCGATCGTCGCCAATGATCCGCACCGCGCCCACGCCGTGCCTTCGCTGCGCTATCTCGTGCATCTTCGCAGCCCCGGCTTCGACGGCATCGGTGCCGGCGAGCCCGCGGTCCCCGGCATCTCGATCGGGCATAACGGCACGATCGCCTTCGGCCTCACGATCTTCTGTGCGGATCAGGAGGACGTTTACGTCCATGAAACGCAAGAGGGCGCGCCCGATCGCTATCGCTACAAGGGTGGCTTCGAAGAGATGCGCGTGGTCGAGGAAACCATTCCCGTGAAGGGCGCACCCGATCAAAAGGCCAGGTTGAAGTTCACGCGCCAAGGCCCCGTCATCCATGAGGATGCCGGGCGCCGCCTCGCGGTCGCCCTGCGCTCCGTCTGGTCGGAGCCGGGCTCGGCCGCCTATCTCGCGAGCCTTTCGGCGATGCGGACGCGCAACTTCGGTAATTTTCGCGAGGCCCTGCGCCATTGGGGCGCACCGTCGATCAACATGGTCTATGGCGATGTCGAGGGCAACATCGCCTGGCTCCCGGCGGGGAAAATGCCGAAACGTCCGAATTGGAACGGGCTCCTTCCGGTGCCCGGCGATGGGAGCCACGATTGGGAGGGCTTCATCTCCCCCGACGATCTGCCCGTGCGCCTCAATCCGAAGGAGGGTTTCGTCGCGACGGCGAACCAGATGAACCTTCCCGCCGATTGGCCGCATGAGCGGATGCCGGTCGGGCATGAGTGGTCCGAGCGCTCGCGCGCGACGCGCATCCATGAAGTGCTCGAGGGAACGGTGAAGGACAGCGTCGGCTCGTCTTGCGCCTTGCAGACCGACGTCACCTCGATCCCGGCGCGGCGTCTCACGCGGCTTCTCACGCGCCTCGGCAGGACGGAAGGCGATACCCAGCTCGCGCTTTCGCTGCTGTTGGGCTGGGATTGGGCGCTCGCGGCCGAAAGTGCCGCGGCGGCCCTGTTCGAGGTCTGGTGGATGCGCCATTTGCGGCCGCGCCTCCTCTCGCGCCTTGCTCGCGACGGCGCCCTCGCCAAGCTTCTCCTGCCCGGAGATGTCGACGGCATGCTCGACGCCTTGGAAGCGCCCGACGCTCGCTTCGGTGCCGCGCCGGAGCGGGAACGCGACGCGCTCCTTGCCGACACGCTCGCCACGGCGGCCGAAGAGTGCCGCCACCGTCTCGGTCCCGATCCCGCGAGCTGGCGCTGGGGCGCGCTGCACCATGGTTTCTTCGAGCACGCCTTGTCTTGTCTCGAGGACCCTTCCGCGCCGAACATGGACGTGGGCCCCCTGCCGAAGGGCGGGAGCGGCTCGACGCCGATGCACACGGGCTACCGTCCGGGAGATTTCCGCATCACGCATGGCGCATCGGTGCGCCTCGTCATGGATGTCGGGGAGTGGGACAACAGCGTTTGCATCAACGCGCCCGGCCAATCGGGCGATCCCCGCTCGCCCCATTATGGGGACCTCGCTCCCGCCTGGGCGAAGGGCGAGTATGTGCCGATGCTCTACAGCCGCGAGCGAATCGAGCCGGAGATCGTCCGGAGGATCAAGCTCCTGCGCCGGCAAGATGAGCTTGCCTATCTGACGGGGGTGGCCTCCCGTCGGGAGTGATGCACGAGGATGATGGCGATGCGAAAACCGACGGCGGCGTCGATGTGCGGCTCGAGAGCGGCCGAGCGGGATCATCGCGCGGGTGACGCTCGACAATAAGCGCAAGTTGAACACGCTCAACTCGGCCTTTGATGACATTTCGTCGAAGAGATGAAACACTGGCCGCCAAGGAGGAATTGCGCGCGGTCGTCTTACGGGTGCCGGCGCAGCGGGCCTTCATCGGAGGCGCGGATATCGAGGAGATGGCGGAGCTCGATCCCGGACCGCGCGGGCTTTCATCACCCGCCTTCACGAATGCTGCGACACCTGCGGTTCCTGCCGGTACCGGTGCTCGCGCGCATCGAGGGCTTCGCGCTCGGCGCCGGCATGGAGATCGCGGCGGCCTGCGACTTGCGCCTCGCCTCCGAAACCGCGCGCTTCGGCATGCCCGAGGTCAAGCTCGGCATTCCCTCCGTCGTCGAAGCGGCGCTCTTGCCGATGCTCGTCGGTTGGGGGCGGACGCGCCAGAATCCTCCTTCTCGGGGAGATATTCACGGCCGCCGAGGCGCGAGAATGGGGCTTCGTCGAGCGCGTCGTCCGCGGACCGTGAACTGGACGCGGCGGTCGAGCAATGGCTCGAGGCGCTCTTGGCCTGCGGCCCTCGCGCGATCTCCTTGCAAAAGCGCCTCATCCTCGATTGGGAAGAGCTCACGCCGAGCGCCGCCGTCGACGCCGGTATCGAGGCTTTCGTTGAAGCCTGGCAATCGCCGGAACCGAAGCTCGCGATGGAGAGCTTCCTTGCCGCGAAGGCGGCGCGAAAGCGAGGCGGCGGAACAGGGTGAGGCTAGACCCGATAGGAGAGATCGACGCCGAGCGGAAGGCGAGGAGCCGATGAGGGAGATAGCGCCCCTCACCTCTGCCGCAGGGTCCCGCTGGGAGAGGTGAAGACGCGCCGGCAGCTAACCTCTCCCGTAGGGCTATCGCGTCCCGAACATGCGGTCGCCCGCGTCGCCGAGACCGGGCAGGATATAGCCGTGCTCGTTCAATTTCGTGTCGATCGCCGCCGTCCAGATGCGAATGTCGGGATGGTCGCCGCGCATCTTGGCGATACCTTCGGGCGCCGCCAGGAGGCAGACGAAACGGATATCCTTGGCGCCCTGCTCCTTCAACCGCTCGACCGCGGCGCTCGCCGAGTTTCCGGTCGCGAGCATCGGGTCCATGATGATCACCAATCGGTCCGCGATGTCTTGGGGCGCCTTGAAATAATATTCGATCGCGGTCAGCGTCTGCGGGTCGCGGTAAAGGCCGATATGGGCGACGCGGGCCGAGGGCACGAGCTCGAGCATGCCGTCGAGGAAGCCCACGCCCGCGCGCAGGATCGGCGCGAAGACGAGCTTCTTGCCGGCGATCTGGGGGGCGAGCATGGTTTCCATCGGCGTCTCGATCTCGATCATCTCGATCGGAAGATCGCGCGTGACCTCGTAGCAGAGGAGGATGCCGATCTCGTTGAGAAGCTGGCGAAACCCCTTGGTGGAGCGCCGCTTGTCACGCATCAAGGTGAGCTTATGGCCGACCAGCGGGTGATCGACGACGATGACGCCTTCCATGCTTCTTCCTCGTTGCAACAAGGTTTCTAGAATACCGTGCCGTCGCTGACGATGGTCAAGGGTGGCGAGCCGTCGCCGCGCCTCTCACTGGGCGATGCGCCGGCCGGCCGCCCATGTGCCGCCTTCCAGCACCTTCGCCAAGGGCAGGGTCGTCGCGTCGAGCCGCAGCGTCCGGCGGATCAATTTTGCGGTTTCGTCGAGGAGCGCGACGGTGAGCGCGCGCCATTCCACGACGAGCTCGGAGCCTGTCTCGTGAGGCTTCGATATTTCCTCGATGTCTTTCAAAGAAACAGCTCCTAAATCAATGAAAAGACCGCCGTTCCTATATTCAGGCAAACCTGTAAGTCCGTCGATATCCACGATCTCGATCCCGGCCTTTTGCAGCGGCTCGATGAGGGAATAGGACAGCCACTGCGAAAGCTTATGAAAGGGAAGGAGGCCGTTCGTTGCATCGGTGCGCATGATCGCCGGGTGGTGCCAGCAATCGCCGAGCGGGACGCCGCCGAGCGACAGGCGCGACGGCCAGATCGGCCCGAGATGCGTGAGCACGGCTTCCAAGATGGATGTGGCGGCGAGCACCCGCCGGCTCCTTCCCATCTCGGCAAGATGGTCGAAGAGCCCGCCCGGACGCGGATCGTCTTGCTTGGCGAAGATGCCGGGAGCCGACGAGACCGCGCGCCCGAGCGCACGCAGCAGCGCCGCGCGGCCCTCGAGTCCCACGAGGCCGTTCGTCGCGGAAACCTGGAAGCCCCGAGCGAGCTTGGAGGCGTCGATGGCGGCAAGCCGCGATGCGTCCGCCCGCAACTTCTCGCGCGGATCGGCGGAAAAGGCGCCTTGCGCAAACATGTCGAAGGAGGCGACCGCGAGCCCTTCCGAGCGCGACAGGGAGGCACCCTCGTCGCCGCGATAGCGCCAATCGGGCCCGGCGCCCGCGTCGAGGAGAACGCTGACGATCGCGAGATCGAATGCCGAGCGCGCGCGGCTCGAAGCGTCGGGCCAGGGCGCGGTCGCCTCGAGCTTCGCCCAACGGTCGATGCCACCTGAAGCGAAGTGCCGCCAGCGCGCATGAAAGGGAATGTCGAGCGCGGGATAATTCTGTCGCATCGTTTCGACCACGTAAGCCGCGACGCTCTCGAGCTTCGCGCGATCGACGCGCCAATGGCGAAGCGCGTCGGCCTCCCCGAGCGCCAGCAGCTCATGGGCACGTTCGCGCACGGCATGGGCGGTCAGCAGCGTGCGCGCGAGCGCCGCCTCCGGTGATTGACCCTGCTGCATCTCGGTCCCGCTCGCGCGAGCGACGCGTTTCACGCGAGCGCGATGCGCACGCGCCGGTTCTGCTTGCCCTTCTTCTCGATTGCGGTGACCAGCACCTTGCCGATCTCGCTGGTGTGCGCCACATGCGTGCCGCCGCAGGGCTGAAGATCGATGCCTTCGATTTCGACGAGCCGCACCTTGCCGGAACCCATGGGCGGCTTCACGGACATGGTCTTCACGAGTCCCGGATTGGCGCAGAGCTCGTCATCCGTGATCCAGCGTTGCCCCACCTTGGCGTCCCGATCGATCAGCGCCTGGAGCTTCGCCGTGAGCTCGTCCTTGTCGAGCCCGGCTTCGGGGATGTCGAAGTCGAGCCGCCCTTCGCCTTCACCGATCGCACCTCCGGTGACGGGATAGGGGAGAACGCAAGAGAGGAGATGCAGAGCCGTGTGGATGCGCATGCGCGCGAAACGCGTCTCCCAATCGAGCTTGGCTTTCGCCGTGGCCCCGGGAGAGGGCGCGGACTGGCCTTCCGCCGGTACATGCACGACGATGCCCTTGTCGGCCTGGTCATACACGGTGGTCGCGATGACGATCGGCCTCGCCGCGACCTCGATCACGCCCTTGTCGCCAGGCTGGCCGCCGCCTTGCGCGTAGAACACCGTCCGGTCGAGGACGATGCCCCCTCGCTCGTTCACCGCGACGACCGTCGCCGAGCATTCGCGGCCATAGGCGTCGGCGCGAAACAACAGATCGGTGGGCATGGTCTCGTCCCTTCGGCTCGCATCTTAGGATGTCGCGGCGAGCGGCTTCTCACCGCCGGGTGCTGGAATAGCAGGAGCCATGGCGATGTGCGAGAAAAACCACCGGCCGGCAACGCCCGAAGCACCGGTTGCGTTCGCGCCGTCGTCATGTCATCGGCCTCACTGAGGAGGCTCGGGCGCAAAGGCTCGGGAGCTCCTTCGCGAAGGGCTGCAAGGAAAACCATGACCTACCGAGCCAAACCCGCCGACGGCGTCGCCTGGGTGACGGGCGCGAGCTCCGGGATCGGGCGCGCCACGGCGCGCGAGCTCGCGCGGCGCGGCTTCATCGTGGCGGCGAGCGCGCGTTCGGCAGAGGCGCTCGACGCGCTTGCCGGCGAGGCCAAGGGGAGCGGTGGGCGCATCGTCGGCCACCCTTGCGACGTGACGGACGCTGCCGCGATGGAGCGTGCCGTGGCCGCGATCGAGCTTGCCCATGGACCGATCGCGCTTGCCTTTCTCAACGCCGGCATCGCTCCCGAATGGCGGGCGAGGAAGATCGATCTTTCGGTTTTTCGCGCCACGTTCGACGTGAATGTGTTCGGGGTTCTCAACGGGCTCGCGGCACTCTTGCCCCGCATGGGGGAGCGCAAGCGCGGGCAGATCGCCGTCATGGCCTCGCTCGCCGGATATCGGGGGCTGCCCACGGCGGCGGCCTATGGAGCCTCGAAAGCCGCCGCCATCCACATTTGCGAAGCGCTGAAGTTCGACTGCGATCGCCAAGGCGTGACCTTGCAACTCGTCGATCCGGGCTTCGTCGAGACGCCGCTCACCGAAGGGAAGAATTTTCCGATGCCTTTCCTGATGGGGGTCGAGGAGGCCGCGCGCCGCATCGCCGACGGCTTCGCCACGAAAGGTTTCGAGATTGCCTTCCCGAGGCGGCTCGTCTGGATATCCAAATTCGCCCGGCTCCTCCCTTATGCGCTCTACTTCCCGCTGCTCGCGCGGGCGGCCGGCCGCGATAAGCGCAAGCGTTGAGGCCGGAGAATCTCCGGACGTGGAAGGCGCAGGGTGTCTGGGGCGATCCTCGGGGCGATCCCGTTCAGGCTTGCCGCCGCATTCGCGACGCCGTCCTACTCGGGCCGCGCGAACACCATCTGGCGCACGTCGATCGAGCCGCCGCGGAAGCCGCCCTCGCAATAGGAGAGATAATATTCCCACATGCGGCGAAAGCGCTCGTCGAAGCCGAGCGGCTTGAGCCTTGGCCAGGCGGCGAGAAAACGTTCCCGCCATTGGGCGAGCGTCGCGGCATAATCCTGGCGGAAGGTCCATTCGTTGAGCATCGGCACGCCGTATTTTTCGCCGAGGCCCCGCATGATGGTCGCGGTCGGCAGCATGCCTCCCGGGAAGATGTAGCGCCGGATGAAATCGACTTCGCGGCGGTAGCTCGGCCATAGCCATTCGGCGATGGTGATCACTTGCAAGCCGGCGGTGCCGCCCGGGCGCAGGCGCTCGCGCATCTGCCGGAAAAAGCTCGGCCAGAAGCCTTCGCCCACCGCCTCGAACATCTCGATCGACACGATGCGGTCGAAGACGCCTTGCTCGTCCCGGTAGTCGCGCAGGGCGATGGTGACGCGGTCGTCGAGGCCGGCCTTGCGCATCCGTTCCGTGGCGAAGTCGAACTGTTCCTTGGAGATCGTGAGACCGGTCACCTTGCAGCCGAGTTCCTTCGCCGCGAATTCGGCGAAGCCGCCCCAGCCGCAGCCGATCTCGAGAACGCTCTCGCCCGGCCGCACGCCCGCACGTTCGGCGAGGAGGCGATATTTGCGTGCCTGGGCGGCGGCAAGATCATCGTCTCCCGGCGCGAAGACAGCCGAGGAATAGGTCATCGTGTTGTCGAGCCAGGTCTGGTAGAAAGCGTTGCCCAGATCGTAATGAGCGCGGATATTCTGTCGCGCACCTAAGCGCGTATTGCGGTTGAGCGCATGCGCGAGGAGCTGGATCATCCGTTGCCAGAATTGCCCCGGCATCACTTCATCGATCACCGCCCGATTGACGCTCATGAGCTCGATGAGGGTCTCGAGCTTCGGTGAATCCCATTCCCCCTGCAGATAGCCTTCTCCGAAGCCGATCTCTCCCGACGCCAGGAGGCGCCGTGCGAAACGGTAATCCCTGAGGATGAGCTCGGCGTGCGGCCCCGGCTCTCGGCCCTCCAGATGCACCAGGCGCCCGTCGGGGAGAGTGACCTTCAGGGCGCCGGCGCGCAGCCGGGTCGTCGGTGCCAGAACCCTGCGGACGAGGTAGGGCACATCGGAAGGAAAGGATTGGCGGGAGCCCCCGGGCTCGTTCGAAGCTTTGTTCATGATCGCCATGACGCTTCACCCTATTCCCCAATGGGGGGTGAGGATCAAGAGGCGGCTTTGCTTCGCGACCGCCCGTCCCAGCCCCGTTTCTTGAGCGGTCCTTCGAGCACCAAAATGGCGCACGCTCCCCGACGACCGCTTGACGCGCCCAGATAACCGCCCTTCGTATAGGGCAGGCTCGCTCAAGTTGAGCCGTAGAGTAGCGCGACCTTCGCTACGTGCAAGACCTTCGCTGCGTGCAAGACCTCCGCTGCGTGCAAGCGGTCGGTCGCTCTTCCTCACCTCCGCTCATTCCCGCGGAAAGCGGGAATCCAGACTTGATGCAAGCCTGAGAACACCTGGTTCCCCGCCTTCGCGGGGATGAGCGGAAACGTTGAGCCTAGGCTCAACCGGGTGGAAGGTGCCCTTCCCTGCGTCATTTGACGATCAGCCCGAGGGCAATCGGCAATGCGACGCGAAGCGAAGGGGGAGGAGAGGGAGGTTCGGGTTGAAAAAAGCCGCTCGAGGCAAGAGCCGGATCGGGACAATGGGCCCTCGTCCGACTTGCGGGATGCGGCTTGACCCAGGGCAAGCTTCTGTTTTTGCGTCGGAGGCCGAGGGCGCGGCACGCCACCTTTCCTGCACGTACATGAGCGCAACCACGGCGCGAGCGCCACGCCAAGTTGCGGGAATGCCGGCGATAGGAACGTCGGCGACAAGAATGGCGGGCGCCGATCGCTCCCCCGGGCGCGTTTTGCGGAGGGTGCGCTTCCCGGGAGAGCTGGTTACGCCGTCAGCGGGACTTCCTCGACGGCTTCCTCGGGCTTGCCGTCCTCGTGCCTTTCCGAGCCGTCGCCTTGCGGGCTCCGCGCGGTCCGGAGGACGCCGACTGCTTCGCCTTCTGCCGCAGATTGCCGAGCCCCATGCTCTTCGCCAAAGCGGAGCGGGTCTGAGCGTAGTTCGGAGCAACCATCGGGTAATCGTAAGGCAAGCCCCATTTCTTCCGGTATTCCTCAGGGCTCAGATCGAAGGAACTGCGAAGATGACGCTTCAACGACTTGAATCTTTTGCCGTCTTCTAGACAGATGATGTAATCCTTCGTCACCGATTTCTTTACCGGGACCGCCGGCGTCAACGGTTGCTCGGAAGTATGGTGGGTACCGCTGGCGACTTGCTGGAGCGTGGCGTGGATCTGCTGGATGAGACCAGGGAGCTCGGCACTCGGCAGCGGGTTCTGGGCGACATAGGCTGCGACGACATCGGCGGTCATGCCGACCAGGTCGTTCATTTCCGTGCCCGTATGTTCTGCCACTTCTTTATCCTCCATTAGAGATCAGTTTGCCTGATCTACTGGCATAGATTGTAATTAAACGAAAGCCGCTTGGCAAAACTGCGATCTGTGCGGGGCTGTTCTTTGACCGAAAAAATGGCCGACATACTGGATAAAACTGATAATCGGGGCCAGATTGTTGATTTATGGGCGTGGTTTCCAGCATTCGATCAAATTCTCGTGCATAACTCGGAATTCTCGCCTGCTCTCATCTCGATCGGCACTTTCATCGGCAAAATCGACCGGCCGCCGTCGCACTGATTCGGGCGCCCCAGCGAGCAAGACTCGATATTCCCGGGGGCGCACGACGCTCATTTCCTCTTTATCCGATATCGTGCCGGAACTTGCACGCTTGGGCGCAAGAAGCCGTCAGTCGCTCTCGTCGCAAGACCGGCGAGCCGAAGCTCGCGGGCCGCTGCCGGCGAAAGGACAGGCCGCGGGCAGTCGCCGCCTTCGAAAATGCGCCACGCTCTTCAGCTGCCGTTAACCATGCCGCTCGAAGGACGCCTCGGCGCCCGGCATCGGCGAAGCACGGAGGAACCTTTGCTACCCGATTCTGCTTGATGCCCTATGGTCAAGGAAAACCTCGCAAAACCCGGCTGCGATGCCCGCCGGCCCCGCGCCGAGCTCCTGTTGAGGGTGGCGCTGGGCTCGATGCTCGCGATCAGCGTGCCGGGGATTCTCCGAACCTCGCGCGTGCCGAGGCGCCAACGGGCGCTGCGACGGCACCGCAAGCGGCGCCCACCGCCGATCAAGGCATCTCGGCTCAGCCCTCACCGCCGGGCAACGGCAGCGCGCAAGCCCCAGCCGCCGGGACGGCAAATTGCGACGCACCCGCCATCCAGGGAAAACCGGCCGCGGTCTCATCCCCCGCCCAGCCGCAAGCGAGACCCGGGAAGAGGGTCGCTTCACGACACGGCGCCAGGAAGAGCCGGGCCGTGGAGGATATGAAAGGCGGAAACGCGATCTCGGACGATCCCACGCCGACCGTGATGGCCGACACCGCCTCATGCACCCTCGCTGCCGCTCAGCGCTACGCCGCCATCGCGGAGCATGGCGGTTGGCCGTCTCTACCGAAGCCGCTGCAACGGGGGCAGGGATCGCAAGATCTCGCTCCCTTGAGGCAGCGCCTCGCGATCGAGGGCGACTTGCCTCAAATGGACGACGCCGCGTCGCGCGCTCCATGGGACGACGCGCTCACATCCGCCTTGAAGCACTATCAGGCGCGGCTTGGGCTTCGTCAGACCGGCATTCTCGACGAGACGACGCTGGCGGCGCTCAACGTTCCCGCGCCGCAAAGGGCAAAAGAGCTCGAGGCCAGCGCCCATCGGCTCGCGATCGTGCAAAACTTTCCCTTCGACCAACGTTATGTAGAGGTGAATATCCCGGCGGCGGCCGTGGAGGAGGTGGAGGGGGGCCGCGTCGTCCACCGCTACGCTGCCGTGGTCGGCGGCAAGGAGCATCAATCGCCCCAGGTGCAGGCCAAGGTCACCGATATCATCGCCAATCCCACCTGGACCTTGCCTTCCTCCATCATCAAGAACGAGGTCATCCCGAAGATGGCGAAGGATCCTCGCTATCTGTCGCGCATGAAGATCAAGATGCTCGACGCACGAGGCCGCGAGGTCGACCCGCGCCGCATCGATTGGAATTCAGGCGAGGCGACCGAATATACGCTGCGGCAGGATGCCGGACGGAAGAATTCGCTCGGAACGCTCAAGATCAACATGCCGAACAAGCAATCCGTCTACATGCATGACACGCCGGCAAAGGCCTTCTTTGCTCGCGACTATCGTTTTCTCTCGCATGGATGCGTGCGCGTCGACGGCATCTACGATCTCGCTGCCTGGGTGCTCCAGGGCACGCCCGGTCCGCAAGGGCATGAATGGGACGTCGCCGAGATCAAGAAGCTCGTCGACGAGGAAGACAGCAAGACCCTCAAGGTCAATCGGAGCGTGCCGGTGGTCTGGCTCTATCTCGACGGATGGTCGGGGCCGGACGGCACGGTGCATTTTCGCGACGACATCTACGGCCTTGACGAAGAGCAACCCTCGACGCCCGTTTCCCAGGCGAAGTGACCCGACGCTTTGGAGAATGGCCGGCGTTTGACGAAGCGCGCCGCCTCCCGCCCGTTCACTTGCTCGTCTTGCGCTTCTTCGGCACCTTCTTGCCTTCCCTGCGCGCCTCCGAAAGGCCGATGGCTATCGCCTGCTTTCGGCTTTTCACGGTCTTGCCGCTCCGGCCGCTCTTCAGAGTGCCGCTCTTGCGCTCATGCATCGCCTTCTCGACCTTCTTGGAAGCTCCGGTGGAATATTTCCTGGCCATCGCGATCCTCCTATCTGTTCCAGTGAGCGCGGGAAACCTGCCGAAAATTTCGTAGTGGCTTGTCCTCCCCGCGCCCGCGCATCGAGTTTCGAACCGGGATTTACCGCAAAGGTTCCCTTCGGCAGAGTTGGGTAGCACAGCTTGTCGGCTTAGAAGTGGATGGTCGCGGCTCGTGACATGTAACCCCACCTCCCGAACCGGGAGAGGGGTGTCGCACGAAGGGTCGCCCTGGCGAGCCCCGTCAGTGCGGCCTACCCAAGCTCGTGAGTCACTCCTTCTCGCCGTTACGCGTAATTAGGATATGTTCCAACTTGCCCTTTCGTTCGCGGCCCCGAGTCGCTTGTGACATTCCGAGAGCGCCGAACGAAGAAAATCTCCCGCACGTAGATTATAGGTCGATTTGCCGATAGGACGCCTAAGCTCATCGCAAAGTTAAAGTCGTTGCCGGACTTCTTCCATAATATTTGTCGGAATTTGAAGTGAAATGTTACACTCTGAACGTAAGATGAATAAAAAAACGGGGGAACTGCGCGCCGCGAGCTGCGTTTATCAGGCACTTCCGGGTTAAATCCGTGTTCGGATCCGGAGATTTGCGTTCGAAAAAGGAGACTGTGTCATGAATATGCGCACGACGTTGCTGAGCGCATGTGCCGGCCTCTTAGCTCTTGGGGCCGCCAGCTTGCCGGCGAACGCGGAGCACGGCCGGAACGCTGCCGTCGCGGGCGGCGCGGCGGCCGGGCTTGCGGCCGGTGCGATCGTTGGCGGAGCTCTGGCGTCTCAGCCCTACTACAACGGTCCCTATTATCCTGGCCCGGCCTACGCTCCTGGCCCTGCCTATGACGAAGGGTGCCGTCTGATCAGGCACCGCGTCTGGGTGGAAGGCTACGGATGGCAGGTGAGGCGCGAGGAAGTCTGCGACTAACTCTCCCTAGTTCTAGGTTCGCAGAGCGGGCGGAAAGGTCGTTCCTTTCCGCCCGCTTTGCTTTTGCGGCAGTCTTCGGAGCCAAGATATTTTCCCGGCGCGTCGAGCTTCCTTGACCGAGAGAGAGGATATCAGCGCCCCGAATTGGAAGAGCACGCCGAGCCGCTGCTCGAGTGCGCGACGCTCTTCCACCGACAGCTCGTCGATGTTCTTGCCGAAAAGCTCGATGGTGCCCGCCTGCTTCGGCACCAGCCCTAGGATGGCGCGCGCCAACACGGATTTTCCCGTCCCCGACGCGCCCACGATTCCGAGAATCTCGCCCCGGTAGAGGTCGAGGTCGATACCTTGCAGGACAAGCCGCTCGCCGAAGCCCGCTTCGAGGCCGCGGACGCGGATCACGCCTTCGGCCGGCTGCGTCGCAAGGTGCCCGGCAGGCATGGATGGCCCTCAATAGCCGATCGCCGCGAAGAACACGGCGAACAGACCGTCGACGACGATCACCATGAAGATCGACTTCACGACCGACGACGTGACATGGCGTCCGAGGTCTTCGGTCGAGCCCTCGACGGCGAAACCTTCCGTTGAGGCGATCACGCCGATGATGAGCGCCATGAACGGCGCCTTGATGAGGCCGGCGAGAAAAGTGTGCATCCCGATCGCGGCCTGCAGCTTGTCGAGGAAGGCCGGAAAGAAAATGCCTTGGTAGAACCAGGCGACGATCATGCCTCCGCGAAGCGATGCCATGTCGCCGATGAAGGCGAGCATCGGAAGGCCGATGATCAAGGCGAGGAGGCGAGGGATGACGAGGACGTCGATCGGGTCGAAACCCATCACTCTCAGCGCGTCGATCTCTTCGCGCATCTTCATCGCGCCGAGCTCCGCCGTGAAGCTCGAACCCGAACGGCCGGCGACCATGATCGCCGCGAGCAGCACGCCCAGTTCGCGCAAGGTCAGGATGCCGAGGAGATCGACGACGAGGTCGGCGGCGTCGAAGCGGCGCAGCTGAAAGATTCCTTGCTGCGCGATAATGCCGCCGACCACGAACGAGATGAGGAGGATGATCGGCACGCCGCGGAGCACGATGA
This sequence comes from uncultured Alphaproteobacteria bacterium, assembly GCA_963713805.1. Classification (GTDB taxonomy): domain Bacteria; phylum Pseudomonadota; class Alphaproteobacteria; order Rhizobiales; family Beijerinckiaceae; genus GAS188. The sequence continues at coordinate 71,780 of CAVQNF010000036.1, read as the reverse complement.
GCTCCATTTGATGGATGAACGCGGGTGCGCGCGAGGGCGCGGCGCTCCACTCGCTTTCTTTGACAAGCCTGCTGAATTCGTGATTTCGCACTTAGTGGTGGCCGACGCCGAAAGAAGAATTTGCCCGTGATCGAAGCCCATCCCGCCGGTCCGATGAAGGGCTAGTCTGTCATGCCCTGTGCGCTTTGCCGCCCCTGCGGTTCGCGCCTAAGATCAGGCCGCCCGGCGTCGAAGCAGTCCAAGGCCCATGAGCAGATTGAAGATTGCGAAGATCGAGGAGCTGGCGCGCCACGCGTTGGTCAGGGCGGGCGCCCGGCGAGAGGCCGCCGCGAGCCTCGCCAAGGCGATCGCCGCGGCCGAGCGCGACGGCATCGCCTCCCACGGCCTTGCCTATCTTCCCACCTATTGCGAGCATCTCAAATGCGGCAAAGTGATTGGCTCCGCGGTGCCGAAGGTCAGCCGGGAGTTGCCGGGCATCGTCACTGTCGATGCGGGCGCGGGCTTCGCGCATCCGGCGATCGACGCCGGCTTCGAAGCGCTCGTGCCGCTCGCCCGCTCGCAAGGCATCGCGCTCCTGGCGATCCGCAATTCCTATAATTGCGGGGTGCTCGGCTACCACACCGAAAGGATCGCGAACGAGGGGCTGCTAGGCCTCGGTTTCACCAATGCGCCGGCCTCCATCGCGGTCTCCGGCGGACGCAAACCCGTTCTCGGCACCAATCCCTGGTCGATCGCGGCGCCGAATGGTGAGGGCGGCGCTTCGATCATGATCGATCAAAGCGCGAGCGTCGTCGCGAAGAGCGAAGTGGCGAAGAGAGCGCGGCAGGGCGAGCCCATTCCGCTCGGCTGGGCGCTCGGTCCTGACGGCAAGCCGACCACGGATCCTCATCTTGGCCTCAAGGGCACGATGCTGCCGGCCGGCGGCTACAAGGGCGTCGGCTCCGCGCTCCTTGTCGAGTTGATGGCGGCGTGCCTCACGGGCGCGACGATCGGCGCAAGGGCCAGTCCGTTTTCGGGAACGGCGGGCGGCCCTCCGAGAACGGGGCAGTGCTTCATCGCGATTTCGCCGAACGCTGCCTCGGGCGGGGAGTTCGTCGTGCGCAGCTACCAGCTCGCGGCGGCGCTCACCGAGGAGCTTTCCGCTCATGTTCCGGGCATGGGCCGCCGCGAAGCGCGAAGCAGGGCGGAACGCGAGGGTGTCGCCGTCGATCCGGCCATTCTCGAAAAGGCGAGGGCGCTCGCGGGCAGGCGCCAAGGGGAAACGCGCCAAGAGAAAACGCGCCAAGAGGAAACGCGCCAAGAGGGAACATGAGCAAGAGCGACACCGCCGGCTTCATGGCGATGAAGGGCGCCGGCTATTATTCGAAGGCGACGACCGGCGCGCGCGACGTCATCAATCTCGCCATTCCCTTGATCATCGGCGCCGTCGAACGGATGGAGCTCGCCGACGACGGCAAGAGATTGCGCGTCGCCGATATGGGCTGCGCCGATGGGGGCACCTCGATGGAGATGTGGCGCGAGGTGCTCGGCCATTTGCGCCGGAAGCTGCCGAGCCGGCCGATCGAGATCGTCTACACCGATCTGCCCCGCAATGATTTCAGCCAGCTCTTCCGCACCATCCACAACCAGACGGACATCAAGAGCTACGATGCGGAGCTCGACGAGATCTATCCTCTGGCTTCGGGCACCTCCTTCCATCAGAAAATCTTCCCCGAGAAATCCGTCAACCTCGCCTTCTCGGCGACCGCCTCGCATTACATCTCCAAGGTGCCGTGCAACATCTCCGACCATGTGCATATGGTCGGAGCGCATGGCGGCGAAGCGCCGCGCCTACGAAGCGGTGGGACGCGCCGAATGGGAAAAGCTTCTCGCGTTGCGCGCCCGCGAGCTCGTCGCGGGCGGACGCCTCGTCTTGCTCAATTTCGGCATCGACGAAAAGGGACGCTATCTCGGCCATACCGGCGGGGTGAGCATGTTCGACATGTTCAACCGGCTTTGGCGAGAGCTCGCGACGGAAGGCCTGATCACCGAGGCCGAATACGCGAACACCAATTTTCCGCAGGTCTATCGCACGATCGAGGAATTCCTCGCTCCTTTGAAAGATCCCGCGAGCGCGGCCTATCGCGCAGGCCTTCGCCTCGAGCATGTCGAATCGCGGCATCTCGTCTGCCCTTACGCCAAGGCCTTCGCCGAGCATGGGCAGCGCCGAGAAATTCGCGAACGACTACATCCCGACTCTTGCGCTCCTGGAGCGAACCGACCTTCGCGGCGGGGCTCTCCGGCACGCGGCCTGCGCCGGAGCGGATGCGCATTCTCGACGAGTTCTTCGCGCGCTATCGCGATGCGGTCGCGGCGGCGCCGAAGGGGCATGGCATGGACTATATCCATGTCCATCTCGTCTGCCGCAAGGTCTCCGCATGACGGCTTCGGCTCTGCGAGACGAAGTTTCGCCGCGCCCTCCGGATGTGGTGATGCGGCTCGATCGGCTCGGCAGCGCACATCAGACGAGGCTGAGCTTCCTTCGGGCCTTGTTGCGGCGCATGCAAAGCAAGCATTGGCGGATCGCCAGCGCATCGCTTCGATCTCGACGCGCGCGGTGTCGGCACGGCGATCTACACGGTCGAGGCCGAGGGCAGAACCTACAGCCTCGTCGCCTTCGGTCACGAGCTCGCGCCCGAGAAGCGCACGGATCGCGTGATCGCGGAAGCATGGGACGCGACCTTCGTGCTCTTCGACGGTGTGCCCGACCAGGAGGAGATCGCGCGCCTCGAAGGGAACGTGCCGAGACAGGAGGCCGGGCGCTATCTTGCGACCGAGCTCGTGCTCGCTCGCGCCAACCGCAGCGTGCGCCTCTTCGATCACGTGCTCGCCGCGCTCGCCGCGGGGAGCCAGCCCGACGCGGCCTCGGTCGAGGCGGTCGGCTATCTGATGCGCACCACCGCGGTCTACGGCAACGGCAAATTCGGCATCGCCGACCGCGACCGGATCGGGGAGCGTCCGGAATTGTCCGGTCCCTTCCGCGCCGAGATGCTCACCGTCTACCTCATCCGCCTGTTCACTCTCGATCTCGTCGAGCATATGGCGAAGCTGCGAGGCGGCGCCCGCGCCGGGAAGCTCGACCCGGCCTTGCGCCGCCGCTTCGGCATCGGCAATGCGACGGGGCTCGGCATGGCGCCCTTTCTCGTGAAGCATCCGGCCTTGCTCGACCGTTGGATCGCGGCGCGCGAGACGGCGCTCGCGCGCGTGCGCGAGCTGCGGCAGGCGGATCGAGATTCCGTCGCGATCTTTCGTGCCGCGCTCGCAAGCTCGCACCGTCCTCGTCGATGCCTGGAAGACCGAGGACGCGACTCAGAACCGGCGCATCCGCGAGCTCGGCGAGGATCTCGTCGAGCTCGACGGCTTCGCGACGGAACGCGTCTTCGCGGCGCCCCGGCCATGGGATGCGATCTATCGCTTCGCGCAGGAAAGCCTTGCGCTCGAAGGCCAGGAATATGCCGTGACGCTCGTGATCGAGCCGCATGCGGACCTCGTCGACGATCTCGCCGACGCCATGGCGATCGACGAGAAGGCGGTCGTTCCGCATCGATGGAAGCGATGAGCTGCGAGCGAGCTGAGGCGCCTTGTCGAGCGCGATTACGGCTGGGCGCTCGGGCTCGATTTCTCGAAGCAGCGATCGCGAGCTCGCTTCTGGTATGTGTCCGAGGAGAAGCTCGAGCCGCGGCTCGGCGAGCGCTTCGAGGAACCGGGGATGGAGCGCGAGCAGCCCTTGGCGGTCGCGCGCGACGTTGCCGCGCTCGCGGCCGCGCTCGAGCGGAGGAAAAGCCGGCGAGCGTCGCGGAATTTCTGCTGGCCCGTCCGGAGCATCGCCACGTCGTGCGGCGCGTCCAGATCGCCACGCGCCATCCCTATTCGGAAATTCGCGACAATCTCATCGAGGCGCGCATTGCGGCCGATCGACATCTTTGCGCTGCAAGCTCGCCTTCTTCGGCGCCACGCGCTTCGACCCGCGCTCGGACAGATGGCTTCGCATCACCCTGTTCCAGGGCGCGCCGTTTCCCGACGAGCTCGAAGCCGGCCGTGCCGATCGATGGATCTATGGAGAATGATCGTCTCGCTCAACGAGATCGAGACGACCATCCTCAAGGCGGCTCGCGGCGCGGGCATGGAATGGGGGCTCGCGGAGGAGGCAGGGCAGGCGGCCCGGTTCCTCGCCCGCCGCGGCCTTCCCTTCGAGGCGCCTTTCGTCACCCTGCTTTCGTCGCGCGCCTGGCGCACCGCTCCTTGGCTCGACGGCATGGTCGTGAGACCCCTCATCCGCGACGCCTTTCTGTGTCCGGTCCGCACCGGAGCCTATCTCTGCGATCTCGCGGGCACAGGCCCCGTGATCGTCGAGCGCCTGATTTCGCCGCTCCTCCTCTTGCCTTTCGCGGCGCGCCGAAGCGCGGCGGTCGAGGTCGCCTGGGGCGGGTTGCGGCTGCGGCTCGATGCCTCGAAGGTCGCGGCCGATCCGGCAACGCCTTGCCAGCTCGCGGCGAGCGAGGCCGAGAAGGTCGAGCTCACCCCATTGGAGGGTGCTCGACCGGACCATCGCCCGCCCGATGTTCGGATCGGCGGGGCAAGCGTCGAGGAAGCACCTCTGGGCAAAGCTGCAAGGCTATGAAGCCATGACCTATGTGCCGGCGAGCGCGAAGTCCCGCGCGAGCGGGGCAGGTGCGGGCGAGATCGACAACGATTGAGGCGCTCCCTATCCATGCGGGCTCGCCTGCGGCGCCTTGCGCGGCCATCGGTCCCGAGCGGCACGAAGGAGAACGCGAATGCTCATCGACGGCCTGCAATGCGGCTTCTACGATCGCGAGGTCTTCGAGGAATTGCGGCGCGGCGGCTTCACTTGCGTCACGCCGACGCTCGGCTTTTGGGAGGGAACGCTCGAATCGCTCGATGCCATCGGGCATTGGCGCGACCTCGCGCGCGAACTACTCCGACCTCATCCTTCTCGCCCGTTCGACCGCCGATATCCTCAAGGCTCATGAGACGAAGCGCGTCGCCATCCTTCCCGGTTTCCAGAACAGCAACTGCCTCGAGGACCGCATCCGCTATGTCGAGCTCTTCGCCGAGCTCGGGATCAGGGTCATGCAGCTCACCTACAACAACCAGAACGAATTGGGCGGCAGTTGCTACGAGGAGGTCGACGGCGGGCTTTCGCGCTTCGGCCGCGAGGTGGTGCGCGAGATGAATCGCGTCGGCATGCTCGTCGATCTCTCGCATGTGGGCGAGAAGACGACGCTCGACACGATCGAATGGTCGCAAAAACCCGTCGCCGTCACGCATGCGAACGCGGCCTCGCTCTTCCCCCATCGCCGCAACAAGAGCGATGCGATCTTGAAGGCGCTCCGCGAGAAGGGCGGCATCATCGGCTGCGTCACCTATCGCAACATCACGCCGGTCGCGGCCTGCGACAGCCTCGAGAGCTGGTGCGAGATGGTCGCGCGAACCGTGGACATCGCGGGCATCGATCACGTCGGCATCGGCACCGACCTCATCCACAAGGGCAATCGCGCCTATCTCGATTGGATGCGCATGGGACGCTGGTCGCGCAGCGTCAATTACGGCGCGGGCTCCGCCGCGAGTTCAGGTCCGGTCGCGGACCCTCTTTGGCTGACCCGTCCCTCGGACCTCGGCAAGGTGGATGCGGGGCTGGAGAAGCTCGGCTTCAGCCCCGACGAGCGCCACAAGATCACGGCCGGCAATTGGCTGCGCGTCTATGGCGAGGTCTTCGGATAGCGCGCCGGCGAGCGGAAGGGATCGCCGTGGCGCCGCTCCGCGGTTTCGGTGCGGGAACACCGGTGAGGCTCCTTCGATTCGACCTCGATGCGAATGGCGATAGGATGCGGGCAGGGGCCAGCGCCGAGCCGATCTTACGCAATCTGGAGGAATGAATGCACAAGCTTCTCGTTCTCTACAACGAGCCGAAGGATCAGGCTCATTTCCGCAAATACTACGTCGAGACGCATGTGCCGCTCGCGGACAAGCTGCCCGGCTTGAAGGCGAGCCGTTACGCTTTTGATGTGAAGCCGCTCGGCCCCGGCAAGCCTCCGTATTTCTGCGTCTTCGAAGCCGAGTTCGAAAGCGAGGCCGCGCTGATGGCCGCGTTGCAATCGAAGGAGGGCAAGGCGGTCGCCGGCGACGTGCCGAATTACGCTTCGGGCGGGGTGACGATGATGCATTTCGCGACGCGCTGAGGGGGTTCGCGTATTGCGGTGCCGCGATGCGTGGGCCGACGCCCGCGCATGACGAATGGGGGATGGTCCCGCCCCGGCAATGATGCGCTGGCGCTCGCCCCACGCGTCTTGCCCACACTTGGTGCGGGCACCCAGACCTTCCTTCCTTGGACATGTCAGAAAAGGCGTGGGTGACCGGAACTGATCCTCGGAGCAAGCCCGAGGATGTGCACGACGCGTGGGGCGAGCGCCGGCGCGCAATCGCTTGACTGAACGCGTCCGTGGCATACCATATACAGAACACTCGCCCGTCCGCCGAAGGCATCTTTCGTTTTCGAGACCCACCCATGAGCGAAGCCGCCGCGTTTCCGCGCCTCAAGGTCGAGCCGCTTCATGTGAGCGTCGGCTTGCGCCGGCTCGCCTGCGACGCCATCAAGCGCGCCATCACCGAGATGGACATCTACGGCCGCCCCGGCGAAATCCGCCTCGACGAGCGGCAATTGTCGCAAGACCTCGGCGTGAGCCGCACCCCGATCCGCGAAGCGCTGAGCGTGCTCGAGCAGGAGGGCTTCGTGCGCGCCATCCCGCGGCGCGGCATCTATGTGGTGCGCAAGACGAAGCGCGAAGTGATCGAGATGATCACGGTGTGGGCGGCGATCGAGAGCCTCGCGGCGCGCTTTGCCGCCGAGCGGGCGAGCGAAGAGCGAGCTGCGGGACGCTGCGCGAGCTCTTCGCCAAGTTCGAGGAGGATCCCGCCGGACCAGATCGGCGAGTATTCGCAGGCCAACATGGCGTTTCACAAGGCCATCATCCGCATGGGCGGCTGCGGCCTGATGAGCGAGCTCACCGATACCCTGTTCATCCATATGCGGGCGGTCCGCGCCGTGACCATGCGCCAGGACAACCGGGCGCGACGCTCGATCGTCGACCACATGAACATCATCGCGGCGCTGGAAAGCGCGACCCCGACCTCGCCGAACGCCTGGTGCGCGAGCATACGCTCGGCCTTGCCCGGCATGTGGAGCAGCACGGCGAATTCCTCGACGGTCTGCAGCCAGGCGCCGGAGAGGGAAGACGCCGCAAGGTCGGATGAAGGGCGCAGGCGCGAAAGACTGCGCGCGAGCATGCCGTTGCCGATGGGGCGCATTCGCGCATCGCGAGCGTCCGGCGAAATCAGGAAGGGAGATGGAAAGCGAACATGTCGACGAGCGCTGCACGAAGACGAAGGCACATGCTGAAGGGAAGCCGGCGGCCGCGGCCCGCACCACGGCCGAGGACACGCTGAAGGAGAAGAGCCGCGACGCCAACGTCATCTCGGGCGGCCACCTCGTCGCCAAGGCGCTCAAGGCCGAAGGCGTCGACACCATCTTCACGCTTTGCGGCGGCCATATCATCGACATCTACGACGGCTGCCTCGACGAAGGCATCCGCATCGTCGATGTTCGCCACGAGCAGACGGCGGCGCATGCGGCGGACGGCTATGCGCGCCAGACCGGCAAGCTCGGCTGCGTGGTGACGACGGCGGGTCCCGGCTGCACCAATGCGGTGACCGGCATCGCCACCGCGCTTCCGCTCGGAAAGCCCGGTGCTGCATATCGGCGGCCAGAGCGCGCTCAACCAGTGGAAGATGGGCGGCCTCCAGGATCTCCCGCATGTCGACATGATGAAGCCGATCACCAAATTCGCTTCGACCGTGATGTCGACCGAGCGCGTCGCGGACATGATCTCGATGGCGGCGCGCGAATGCTTCGCCGGCGCCTATGGGCCGTCCTATCTCGAAATCCCGCGCGACGTGCTCGATCGCGAGATCGATGTCACGAAGGCCGTGCTGCCGAAGCCCGGCCATTATCGCGCCTCGACGAAATCGATCGGCGATCCGCGCGACATCGAGAGGCTCGCCGACATCCTGGTGAATGCGGAGCGGCCCGCGATCCTCTTCGGCCAGCAGGTGTTCGCGGCGCGCGGCCACGAGGAGGCGATCGCGCTTTTGCGCGGCCTCGACATTCCCGGCTATTTCAACGGCGGCGAGCCGCGGCCTCCTGCCGCCCGGCGATCCGCATCATTTCGACCGCACGCGCTCGCTCGCCTTCGGCAAGGCCGACGTCGTCGTCATCGTCGGCACGCCGTTCGATTTCCGCATGGGCTACGGCAAGCGCATCAACGTGCCGACGCTCGTGCAGATCGACATGGACTACAGCACCGTCGGCAAGAACCGCGACGTGTCGCTCGGCATCGTCGGCGATCCCGGCGCCGTGCTCGCCGCGGTGCTGCAGGCCGCTTCCGGCCGTCTGAAGAACGACAAGCGCGAGAAGCGGCGGCAATGGATGAAGGAGCTCACGCAAGCCGAGGAGGCAGCGACGCAAAAGCTGATGGCGATGTTCACCTCGGACCAGTCGCCGATCCATCCCTACCGCGTCGCCTACGAGATCAACGAATTCCTCACCGACGACACGATCTATATCGGCGACGGCGGCGATGTGGTGACGATCTCGGCGCAGGCGGTGCGGCCGCGCGGCGCCCGGCAACTGGATGGACCCGGGCGCGCTCGGCTCGCTCGGCGTCGGCACCGGCTTCGCGATCGCGGCGAAGCTCGCCCATCCGAAGAAGGAGGTCCTTTGCTATTACGGGGACGGCTCCTTCGGCATGACCGCCTTCGACATGGAGACCGCCGATCGTTTCGGCGCGCCCTACATCGCCGTCATCGGCAACAACTCGGCGATGAATCAGATCCGCTACGGCCAGCTCGCCAAATACGGCGCGCAGCGCGGCAACATCGGCAACAAGCTCGGCGACATGAATTTCTCGCGTCTTCCCGCAGATGTGGGGAGGGTGGGGCGTCGAGGTGCGCGAGGCCGCGAAGATCGCGCCGCGCCTTGCGCGAGGCGCGCGAGCGGGTCGCGAAAACCGGCAAATCGGCCGTGGTCAACATTTGGGTCGACCCGAATGAATACGCGCCCGGCACCAAGAATCAGACGATGTACAAGTGATGAAGCGGGAGAGCGTTTCCATGGCGAAGCAGGCGAGGAAGGCGGCGAGGCGAGGAAGGCGTGACCAAGAAGCCGGTGGAGAAGGCTGCGGGCCGAAGACGCGCTGCGCCGAAGAAGGCCGCCAGAGCGCGGAGAAGGCGAATGCCAAGAAGGCTCGCGAAGCCAAGGCGGCGGCGCCCAAGATCGTCGTCAAGGAAGCGGCCAAGCTCGTCGAAGAAGTTCGCCAGAAAGCGCGCCACGCCAAGGCCGTGGCAATCGGCGCGCAAGCGGCGAGACGAAGCGATGCTGCGTCCGCCAAGAACGCCTTCCGCGCACGCCGTCGCGCAAGCCCTGGGGCGGCGCCGGCAAGGCGCTCGACGGCGTGCGCATCCTCGACTTCACGCATGTGCAATCCGGGCCCCACCTGCACGCAGCTTCTCGCCTGGTTCGGCGCCGATGTGATCAAGGTCGAGCGGCCGGGCGTCGGCGACATCACGCGCGGCCAGCTTCGCGACGTGCCGAACGCGGACAGCCTCTATTTCACCATGCTCAACCACAACAAGCGCTCGATCACGATCGATTCCAAGCATCCCGAGGGCAAGGCGGTTCTCGAGGCCGCTGGTGAAATCCTGCGACGTGCTGGTCGAGAATTTCGCGCCCGGCGCGCTCGAGCGCATGGGGCTCACCTTCGAGCATATCCACGAGCTCAACCCGCGCATGATCGTGGCCTCGGTCAAGGGCTTCGGCCCGGGCCCTTACGAGGATTGCAAGGTCTATGAGAACGTCGCCCAATGCGCCGGCGGCGCGGCCTCGACCACGGGCTTTCTCGACGGGCCTCCGCTCGTCACCGGCGCGCAGATCGGCGACAGCGGCACGGGGCTGCATCTCGCGCTCGGCATCGTCTGCGCGCTCTATCAGCGCAACCGCACCGGTCGCGGCCAGAGAGGTGCTCGCCGCCATGCAGGACGGCGTGCTCAATCTGTGCCGCGTCAAGCTGCGCGATCAGCAGCGCCTCACGCACGGGCCGCTCGAGGAATACAGCCAATTCGGGCAGAACATCCCCTTCGGCGAGGCGACGCCGCGCGCCGGCAATGATTCAGGCGGCGGCCAGCCGGGCTGGATCCTGAAATGCAAGGGCTGGGAGACCGATCCCGACGCCTATATCTATTTCATCACCCAGGCGCCGGTCTGGGAGGCGATCTGCGACGTGATCGGCAAGCCCGAGTGGAAGACCGATCCCGATTACGCGAAGCCCGCCGCGCGCCTGCCGCGCCTGCGGCAGATCTTCGACACCATCGAGCAATGGACCATGACCAAGACCAAGTTCGAGGCCATGGACATCCTCAACAAATACGACATCCCTTGCGGGCCGATCCTGTCGATGAAGGAGCTCGCCGAGGAGCAATCGCTGCGCAAGACCGGCACGATCGTCGAGGTCGATCATCCGACGCGCGGCAAATATCTCACCGTCGGCAACCCGATCAAGATGTCGGATTCGATCAGCGAGGTGAAGCGTTCGCCCTTGCTCGGCGAGCACACCGAGGAGATCCTGCGCGACGTGCTGAAGTTCGATCGGCGCCGCATCGCGAAGGTGCAGGCGTCGGGCGCGCTCGGCGAGCCGATGCCGCTCGCCGCCGAATAGCCGTGTGGCGAGGAAGAGGAAGGAACGCGGCGATTGAGGCGCTGTCCGCTTCGCGGGGAAGTTCAAGATGAGCGGCTCGAGCGGGATTGAGATTTCGTCTCGCTCGATTGCGATCGGCCAAGTGTGAACTCGACGGATGATCGCGGAGGCCGATCGCCGAAGCTGGCACTTCGCCTCGATAGACGGGTCCGAAAGCCGGACCTCGGGGCGAACTTCCTTTAAATGCAAACAAGTTTCAGAATTGGCGCGTAAGCGGCGCATCTTAGATACGAGTGTCGGGAATAGAGAGGCGTTTCGCGAGGTCTAATAACGGAAGTTGAGAGCGCGTCGAAGAAACGCGCCAGCCTATGCAGGCCAACATATCAGCGGGGAGCCGAAATGTCCTTGCAAGCGCCACCCGCCAAGGCGGGCACACAAAGGGTATGGCAACTCGTCATCGGCGTCTCGTGCATGGCGCTCATCGCCAATCTGCAATATGGCTGGACGCTCTTCGTCGGCCCGATACAGAAGGCCCATGGCTGGCGAGCCGATGAAATCCAGCTCGCCTTCAGCATCTTCGTCGCGGTCGAGACCTGGCTCACCCCGGTCGAGGGCTTCATCGTCGATCGATTGGGAGAGCGCGGCCCGCGGCTGATGGTCGCGAGCGGTGCCCTTCTCGTGGCGCTCGGCTGGGGCCTCAACTCGATCGCGGACTCGCTCTGGCTTCTCTATGTCGCGGCCGCGCTCTCGGGCGTCGGGGCCGGCGGCATTTACGCGACCTGCATCGGCAATGCGGTGAAATGGTTTCCCGATCGGCGCGGCCTGGCGGTCGGCCTCACGGCGGCCGGCTTCGGTGCCGGAGCCGCGCTCACCGTCTTTCCGATCCGCATGCTGATCGCCGCACGCGGCTATGAAGCAACATTTCTGATTTTCGCCATCGCACAGGGCGCCGTGGCCTTCGTCCTTGCCTTCGCGCTGCGTCCGCCGAGGCAAGGCGAGGTCGCTTCCGGTGAACTCGCCGAAGCTGCGACAATCGTCGCGAAGCTTCACGCCGCGCGAGGTGCTCGCGAGCCCGATCTTCTGGCTCCTCTATGTGATGTTTGTCGCGGTGTCGGCGAGCGGCCTCACGGCGACGGCCGAGATCGCGCTGATCGCCAAGAGCTACGGCGTCGCCGATGCTGCCCTTTGGCTCGGTGTTTCCACCCTCACCATCGCGCTCGTCTTCGACAATGTGATGAACGGCTTGGCGCGCCCCTTCTTCGGATGGGTCTCGGATGTCATCGGGCGCGAATACACGATGGCGATCGCCTTCGCGCTCGGCGGGACGGCCTATTGGCTCTTGGATTTGTTCGGGACACGCCCCTTGGCCTTCGTCCTTTTTGCCGGCCTCATCTTCTTCACCTGGGGTGAGATCTTCAGCCTCTTCCCTTCGACCGCGACGGACACATTCGGCCCGAAATTCGCGACCGCGAACGCGAGCCTCCTTTATACGGCGAAGGGCACATCGGCCTTTCTCGTGCCCTTCGCCAATCTCTTGCAGGATGCCACGAGAAGCTGGCACGGCGTGTTCCTTGCCGCGACGCTCACCAACTTCGCCGTGGTGTTGCTCGCCCTGTTCGCGCTAAAGCCGTTGCGACGGCGACATTTGGCAAAGAACCTGGATCGAGGATCATGACCAAGAAGCCGATCAGAATAGCGGTTCTGCACTTTGCGCATGAGACCGTGACGTTTCTGAAAAACGACACGACGGTCGAGGATTTCACCTACCAAGGCTCGCCGGCCCGCGGCGAGGAACTGCTTCGTTGGGACAGCAAATCCTACATGGGAGGATTTGTTAAGGTTGCGCGCGAGCACGACGGCGTCGAATTGACCGGCATCGAATCGCCTTACTGGCCGAAGACCGGCACCGGGTCCGGCTGGATTACCCGAGAGGCCTTCGAGAAATTCCTCGGCAAGATGATCTCCGCGATCAAGGCGGAGCGATCATTCGACGGCGTCTATCTTTGCTTGCATGGGGCCATGGCGGTGCGCGGCGTGCCGCGACCCGAGGCGGAACTCGCGCGACAGGTACGCGAAGCCGTGGGACCGCGCACCTTTATCGTTGGGACCTTCGACCCCCATGGCAACGAGGACGAAGCGTTTCTCCGTCACGCCGACATGGCGTTCACCGTGAAATACTTCCCCCATTACGACAGCTACCTCCAAGGAGAGCGTGCGGCGCGGACCTTGGTTCGGGCTATCAAGCGGGATTACGCGCCCACCCACGCGACCGTGAAGGTTCCCATCATTTCACCGACCGTTCTGCAATGGACCGGCGCGTCTCCCTGGATGGACCTCGTTCAGCGTGCCTTGACGTGGGAAGCGCGCGAGCCCGACGCCTATGTCGAATCTATTCTTCGGCTTCCCCTGGGCCGATGTGCCGGACCTGGGGATGACGGTCCAGGTGCTCACGAACGCAAACGCCGAGCTCGCCGGAAAGATCGCCGATGATATGGCGCGGACCGCTTGGCGCCACAGGGAAGCCCTGCTTGACCTCGACGCAGATCCACACCGTGAAGCAAGGGGTGGCGCTGGCGGAGACAGCGATCGCGGAGGGGAGGACGCCGGTCGTCCTTGCCGACCACAGCGATCGTTCCGGCAGCGCCACCTGGTTGCTGAAGGAAATCATGTCGCGCGATCTTGCGAAGGTCCTTGTCGCCACGCTGGCCGACGCCAAGGCCGTCGAAGCCCTTCAGGCGAAGGGCGTGAAAGCCGGCGATCGTTTCGATATGGAAATCGGCGGGTCGGTGGACCCGTCCGCCGGAGAACCGGTTCGTGTCGTAGGAACGGTCATCGGCGTGAGCGAGGGGATTTCCCGAGGCGCGGGCCAAATTTGGGTCAACGTCAAGTTCGGCCGCGAGAATGTATTGGTGATCAGCCCTTATCTCGCCCAAATCATAGAGCCGAACTCGTTTCGCGCGCTCGGACTGAACGTAGACGATTTCAAGGTCTTCGCGATCAAATCACGCGTGCATTTCCGGCGCGGGTTCGACGACGGCGGGTTTGCGAAGACCATCCTCCTGGTCGAGCCGACCGAACCCTTTTTGGGAACGGTGCGGCTGGAGGGCCTCAACTACGAAAATATCGACCTTGCAAGATACTACCCCTATGGAAATCCGGATTTTCCATAACGCCATGCAAATCGGCATTTCACTCCCAGCGGCGATGCGCCAGCGACAAAGCGGCAACCGCGATGGCGCCGCCGGCGCAAACCCCGGGAACCGCGATCACTATGAGAGAGATCAATTGTAGCGCCCGATGAGGCTCACGAGCTTGCCTTGAATCTGCACCCGGTCGAGCCCGAGCAGGCGCGTTTCGTAGGCTGGATTGGCGGCCTCGAGCGCGATCGAGGAACCCCTGCACCGGAAGCGCTTCAGCGTCGCCTCCTCGTGGGAGCCCACTCGCCGGCGCTTTTGAAGGGAGCTCTCACGCCATTTCGTGAGCGCGAGGTCAGGCCCTTGCCGGATGCGGCTTTGGCGCGATCTGCCCTGCCAGCGTGTGCCCTTGCGCGAGCATGGCCAAGCCCTCCGCGATCTCACGCATCACCGGTTCCCAATCGCCGCGCGTCTCTCTGGCGGAACAGGCGCGCCGTCGGATACCAGGGGCTGTCCTCGCGCTCTAGGAGCCAGCGCCAATCCGGAACGAAGGGCAGCATGATCCACGCGCGCTTGCCCATCGCGCCGGCGAGATGAGCGACGGCGGTGTCGACGGAGATCACGAGATCGAGATTGGCGATGGCGCCGGCGGTTTGCGCGAAGTCGGTGAGCTCCGAGCGCAAGATCGGTGATGGCTCGCCGAAGCTTCACGCGCCGCCGCACCGATCTGGAGGCTGAAGAAACGCACACCCTCGACCGCGAGGATCGGCGCGAGCGCCGCGAAGGGCGATGGACCGGTCCCTGTCGCGGAAATGCTTGGGATTGCCCGCCCAGACGAGGCCGACCTTGAGCTCGGCTCCTTGTCCGATCATCGCGCCCAGGCGGGAAATCGCCTGGGGAGGCGCGTGGATATACGGGATCGGCGCCGGAATCGTGTCGAGCGTCGTCTTCAACAGATGCGGGAGGCTCAGAAGCGTGGCTTGAAATGTCGAATGGCGGCGGCCTGGTCGCTCTGGAGCTCGAGCCAGGGCATGCTGTGCGCGATGAGCGACCGCAAGGCTCGCTGCACGCTGAATACGAGGCCTCGCGCCGCGCTCGCGTAACAGGGGCAAGTAACGGCAGAACTGGAGCGTGTCGCCGAAGCCTTGCTCGGCATGAACGAGAAGGCGCTTGCCGGCAGGATCATCGCCTTTCCATGACGGCGGCGAGTTGAGGCGGGAGCTTCGATGTCCTTCCTCGGCGCAGACGCCATTCGTAAAGCGACAAACCCTTCCGACAAATTCCCGCGCAGGAGGTAGGCTGATCCCGAGATTCGTGTGCGCGTCCGCGTCCGTCGAGCGACGTGCAGAGCTCTCGTTTCCAATTCGCCTCCGCCTCGTCGAATTGGCCCATCTTATAAAGAGCGATGCCCGCGTCTCTCGATGAGGGCATTTCGCGCGTTCATATGGGTCGGGTCGAGCGCGAGCGCGTGCCTCCAATCGGCCTCGGCTTCCTCGAATCGGTCGAGCTCGTAAAGAATGAGGCCGCGGTCGTGGAAGGCCCGGGGGTCTTTCGGGTCGAGCCTTATGGCCTCGTTGATGGCCGAAAGCGCCTCCGCGGGGCGCTCCAAGGCCGCGAGAGCATGGGAAAGGCTCACACGGGGCGATGCATATTGAGGCGCAAACGCGATAGCCTGCTCAAGGTGAGCCGTCGCCTCTTGATACTCCTTGCGCGAGCAAAGCGTGGTGCCGAGGGTGTTGAGCGCCCTGGGGGATTGAGGCTCCAAGGCATGCGCGCGGCGGCTTGCCTCGAGCGCTTCATCAAGCCGCCCGGCGCGGCGGCACATCTCGGCGAGATTCCAGTGAAGATGCGCCTCATTCCCATTGGCGGCGACCGCTTGTCCCATGAAGTCGATGGCCGTTTCCTCATCGCCCCCGTCATGCGCGATGAGGGCTCGAAGATGGAGCACGTCGGCGTGACCGGGCTTGATCTCGAGGAGCTGGCCGCAGAGCTCGTCGGCCTTTCGCAAGCGCCCGCCCTTGCGAAGGCCGTCGGCGATCGCGAGGAGGTCCGGGAAGGAAATGGCCTGCTCAGGCATGCCGAGTTAGACCGGACGGCATTGAGAATGGCGCGCCGATGAGCCGCGATCCATTCGGAATGGCGAAGGCCGTTCCAACCGCGCTCCGCTCGCGATGGTGAGAGGCACCTTTAACCCCTGCCTTCCGACACTGCTTGTTTGTCAGAGTCGCGGCCTCATGTCGTGACGAGCGGCAGCGGCTTGCGCCAGCCCAGCCACGGCCTCCGCGAGTCTCCTTCACCACGGGTCCCCAATCGCCCCGCGCCCTTTGGCGGAAGAGGCGCGCCGTCGGATACCAGGGGCTGTCCTGGCGCTCGAGGAGCCAGCGCCAATCCGGAACGAAGGGCAACATGATCCAGACGCGGCTTGCCCATGGCGCCCGCGAGATGAGCGACCGCCGTATCGACGGAAATCACGAGGTCGAGATTGGCGATGGCGCCGGCGGTTTGCGCGAAGTCGGTGAGCTCGGGCGCGAGGTCGATGATGCCCGTCGAAGCTCTCACGTCTTGGCCGCCGCGCCGATCTGGAGTCCGAAGAAACGCACACCCTCGATCGCGAGGATCGGCGCGAGCGCCGAAAAGGCGAGGGACCGGTCCCGGTCGCGGAGATGCTCGGGATTTCCCGCCCAGACGAGCCCGACCTTGAGCTCGGCTCCTCGCCCGATCATCGCGGCGAAGCGGGAAATCGCTTGGGGAGGCGCGTGGACATACGGGATCGGCGCCGGAATGGTCTCGAGCGTTGTCTTCAACAGATGCGGGAGGCTCGGAAGAGTGGTTTGAAAATCGGTTGAGAGCGGCTGGTCGGTCTGGAGCTCGAGCCAGGGCACGCTGTGGGCGATGAGCGAGCGCAAGGATCGCGGTACGTTCAGAACCAGTCTCGCGCCCGCTTCGCGCAAGATGGGCAAGTAACGGCAAAATTGGATGGTGTCGCCGTAGCCTTGCTCGGAGTGAATGAGGATGCGCTTGCCTTTCGGATCGCCGCCTTCCCACGGGGTCAAGAGCTTGGGTCGAGGAGGGCCATCCTGGATTCGGAAGCGCCATTGATAATGCGAAAATCCTTGCGTGAAATTTCCGCGCAGGAGGTAGCACATGCCGAGGTTTCTGATGGGCTTCGGCATGAGAAGGATCGACCGCGAGCGCTTGTTTCCAATGGGTCTCGGCATGATCAAACCTGGCGAGCTTATGGAAGGCGTGGGCGAGGTTCATATGAGCCGCGGAGGCTTCGGGCGCGAGCGCTATGACCTGCCGCAAAACATCGATCGCCTCTTGGTATTCTCCGCGCGCGCAAAGCATCGTGCCGACCCCATAGAGGGCTTGGGGGGAATGGGGATGCAAGGCGAGCCCTCGCTGGCTCGCCGCCAGAGCCTCATCGAGGAGCCCGGCGGCGCGGAACATGTCGGCGAGGCCGCAATAGAAGAAAGGATCTCGGCTGTTGGTCGCGATCGCCTGCCGCATGAACGCGACCGCGGCTGGTCGGTCGCCCGCATCCTGCGCGATGCGGGCGCGAAGATGCAGCGTATCGGGGTGAAGGGGCTTGGCCTCGAGTATTTGGCGGCAAAGTTCATCGGCTTTCGACAGGCGGCCGGCCTTGCGATGCTCATCTGCGATTGCGAGGAGGTCCGATAAGGAAAGAGTTTCACCCGGCAGGTTCGGGGACGTGGAGGGCGCCCCGATTTTCGTGCCCGGGCCCTCGGCGGCCTTCTCCCTCGATTGCCGGCGACCACGGGCCTCGACGAGGGCTTCCAACGCTTTCGCGATGTCGTTCGCCACGGGTCTCCAATCGCCATGCGTTTTTTGCCGAAACAGGCGCGCCGTCGGATACCAGGGGCTGTCCTCGCGTTCGCGGAGCCAGCGCCAATCCGCGAGGAAGGGCAGCATGATGAAGACGCGCTTGCCCATGGCGCCGGCGAGGTGAGCGACGGCCGTGTCGACGCAGATCACGAGGTCGAGATTGGCGATGGCGCCGGCGGTTTGCGCGAAGTCGGGGAGCTCGGGCGAAAGATCGATGATGCCGTTTGAGGCGTCACGGGCCGCCTCGCCGATTTGGAGGCTGAAGAAGCGGACGCCTTCCACCGCGAGGATGGGCGCGAGCGCCGCGAAGGCGAGGGAGCGGTCCTTGTCGAGGGAATGCTTGGGGTTGCCAGCCCAGGCGAGCCCGATCTTGAGCTCGGCGCCTTGTCCGATCACCGCGCCCAAGCGCGAAATCGCTTGGGCAGGTGCGTGGATATAAGGGATTGTCGCCGGAATGGTGTCGAGCGTCGTCTTCAACAAATGCGGGAGGCTCAAAAGCGTGGATTGGATGTCGGAAGGCGGCCGCGGGCCGTGGGAGAGCTCGAGCCAGGGCATGCTGTTTGCGATCAGCGGAAGCAAAGGGGGAGGGAGCAAGAGCACGAGCCGTGCGCCGCGGTCCCGCAACTGGGGCAGGTAGCGGCAGAATTGAAGCGTGTCGCCGAAGCCCTGCTCGGCGTGAATGAGAAAGCGTTTGCCTGCCGGATCCTCACCCTTCCAGGGCGTTGGAAGGCCGGGCCGAGGGGCGGCGTCCTTCGATCGCCAGCGCCACTCATATCGCGGAAACCCTTCAAGAAACCTGCCGCGCCGAAGCTCGCTCAACGCCAGATTCGTGTGGGCGTCCGCGTGATTGGGATTCACGGCGAGGACATGTTTCCAATCGGCTTCCGCCTCGTCAAAACGGCCCATTTCCTGAAGCGTGATGCCGCGGCTGCAAAAGCCATCGAGGAAATGGGGATCAAGGCGCACGGCTTCATCCTTCGACTTCAGCGCCTCGCCGAGTTCGCCCAAGGCGTGGAAGGCATAGCCGAGGTTGAAATGGGCCATCGCGTAGTCGGGCGCGATGGCGATGGCGTGGCGCAGATGCGAGATCGCCTCTTGGTATTGGCCGCGTGCCGCATGGGTGCTGCCTAGCGATGTGATGGCCCTTGGCGATTGCGGTTCGAGGGAAAGCGCTTGCCGGTTGGCTTCGAGCGCCTCATCGAGCCGGCCGGCGCGCCGGCACAATTCGGCAAGGCTGTAAAGCAAAAGCGGATTTCGTGCGTCGGCGGCGATGGCTCGCCGCACCAGCTCGATCGCCCGCGTTTTATCCCCGACGTCATGCGCGATGAGTGCGCGCAGGTGGAGCGTGTTGGGATGATCCGGCTTCACCGTGAGGATCTCGCGGCAAAGCTCGTCGGCTTGCGCAAGGCGGCCGGCCTTGCGATAGCCGTCGGCAGTCGCAAGCATTTCGGACAAGGAAGCAGCCCTGCTCGTCATGGTCGTCGTGAACTTGAGCCTGTGTGGAGCGCGGGCTTGGCGCTGTGGATCGCGGCCTAGAGATGAGGTCTAGGAATTTGCATACTGATGATTACGCCAATTCGCATCAGTTCGATAGAGCTAATGAGAGTGAATAAGGTCTAACTGCTCGTGGGGACAACGGGAAGCACGCCGCCACGCCGACGAGCGCGGGGAAGCGGCGAGCGCTCATCATTAGCCGCCAAATCTCTCGGGAGCAGGGTGGCCGAACCGCCATCGCGCCCGTCGCGCCTACGGGCTACCCGTCAGGAACGAGAATAGCCGAGACGGCTCGAAGAACGAGCCGCTACAACCGCGTCACTGAAAGCTCAATTGTAGCGCCGGATGAGGCTCACGAGCTTGCCTTGAATCTGCACCCGGTCGGGACCGAGCAAGCGGGTCTCATAGGCTGGATTGGCGGCCTCGAGCGCGATCGAGGAGCCCTTGCGCCGGAAGCGCTTGAGCGTCGCCTCCTCGTCGTCGATGAGGGCCACGACGATGTCGCCGGAGTTCGCCGTGTTCTGCTTGCGCACCAGCACCGTGTCGCCATCATGGATGCCGGCCTCGATCATCGAATCGCCGCGCACCTCGAGGCCGAAATGCTCGCCCTGCCCGAGGAATTCGCTCGGCACCGCGATGGTGTGGCTGCGCGTCTGGATCGCCTCGATCGGCGTGCCGGCGGCGATCCGTCCCATGATCGGGATGGCGACGCTCGCATGCCTGCGCTCCTCGGGGCCGGAGGGTTGGCGCACCTTGCCGAGGCTCCCCTCGATGACGTTCGGGCTGAAGCTTCCCCGCTGCCGCGCGAAGCCGGCATCCGGCATTTTCAGCACTTCGAGCGCGCGCGCCCGATTCGGAAGCCGCCTGATGAAGCCGCGCTCCTCGAGCGCGAGAATGAGCCGATGGATTCCCGATTTCGAGCGCAGATCGAGCGCCTCCTTCATCTCGTCGAACGAGGGCGGCACGCCGCTCTCTTTCGAGCGCTCGTTGATGAATTTGAGAAGTTCGAGCTGCTTGCGCGTGAGCATGGCGTTGTTTCCTTGAAAAAAGGAGCGGACTGATTCGAACGTCTCGAAAACAAATCACGAACTCTTTTACAAGTTCTATATGTGTTCCGCAAGCGGGCATTCGGTTCGCGGCCAGTTGGCGGCCTTGGCGACGAACGCCCGCCCGCAGGGGGCGTGTTCCGAGGATGCCGGTTCCTGAAGACGCAGGCTCGGCGCTTAACCCTCTCCCGCGCGTGCCGCGAGCCTTTAGAGGAAGGACGGCTAACCAAGCAGCGGGTCCGCCCCTTCTCCCGCGCTCATCGCAAGAGCCCGCCACCATTCACTTCAGCGAGAGAAGGAGCGGCCGAGAATGACAAACGCTCCAGGCTTTTGCATAACTAGGCGCGTGCGGAAGAACCCACACCAAAGCGATCATGCGGAAGGAACGAGAATGGCGAAGATGACGAGGCGCGGCCTCTTGGCGACCGGATCCGGCGTGCTCGCCGGGGGCGCGACCTTATTTGCGGTCGGAGGCGCTCGCGCGGCCGAATTCTCCTACAAGCTCGCGACCAATCTCGCGGGCGACCATCCGCTCAATCTGCGCGCCAAGGAGGCGGCCGACCGCATTCGCCAGGAATTGGGCGGGCGTCTCGACATCCAGCTCTTCCCGAACAATCAGCTCGGCTCGGACACCGACACCTTGAGCCAGCTTCGTTCGGGCGCGGTCGAGATGTTCACCTTGTCCGGGCTGATCCTGTCGACGCTCGTGCCGGTCGCCTCGATCAACGGCATCGGCTTCGCCTTCCCGGATTATCCCGCGGTGTGGAAGGCGATGGACGGCGAGCTCGGCGCCTATATCCGCGCCGCCATCGCCAAATCCGGCATCACCGCGATGGAGCACATCTGGGACAACGGCTTTCGCCATATCAGCTCCTCGACGAAGCCGATCGTCACGCCGGCCGATCTCGACGGCTTCAAGATCCGCGTTCCGGTGAGCCCGCTCTGGACGTCGATGTTCAAGGCGCTCGGCGCTTCCCCGATCAGCATCAACGTCAACGAGATGTATTCGGCCTTGCAGACGAAGATCGCCGAGGGACAGGAGAACCCGCTTGCCGTCATCTGGACGATGCGCGTCTTCGAGGTGCAGAAATACATCTCGCTCACCGGGCATATGTGGGACGGCTATTGGATGCTCGCCAATTCCAAGGCCTGGCAGGCGCTGCCTGACGATCTGCGCGCGCTCGCCACGAAGCATCTCAATGCCTCGGCGCTTGATCAACGCGCCGATCTCGAGAAGCTGAACACCAGCCTGCGCCAGGACCTCGAAACGAAGGGCATCGAGTTCAAGACCGTGGACAAGGAGCCCTTCCGCCAGAAATTGCGCCAGGCGGGTTTCTTCAACGAGTGGAAGGGCAAGTTCGGCGAGGAGGCCTGGTCGGTCTTGGAGAAATTCACGGGCAAGATCGCCTGATCCATGGGCGGCCGGCTCGAGGATCGCGTGACTCTCGTCTTCGGCGCGGGCTCCTCGGGCCCAGGCTGGGGGAACGGCAAGGCGGCAGCGACGCTCTACGCGCGCGAGGGGGCACGCGTGATCGCGGTCGACCGCGACCTCGCCGCGGCCGAGGAAACCGCCGCCATCATCCGTTCGGAGGGCCATGAGGGCGTCGCGCTTTCAGCCGACGTCACCCGCGCCTCCGAGGTCGCGGCGGCGATCGACGAGGCGATGCGGCGCCATGGGCGCATCGACATCTTGCACAACAACGTCGGCACCACGGAAATGGGCGATCCGATCGAAGCCACGGAAGAAAGCTGGGACCGCGTGATGGCGGTGAACCTGAAAAGCGTGTTCCTCGCCTGCAAGCACGTCTTGCCGGTGATGAAGGCGCAGCGCAAGGGCGCGATCGTGAACATCTCCTCGGTCGCCGCCGTTACCGTGAACGACTACCCGTATTTCTCCTATTACGCGTCGAAATCCGGGCTCAACCACCTGACGCGCGCGCTCGCCGTGCGCTACGCCCCTTTCGGAATCCGCGCGAACGCGATCATGCCGGGGCTGATGGATACGCCGCTCATCTACAAGGACATCGCCGGCCTCTACGCCGACAGGGAAGCCATGATACGGGCGAGAAACGCCATGTGCCCGATGGGCCACATGGGGGATGCCTTCGATGTCGCGCGCGCCGCCCTGTTCCTGGCTTCGGACGATGCCCGCTACATCACCGGCGTGTGCCTCGCTGTCGACGGCGGGCTGAGCTGCAGGAGCTGAGGGCACCTCCCGCATGGATATGAACCCGCGCCCCGGCCTTCGAGGACCATCAAACGTCGGCCCCGTTGCGGGAGGCCGGTTCGGTCCGCGCGGCTTTCGCCGTCGTCGATGCGGTCGAGCGCGCGATCGGGCGCATCGTCGAGATGCTCGCGGGCGTGCTGGTCGCGGTCGAGACGCTGATCCTGTTCGCGGGCGTCGTCGCGCGCTACGTCTTCCACGCTCCGCTCATCTGGTCCGACGAACTCGCCTCGATCCTCTTCCTGTGGCTTGCCATGCTCGGCGCGGTCGTCGCCTATCGGCGGGTCGAGCATATGCGGATGGGCGCGCTCATCGACAGGGCGGACCCGCCACGCCGGGCCTTCTTCGAGGCCCTGGCGCTCTGCGTGGGCCTCGCCTTTCTCGGCTTCGTCCTGAAGCCTTCCATCGAATACGCGATCGACGAGGCGGCCGTGGTCACGCCGGCGCTCGAAATCCCGACCGTCTGGCGTGCCGCCGCGCTCCCCATGGGCATTGCCCTCATGCTGCTCGCGGGCCTCGCGCGCATCGGGCGAAGCGCGCGAATTGCCGATCTCGCGATCGCCATCGGCGTGATCGCGGCGGTGAGCGTCACCTTGATGCTCGCCGGCTCCTCGCTCGCGGCGCTCGGCAACTACAAGCTCGTCTTGTTCTTCGTCCTGTTGACCGGAGGCGCGGTTCTCGCCGGCATCCCGATCGCCTTCGCCTTCGGCATCGGCACCTTCGCCTTCCTCGCCTCGACGACGCGGCTGCCGATGACCGTCGTCATCGGGCGGCTGGACGAGGGCATGTCGCATATCATCCTGCTCGCGGTGCCGCTCTTCGTGTTCCTCGGCCTGTTGATCGAGATCACGGGGCTGGCGCGCTACATGGTCGGCTTCCTGGCGAGCCTGATCGGCCATGTCCGCGGCGGCCTGCACTACGTCCTGCTCGCGGCGATGTATCTCGTCTCCGGCATCTCGGGTTCGAAGGCGGCCGATATGGCGGCGGTGGCGCCCGTGCTCTTCCCGGAGATGAAGGCGCGCGGCGCGAGGGGCGGAGACCTCGTCGCGCTGCTCGCGGCGACAGGTGCCCAGACCGAGACGATCCCGCCGAGCCTCGTGCTGATCACCATCGGCTCGGTCACCGGCGTCTCGATCTCGGCGATGTTCACGGGCGGCCTCCTGCCCGGCGCGGTCATGGCCGTCATGCTCGCTGGCGTCGTGTTCTGGCGACGGCGCGCCGACCCGGTGAGCGCCGGCCGCGGCGCCGGCGGGGCCGAGATCGGGCGAGCCTTCGCCCTCGCTCTTCCGGGGCTGATCCTGCCCTTCGTGATCCGCGCGGCCGTGGTCGAGGGCATCGCGACCGCGACCGAGGTCTCGACCATCGGCGTCATCTACGGCTTCGCCTATGCGATCGTCGCGGCCGCCCTCTTCGGGCAAAAGATCGCCTGGAGGCGCATCTGGCCGGCGCTCGTCGACACGGCGGCGCTCTCGGGCGCCATCCTTTTCATCATTGGTACGGCAACCGGCATGGCCTGGGCGCTCACGCAATCGGGATTTTCGCGAGCGCTCGCCGAGGTGATGACCGGAATGCCGGGCGGCTCGGTGAGCTTCATGGCGGCCTCGATCGTGGCCTTCATGATCCTGGGATCGGTGCTGGAAGGCATCCCCTCCATCGTGCTGTTCGGCCCGCTGCTTTTCCCGATCGCGCGAGCCGTCGGCATCCACGAGGTGCATTACGCCATGGTGGTGATCCTCGCCATGGGCATCGGCCTTTTCGCGCCTCCCTTCGGGGTTGGCTACTACACGGCCTGCGCCATCGGCCGCATCGATCCGGCGGAGGGCCTGCGCGCCATCTGGCCCTATATGCTCTCGCTTCTTCTCGGCCTCGTCCTCGTCGCCGCCATACCGTGGATTTCGATCGGGTTTCTGCGCTGAACCCTTCCGCTCGTCCCCGCGAAGGCGGGGACCCAGGTTTTCTTGGGCCTTGCATCACAGGTCTGGATTCCCGCTTTTCGCGGGAATGAGCGGGGGGTAATGCCTTGATGTCTTTCTTTGCCCGGACTACGTCTGTGCCAGGGCCGCCGGCCCGCAAGGAAAACCATGGCCCTCGTTCTCGACCTCTTGAACGGCGATCCCAGGCCGCGACATCCGGAAAAGGCCAATCGGCCCGATCAGCCGGTGTTGCGCAAGCCCGATTGGATCCGCGTGAAAGCCCCGGGCTCGGCGCGATGGGCGGAGACGAACCGCATCGTCAAGGAGCACAAGCTCTCGACGGTGTGCGAGGAGGCCGGCTGCCCCAACATCGGCGAATGCTGGGAGAAGAAGCACGCGACCTTCATGATCATGGGGGATGTGTGCACGCGCGCTTGCGCCTTCTGCAATGTGAGGACGGGCCTTCCCGGCGCGCTCGATGCGGGCGAGCCCGCGCGTGTCGCCGATGCCGTGGCGAAGCTCGGCCTCAACCACGTGGTCGTCACCTCGGTCGACCGGGACGACCTTGCCGATGGCGGCGCGGGCCATTTCGCGCAAGTGATCGCCGCGATCCGCGTCGCGGCGCCAAAGACGACGATCGAGGTGCTGACGCCGGATTTCCTGCGCAAGGACGGTGCGCTCGAGACCGTGGTCGCGGCGAGACCCGACGTCTTCAACCATAATCTCGAGACGGTGGCGTCGAAATATCTCAGCGTGCGGCCGGGCGCGCGCTATTTCCACTCGCTGCGCTTGCTGCAACGCGCCAAGGAGCTCGACCCGAACCTGTTCACCAAATCCGGGATCATGGTCGGGCTCGGCGAGGAGCGCAACGAGGTCCTGCAGCTCATGGACGATCTGCGGTCCGCGGAGGTCGATTTCCTCACCATCGGCCAATATCTCGCACCCTCGCGCAAGCACCACCCGGTCATTCGCTTCGTCACGCCGGAGGAGTTCAAGGGCTTCGAGACGATCGCCTACACCAAGGGGTTCGCTCTCGTTTCGGCAAGCCCGCTGACGCGCTCCTCGCATCATGCGGGGGAGGACTTCGCGAAGCTCAAGGCGGCACGCCTCTCGCGGCCTCGTTCCTGATCGCCGCCGCGCGCGCAAAACGCGAGCATGCCTTCCTTCCGCACCACGCGCCGCGTCAAGCATACGCCCGAAGAGATGTTCGCCCTCGTCGCGGACGTGGAGAAATATCCGCTCTTCCTGCCGCTCTGCGAGGGCCTCAAGGTGCGGAGCCGCGTTCCGGGCGAGGGGGGCCGAGAGACGTTGATCGCCGACATGTCGGTCGGCTACAAGGCGATCCACGAGACATTCACGAGCAAGGTCACGCTCGATCGCGAACATCTGAAGATCGCGGTCGCCTATCTCGACGGACCGTTCCGCGCCCTCGATAACCTGTGGAGCTTCAAGCCGGACGGGGAGGGCTGCCTCGTCGAGTTCTTTATCTCCTACGAGTTCAAGAGCCGCATGCTCGGCATGGTGATGGGGACGATGTTCGACCGCGCCTTCCGCAAATTCTCCCAGGCCTTCGAGAAGCGCGCGGAGGTCGTTTACGGACGGCGAAAGACCTGACCGCGCCCGCAAGCCGATGTCTCGGCCTTTGCGGAGCGGAGAACGCGTATGCTTGGCAGCGGCGTGCGTGGAGAGTGCCGACCCACGCTAAAGGCCAAAGCACCTTGCCTTCGTGATCGGCAATCAAGGTTCATGCGAACCGCAGCGTAGTCGGCCTAAAGCGCAGGGCAGGTGTATGTGAGTGAGAGCCAAGCAAGACGGTAAGAAGACCCGCTAGCCGGTCCCATGCGCCACCCGGAGGCTCCCGATCTGCTGACGTCGGATCGGGCTTGAACTGTCGTCCGACGCCATACTGCACTTGCGCCGAGGACACTGAATGTTGGCGCGTCGATGAAAATTTTGGGTCCACAGAAGTATCGACTTCGCTAGCGCATCGCTGCTTCAGGCGAGATGCGTCGAGCCGTCGTTGCCGCTTTCTCGAGCATGGCAAGCGCCGCGAGCACACTGCGACGACGGATCTCGCTCCTGCCGATATCGCCGAAGCGATGCGCCTCGTGCCGCACGGCGCCTTTGCTCGAAGCGCAGCCGAAATGCACGAGGCCGACCGGCTTTTCGGCACTGCCGCCGAGAGGCCCGGCGATGCCGGTGACGGCGACCGCGAGGTCGGCGCCGGACCGCGCGAGCGCGCCTTCCACCATGGCTCTCGCCACCGCCTCGCTCACCGCGCCATGGCGCTCGATCAACTCGCGCGGCACCTCGAGCATCTCGACCTTCGCCTCGTTCGAATAGGTGACGAAGCCCCGCTCGACCACGTCGGAAGAGCCCGCGATCTCCGTGAGCGCGCCGGCGACGAGGCCGCCGGTGCAGGATTCCGCGGTCGCGACGCGAAAACCTTGCGAGCGGCAAAGCTCCAGCACGCGGTGCACGGCGAGAAGGATCGCCTCGTCGAACATGTTCAGGGCTCCAATTCCAGCCTTCCGCCCTTCGGGGGCTCTTACGACGGCCAACGCTTCCGCCGAGCCTGCTTCTTACGATCGAGCGGTCAAAAGGCGTGGCTGGCCGGGACAAGCCCCAGGTCGGTTACGGAGAACCAACTGTTGATCCACTATCCCTCCTCCGCTATCGGCAATTCGAGCGTGGCGATCGCCTGCGCCGCGATGCCTTCGCCGCGCCCGGTGAAGCCGAGCTTCTCCGAAGTGGTCGCCTTGATCGAGACACGCCCCTCGCCGATGCGGGCGATCGCCGCGATCGAGGCGCGGATCGCATCACGATGCGTCGCGAGGCGCGGCGCCTCGCAGATCACCGTCGCGTCGAGATGCAGGATGCGCCCGCCGCGCTGCGTTGTCCTGGCGATCGCATCCTCGAAGAAGAGGCGCGAGGCCGCATCCTTCCAGCGTGGATCGGAGGGCGGAAAATGCATCCCGATGTCGCCCTCGCCGAGCGCGCCCAAAAGCGCGTCCGTCAAGGCGTGCAAGAGCACGTCGCCGTCCGAATGCGCGACGACGCCGCGATCATGGGGGATGCTCACGCCACCGAGCATGATGAAGCCGCCCTCGCCGAAGGCGTGCACGTCGAAGCCCAGGCCGGTGCGCGTTTCGGTCTGCGCCCTCACATGCCGGGCGGCGCGGGCGAAATCGGCCGGCAGGCTCAATTTGGCGTTCTCCACCTCGCCTTCGAAGACATGGACGTCGAGCCCGGCCCATTCGGCAAGGCCGCCATCATCGGTGAAGGCATCGAGGCCGGCGGAGGCCGCTCGCTGATGGGCGTCCCTGATCCTGGCGAAAACGAAGGCCTGCGGCGTCTGGATCGCCCGCAAGCTGTCGCGCGCCAAGGTCTCGCCATAAGGCCGGCCGCTGCTGAGACGCCGGATCGTGTCGTTGACCGGAACGCCCGGAACCGCCGCGCCGTGACTGCGCGCGGCTTCGATCGCACGCACCACGAGGGCCGACGAAACGAAGGGGCGCGCCGCGTCATGAATGAGCACGATCTCGGGCGGCGCTTTCGCCAGGGCCTCGAGTCCGGCGCGAACGCTGACCTGCCGGGTCGCGCCGCCGAAGGCCGGCGGCAAGAGGAAATCGGGCGCCCCCAAGCCGATGCGTGCCGCGATCGCCTCGTAGCGGTCCCGGTCGTCGGGGTGAATGACCACGACCGCCTGCCCGACGGCGCGGGCCTCGTGAAGCGCGCGAATGGCGCGTTCGAGCACGCTCATGCCGCCGACGAGCTGGTACTGCTTCGGCAGCTCGCCGCCGGCCCGCAAGCCGCGCCCGGCCGCAACGATGAGGGCCGCGGTCTTCAGGGCCGTGGTCATGGGAAAAGCCGGGGAGAAAGTCGGATTCACGAATGGATCTCGTTGGATCATCTACCTTGAACGCGCCGCACCTCCGTGGGAAGCCGGCGCGGCTGTCTCGCGAGGTGAGTGCCGGGCCCGCTGCGACGCCATGCCGCAACGCTTTCGCTGTTGGCCCAAGGCGAGGCGAAGCGCAAGAGCCTTGTGCGCCGCACAATGACTTGTCTATTATCTGAGCAAGATGCAGATTGACCAAAAAATAGGCATTTCGCCGTCGCACCCGACGCGCATGTTGAGGATCGGGCGGATCGCGATCAACGGCGCGGTGCTTCTCGCTCCCATGTCCGGCATCACGGATGTGGTGATGCGCAGGCTCGCGCGCCGGATGGGAGCCGCGGGCGTCGTGAGCGAGATGATCGCTTCTCCGGAGCTGGCGCGAAGCGGCGAGGAGGCGAGGCTCCGGCTCGAGGGGGAAGGCGTGTCGCCGCACGTCGTGCAGATCGCCGGGCGCGATCCCGATTGCATGGCAAGAGCCGCTCGCATCGCGGAAGATTCCGGCGCCGACATCATCGATATCAACATGGGTTGTCCCGCCAAGCGCGTGGCGCGACAGCTCTGCGGTTCCGCGCTGATGCGCGAGCCGGACCTCGCGGAGCGCATCGTCGCCGCGGTCGCCCGCGCGGTGAACCTGCCGGTGACGGTGAAGATGCGCCTCGGCTTCGACGCGGGAAGCCTCGATGCGCCGGGCCTTGCGAAGCGTTGCGAGGCGGTCGGAGCCAGCCTCGTCTCGGTTCATGGCCGCACGCGCGCCCAGTTCTACGAGGGGCGCGCCGATTGGACGGCGGTCGGCGCGGTGAAAGCGGCCCTGCAAATCCCGGTCATCGTCAACGGCGACATCGCCTCGCCCGAGGATGCGAAGGAGGCGCTTCTTCTTTCGGGGGCGGACGGCGTGATGATCGGTCGCGCGGCGCTCGGCCGTCCCTGGCTGCTCGGCGAAGTCTCCTATGCGCTCGACGCGCGGAGGTATTCGACGCCTTCGCTCGCCGCGCGTTGCGAGATCGCCATCGAGCATTACCGCGGCCTGCTCGGCCTTTACGGCGTCGCGCTCGGCCTTCGTCATGCGCGCAAGCATTTGCAGGCCTATGCGGCCCATGCCCTCGCGGGAAGCGCGCATTCAGGCGCGCCGGCCCTCAAGGCGGCGCTGGTGCGCACGGAGGAACCCGCGCAAGTCGAGCGGCTTTTGCGCGATATCTTCGACCTTGCCGGCGCTGCCGCCCGTGAGAGCCTCGCGGTCGCGGCATGAACCTCGCGAACGAGCCCACCGAGCCCATGGTGATGAGGTTCTCCCCGATCATGCCGCCCGAGGGGGCACAGGCGATCCTGAACGCGGTGCCGATGCCGATCCTCTGCCTTTCGCCCGAGGACGGCATCTCCTACGCCAACCTCGCGGCCGAGAGTTTTTTCGAGCTGTCGCTGAGCTTCCTGCGGCGCCAGAAGCTCACCGAGCTTTTCGCCTTCGATTCCCCGGTCGTCAGCCTCGTATCGGAAGTGAGACGCCGCAACGCGAGCGTGAGCGAGCATCGGCTGCCGATCGTTCCGCCATTCTCGCAAGATGAGCGGATCGTCGACATCTTTGCATTACCTTTCAATGAGATGGAGGGGCATATTCTCGTGATGATGCAGGAGCGGACCATCGCCGACAAAATGGATCGGCAACTCACCCATCGAGGCGCGGCGCGCTCGGTCACCGGCCTTGCCGCCATGCTCGCTCATGAGATCAAGAACCCGTTGTCGGGTATTAGAGGTGCTGCGCAACTCCTTGAAATGTCGGCGCAAGATTCAGACCGAGCGCTCACGCGCCTGATCTGCGAAGAGACCGACCGGATCGTCAAGCTCGTCGACCGCATGGAGACCTTCGGCGATTCCCGCCCGGTCGCTCGCGAACCCGTCAATATCCATTCCGTGCTCGACCATGTGAAGCGGCTCGCGCTTTCCGGCTTCGCCCAGCACATCAAGATCGTGGAGAGTTACGACCCCTCGCTGCCCCCGGTGCTCGCCAATCGCGACCAGCTCGTCCAGGTGTTCCTGAACCTCGTCAAGAACGCCGCCGAGGCGATCGGTGACAACGCGCCCGACGGAGAGATCGAGTTCACCACCGCCTTCAGGCCGGGCGTGAAGCTGTCGGTCGGGCCTTCCTCGGAACGCGTCAGCCTGCCGCTCGAGTTCTGCGTGCGCGACAACGGGCCCGGCGTGCCGGCGGACATCAAGCCGCACCTCTTCGATCCCTTCGTCACCACCAAGGCGCAGGGCTCTGGCCTCGGACTTGCTTTGGTCGCGAAGATCATCGGCGACCACGGCGGCATCGTCGAATGCGAATCGGCGCATCGCCGCACGTCTTTCCGCGTGATGATGCCGATGTTCACGCCGGGGAAATGACCCGACGGAACTCAGCGCGCGGGGAAAATCGAGAGGAGATCGATGCCCAGCGGACAGATTCTGGTCGCGGACGACGACTCGGCCATCCGCACCGTGCTCGGCCAGGCGCTCTCGCGCGCCGGCTATGAGGTTCGCTCGACCGGCAATGGCGCGACGCTGTGGCGCTGGGTGGCCGAAGGCGACGGAGACCTCGTGATCACCGACGTGGTGATGCCCGACCACAACGCCTTCGATCTCCTGCCGCGCATCAAGCGGGTGCGGCCCGAGCTTCCCGTCGTCGTGATGAGCGCGCAGAACACCTTCATGACCGCGGTGCGCGCTTCCGAGCTCGGCGCCTATGATTATCTGCCGAAGCCGTTCGACCTCAAGGAGATCGTCTCGATCGTCGGCCGCGCCCTTTCGGAGCGGGAGCCTGGAGCGCAAAAGCCCGCCAAGGTCGAGACCGAGAACATGCCGCTCGTCGGACGCTCGGCCTCCATGCAGGATGTCTACCGGGTCCTGGCCCGCCTCATGCAGACCGATCTGACGGTGATGATCAATGGCGATTCAGGCACCGGAAAGGAGCTCGTCGCGCGCGCTCTCCATGATTTCGGCAAAAGGCGCAAGGGCCCATTCGTCGCCGTCAACATGGCCGCGATCCCGCGAGATCTCATCGAATCCGAGCTTTTCGGCCATGAGAAGGGGGCCTTCACGGGCGCGCTCGCCCGTTCGGTCGGCCGCTTCGAGCAGGCGGAAGGCGGCACGCTCTTCCTCGACGAAATCGGCGACATGCCGATGGAGGCGCAGACGCGCCTCCTGCGCGTGCTGCAGCAAGGCGAATACACCACGGTCGGCGGCCGCGTGCCGATCAAGACGAATGTGCGGATCATCGCGGCGACGAACAAGCAATTGCGCGGGCTCATCCAGCAAGGCTTGTTCCGGGAGGACCTGTTTTTCCGCCTCAACGTCGTGCCGATCCGGCTTCCGCCCTTGCGCGAGCGGGCCGAGGACATCCCCGATCTCATGCGGCATTTCTTCGCTCTCAATGAGAAGGAGGGGCTGCCGACGAAGACGCTCGAGCCCGAAGCCATCGAGCTCCTCTGCGCCTATCGCTGGCCCGGAAATGTTCGCGAGCTCGAAAATCTCGTGCGCCGCCTCGCCGCGCTTTATCCCCAGCAGAACATCTCGGCGGCGACCATCGAAGCGGAGCTCGCCCAATCGGATGCGGCCCCGGCACAATCCGGCGAGGCCTTGGGAGACACCACCCTCGCATTGATGGTCGAACGTCATCTGCAGCGTTATTTCGCGTCCTTCGGCGCGCAATTGCCTCCACCCGGCTTGTTTCATCGCATCCTCGAGGAGGTGGAAGCCCCGCTCATCGGCGCGGCGCTCGCCGCGACACGAGGCAACCAGATCAAGGCGGCGCATCTTCTCGGGTTGAACCGCAACACCTTGCGCAAGAAAATCAGCGATCTCGACATCCAGGTGATGAAGCTTTCGCGCTGATGTTCCGGCCGAATTCCCCATTCCCGATTGCGTCATGGCCGGGCTTGTCATCGCTTGTCACGGCCATGACGTCTCAATGGTCAGAAGACAAGGCGTAGACGGCCGGAACAAGCTCGGCCAGGACCGGCCAGGGGTCGAGACGATCCCCACCCGGCAAGATTGCTCGCTGACGCAATAGTTTAGGGGCAGGACTTCTGCTGGATCCGAACCCTCTTGGCTTCAAGCTCGGCACGGCGAACGAAGACTGCTCAGTTGAACTCTCGCGCGGCGGGCCACGGCCCCAAAACCGTCGCATTCCGACAACACTGTTGCATGCGCGCATCAAGTGGGTGGCGCAAGAATTATCAGGGCAAATGAGCTCAACCGATCTGTCGCGGCCGTCTACCGCCGCGCCTCTTCTCGTGGACGAAGGCCGTTCGGGCAAGCCCGTCGGCACCTTCATCATGGTCGCGGCGCTGCTCTCGGCACTCGTCGGTTTTCTGATCGTCGCCGGCCTCACGCCGATCGCGCCGACGAATGCCGTCGTGCTGACGATCCTCGCCACGAACAGCGTGTTCGTCGTTGCTCTCGTGATCGTCGTCATCATCGAGGGCCGCGAGGTTCTGCGGGCGAGAAGGGCGCGCGCAGCGGCTGCCGGATTGCATATGCGCTTCGTCGGCTGGTTCGCCGGGATCGCGGCCTTGCCCGCGCTGTTCATCGCTCTCGTTACCTCGATCACGCTCGAGCGCAGCCTCGACCCCTGGTTTCGTGCCGATTTGCGCGTCCTTCTCGGCAATACTGTCGAGATCGCCCATACCTATGAGGAGGGGCAGTGCCGCACGATGGCGCGCGAGCTGAACCTGATGGCCGGCGACATCAACAGCGCCAAGGTGATGTTCGACCAGAATCGGGCCCTGTTTCACGACTGGTTCGCGACGCGCTCGCTCTTTCTCGGCTTTCCCGTCGCCATGATGCTGAAGAGCGACGGCTCGACGATCGAGACGGTGCAGCATGTCGCGGTACCCGGGATAGCCCTCCCACGACAAGAGGACTACGCGGAGGCGAGCGACACGGAGCCCTTCTGCTTCCTGCCGCGCGCCGGAGGCGCCTTCGCGGCGCTGGTGAAGCTCTCGGCCTTCGACAACGCCTTCCTGTTCGTGGCACGGCCGGGGGACCCGCACGCCACCGAGTATACGAGCGCGGCCGAGGAGGGGCTGCGCTACTACCAGGCGCTCGAGGCGAAGCGCGTCGGCGTGCAGATCGCCTTCGCCTCCATGTATCTCCTGGTCACCCTCATCCTGCTGCTCTCGGCGATCAGGCTCGGCCTCTCCTTCGCCAACTGGCTGGTCCTGCCCATTCGCCGAC
Source organism: uncultured Alphaproteobacteria bacterium (assembly GCA_963713805.1). Classification (GTDB taxonomy): domain Bacteria; phylum Pseudomonadota; class Alphaproteobacteria; order Rhizobiales; family Beijerinckiaceae; genus GAS188. Next base: position 38,212 of record CAVQNF010000036.1, on the reverse strand, counting down.
TGATCCACGCGACGGACCAGGTCGCGGCTGGCAATTTCTATGTGCAGGTGCCGACCCGAAAAGGGGAGAGCGATCTTGCGCATCTCTCCGCGACCTTCAACGGCATGACCCAGGAATTGCGCGCGCAACATGACCGCCTCGTCGCCGCAAGTGACATGATGGACAAGCGCCGCCGCTTCACCGAGGCGGTGCTCGCCGGCGTCTCGTCCGGCGTGATCGGCATCGATGCCAAAGGGGCAATCACCGTGCTCAACCCGTCAGCCGACAAGCTTCTTCCGCGAGGAGAGGGAAAGGCTCCGCTCGGCGCCAGTCTCGACGAGCTTCTGCCCGCGCTCGGCCCGCTGGTCGCGGAGGCGCGCGAAGGTCGCCACCGGCTCGTGCAGGGGCAGATCGAGCTGCCGCGTGGGACGGGGGAGCGCCAGGTGAGCGTGCGCGTCACCAAGGAGACGGCGGGCGATGCCGCTGAAGGCTATGTGATCACGCTCGACGACATCACCGACCTCGTTTCCGCCCAGCGTTCGGCCGCCTGGGCGGATGTGGCGAGACGCATTGCCCATGAGATCAAGAATCCGCTCACCCCGATCCAGCTTTCGGCTGAACGCCTGAAGCGGAAATACGGCAAGTTCATCACCTCGGATCGCGAGGTGTTCGACCAGTGCACCAACACCATCATCCGCCAGGTCGACGACATCAAGCGCATGGTCGACGAGTTCTCCTCCTTCGCGCGCACGCCAAAGCCCGTGCTCGAAGAAAGCGAAGTCACGGACGTTGCAAAGCACGTCCTCTTCTTGATGCAGGTCGCACGTCCAGATATCGATTTCGTCGCCGAGCTTCCGAGCACGCCGCTGAAGGCGCGCTTCGACCATCGCTTGATCGGGCAGGCATTGACGAACATCGTCAAGAACGCGACGGAGGCGATGGAGCAGAAGCCAGGCGTCGAGCGGGGAAAGGTGACGGTGCGCGTCGCCAAATCGAAGGACGACATCATCACGATCGACATCACCGACACCGGACGCGGCTTTCCCAAGAGCGATCGTCAGAAGCTTCTCGAGCCCTATACCACCACGCGCAAGGAGGGAACGGGCCTCGGACTTGCGATCGTCGGCAGGATTCTCGAGGAGCATGGCGGCGGCATCGAGCTCCTCGATCATCCCGATACGGAACGCGGGCAGCCCGGGGCCTGGGTGAGGCTCTGGTTCCCGGCCAATCTGGACACCGAGACAGGGCCGGACGCCGACGAACCACGCGGGGCGAGGCTCGATGCCCAAGGCGTCCACGCTCGAGGCCGCCTCGATTGAACACGTGCCGGAGGGCCTGTCGTGAAGGGGGCCGATATTCTCATCGTCGACGACGAGGCCGATATCCGCGAGCTCGTCGCTGGAATCCTCGAGGACGAGGGCTATCGCGCGCGCATCGCCGATGGAGCCGAGGAAGCCTTCAAGGCGATCGAGGCCCGCAAGCCTCATCTCCTCTTCCTCGACATCTGGCTCCAGGGCTCGACGCTCGACGGCCTGCAAATCCTCGATCGCGTCAAGCAGCTCCACGCCGATCTGCCCATCGTCATGATCTCCGGCCACGGCAATATCGAGACCGCGGTCTCGGCGATCCGCCGCGGCGCCTATGACTTCATCGAAAAGCCCTTCAAGGCCGATCGGCTCGTGCTCGTGGCTGATCGCGCGCTCGAGGCCTCGCGACTGAAGCGCGAGGTCAAGGAACTGAAGACGCAATCGGTGCAGGCGAGCCGCATCATCGGACGTTCCTCGGCGATCGTGCAGTTGCGCGCCGCCATCGACCGCATTGCCGCGACCAATGCGCGCGTCATGATCACGGGAGCGCCCGGTTCCGGCAAGGAGCTCGCGGCGCGCACCATCCATCAGCTGTCGAGCCGCTCGGGCGGAGCTTTCGTCGCCATCAACGCCGCGACCATCACGCCGGACAACATGGAGACCGCGCTCTTCGGAATCGAGCAAGGCCCGAACGGCCAGCGCGTCACCGGCGCGCTCGAGGAGGCCCATGGCGGCACGATCTACCTCGACGAGGTGGCGGATATGCCGAAGGAAACGCAGAGCAAGATCCTGCGCGTTCTCGTCGATCAGAATTTCCAGCGGGTCGGCGGCTCGACGCGCGTGCATGTCGATGTCCGGGTGATCTCGTCCTCGGCGCGCGACCTTGCGGCCGACATCGCGGAAGGCCGTCTTCGCGAGGATCTGTATCACCGCCTCTCGGTCGTCCCCGTGCGCGTTCCTTCGCTGTCGGAGCGGCGCGAGGACATCCCCGATCTCATCGAGTTCTTCATGGGACAGATTTCCGCGACCGGCGGCATGCCGAAACGCGGCATGGCCGATGACGCGCTCGCCATCCTGCAATCGCATGAATGGCCGGGAAACGTGCGGGAGCTGCGCAACAACGTCGAGCGCTTGATGATCCTCTGCGGCGGAGACCCGAACGCCGCGATCAACGCCGAGATGCTGCCCCATGAGGTCGGCGCACGGGTGCCGAGCTCGCCGAACGGCGCAGGCGGGGAAAAATTCATGGCAATGCCGCTTCGCGAAGCGCGCGAGATCTTCGAGCGCGAATACCTCATCGCCCAGATCAGCCGCTTCGGCGGAAACGTGTCGCGCACCGCCGAATTCATCGGCATGGAGCGCTCCGCCTTGCATCGGAAATTGAAGACGCTCGGGGTGGGATAGGGGCCATGGCGCAAAGGCGACCGGCGTTGCCCGCGGTCGGCGGATCGCTTCCGCCGCGGCTCAAGGGGGCTCGCGTCCGATGAAGGTGCTCATCTGCGGGGCGGGCGCGGTCGGGCGCGCCATCGCCGAACGGCTCGCCGACGAACGCAACAGCGTCACGGTGATCGACTTGTCGTCGGAGGTTCTCGCGCGGCTCGCCGACGAGCTCGAGGTCGCGATCGTCGAGGGCCACGGTTCCCATCCCGACGTCCTCGACCGGGCGGGCGCGGCCGATTGCGACATCCTGTTTGCCGTCACTCCTTCCGATGAGGTCAACATCACCGCCTGCACGGTGTCGCACACACTTTTCAACGTGCCGACCAAGATCGCGCGCTTGCGTGCCGCGGCCTATCGCACGAGCGACTGGGCCGATCTCTTCGCGCGCGACCGCGTGCCGGTCGACGCGACGATCTCTCCCGACATCGAGGTCGCGGAAGCCATCGCGCGCCTCGTGACCATGCCGGGGGTCGGGGAGAGCGGATCCTTCTGCCGAGGGCAGGTGCTGGGCTTCTCGGTCGAATGCCTCGCCGGATCGGCGGCCGTGGCGGGCCCGCTGCGCGAGGTGAACGGGCGCTTTCCGGGGCTCGATGCCACCGTGGTCGGCAAGATGCGCGCCGGAAAGGTGAGCGTCGTCGGCTCCGAGCATGTGCTCGAGCCCGGCGATATCGCCTATGTGGTCGCGGCGACCGCGAAGGTCGGCGAGGTGCTCACCTTTTTCGGATACGACATGCGCGCGCCGCGCCGCGTGATCATTGCGGGCAGCGGCCATGTGGGCGTGCATGCCGGCGGATTGATCGGCAAGGCGTTGCCCGATGTCAAGGTGCGCTTCATCGACACGGTGCGGGAGAGGGCGCTTTCGGCGGCGCAAGCCATGCCGCATGCGCTGGCGCTTCTCGGCAGCGCGCTCGACGAAACGATCTTGCGCGACGCGGGCGTCGATGGCGCCGACATGTTCTTCGCGGCCTCGAACGACGATGCCGCCAATCTCCTCTCCGGGGCGCTTGCGAAGAAGCTCGGGAGCCGGCGTTCGGCTTCGCTCCTGAGCGCGCCGGGCTATCGGGCGCTCATCGGCGATCTGAAGATCGACGCGGCGATCGACCCTACGGCCCTCACCGTGTCAAAGGCGCTGCGCCATATCCGCCGCGGCAAGATCCGTGCGCTTCTTTCGCTCGAACAAGGACGCGCCGAGATGATCGAGGCGGAAGCGCTTGCACCCTCCGCGCTCGTCGGCAAGCCGCTGCGCGATCTCGACATCACCGAAGGGATCCGGATAGGCGCGGTCTTCCGCCAGGGCGAGGTGCTCGCGCCCACGGGCGACACCGTGATCGCCGCCCATGACCGCCTCGTGGTGTTCGCGACCGCCGAAAAATACAAGGAAGTCGAGCAGATTTTCCGCGTCAGCCTGGAATTCTTCTGAGCCTGCCATAATTGCATCACTGCCCCGTGGTCCTGGGGTTGAGCAAGGTCGATGCTTATGTGAACCTGCCATGCGGCAGTGCAACATGGATCGGATCGGCCGCAAGGGAAGACGCGGCGCGTCTATCAAGCCGCGCGAGCAACAAAACTGACATTGGGGTGATCAAGATGGCCGGCGAACGACCGCAGAATTTGCAGGACGCCTTTCTCAACCACGTGCGTAAACATAAGATTCCCTTGACGGTATTTCTGGTCAACGGCGTTAAATTACAGGGTATCGTGAGCTGGTTCGATAATTTCTGCGTGCTATTGCGGCGTGATGCGCATTCCCAGCTCGTCTACAAGCACGCGATCTCGACGATCATGCCGTCGGCGCCCGTGCAGCTTTACGATCCGGCCGAGGAAGGCGCGGACAAAGGCTAGATGAGGACAACTTATCGGTGAATCCCGAGGAGCGACCGCCGAAAGGCGGCCATGGCGCGACGCGCGCCCTCATCGTCGGACCTTACCCGACGCGCAGGATGACGGCCGCGCAGGCGCCTGCGGCCGCACGCCCATCCCCGCTGCAATCATCGCTCCATTCGGGTCTCTCGCATCCACGCGCGCCGGCCGATCGTCTGGCCGAAGCCACCAAGCTCGCCGGCGCGATCGCTCTTGACGTGATCGCTTCGCTGGTCGTGCCGGTGGGCGAGATCCGCCCGGCGACCTTCATCGGTTCCGGCAAGGTCGAGGAGCTCTCGCAGAAGGTGAAGGCGGACGAGGCGGAACTCGTCGTCATGGATTGCGCGCTTTCGCCGGTGCAGCAGCGCAATCTGGAGAAGGCGCTCGGCGCCAAGGTCATCGACCGCACGGCCTTGATCCTCGAGATTTTCGGCGAGCGGGCGCGCACGCGCGAAGGCGCCCTGCAGGTCGAGCATGCCCATCTCACACATCAGAAGAGCCGGCTGGTGCGATCCTGGACGCATCTGGAGCGCCAAAGGGGTGGTTTCGGCTTCCTCGGCGGCCCCGGCGAGACGCAGATCGAGGCCGATCGGAGACAGATCGAGGAGCGCATCGCCAGGATCGAACGGGATCTCGACGCGGTGAAGCGCACCCGCGCTCTGCATCGGCGCCAGAGGCGGCGCGGCACGCATCCAGTGGTCGCGCTCGTCGGCTACACCAACGCCGGCAAGTCGACGCTCTTCAATCGCCTCACCGCGGCGGGTGTCGTCGCCAAGGACATGCTGTTCGCCACGCTCGATCCCACCGCGCGCCTTATCCGTCTGGCGCATGGCGAAAGCATCTATCTCATCGACACGGTCGGCTTCATTTCCGAGCTTCCGACCTCGCTGATCGCCGCGTTCCGCGCGACGCTCGAGGATGTTCTCGACGCCGATTTGATCATCCATGTACGCGATGTTTCGCATGCGCAGAGCGAGGCCCAACGCCAGGACGTTCGAGGATGTTCTCGCGGAGCTCGGCCTCGATCGTGCCTCGCACCCGATCCTCGAGGTCGCGAACAAGATCGATCTCCTGGGCCAGGAGAATGGGGCGGCGCTCGCCCACGCCGATAACGGCGGCGGTGCGGGCCATGCGATCGGCGTATCGGCGCTGACGGGTGAGGGCACGACCGAGCTTCTCGCCGCGATCGAGGACCTGTTGTTCCGCGACCGCGACGTGTTCGACCTCGTCATACCCGGCGCGGACGGACGCGGCCGGGCTTGGGTGTATGAACACGCCGAAGTGCTCTCGGCCGAGGAGGACACGAAGGGAAGTGCCCATCTCACGGTGCGTGTGTCGCGCGACCGGAGCGCCGAGCTCCTCAAGCTCGTGGCGGCGGGCGGTGGGGAGAGCAGGATCCCGGCAAACGCGAGCGACATGCGCTTCGCGGACGGATCACCCCTCACCGCGAGGAGTTGAAGGGAAGCTTGGCCGCTCGATTTTGACTTTGCCGGCGAGGCGCGTCGGCAAGGATGCGAGCCCCGATCAGCGAGAGGCGCAGGCGCTGCTTCCGAACACGGTTTTTCCATCCTTGAGCCTCGCCTCGCCCGAGGCGACAAAGCGCAAGGAGGCGACGTAGAGCGGGCCTTCCACGTCGAGGACGCGGCTCGCGAGCGCTTCCACAGTGTCGTCCGGCAGGACCCGGGACGGCCGATTGCGCGATCACCGGCCCTTCGTCGAGGCCCGCGGTCACGAAATGCACGCTCGCCCCATGCAGCTTCACGCATTGTGCCAAGGCGCGCTCATGGGTGGAAAGTCCCCTGAACGCGGGCAGAAGAGAGGGGTGGATATTGAGCACCTTGCCTTCCCAGCGCGCCACGAACCAGGGTGTCAATCGCCGCATGAAACCGGCGAGGCAAACGAGCTCCACCTGATGCGCCTCGAGTTCGCGGTCGAGCTCACGCTCGAAAGCTTCGCGATCGCGGCCGAACGGGCGGTGATCGATGATTTTGGTCGTGACGCCCGCCGCCTTGGCGCGCGCGAGGCCCGGCGCGTCGGGGAGATTCGAGACCACGAGCACGATATTCGCCGGATAGTCCTCGGCTCGCGCGGCTTCCAGGAGGGCCGCCATGTTGCTGCCGCGCCCGGAAATGAGGACCGCGGTTCGTCGACGAGCCTCGGCCGTGCCCGTCACAATGCGAGCCGCCCGCGATAGGCGACGCGCGGCCCATCATCTTCGACCACCTCGCCGATCAGGCTCACGCGTTCGCCTTCGGCCTCGAAGGCGCGTTGGACCGCTTTTTCTCTTCCGCGCGAGGCGATCACCACCATGCCGATGCCGCAGTTGAAGGCCCGCAGCATCTCGTCGGCGGCGACCGGTCCGGTGGATGCGAGCCAGCGGAACACCGGCAGCACCGGGATCGCGTCGAGATCGAGCCGCACCCCGAGCCGCTTCGGCAGGACGCGCGGAATGTTCTCAGGAAACCCGCCTCCAGTGATATGGGCGAGCGCCTTGACGCCCGGGCCCGCGTCGGCGTCGCGCAGCACGCGAAGAACGCTCTTCACATAGATGCGGGTCGGCGTCAGCAACGCCTCGGCGAGACGCAAGGCCGCCGGCGAAGGGCGCTGGCTCGCTCCAGCCGATCCCGCTTTTCGCCACGATACGCCGCACGAGCGAGAAGCCGTTCGAGTGCAGGCCCGAAGAGGCCAGGCCGAGGACGACATCGCCGGGCGCAATGTCCGGGCGCGGCAAGAGCGTCCCGCGTTCGGCGGCGCCGACCGCGAAGCCCGCGAGGTCATAGTCGCGTCCCTGGTAAAGCCCCGGCATCTCGGCGGTCTCTCCGCCGATGAGGGCGCATCCCGCTTCCCGGCAGCCGGCTGCAATGCCTGCGACGAGCTTCTCGCCCTCGGCCGGGTCGAGCTTGCCGGTCGCGAAGTAGTCGAGGAAGAACAAGGGCTCGGCCCCTTGCACCACGAGGTCGTTGACGCACATCGCGACGAGGTCGATGCCGACCGTGTCGTTGAGCCCAGCCTCGATGGCGATCTTGACCTTCGTGCCGACGCCGTCGTTGGCGGCGACAAGCACCGGATCCTTGAAGCCCGCCGCCTTCAGATCGAAGATGCCGCCGAAGCCGCCGATCTCGGCGTCGGCCCCCGGCCTTGCCGTCGCGCGCACGAGCGGCTTGATGCGTTCGACGAGCTCCGCCCCGGCATCGATGTCGACGCCGGCTTCGGCGTAGCTGAGAGGCGGGCGCTGGTCGTTCCGCATCTCGCGCGAGTGCGTCAGCCCAGGGGTGGGCGCGGCAGCTTGCAGCTGTCGAGCGCGTCGAGCGCCTTCTGACGCGCCGAATCGTTGAAATAGCCCGTCTCGCGGAAGGCATCGAGCTCTTCCTTCGACATGTTCTTGACGGTCAGCTTGGCATAGCAAGAGCAAGGCGTGTGCACCGCCTCTCGCGTCGTGCCTTGCAGGCGCGACTGCACGATCAGGCACGCATCGAAGGCGCGTAGCGAGATCATGTAGGGCGTGAGGTTCTTCGCGGTCGGATCGGGCGGCGGAAGATTCCTCGATGAGGCGCCGGCGAACGCCATCATCGGCGAGAGGACCAGCGTGCAAAGACCGATGGTGACGAGGGGAACGCAAAGACGACGCACGGTGAACTCCTTCTTGCAACAGGAGCGCCATTCCTTATCCTATCGCGTCGCGACTTCAACCGCGACGCGATAACGAATTGCGGAAGGCCGCGCCGCCCATGATCGATTGCCGTTAGATGTTCGTCGGAATTTCGCTCGTCCGCAACGAGGAGGACCTCGTCGAGATCACCTTGCGCCACCATCTGGGCCAGGGTCTCGATCTTCTTCTCGTCGCGGACAACGATTCGACGGACGCGACCGCTCGCGTGCTCGAGAAGGCAGCCCGGCAAGACCGTCGCATTCGCTGGAGCCGGACGGGAGACATCGGCTTTCACCAGGCGCAGGTCGTCACCGATCTCGCACGCTCGGCGATGAAGAGGGGCGCCACCTGGGTTCTTCCCTTCGACGCGGATGAATTTTGGTGGGCACCCGGCGGACTTGCCGCCGCGCTTCGCGGTTCTGACGCCGATCTCGTCTCCGTGCCGGTCGTGAACTTCATCCAGCATCGCCGCCAATCCCGGCGCGAGCCGCGCGCCGTTCTCACCGCGGTTCATCGCAATGGCGCGAAGCTCGGGGATTTCCGCACCGCGCGAAAGAGCGTCGAAGCGGGAGAGTTCTCCTACGTCGAGGCCCCCTACCAACGCAAGAACATCATCCGCGCGACCGCCGGTGTGAGCATCGGGCCCGGCAACCACACCGCCAAGGGAGTGGGTCCGAGGCGATCGCGGCGCGACACGTTCGCCTGTTTTCACCTTCCGCTGCGGGCGAAAGACATCTTTGTCGAGAAGGCCGAGCAGGCGGCTCGCCTCGAGGCGGCGGGGCTGCCGAGCTGGCACGGGTGGCAAAGCCACCGTTTCGCGAGGATCGTCCGGCAAGGACGGATCGAGGTCGAATGGGCGGCGAATTCCGAGCATGACGGGTACCTTGACGGCGAAAGAGGCAAGGTGCCGCTCACTTACGATCCGAGGCTTCGCGATCTCTTGCTCGGTTGCATGGATTGAGACGCGAAGACGAAAAAGTCGCGTCATCTGAGAGGAATCACGACCCTCGGCTTGATCGGCGCGCTTCGACGCGTCCCGCAAACCGAGCTGGCGTCGCAATCACGCCGCGGCTTTCCTCACCCACACCTTGTTGTCGTGGAAGGCGGCTCCGCCATGGGGCGCGACCGCATCGGCGCCGGTGAGCGTGTTGATGCCGCGCCCGCCGATATGGGCGTGGTTGGGATGCACCGATTCGGCGATCAGCACGCCGCGGCGCAGGCCATCGAATAATTTGGCCGTGAGCGTCGTCTCGCCGCGCCGGTTGCCGAGCACGACCGGATCGCCGTCCTGGATCGACAGCGGCGCCGCGTCCTCCGGGTGCATCATCACGCTCGGCTTGCCCTCGCGCGCCTTGGAGGACGGCGTCTCGGTGAAGCTCGAGTTGAGGAAGCTTCTCGACGGGCTCGTCGCCAGGCGGAACGGATGCTCCTCGTCCGCCTCCTCGATGATGGACCAATGATCCGGCAGCGATGGCATCTCTTGCCAGGCGCCCATAAGGCCGTCGTTCGAGACGGCGACCTTTGACCAATCGGCCTTGAAGTGGAACTTGCGGTCCATATGGGCGAAGCCGTCGAGATAATGCGCGGCGCGGAAATCCGGTTGAATATCGCGCCACAGATCGGCTTCCAGCGAAGCGATATCGCCATGGCCGCTCTTCTGCAGCGTCTCGTCGATGATCTCACGCGCCGACATGTCGAAGGCACGGTGGGAAGCTCCGAGCCGCTTCGCCAGCCCTTGCAGGACCTCGTGATTTGAGCGGCACTCCCCGGGGGGGTCGATCAGCTTCGCGCCGACCGAGATGTATTGATGGCCGCCGCCGTAATAGAGGTCGTCATGTTCCATGAACATGGTGGCAGGAAGCACGATGTCGGCCATTTGGGCGGTTTCGGTCATGAACTGCTCATGCACCGCGACGAAGAGGTCCTCGCGCGCGAAACCTTGCCGAACAAGCGTCTGGTCCGGGCAGACCGTGACGGGATTGGTGTTTTGGATGAGCATGGCCTTCACCGGCGGGCCGCCCTTCAGCGCCTCGGCGTCGCCGGTCAGGATGCGCGCCGTCTTCGATTGATCGAGACGGCGCGTGCGTGCGTCGAGAACGTCGAGGCCCTCGATCAGCGTCTTCTTGAAGCCCCAGATGGCGCCGTTGTTGAAAAAGGCGCCGCCGCCCTCATGCTGCCAAGCGCCCGTGACGGCGGGAATGCAGAGTGCCGCATGCATCTGCGCCGCGCCGTTACGGCTTCTGGTGAAGCCGTAGCCCAGCCGGAAGAAGCTGCGCTTGGTTTCTCCGACCAGCCTTGCGAAAGCCTCGATCTCCGCGACCGGCACTCCACAGATGGCGGATGCCCATTCGGGCGTGCGGGTCGCAAGATGCGCTTCGAGCTCGCCTGGGCAATCGGTGTAGCGCTCGAGATAGTCGCGATCCGCGTGCCCGTCGCGAAACAGGACGTGCATCACACCGCAGGCAAAGGCGCCGTCGGTGCCCGGCCGCAGGATGATCTTGATGTCCGCCTGCTTCATCGTGGCGTTGTCGTAGACGTCCACCACGGCGATCCTGGCGCCGCGCTCCTTGCGGGCCTTGGCGGCGTGGGTCATCACATTGACCTGCGTCGAAACGGGGTTCGTCCCCCAGATCACGACGAGATCGGATTTCGCCATCTCACGAGGATCGACGCCCGCGACCTTCCCGGTGCCTGCCGCGAAGCCGGCCCAGGCGATGGTGGAACAGATCGTGCCGTAATAGCGCGAATATTTCTTCACATGCGCGAGACGGTTGATGCCGTCGCGCATCACGAGCCCCATGGTCCCTGCATAGTAATAGGGCCAGACCGATTCCGCCCCGAACTCGTGCTCGGCGGCATCGAAACGTGCGGCGATCTCGTCGAGCGCTTCGTCCCAGGAGATGCGCGTGAAGGCGCCCGAGCCCTTGGGTCCGCTGCGCCGCAAAGGATGAAGGAGCCGCTCGGGGTGGTGGATGCGCTCGGCGTATCGCGCGACCTTCGCGCAGACGACACCTGCCGTGTAGCTCTGGAGCTTCGAGCCGTGCACCCGCCCTATGGTCGCCCCTTCGATCACCTCGACATCGAGAGCACAAGCCGAAGGGCAATCATGCGGACAGGTGGAGTGGCGAATCTCGATCTTGGCGCGCGCGTTCATGCCTCATGAATTAGCATGAATGCGGCCCGAAGGGGAGGGGTCGCGACCCGACAGCGGCGTCATGGTTTCGACGAAGCGATCGACGCTTCGTCCGCCCGGCAAGGATGAGGCCATCATTTGGCGTGCGACCGAGAAGGAAAACGCCGCGCGGAGCCCGGGCGATTACCCTCGCCAATCCATCATGCCGGGGCCCATCATCCCGGGGCCGCGCCGGCCGAAGCCTTGGCCCATCTCTTCGTCACCAAGCCCCATCGGGTCGACGCGCGTGCGGTTGAGGAGGAGAAAGGCGCGCCGTTTCTGATCGTCGGAAAGCGAGGCATAAAGCGGCGCCGCGGCATCGGCGAATTCGCGCATGCGGCCGGCGCGCGCCGCCATTCGATCGGCCTGATTGCGCAGCCTGGCGATCGGGTCGAAGGCGCGAGGCATCGCCTCGCGGCTTTGCGCCATCCGGTCGCGCGTATCCTGAACGCGCTGATCATGCAGCGCTGCGTTCTTGCGAATGATGGCCTCGACGGGCGCCCACAGCTTCTCCTGGTCGGCGGAGAGCCTCAAAGCCGCCTTGATCGCGCCGATCCGAGCATCGAGCAGGACGGCACGATCCTCGGCCGAGGAACGCATTCCCGCCGTGCTCGACATATCCACCACGGGAGAGCCCGAAGCGGCGCCGGCCGTCGTCGGGTTCGGGGTTTGCGTCTGGGCGAAGGCGATCGCGATCGCTCCGACCAAGCCGAGAGCGGCGGCGGACATCACGGTCTTGTTCATCCTGGTGAACCTTCGCTGAGGCATCCCGTATCAAGGTCGAGGCAATCTACGCGACAAACTGGGGCGGCCGCGTGACCACCAAATTACAAATTGGTCAGCCCACGATATCGTTCCCGCTGAAGAATTGGGCAATTTCGATCGCGGCATTCTCCGGACTGTCGGAGCCATGCACCGAATTCTCGCCCATCGACAAGGCAAAGCTCTTGCGAATGGTGCCCTCGGCGGCATTGGCCGGATTGGTCGCGCCCATGACCTCGCGATATTTCGCGATCGCGTTCTCGCCTTCCAACACCTGGACCACGACCGGGGCCGCGCTCATCATTTCGACCAGCTCGCCATAAAACGGCCTCGCCTCGTGGACGGCATAAAAGGTCTTGGCCTGCGTCTCGGTCATCAGGGTGCGTCTTTGCGCGACGATGCGAAGCCCCGCCTTCTCGATCACGGTGTTGATGGCGCCCGTGAGATTGCGTCGCGTCGCGTCGGGCTTGATGATGGAGAAAGTGCGCTCGATGGCCATTATCTTGTCCTGGCATGTGCTGGAATTGCGGAAAGGCGGCTATATCGGCCCCGGTGCCGAGGGGCAACCTGGGAGGGGCGGCACCGCTTCTCACACCCGGGATGGGATAAGAAGAATTCGTTGCATTGCGTTGATGAATTCGAATCTTCAGGGCCGAGACGGCGTGAGCTGGGGCGACCGCGTGCTGCTCGCGCCCGAGCTTGCGCACCCGGTCATCGGCGAAAAAGGCGAGGGGTCTCGGCTCAGGAAGCTCGCACCCACCCCTCGGGCGTCAGGCGTTCCTGAGGGGTGAAGCGGCATTTGTAATCCATCTTGCGGGAGCCCGACACCCAATAGCCGAGATAGACGAACGGCAGGCCGAGTGCACACGCCTTGTCGATGTGATCGAGGATGAGGAAGGTGCCGAGGCTTCGTCGCTCGCTCTCCGGATCGAAGAAGGAGTAGACCATCGACAGCCCGTCGGCGAGGATGTCGGTCAGCGCCACGGCCAGAAGCGGTCCCTGGCCACGCCCGGTGATGGGCGTGTCGGGGCCGCGTTCGCGATATTCGATGATCCGTGTCTGAACATGGCTCTCGCGCACCATGGTGGCATAGTCGAAGGCGCTCATGTCGGCCATGCCGCCCTCCCCATGCCGGGCATCGATATAGGTGCGGAACAGCGCGTATTGCTCGGAGGAGGGCACGGCGGGCAAAATCGCACCCACGATATCCTCGTTGCGGGCGGCGATCCTGCGGTAGCCGCGGGAAGGCGAAAACTCCGAGGCGACAACGCGCACCGAGACGCAAGCCTGGCAGGATTCGCAAGCCGGGCGATAGGCGATGGTCTGCGACCGGCGAAAGCCGCCTTGCGTCAGGATGTCGTTGAGGGTCGCCGCGCGCTCGCCCACGATGTGCGTGAACACCTTGCGCTCCATGCGACCCGGCAAATAGGGGCAGGCCGAAGGTGCGGTCAAATAAAACTGCGGCGTATCGCGAGGCTGATGCGTCAAGACATTAGGTCCGCCAGTGCGGGTCCACACAAATTCGAAAGCTCGCGGTCAGGCTCCGCCGACGGACGGTCGCCGTCGCCGGGACCGGACCACGTGCATCGAGCGTTCAAGATAGCGAATGACGCGCGCCGCTCAAGAGCGCAGCGGATAATCCTTTTGGGAATTTTTCCGTCCTGGTCAGTAATACCGGCGCGACACGAGGCGCACGCGCAAGACGATGTCGTGCAGCAACGCGTGGTCCCGTCTGAAAAGCCCGACAAGCAAGATGAGGGGCGTCATCGTCACCCCGAACACATAGAATAAGAGCGCGTGTCCGGCGCCGGTGAGGAAGTCGATTCGGCCTCCCTCGACAGTGCGCATATGCAAGCCGAAGAGGCGCATGCCGAGCGTCGCCTGCGCGGGAGAAGACAGCGTGAGACCGGAATAGACGGCCGGCGTGGCGGCGCAGACGGGTGGAATCAGAAAAAAGCCCGCACCGAAGCTCATGAAACCGAGCAGCACGAGCCCGGCGGTGAGCACGAAGGCGATGCTTCCGACGACGATAAGGTCGACGACGTAGGCAAGCGCGCGCGAAAGCATCGACGCCGGCGCCAGTTCGCCCGATGCCCAAACGCCGCTCGAGCCGGATTGCGGCGTGTCGGCAAGCCCAATCGGGAATTCAGGAACGCTCGTTTGCATGGGAGCCGCCCTCAAAACGAAAAAGCCCGCCACGAGAAGGTGGCGGGCTTCAGATAGGCCGATCGCTCTCGAATTCAACCGCTTCGACTGAAACGGCAAGCTCTCGAGAGGATCGGTGATGGATCAGTTGGCGACTTCGTTGTTGGTATAGTCGATCACGCCCGAGCTGTTCTTCTTCCAGACATACATCACGTAATCCGGACGGGTGATGTCGCCCTTCTTGTCATAGGCGATGTCGCCGATGACGGTCTTGAACGGCTTGCCCGAGTGCATGACCTCCGCCATCTTCTTGGTGTCGAGCTTGCCGACCTGCTTTGCAGCCTCGGCCATGATCTGCAAGGCCGCATAGGAATAGAGAGTGTAGGCCTCGGGGTCGTAATTCTTCGCCTTGAACTCGGCGACGACCTTGGCGGCTTCGGGGTGCTTGCGCGGATCGGGCGCGAAGGTCATCAGCGTGCCTTCCGTGCCGGGTCCGCCGATCTGGGCGAATTCCTTGTCGGTGATGCCGTCACCGGACATCATCGGAGCATTGAGGCCCTGATCGCGCATCTGGCGAATGATCAGGCCGGCCTCGGTGTGCAGCCCGCCGAAATAGACGAGGTCGACATTCGCCGCCTTCAACTTCGACACGAGCGCCGAATAATCCTTTTCACCCGTGTTGATGCCTTCGTACACGACCTCGGTGATGCCACCTTTGTTCATGTTGTCCTTGGTCGCGTCGGCGAGGCCTTTGCCGTACGGGGTCTTGTCGTGGATGATGGCGATCTTCTTGCCCTTGTAGTGGCCGATGATCCAGGCGCCCGCGACCGCGCCTTGCTGATCGTCACGGCCGCAAGTGCGGAACACGTTCCAATAGCCCTCGCGGTCCGTGAGCATCGGATTGGTTG
Organism: uncultured Alphaproteobacteria bacterium; assembly: GCA_963713805.1. Classification (GTDB taxonomy): domain Bacteria; phylum Pseudomonadota; class Alphaproteobacteria; order Rhizobiales; family Beijerinckiaceae; genus GAS188. The sequence goes on along the minus strand of CAVQNF010000036.1, from coordinate 22,990 downwards.
CCGAAGGCGTGATCATCAAAATCCCGGACTCCTTGTAAACCTCCGATGAGGGGATCGTGACGCCGGAATTGAAGTGTCCGATGACGAGCTTCACACCCTCGCCAGCGAATTTGTTGGCGAGCGACACGCCCTGCTTGGGATCGGATGCGTCATCGCCGATTTCGAGCACCAGCTTCTGGCCCAGGATACCGCCGGCCTTGTTGATGTCCTCGACCGCCTGTTGCGCGCCTTCCGTGAGCTGCTTGCCGAAGGTCGCGTTCGGGCCGGTCACCGGTCCCGCCACCGCGACCTTGAGATCGGCGGCGAACGCGCCCGTGGAAAAGGCAAGCGCCGCGCCGAGCGCAAGGCCAGTCAACAACTTCTTCTTCATATACACTCTCCTCAGAGGGTTGTTTGAAGGGCTCGAACCGCGAACCCCACGGCGGTACAGCCGCGCTGAAATCGATCATGGCGAGTTTTAGGCGCGCTGTCACTCCTAAACGCGCGAAATACCTCGCGCGAAACGGTTAAATCATGTGAGGCGCGCTCCATCCTGGGCGGAAGCGGTGGATCTCCAGGTGAAGGCGCTGGTCGCTTCGTAAAGCCAGCGATAACGAGCGGTCATTTGCTTGACCCGGGTGAGGCGAAAACCGACGAAGGCCGCGAGCAGCAACAGCAAGCTGTCGATGATGTAGTAGTGCGGCGAAAGGAAACTCGCCCCGAAGAGCGCGAAGTGAATGAACCGCACCGCGACGCCGAGCACCAGCGCCGAGACGACGAGGTGCCAACCCGGACGCCAGGTCTGCGCGATCGCCCTGCCGGTCGAGAAACCTGCCGCGCCGCCCATGATGAGCGTGACCAGCACGAAGATGAAGACGGAAGAATCGTCGTACAAGATGCCCTGCATCAATGCCTCCCGCCTTCGAGATAGGCGGCGCGCACCGAAGGGTCGGCCAAGAGCTCCTTGCCCGTGCCGCTCATCGTGATCGCGCCATTCACCATGACGTAGCCTCGATGCGCGAGCTTGAGCGCATTGAAGGCGTTCTGCTCGACCAGGAAGACCGTCATGCCGTCCTTGGTGTTGAGCTCACGGATCACCTCGAAGATCTGCTTCACGATCAAGGGGGCAAGGCCAAGCGAGGGTTCGTCGAGAAGAAGGAGCTTCGGCCGGGTCATCAAAGCGCGCGCGATGGCGAGCATTTGCTGTTCGCCGCCCGACAAGGTGCCGCCGCGCTGCGCGGCGCGCTCCTTCAGCCGCGGGAAAATCGAGAAGACGCGCTCGATATCCTCGTCGAAATGCGCGAAACCGTCGAGGGCGCCACCCATCTGCAGGTTTTCGAGCACGCTCATGCGTGGAAAGATGCGCCGGCCTTCCGGCGATTGCGCGACGCCGAGGCGCGCGATCTCGTGTGTCGCGAGATTGGTGATGTCGTGCCCCGCGTAGTGGATCTGGCCTTCTCGCGCGCGCGGACGCCCGAAGATGGTCATCATGAGCGTCGACTTGCCGGCGCCGTTCGCGCCGATGAGCGTGACGATCTCTCCCTCGTTCACGTCCACGTCGACGCCGCGCAATGCCATGATGTTGCCGTAGAAGGCCTTGACGCCACGCACGGTGAGGAGCGGAGCGCCGTGGCCGTTGACGGATGGCGTGCTCATGCGCGACCCTCGACCTCGGCTTCCACGGCGGCGACCTCTTTATCCTCGACGCCGAGATAGGCGCCGATCACTTTCGGGTCGTTCTTCACCTGCTCGGGCGGCCCGTCGGAAATCTTCACGCCGTAGTCGAGGACCACGACATGGTCCGAAATCTCCATCACCACCGACATGTCGTGCTCGATCAGGAGAAGCGAGGTGCCGTCGCGATCGCGGATCTCGCGCAGCAGCGTGTTGAGCTCGAGGCTCTCTCGAGGATTGAGCCCCGCCGCGGGTTCGTCGAGGCAAAGGAGCACCGGCTTCGTGCACATCGCGCGCGCGATCTCCAGCCGGCGTTGCGCCCCGTAAGGCAGATCGCCGGCGGGATCGTCCGCGCGATCGGTGAGACCGATCCTCTCGAGCCAGGCCTTCGCGAGCTCGACCGCTTCCTTCTGGCGCGCGGTATAGGACGAGATGCCCAATATGCCGAGCACCGAATATCCGGAGGCCAGCATGAGCGGATTGTGCTGCGCGACGAGGAGGTTCTCGAGAACGGTCATGCCGGAGAACAGGCGAATGTTCTGGAAGGTTCGCGCCACGCGCGCATGGTGCGTGACGAGGTAGTCCGGCATGCGCTCGAGAAGATGGATGGCGCCCTCTCCGACGCTCAGGGTGCGCGCACCCTTGGCGGTGGCCTCCTCGAGCGCGGCAAAGGCCGCCTCACCGCCGTGGGCGAGCGCCACCCGCCCCTCGCTCGGCTTGTAGAAGCCCGTGATGCAATTGAAGACCGTCGTCTTGCCGGCGCCGTTCGGCCCGATGAGCGCGGTGATGTCGCCGGCCCTCGCCGTGAACGACAGATCGTTCACGGCGAGGAGGCCACCGAAGCGCATCGTGAGGTGCTCGACGCGCAGAAGCGTCTCGCCCCTCATCCGTGGCCCTCCTTCACGAGGTCGGAAGAGATCGATTTTCGTTCCTTGAGGAAGACTGTCGGCTCGCGTGTCGAGACGAGGCCGCGTGGACGCCAGATCATCATCACCACCATCGCGAGACCGAAGATCAAAAGCCGGTATTCGCTGGGATCGAAACCCTCGCCGAATATCGCCTTGAGGAAACCGAGGTTGCGCAGCATCTCGGGCCCGGCGATCATCGCGATGGCGGCGATCACGACGCCGATCTGGCTTCCCATGCCGCCGAGCACCACGATCGCGAGAATGATGGCGCTCTCCAGGAAGTTGAAGCTTTCGGGACTGACGAAGCCCTGGCGCACGGCGAAGAAGGAGCCCGCAAGCCCTCCGAACAAAGCGCCCGTCGCGAATGCGGTGAGCTTCGTCGTCGTGGTGTTGATGCCGAGCGAGCGGCAGGCGATCTCGTCCTCGCGCAGCGCCTCCCAGGCCCGCCCGACGGGTAGCCGGCGCAAGCGCGTCGTCACCAGGCTCGTCAGCGTGGCGAGCGCCAGGATCAGGTAGAAGAGGAAGACGATCCTGTGCATGGGCGAGAATTCGAGACCGAAGAACGCGGCAAAGCCGTTGTCGTCATCGTTGAAGGGCAGCCCGAAGAAGCTCGCTCTCGGGATCGAGGCGATGCCGGCGCCCCCGTTCGTCACCGGCACCCAGTTGATGAGCACGAGCCGGATGATCTCGCCGAATGCCAAGGTGACGATGGCGAGATAGTCGCCGCGCAGGCGCAAGACCGGAAAGCCGAGCAGCACGCCCCAAGTGGCCGCGAGCATTCCGGCGATGGGCAGGCACAGCCAGAACGAGATGTGGAAGGTGGTCGACAGGATGGCGTAGGAATAGGCCCCGATGGCGTAAAAGGCGACGTAGCCGAGGTCCAAGAGCCCGGCGAGCCCGACCACGATGTTCAGCCCCCATCCCAGCATCACATAGGTGAGCACCAGGATGCCGAGGTCGATCCAATAGCGTGCTTCGGAGAGGCCTCCGTTGGCGAGCGTCATCAGGAGCGGGTAGGCGACGGCGAAGCCGAGCGCGATCGGCAGGCCGATGCTGGTCAAGGTGTGGCGCGGCGCCGCGACGGTCTTGATCGCTTCCTTGCGGCTTGTCGGCTGGCGCGCGGCGCGAGCCTCTTTGCCCCAGAGCATGAGATAGCCGAGGCGCGCGAGGAACACCGCAAGGCAAAGGATCGCCGTGAGGCCGAACCGCGGAATGAGCGCCAATAGTCCGCCTTCATCCGCATCGGTCCGCAAGGTGACGAGCGGGACACAGAGCCCGAGCGTCACGAGCATTGCGAAGCCCGCATTCTTCAAGGCGGCGACGAGCCGGTCGGGAACGCTGGTCGCGGCGGTCGCCGCCGTGGACTGGGAGAGGACAGCCATTTCCGTCAAACCTTCTCGACGTCCGGTTTGCCGAGGAGGCCCTGCGGCAGGAAGATCAGCGTGATCGCGAGGATCGAGAACGCCGCCACGTCCTTATACTCGATGGAGAAATAGGCGGACCACATGGTCTCGATCAGCCCGATCACGATGCCGCCGAGCACGGCCCCCGGCAGCGAGCCGATGCCGCCGAGCACGGCGGCCGTGAAGGCCTTGACGCCGGGGACGAAGCCGTCCGAGAAGGAGACGACGCCGTAATAGACGAGGTACATCGTGCCGGCGACCGCGGCCAGCGCCGCCCCCATCACGAAGGTCAGCGAGATGGTGCGATCGACATCGACGCCGAGCAGGGCGGCCATTTTCTGATCCTGCGCGCAAGCCCGCTGCGCGCGTCCGAGCGGCGTCTTCTGGACCACGTACCAAAAGGCCGCCAATAACACCGCGGTCACGACCATGATCATTATCTGCTTGTAGGCGATTGCCACAGTGTAGCCGTCGACGGTGAACAGCTCTTTCACCTGTCGGATCATCGGCGGCGTCGGTTTGTTGCGGGCGCCTTGAATTACCTGCACGAAGTTCGAAAGGAAGATCGACACCCCGATCGCGGAGATCAAAGGCGCGAGACGAAAGGCTCCGCGCAACGGTCGATAGGCCACGCGCTCTATCGCCCAGCCCCAGAGGGAGGTGAGCAGCATGCCGACGACGAGCACGATCAGGAGGGCGAGCGCGATCGAACCGACGCCCAGAACCGTGGTCAGGAGCACGAAGGTGATGAGCGCGATGAACGCGGAAACCATGAACAGATCGCCATGGGCGAAGTTCACCATGCCGATGATGCCGAAGACCATCGTATAGCCGATGGCGATGAGCCCGTAGATGGCGCCGAGGGTCAGCCCATTGATGAGCTGCTGGGTGAAAACTGCCATGCTCCGCCTTGAACTCCCCTCGAACGTGACCTGGGCGCCTTCGGGCACGAACCTCCGTGCGCCAAGCCGGAGCTTGCGCGCGCCGTCGCCTCCAGAGCCGTGCCAGGTTTCTGCAACCCAGCCATGTGGTAGCAACGACGCTGACCTCGCGCAACTGGGCGCCGACGGAAACACGAAATCTTGTGTCGTGAAGGGGAGACCGAAGCGCTGCTCCGAGCTTGAGGTCGGCCGCGCGGGTTGTCCGCCACCACGCGAGCGGTGAGCTGGCTATGAACCTTGCGCCGACTTGCTGTTCAGGCACCGCTCGGGAATGCCCAACCTTCGCCGCGTTAGGGGAGGTAAAAATTGCGGAAGGAGATTATGGAGAACCGGCATTCATGAGCACGATGAAGCAGCGAGGCCCTGCGAGATGATGCCCGCGAACGATGGCCATTGCTTGAACGGGCGAGTTGCTCGAGCACTGGTTCGGGTGTCACTGGGCATCGCCGGTGCCCTTTTCGGAGGGTTATTCCTCGTTCGGGCTGCGGGCGCGCAGGATGGAGCGAAGACGAAAGAAGCCATCGACAACTTGCAGGCGGAGCTTTCCGTTTGCATCGCTTTCTTTTCGATCTTCCAGGAATGTTCCCCGGGGAACGAAAAGCACCCCTCGTCTGCCGAGCTTGCGAACGAGGAACTCGAACGAAGGTCGCGGGCCGCCGCGGATGCCGTCGGATTGTCGAGCGCCGATGTAGCGATGCGCCTCAGGCTCAATCTAACCCGCGAGCGACATCTGATCGGGAGCTGCTCGGGAATGTCAGTCTTGTCATCCCGCTACTCGCAACAATGCAATGATCTGGTTCAGGGGGCGGACGGGAGTTCCGGGAAAGATCCGGTGAAGTGAGGGGCCCGCTCAGGCGCGCGAGATCACGCATCTAAGGGCGATCGGGTTGTTGCCTGCACGGGCTTCATGGACCCCGAGCATCGGCGGCCAAACTCGAAAGGAACAACCCGGTCGCGGGTCCACAACCTCGGCTTGATGGAGTACCTCCTATTCTCAGTGGACAACACGCAAGCCGTTAACCTACTCCGCCCAAGCAAAGACAAACTCGTCGATGTCCAATTCCGGCTAGTCGCCCGCGGAGCGAGCGCCCAGGATGGAGATGACGGTGATGGCGCAACGACAGCTCGCAACGCTGCTCGCGGCTCTTCCGTCCATTGCAAAAAATCATGGTGCCTTGACGCGTGAAATATTGCGGCTTGCCACCGACGATGACGCCCTTGAAACCCGTGTGAGGACCGAAATCGGCGAGATTTGCGAGCGGCCGGCGGTCAAGACATGAGACTTGCTCCCCAGCACGGACCGGAAGTGTCGTGGGGGCGCGGCGCCGAGGGTCGCCGCAAGGGCTGAAATGATCTTCGCGAACTCCTCCATTCGACGCATCGATCTGGACGCCCTCGAGCGGCAATTGCGCGATTTCGTCGTCGACGAGCGCAGGTTGCCTCAGGATGTGAAGGAGCGGGACGACCGACGTTTCGACGCTGATGCCCGCCAGTTCCTGGTGCGTGCGACTGTGCTCCTTGACACGATCGCGCACCCGGCCGCTGCGGCGCAAGGCGCCTGCGCGCCGCGTTCCTTTTATGAGCGAAGCGTGGCATCGCGATGTGCCCGCGCCCTCGCGGCGCCGCTTCTTTTGCTCGCCATCGGAACAGCGGCGGTCGTGGTGATGCTCGTGCCGGTGGGCGATGGGCCGGCAACCAGCGCGAACCCCGCAGCCAAGGAACGGTTCGCGAAAATGAGGGGCAACCTTCTGAAGCCCTCGCAGGCTGCCAATCCAAATCATTTCGTTATGCGCGACAAGCAAGCGGCGGAAGGTGTCGTGGCCACCGTGGGAGAAGCCGAGACTGTAAAGGCGCACGCATCTCCAAACCCGATGCCGCTCATCAAGGTTGATGACCTCGCCGAGCTGCTGCCAGCCCGAGTCGTCGGTACCGACCAGACGGTGCCTGACCCCGCTCGTGCGCCATCCACCCCCGATCAAACGGCCGCGGTGCCTGAGCAAGGGGCCGGCACCGTCGTCGCGTCGACGACGGCTGCGCCGGGCGATGCCGACACTGCACAAGCGCTCGTACCGTCAGGTCCTGTCATCGCGGTTGGCCCGATCTCCGCGAGCATGGCACCCGTCAACAAAGCAGATGACGTGGCTACGCAGGCGCCTGCCCGGGTCGCCGACGCCGATCTGACGGTGCTTGGTCCCGCGCCTGCGTCCCCGCCATCCGACGAGGTGACCGAGGTGGCGGAGCAATCGGCTGGCGTCGTCGACGCGCCGATGATTGCCCCGCCCGGCGAGGCCGGGACCTCACAGAGGCCGGCATTCGCAGGCGGCGGCAGCGCGTTCGCCGTCGTCTCGGCGAGCCCGGTGCCCGTCAACAAGGCTGATGATGTGCCCGTGGAGCCGCCCACCGCGGTTGCAGACACTGATCGGAGGGTGGTTGATCGCACGCCTTCGCCGCCGCCATCCGACGCGGCGGTCGCAGCGGCCGAACAATCCGCCGGCGTCGTCGCCGCACTATCTTCTGGCCAGCCGGGCGAGGCTGAGACCGCAGGGGCGCCGTCATCGCCAAGCAGAGATATCGCGTTGGGCCCGGTGTCGGCGGGCCCGGCGCCCGTCGTCGACATCGAGAATGCGGCCGAAGACCTGCCTGCGCGCGTCGCCGAGAGCGCGCGGATGGAGGTCGCCCGCTCGGCGCGAGATGCCGCTCATTTGCCGGCCCCATCCGACCAGGCGACCGCAGCGGCCGAGCAACCGGCCGACGTCGCTGCCACGGCGTCCCCAACACCGTCGGATTGGCCTCGAACGGCACAGGCGACCGCGCCGACGGAGATGTCCCTCGTGCCCGTCACGGGAGACCTGCCCGCCAGGGAGCGACCCTCGGACGCAAGCTCGCCGTCATCCCGGGAAGAGTTGATCGGTTCATCTATCGCTCCAAGAACCCTCTCCACCGGCGACGAGAAGTCTGAGGGGCGCGCGTCGGATGTGGCCGATCAGGCAACGCCGCAAGCGCCCGCATCGCTGCCGGCATTCGCCCCCTCGTCTTCGGCATCCCCCAAGGCGGAAGCCATCGCGAGCGCAGCATCGGTCCCCGACGAGCTGGTCTTTCCATCCGCAACTCCGAGAACCCACTCCTCCGACGGAGAGACCGAGGGGCAGGCATCGGTTGCGGCGGATGAGCCGAAGGTGCAACCGCCCGTATCCCCGCCGTCGGTTACACCCTCGCCTCCGCAGGCACTGGCGCAAGCAACACCCGGCACGCCGATCAATCCGGCGAACCCGCCGGCTGTTCGCCTCATCATCGGTCAGGCGTCGTCACGGGGAACGGGCGAAGCGCTTCTATTGAATGTTTCACTCAGCAACGCCCCTGCCGGAGCCCGGATCGATATCAAGGGGCTTGCGGCCGGGTCGACATTGAACGTGGGTCGCGCTTCGGGCACCGATGGCTGGCAGCTGACGGCGGCTGACTTGCCCGACGTTCGGGTCCGACCGCCGCAAGGCTTTGTCGGCGCCATGGAACTCGCGCTCGATTTGCGCCTCGCCACCGACCGTGTTGCCGACCACAAGACGGTGCACCTCGAGTGGATTGCGTCCGCAGCGGCACAAACGACGAAACCCGCCTTCGTTGTACGACACCTCGAAACGGGTGAGCTCGCGGCGCTGGTGAAACGGGGCGAGAGCTTAATCGCGAGCGGTGATCTCGCCTCGGCGCGTTTGGTGCTGCAGCGCGCCGCCGAAGCCGGTGAGGCGCAAGCGGCTTTATCCTTGGCCGGTACCTATGATCCGATCGCCTTGAAGAAGCTCGGCCTGCAAGGCCCGACGCCGGACATCGAGAAGGCCCGGACGTGGTACAAAAGGGCGCAGGAATTGGGATCGGCCGCGGCACCCGAACGGCTGCAGTTGCTCGCAGGCTACGAGTGATGAGGGCAGCCGATGCCCGGCCAAGGCAGCCCCGCCGGACGGCTTCTCGGCGGTCGCGGAGCCATTCGCGGCCGAAGGCAATGTTTCCCCGGAACACGAGCACTTCTGTGAGAGGTTAGCATGGGATGGAATGTCAGCCGGATTTTTGCGGTCGCCGTCATGCTGATTTCACTCGTCGGCGTGGGTTGGGCGGCCGAGACCGAGGTGGATCCCGGCTCGGTCAGCGAAGGCCTCAAAGCGATATTTCGTTACGGGAACGGGACGCGGGAAACATCATCTCGCCTCAACGCCAATACGGTCACATTGATATCGGGAACGATCGGGGGAACCTATGTGCAGATCGGGGCTGATCTCGAATTGGTCCTCGACGACGGCGAAAACCTGAGGGTCCTCTCCATTGTCGGGCGCGGCTCGGTTCAGAGCGTCGCCGATATTCTGTACCTCAAGGGCGTGGATCTCGGGATCGTCCGATCAGATACGCTCGACTACCTGGAGAAGAAGGGGTTCGCCAACAACATCAAGGGGCAGTTCACGTATATCACCAAGCTCTACAATGAGGAGGTGCATGTCGTGGCGCCGAAAAGCGTCCACAGCCTCGCGGATCTGGAAGGAAAGAAGGTATCCATCGATCTGCCGAACGGCGGCACGTTCATAACCGCGATCACTATTTTCGACCGACTCGGGATCCATCCGAATTTCGTCTACATCGAGCAGCGCATCGCCTACGACAAGCTGTCGAAAGGCGAGCTTGATGCCGTGGTCGCGGTGCAGGGGCAACCTTCCAAGGCCACGACGCTGATCAAGGATTCCAATCTGCACCTCGTTCCTATCGAATATGCCAAATCGCTGCAGTCGGACTATCTGCCGGCACAATTGATTTCGGACAACTATCCAAATCTCATCGACAAGGGCGATGCCGTCGATACGGTCGCGGTGCCAGCGGTGCTAGCGGCCTTCAACTGGCCTCACAACACGGAACGCTATCGCAGGCTCGCGCGCTTTGTCGATGCGTTCTTCGGCAAGATCAGTCAGTTGCAGCAGCCGCCGTTCCATCCGAAGTGGAAGGAAGTGGCGCTCAATGCGCCTTTGCCGGGATGGGTCCGTTTCCGGCCCGCGCAGGAATGGCTCGACGCCAACAGCAACGCCGCGGTGACGAACGATGTCCGCAAGAGGTTTGAACAGTTCCTGAGCCAGAATGTCCTCGGTCCCGATCGGTCGGAAGATCGGGAAGCCTTGTTCCGCCAGTTTCTCGAATGGCAGAAGACACACCCCGTTGCACGCTAAGCCCAATCCGATGCGCGGCGACATCATCGCCGGCGCATCGCAGCCGAGACGCTGAAATCGAGAGCTCGCCATTGATCATGCGGTGGCCGAGAGGGGAGGCTCCACTGCCGCTTTCAACCATTCGGACGAATGGTTATGCGTATCCCGCGCTCCATGGCTGGACACCTCGGGATGGGCTTCGTAAAGTGACCTCGGGATGGGAGAAACGCAGACAAGGACGAGGGACCGTGCTGCCCGCTATCGCGCGAAGGCAGCGCGGATTCGCGCTCGCTTGCGGAGATCGGGCGGCCCGATCTTCGCATGACCGTGCTCGGAGTTGTCGAGACCTATGAGGCAATGGCCCGTCAGGTCGAAACCATCGACGAAGCGGAAGGGCCTGAGCGTCGAAGTCGGTAGTTCTTCCGCTAAGGAATTCAAGAGCGCCAGGGCTCCGTCATCGACCGGAATGGACAAGGTGACATGGCCTTGCGCCACCTTGCGTTGCCCACGCCCGGTCGAAAGCAAGGTCGTTCTTTTGTGAACCTGGCCGCTACAATTCTCACGTTCTTTTTAATATTCGCATAATTATTGCACCCGAAGCTGCATGGGAATTACGGCGAGCAAGGAGCTTGCCATGATGGCAATTGCCAATGGTATCGGCAGGATGAGCTGCGTGGCCATCGGAGGCTTCGTCGACCAATGCCAAACAGGGCAATCGGTCGCGAACGTCGGTTATCTGACGGTGGCGCTCTTCCTGCTCGCTTACCTGATTTCGGCGTTTCTCGGGCGACCTGCGTGAATCCTTGAAGTCCGCCGCCACGCCTGTCGATCGATCGTTCCCGTCTTGATGAATTCGCGCTCGGCGGGGATTTTCGCTGATCGGGGGAAGCGGTCCGTTGCGAAAATCGAATCTGGCCATAAAACGTCGCTGACACGAGGTCTTCACCATGTAACTGGCGTCGCGCCCGCTTGAAGGTTGGGTCGCGATCCCAACGTCGCTAAAAAACCCCTATCGGACCTTTGCACACATAGGGGCGGCCAAGGAGATCGATCGTCCCTCATTGTGGATTCGATCGCGGAAAGTCGAGGCGGCGGCAGGCGAGGCGCTCACGCGTCAAATCTGATCGGTCGAGCTCAAGGACCCGATAAACCGAGGCCGTCAATGAGCCGACGCCGCTTGGCGCGCGACAGGGCAGGGACGGTCTTCGCCCAACCGATCAGCGCGGCGTTCTGCTGGCCAGCATCAACAGAAGATTTCAGCGATTGAACTCAAGATTGCCGGCAATCATCAGCGCCATGACCGCCGTAAGAGAGGAGAGCGCCAGTGCTGGCAATCGCAGCTTGCGGCCGCAATAGCCAGGCCACCGAGCTACTACGTTCCCAAACGATCTAGACCATTTGTGGAGCTGGATATGGCGGGGCTCGTCTGCCAGTATGCCGAGGCCATGAACGATGCCGCCAACAGCCTGCTCCATGGCGCCAAAGTCAGGGGCGCGGACTATCGGATGAGGGCTGAAGAGTTGCGGATGCGAGCGGCGGCAATCACTTTCGCCGATATCCAGTCGAGCCTGCTCGAAGTCGCGAATACATACGATGCACTGGCGCAGGCCATCGAGAACGCGGCCGAAAAGCAGAGGTCGCCCGATCCGTCTGAGAGCCCATGCTCTGATCCAGAGGGCGGACCGCTCCTGTCGATCGACCCCGCCGAGGCGCTCGGCGCCTGTTCGGGATGCGCGCCGCCCGTATAAGCTTTCGAACACCGCAAGACGTAGTTGTTTTCGAAATTGCGAGCCCGCTGGCGCCCGCTCGCTCAATGCCGGCGCCGCTCCCGTGAGAAATCAGTGAGGAAGCGTCGAGGTCAACTTGCCAGAGCGTCGTTCAACGTCGCGCACGGCCATATCGGTGCTCAGCAAACCCATGCACGCCGCAATCCCCAGTGCGTCGCTCGCCAAAGCCGGCAACCTTCGCCGCGGGCAAAGCCCGGTCCATGCACCCACCATCTCCTGCAACCTCGGTGATCGCAGCGGCGGACCCAATAGGCCTGCTCGAGCGCTCCGCGGCCCGCATCGAGCTGCGCCGAAGTGATGGCTCCCCTTGAGGCGACGGCCGCGACGGCCTCGTCGAGGCCGCTCTCCAGCGACACCGGCAGCAAGACCATTGCCAGGAATATTGCCGTGACGATGCGCATGATTGCCTTCGCTCGACGCTACGACGCTCCTTGATCTTATCCACTTCCATGCGCCGCAGGTAAGGGCCCGGACGCTGCTCAGCTATCGGCCGAGCAGAAAATCCTTTTCTCGAGTGCGGGGCGTTGCTTGGCACGTCACCCACGTAACTTCGACCAGACCTTGGGTTTGCCCTTTTGGATCGAGAATTAAACCCATGTCCCGGAAAATTGCCCAGCTTTCTCAACCTTTTGCTGGAGAAACTCTCGTGACGTCAGCAACGGCGAATACATGATCCCAAGAATAAAAAGTATCACGAGGACGCCCACTCTCAAGACCATAGGGTTCGACGCGAAATAATAGACGATCCTGCGCCAATAGACGGTGAGCGCCGTCAAGCCGAGACAGATGAGAACATTGGCTAATCCCATCGACAGCTGTCCACCCGAAAGCAAGACGTAGCCTTCGAGTGCGGAGATAATGGCGAAGACGCCCCAAATGAGCTGCGCAATCGCTTCTTTCAGGTCTTCTGACACGCTGACCGCTCCGTCGCCTTCTGAGTCCCTACCCACCCGAGGCAAGACGGCGCCAGCGTAGCGCTGCCCGGGAACAGCCAGCGTCCCGAGCATGACAGTCTGCCCACAACGTCACATTCATTAGCGCCGCGCTGCCCAAATCGCCAGCCCCAGGCGAGTGATCAGGTGCCGCCGATTGAACCGGCGCGAGCGCCGACGACGGCGCGGCGCCGTTTTGCAGATTCTCGTTGGGCAGTTTCGATCCCGGCACAGGGCATGAAGCTATTTTGGGTACTTCTTTCGGTGAGTGCCGCGCATACCTTCAAAGATAATTTTTGAGCTATCGCACCGCAGGATATACTTGGTCCTTCAAAATACAGGCGCTGTTCCCTGGGTTCAATGTAACATCGTTCGTGGGGCGTAGGAGCATTTGATGCGCACCAAGTCGCGGATACTGGTCACCGGAGGTGCCGGGTTCATCGGCTCTCATCTATGTGAGCGGCTGCTGCAACAAGGGCATGAGGTCCTCTGCGTCGATAATTTGTATACGGGCGCGCGACGAAACGTTCATCACCTGCTGTCAAATCCGAGATTCGAGCTGTTGCGCCATGACGTCTGCTTCCCGCTCTATGTCGAAGTCGACGAGATCTACAATCTTGCCTGCCCCGCCTCGCCGATCCACTACCAGCTCGACCCCGTGCAGACGACCAAGACCAGCGTTCACGGGGCCATCAACATGCTCGGGCTCGCCAAGCGGATGAAGGCAAAGATCCTGCAGGCATCGACCTCGGAGGTCTATGGCGACCCTTCAGTTCATCCGCAGGCCGAGGATTATTGGGGCAATGTCAATCCGATTGGTCCTCGGTCCTGCTACGATGAGGGAAAGCGCTGCGCCGAGACGTTGTTCTTCGACTACCACCGACAGCACGGATTGACCGTCAAAGTCGCGCGGATCTTCAATACTTATGGGCCACGCATGCATCCCGATGACGGACGCGTCGTCTCGAATTTCATCGTCCAGGCCCTCCAGAACCGGGACATCACGGTCTACGGGGATGGCAGCCATACCCGGTCCTTCTGTTATGTGGACGATCTGGTCGACGGTCTCATGCGCCTCATGAGAACCGCGGATGGGATCACCGGGCCGGTCAATCTCGGCAACCCGGGCGAATTCGCGATGCGCGAGCTCGCGGAAATCGTGATCGATCTTACCGGCTCCTCCTCGCGCATCATCCACATGCAACTGCCCGTCGACGACCCGAAGCAAAGGCGACCGGATATCAGCAAGGCTAACGAGCTGCTCGGCTGGAAACCAACAGTACCGCTGCGCGAGGGGCTGTTGAAGACCATCGATTATTTCGAGCGGCTCTTCAAGGAAGACGTGGCGACTACGGTCCGTCCACTGCTGCATCGAGGAGTGGCACCTCGCCGAAAGGCGCAAAGCTGGTCGGTTTGAAAATGAGGCCTTGTTGCGGGGCTCTCCGCGGCGGGCCGCTCTCGAAGCGCCGCAAATCCCTCTCGTGGCCAGGGCCGGATTGATAAATAAGCTGTTGCGAACTCACGTTCACTCGAGGCGGTTCTAGATCGATGAAGACCTATCGACAGCTGTAGCTCGTCGACTGCGTCGCCGGTCCGCTGCCGTTCCAGCTTGTCCGCAGCGGGTAGACGCAAACGGGATAACTTACGCGGTTGTCACGCGAAGTCAGCGTGATCTCGCCGGGAGGGTCGCCTTTCTCGACCCAATCCACGAGCGCCGTGAAGAACTGATCCTGCTCACGCGTCGGCGTCTGGTTGGCATTGCCGGGAAGTTTCGGCAGGGGAACAGCGTCATTTTGGCCGCTCACGGTGTAGGCCCGGCCTTGCGAGCTATGCGCCGCGCCCGGCACCAGATACATCCGCATGAACTTTTGCACTTCGGCATGTCCGCCCATCGCGGCCGCTACGCGCTCGTGATAGTGGATGTTGCCAGCAGGCGGGATCGCATCGTCGGCCAAGGCCGTTGTAGACGATCACCTTGCGACCGAGGTCGCGCAACTTTCCAAGGTCCGCCTTATCCGTGACGAGGTTGCTGAACAGCGCCGGCTGCGAGGCGACGTATTTGTTCGCGGCGTCCGCAAGCCCGGCGTAGCTCGAGTTCCAGCCATTTGTTACGCTCCTTCGTGGATGCGTTCGTGATCGGAATGGCCGAGGTCGCGGTCGCGTCGGCTGCGTAGCGCACGTCCTGAAGCGCCAAGGCCACGTTGTCGGTGGCGGCGCTTGTGAGCTGACCACCAATTGCGGTCCCCCGGGTGAACGTCCACCACGCCTGCTTCGCGCCGAGTGACTTGCCGCTTCGACTCTCGTGGCTCTGGGCCGCGTCAAAGCTGC
Source organism: uncultured Alphaproteobacteria bacterium (assembly GCA_963713805.1). Taxonomy (GTDB): domain Bacteria; phylum Pseudomonadota; class Alphaproteobacteria; order Rhizobiales; family Beijerinckiaceae; genus GAS188. Next base: position 7,864 of record CAVQNF010000036.1, on the reverse strand, counting down.
CATCCGAGCTTGCCCCGAACCAGATCTTGTCGAGGGCGATCGCCTCCTTCGAGCTCATGCAGGTTGCACGATCCGCGTTGCTGCCGGTCACACCGTCTCCGGCTTCGCCGACGCATAGCGCGCCGGCATCACGAGCGGGATCGTAGTCGCAAGTGAAAGGATCGAGCAGGAAACCGAGCCCCGCTTTATCGCAAGCGGCGACGGCGCGCTTGTCGGCAGCCTCGACCTTCGCCGCAAATGCGGCCGCTTCAGGCTTGTTCAGAGCCGTGAAACCGAGATCGGTCTTCATCACGATCTGCGGATATAGAGCGGTCGTCCCGAACATCGGGATGCTCAGGGCTGGCGCGGCGATCATATAGCCGTCGTACAATTCAGGATATTCTTGCGCGATCTTGAGTCCCTGCCGGCCGCCCTGCGAATGACCGTCGAAGTAAGTATATTTGGGCACGCTCCCGTAATAGAGCGTCACGAGAGACTTGGTCTTGAGCGCCTGCTCCACCATCGCGCGCTCAGAGAAATCGCGAAAGGCCTCGGCGTTGATTTTGCCGTTCGAGAGAAAGGCGAATGAGCCGTCCTGATACCAAGGCTGACCAGCGTCGGTAGTAGCGGACGCATAACCCATGTTTGCGTTGACGATGGCCGGCACCTTGCTGCCGATCGTCTCGGCATAGCGATGGCCCCCACCCACCCATCCACTGCCACCGTAATTGCGGATACGCTCGTTCCAGTTGGCGGGGGTAGGCAACCAGACCTCGATGCCGATCCCCTCCGAATACGAGCGCTCGGTCTTGTCCGTTTCGGCAGTGACCCCTGGGCCCACCAGCAGCTTCACAAGGCACAGATCGGCGGCTGCGGTGATCGGTCGAGGCGCATCCGAAGCGACCAGGTCCTCCCCCTTCTTGACGGACCGAACGGCCACGACCGTGGTATTCGCGTCGGGATGGAAGGCGGCCTTGATCCCGTCATCACAGGCGAGCGGCGCGGAGAGCGCGGACTCTGCATGGCAGCAAATGGCCAGGAGCAGCACGACGCCAGGGGTCATCTTGCTCAACCGTCTTCCTCCCCGAATTGGCTTGAGCGCCGACCAGGCCATCCGCGGTCGTTGCCGGCCGGAGTTTGTCAATGCGTCCAGCTGTTGGCAAATTGCCAACAGACAGGAACAAACGCGGCGCTACTCGATCACCTCGTCGGCGCGCGCGAGCAGCATGGGCGGAATATCGAGGCCGAGCGCCGTTGCGGTCTTGAGGTTTATTGCCAACTCGAACTTGGTTGGCAGTTGGACTGGTAGGTCGGCTGGCTTTGCGCCTTTCAGGATACGGTCGGCATAGATTGCCGCGCGACGCTGCAGGTCCGGCAGGTCGACGCCATACGAGATAAGGCCGCCGTCTTTGACGAAGAATCGAAATCCATAGATTGCGGGCACGCGGTGACGGGCCGCCAAAGAGATGATCGTTTCGCGATGGGTCTGCACGGAGTTGCCCGGCATCACAACGAGGCCCGCTTCCGGTCCGCGGCCCAACGCCGTTATTATTGCTTCGATATCGACAGCGCCATGAAACGGGGCCGCCTCTGTCAGGATTCCCAACGTGCTACTCGCCGATTCAAGCGCTCCCCTGTAATAGTCCGTTTGGGGCGCGGTGTCCGGATCGAACAGCATCGCGACGCGGGTAACGCGGGGCGCGATCTCCTTGAGCAGCTGCACCCACTTACCCCCCAAAGAGGCCTCCACATTGATGAAGCCCGTCACATTTCCGCCTGGATGCGACAGGCTTTGGACAAAGCCCGAGCCCACCGGGTCGGAAACAATGGCGAACACCACAGGTATAATTCGCGTTTCCCGTAGGATTGCAGCCGTCGCCGGCGTTGTCGTGACCTGAATCAGATCGGGCTGCGAAGCCACCAGCTCTTTCGCAAACGTGGCCATACGATCCAGATTGCTAGCTCCCCAACGAACAGCAATCTGCACGTTGGTGTCCCTTTGCCACCCAAGCGCCTGCATCGATTGCAGGAATTCTTGCACCCATCGCTCTCCTTCGGGATCGCCCTCCGCTACACCCACAAGCATTCCGATCCGCCGCATTCGCTCCTGCGCGCGCATCGTCACCGGCAACGAAGCTGCTGCGCCGCCGACAAGCATGATGAACTCGCGTCGTCTCATCTGCCCCTCCGGGCCGGACCACGCTTTGCGCGGTAAGGAGCGTAGCATATCGCGCATCGGGTTCGGATTGGCCGAGAGGCCATTCTTTCTTAGGCACAAGCGGAAATCGAAATGGACCCGCTACTCATCATTCAGGCGATTTCAGGATCACTCTTGCACCCTGCCGTAACGTCAGCCGCGTGCGAGGGTATTGCTTGACCGCCTCATGGAAGGCGGCATGACCGATCATGACGAGGCTTGCGCTCGCGACGATCTCTTCGACGTGCGAGTCCTTCCCGTCCCATCGCTCGACCTTGTATTTCGCGGGCTCGCCAGCATGCATGCGGGCATAAAGCCGGAGCGCCTCGATGACGAGCGGAGCCGTTTGAGCCGAGACGCCGAAGCCCTTCTCTTTCCGGGCTTCCATGCGTTTGATGAGATCGAGAATGTGCAAGGGAGACGCATGCATGTTCTCATTCTGTTCACAGGAGCTCAGGAGTTAAGGCCTGTGAACTGGGGTGGTTCAAAAGTGGGTGCGCGAGGACGCCGGCAACGAGCGCGTTTTTGAACGCCTCGCCTATTGCATGCGATCGGATGACAGCCGCGCGTCTATGATGGCGGCAGAAAAGCTGCTTGATCGTGGGGAGACCAAGTAAGGACGTGAAGCTACAGGCTGAGCTGGTGCCTGGGCTGGCTGAAGTCGTGCAGCAGGCACGAGCGCGTGCCATTGCAGTTGATGCAAAGCTCATAATCGAGCATGAGGCGCAGCAGGCAATCGAACATGATCGAGCGAGCGCGGAGGCCGTTCGCAACGAGCACCCAACGTGATAGGGCCTCCCGTTACCGCCCATTAAACGCCTTCGAGAGCGCCACCTTCGGCGATTTCAGTAGTCTTCGTAGTATCGGTGGCGGTCAGGCTCGCCTAGCCGCTTGAATGTCTGCGATGGGTCATTGGTGCAGATTCAGCGAAGTCCGCAGCGGGTCCGCTAAGCCATCCGTTGCTGCCGATATGCCACCTCGTTGCGAGCGATGAATTATGCCATATGCCCCAAGCAACCGCCGCCTCATTCGCGAACCTCGTCTGCCTGGGCGAGTAGCGACGGCGCGATGGCGATGTCGAGAGCCTTCGCAGTCTCCCTGTTGATCATCGGGTCGAACGTGGTTGGCCACTGGACCGGCAGATCGTTTGGCTTGGCCCCTTTGAGGGTGCGGTCCGCGTAGTCGGCCGAGCGGCGGATCAGGTCGGTAATGTCGACACCGCAGGACATCAACCGGCCATCCGCGACGAATGAGCGGTTCCAACAGATCGAGGGCAAGTGGTTCTGCGGCGGACTCGAGATGACCGAACGATGCACAATGGTGAGGGAGCCGGCCGCTGCGGCTCAGGCCGAAAGCCGAGTTTGGCGGAATTTATAAGCTCGCAGCGAATAAATCCCAGCGGTCCGGAAGACCCCTGAGCTCGTACGATCTACGTTTGGTGAATTTGAGACTCGCGCCCGCGATGAGATCGGTGACAACTCTCAAGACCAGGACCTCGTATGGCGTGTGGGCGATGACCGTGCCATGCTCGAATTCCTGACTGGTGCGAAGTTGCTCGTGGCGGTCATGCCGCGATTAGGAAGGGCAATGCACGAGACGTTAAGCCCGAGGCGAAACCTGGGCTGGTCGTGCCTGCTCATCCATGGATTGCCAGCAGGTCGGGCGCTATGCGCGTATTGCTTTCGTGACGTCGATAACGGCAGCTATTGTGGATCATTACTATCGAACTAAGCGGAGCAAACACGATGACTTCATCTTCTGACAAATCCAAAGAGTCCTGGACGCTCGCCGGATCAGAAGCGATCAAAAGCCCAATCGAGGGAACGCGTCGCTACCGCTCATCCGACGCGCCTTGGGAGCCCACACAGCTGGACGGATTTTGGATAAAGTCACTCTATGAACTGCTGCGAAGCCGAGGGGTGCGATGGCCGGGGCCCTGTCGGATGCGTGAGACCTTCCGCAGTACGCAGTCTATCGCGGCAGGTGCCTTGCCAGCGCCGTTCGCCGGCGCGCGACCATTGGGCTCCGCGCTCTACTTCATGGTGACGCCTATCGCACCAGTGCGGCTTCACCGGAACCCGGTGTTCGACAAGGTGGAGCGCACCGACGGGACCTTCTGCGCGCCGACTTCGCCTACGACCAGAAAAGCGACGCTTATGGTCTGGCCGGCCGGCAAGCAACTCCGAAAATACCGTCGCCCATTCAAGGAGTCATAAGCTCGAAGTGACGGATTTGCTCCACCCCAGCCGCAATACAACGCCCCTTTGACCGAAAACGATATTTATCGGAATAGCCATTCGGATAAGTCAATGGACAGCCAAATCAGAAAGGCGGTCCAAACTAATGTGATTGCAAAAAGAGACCCTATTAGCAACCTAGCCAAAAAACGTTGCCAATCCGGAGCGGGCTTCTGCATGGGATAGGTGAGTATTCGGTGTCTATTTTAATCCAGTATTTATTTTACGTTCGCCCATCTCGGCCGCGTTCGAATACAATGATATCCGGTCGGTTGGCCGACTTCTTAGGAAACAATGTGGTACTACCTCAGGCTTCATGCTTGCGGGGCGATTGCCACGCTGAGCCAGCGTGCGCGCGCGCTCATGAATAGCACCGGGGAGACAACGGATGTCTCGTGCCATCGATTTGAATGTCAGGGCGATCGACTTCGTGAAGGCGAAGCCGAAACAGGACTAACGCTCGCGCGGGGCTGAAGGTGGTGAATGCGAGGTCATGGTGATCCCTTGATCAGCATCGACCTATTTGGCGATCAAGGCGGCATCGGCGGGTCGCTCTGCAACTCGGCGATCGAGCGGTAAATCTTCTTGTGGCAAGGCAATCCGGTAGAGCTCATCCAGCACGGTCTCGTGGAAGCGCTCCACTGCCGGAGGACGGGCGTCTCGCGGTCGAGCGGCACGTGCGGGAATTTGACCGGTCCGGCGAGGATCTCGAAGGTGATCGAGCGCGATCTCGCGCTTGGCTCTATACATAGAGGTGAGGAGTATCTCTATTGCTACTCATTTTGATGTTCTCGCCCTTGCGTTCGTTTCGTTAATCTGCAGCGACGGCGGCACGGCCAGCCTAAGCGCCTTGCTTTGAGGCACTAGAGGTCGAGTTCCGGTGGCGAGGGGATGGGATGGGAATGGCATATCCGCGACGGAGCGTAGGCCAGCGAGCAGGTGCTGCACACTTGAGATCATTTTAGCGTCTTTGATTACTACAAATAGAATTAATCATTAGGAAGTACCCCAACAGAATAACCGTTGTGACGTGGAGAAAGTATTAAAAAAATGTTAAATTAGTATGGGAAGTCGAAATTGTGTGTAGAAGTGAGCAATATTTCTTGCTGGCCCGCTCGGGGCTTTGGCGAGGCCCCCCGTAAATTGATCCCCTACCAGTCGTTGCTGGCGATCGCGGCTGGGGTGGATGTGATTTTCATTGTCTTGGCAAGCATGTTGGGGGCACTCGCCTACGGGTCTCTGTCCGGTGAGTTCATCGCGCTTGACGGCGTATTTCGCATCGCAGCGATAGTGAGCGTTATTTTTGTGCTTTTTGCCCATTCGCGGGGGCTTTATCAGCTTCAGGCGGTGCTGGTTCCCGCGCTCCATATGAAGAATTTGGTCTTGATATACGCCGTCACGCTGCTCACTTTGACTAACATCCTGTTTCTTCTGAAGGTTGGAGCATATTATTCGCGCGGTTCCGTTATTGCGTTCGCAGCGCTCTCCTTCACTCTGGTCCCCGCCGGGCGATTCTTAGTCGCCAGGGCCTCATCGATTGGCATTCGGAGGGGATTAGTCAGGGGCCGAAGGGTGGTAACTGTGGGTGAGGCCTCGGAGCTCGAGAAGTTGGACGCGGCCGATTTTTTTCAGTTCGCGATCGAAGAGATTGCCCGCTTTGCGCTAATCCAAAACGATAGCCAGATCGGACTAGGTGAAAGTGGGCGTAGGCAGATTGCGCGTGCGATTAATCTTGCCCGCGAGCTTCACGCTGCCGAGTTCGTGCTGGTCGTGCCTTGGCGCCAGGAGAAGATGATCGCGGAGCTGAGCGAACTTTTGCGGGCCTCCCCTTTGCCCGCGAAGCTGTTCCCCGACTGCACGATCAGGACCACCGTTGGTCGGCGGAGCCATCTCGCGCTCAGCGCTTACCATGCCGTCGAGATCCAGCGCGAACCCTTGACCAGGTGGGAACGCATCATAAAGCGCATGCTCGATCTGTCGCTGTCAGTCATAGCGATGTTTGTGCTGTCGCCGGTCCTGTTGATGGTCGCGCTTGCCATCAAAGTCGACAGTCGAGGGCCCATCCTCTTCCGTCAGCGACGTTGCGGGTTCGACAACAGGGAATTCGTGATCCTCAAATTTCGCACAATGACCGTGCTCGAGGATGGAGATGAGATCGTTCAGGTGAAGCGCGGCGACCCCCGCATTACACGCCTTGGCAGGCTGCTACGCAGCGTCAGCATCGATGAGCTTTCACAGCTGATCAACGTCATCCGCGGCGAAATGTCCCTCGTCGGACCAAGGCCCCACGCGATAGCACATGACGACGAATACCAGCGTCAGATATCCAGCTACGCTTTGAGGCGCCACGTCAAACCGGGCCTCACGGGCGTCGCTCAGGTCCTGGGGCTGCGCGGGGAAACGCTGCACCTCTCACAAATGGAAGAGCGCGTTCAAAAGGATCTCTGGTATATAAATAACTGGTCGCTGATGCTCGATTTGAAAATTATAGCGCGCACATGTCTCGTTCTTACGCTCATGCGTCACGAGGCATATTAGCGGTTCTATGCGTTATTCTCTCAATTGGGCGGTCGGAAGAGAATTTGGGACGACGTCCAGAGGAGCGAGGAGGGGCCAGAGTCCAGGCCGCCGGCTTGCGCCATGGCCGAGTGGCGCGCGGATAAGGCGGCGACGAGAGCTACAAGCAGCCATGAACCCAATGACGCGTAACCGTTGAAATAAAGCAACATGACCAAGCCGGCTACCCTTAGACCCGCGAGCAGCATCAATGCTTCTCAAATTCGCTGGCTCAAAGGTCGCGACCTATCGGTCGGGCGCATGCTGCCTAACCCGGCGGACTGCTGGGAATGGCGAAACCGTTTATGCTGAAGCGCATTGATCAAGCCCGCGTCAATCGCGCCCGACATTGCAGTTGCGACGTTGAAGCCCACCGATCTCGATCTGGTACTAGCAGCAGCGCGTCGGCAGGCACGCGTCTTGGTCGCTTCTGCTCTCATAGCCCTGTTCATCGGCCTCGCGTATATCGTCACCGCGGTCCCGCTATATACAGCAACGACTGACCTTTTCATCGATAGCCAAAAGAACAAGGGTGACGCATCGGCGACGATAGCGGAATTGACGTTCGACACGGGCGCGATCGACAGTCAGGTCGAGGTTTTGAAATCCGAAAAGATCGCTCTCTCCGTGATTTTGACGATGCATCTCACGAGTGATCCCGAATTTATGGGCGCGCGCGCTACGCTCATTGGGCAAGCCCTGGGCGTCCTGAGATCTGTGTTCGACTTCAGGAGTTGGTTCATTTCACGAGACAAGGCGAATCCCGAGGAGGAGTTCGAGCTTCGGAGATCGGCGGCTGGCCAACTCAAGAGCAATCTAGAGGTTCGCCGCGTTGGCCGGACCTATGTTCTATCCTTGGACTATACTTCGCCCGATCCCAGGAAGGCGGCTGCGA
>CAVQNF010000035.1:0-19025 GCA_963713805.1 uncultured Alphaproteobacteria bacterium | reverse complement strand
GCGAAATTGTAGATTTCGCCATTGTAGGTCATGACCAAGCGCTCGCTCGCCGACACCATCGGCTGGCGTCCGGCGTCCGAAAGGTCGACGATCGCAAGGCGGCGATGGCCGAACGCGATGCCGGCATCTGGGTCCATCCACGAGCTGCCGCCGTCGGGGCCGCGATGGTGCAAGGCCTCGGACATGTCTTCCACGGCCGCGAGCCGGCGCGGGTTCGCACCATTCGGAAGAAGCAGGATGCCGACGATGCCGCACATGCTATGGGCTCCGTTCACGAACCGCGGGAGTTCTCGTCGCCTCCACACCCGCCACCAGGCAAAGCGAGATGGCGAACCAGAAAAGGGGCTGGCGCACGATCAAGTGGAAGATGGCGAAAATGCCGAGGCCGAAGAGCATCGTGCTCGCGCCGGCGAGCTTCCCCTTGAAGGTCAGGACAAAGGTCGCCGCCGAGAGCCAGACGAAGCTCAAGACGGCAAGCAAGCCGCCCTGCGTGAACAGGTCGAGCAGGGTGTCATGTGCCTCGAAGTTCGGCGCGGCATTCACTTCCGGATGCTCGATATTCTTGGGGCCGTTCTCGCTCTGCCGCGCGGCGACGAGAATGGCCGGGATTTGGAGATGCGGTCCCGGGCCGAGGCCAAGCATGTCCAAATCCAGGCCCCGCGAAATCGCGTCGCTCCATGAACTGAACCGCAGATTGGCCTCGTTCTCAGTGTCCTTGCCGTTGTCCTTGGACAATTCCTTGGCAAAGCCTTCGGCTTGTGTCGCCACGGCATAGCCGAGAGGAGCGGCCGACAGCAGGAGCATCGGGAAGCCGATGATGGCGATCCAGGCGCAGGCGGAGCGGAAGGTGAGCCCCGGCCCGAGTGAAAGCAGCCAGGCGCGGAACTTGAAGGTCAGGAAGACCGGGACGGCGGATACGAGGACGAGAGTGAACGTGTCGCTTTGCGACAGCCGTCCCACGACGATCGAGAATGCGGCGCAGACGATAGCGCAGATCCTTGCTGCCATTCCCGCTGCGATATCGGCGAGATACAGCGACAATAGCCCATGTGCCGCGCAGAAAAGAGCGAGCTGGTTCGGGTTCTCGGACCAGCCGCGCATTCGGTCCCAATACCACGGATCGACTCCGAGAAAGTTAATGAGGCCTTCGGCATTGGCGAGCTGAAGCGCGAGCGTCGCGGCGCCGAACACGGCCACCAGCCAAGCGGTTCTCTCGAGGCGGTGCCGGGCACCGGGATCGACCACGCTCAGAAGGCTCAGCGCGGCGAGCAGCGGATAGGCGAGCGCGTCGTGGAGGAACAGCTTCGGGTCGTGGCGGTCGCCGATGGCCAGGCCGGCCAATGTTCCGATGCATTGGGCGGCAGCGAAAAGCATCCAGAAGATGAGGAGCCGCGACAAAGCCGGGGTGAGCGCAGGACCGAGACGGATCGCTTCGCGGGCGACCATCGCGAGCACCCAAAGCGCAAGGCATATTTCGGCCGGCCCGATCATTCCGCCCGCAAGCCGCAGTTGCGACGTCGTCGACAGGACCAGCCCCACGGCGAGGAGCGCGTCCAGCACCACCGGGGTGCCCCGATCTTGGTCGCGCGCCGTCATCATCGTGCCCCCAAGACCCGGCGTCCGTCGCTCTCGTGGCCTTGCGCGTCGCGCGTTTCCGACGCGATCGTGCCGAACTCAGCCGCGGCGCGCTGAAGGAAGACGTTTTCGGCGGTGGCTCCTTGGGTTCCGGCTCGGCTGTGCGCGCAGCGTTCCAGAAGATCCGTATAGACTTCGGCGTAGCGCGATACGGTGAGATCGAGACCGAATTCCTGTCGCACCCATTGCGCGGCGCGCGCGCCCATCGCGGCTGCCGCCTCCCGCTCGCGCAAGAGGTCTATGATCCCTTGCGCCAGAAGACGTGGGGCGCGCGGAGGCACCAGAAGACCGCTCCAGCCGTCGCGGACGACATCGGAACAGCCGGGCATCCTGGTCGTCACGATCGGCAGGCCGGCAAGCGCGGCCTCGAGGAGCGCGCGCGGCACGCCCTCGCGATACTCGGTCGGGAAAGCGAACACATCGGCAAGGCCGAGAAGAGCGGGAATGTCGGGCCGTGGGCCGAGTGCGGTCACATAGGCCGAGTGGCGATCGAGCTCGGATTGGGCGATCGCCAAAGGACCCTCGCTTTGGCGCGGCCCGACGAGCAGGAAGCGCACGCCGGGTCGGGCCTCACGGACCAAAGCGGCCGCCTCGAGCAAGGTAGGTATGCCCTTCTGCCGCGTCAGGCGCGTGACCGTGAGCACGACCTCGCTGCCGCCGAGCCCGAGCGCCTGGCGAAGCTCGTCGCGCGACGGACTCGAAAGCTTGGCTCGCTCGAATTTTTCGACGTCGATTCCCGACCCCGGGATCAGCCGCCTGCTCCCTTTACCGAGCAGCCCGTGGCGCTCGAAGAACGTCATGTCGTCGCGGTTCTGGAACAAAGTCGCGGCCGTCGAGCGAGCCGCGAGCCGGTGCAGCGCGCGGTAGACCGGGCTCAATGCGAAGGCTTTCAGTGAGCGCGACGAATAGATCCAGCCGAGCCCGTTGATGGTGCGGATCACCTGGGCGCCGCGCGCCTTGCGCGCCGCCAGGGGCACTAGCAAATTGGGCTTGGTGTCGAAGCTCTGAATGAGCTCGGGACGCAGTTCGGCGAAAAGCTTCGAGAGCGTTCCAAGGGCCGTCCAATCGGCAAGGGGATTCACGAATTTGTCGAAGCGAAACGGAAAATAAGCGAGGCCCGCGCGCGAAAAAGGCGCGGCGTCGCCGGTCCCGGCCGCCGAGACCCGAAAACCACGCTCGCGCAGCGCGAGCAGGAAGGGAATGCGGAGACCGTGATCTTCCCCGCCGATGCAGAGCACATGCGCCGTCAAGGGAGCACCCTCGCGATGCGCGCCCCTTGCACCCTTGCGAGGCGCCGCAACTCGCCGAGGGCCGGGTCACGCGACGCCGTCATGCAGGCGGAGCGACCGTGCCGGATGATCCAGGCCCCATCGGCCATGACATTCTCCTCAACACTGCTCTGAAGTTAAGATCTGTAATGATTTATGTCGGCGAAGTTCTCGCCCAAGCACGCTCGCAGAATCCCGTCTTTTGATTTCTGCGTCAAATAACCATCCTCGCCGCGGCGTGGCTAATAAGCACTACCCACCGGGCATCTCGCGCGAGGGTGGCCATATTCGGGATTACCCATAATGAAGTAGCAGAATGAGGGGCTGACAAAATTTGCGCCGAACAGGGGTTGGCGCGCCTCCCTGCGAGAAGTTTGCCGAAAAAAGGAATTTCTCGCTCGTGGGGTCAGCCTAGGTCGGCAAGATTTGTGGACCGCCGGCAACTCGACGCGGTTTTCAGCGTTCAATGACGGTTGATTTTACGGCTTTCGGTCGATATCACGGGAACGTGATATTATTTGACAACGGCGGACACAAAGAGCAGGTTCATAAATCGCGCTCGCCAAATCGAACGAGACAAGCTCTTGCTTGGAAGCGTTGGAAATTGGCAAGCAAATTCGAGGAATAACCACGGCAGGAAATTAGGGGATACTTGCCGAAGGTGTGCCTGATCTAATAGACGTCGGTGGACGTTCTTGGGGATGTACTTGGGATGGCTGGGTTACAGGCAAAGCGGGGGATCTCGACTGCCAGTTTTTCCAGTAACATGAGTTAATCAGGGGAGGCGAGTATGGACCGATGTTCCTTCGCAACGGTCCTCGTGGGGTCGTGCGCACTGTTTCGGGAAGGGCTTGCGCGAATTCTCAGCGCGGCGGATTTCCGAATCGCGGCCGCGGTCCCGCGCGTGGACGATGCGGCGCTGGGCTCATTGCCGAAAGATCAGCCGATCTTGCTGATCGTCGATGTCGGCGGCGATCAAGCCGCGACGATCCAGGATATACGCCTGTTCAAGGGGCAATATACGACGGCGCGCGTCGCGCTGGTCGCCAATCATGATCAGCTGAGCGATGGCAATATCGTCGCGGCATTCCGCGCGGGGGCGGACGCCTATTTCCTGAAGCCGAGCTGCGATACATTCATCAAATCGCTCGAACTGGTGATCCTCGGCGAAACCATCTTGCCGCTCGAGGTGCTGTCCTTCATTTTGCACCACTACAACGAGCTGCCTCCCTATCAGGAAGCGGTCGCGCCTCCCATCGCCAATGCGGTCGAGTCGAGGGTCACCGGATTGAGCGCTTCCGAAGTGGACGGCAAATACGCGCCGCGATTGTCGGCCCGGGAAAAATGCATCCTGCGCTGCCTGATCGAGGGCGATTCGAACAAGGCCATCGCCCGCAAGAACGACATCGCCGAAGCCACGGTGAAGGTCCATGTGAAGGCGATCCTTCGCAAGATCAGGGTCAGCAATCGCACGCAAGCCGCGATTTGGGCGATGAACAACGATTCGTTCATCGGTGGGATGAGCACGGATGCGGCGCTGGCTGTGACCATGGCGGCGGAGCCTTCCCTTCATCGAAGCCCGATTCCGGCTGCCACGGACGTGATCGGCGCAGAAGTGGCCTTGTCTTCGAGCTCCATTCGCCAGCCGGTGCGCGCCAACGGGTCGGGCCATGTGCATCGCCCGCGCGCGAGCTCGAGAGCGGGTTGGACGGCGCGTTGAGGGCATTCGGGTTGGATGCCCTCCGGCGCCGGGCGTGCCGGAGACTTGGTGAACCGGCCTTGTCGGCCGATTGAAGTCGGGTGAACGCGTGATGAGTACGCCGCGACGGCGCTTCGGTCTTCCGACCGCAGGCTTGATCTTAATGTCATGGGCAGTGTTCGGGGCCTTGGCCGTTGCTCACGGAGCCTCGGCCTATGACCGGTTGGAGATGGCGCATGTGCTGGCCATCCCGCCGATGCCGGAGCCCGGCTATCTCGAACCCGCGACCGATCCGGCCTTCGCGACGCCCATCATGCGAATCACCGATCCCGGACGGCAACTCGCCCCGGGCCTGGTCTGCGGCCGGGCCTATTGCACCCATCGCTATTCCAGTTCGCAGGCATGGAACGCGGACCAAAGCCTGCTCGTGATCGTCAATGGCTGCTCCGGCCTGTGCTTTCTCGACGGGCATAGCTACAAGCCGCTCTTTCAGCGCAGCGTGCCCTACGAATGCGAGTGGCACCCGACGGATGCGACGCAGATGATCTGTGTCGGCGGCAGCTCGATCTACCTTTGGGCGCCGACAACCGACGCGAAGACGCCCGTCTTCGCTTCGAGCGAATACAAGGAACTCCAGTTTGGACCCTACAAAGGCAATCCGTCCGGGAACGGTGACCGGCTGGTCGTCCGTGCGCGGACCGAAAACGGTTCGCTCGTGGCATTCGCCTATGATATTGCGGCGAAGGCCAAGCATCCGGACATCGATCTTTCCAAATTGGTCGGCAAGAACGGATATTGCGGCATTTCGCCGTCGGGCCGATACATCTTCTGCTGGCAGGTCATGCCGGACGAGACCAATCAGGCCTATGTCTTCACCCTCGACGGCGTGGAACTCCAGCATTGGGCCGAGAACCATCGGCCGGGCCATGGCGACATGGTCATTGATGCGGACGGGGAAGATGTCTATGTGGGAATCAGCAAGGACGACCCCGATAAATACCACATCATCAAGCGCCGACTGAAGGACGGCGTGGTCACCGATCTCGCCCCTTTCGGCGAAGGCCAGCATGCCTCGCTTCGCAACATCGGTCGCCCCGGCTGGGTATTCCTGACCTACACTGGCAATTATTCCGAGCTCGGCGACAATCCGAGCTGGGCGCCGTTCTACCAGGAAGTGGTCGCGCTTCGCATCGACGGTTCGGGCGAGATCAGACGGATCGTTCAAACCCGCGACGTGAAGAGCGATTATTGGAGCGAGGCGCACGCATCGCCCTCGCCTGACGGCTCGCAGGTGATATGGTCCAGCAATTGGGGGAAGGCCGGTGGTCCCGTGGCGGATTATGTCGCGCGTATCGCCTGGCCCGAAGAGGAGCCGAGTAAAGCTACAATCGTTCAATGAACGAGCCACGCGGGAACCTCATGCCACAAAGTCGACTGTCCGATTTCCTCAAGCTTGCCCTCGGCAGATGGCTGATGCCGGCCGCGGGGCTTTTCCTTTCGGTTCTGCCCACGAACGCCGCCTACCGCCTCGAGGTCGGTGATGTCCTCGAGATCTCGGTGGCACGCGTGCCGGAGTTGCAGCACCGCGTTCCGGTGCAGCTCGACGGCACCATCTCGTTTCCGGGGCTCGGAACGATCATGGCCGCGGGTCTCGCGCCGCTCGAAGTGCAGGCGAAGATCCAGGCGACCCTCGCGACCAGGGTCTTCCGCGTGAGAATGCCTGACGGGCGCGAGGATGCGATCACGATCGAACCCAATGATGTCACCGCGACCGTCGTCGAGTACAGGCCGATCTATGTGAACGGCGACGTTTCGAAGCCGGGAGAACATCCCTACCGACCGCAGATGACGGTGCGTCAGGCGGTAGCCTTGTCCGGCGGCTATGACGTCCTGCACGCTACGATCAACAACCCTTTTCTCGAAGTGGCGGATTTGCGCAGCGAATATGAGTCGCTGTGGACGGAGGCTGCCAAGGACCAGATGCAGGTCACGCGTCTGCAGGCGGAACTCGACGGCAAGCAGGATCTCGACCAAAATGCGCTCGCCGATATGCCTGTTCCGCGTTCCACGGTCGCTGAAATCATCAGGTTGGCGGCCGACGAGCTCAAGACCAGGCTCATCGATTATCAGCGCGAAAAGGCCTACCTCCAGCGCAGCGTCGAACAAGCCAATGCCGAGATCGCGGTGCTTTCGGAGCAGGAGGCCAAGGAGGAACAGGGCACGGAAGCCGATGCCGACGAATTGAAGAGGGCAACCGACCTTTACAGCAAGGGGACTTTGACGAGCACTCGGGTCACCGATGCGCGCCGGGCAGTGTTGTTGTCATCGACACGCAAGCTGCAGATCACGGCGCAATTGATGCAGATGCGCAAGCAGCAGGATGACTTTGCAAGGCAGCTTCAACGGCTCGACGATCAGCGCAGGATCAAGCTGCTTCAGGAATTGCAGGATGCCAATGTGAAGCTCGCCGAGACTCGGGCGAAGGTCGAGGGTGTTCGCGAGAAGCTCGAATACACTGCGCAGGTGAGATCGCAGCTCACCCGCGAATCAAATGGCAGCCCGCAGATAACCGTGCTGAGAAAGGGCGAAAAGGGCTGGGAAAGAACGCTTGCCAACGAGGAGACCGAGCTCCAGCCCGGAGACGTGATCGAGGTCGCCTTGCGTTATGAACAGACCGCCGGGCCGGTGACGCGTTTGGGGAAGAATGGCGAGAAGGGCTCGCCATAGGCGGCGTCTCTCTGATCTTGCCTGGACCGACCTCGTCCTTCGGTTTCGCTCTCGCTTTGCTGCTTGGCCCATATTGCTGCCTTACCCCAGCGAGCCCGGCGAGCCCGGCTTGCCCGCGCTCAGGTTGTCAGAAATAGCCTTCGCGTTTTTTCCTTTCCATCGAGCTTTGATCGTCGTGGTCGATGGCCCGGCCCTGCCGCTCCGATAGCTTCGAGCGCTGCGTCTCCTCGATCAGCTCGTCGAGCGTCGTGGCGTTCGACCGGATCGCGCCTGTGAGCGGGTAGCAGCCGAGCGTTCGAAAGCGGACGCGCTCCATCTTCGCAGCTTCGCCCGCCCGCAACGGCAATCTCTCGTCGTCCACCATGACGAGCATGCCTTCACGCTCGACGACCGGTCGGGCCTTGGCGAAATAGAGCGACACGACCTCGATGTTCTCGGCGCGAATGTAGCGCCACACGTCGATCTCGGTCCAATTGGAAAGCGGGAAAACCCGCATGGTTTCTCCGGGGTTCACCCGGGTGTTGAAGAGCTGCCAGAGTTCGGGGCGCTGGGCGCGAGGCTCCCAGCCGTGGCTCGCCGTTCGATAGGAGAAGATGCGCTCCTTGGCGCGGCTTCGCTCTTCGTCTCGGCGCGCGCCCGCGAGTGCCGCGTCGAACTTGCCTTTTTCGAGCGCCTGCCGGAGTGCCTCGGTCTTCATGACATGGGTGTGCAGGCTCGACCCCGATGCGATCGGCGAGATGCCGCGCTTCACTCCTAATTCGTTGACGTGCACGATGAGATCGAGGCCGAGACGGCTAGCGGTCGCATCGCGGAAGGCGATCATCTCGCGGAATTTCCACAGCGTGTCGACGTGGAGCAACGGGAAGGGTGGCCTGCCCGGCGTGAAGGCCTTCAGCGCGATGTGCAACAGCACGCTCGAATCCTTGCCGATCGAATAGAGCATGACGGGGTTGCGGAATTCGGCGGCGACTTCGCGCAGGATGAAGATCGTTTCGGCCTCGAGCTCTCGCAGATGTCGGTCAAGCATCATTGGCCACGAGTCCCTTGAGGTTGAGGCTTTGCTCTCACGCGCCGATGATGCCGCGCCGCTTGAGCTCCGCGACCACGAGCTCGGCGAGCTCGCTGGCGGTGCCGCTCTCGCTATGGAGCACCAGTTCGGGGTTGGAAGGCGGCTCGTAAATCTGATCGATGCCGGTGAAATTCCTGATTTCGCCGGCAAGGGCGCGCCGGTAGAGCCCTTTGGGATCGCGCGCGATGCAAACCTCGAGAGATGCATCGACGAAAACTTCCAGGAACTCGCCTTCCTCAACCATTTCGCGGACCAGGCGCCGCTCGGCGCTGAACGGCGAGATGAAGGCGCAGAGCACGATGAGACCGCCGTCGAGCATGAGCTTGGCGACTTCTCCGACACGGCGGATGTTTTCCACCCGGTCGACATCGGTGAAACCCAGGTCCTTGTTCAGCCTGCCTCGCACATTGTCTCCGTCGAGGAGGATCGTGTGCACGCCCATCCCGATTAAGCGGGCTTCGAGCGCGTTGGCGATCGTCGATTTGCCCGCTCCCGAAAGTCCCGTGAACCAGACGAGCGCCGGATTGTGGCCCTTGAGACGAATGCGTTCGGCCTTGCTCACGCTCAGCACCTGGGGCCTCACCGTGTCCGAGCGATCAAGCCCGTGCAGGATCATGCCGGCCGCCACCGTCGCATTGCTGCTGCGATCGATGAGGATGAACGCACCGGTCGTCCGATTTTCCAAATAGCGATCGAAAACGATCGGCTGCGCAACCGCGATGTTGCAAAGGCCGATTTCGTTCATTTCCAGGGTGCGCGCCGCCGAATGGCCGAGCGTCTCGACATCGATGCGGTGCTTGATCTCGGTCACCGAGGCGCCGACGCTTCGCGTCGCGAGCTTGAGCAGATAGGCGCGACCGGGAAGAAGATGTTCCTCGCCCATCCAGATCAGATGCGCGGTGAACTGGGAGCCGATCTGGGGACGGCGGCGAGGCGCGGCGAAAACATCGCCCCGCGCAATATCGATCTCGTCGCGCAACGTCACGGTGACGGCGTCGCCCGCGGACGCCTCGTCGAGCTCGTCGCCACCCACCATGATCTGCTCGACCCGGCTCGATCGCAGCGAGGGAAGCACCGTGATTTCATCACCACGGCGAATCGTGCCCGAAGCGATCGTGCCGCAGTAGCCACGGAAGTTCGCATGCGGGCGGCTGACGATCTGGACCGGCAGGCGAAAAGGCATGTCGCCTTGACGATCCTCGACCTCCACCGTCTCGAGATAATCGAGGAGAAACGGCCCTTGAAACCACGGCATGCGCTCGCTTGGCGTCGAGACGTTGTCGCCGTAGCGTGCGGAAAGCGGAACGGTGACGACCGACGAGAATCCCAAGGGCGCCGCAAGCGCGCCAAACCCGTCGCGAACGCGATCAAAAGCGCCCTCGTCGAAATCGACGAGGTCGATCTTGTTCACCGCGAGCACGACGTGGCGGATGCCGAGCAGCGAAACGATATGGGCGTGGCGACGGGTCTGCACCGTCAAGCCCTTGCGCGCATCGACGAGCAGGACGGCGAGTTGCGCGTTCGACGCACCCGTCACCATGTTGCGCGTGTACTGCTCGTGACCTGGCGTATCCGCCACCATGAAAGAGCGCCTGCTCGTGGCGAAATAACGATAGGCGACATCGATGGTGATGCCCTGCTCGCGCTCGGCTTCCAATCCGTCGACGAGCAAGGAGTAGTCGATCTCCTCATCCGGCCGGTATTTGCGCGTATCGCGCTCGAGCGCCGCCATCTGGTCCTCGAGCACGAGCTTCTGCTCGAAGAGCAGCCGCCCGATGAGGGTCGACTTGCCGTCATCGACGGATCCGCATGTGAGAAAGCGCAGAAGGCCTCTTCGCCCGGTTTCCGAGCGGAATCTTGGGTTCATGCCGATGAGGATTCCTGCATCAAGGAACATCTTCTCGAAATCGTCGCCGGAGTTTGGTCTCGGGCCTCGCCGAGAGGGACGACGAGCGGGTGATCTCTATGCCGAACCACGCGCTCGGACAATGCATCGCCTGAAATCGGCATGGCCCGGCGCGCTTCGTCGAGCCGCGATCCGTTCAGTCTCGGGATCTCGGGCTTGCGGGTCAGCTCGATGCCGCGGCCGCGGACGCCTTCCTGATCGCGTTCGTGGTCGAATGGCCTTTCTCCAGCGGCACGAGCACGATACGGCCGCCGTAAGCCTGGACGATATCGCCGCCGGTCACTTGTTCGATGGTGTAGTCGGCACCCTTGACCAGCACATCCGGACGTATGGCTTCGATGACCTTGACCGGGGTGTCCTCCGGAAAGATCACCACGAGATCGACGGGCGCGATCGAGGCCATGACGACGGCGCGCGCCGCCTCGTTTTGCACCGGGCGTCCGGGCCCCTTGAGGCGCTTGATGGACTCGTCGGAATTGATTGCGACAATGAGCTTGTCGCCCAGCGCCTTCGCCTTTTGCAAAAGGCCGACATGCCCCGGGTGAAGGAGATCGAAGCAGCCGTTGGTCAGGATCACGCGCAGGCGCTCCGAGCGCCATGCGCGCACCATGCCGGCGGCGGTTTCGAGATCGACGACCTTGGTATCGTTCGCGAGAACGGAGGAGGCGTTGATGGCACGTCGCAGCTCGGTCGCGTCGACCGCGGCCGTGCCCGCCTTGCCCACTGCGATGCCGGCGGCAAGGTTGGCGATGCGCGCCGCTCGCTCGATCGGAGCTCCGACGGTCAGGGCCAACGCGAACGCGGCGACCACCGTATCGCCTGCGCCCGACACGTCATAGACTTGCCGAACCTCGGTTGGCAGATGAACCACCTGTCCGGCGCCTTGAGCGTCGCTCAAGATCGTCATTCCTTGCGCGCCCCGCGTGATCACGACGAAAGGGCAGCCGGTCGTTGCTGCGATCGAGCGCGCCGCACGGGTCGCACTTTCGTCATCGTCGCAATCGATGCCGGTCGCTTGAGCGGCCTCGGGCGCGTTGGGCGTGATCACCGTCGCTCCCGCATAACGACGCAGATCGCGCGACTTCGGATCCACCAGCACGATGGCGCCGCGATGCCGCGCGATTTTCAACGCGCTCGAAATCGATTCCTCGGTCAACACTCCCTTCGCGTAATCACTGAGAACCAGCGCTTGCGCCTCCCCGAGCGCCGCCTCGACCCTGGCGCTCAAATTTTTCGAGAGGATCGGATCGACGGCGTCGACGGCCTCCTCGTCGACCCGCAGCAGTTGCTGGCCCTGCGCGACGAAGCGGGTCTTCAGCGTGGTTCTCCGGCTCGCATCGCTGGCAATGGATGCCGTCAGGCCGGGCTCGCGTTCCGCCGCCTCCACCAGCGTCCTTCCCGTCGTATCTTCCCCGACGACGCCGATGAGCGTGGAGCGCCCCCCCATGTGAACGACGTTGCGCGCAACATTTCCTGCGCCCCCCAGCATGTCATCCGCATGCTGGAATCGAAGGATCGGGATCGGTGCCTCGCGCGAGACCCGCTCGACGTCACCGAAGACATAGCGGTCGAGCATGACGTCGCCGAGAACCGTGACGTGAACGGTTTGAAAGGCGGACAGGATTTCAAGGTCTAACGACAAGGCGCTAACACCTTTCGGAAGGGAGCATCGGCAGGATTTGGCCGCTTTTGCGGGTAGGGTCAAGGCGTTGTCCCTCGATCAGGCTGGCTCGCACGCCTTCGCCATCTCGGACTGGCGGAACGCGGCGTCGCGCGCACGGCAGCTCTTGTTTCGGCGTCCGGCAGGGTGTGAGGAGTTTCCCCCGAGGCGGCACGACGCTTCGCGCCGGGTCCTCGACACCTTGTCGGAGGAAGGAGCTCTGCCACGGCGCGATCGTTGCCGGCTTCCGCGTCCCGGCGTCTTCGTCCCGGATGTACTTGCTCGGAAGTGAGGGCTCTGCGAAGCGCCTCGGGCGTCGCCGCACGCTTTCGCGCAAGCGTCAACGCACCGATGATCGCCACAAGTAATGAAATTGGATTATGGTAAATATACTCCTCGAAAAATGGAGTATATTGTTCCAATTCTTTCCTATTCGCCCGCCCCCGCAAACTCTCGAGTAGCCAAGGCCTCGGCGACCCGGCGCAGCACGCCCGCCCAATCCCCGGGCCGTCGCCTGACGGAACAACCGGACGGTCGGGTACCAGGGGCTATCCTCGCGTTCGAGCAGCCAGCGCCAGTCGGGAGCGTAGGGCAACAGCACCCAGACCGGCTTCCCCATCGCGCCGGCGAGATGCGCGACCGAGGTGTCGACCGTCACCACGATATCGAGCGTCTCGATGATGGACATCGTGTCGAGGAAATCGTTTATTTCGGTGCCCAGATTCAGCAAGGGCGCGCGGCCGAAATAATCGGCGATCGCGGCCGTTCCCGGCGCCCTTCTGCAGGGAGACGAGAGCAACTTTGTCGAGCGCCGCGATCGGCGCGAATTCGGCAAGCGCCATGGAACGGTTGATGTCGTTGTTATGCGTCGGCCGGCCGGCCCAGGCGATGCCGATGCGGCGAAAGCCAGCAGGCGCGAGATCATCGAGCCGCGTCCGCCAGACGGCGGTTCGTTCAGGCTCGGCGTGAAGATAGCGCAGCTCGCGCGGAATTGTGTCGAGCCTCGTGGCGAAAAGGCGAGGCAGGCCGGACAGCGGGCAATAGACGGCGAAAGGCGGGCATTGCTCCCAGCGGTCGATCAAGTTCGCCTCGGGATAGACCTGCCGGATCAGCGGATGCAGCAACGGATCGGCGACGACGACAACGCGGGGGCAGCGTTCGAGAACCTTCGGGATATAACGCGAGAATTGGATCGAATCGCCAAGTCCCTGGTCGGCGATGAGCAGCAATGTGGCCTCGGGAAGCGGATTGCCATCCCATTGGGGACGGTCGCTCGGAGGCATGAGGGATGGCGCGCCGGGAATTTTAAAGCGCCACTCATATTCCTCCCAGCCTTGGGCGAATTCGCCCTTCAGCAGGAGGGCTTCGGCCAGTTGAAAATGCGGACCGGCCGCGGCGGGATCGAGCGCCAGGGCGCGCCGGGCGCAGGCGATGCTTTCGTCGAGGTCGAGCAGCCGATAATGCACGACCGCGATATTGTGGAGGGTCTGGAGGTCGTCTCCGTCGGTGTCCAGCGCCTCACGCGCGATGCGCAAAGCGTCGTCGTAACGCCCGAGCCGCTCGTAGATCGGGCATAGGCTGCGCCGGAAGGCGATGGCACCCGGCGCCGCGCTGATCGCGCGCTCGACCATTTCGGCAGCCGCTTCGTGATGTCCCGTACGGAAGAGGACGACGCCCTTCTGGTGGAGCGCCAAGGGCGCATCGGGGACAGCGTCGAGGATGTGGTCGAGCATCCTCTCCGCTTCCGGCAAACGCCCGCCTTCGAGGAACTCGCTGGCGATCTTCATGAGTTCGTCGAGCGGAACCGGAATTCTGGGCATCGGAGGCGGGGCGGCATCCGATGGTTGAGATGACGTCGTATTCATTGGGGCTGCGCCAAGAGACTTCGGCTTCAGCAACGCATCACCGGTGCTTGCCGGTTCCCGATGCTTGCGCTTTGCACGATCGCGGGTTGACGCCGCATCGGGCAGCTTCTCGATCAACGAAGGTGAATCGGCGCGCGGCAGGGGTGCTTCGCCGAATTTCGCGGCCATGCCTTCTTGCATCGAGCGTGCACCTCCAGCCCGTATGGGCAACGGCGCGTTCACGCCGAGCCTAAAGCGGTCCTGCCGCGTCATCTCTCGCGCATAACCTCTTGCTGGTAGCGCAGGAGCGGCGAGAGCAGATAGCCGATGATCCGGCGCGAGCCGGTCTTGATCTCGACGGTGACCGACATTCCGGGTGCGAGCTTGCGCCGTTCTGCCCTCGACCTGCATCTGCGTGCGATCGAGCGAGACGCGAGCGGCGTAGGCGGGCTCCGGGCGCTTGGCATCGTCGGACGAGTTTTCCGTCGCTGCCTTGGGGTCGCGTGCATTCTCGCCATTCTTGTCGCTGCTGACGGCGTCCCGCGAGACGCTCAGCACGTGCCCGTGCAGCAGCCCGTAGCGGGTGAAGTTGAAGGTGTCGACCTTGATCTCGGCCTCCTGGCCGGCGAGACGAAACCGATATCGCGATTCGACACCATGGCTTCGATCTCGAGATCGGCCGTCGAGCGGCACGACGACGGCGAGCGCCTGGGCGGGCGTGACCACGCCGCCGACCGTATGCACCGCGAGCTGCTGGACGACGCCGTCCACCGGTGCGGTGAGGACCTGCAAGCCTGCTCTGCGCTCGGCCTTGATCACGTCCTGGGAAAGGCCCGCCGCCTTTTGCTCGGCCTTGGCGAGGTCGTCGAACAGGGTGCGGCGATATTCCGCGTCGGTCTTCGCTCGTGTCTCCTTCAGCACCGACAACGGCCGCATCGACTTCATGGCGCCGGCTCTTTCTGGACGAGGAGCTCGTTTTGCTGGCCGATGAGATCCTGCAATTCGTTGAGATAGGCGATCTTCGATCCGAGATCCCGGTCGAAGAGGTTCTTGCGCATGTTGGTCCGCTCCTGGAGCGGCGGAATGATCGCTTGCGAGCTTGCCGATCGTCGCCGAGATCGTCTCGCGCTCGGCCTCCTTCTGGGCGAGCTCGCGATCGATCTCGGCGAGCTTTGCGTTGTGCTCGCTCGTCTGGGTCAGGAGAAAGCGGCGATAGGTCTCGACCGAGCGCTGGGGCGGCATCCGGCGGGGGCACGAAATCATCGAGGGGATTGGCGTTGCCGGCAAGCGCCGCCTTCAGCCGCGCGACGTCGAGCTTGGCGGCGATGAGATCGCTCTTCGCGTGCTCGACCTCCGCGGCGTTGATCGTCGGATCGAGCTCGATCAGCACGTCGCCGGCCTTGACCGTATCGCCGTCGCGAACGTGAATGGCGCGCACCACTCCGGTCTCGAAGGGCTGGATCACCTTGGTGCGTTCGTTGGGGATGATCCTGCCCGGGTGCGCTCGCGACGATATCCACCTTGCCGAACGACGCCCAGGCCAGCGCAACGCAGAAGAAGGCGATGATCGTTGCCATGATGGCGCGGCCGATCGGGGAAGGCGGCGTCTCGACCACCTCGAGCGCCGCCGGCAGGAAAGCCGTCTCGTAGTCGCGGCGCCGCGCCGGCCTTTCCGGAAACTTGATGATGTTCCTAGCGGTTGTCATTGATCCCCGCCTGCAGGAAATGCAGGTTGGCGTAGCGCCCGTTCGAACGGATCAGATCGTCATGCGTGCCGTCTTCGACGATGCGTCCGCGCTCGATCGTGATGATGCGGTCGGCCCGGCGCACCGTCGAGAGGCGATGGGCGATGATGAAGACCGTGCGGCCGTTCGGCAATGCGCCGCATGTTGTCCTGGATGACCCGCTCGCTTTCGTAGTCGAGCGCGCTCGTCGCCTCGTCGAAGATCAGGATGCGCGGGTCGGTAATGAGCGCGCGGGCGATGGCGATGCGCTGGCGCTGTCCGCCGGAGAGACTGCTGCCGCGCTCGCCGATGATCGTGTCATAGCCTTCCGGCAGCTCCAGGATGAAGTCGTGGGCGCCGGCGAGCTTCGCCGCCTCGATGACGCGTTCGATCGGCATCGCCGGATCGGCAAGCGCGATATTGTCGCGCACCGAGCGGTTGAAGAGCACGTCCTCCTGCAGCACCACGCCGATCTGCCGGCGCAGCCAGGCGGCATCGACCATGGCGAGATCGACGCCGTCGACGAGCACGCGCCCGCTCTCGGGCACGTAGAGGCGCTGCATGAGCTTGGCGATCGTGCTCTTGCCGGAACCCGAGGAGCCGACGATGCCGACGACCTGACCGGCTCGCACGTCGAAGCTCACATCGTGCAAGATCTCCGGACCGTCGATGCGGTAGCGAAAGCCGACATGCTCGAAGCTGACGTCGCCGCGGATCGGCGGCAGTGCGGCGCGCCCCGACGTGAATCGTCGGCTCCGGCGTGGTGTTGAGGATGTCGCCGAGCCGATCGACCGAGATGCGCGCCTGGTGGAAATCCTGCCACATCTGGGCGAGCCGCAGCACCGGCGCGCTCACGCGGCCGGCGAGCATGTTGAAGGCGACGAGCTCGCCGACCGTCAGATTGCCGTCGATGACGAGCTTGGCACCGAAATAGAGGATCGGCGGCCGTGACGAGCTTGTTGACGAGCTGGATGGCCTGGCTCGCCGATGTTGCCGAGGCTGAGGACGCGGAAGCTCGCGGCCACATAGGCGGCGAGCTGCTCTTCCCAGCGGCGCTGCATCTGCGGCTCGACCGCCATCGCCTTCAGCGTCTCGACGCCGGTGACGCTCTCGACGAGGAAGGCCTGGTTCTCGGCGCCGCGACGGAATTTCTCGTCGAGCCGCCGGCGGAAGAGCGGCGTCGCGCCCGCCGAGATCCCGATATAGAACGGAAATGCGCCGAGCACGATCGAAGGTGAGCCAGCGGCGAGTAGAAGAACATCACGCGCAAGGAACACGAACGTGAAGAGGAGATCGATGACGAGCGTCAGCGCCGAGCTCGTCAGGAACTTGCGGATGTTCTCGAGCTCGCGCACGCGCGCGACCGAATCGCCGACGCGTCGCGCCTGGAAATAGGCGATCGGCAGCGCCAGCAGATGGCGGAACAGTCGCGCGCCGAGCTCGACGTCGATGCGGTTCGTCGTGTGCGCGAAGAGATAGGTGCGCAGCGTGCCGAGAATGGCCTCGAAGAGGGCGATCGCCAGCAAGACCGACGATCAGGACGTCGAGCGTGCTCATGCTCGCGATGCACGAGCACCTTGTCGATGACGACCTGGAAGAACAGCGGGCTCAGGAGCGCGAAGAGCTGCAGGAAGAACGAGGCGACGAGCACCTCGCCGAGAAGGCGGCGGTATTTGTGAATCGCGCCCAGGAACCAGGTGATGTCGAAGCGCCGCGAAAGATCCGAAAGCGAGGCGCGGCGCGCCATCAGGACGAGGCCGCCATTCCAGAGCGCCTCGAATTCGGCGCGTGTCAGCACTTCCGGGCGCGGCATCGAGGTGCGCTGGACGAGGACTTGATCGCTCGCTGACCTTGCCGAGAATCAGGAAGCCGCCGTCCGCGAGCGCCGCGATCGCGGGCAGCGGGGTGCGCGCAAGACGGTCCCAGTTCGTCTTGAAGGCGCGCGCCTTGAGCCCGAGCTCCTTGGCGCAACGCAGCATTTCCGTGATGCCGATGGTCACCGAGCCGCAGCGGTGGGAGATCTGGCCGGCCTCGGCGGCGACGCCGTGAAGCTGCAGCAGCATGACGAGCGCGGTGAGGCCCGGGTCCCTTTCGGTCGTCATGCGCGGCTTCCCTTCGCTGACGCCACCCCATGTGGCCCGCTATTTCGTGCGGTCCACACGCGAAAGGCCGGGGTTGTCGTCATCGCGCGCATTCTTCGACGCTCAATGATGGGGGCTGGCCAGGGATCCGAAAACCTCGCCTGCGCCTTGTCATCTGCGACGTCGTGACGATCTGCGCGGTGCCAGTTTGAGAGTGCAAGCCCGCGGCGACGAATTGATCGAACAGCGCGGCGAGCTGAATCGGTCCGGGACTGGATGCGGCCGGCGAGGACGAGGACGTGGCCACGGGAGGGTCGGTGACCTTCAGCGCCTGGGATGCGGAGGTCGCCGTCTCTCCGGAGGTGATGTTGCTCGCCGTCACCGTCAAATTCGCGACCGGATGGCCCGTGCCGGTATAGTGGGAAGTCAAGGTAAGGCCGGTGAGCGGCGTGCCCGCCGCGGAAGCGCTCTCCGTGATCGTGTAGGTATAGGAGAGGCTCAAGAGATTGAACTGACGCGAAACGGTGTCGCCGCTCGGCGCCGTTATCGTCTCGTAGCTCGGCAGGCCGCTGATCTTCACCGAGACCCTGTCGTCGGGATCGACGGGCGTCGCCGTGATCCCAAGCGCCACCGAGCCGCCGGCGTTCACGTTGAGCGCGCTATTGGCGATCGTCAGGATCGGCGGCTCGGGTACCTTCTCCTCGTCCACCGTCAGAGCCTTGCTGGCTTGCGGCGCCGGATTGCCGGCCAGATCCGAGACGTTGGCGGTAACCGTATAGCTGCCGTCGGCGAGCGCGGTCGCTTGCGCGGAGGTGACCTTCACCGACCAGGCATTGCTCTGGTCGGTGGTCGTGTAGCTGTCGACCACCGTGAGCGCGCTGTTCACGATGGCGACCGTGACCGCCTGGCCGTTCTCGGCGCCGACCGTGGTGCCGCCGATCGCAAAGCCCGAGGTGGCGTTGCTCTTCGTCACGACGTTGTTGCTGGCGATCGTGTTGATGGCGATCGTCGGCGCCGTCGTGTCGATCTGCAAGATGCCGGCCGGGTTGTCGTTGGTGGCACCCGAGAGATTGGCGTTGTTCGAGGAGGCATCCTGCACCGTCGCCCCGTTGAGATTGAACGAGGAGACGGTGAGATCAGGCGTATTCTGCCCGGCCGCGACCGTGTAGCCGAAGGTCGAGGCGCTCGTGCCCGAGCCGCTGACGTAGGCTCGCGGTTCCGCCGTCGTTGAGCAAAAGCGTCGGCGAGCCGCCCGCTACCGTCACCGCCGCGCTGAAGTTCACCGTCAGCGTGGCCGTCTTGCCCGCGTCGAGGTCGCCATTGCCGTTGGTGATCCCGGGACCGGAGGTCGCGATCGAGCTCACCGTCGGCCCAGGCGGAGGTGGTGGAGGCGGAGGTGGGCTTGTCGCCGT
>CAVQNF010000034.1:0-63300 GCA_963713805.1 uncultured Alphaproteobacteria bacterium | reverse complement strand
GCTGAAACTGGACGAAAGGGTAGCCCGGTGGTAGCCCGCACCATTCGCGGTGTCGCATCGATTGTCTTAATGCATTGAAAAACTTGGCGGTCCCGACAGGACTCGAACCTGTGACCTTCGGTTTAGGAAACCGCTGCTCTGTCCGGCTGAGCTACGGGACCGCGTGGCCGGTCCATAGCATAATTTCCGCGAAACTGGAGCCGGCTTGCAGCGCGACAAAGCCAGGCCCACCCGTGGATTTCGCGACCACCGGGAGCGGCAAGCCCCTCAGCCCGGCTACCACGCTCCGCGCGTCGGCGAAACGTTTGCGGAACAGGGATGAAATCATCGAGCTGCCATGCTAAGGAAAGCAAGGCCGATGGCGGCCGGAGGCTCGGGCATGGGGGGTTCGCATGGCGAAACCGCGTCGCGCATTGATATTCATGGCTGCCGGCATGGCGGCGAGTTTCGCTTTCATGTCGGTGGCGGCGGCCGGTTGCGACGAGACCGGGGCGACGCGCGTCGAGATCGCGCGCGTCACCGACGATCTCGACATCGTGCTGAAGGATGAGCGCAGCGTTCGCCTCGCGGGCGTCAAGGCCTTTCCGGCGGCGGGTGCTCCCGGCCAGCCGGACGCGAAGCTCGATCCCAAGCTTCTGGCCGCGATCAGGGAGGCGACCACCGGCGGGACGGCGAGCTTGCGCCCGCTGACACCGATCGCGGATCGCTGGGGGCGCGTCGCGGGCGATGTGTTCGTCGGCGGCAAGCATCTGCAATCCCAGCTCGCGAAGGCGGGGCTCGTCGTCGCCCGCCCCGACGATCTGCGGGGGCCGTGCTGGGAGGCGATCAAGGCGGGCGAGGCCGAGGCCCGGCGCGCCAATGCGGGCGTTTGGGCGTCGTCCGCCGCCATACTGCCGGCGACCGACGGCGCGAAGCTGAGCGAACGCGACGGCATGTTCGTCCTGGCCTCCGGCGAGGTGCGGCACGTCTCGCGCGGCAAGGACGGCAAGGCGAGGTCATATGTGGATTTCGGCGCGCGCGGCACGAACGCCTTGTACCTTTCGATCGACGCACGGGCATTGACGCGGATGGAAAAGCTCGGCTTCAAGCTCGAGCAACTGGCGGAGCACAAGATTCTGGTGCGTGGGGTTGTCTTGAACGGGCGCGCGCCGCACATGGTGATCGATGATCTGGACGCGATCGAATTCTGGGACTGACGGGCGCCGCCGGCTCGCCGCCGCGCGCCTCGCGATCCTTTGCGTTCTCTTCGCGAGCCTCGCGGGGTGCACGGCCGACCAGACGGCGCTCGGGGTTTCGGCGGATGTGGTGCCGAAATCGGCGCCGCGCGCGGTCGGCACGCAGCGGGCCGAGAGCGGCGGGGACGAGCGCAGCCTCGTCGCGGCCTTCGGCGGCACCTATGCGGACGCCAAGGTCGAGAACCTGCTCGACGGGGTAGCGTCCCGCCTCGTCGCCGCCTCGACCGAGCCGGCCCTCGCCTACAAGATCACGGTGTTGAATTCGCCGACCGTCAACGCCTTCTCGCTGCCCGACGGCCATCTCTACGTCACGCGAGGCCTTCTCGCTCTCGCGAACAGCACCTCGGAGATCGCCGCCGTGCTGGCCCATGAGATGGCGCATGTGACGGCGCGGCATGCGATCCAGCGCGTCGAGCTCGAGAAGAGCTCGGCGCTGTTCAGCAAGGTCGCGAGCGAGGTGCTGAACGATCCGAGCGGCGGCCAGCAGCTTCAGGAGAAGTCGAAGCTGTCGCTCGCGAGCTTCTCGCGCCAGCAGGAATTCGAGGCCGACGCCATCGGCGTGCGCACCATGGCGAAGGCGGGCTACGATCCCTATGGCGCCTCGCATTTCCTGAGCTCGCTCGCCCGCTATGCGAGCTTGCGCTCGGCGCTCCTCGGCAGCGCCGCCTCGAGCCGGCCGGACATGTTCTCGACCCATCCGGCGACGACGGAGCGCGTGCAGATGGCGCTGCAATCGGCGCGCCAGCTCAACGCGCCGGGCGTGGGCGAGGACGATCGCGCCCGCTATCTCGCCGCGATCGACGGCATCGCCTTCGGCGACGACCCCTCACAAGGCACGGTGAGGGGGCGCAACTTCTACCACACGCGGCTCGGCTTCGCCTTCACGGCGCCGGAAGGATTTTCGCTGTCGAGCGGCTCGGAGGCGGTGCAGGGCGCCTCGGCCTCGCTCGGGCGCGCCATGCGCTTCGACACGGTCGAGGTGCCGGCCTCCACCCCGCTCGACGAATATCTGAAATCCGGCTGGATCGAGGGCGTGGACGTCACCAAGGAAACCACGCTCGACGTCGGCGGCCTCCCGGGGGAGACCGGCATCGCCAAGAGCGGGGAATGGACCTTCCGCCTCGCCGCGATCCGGCAAGGCGGGGTCGTCTACCGCCTGATCTTCGCGGCGAAGAATTTCTCCCCGGAAGCCGATCAGAGCTTCCTGCAGTCGATCGCGAGCTTCCATCGCCTCACGCCCGAGGAGACGAGCCGGGTGAGGCCCTTGCGCCTCAAGATCGTGACCGCGGGCGCGAACGACACCGCCGCGACCCTGTCGCAGGGCATGACCGATCTCGGCCTTCCGGGCGAGGAGTTCCCCGTGCTCAACGGCCTCGACAAGACCGCGCATCTCGAAGCGGGAGCCCAA
Organism: uncultured Alphaproteobacteria bacterium; assembly: GCA_963713805.1. Classification (GTDB taxonomy): domain Bacteria; phylum Pseudomonadota; class Alphaproteobacteria; order Rhizobiales; family Beijerinckiaceae; genus GAS188. The sequence continues at coordinate 60,657 of CAVQNF010000034.1, read as the reverse complement.
TACAAGGTGGTGGGCGAATAACGGAGAAAGGGCGCCCACAACCAATCACTCCGCTCGGTCCCGCGAAAGCGAAAATCCACATATCCGCTCATTCCCGCGAATGCGGGAATCCAGGATTACGCCACAGATGCTGTAGAAAATCTGGGTCCCCGCCTTCGGGGGACAGAGGAATTCATCCCGCGGATGCGGGATTCCAAAAATGAAACGCTGATGCCGTGGAAACCCTGGATCCCCGCCTTCGCGGAGATGAGCGGAACCGGGGCGGCGTTCAATCCCAGCCGAAGGCGGTGCTCTCGTAGATCGATTTGCCGAAACGTCCGGTCGAGCGCTTGAGGATGCGTCCACCGAGGCGCGTGTAGAAGGCGAGCGCCCGGTCATTGCCGCTCAGCGCCCAGACCGCGACGCCTCGGAGCCCGGCGCCGCGGGCATTCGCCTGCGTGGCGCGAAACAACCGCACGCCGAGGCCGAGGCCCTGGAATTCCGGAGCGAGGTAAAGCTCGTAGATCTCCGCCTCCTGCGTCAGCCAAGGCGAGCGATTGCGCCCATAGCTCGCATAGCCGGCGATCCTGTCCTGGTGGTCGAGCACATTGATGCGCGCGCCGCGCCTGATCGCGGCTCGCCACCAGGAGGCACCGCGCCGCGCCACCATTCGCTCGAGCTCGATGCCGGGGATGATGCCGCGATAGGCTTCGCGCCACGCGGCGTCATGCACGCTCTCGATGCCTCGCGCATCGTCGATTTCCGCCGGCCGAATGGTGATGGCGGTCTGCGTCATGGCAAGAAGGTTATGACGCGTTCGGCGAGTGCGCAAGCCAAATGCATCATGATGTGGACGCGCGAAGAATTGTTCGCGATCGCGCCTGTTCGAGACGGCTTCGCAGGGCTCAAGCCGCCGTTCCGCTTCGAGCCATCAGCGCGAGCTCGATGCCTTCCGCGAACGCGCGGCGGCCCGGCGTGACCGGCGCCGCGCCGCGTGATAGTCGAGTGCGCATGCGCCGCCGCCCCCTCCTTCCCGCCGATGCGATGTGTGCGATCCGACGAAGCCTCGGGGTGTCCGGCCGAGCCCTGGCATCGGCGGGTCTTGCCCTTTGGGCGATCGCCGCGACCTGCTTCGCCGGCGCGGCGCTCGGCGCCGAAGCGCGTCCTTCCCCGCTCACCGTCGAGGTGACGAATGCGAGCGAGCCCGAGAGCTGCGCCGAGAAGGACAACGTCACCGTCACCTTCGCATCGCCCGAGGTGCGGCGCTTTCGCATCGAGGCGGCGCATCCGGCCTATATCGGCGCCGTCACCGGCGATGGGGAAAGTCGCGAGCCCGATTGGACGGATTGCGACCTCGTGCACGGAGACGAGGCGCCGCCGCCGACCGAACGGCGCGTCACCTTCTATGAATCGCCCTTTCTCTGGGTGACCGGATATGAATTCTCCGACTACTGGCGCCGGCGCGACGTGCCGGTGCGCGTCGGCGACCGGGTCGAGCACAACCTCACCATGGTGCAGCTCTGGGTGTTCGTGCGCGGCAAGGCCGAGCAGGTGCTCGTGCTCTATCCGACCGACGGCATCTGGCGCATTCACCCTTTGCCGCCGGCCCATCTTCCCTGGAGCGCCTATGGCTCGTCCTTCTTCGTCGGGCCGGTCGAGATGAAGGAGCGCCCGGTCGTCGACCTCAAGGAAGTCGCCTTCGATCCCGCGACCAAGACCTTCCGCCTCGCCTTCGCCGGCGGCGGCGAGGGCGAGGTCCGGCTCGCCGATCTCGACGACAGCCATGTGGCGCTCGACGTCGCCTTCGACCCCGCGATCGACGGGCGGCCTTTCGCGGCCTTGCGCTCCATGTATGTCACGGAGTTCAACGCCGATGTCGCGCGCATCGCGCTGCAAAGGCCGCAGGCCAAGAGCTGGCTCGAGGAACCGATCATGAGCTTTCGCACCGCGAAGGCGAGCAAGGTGTGGATGGGACGCCTCGTGCCTTCGCGCCACAACATCAGCGCGCCGGATCTCGTCTTCAGCGGGTTCTCGGCGCGAGAGGCCGACCCATGAACGATATCGCCGGCGCCTTCCCGGAGCTTTCGGCCCGCACGGGCTATGCCATCAACCCGATCGAGCGTCTTTCGGAGCGGCGCGAGGATGCGCGCTTCGTCGCCGAGCGCGCCGCCGACGCCTCGGCCGTCGACGCTCCTCATCGCGGGCGACGCGGCGATCCTGCGCCGCGAGCGAGAGGCGTTCACGGCGCTTTTTCCGTTGCGGGAGATCGAGGCGCGCGAGACGACGCTCGAGCGCGCCTTCCTCGGGCTCGACGGCGCGCGACCCGTTTTCGCGACGCTCGTCGGGGCCGAGCGCGCCGAGGCGCTCAAGCAGGAGGGCGACCTCGCGATCGACCTGCGCTCGATCGCGATGCAAGGCCTCGCTCGCGCCGCCCGAGCTCGGGCTGCTCGCCGAAGCCAAGGCGCTGATGAACTGGCATCAACGCCATCGCTTCTGCCCGAATTGCGGAGCGCCGAGCCAAGCCTCGGTCTCGGGCTTTCGTCGCGATTGCGCGAGCTGCAAGACGCAGCATTTCCCGCGCACGGACCCGGTCGCGATCATGCTCGCCGTGAGAGGCGAGATGTGTCTTCTCGGACGCAGCGCGCGCTTCGCCAGCCGTGTCTATTCGGCGCTCGCCGGCTTCATCGAGCATGGCGAGACGATCGAGGCCGCGGTGCGCCGCGAGATCAAGGAGGAGGCCGGCATCTCATGCGGCCGCGTGACCTATCTCGCCTCGCAGCCTTGGCCTTTTCCGATGTCGCTGATGATCGGCTGCCATGCGCAGGCGCTCACCGAGGAGATCACCATCGACCGGGACGAGCTCGAGGACGCGCGCTGGTTCAGCCGCGCCGAATGCGCCTCGATGCTCGCCGGCGCGCATCCGCAGGGCATCGCCTGCCCGGCTCCGCTCGCCATCGCGCATTGGCTGATCAAGGCCTTCGTCGAAGAGGGCTGAGCCCGGCGGTGCGAGCCTTGCCAGCGAGCCTTGCCCGTAAGCCTTGCCAGCGCAGCCTTGCCAGCGGGGTGCCGCTTACCCTAATCCATCACCCTTCCCCTCCCACGGACATGACCCATGACCCACAAGATTCTTCTCCTGCCGGGCGACGGCATCGGCCCCGAAGTGATGGCCGAGGCCGAAAAGACCTTGCGGGCGCTCGGCGAGATCGGCGTCGCCTCCTTCGAGACCGAGCGCGACCTCGTCGGCGGCTGTGCCTACGATGCGCACAAGGTCGCGATCACCGAGGAGGCGATGCGACGCGCCGGGGAAGCGGATGCGGTCCTGTTCGGCGCGGTGGGCGGGCCCAAATGGGACAAGGTCGGCTATGACGTGCGGCCCGAGGCGGGGCTCTTGCGCTTGCGCAAGGATCTCGGCCTGTTCGCCAACCTGCGGCCCGCCATCTGCTATCCGGCGCTCGCCGACGCTTCCTCGCTCAAGCGCGATATCGTCGAGGGGCTCGACATCGTCATCGTGCGCGAATTGACGGGCGGGGTCTATTTCGGCGAGCCGAAGGAGATCGTCACGCTCGAGAACGGCGAGAAGCGCGCCGTCGACACGCAGGTCTACACCACCCAGAGATCGAGCGCATCGCGCGCGTCGCCTTCGAGCTCGCCCGCACAGCGCCGCAACAAGGTCACGTCGTCGGATAAGCGCAACGTGATGAAATCGGGCGTGCTGTGGAACCAGACCGTCACGGCGCTGCACCAGGCCGAATACGCGGATGTCGGCGCTCGAGCATCAGCTCGCCGACGCGCTCGGCATGCAATTGGTGCGCTGGCCCAAGCAGTTCGACGTGATCGTCACCGACAATCTCTTCGGCGACATGCTTTCCGACGTGGCCGCGATGCTCACCGGCTCGCTCGGCATGCTGCCGTCGGCCTCCCTCGGCGCCGAGGACAAGAAGACCGGCAAGCGCAAGTCGCTCTATGAGCCGGTCCACGGTTCGGCCCCCGACATCGCGGGCAAGGGCCTCGCCAACCCGATCGCGATGATCGGCTCGCTCGCCATGTGCCTTCGCTATTCGTTCGGCCTCGGCGAGGCGGCCGACGCGCTCGAAAAGGCGGTCGCCAATGTCCTGGGATCAGGCCTGCGCACGAAGGACATCGCGGCGCCGGGCGCGAATGCCATCGGCACTTCCGGCATGGGAGATGCGGTGGTTTCGGAGCTGCGCCGCGTGCTGAAATAGCGCCGGCCGCTCGCCGAAACATGTCCGCCGCTTCCGCTCATTCCGGCGAAAGCGGGAAACCAGACATCCGATGAAATACGCGAGATGGCCTGGATCCGCGCTTTCGCGTCGCTTTCGCGGGGAAGAGCGGGGTCGTGCGCCTCAAGGCCCGCTGAAGGGACCGAAATCGAGATGGTCGAAGAGCGGAGGACCGGGCTGCTCGGGAAGCGGCGGGCGTCCGTAGTGATTGGTGTAGGAGTAGATCGGGAAATACGGATATTGCGAGGCGTAGACATAGTTCGAAAGCGACCCGACCGGCACGACGGGGCCCGGATCGAGGAAGCTGCGTGGCGGCACCTGAACCACGAAGGGCGCATGCAGCGGCGTGCGGTAGCGGTAGCGGTGCTGGCTCGCAGCCTCGGACGAGGCCGGGGCGAGCGCGCCGGCAGCCAGGGCGGCGATTGCCAGGATCGATGAAACGCGCATCGGGAAATCCTTTGTGAAAACCACCGGCGATTTGCCTCGTGGGAACCCATCGTGAACCGGATAAATCCGTTCGTCAAAGGGTCCACACGCAGAGGTGATCGTCATGGTATACGCTTGCGGCGCGCCTTCGTTCCCCGGGGACGCGGCGCATTTGCCTTGAGAAGCGGGGGCGGAGCCGGCACCGAAGCGGCGAGCACCGGCGCGGGCGGCTTGCCGCAATCCGTACCCCGGGCGTTGCGCCGCCGCGAAGCCGTCGCGCAGCACCTTGTCTTCGGTCGTCGCCGAAAGCTCCAGGCGATCGACGAGGCAGGAAAGCCCGGCACGTGGCGCGAGCTCGCCCGCCGGCGGGCAATACCAGCCGGAAAGGCGCAAGGCCTCACCGGGAACGGCACGGCGGAAGGCGACGCAGGAACGCTCGACGCCGTCCATGGAGAGCTTCACCTCGGCGTTTTCCATCTCGCCGAATTTGCTGGGCATCGGCTCGCCGGGCGTGGCCTTCGACACCGCAAGGCCCGCCGCCGCGGCGCGACGCGAGACATCGACGAAAAAAGGCGCGGGATCGACGGCCTCGATGCCGGTGCGATAGACGGCGATCTGCATGAAGGGCTCGTGGACATGCGCCGCAGCGCCGAATTGAAGCCGGTCCTCACGGCCATCGCCCACGCGCCGAACGGAGCGCATCGTAGCTCTCGCCCGCTTTGGCGAGCTCGGCCGAATCGAGCGCGAAGAGCCGAGCCGGGCGAGCGATCGGCACGAAGGAGAGCGTCTCGCGCGCCGCGGGCGCCGTCTCGCGGGCCACGATCTTCGGCTCTTCCGGCATCGTCGCCCCGCCGCGCGCCGGAAGAAGGAGGAGCGCCGTCGCGCAGCATGAGATGAGGGCGGCGCCGAGAAGGAGCGGGCTCGCCCAAGGCGCCGACCGCCGGCCGCTCAGGCTCTCGATCCGTGCCAGCCGCGCCGCCTCGCGCGGCTTGATCGCGCCGAGCGTGCGCGCTTGCGGCGAACGCTTCGCTCTCTCGCCTTCGATTCCCGTTGCGGCGCTCCCCCGCCGCTCTCGATCGCCCGTCCCGCATGAGGCAAGCATTCCCCGCAAAACCGCGTCGTCGCGCGAAAGGGAAAACATGCGGGGAGAAGCTTCACCTTGGGGTTACTGACGCAAGGCCGATCGAATCAGGGTGAACGCCCGGTTACCGCGCGGCTCGCGGCGAAGCGGCCCTTGCGCCTCGGTGCCGGCCGCGAGAGGACGCAAGCGTCACCCTTTGTGTCTTGACGCGTTGCATCTCGAGCGCGGGCGCCGCGAAAGCTCCCGCGCATGCTCTTATCCGCAAAAACAGCTCCCCCTTTGCGGATAAGGCTCTACGCCGCCACCACGCCCTCGGGCAGCGCGGCCTTCGCCTTCTCCACCACCGCATTGAAGGCGGCGGGCTCGTGCATCGCGAGATCGGCGAGCACCTTGCGGTCGACCCCGATGCCCGCCTTGGTGAGCCCGTCGATGAAGCGGCTATAGGTGAGGCCGTGCTCGCGCACGGCGGCGTTCAGGCGCTGGATCCACAAGGCGCGGAAATTGCGCTTGCGCACCTTTCGGTCGCGATAGGCGTATTGCATCGCCTTCTCGACCGCCTGCTTGGCGACGCGGATGGTGTTCTTGCGACGGCCATAATAGCCCTTCGCGGCCTTGAGGACTTTCTTGTGCTTGGCGTGAGAGGTCACGCCGCGTTTCACACGGGCCATGGTTCAAGCTCCCAAATTCATGATCGCGCGAAGGCTCAGACGCCGTTCGGCAGGAAATATTTGCGGATCACGCGCCCGTCGGATTCCGACATGATGGTCGTGCCGCGCTGGTTGCGGATCTGCTTTTGCGTGCGCTTGATCATGCCGTGGCGCTTGTTCGCCTGGCCGGAAACGACCTTTCCGGTGGCCGTGAGCTTGAAGCGCTTCTTGGCGCCCGATTTCGTCTTCAGCTTGGGCATTTCGCGTCCTTTCCAAATGGCCTTGGCGATGCTCCCTCGCGGGAGCCGCACCTGGCCGGAACTGCTCTTGGAGCGTTCGGAACCGCCACGGCAGCCCTTTCGGCCGGGCGGTTCGTTCGAAGGGGCGGTGTATGGCAGAGCAGGCGCGGAAATGCAACGGCGGGATATGCCGGTATGCCGGGAAGTCAGCCAGTTTGAGTTAGGCCATCAATCGCGGACTTTATTTCGGCTACCCTGGAAAGGGGAGCCTTTTAGGCGTTCGCACCAGCGAATGTACCAACGTGGGGGCGATTTCTCCCAACGTTTATGCAGCCATTCAAGGTGCTCGTAAATCGCTTGACTGCGGCGCCTGTCTCTGACAGCGAAAATATGAGATTCGCTTCTTTCATATGCGTTCAGGATTCCGCCACGTTGGGCGTCGACGACCAGTATTTCATCGAGGTCCCCTCGCCTTATGCCAGCCGCTAGAAATTCATAATGATTAAGTACCATTCTGAGATGAGGAATGAGTTTTTCGTAATCGGTGCTCTTGTTTTCGGGAAATGGATGAGGATTCTTCCTTTGTATGTAAGGAGCAATTATTTTGTGAGCTATTCGCATATCCCGATCGAAATTAGCTCTAAGCATAATGTCGATGGTATGTTGCTTTCTCGCTATGGTTCTGGATTTACGGGCTGTGTAAATCCATCCAATCGTGGCCAGTGTGGCAGCGAATACGACCGTGTCGTTCGTCGAGTCGGCGGGGAACCATGGCATAGCGCTTGCGATTAATTATTTCATTCGGATGTTGACTACCCCCTGGCAGGGGCTGCTAAGAGAGACCACTTGATGATTGGGGCGAGGCTCGGAGGATACGATATGAGGACTTTTGGCGCCGAGTTCCGTTTGTTGGAGATCGACAACGGCTACTAATCGAACCCCCTTTGCCGAGCCGTCCTTAGGGCCGCGATTCGCTATTTTCCCATGCTTCTTGAACGCTGACAACATCCGTTTCCCATAGCCGATTAATCACATGAGTTGCCGAGGGTGCTTTGGCGCGCCCACATCATGGGTGAGCTCGACCACAGAGTTGTAGGGCAAAACCCATCTATCTTGTTTAAATTGGCCCGCTACACGAACCTTGCGAAAGGCCGCCATAAGGCCGCGGAGCACGCCCCCCATCAAAGCGAAAGCACGATCCCGCCGCGGCGCTCACGAGAACGACGAGCCAAGGCGGCGTCTTCCACATGAAGAGCAAGCAGGAAGTCCGTGACCGCGAGCGCGAAATCCACAGGCTTCGTGATCGCGGCCGTCAAGACCGGATTGTAGAGGCCGCAAGCAGGATGCCGACGACGGCGGCATTCACACCCTTCAGCGCGGCCTCGGCGGCGGGCTTGCCGCGCAGATCTTCCCAGAAGGGCAGGATGCCGATCACCAGGAAGAAGGAGGGGAGGAAGATGGCGAAGAGACAGAGCAGCGCGCCGAAGCCAATCCGTTGGGCTGTGGCCCCATGACGACGCCGAGATAAGCCGAGAAGGTGAAGAGCGGGCCTGGCACGGCCTGCGCGGCGCCATAGCCTGCGAGAAACACATCATTGCTCACCCAACCTGTTCGGCACGACCTGGGCCTGGAGGAATGGCAAGACGACATGGCCCCCGCCGAAGACGAGCGAGCCCGTGCGATAGAAGGCATCGACGAGCCGCACGGCCTGGCTCCCGGTCATGCTTGCGAGGAGCGGCAGGCCGATCAACAAGGCGAAGAAGAGAAGAAGCGAGGTGAGCGCGACGGAGCGCCCGACGACGAGCGGCAGCGTTGCCTTCTCGGCCGTGGCGCCATCCCGCAGGAAGGCGAGGCCGACGGCCGCGCCGAGGACGATGGCGCCAAGCTGCCCGACCGTCGTCGGCAGGAGGAGCGCGAGCGCCGCCGCGGCGACCGCGAGCGTCGCTCGGTTTCTGTCAGGCGCGAGCGAGCGCGCCATCTGCAGCACGGCGAGCGCGACGACCGCGACGGCCGCGATCTTCAAGCCGTGCAACGGAGCTCGAGCCCGCCGCGTCACCGAGCCAGCCGATGCCGAAGCCGAAGAGGAGAAGCAAGATCGCCGAAGGCGTGGTGAAAGCCGTCCAGGCAGCGAGCGCGCCGAGATAGCCCGCCCGCGAAAGCCCGATGGCGATGCCGACCTGGCTCGACGAAGGGCCGGGCAGGAATTGGCAAAGCGCCACGAGATCCGCGTAAGCCGCGCTCGTCGAGCCAGCGCCGGCGCTCCACGAACTCCGCCCGGAAATAGCCGAGATGAGCGACCGGGCCGCCGAAGGAGGTGAGCCCGAGCCTGAGGAAGGCGAGGAACACCTCACCGGCGCGCGCCTTGGAGCTTTTGTGCGCGAGTGGCTTCGACCGACACGATGCTCAAGACATATATTGGCCGCCGTTCACCGAGAGCGTCGAGCCCGTGATGAAGCCGCCCTTGTCGCCGGCGAGGTAAATGACGGCGGCGGCGATCTCATCGGCCTCGCCGAGGCGCCCGACCGGAATCTGCGGCAGGATCTTGGTCTTCAGCACCTCGGCCGGCACCGCTTGCACCATCTCGGTCGCGATATAGCCCGGCGCGATCACGTTCACGGTGATGCCCTTGTTCGCATTCTCCTGCGCCAGAGCCTTGGTGAAGCCGATCACGCCCGCCTTGGCGGTCGAATAATTCACCTGGCCCGTCTGCCCTTTCTGGCCGTTGATCGAGGAGATCGAGATGATGCGGCCGAAGCCGCGGGCGCGCATGCCTTCGATCACCGGCCGCGTCATGTTGAACACGGAATTGAGATTGGTGCGGATGACGGCGGACCATTGTTCCGGCGTCATGCGATGGAACATGCCGTCCCTCGTGATGCCGGCATTGTTGACGAGCACATCGACCGGCCCGAGCTCGGCCTCGACCTTGGCGATGCCTTCGGCGCAAGCCTTGGGGTCGCCGACATCCCATTTGTAGACCGCAACGCCGGTGTCTCCTTCTTGAACTTCTCGGCCGCCGCGTCATTGCCCGCATAGGTCGCCGCCACCTTGTAGCCCGCCTCCTTCAGCCCTTTCGAGATCGCTTCACCAATGCCTCGCGTGCCGCCCGTGACGATTGCAATCTTGGACATGATGATCCTCCCTTGCCGCTCGTTCGCTCGACGATCATGACGGTCTATTCGCCGCTTTGATGATCGTTTCACAACAAGCGGGTGAAAGTCTACCTGCGGCAACGACGGGCCGTGCAGAAACGCTGAAAGAAGTCGCCGCGGCGAGACGAGCGCAAGGGGTGTGTCTTCGGCTTGCTCATCCATTCGCTCCTCGGGCGCCAAGCGCAACGGCGAGTTTCCAGTCCCTTGGGCTTTGCGAAAAATCGTGGGTAACGTGCTGATCGGCGCCCAATCATTCCCGCCGCGCGTTCTTGCCGGTTCCGCCCGCCAGGTGCGGCATTTTCCCGGCCGAAAGCAGAAAGGCAGCGATTCGCGAGATCGCGACGACGAGGGCGATAGAGCCAAGAGCGAGGGCCCAAGCGAAGATGGGGTGGAGCCCTGGCGAGGCGAGCGACGCTTCATTCGCGAGAAGTGAGCCTGCATAGACATATCCAAGAAGGGCCGGAAGCGAGGCGCTGGTACCGATGAGGTAATCGCGCTCGCCCAGACGGCTTGCACCGAGCGCGATGCTCGTGGCGGCGAAGGGCATGAGGGGTGAAAGGCGGATCAGGAAAATCGACTTCCAGCCGTCGGTGACTAGGAAATCCTCGATCTGGTGAAAGCTGCGCTTCAGGCGGTGCGGCAGGAAGCCAAGACCGCGCAGCCCTCGCCGCCCGATGTGGAACCCCGCGACCGCTCCCGCGAACGTACCGAGCACGGCGAATGCCGAACCCCAAACGAAGCCAAATACCGCACCCGCCCCGACGCCGAGAAGCGAGGCCGGAAGAATTCCCGTCGCCGCGACGAGGAATTCCAGAAGCACGAAAAGGCAGACGCCGATGAGCCCGGTGCCCCGCAGGCCATTGAGCAAGGTCGCGACGAGAGTGCCGGCCTCGCGCGCGAACAGCAGGGGCACCAGGAAGCCTCCGAGCGCGGCTAGGCAAAAAAGGGTTGCCGGTACCGGCCTCAATCGCGCTTTCATGGCTCGGCGTGAGCCGGGCGGAACAACTCGAATCTCTTCCAGCGCAACTTGTGCATTCGGAATTTTATCGAGGTCGCAAGCACGCCGAGCCCGTAGACGACACTGCGGTGGAAGTTGATCGACGATGCTTCCTCGAAGTAGCGCGCTGGACAGGAAATCTCGCCTCCGCGTAGCCCGAGGAAGATCGCCTGGCAGATCATTTCGTTGTCGAAGATGAAATCGTCCGAGCAGCGGTGATAGGAGATGGCGCTCAGCGCCTTGCGGCTCCAGCACCGAAACCCGCTGTGATACTCGGACATCTTCTGTCCGATCAGCGCGTTCTGCACGAGCGTCAAGAATCGATTCGACACATATTTGTAGAGAGGCATGCCGCCGCTGAGCGCTCCCTTGCCGAGAATCCGCGAACCGAGCGCGAAGTCGTATTCACCCGATGCCACCATCGAGGCGATGGCCGGCACGAGACGAGGCGAATATTGGTAGTCGGGGTGAAGCATGACGACGATGTCGGCGCCTCGCGCGAGCGCCGCGTCGTAGCAGGTCTTCTGATTGCCGCCATATCCCTTGTTGCGTGTGTGGATGATGGTGTGGATGCCGAGCGAGCGCGAAAGCTCCACGGTATCGTCGGTCGAGAAATCATCTGTCAGGATGACGTCGTCGATGAGCTCCTTGGGCAGGCTCGCATATGTCTTCTTGAGCGTCGCCGCGGCATTATAGGCCGGCATGATGACGGCGATCTTCAATCCGTTGAGCATGCGCGAAGCCTTCAACTCGCCTTTCGGTCTTGCCCGACCAAGGTGACCGAATGGCTAGAGGCGGGAGGTGCGGCTCCCACGAAGGCCCCGACGACGGCAGGCTGCCGGATGCTCGCGGTCGAGAGACCGATCTCGCTTGCCCGGAGGGAGAAGCGGCGAAGAAGGGCGGCGAAGAGCGATCGACACCGCGATCGCGACCGAGGGCATCGCGGTGATCTGATAGCGAGGAATGTTGAGGGTGATGAGCGCGTGAAAGACTTCGTTGTAGACGCCGACGGACAAGAGCAGCAAGCCTCAGAATCTCGCGTCGACGCCAGGCCGCCCATGTCGCGAAGCATCAAGGCCGGAATGCCGACGAGCGCAAATTCATCGATCCAAATGCCCCTGTAAAGCACCGGCAAGGTCGTGGCCGCATAAGCCATGCGGATGGGTGAAAATCGACCCGATCACCTCGCGATCGATTCTTACGCTCGCGGCACAAACGTCGAGATTCTCCGCCCTTTGCGAGCGCGTCGACGCGGCCGTTTGTAGCCTTCTGGCCGATTGCAGAAGAAGCCATCCGGCCGATCGAGACCGAAGGCGCGATCACCTCCGGCCCGAACAACCGCCGTGCCAGGCCAGGGCCGGGACCTCGCGTCCAATAGACGAAGGATGCGAGATATTGCGTCGGCGTCATGTGCAGCGAGCGCTTCGCGCGTGCTGAGCACGACGCCGGCGCGATTGTCGGTGATCCGCAATTCCCCCGAGACGGCCAGATTGCGCATGACCCAACCGCCCGACGAAGAGCCCGTAGACGAAGGCGATCGTTCCGAGAATCCGAAACTTTCTCGCTGCATCGGTTGGCCGGGAGAAGAACCCATAGCATCGAGGCCAGCCCCGCGCCGATCGAAAAGGGAAGAAAGGCTGCCTTGGTCAGCGTGAGTGCCGCCAAGGAGACGGCAAAGAGAATCCATCGTGCCGCTTCGCCTCGTGCCCCAAGCCCATGTCAGGGCGAGCATCGTCGCGGTGACGAGGAACATCGCGAGCCGATCGGAGACCGGATCTTGCCAAAAGCGATTCATATGGACGTTCAGGAGCGTGTAGCCGGCCGCGACGAGGCCGGCGCTCGCGCTTCCGGTGATCCGATAGCCGATGAAGAACAGAAATATGCCGCTGAGCTGCACCAGGACGAGATTGGCTATCGAGGCGCTAGGGAATGAGCCGATGTCGCAGCGTGTCGCAGCGTCCGCGCATCCGGGCTCGAATCTTCCGAGCCCGGGATCGACCAGCATCAGCGCGGCGAGGAAAGAGGGATAGACCGGCTCGCGGCCGATCCCCGGCAGAGCGGCGCTCGAGTTCGCGTCTCTCGCGAACACATGATGATGGGCGATGTGATAGGCGGTGGTAAGATAGTCGGGAGCATCGCCGCTACCGATATTGGCCGGCCTCGCCGTCCCCAGAGAGATGCCTATGCTCAAGACGAGCATGGCTGCCAGTGCCCCGAAGGGCCATGCTCGATTGAAGCGCATGGCCGAAGTAGTAGCCGAGGCTTGATCGTAGTCTAGTTAGCGTCGCGGCAAGCAAGATCAATTAGTCGTGAAGCGACTCTCATTTCCGGGGAATTTTAGCTTTAAGTGCGGCCATGCTCCATCCGGGCGGCGGTTCCGAGCCGCCGTTGGACGAGCTTGCCCGTCCACCCCTCGAATGAACCCTCGACTAACGCCGAGACGAGAAGGGATAGCGCCGATCCGCATCGAACCTGTCGCAGGTGGGGCGCCCCCCTTCGGCGATGACGACCCCAAGCGATGGACATCCGAGGAAGCGCGGGCGCGAGGGGCGATACTTCCGGGCGACCGGATCGAGGGCCGATCACACTCCTGGCGCCGGCCATAGCGCGGATAGCTGCGCCGGCTCACGCCGCCCCGAGGAGGGGCGCGGCTCTTCTGCCGAGGTGATGCGAGCCGCGAGCCGGTTCAGCGCTCGACGCACATGGCGATGCCCATGCCGCCGCCGATGCACAGCGTGGCGAGGCCTTTCTTCGCGTCGCGACGGCCCATCTCGTAGAGGAGCGTCGTCAGCACGCGCGCGCCGGAGGCGCCGATCGGATGGCCGATGGCGATCGCGCCGCCGTTGACATTGACCTTCGCGGCGTCGAGGCCGAGGTCCTTGTTGACCGCGAGCGCCTGGGCCGCGAAGGCCTCGTTCGCCTCGACGAGATCGAGATCGCCGATCTTCCAGCCGGCCTTCTCCAGCGCCTTGCGCGAGGCCGGGATCGGGCCGGTCCCCATCACGGCGGGATCGACGCCGGCCGTCGCCCAGGAGACGATCCTTGCGAGCGGCTTCAGACCGCGTTTCCTGGCGTTCGCTGCCGTCATCAGCACGACCGCGGCCGCCCCGTCATTGATGCCGGAGGCGTTCGCGGCGGTCACCGAGCCGTCCTTCGAGAAGGCGGGCCTGAGCTTGGCCATGCCGTCATAGGTCGCGCCGTGGCGGATGTATTCGTCGTTCTCGACCACGGTGTCGCCCTTGCGGCCCTTCACCGTCACCGGCACGATCTCGTCCTTGAAGCGCCCGGCCTTCTGCGCCGCTTCCGCCTTGTTCTGCGAGGCGGTCGCGAATTTGTCCTGATCCTCGCGGGTGATCTGCCAGCGCGCCGCGACGTTCTCGGCGGTGTTGCCCATGTGATAGCCGTGGAAGGCGTCGATCAAGCCGTCCTTCAGCATGGTGTCGACGAATTTCATGTCGCCCATCTTGACGCCGCTGCGCAGATAGGCCGCGTGCGGCGCCATCGACATGCGACTCCTGCCCGCCCGCCACGATGATGTCGGCATCGCCGCTGGCGATCTGCTGCATGCCGATCGCCACCGCCCGCAGGCCGGAGCCGCAGAGCTGGTTCAAGCCCCAGGCCGTCTTCTCCTGCGGCACGCCCGCCTTCATCGCCGCTTGACGCGCCGGATTTTGCCCTTCGGCCGCGCTGAGGATCTGGCCGAGGATCACTTCGTCGACTTCGTCGGGCTTGACCTTGGCACGTTCGAGCGCGCCCTTGATGGCGATGGCGCCGAGCTCATGAGCCGGCAAGGTGCCGAGCGCGCCGTTGAAGCTGCCGACCGGCGTGCGCGCCGCCGCGACGATGACGATGTCCTTATCCGACATGAAGCTCTCCCGTTCGAAAGGCCCTGCTCGAGCCGAGATCCTTGGAAATCCGTTCTTGGAAATTCCAACCCTCAAGAAATCCGTCCCTGGAAGATCCGATCCTGGAAACTCCGATCCTGGAAACTCCAAGCTTCGACCGCCCCGCCCGAATTCTCCTCTCTCCTTCGAGATCGGAGACATTCTCGAGCGCGACCGGAAACGATGGACCCTCGCTCGGGCGACCTTGATTAGATGATCAATCTTCGGACATTGCGCAACCGGGTTTCGAGCAATTCCTACGGGCGACCTCAGGAAAGGCGGAAGAAAAAGGCCGGGCGACGGAACTTCTACCGGTCATCAAGGCGGAAATTCATGCGCTGACATCCCCCTTCGGTGATCGCGGGACAGTGCTCGCGGTCGCCGCATGCCGCCAAAGCGCGATGCGAAGCGGGGCTCGAGTTCCGCAAAATGCCGAAATCGAGGCTGTATCTTGCGAAAATTTGCAGTCGACGAGCCGGGATGCTTGAATGCGTTCATGACCAAACACGATGCAGCGGCTCCGCCCAAGGACAGGCCGGAGAAGGAGGCGCAGGTGGCGAGCCAACCGGTCGCCATCAAGAAATACGCCAACCGCCGCCTCTACCACACCGGATCGAGCGAATACGTCACCCTCGAGGATCTCGCCCGGATGGTGAAGGCGGGCGAGGATTTCATCGTCAGCGACGCCAAGACGGGCGAGGATTTGACGCGCTCGGTGCTCGCCCAGATCATCTTCGAGCAGGAGAACAAGGGCCAGAACCTCTTGCCCATCACCTTCATGCGTCAACTGATCCGCCTCTATGGCGACAGCCTCCAGTCGCTGGTGCCGCAATATCTCGATTTCTCGCTCGAAAGCCTGATCAGCAACCAGCAGAAGCTGCGTGAGCATTTCACCCAGGCGCTGGGACAGACGCCTTTCGCCCTTCTCGAGGAGCAGACGCGCAAGAACATGGCGGCCTTCGCCAATGCTCTTCGCATGTTGTCCCCCTTCGGCGGCGCCGAGGGCGAGGCGGCGCCCGAGACACCCGCCGGCAAGGCCGACCGCCCCGACGAGATCGAAGACATGAGGCGGGAGATGGACCGCATGCGCGAGCGGCTGGAGCGCCTGGCGCCGAGCCCCAAACCTTCGGGCTCGGGAACATCGGGCCCGAACACCTGAGGCGGGCGTTGCGTCAGCCGATGGCGCCGTCGAGCTTGAAAAGATATCGACGCCGTCATTTCTTTTTAGAGAGAGACAGAAATACACTTCAATATCTGTCGCAAACCGACGAGGCTGAGCTCCCATCACTCCGCCGCGATCCGCATTGCGGCGAGACGGGGCCTCGAGACGAGAGCCTGCTCCGCCGCCTGCGGTGCCGCCGCATCGAGGCTCTTGCGGAACCAGAGCGCATAGAGCGCCGGCAGGACGAGCAGGGTGAGAAACGTCGCGACGAACAGGCCGCCCATGATGGTCGTCGCCATCGGGCCCCAGAAGGCGCTTTCGGAGAGCGGGATCATGGCGAGGATCGCCGCGAAGGCGGTGAGGACGACCGGTCGCGCGCGCCGCACCGTCGCCTCGACGATCGCCTCGCGGCGCGTATGGCGGCCCGAGGCCACGTCGGCCTCGATCTGGTCGACGAGGATCACGGCGTTGCGCATGATCATGCCGGCGAGCGCGATCAGCCCGAGCAGCGCCACGAAGCCGAAGGGCCGGTCCGCGAGGTTGAGCGCGAGCGATGCCCCGATGATGCCGAGCGGTGCCGTGAGGAACACCAGGAAGAGCCGCGAGAAGCTCTGCAACTGCACCATGAGCACGCCGAGCATCAGCACGAACATCAAGGGGAAGAGCTTGAAGATCGAGGCGTTGGCCTTGCCCGATTCCTCGACGGCGCCGCCGGTGTCGATGCGATAGCCGGCGGGCAGCGCATCGACGATCGGCTTGAGCTTCGTCAGAAGCGCGTTCGTCACATCGGGAGGCTGCACGCCATCGACGGTCTGCGCCCGCACCGTGAGCTCCATGTCGCGGTTCCAGCGCCAGATCAGCGGCTCCTCGGAGGTGCGCTCGATCTTCGACGATCTGGGCCAACGGCACGGCGCGGCCGTTGCGCGCCGTGATGGTGAGGTCCGCCACCTTCGCGGGATCGAGGCGCTCGGCGCTGCTGGCGCGCGCCACCACCGCGATCTTCTCGATGCCGTCGCGGATGCGTGGTGATGGTCGCGCCGTTGACGAGAAGCTCGAGCGTCTGCGCCACGTCCTGCGGCGTCAGGCCGAGCGCGCGGGCGCGGTCCTGATCGACGACGAGGCGAAGCGAGGGCTCGCGCTCGTTCCATTGCAGGTTCGGATCGACGACGCGCGGGTCGGTGAGCATCACCCGGCGCACCTCCTCGGCGATGTCGACGCAACCGCAAAGGATCGGTGCCGACGACGCGGAACTCGACCGGGTAATCGACCGGCGGGCCGAAATCGAAACGCGTGACGCGCACGCGCGCACCGGAAAGCGCGCCTTCCGCCACCGCCTTCTCGATCTTCGCCTTGACGCGCTCGCGCGCCTCGACATCCGGTGGCAGGATCACGATCTGCGCATAGGCGCTGTCGGGAAGCTGCGGGTTGAGGCCGAGCCAGAAGCGCGGCGAACCCTGGCCGACATAGGTCGTGTAGCCGCGCGATGTCGGGATCGCCGGCGATGAGCGTCTCGCCCTCGCGAGCGGCGGCATCGGTCGCCTCGATCGAGGTGCCGGCCGGCATGCGGATCTCGAAGAAGAGCTCGGGGCGATCGGAGATCGGGAAGAATTGCTGCTGCACATGGCCGAAGGCGACGATCGACGGCGACGAACATGCCGAGCGTCGCGAGCGTCACGGTGCCGCGACGGCGCACGCAAAATGCGACGACGCGGCGCAGGAGGTTGTAGGCGCGCGTGTCGTAGATCGCGTCCGGATCGGCATGGGCGCCGCCGGGCTTCTTCCATTCGGGCAAGAGCAGCACGCCGAAGAGCGGCGTGAACAGCACGGCCACGACCCAGGACGCGAGAAGCGCGATCGCCACCACCCAGAAGATGCCGCCGGCATATTCGCCCGACCGCCGAGACGGCAAAGCCGATCGGCACGAAGCCGATGGCGGTGACGAGCGTGCCGGTGAGCATGGGGAAGGCGGTCGAGGTCCAGGCGAAGGCGGCGGCGCGCGTCGCGCGGCCAGCCCTGCTCCATCTTCACCACCATCATCTCGACCGCGATGATGGCGTCATCGACCAAGCAGGCCGAGCGCGATGATCAAGGCGCCGAGCGTGATGCGGTTGAGATCCATAGCGAGCGTGCTCATCACCAGAATCACGACGGCGAGCACGAGCGGCACCGAGGTCGCGACCACGATGCCGGTTCGCCAGCCGAGCGACAGGAAGCTCACGCCGAGCACGATCACGAGCGCCTCGACGAAGGAGCGCAGGAACTCGAAGACGGCATGGTCGACGACCGTCGGCTGATCGGCGATCTGCGTCACGTCGATGCCGACCGGCATGCGCGGCGGTGATGCCGTCGAGCGCCGCCTTCACATTCTTGCCGAAGGTGATGATGTTCGCGCCCTTCGCCATGACCACGCCGACGCCGAGCGCGGGCTTCGACGTCCTGGCGCACCAGGAAGCTCGGCGGATCGGCATAGCCGGCCGTCACGGTCGCGATATCGCCAAGGCGGAAGATCGCGCCGTTCGCCGAGACCGGCGTCGCCTTGACGGCCTCGACGCCGTCGAGCGCGCCGGTGACGCGCAAGGGGATGTGCTGGCCGCTGGTCTCGAAAGTGCCCGCCGCCGTCACGGCGTTCTGCTTGGCGAGGCTGTCGAACACGGTCTGCGGCGCGACGCCGAGGCTCGCGAGCTTGGCGGTGTCGAAATCGACGAAGATCGTCTGCTCCTGCGCTCCGTAGATGTCGACCTTGGTGACGTTCTGCACGCGCAAGAGCGCCTTCTTCAGATCCTCGGCGGCGTCCTTGAGCTGCCGATAGGAGGCGTTCTTGCCGGTGAGCATGAAGAGCAGGCTGTCGACATCGCCGAACTCGTCATTGACCTCGGGCCCGACGAGGCCGGCCGGCAAGTCGGACCGAATGTCGGTGAGCTTCTTGCGGAGCTGGTAGAAAAGCTCAGGCACCGCGCTTGGCGGCGTGTCGTCGCGGAAGGAAAGCTGCAAGGCCATGAAGCCCGGCGTCACATAGGTGCGCGCCCGATCGAAATAGGGAAGCTCCTGGAGCTTCTTCTCGATGGGGTCGGCGACCTGATCTTGCATTTCGCGCGAGGTCGCGCCGGGCCAGGTCGCGGTGATGTTGGCGACCTTGATGGTGAAGTTCGGGTCCTCGGCGCGCCCGAGCTTCGTGTAGGCGAAGGCGCCGCCGAGCGCGAGCGCGATCACGAAGAACAAGGCAAGAGAACGGTGCGCGATCGCCCAGGCCGAAAGGTTGAACCTCGAGCTTCCGCCGTCCGCGCTTTCGCGATCAGCCTCGAATGCGGATGTGTCCATCGCGTGCCATCCCTTACGCACCGGCGCCGTTCACAGGGCGCACCACATCGCCGTCGTGCAGCTTCTGCACGCCGAGCGCGATCACGGCGTCGCCCTCGGAGAGGCCCGACGAGATGATCGCGTCTTGCGCGTCGTAGCCGGCGACCGTCACCTTGCGACGCACCAGCTCCTTCGTCCGCGGATCGATGATGAAGACGCTTGCGCCTTTGCCGTCGTCGAGAATGGCGCCGAGCGGCAGCCGGGCGACCGAGGGCGAAGCATCCGAGATGGTCACCGTGGCGCTCATGCCGAGCTCGATTTGGGCGCCCGCATCCTCGAGGGTGAAGCGCGCCGGATAAGTCCGGGTCGCCGGATCGGCGGACGGTGTGAGCTCGCGCAGCTTCGCGGCGTAGACCTTGTCGGGCTGCGACCATAAGGTGACCGTCGCGCGCCCCGTGCGGACGCCGCTCGAGAAGGGCTTCGGGAACCGAGACATCGGCCTCGGGCTCGCCCGAACGGGCGAGCGTGACCACCGCCTGCCCCGCCGCCACCACCTGCCCCGGCTCGGCCAAGGTCGCGGTGACGACGCCATCGGCATCGGCGACGAGCGTCGCATAGGAGAGCGCGTTCTGCTGCAGCGTCACCGCGCGCTCGGCCTGCACGAAGGCGCCGACCGCCTGATCGGCGGCCGCGTTCGCCTTGTCGAGATCGGATGCGGTGGACCAGCCTCTGTTGCGCAGCTGCGAGACGCGCTCCCGCTCGGCGACCGCCTGATCGCGAGAAGCGCGAGCAGCCGAAAGCGCCGCCTCGGCTTGCTGCAGTTGCAGCTTCCAATCCGTCTGATCGAGGATGGCGAGCGGCTGGCCGGCCTTCACCTGCGCGCCTCGATCGACCAATCGCTGGGCGATCTTGCCGGCCACGCGAAAGCCGAGATTGCTCTCGACGCGGGCCTTCACGACGCCGACGAGGTTCCGCGGCGCGACAGCGGGGGCGAAATGCGCCGTCACCACGAGCACGGGGTGCTCCGTCGCTTTGCCGCGCTTGCGCCACCGGCTTGCCGCAGGCGGAAAGCGCCAACGCCAGCGCGACCGCCGCCCGACGGCGAACGTGGCAGCGAACGCCGGCGCGCGACGCGCTTGCGACCTTCGTTCGGCATGATCAGCCTCCCGACTTTGAAAGAGGGATGACTTCGCCATTCGCGACGCGGAGGCCGCGCACGAGAAGCCTCGCCAGGCCTCTCACCTTCTCTTCCGAATCCGCCTCCGAGCAGTCGGCGATCATCGCCGGGTGAAAGACGCCGCAGCAGGCAAGCCCCATGAGATCCGCCAAGGCTTCGGGCTCGCCAGGCCGCGAACTCGCCCGCCTCGACCCCCTCGGCGATCAAGCGCGCGAAGAGCGCCTTCATGAATTGGATATGCTCCTCGATCGCCTGCCAATTCTCCTCCATGGCGACCGCCACCATTTCGTGCACCGTCTGCTCATGCGTGAGACGCGCCTTGTTGTGGCTGTGGACGGCGACGATGAGCTCTTCCAACCGGCGCGAGGGCTTGCCCGGAGAAGCCGCGACGCTCTCGGCGAGCACATGGAGCTGCGCGAGCATGCGCCGGCACAGCGCGTCGTTGATCGCGCTCTTCGAAGGAAAGAAGCGATAGACATTCGCCGCCGACATCGACAAGGAGCCGGCGATGTCGGCAACCGTCGTCTTCGAATAGCCGATCCGTCGAAACAGCGATCTCCGCCGCGTCGAGAATGCGCTCGCGTGCTTCGTCCGGCTCGTAGCGAGGCTTTATGCTCACGGCTGTTTCCTGATGAGTGATGATTTTTATTTTTTATCACTTATCCACTTTTGTCAAGCCGGACCAGTCATCCGGCCATTTTGTCGCACCCAGGCGGTAGTCGTTGAGGCCCAGATGCGTAAAGCTCTTCGCCGAAAGGAAGCGTCGCGATGTACGCGCTTTATTATTATCCGGGAAACGCCAGCCTTTTGCCGCACATGGCGCTGCGCGAGATCGGCGCGCCCTTCGAGTTGCGCCTTGGTCGACCGAACTCAGGATGCGCAGAAGAGCGCCGGATTACCTTCGGCTCAACCCGAACGGGCGCATCCCGGTGCTGATCGACGGCGACCTCGTGCTTTTCGAGACGGCGGCCATCGTGCTGCATCTGGTCGACCGGCACCCCGAGGCCGGGCTCGCGCCGCTGCCCGGCACGTCGGAACGTGCGCAGTTCTACAAATGGATGGTACACCTCACCAATACGCCGCAAGCCGAATACCGCGCCTGGTTCTACCCTTGGCAGCATGTCGCGGATCGCGCGATGGCCGAAAGCGTCAAGCAGGCCGCAGGCGAGCGCCTGGGCCGCATGTTCAAAGTCATCGCCGATCAATTGGGCGAAGGTCCGTGGCTTTTGGGTCAGCGCTTCTCGGCCGCCGACCTCTTCCTCTTCATGCTCGTGAGGTGGGGACGGCGAGATGCCGCACCCGCCACGCGATCGGCCAGCAGCTCGCCGCCCATGCGAGCCGCGTGCTCGAGCGCCCGGCCGTGCAGGCGACACTCGAGGCTGAGGGGCTGAAGCCGCCGATCTTCTAGAGGACCGAGCTTCACGCGCACCCATGGCTTGGCTGACCTATGGTCGCGAGCGCGGAACGCGACTGAGCTTGGAGAACGCATCGAGGTGAATGTGAGCCAGACCCTGCGCATCCCGCCCTTCCTCACCCGCTACCAGCTCGTGAATGCGCGGCTGCCGATCTCGGTGAGCGCGGCCGAGGGCTCCTGCCCGACGAGGACGGATTGGCGCCGGCTTCGCCTTCTCATCGAGGACGGGCGGATCGCCAGCGATCAAGGCGGGACCGTCGGCGATCGAAGCATGCAACGCCGCTTTTCGATCTCGACGGCGGGATCGTCCTTCCGCCTTCACGGATGTGCACACCCATCTCGACAAGGGGCATATCTGGCCGCGTCGGCGCAACCCGGATGGGAGCTTCGCCTCGGCGCTCCTTGCCTGCAAGCCGATCGGGAGAATTGGAGCGCCGCCGATCTGCGCGCCCGCATGCGTTTCGGTCTCGAATGTGCCTATGCGCATGGCACGTGGCGCTGCGCACGCATATCGATTCGATGTCGCCGCAGACCGCGATCTCCTGGCCGATCTTCGCCGAATTGCGCGAGGCCTGGCGCGGGCGCATCGAGCTGCAAGGCTCGCCCCTCTTCGCCGTCGAGCTCGCGCTCGACGACGCTCATTTCCGCGAGATCCGACTTCGCGGTGCGCGAATACAGGCGATGGTCGGCGCCGTGACTTACATGAGCGCGCAGCTTCGAGCCTGCGCTCGAGCGCCTTTTCCGTCTCGCCGCAGAGACCGGCTCCGATCTCGACTTTCCATGTCGACGAGACGAATGACCCTGCCGTCGCGCTCGCTCGAGGCCATCGCCGACATGGCGATCGCGCATCGCTTCGAGGGCAAGATCCTCTGCGCCCATTGCTGCTCGCTCTCGCTTCAGCCGGAGGATTACGCGAAGCGCGTCATCGAGAAGGCTGGCGCGCGCCGGCATCGCGGTCGTGTCGCTGCCGATGTGCAATCTCTATCTTCAGGACCGCGACGTGAAGGCCGAGCGCACGCCGCGCTGGCGCGGCGTCACCGCCGTGCATGAGCTCAAGCGCGCCGGCGTTCCGGTGATGGTCGCGAGCGACAATACGCGCGATCCCTTCTACGCCTATGGCGACCTCGACATGCTCGAAGTGTTCCGCGAGGCGCACGCGCATCCTGCATTTCGACCATCCGGCCGCCGATTGGCTCAAGACCATCACCGCGACACCGGCCGCCGTCATGGGAGCAGGGGAAGGGCCGCGCTGCGCGAAGGCGCGACGGCGGACCTCGTGGTCTTCAAGGCGCGGTCCTTCACCGAGCTTTTCGCGCGGCCGCAGAGCGAGCGCAGCGTGATCCGCGCGGGCGCCGCCATCGAGGCCGAGCTTCCCGACCATCGCGAGCTCGACGAGATGCTCTTAGGCCTTCGGTGACGATCTTCTGCAAGGGCGACGCCGGTCCCGGCGAGCTTGCTTTGATGCACCAAGTGCACTATTTTCCTGGAGATGAAAAGAAAGACGTGCCCAAAATCGCTCGACTATCAAACGTCAGCATCTACGTGCACGCCGACGAGCATGCGCCTCCGCATTTTCATGTGTGGGGCCCGAATAGCGATGCGCAAGTGCGTATCGACAATCTACAAATAATGAACGGTCAAATCCACCGTGCTGACCAACGCGAAATCTTCAACTGGGCATTCGACAACCAAGGCCTGCTGCAATCCAAATGGGACGAGTACAATGAGCGCGACTGACATGATCAGCGTCGGCGATCCGCTCCCCAAGATCGCCAACGTCAAGGCCCATGACGCCTACCGCGTCGCCGTTACCTGGGCGAAGGGAAAGCGCGCCGGCGAGCATACCGTGGTCGATCTCGCGGCGATGATCCTGGCCTACAAAATGTTCCGCCCGCTGCGTGAAGATCTGGAATTGTTCAAGACGGTGCACGTCAGCGCTGGCGGCTCGATCATTGCATGGGGCAAGGACGAGGCACTCGACCTTGCGGCCTCGTCGGTCGAGCGGCTGGCCGACGAAGTGATGAGCGCGGCGGACTTCAAGGGCTTCCTCAAGCAAGCTGGCTTGACCTACGACAGCGCCGCTGCCGCGCTGGGTATCAGTCGGCGCCTGGTGGCTTACTACGCGCAAGGTCGCGAAATCCCGCGCTACATCGCCTTGGCCTGCAAATATCTGTTGAGCAGGCTTGAGGAGAGCCAGGAGCCAGCGGGACCACGGCCGGAAAAAAGGGTGCGTCGAATAATGGTAACCTGATCGTCTGTATATAGGATGACAAATCGTCATCTGGTCAAGAATATCTGTCCAAGAATTAACTTAGGTAAGCAACGTCTTATTGGCATGGCACTATGTATCATCTCGGCGACGCCTCGCGCCGTACTCCTACAGACCGTTTGGTTTATTGCATCGTCGGCAACTATTCGCCGTAGGTCGCGGGATCGAGCGTGAAGGCGAGCCCTTGCCAATCGAGCTCGCCCTCCTCCCGCTTCGCGCGATTCTCACGCGCGATCCGAGCATAGAGACGAAGCGCCGCACGGTCGTCGAGGCGAGCGGTGTCCTCGCCCAGATGCTCGTCGAGGAGTTCGCAGCGCAGCGCATGGACGACCTTCGGGTCGAAGAACGAAAGGTTCATCTCGCTATTCCCGAAGAGCGAATAGCCGTGGAGATTGCATGAGCCGACCGTCGCCCAGGCGTCATCGATCAGCATGATCTTGCTGTGGACATAGATGTTGCTGCGACCGCCTCGCCCATTTCGCTGGGCAATGCCGACAAGGGCGAAGTCCTCATATCGGCCGAGCGCCGCGATCTGATCGAAGGGGGCCTTGCGTTCGAGCTGGCGTCGGGCGCGGATATGTTTCTCGGGATCGGCGGGAACGAGCACGACGACGGCGACGCCACGTTTCAGCGCGGCCTCGAGCCTTGCTGCCACCTGCGTGATCGGGATCGCCTGATTCTCGATGTAGATCGAGCGGCGGGCGGCATCGATCGCCCGGATGTATTGCTCGAAGATCGTTTGCTCTCCCCTGGCGATGTCGCAGCGCCGGCCGCCCGGGCTTGCGCTTGCGTCGAGATAGCGCCCGGCATGCACCGTGCGCTGGATCTGCGCCAACGTCTCGCCCCGCGGTTTCGACACCCGCCTCGGGAAGGCGAGGGCGTCATCGCCGTCATGGCCCCAGACGCCGTCCGGCGCGTTGCGCTCGCTCGCCTCGTTCCACCGCTGGACGAAATTATGGTGCACATCGGTTGCCGATGGCCCCGCAAGCTCGACATAGGCGTCGTGAAATTGACCTTCGCCCGGGTGACCCGGCGAGCTCACGGCAAAGCGCGTCGGGTTGATCCCGCCGACGAAGGCCGTCTCGGTCGAGCGTCCCGCGTCGACGAGCCAGCTCTTTTGATGCTGGCAATAAGCTTCGTGCGCGCGGTCCCATCGGGCACCAAAGCGCGAGCCGCGTGCGCGCAACATCTCGCGCTCTTCGGGCGAACCCGAGAAGCTTTGATAGCTGCCGCTCTCAGGATCGTGGCGCCAGAAGATGACGCGAACGTCCAAGCCCCTCGCGACGGCGCGGTCCAGCACGTCGAATATCGAGCCACGGCCGTCCGGCATGGGGAAATCCGGCACCATCATGGTGATCGTCACCCAGACGCTGTGCCGTGCGGCCTCGATCGCTTCGCAGATACGCCGGAAGGCGGGCGTGCCGTCGATGAGCGCCCGCAGCTTGTTGCCGGTGCGCGCCGGGTAGGAACCCGTGTCCGGAAAGGGAATATGCGGCTTCGCCCTTTCGCTCGAGGCCGGCGTGGCTCGGGGCATCGGCGGTGTCTCGACAATCGGCATTCCGGGCGCGCCTCGAGGCGGCGCCTTGATTCGCAAGGATAGCTATTTTCGCGACACGTCACGCGTCAAACGACGAACTATCCCCTCTCACCCACTGGATCTCGATACATCCGGCTCCCGCCATCCCGGATCAGGCATCCCGGACCGCGGGCGCGATGCCGAGATAGGTCTCGACGACGCGAGGATCGGAGCGCAAAGTTTCGCAGCTCCCTTCGAGCGCGACCGAGCCATTCTCCATGACATAGCCGTAATCGGCGATCTGAAGCGCTGCCCGCGCGTTCTGCTCGACGAGCAGGATGGCGACATGGGAGCGCTTGAGGCTCGCGACGATCTCGAAGATATCGCGCACGATGAGCGGGGCGAGGCCAAGCGAAGGTTCGTCGAGCATGAGAAGCTTCGGCCGCCCCATGAGGGCGCGCCCCATGGCGAGCATCTGGCGCTCGCCGCCCGAGAGCGTGCCGGCGAGCTGGCGGCGCCGCTCGCGCAGGCGCGGGAAGAGCGCGAACACCTCGCCGAGCGCGGCGGCCATCGCGTCTCGCCCCTCGGCTCGGCGCAAGAAGGCGCCGAGCCGCAAATTATCCTCGACGCTCATGCTCGAGAAGAGCTCGCGCTTTTCCGGCACGAGCCCGAGCCCGGCCGCGACGCGCGCCTCGACCGGCAAGCCTTCGAGCGATGTGCCGGAGAAGCCGATATGGCCCCGCGAGGGCAGGATGCCCATGATGGCGTTGAGCAGCGTCGATTTTCCCGCCCCGTTGGCGCCGATCACCGTGGCGATGCGGCCGGCTTCGACCGAAAGCGACACGCCGCGCACCGCGAGCACGCCGCCATAGGCGACGGCGAGATCGCTGAGCTCGAGCACCGCGCTCACGCGACGGCCCCGAGATAGGCTTCGACGACCACAGGGTTTCGCGCGATCGCCGCCGGCGTCCCTTCCGCGAGCTTCGAGCCGAAGTTCATGACGACGACGCGCTCGCACAAGCCCATGACGAAGTCCATATCATGCTCGACGAGAAGGATGGCGACGCCTTCGTCGCGGAGCTGGCGCAGAGAGCGGCGAGCGCCGCCTTCTCCTGGTGGCGCAAGCCCGCCGCCGGCTCGTCGAGAAGGAGCAGGACCGGGTCGAGCGCGAGCGCGCGGGCGATCTCGACGATGCGCTGCCGGCCGAGCGCGAGGCTCAGCGCCGGCTTTTCGGCCTCGCTCGAGAGCCCGACGCGCTCGAGCTGCCTTCGCGCCTCATGGAAAAGCCGCGCCTCTTCGCTCCGATCGAGGCGCGTGAGGGCGCGCAAGGCGCCCGCCCGCCCGCGCAAATGAGCGCCGATCGCGACGTTGTCGATGACGCTCATGCCGGCGACGAGGCGCGTGTGCTGGAAGCTCCGCGCGAGGCCGAGGCGCGCCACGAGACGCGCTTGCATTCCGGTGATGTCGTGACCGCGAAAGCGCACCTGGCCGGCATCCGGCCGATCGACGCCGGTGATCAGGTTGAAGAGCGTGCTCTTCCCCGCGCCATTCGGGCCGATGAGCGAGACGACCTCGCCGGCCACCATGGCGAAACCGACATCGTTGACCGCCACGAGCCCGCCGAAGCTCTTGCGCAGCCCGCGAGCTTCGAGAAGCGGGCGGCCGCGCTCGGGCGGCGCGCGGTGGACGAGCGGACCTTGGCCTTGCCCGCTTCGCGCAAAGGTCTCGCGGAGAAGCGACGCCGGAAGGGCGCGGCGACGAGCGGCCATAGCCCGTCGGGCGCCGCCTGCAGCATGGCGACGAGGATCACGCCGAAGACGATGATCTCGGAATTGCCCTCGAGCCCGAAGAGCTTCGGCAAGAGGTCTTGCAACTGGTCCTTGATGACGGTGACCATGCCGGCGCCGAGGAGCGCACCGTAGACATGGCCCGCTCCGCCGAGCACCACCATCAGAAGATATTCGATGCTCGCCTCGATATTGAAGGGCGAGGGGTTCACGGCCCGCTGCATATGCGCGTAAAGCCAGCCCGAGATCGCGGCGAGCACGGCCGCATAGACGAAGACGAAAATCCTGGCGCGGAAGATATCGACGCCGAAGGCTTCCGCCGCGACATCGCCGCCTTTGAGCGCGCGCACCGCCCGGCCGATGCGGGAATCGAGAAGATTACGGGTCGCGAGGATCGCGAGCGCGACGATGCACAAGACGAGATAATAGAGGCGGCGCGCTGTCGAGAAGGGAGAAGCCGAACACCGACAGCGGCGGAATTCCGGAGATGCCGTCATAGCGGCGGAAGAAATCGAGATTGCCGGCGATATAGTAGAAGCTGATGTTCCAGGCCATCGTCCCGACGGGCAGGTAATGTCCGGAGAGGTTGAGCGTGATGGCCCCGATCATGTCGGCCGCGACCGCGGTGACCAGGATCGCGATCGGCAAGGTGACCCAGGGGGAGAGCCCGTAGCGTGTCGTCAGGATCGCGGTCGTGTAGGCGCCGAAGCCCACGAACATCGCCTGGCCGAAAGAGGTCATCCCGCCGATGCCGGTCAGCACCACGAGGCCGATCGCGACGATCGCCGAAAGCCCGATGTAGTCGAGCAAGCGTCACCCAGAACGGCGGCAGGCCGGGAAGGAGCGGCACGGCGAAGCGCGACGCAGGAAGGCGGCGCGAGCGCGAGCGGGCGCGCCATCCTCACTCCTCCTCCCCGATCTTCGCCTGGACGAGCGAGCGCCACAACAGCACCGGGATGATCGCCATGAACACGATCACCTCCTTGAAGGCGCTCGCCGGAAACGAGGCGAGCAATTCGATGATGCCGATCAGGATCGCCGCCGCCGCCGCGCCCGGATAGCTCACGAGACCCGCGATGATCGCCGCGACGAAGCCCTTGAGGCCGATGAGAAAGCCGGAATCGTAATAGACGGTCGTGAGCGGCCCGATCAAAAGTCCCGAGAGCGCGCCGATGAAGGCGGCGACGCCGAAGGCGATGCGGCCGCACAACGCGGGCTCGACGCCGACGAGACGCGCGCCGAGCCGGTTCACGGCCGTCGCCCTCAGCGCCTTGCCGATCAAGCTCAGCTCGAAGACGAGATAAAGCGCGAAGGCGAGAGCGATCGAGGCGCCGAGCACGAAGAGCGACTGGCCGCTCACCGCTACGGGGCCAAGCGAAAGCGAGCCATTCGAGAAGCTCGTGGTGCGCGAGCCCTCGGCGCCGAAGAAGACGAGGCCGAAGCCGGTCAAGGTCAGATGCACGCCGACCGCGGCGATGAGCAGCACGAGCGTCGAGGCTTCGGCGAGCGGCCGAAAGGCGATGCGGTGGATGTACGGGCCCATCGGCGTGACGATCGCGAGCGAGAGCAGCATCTCGGCGAGAAGGCCTGGCTTCCTCGGCGCGAGCCACAGCGCGAGCGCCAGGATCGCGAGCGGCAGCGCGATCGTCTCGACAAGCAGCAGGCGAGACCGCGCCTCGTGGTCACCGCGGCGCTCGGCGAGATAGCCTGCGATCGCGGCCGCCGCGCCGAGGCAGAGAAGCATCCACGGCGGTGCGCCGGGAACTCGCCGGCCTCGAGCGTCGCCATGGTGAGCGCGCCGAAGGCGACGAACTCGCCTTGCGGAATGAAGATCACCCGCGTCACCGTGAAGACGAGCACGAGAGAGACGGCGAGGAGCGCGTAGATCGCGCCCGAGGTGACGCCGTCCTGAACCAGGATGAGGAAGATCGAAAGGTCCATGCGGGTGAAGATATTAGGCGACCGATCAGTCAGCATCGCTCGCGCGTGCCTGATTAGGCGACCCGGCGTAGCTTTGATGCCGGTCCAGGCGCCGTTGGGCGCGCTGAAAGCGTTAGACCCAAAGCCCGAACAATACGCATCACCGTTCCGAACTCGGGATTACCCGAATCCCCGAGCGCCTTGTATAAACTCTCGCGGTTTAAGCCTGCCTTCTTCGCAATCCCACCCATGCCGCGCGCACGCGCAACGAGACCGAGCGCGTCACGAACAAAATCCGGTTCACCGGATTCAAGCGCCATTGCAATATAAGCCACTTGGCGCGCTTCACTGTCGAGATAGTCAGTGGCGTCAAATCGTGTCGTCTTGGGCATCACAACGTCTCCGCCAGCTTTTGAGCCCGCAAAATGTCCTTCCGCTGCGCGCGCTTGTCCCCACCACATAGCAGGATCACGATTTGCGCTGCGTGACGCAGATAGTAGATGCGGTAACCTGGCCCATAGTCGATGCGCATTTCCAATATGCCTTGACCGACGCTTCTGGTGTCGCCGGGATTGCCCATCTCCATACGGCGAATGCGTGCGACAATGCGCGCGACGGCGTTTGCATCTCTGAGACGGTGCAGCCAGCCCATGAACTCCCGTGTCTGACGCACCTCGATCATGAGCTTTCACTGTAGTTCATAGGCTACAAACGTCAAGCAACATCGGCATGAAAAACGAGGTGCTGCTAGGCTCCCTTTCATTCTATTCGCCTTCAGCGTTAGCGCTCGCCTTCATGACGGACGCAACCTGAATTTCACCCCTGAGCTTCCGTCGCCTCCTTTGGCGCTCTCTTCATCCTCTCCAAAAACCACCGCAATATCGAAGTCGACATAGGCCTTCACTGACCTCGCGCGAGGCTCACTGAAGGAGCTTCCAATGCCCCCCCTCGACCGTGACCATGACGCGCGAGCGCGCGTCCTGGCCCACATGGTCGGTCGGCGTCATCGTCGCGACGCCATGCGAATAGACGACCTCCTTCAAGCCTTCGAGCGCGTCGCGCAAGCCTAAGCGGAATTCCGGCGTGCCGGGCTTTCCGGCCTTCAGCGCGACCGGAATCGCGTTCTGCAACAGGATATCCGCGTCGAAGATATGGGCGCCGAAGGTCGAGACCGAATCCTTCCCGTTCGCCGCCTCATAGGCGTTCACATATTCCAAGGCCTTCTGCTTCGAGGCGTTGCTGTCGGGGAGCTGCGCCGCGACGAGCACCGGGCCCGCCGGCATGATCGTCCCTTCGACATCCTTGCCGCCGACACGCAGGAAATCATTGTTGCCCGCGCCATGCGTCTGATAGACGACGCCCGTGAAGCCGCGCTCGCGCAGCGTCTTCGCGGGAAGGGCCGCCGGCGTGCCGGCGCCCGCGATCAGCACCACGTCGGGCTTCGCGGCGAGGATCTTCAGGATCTGCCCGGTGACGCTGGTGTCGGCGCGCGCATATTTCTCGGCCGCGACGAGCTTGATGCCCTTTCGCTTCGAGCAGCGGCGTGATCACGTTCAGCCAGCCGTCGCCATAGGCATCGGAGAAGCCGATGAAGCCTGCGGATTTCACGCCGTGCGTCGCCATGTGATCGGCGATCGCGGTCGCCATGAGGACATCGTTCTGCGGCGATTTGAACGCCCATTTCTTCTTCTCGTCCATGGGGGCGACGACCGAGGACGAGCCGGCGAGCGAGATGAAGGGCGTCTTGGTCTCGGCCGCGACCTCGACGAGCGCGATGGAGGCCGGCGTGATCGAGCCCCCCACCAGCGCATCGACCTTGTCGTCGGTGATGAGCTTGCGCGCATTGGCGACGGCCTTGGTCGCGTCGCTGCCGTCGTCGAGGACGATGTAGTCGACGCTCTGGCCGGCGATTTCCTTGGGCAGGAGCGGCACCGTCTTCGCCTGCGGGATGCCGAGCGAGGCGCCCGGCCCGGTTTGCGAGATGACGACGCCGATCTTGATGCTCTCAGCGCTTGCCGCCTGGCCGAAGCTCCACGCCGCCATCGCAAGCCCGATCGCCGAAAGACCTGTCGCCCAAAGCCGTCTCATCCGATCCTCCCGGGAGCCTCATCGATGATCGCGCTCGTCCCCGCGAGCTGTCGAGCCCTTGACCGAGGCATCGCATCGGCGAGCGCGCTTGTCCAGGGGTTGCGCAAGGCCGCGCGCGCGCCGGTTCGGAAGAGGTCGCGCGATCACGCTCCCGGCGCTTCCCTTTTTTCAGCGCGCGCGAGGGCGTGGCGAATGAGGCGGTCGACGAGCTCGGGATAGCTCACCCCGCTCGCCTCGAGCACTTTCGGATACATGCTGATCTTGGTGAAGCCCGGCAGCGTGTTCACCTCGTTGATCAGGAGCTCTCCATCCTCGCGCAGGAAGAAGTCGATGCGCGCCATCCCCTCGCAGGCGAGCGCCCGGAAGGCCTGCGCCGAAAGCTCGCGCACCTTTTCACGAACGCCGTCCGGCAGATCCGCCGGCACCCTGATCTCGGCGCCCTCCTCATCGAGATATTTGGCCTCGTAGCTGTAGAAAGCGTGGCGGTTGGTCGGCACGATCTCGCCAGGCAGCGAGACGGTGAGCGAGCCGTCCTCGCCTTCGAGCACGCCGCATTCGATCTCCCGGCCGCGCACATATTCCTCGACCAGGATCTTGCGATCATGCCGGAAGGCCTCGGCGACCGCGGCGGCGAATTCTTCCGGCGTCGCGGCCTTGCCGACCCCGACCGAGGAGCCGAGCCGCGCCGGTTTCACGAAGACCGGCCGACCGAGCGCGGCCGACACGGCATCGAAGCTCAGCGCATCGCTCGAGGAGAAGGTCAGGAATTTCGGGATGGGAAGCCCGCGGTCGCGCATCAGGCGCTTTGCCGCATCCTTGTCCATGGCGGCGGCGGAGCCCAGCACGCCCGAGCCCACGTAAGGGACGCCGGCGAGCTCGGCCGCGCCCTGGACGGTTCCGTCCTCGCCGAAGGGGCCATGCAGCACCGGGAAGAGGACGTCGACCGCGAGCGACAGATCGGCCGAGCCCCCGTCCTCCGGCATGACCAGCAACTGTCCCGAGCCGCCCGGGACGAGCGCGACGCGCGGGCCTCGCTCGGGAACCGCCATGGGGAAGGCGTCGTCCGGCAAGACGCAGAGGAGCCAGGTGCCGGCGCGCGTGATGGCGATCGGCACGACCTCGTAGCGGGCGGGATCGAGCGCCCGAAACACATTGCCGGCGGAAAGCACGGAGACATCATGCTCGGCGGAGCGGCCGCCGAACAGCAAGGCGACCCGCAGCTTCCGTTCCATGTTCAACCTCCCGCCCGGCTGCCGGGCCGGGCTGTTCGTCGCCGCGCCCTCACGCGTCGAATGGCCAATCGACGTCGCCGGAATGGGTGACGGCGCCCTTGTTCGCGGGGCCGACCGCATTCGCGTATTTTTCGAGGACGCCGCCGCGCGGCGCCGGCCGCGTTCGCGCGGCCACCTTGCGACGCTTTTCCATTTCCGCATCGTCGATCTCGAGCCGGATCGAAGCCTTTCCCGGTCGCGCATCGATCGCGACGATGTCGCCGTCGCGCACCAGCGAGATCGGGCCGCCGGACGCCGCCTCCGGGCTCGCATAGCCGATGCACAGGCCGCGCGTCGCGCCGGAGAAACGCCCGTCCGTGAGCAGCGCCACCTTCTCGCCCATGCCCTGGCCGTAGATGAGCGCCGTGATGCCGAGCATCTCGCGCATGCCGGGGCCGCCGCGCGGACCCTCGTTGCGGATGATGATCACCTCGCCTTCGCGGTAGCTGCGCTTCTGCACCGCCTCCTGGCATGCCTCCTCGCAATCGAAGACGCGAGCCGGACCGCGATGCGTCAAGGATTTCAACCCGGCTGTTTTCAGCACCGCGCCGTCCGGGCACAGATTGCCCTTGAGGATGGTGAGGCCGCCCGTGGGCGCGATCGGCATGGCATGCGGCTTCACGATCTCCCCGTCCGCGGGCTTTGCCGAGGCGAGCTCGTCGGCGAGGCTTCGCCCGGTGAAGGTCAGAGCGCCGCCGTGGATGAACCCGCCGCGCAAGAGCTCGGCGAGGATCACCGGGTGCGCCGCCGATCTCGAAGACGTCGCGCGCGAGGTATTTGCCGCCGGGCTGCAGATTGCCGATGAGCGGCGTGCGGGCGAAGACGGTCGCGACATCGTCCATGTCGAAGGGGATGCCGGCTTCATTGGCGATCGCCGGGATGTGCAGCACCGCATTGGTCGAGCCGCCGGTCGCGGCGACGATCGCGGCGGCGTTCTCCAACGCCTCGCGCGTGACGATGTCGCGCGGCAGC
The DNA here is from genome assembly GCA_963713805.1 of uncultured Alphaproteobacteria bacterium. Classification (GTDB taxonomy): domain Bacteria; phylum Pseudomonadota; class Alphaproteobacteria; order Rhizobiales; family Beijerinckiaceae; genus GAS188. Next base: position 27,138 of record CAVQNF010000034.1, on the reverse strand, counting down.
GGCCATTGCCATTCGACGGCGCCCATCAGCGCCATGCCGGCCTGGCGCAGCAAAGGCGGCGCGCGCCGCGAAGACGGCCGGGATCATCGAGGAGCCGAGCGGGGCGAGGCCGAGCGCTTCCGACACCATCCCCATGGTGTTCGCCGTGAACTGGCCGGGGCAGGAACCGGCCGTCGGCAGGCAGGCATGGCTCAACGCCTCGAGATCGGCCGTCGAGACCGTGCCCGCGATCACGCCGCCGATCGCCTCGTAGGTATCGATCACCGTCTTGTCCGCGCCGCGCCAGCGACCCGGCAAGGTCGCGCCGCCATGCATGAAGACGGAAGGCACGTTGCATCTCACCATGCCCATCATCAGGCCGGGGAGATTCTTGTCGCAGCCGCCGATGCCGAAGATGCCGTCGAACTGATGGCCGCGCACGCTCGCCTCGACGCTGTCGGCGATCAGCTCGCGCGAGAGCAGCGAGAAGCGCATGCCCGAATGCGCCATGGACAAGCCGTCCGAGACCGAGACCACCGGGCATTCATGCGCCATGCCGCCCGCCGCATAGATGCCGGTCTTGGCGTGCTGGGCCTGATCGGCGAGGTTCATGTTGCAAGGGCTCATCTCGCCCCCGGTGTGGAAGACCCCGATATGCGGTCGCGCGATCTCGGCATCCGATTGGCCGAGCGCCAGGAGGAAGCTCCTCGTCGTGGCGCGGATCACGCCGTCATAGATGGTGCGCGAGCGCTGGCGCTCCGGCTTCGAGGCGGGTCGCGTAAGGCGGGGCGTATGGGAAGGCATTGGCGACGGGCTCTCGGTGGGAGGAAGGGGCGAGTAGCGAGTAGCGAGTGGTGAAGGGTGAAGGGGGAAGAGGCCTCGTCTACTCTCCACTCGCTCATTCGCTACTCGCTACTCGCTATCTCGCTACTCGCTCACCTCACGCATCGATGCGCTTGATGAACCATTTGAGCAGCTTCTCCCAGATCTCGTCCTTGCCGTAGATGTCCTCGACGCCGTGCTCGAGATTGGGATTGTCGTTGACCTCGATCAGGAACACGCCCTCGGGCGTCTCCTTGAAATCGACGCCATAGAGCCCGTCCCCGATGGTGCGCGCGGCGCGGATGGCGATCTCGATCACCTTCGGCGGCGCGTCGGCGAGCGGCACCGTCTTGAAGCGGCCTTCCTTCGGAGCCGAGCCGTTCTCGTGCTTGACGATCTGCCAATGGCCCTTGAACATCATGTATTGGCAGACGAAGAGCGGCTCGCCCTCGAGGATGCCGACGCGCCAATCGAAGGTCGTCGGCATGAATTTCTGCGCGATCAGAAGGTCCGTGTCCTCATAGAGCTCGTCGAACAGCTTGCGCAGATCCCGTTCCGTCTCGACCTTGTGCACGCCGCGCGAGAAGGAGCCGTCGGGGATCTTGACGACGAGCGGCAGGCCGAGCTCGGCGACGGCCTTCGGCAGGTCCTCCTCGGCCGCGAGCATCACGGTCTGCGGCATCGGCACGTTGTTCGCCGCCATGCGCTCCATCAGATAGACCTTGTTGGTGCAGCGGATCATCGAGATCGGATCGTCGATCACCGGCATGCCCTCCTGGGCGGCGCGGCGCGCGAAGCGGTAGGTGTGGTTGTCGATCGAGGTCGTCTCGCGGATGAAGAGCGCGTCGAACTCGGCGAGGTCGGACAGATCCTTCTTGGTGATCGGCTCGACATCGACGGATAATCGTTCGCCGACCTTGCCGAGATATTTGAGCGTCTCGAGCGTTCGAAGGCGGCAGCACCTCCTCGGGATCGTGCAGCACCGCGAGCGAGTAGCGGGCCGGCAGGCGCGTCTTCGGATCGCGCCATTCGCGCTTCGTATGCGTGTGCAGCGCATCGCGAAAGAACTGCGTTTCCTCAGGGTCGAGCTTGACGATCGGCCGAGGCCTGATCTTCTCGATCGAGGCCCAGGCGCCCGAGGGCACGGCGTCGACCTCGACCGAGACCTCGATCGCCGGGCAGCGGTACCAATCGAACAAGAGCTTGCCGAAGCTCTCGAAGCCGCTCTCGCGAACGAGGCCGAAGCAGACGAGGATGCGGCACTCGGCCTTCTGCATGCGGGTCTTGGCGTAGCAGCGGTTGAGCGTATCCTCGAGTTCCGGGATGACGTGCTCGTAGAGCTTGGCCTCGCGCAGCTCGAGCATCGTCTGCACCTCGGGCAACACCCGATGGCCGCGCGCCTCGCCGAGCAGCGAGGCGTAATAACCCTTCGACTGATAGGCATAGGAGCGCGACAGATTCACCACCTTGGCGCGCTCGGTCTCGAACAGCTTCGGGCGCGCGATGTATTCGGAGGTGGTGATCACCTTGTGCGGCGTATCGGCGTTCGGGAAATCCTTGAGATTGTCGACGACGATCACCCAGCTCATCGGGTAAGTCCCTTCCGCACCACGATGGCGGCGCGCAGATTGCCTTTTCCAAATCTCGCCATGCGCTGGAACTCGTCGGTCGGGATCGGCAGGTTCGCGGCCGAGACGAGGGTCTCCTCGTCATTGGTCTCGACGAAGGGATCGTGCACGAAGACATGGCGCTGGTCGCCCGCATAGGCGAGCAGCCAATGCGGGAATTTTTCGTGGAACATGCGGTAGCCGGAGACGAGCACCACGGCGATGGCGCCTTCATCGAGGACGCTTTGCAAGGCCGGCGCGTCGAGCGGCTGCAGGCTGACCGGAATGCCGCATTCCTCCGCTTCGCGACGGAACTCTTCCTGGGTCAGGCGCATGACCTCGCGCTTTTCGGCGTTGCGCACCGTGTCGAGAAAGTAAGGGTCCCTCATGCGAAAGATGCAGCGAAGGTTGAAGCCCGCGCTTGGCGAGCGTCACGGCAAGCCCGTAGGGCTCGCAACCGCCCAGCCCCGAGGTCATGAAGATCGTCGTCGACTCGCGCCATAATTGGACTTCGGCGACGCGGCTTGGGTGAAAGTCGGGATCGGCCCAGCCGAGTGCCATGAGAAGGCATGCAGGCCCGCAAGTGAATTCGAGGGTTTGGCGATAATAAGGCGGAGGGCGCGACGGCGGGGCGATTTGCGCGACCAGCAGCTTCTCGAAGCGCAAGCGCCGTCTGATCATCCTCATAATAATGCTCATAGACGCCGAACTTGCGGTAGCCGAGCTTTTCGTAGAGCGCGATGGCGCCGTGATTGTCGGCCCGGACTTCGAGGCGCAGCGAGATGCAATCGCGTTCGATGGCCGTCCTTCTCCGCGGCTTGCATCAAGGCGCGGCCGACGCCCGTGCGTCCGGTCTCGGGCTTGACCGCGATCGAATAGAGGCGCGCGAGCGCCGTGCCGGAGCGGAAGGTGAGGAGCGCATATCCGCTGAGGTGGTCGCCGCGATCGGCGACGTCAACGCAGCCTTGGGGCTCGAGATGAAATGGCGCAGCGAGCGCCGCGACAGGCGATCCGAGTCGAAGACGCGATTCTCGAGCGCCTCCAGCTGATCGAGATCGGCAAGCGTCGCGGGACGGATGATGAAGGGATGCGACATGCGGGCGCGCGGCGGACCTCGCTCAGGTTAGCCGAGCGCAGGAACGACGCAATGGGGCGCGCGTGCCGGTCACGGAGCTTTCCACGGCCTTGTCCAGGTTTCGGTGAGCGCGCGGGTGCTCGCCCTGCAGGAAGGCGCGGATATCGGCCGATTGCCCGGATTCGAGCGCGACGTCGATGCCGGCCCTGAAGCCCTTGATGTCCGGGTTCGGCGACAGAAAGGTGCGCAGCACCCTTCCCGCCGAGACGGAGGCGACGATCTCGACGGTCTCGGGCGCCGCGAGATAATAGGCGAGGTCGCCGCCTCCGAAATCGATGAGGAAGCGGCGGCTGCCCGGCGCTTCGGCCTCGGTCGAGCCCAAAGCCTTCGCGACCGTCTGGAAGGTGGCGCGCACCTTGCCGCCCGGCGGCATGGCGTGCGCCTCGAGAAGGGCGCGAAGCCTGTAGCCATAGGCGAGAAGTCTGGCCGGCCTCGAACGGCGCTTTCGGCCGCCAGACGGCGACGATGTTGTCGGTCGCCTCGTTCTGCGCCGGTGCTTCGGTCAATTCGACGGCGCCTTCGCCCCAAGCGCCCGAAGGCTCGACCCAGTAGCTCGGGCGGCGTTCGTAATGCAGGTCGATATCCTCGTAATGGTCGAAGACTCGGTCGCGCTGCATCAGGCCGAAGCCGCGGATATCCTTGTCGAGGAAGACCGAGGTCGTGGCTTCGACGGGGTTGAGGAGCGGGCGCCAGAGCCATTCGCCGGAACCCGCCTGCATCAGCAGCCCGTCCGAATCATGCACCTGCATGCGGTAGTCGTCGCGCACCCGCGGGTCGCTCTCGGCGGTGAGGAACATCGAGGTGAGCGGGGCAAGCCCGAGATTGGCGATCGTCCGGCGCGCGATGAGGGTGACCTGCGTCTCGATGGCGGTGTCCTGGCCGGGGTAGATCACGAAGCGATAGGCGCCCGTGACCAATTCCCCGTCGAGCAGGGCGTGGACGGTGATGCGGTCCGCGTCCGGCGCGGGCTGCTCGACCCAGAACTCGCGAAAGAACGGAAATTCCTCGGTGCGGCCGACGCCGGCATTGACGGCGAGGCCCCGCGCCGACAACCCATAGAGCTGGCGGCGCCCGAGAAAGCGGAAATAGCTCGCGCCGAGGAAGGCGATGAGCTCGTCCATCACCTTCGGATCGTTGACCGGGTAATGCAGCCTGAAGCCGGCAAAGCCGGTGCCGACCGGCAGGGGCTTGTCGATCTTGGTGCGACCGAAATCGAACAGGCTCGGCGAATAGGGGATGGGCGCCGGCATGCCGTCGCGCACGATGTTGACGACCACCGGCCGCTTGAAATTGAAGCCGAGGTGAAAGAGCTGAAGCTGGAACAGGCTTCCCGGCGCCTGGAAGAACGCCTTGTCGGGGCGGAAGCGGATGTCGCGCCAACTGTCGAAATCGAGATTGGCGATCGGTGCCGGAAGTTGCGCCGGCGTCGCGTCGAACGGCACCGAGGCGAGGTCGCGGGCGCGCTGCACCACATCCTCGTAGCTGAAGCGCGGATTGGGCGGTTTTGTCGCATCCGCCGATTGCGCCAGGGCCGGGCCGGCAAGGCGCAAGGCGAGCGGCGCAAGGGCGAGCGGCGTAACTGCGAACGGCGCAAGGGTGGAAGCGAGCCCCGCCCCAACGACGCGGCGGCGCGTGACGTGACGTGACATTCTTCCGGCTCGCTCGACTAAAAGGGCTTGCGACAACACCATTCCTTACCAGCAATCCTTCGAGCGAAACAGCCATGTGCCGGCAGGCTTGCGAGCAAATTTGCGATGCGGTGCGCGGCCGCGTGTCCGCGGCAAAAAACAGGTGCCGAAAACTGGGCAAAAAATCCGCCGCGGATGAAATCGCATCTTGTATCTTCGGTGGTGATTGCGTAAGTGTTGCCTTGCCTAATTCGCACGTGCCTGTGGCTGCGTGCCGGTCGGTGGGCATCCGGACAAGAGGCCGGACAGCCGCCGGAGTCGAAGACCCCAAAGGGTTAAAAACCTCAAGGGGGTTGCAGGCTCCACACCCAGACCGGCGGTCGGAGGCGACCGGCTTACGCTCGTTCTCCACGAGTGGACGCGGCTTGAAGCAACGACGGAGCGGGCTTTTTTGGTCTCCAGCCGACCCTCCAAAGGTCGGGTTACCGAAGAGGCTTGTCCTTCTTGCCGGGCGTGCGGACGAGGTCTTCCTCATCCGTTACGTAGGCTACTCGAAAGGGCTCCTGAACCGCGGTTCTTGGATCGCAATTCTGGACCCGCATCGGTAGTCGTTACGGCGCACCAGCCGGACCTGTCGTCGGCCTTCGGGTCGCCGTCACGCCCGGTGCGGTTTCAAGGCTCTACCGAATCCTGCGTCTCCACCGCGCGGGGCGAGGCAACCGAGAACCGCAAGTGATCGTTGTCCAGAGCTTGCCATCCAGGCTCGCCTTGGACGAGTTGGTCCACCAAGCGGTCTCCTCGCCCGGGATCGCGCAAGGTCGATGGGTGCTCAAGATGACCGAACGGATTCGCGCCTTTCTTCGCGAGCGCCGAGAGGATGCTCCCTGTCTCGTCGTCGACCTCGACGTCGTGGCGGAAAATTACCGTGCCTTTGCCGGCGCGCTGCCGGACACGCGCGTCTTCTACGCCGTGAAGGCAAATCCGGCTCCGGAAATCCTGCGGCTTCTCGCCGAGCTCGGCTCCTGCTTCGATGCGGCCTCGATCACCGAGATCGAGGCGGTGCTCGAGGCCGGCGCGACGCCTGCCCGCATCTCCTTCGGCAACACGATCAAGAAGGAGCGCGACGTGGCGCGCGCCTTCGAGCTCGGCGTGCGCCTGTTCGCCGTCGATTGCGAGACCGAGGTCGAGAAGATCGCGCGGGCGGCGCCCGGCTCGCGCGTGTTCTGCCGCCTGCTCGTCGACAATTCGGGAGCCGATTGGCCGCTGTCGCGCAAATTCGGCTGCGACGGCGAAATGGCGGTCGAGGTGCTCGAGCACGCAAGGCGGCGCGGCCTCGTGCCGCACGGGGTGTCCTTCCATGTGGGCTCGCAGCAGCGCGATCCGAAGATGTGGGACGCGGCGCTCGCCATCTCGGCCGGCGTGTTTCGCGCTTGCGCCGAGCGCGGCATCCACCTCGCCATGGTCAATCTCGGCGGCGGCTTCCCGGCGAAATATGTGAAGAAGGTGCCGTCCGTGCGCCTTTACGGCGACACCATCTTCCGCTCGCTGAAGAAGCATTTCGGCAACGCCTTGCCCGAGACGGTGATCGAGCCCGGACGCGGCCTCGTCGGAGACGCCGGCATCATCGAGGCCGAGGTCGTGCTGGTGTCGAGGAAGTCGAAGAAGGACACGCTGCGCTGGGTCTACCTCGATATCGGCAAGTTCGGCGGCCTCGCCGAGACCGCCGACGAGGCGATCCGCTACGTCATCCGCACCGAGCGGGATGGGGACCGCAAGGTGGCTTGCGCGCTCGCCGGCCCGACTTGCGACAGCCTCGACGTGCTCTACGAGAAGGAACCTTATTTCCTGCCCATCAGCCTCGAGGTGGGCGACAAGGTTTTGATCGAGGGAACCGGCGCCTATACGACCACCTATTCCTCGGTCGGCTTCAACGGGTTTTCGCCGCTCAAGCAATATGTGATTTGAGGCGGCATCGATCGCCTTCCCTCGCCAAGGTCAGGACAAAGCCCGGCGCCTTGCCTCGAGCTTGGCTTGGATCGCCGGACGACGACTGTCATTTCGCGCGACGCGGTCGAAATCCGTCTTGCTTCGCGATCGAGGTTCGGCGAATGATGGCGCAAAAGCCTACGCCTTCCCGGATCGGAGCGGAGAAACCATCGTGCGGTTCACTGCCATCATCGCCTGCCTTGTCGCCACGACGGCCGTAGCGAACGCCGGCCCGCCACCCAAGCTCGACGTCCAGGCGACGTGCCGGCGCGCGCAGCCGCTCTCGGGTGGCGAGAAGAGCGCCTATCAGGGCTGCCTCAACGACGAGCTCGACGCCCAGAAGGAACTCGTCAAGACCTGGTCGAGCTTCACGGCCGGCGCGCAATCGACATGCGTGCAGGAGACCAAGATCGGGGGCGCGCCGAGCTTCGTCGAGCTGCTCACTTGCCTCCAGCTCGACAAGCAGGCGAAAGAAGCCTCGCGCGAAAACAAGAAGGCGCTCAGCCTGCCGGCGGCGCAATCGGCACCGGGCACCGCTCCGTCGGCCGATTGAGCAGCACGGCTCCGGCCCGGCAAAGGGTCGCCATTTGAGCCATCCGCGCAAGGTCGCACTTTTCACGCCGCTTGCTTTGCGCCATGAGAGCGCCGCAGCCATCGAGAAAGACGTAAAGCCCATGAACACCACCGTCGAGACCGCCACCGTCACCGGATCCAGGGGGCCGCGCTTCGAGGAGATTTTGACGCCGCAAGCCCTCGCCTTCCTCGCGGGGCTGCACCGAAAATTCGACGACCGGCGCAAGACCCTGCTCGCGGCTCGCAAGACGCGCCAGGCGCGCTTCGATGCGGGCGAGCTTCCGGACTTCCTTCCCGAAACCAAGGCCGTTCGCGAGGCCGAATGGAAGGTGGCGCCGATTCCAGCCGACCTCCTCGACCGGCGCGTCGAGATCACCGGTCCCGTCGACCGCAAGATGATCGTCAACGCCTTGAATTGTGGCGCCAAGGTGTTCATGGGCGATTTCGAGGACGCGACCTCGCCTGTCTGGGCGAACATCATCGAAGGCCAGCTCAACCTCAAGGACCGCTGGGCCGGCAAGATCGACTTCACCGACACGGTCTCGGGCAAAGCCTACGCCCTGTCGAAACTGCCGGCCGTGCTCCTGGTGCGCCCGCGCGGCTGGCATCTTCCGGAGAACCACATCACCGTCGCCGGCGCCCCGATGTCGGGCGCGCTCGTCGATTTCGGCCTTTACGTCTTCCACAACGCCAAGGCGACGCTCGCCCAAGGCACCGCGCCCTATTTCTACCTGCCGAAGATCGAAAGCCACCTCGAGGCGCGGCTCTGGGACGAGGTGTTCGCGCATGCCGAATCGGAGCTCGGCGTGAAGCGGGGCACCTTCAAGGCAACCATCCTCATCGAGACCTTGCCGGCCGCCTTCGAGCTCGACGAGATCCTGCATGAGATGCGCGACCACATCGTCGGGCTGAACTGCGGCCGCTGGGACTACATCTTCTCCTTCATCAAGCGGATCGGAAAGAATAAGCGCTTCCTCACCCCCGATCGCGCCGCCATGACCATGGGCGCGGCGTTCTTGCGGGCCTATTCGCTTCTCGTGATCAGGACCTGTCATCGGCGCGGCGCCTTCGCCATGGGGGGAATGGCGGCGCAGATTCCGGTCAAGAACGACCCGGCCGCGAACGAGGCGGCCTTCGCCAAGGTGCGCGCCGACAAGGAGCGCGAGGCGAAGGACGGCCATGACGGCACCTGGGTCGCCCATCCCGACCTCGTTCCCGTCGCGGACGAAGTCTTCAACCGCTTGATGCCGCGCCCGAACCAGCTCGACAAGCCGGGCAGCGACGCGCCGATCACGCGTGACATGCTGCTCGAGGTGCATCAAGGCCAGCGCACCGAGGCGGGCTTGCGCGAGAACATCCGCGTCGGCGTGCAATATATCGAGGCTTGGCTGCGCGGGCGCGGCGCGGTGCCGCTCTACAATCTGATGGAGGATGCGGCGACCGCCGAGATCAGCCGTGCCCAGATCTGGCAGTGGCTCTTCCACAAGGCGAAGCTCGAGGACGGGCGCGAAGTCACGCCGGCCCTGTTCAAGAGCGTCATGGCCGACGAGATGGGCAAGGTGCGCTCAGCGCTCGGCGCCAATGTCTACGACAAGGGCCGTTTCGCCGAGGCCGAGAAGCTCTTCGCCGACATGTCGCTCGCGCCGGATTTCGAGGAGTTCCTGACGCTGCCGGCCTATCGTCTGCTGGGCTGACACATGTGAGGCGGGCGTTTTGGCATCCCCCAAGTCGTCATGACCGGGCTTGGCCCGGTCATCCACGCCTATCCTTCCATGTGTGGATGGCCGTGCTGATCCTCGGAACAGGTGCGAGGGTTGGCCACTGACGCGCTGAACTGGTGTTGGCTGGTCTTGCGTCTTCCCGACCCCCACCCGGCCGCACATCGCGGATTGCCTACCTTCAACTGCCGGCCCGCGGCCGACCTCCCCCCTTAAAGCGGGGAGGTAATCGCTAGTCACGTATTCTTCTTCTACTTCAGAAACCTAAGTAAAGAGCACGAACTTCCCACTATCCTCCCCTTGAAAAGGGGAGGTGAGGAAGGGATCATTGAATGAAATACCAAATAATATCATGGCTCAAAACCTGAACCGCAGCCCTCCCGAAACGGAGTGTTCCGCGCTTGTGGTTGCGAGGGGCACGATCGACGGGCCTCGAGCATCGGCCCTTTGACGACCGGCCCCTTAAGGATCGGCTCCCCGTCACGGCGCGCTCCCGTCATGGCCCTCGCAAATGATGAAGTCGCCCTCCGCGACGGGGGGCTGGCGGAAGGTCGCGGCGTGCTGATATTCGGGAGAGTTCCAGCAAGCGAGCGCCACCTCGAAGCTTTCGAACTCGATCACGACATTGCGGGCGCGCATGCTGCCGCCGACGCATAGGGTCCTGCCGCCGCGCACGAGAAAGCGCGCGCCGTATTTCTTGAAGGGGATGGCATTCGCGGCGAAATATTTCTTGTAAGCCTGCTCATCATGCACGTCGACTCGCGCGATCCAGTAGCCTTTGGGCATCGTTTCCGTCCTTTCGCGTGGTGCCACCTTCACGGTGGTGGCTCCCCGGTTTCACACCCCCTCGTCAAAGCCGCCGCGAAAGCCGCCTGGCCTTGAAAGACGAGCCTATCGGATCGGGCGAGATCCCAAAAAGCGGCGCGGCGTGGGTCGATCTTAACGCAGGGCGGCCTGGACGGCGAAAGCCACCCACGGCTCGGATCGATTTCCGCGTAGGGCCTCCCGAAGATGGTGGAACGCTTCTCGGCCGCCCCCTCGGCGGAGCTTGAATGAGGCCCGAGCGCGGCGCTCGCTTCATCCGCCGGAACCGTCTATAAGCTCGCGTCGGGTTTTGGGAAATCGGGCGGGCGGCGTCCACGGAAGCGATGATATGGGCATGCTTGTCGGGCGATTGGAGACGAGCTCATGCCGATCGAGTTCCGATGCTTCCCCGTTTTGCGACATCCGTGACGCTTCATCACCGCGCTGATATTTTCGGATGAGCGTCCAAGCCTCCACGAGGCCGGTCTGGATCGCCGCCGAGGTCGGGGCGCTGGGCGTGGTGTTCGGGGACATCGGCACCTCGCCGCTTTACGCGTTCAAGACCGCGCTCGCGGCGCTCGGCACGGCGCAGCCCTCGGTCGATGATGTCTTGGGGCTGCTCTCGCTCGTCGTCTGGGCGCTGACGCTTTCGGTGACGCTGAAATACGTCACCGTCGTGTTGCGCGCCGACAACGACGGGGAAGGCGGCATCCTGGCCCTCATCACGCTCCTCAACCTGCATCGCTCGCCCGTCGGGTCCCGGCGCATCCTCCTCGGGATCGGCCTCTTCGGCGCCGCCATGCTGTTTGGCGACGGCATGCTGACGCCCGCGATCTCGGTCCTGTCCGCGGTCGAGGGCTTGCAGGTGTTCACCCCCTCGATGCAGACGCTGATCGTGCCCTTGACGGTCGCCATCCTGCTCGCGCTCTTCGTCAGCCAGCGTTTCGGCACGGAAGGCATCGGGCGTTTTTTCGGGCCGGTCATGGTCCTGTGGTTCGTGACCATCGGGGCCTTCGGCATCGTCGAGGTCGCCCGCAACCCGAGCGTGCTCTACGCGCTCAATCCGATCTATGGGGTCGAGCTTCTGGTGCATCACCCGCTGCTTTCGGGCGCCATTCTCGGCGCGGTGTTCCTGGTGCTCACGGGCGGAGAGGCGCTTTACGCGGACCTTGGCCATTTCGGTCGCAAGGCCATCTCGCATGCCTGGCTCTACGTGGCGATGCCGGCGGTCATCCTCAACTATTTCGGCCAGGGCGCGCTGGTGCTCTCCGATCCGCACGCCATCGCCAACCCCTTCTATGAGCTCGCGCCGAAATTCGTCGGCAACGCCACGGTGGTGCTGGCGACGGCCGCGACCATCATCGCGAGCCAGGCGATCATCACCGGCTCCTTCAGCCTGGCGAAGCAGGCGGTCGAGATCGGCTATCTGCCGCCGATGGGCATGCGCTACACCTCCCAGCATACCCAGGCGCATGTGGTGGTGCCGCGCGTCAACCTGTTCCTCGGCATCGGCACGCTCGGCATCGTCATCGGCTTCGGCTCGTCGGACAGCCTCGCCTCCGCCTACGGCATCGCGGTCTCGATCGCCATGATCACCACCACGATCCTTCTGGTCGCGGAGGTGCGGCGCTCGTGGAAGTGGAGCCCGCCCTTCGTCTATGCGCTCGGCGCCGGGCTGCTCGGCGTCGACGTGCCGTTCTTCCTCGCCAATTTGAGCAAGATTCGCGATGGCGGCTGGTTGCCGCTCTCGATCGGGCTCCTCATCATCTTCCTGATGGCGAGCTGGCGGCGCGGCGTTCAGCGCGTCGTCGAGGAGCAGATGCGGCTTTCCGAGCCCCTCGACGCCTTCGCGAGGCGCGAGGCACGCGCCACCAATTTCCGCTCGTCGCGGCCGGCGATCTTCCTGTCGCGGGCCGGCGCCATGGCGCCGGTGGCGCTCGCAAGGCTCTACGAGCTTCTCGACATGAGCTTCGACAAGGTCGTCATCGCCTCCGTGTGGATCGCATCGCGCCCGCGCGTGCCGGCGAGCGAGCGCGTGGTGCTCACGACGCTCGACGAAAGGCTGATCAGGGTCGATCTGCGCTACGGCTACATGCAGGTGGTCAACGTGCCGTCGATCCTGGCGCCGGCCTTGCGCCGCGCCGGGCTCGAGCCGGAAGAAGCCGTCTACATCATCGGCCATGAACGCATCCTGGCTCCTGAAGGCATCAGCGGCTTCAGGGATCTCACCGCCCATGTCTTCGCTTTCCTCGCCCGCAATGCCGAGCGGGCCGTCGATCGTTTCGAGCTGCCGCGACGGCGCACGCTCGAGGTCGGCTATACGGTGAAGCTGTGAGGCGAAGCAGGGGCGCGAATGGCCGGACCGAGGCCGGCGACGCCAGATAGGGCCAGCGCTGAGATCGATGGACCGACCAGGAAGAGGCATGCTCGAAATGGTGACGGCAGACGAGCAGCATAGTCCCCCGCAGCCGGGGCGCCGATGGTGGGAGAGCCCGGCCGCGGGCGCTCTTGCCGCAACCCTCCTCGTGAGCTGCGTCCTTGCCTTCATAAGCGGGCCGATCCTGTGGCCGGCGCTCGCGGGATTGATGGTGACCGCGATCGCGGCCCTCATGCGTCCGCGGGCCGAGCGCCGCACGGCCGCCGAGATGGCGCAATCGCAAGAAACCGCGCGAGCGGGCGTTCAGGCGATGCTGTCCGGCATCGCCGATCCGGTCATCGTCCTCGACGCGCAGGGCAATGTGACGATGTTCAACGCCCAGGCGAAGGCGGCGCTGCCCCAGCTCGGCAGGGGGCGCTCGTTGAGCTTCGCGGTCCGCTCGCCCGAGGTGGTGAGCGCCGTCGAGCGGGTGCTGCGCGAAGGCGCCGTCGCCGAGACCGAATTCCACGAGAAGGTGCCAGTCGAGCGCAGCTTCGAGGTTCGCGCGACGCCGGTGAGGATCGATGGGGACGTCGAAGCGAGCGCGGCGACCGAGATCGTCATGCTGTTTCGCGACGTCACCGCGGCGCGCCGGCTCGAGCGCATGCGCGTCGATTTCGTCGCCAACGCGAGCCACGAGCTGCGCACGCCGCTCGCCTCGCTCTACGGCTTCATCGAGACGATCGAAGGGCCGGCGAAGAACGATCCCGCCGCGCAGACGCGTTTCCTCGCCATCATGCGCGAGCAGGCAAGGCGCATGTCGCGCCTGATCGACGACCTGCTGTCGCTCTCGCGCATCGAGCTCAAGGAGCACGTCCACCCGACCGAGGACGTCCGGCTCGATTCCGTGCTGAGCGAAGTCGTCGACACGCTCACCCCGCTCGCTCTCGAGTGCAAGACGAAAATCGAGATCGAGGGCCTGAGCCGGGTGCTGGTGGCCGGCGACCGCGACGAGCTCATCCGCGTTTTCGAGAACCTCATCGAGAACGCCGTCAAATACGGACAGTCGGGTGGCCGCGTCGAGGTGTCGCTCGTGGATGGAGACCGCGCCGTGAGCGTGACGGTGCGCGATTACGGGCCAGGGATTGCCCCTGAGCACCTGCCGCGTCTCACGGAACGCTTCTACCGGGTGGACGTGGTCGAAAGCCGGCAGAAGGGCGGAACGGGCCTTGGCCTCGCGCTCGTGAAGCACATCCTCAACCGGCACAAGGCGCGCCTCATGGTGCGCAGCGAGCTCGGTGCCGGTGCGAGCTTCGAGGTGGTGTTCCCGAAACCCGCGCTCGAGGCCGCTCCCTGACCTCGCGCCGCGCATTCGGTTGTGTCATCCTAATGTCACGGCTGCGTTATAATCAGGCGGGCAACAGGAAATGCAGGCGCATTTCATAGGTGCATTTCGTAGGCACCTTTCGTCCCTGGCGCTTCGATTCGCAGTTGCCCTCGCGGAACGGTTCTCGGGGACATGATGCGGAGACCGAGATGGCGGATCACATCGTTCGTGCCTTCGATGCCGATCTCGACGCCCTGAGCCGCGGCGTCGCGGAGCTCGGGGGCCTCGCCGAATCCATGACGACCCGCGCCATCGAGGCGCTGGTGCGCCAGTCGCCCGCCATGGCGAACGAGGTGATCGCGCTCGACGCGCGGCTCGACGCCTTGCAGCAGGAGCTCGAGGAAAAGGCCGTGCTCACCATTGCGCGGCGCCAGCCGATGGCGGTCGACCTCAGAGCGGTGATCGCCGCGATCCGCGTCACGCATGACCTCGAGCGGATCGGCGATCTCGCCAAGAACATCTGCAAGCGCGTGCTCGCCATCACGGGTCTCGTCCAGGCGCCCAAGCTCGTGAAGGGCGTCGAGCATCTCTCGCAGCTCGTGCTCACGCAATTGAAGGACGTGCTCGACGCCTATGTGGAGCGCAACGCCGAAAAGGCGCTCGAGGTGTGGCAGCATGACGAGAATATCGACGCGCTCTATACTTCGCTATTTCGCGAGCTTCTCACCTATATGATGGAAGATCCTCGTAATATCGGGGTCTGCGCTCACCTTCTCTTCTGCGCCAAGAACATCGAACGCATGGGCGACCACGCGACCAACGTCGCCGAGAACGTCTATTATCTCGTGACCGGCGGCAAGCTCCTGGCCGAGCGGGTCAAGGCCGACACCACGAGCCTCGACAAGCCCGTGGGGGCCAAGTGAGCGCGGCCGCGGCATCTCGCTGCGACCGGCGGAGCGGTTCATGAAGCCCCGGGTCATGATCGTGGAGGACGACGAGGCGATCGTCGTGCTCCTGACCTACAACATCGAGGCGGAGGGTTTCGAGGTCGAAGCCGTCACCCGCGGCGACGAGGCCGATCTGCGGCTGAAGGAACGCGTGCCCGATCTCCTGATCCTCGATTGGATGTTGCCCGGCCTTTCCGGCATCGAATTGTGCCGGCGCCTCAGGCTGCGCGAGCCATCGGCGAAGCTGCCGATCATCATGCTGACCGCGCGCGGCGAGGAATCCGAGCGCGTGCGCGGGCTCGTCGTGGGCGCTGACGATTATGTGGTGAAGCCGTTCTCGGTCGGCGAGCTCGTGGCCCGGGTGAAGGCGCTGATGCGCCGCTCGCTGCCGCATCAGTCGATCAATCTCTTCAAGGCGGCCGACCTCGAGCTCGATCGCGAAAGGCGCCGCGTGTTTCGCTCGGGCGGTGAAATCCACCTCGGCCCGACCGAGTTCAATCTTCTGGCCTTCCTGATGAGCGTCCCCGGACGCATCTACAGCCGCCAGCAGTTGCTGAACGCGGTCTGGGGGCAGGATGCCTATATCGACGAGCGCACCGTCGACGTGCATGTCGGACGATTGCGCAAGGTGCTCAACCGGGGCGGCCTGCGCGACCCGATCCGCACCGTGCGCGGCGGAGGCTATGGTTTCGACGAAACCTTCAGCGCGAAGGGCACGTGAGCGTCACTCATCCGCTCGCCCCCGCGAAGGCGGGGACCCAAAGTTTCCGCGCGATCTGCGTTCGTGATTCTGAGATTCCCGCTTTTCGCGGGAAAGAGCGGGCGAGACGGGGCGTCAGGCGCGCCTGCGATCGGACGCCGGCTGATACGCCATGCGGCCGTGCGGCATGCAATAGGGCATCGACGGATCGCATTTCGTGCCGCAATAGCGGAATTCCGGCGTCAGCGGATCCCCGAGCGGCCAGCGGCACATGTTCTCGCGCAATTCGGTGATGGTCACCCGCTCCGAGATCGGGATGACCACGGCTTGCGGCAGCACCGCCGGTTCATACTCCTCGGCGACCACGACTTCCCTGAGCATCATGGTATTGCCGCGCAAGGCGACTGTCTTTTGCGTCGCCGGGGTGGGCACCACTCTTCTGGGGCGCGGCGCACCCGCTGACGCGGCCGGCTTCGCCCGGCCCGCGAGGCCGAGCCGATGCACCTTTCCGATCACCGCATTGCGGGTGATGCCGGCGCCGAGTTGCGCGGCGATGCGGCTCGCGCTGATGCCGTCCTGCCACAATTTGCTTAAGAGTTCGACGCGCTCGCCGTCCCAGGACATTCCTATCTCCTTCAATCGGAATCCTCTTCGCGTCGGCCGCGGATCGGCGGCCGTCACGGGCGTGACGATTTCAGTGAAACCAGAACACCCACGACATCTCGTGGCTGAGCGAGAGGACGCTACACTAGTGCTTGAATCGCCCGCAAGAGTCTAAAGGGTGAACGCGGCGATTTCTCAACAGCTGTGTGAGCGCGGCCACCTGCGAGCGAAGGAGCACAAGCGATCCGGCGCAAGGAGAAGCGAAGGCACGCGGCACGGCGGGCCAAGGGTGCCGCCCCATCCGCCCGCGTCCGTCTCCCGAAGAAAGCTGTGGTCACGCCTTTTTGCCGGGAGAGAACCATTTGTCCGGGGCGAAGCTGTAGGCTACTGCGCTCTTCTCACCATGATCCTTCTTGCCGAGCCGATGACCGACCGAGTTTGCCGCGCGGCGCCGCCCGTCGCGGCGATGCGGCATGTCTTGCCCAATGTTTCGATATGAGCGGAGCCTTCGCGCTCGCCGCCACCGCGGTCGGCCTGCTGGCGGGCATGGACGCCCTGGTGAAGGGGCAGGCGGCGCAATTTCCCGTCGCGCAGATCGCCTGCATGCGTTTCGTCTTCGGCTCGCTCGCCATCCTGGTCGCGATCGGCGTCGCGCGCCCGCCGCGCCCGCGCCTCGAGACGGTGATCGCCAACAGCTGGCGCGCCGTATTGGCCGTCGCGACCTCGATCACCTTCTATTTCGCGCTCGGCCGCTTGCCGCTCGCCGAGACGCTGGCGCTCTCGCTTCTCTCGCCCTGCGTCACCGTGCTCTTCGGCATGCTGATGCTGCGCGAGAGCGTCAGTCGGCCGGTCGTCATCGCGCTCGTCATCGGCTTTGTCGGCATGCTGCTGATCGTCGCTCCGAATTTCGGCGGCGCGCATCCCTCGCTCGCGGCGCTCGAGGGCACGCTCGCCGTGCTGCTCTCGACGCTCACCTATTCGCTATCGCTCGTGCTCTTGCGCTCGCGCGCCACGCGCGATCATCCCCTGATCATCGTCGCGGTGCAGAATATCGGCCCCATGCTCATCCTCGGCGCGTTCATGCCGCTTGCGCCCGCCGGCTTTTGGCTGCCGCTCGACGCCTCCGACCTTCTCAACTTTGCCGCCATCGGCATTCTCGGCGTTTGCGGCCATCTCGTGCTCGTGAAGGCCTATTCGCTGGCGCCTGCCGGACGCATGGCGCCCGCCGACTACACGGCGCTCGTCTACGGCTCGATCTTCGGCTTTTTGTTCTTCGGCGAGATTCCCGCCTGGACGACGATCGCCGGGGGCGTCCTGATCATCGTCTCGTCCTTCACGGCGACGCGGCGTTAGTGACCTGGTTGTGCGGCCGCGACGAATGGTACCTATTTGTCGGATAAGGCCTGGCCACAACTTCGTGAGGTGTGGATAGATTTTGCCGACGGATGGGAACCATCCGTCGGAAATCGATCCACTTGTCGCGGAAATGATCCCGCGGGTGGCCTTGCGCCCGGGCACCACGCCCCCGACTCAAGTCAGATAGGAATGGATGATCTCGATCAGCTCCTCGGCGGCTTCTCCGCGCGAAACCGGGTCCGAACCCTTGGCGTCGATGAGATATTCGCGCACGTGCTCCTCGAGCACCTCCGCCATCAGCCCGTTGATCGCGCCGCGCGCGGCGGTGATCCGCTGCAGCAAGTCCGAACAGCTCGCCTCTCCGTCGAGCGCCCGTTCGATCGCGTCCACCTGGCCACGCAACCGGCGCGTTCGATTGACGAGCCCGCGCTTGTCGCGCAGCACATGCGGCGGGCTCGAGAGCTCGCCGCCCTTCGGGTTCACCTTGCCTCTCATGCCCTCTCACTCGATCGCGCCCGCTCGAACGGTTCCGATCATATATTCCGAATAGGGCTTCGGGAAAGCGCCTGTATAAGTCTTGGTTCCTTACCGCGTCGACTACCGCCACGTGGCCGGCGCGTACGTGGTCGAACTCGGGAGCCGCCGGGCGACTTGCCGCCCTTGATTTTGACCTGCCAGGTGGTTGCGCGTGAGCATTAGCGATTCGGTGAATGAGGCGGCCTGATTGGCGAACTTCACCGAATCACTGGGGCCGCTATCGCTGGCTCGAAGCACTGGAATTTACCGTACTGCGCGATCCCGAGACCGCAGCTCGGCATTCGCCGGTGGGACCTCCGCGCCGGTCAGTAGATCACCGGCTCCGGCGTCCTGGCGTTGCCTTCGAGGAAATCGAGATCGCAACCCTTGTCGGCTTGCGACACATGCTGCTGGTAGAGCCGCACATAGCCGCGCTCGTATTGCGCTTCGCGCGGCTTCCAGTCGGCCTTGCGCCGCGCGAGCTCTTCCCCCGTCACGTCGAGGTGAAGCTTGCGCGCCTCGACATCGAGCTCGATCGTATCGCCGGTCCTGCACGAGCGCCAAGGGTCCGCCGATCGCGGCTTCCGGCGAGACGTGGAGCACGCAAGACGCCGTAATGCGTGCCGCTCATGCGGGCGTCGGAAAGGCGCACCATGTCGCGCACCCCTTTCTTCAGGAGCTTTTGCGGGATCGGCAGATTGCCCCATTCGGGCATGCCGGGCGCGCCGACGGGCCCTGCATTGCGCAGCACCAGGACGGTGTTCTCGTCGGCGTCGATATCAGGGTCGCGCATCGCGGCATGCATTTCGGCATTGCCGTCGAAGACGAGCGCTCGCCCGCGATGCTTGAAGAAGTTCGGCACCGAAGGCCGAGGGCTTCACCACCGCGCCGTTGGGCGCGAGATTGCCGCGCAGCACCGCGAGCGCGCCCTTGGTCGAGACCGCATTGGCGACGTTGCGGATAACCTCGTCGTCCTCGCAGCGCGCGCCCGCGATGTTCTCGGCGAGCGTCTTGCCGGTCACCGTCATGGCGGAAAGATCGAGATGCGTTTCGATCTTCTTCAACAGCGCCGGAAGGCCGCCCGCATAGTAGAAATCCTCCATCAGCTTGTCGCCCGACGGGAAGAGGTTGACGAGCACCGGTACCTTGCGAGCCATGGCGTCGAGCTCGTCGAGCGAAAGCTCGATCCCGGCCCGGCCGGCCATCGCGATGAGATGGATCGCCGCGTTGGTCGAGCCGCCGAGCGCGAGATAGGCGGCGACGCCGTTCATCACCGCGGCCTTGGTCACGATGATCGAGGGCTTCAGATCCTCGCGGATCATCTCGACCATGCGCGCGCCGGAGGCGGAGGCCATGCGGGCATTGCCGAAGTCCATCGCCGGAATCGCGGCGGCCCCCGGGAGGCTCAAGCCCATGGCCTCGACGATATTGGTCATGGTCGAGGCCGTGCCCATGGTGTTGCAGGTGCCGGGCGCGCGCGTCATGCGCTGCTCGAGACGGGTCCATTCGGCCTTGTCGATATTGCCGGCCTGGTATTCGTCCCAATATTTGCGCGAATGCGTGCCGGCGCCGACGCGGTTGCCCTTGTAGCGATCATTGAGCATAGGCCCGGCCGGCACGAAGATCGCCGGAATATCCATGCTCAGCGCGCCCATGACGAGGCCGGGCGTCGTCTTGTCGCAACCGCCGAGCAGCACGGCGCCATCGACCGGGAGCGAGCGCAACAGCTCCTCGGCCTCCATGGCGAGGAAGTTGCGGTAGATCATGGTGGTCGGCTTCACCAGCACCTCGCCGAGGCTCATCGCCGGCAATTCGAAGGGGAAGCCCCCCGCTTGCAGCACGCCGCGCTTCACCGCCTCGCCGCGCTCGCGCAAATGCGCGTGGCAGGGCGAAAGATCGCTCCAGGTGTTGAGGATGGCGACGACCGGCCGCCCCATGAATTCCTCGCGGCGCAACCCCATCTGCTGGGCGCGCTGGCGATGGCCGAATGCGCGGAAATCATCGGCCGCGAACCAACGCTGCGAGCGCAACGTCTCGATCGATCGTGTCATGGGCGTTCCTTGGTGCCTGACGCCGGCTGCTTTTGGCCTAAGGCGCTGGGTTGCATCTGCGGGCGCGACCCTGTTTCGGATGCCGCGGCGAGTCAACGGCTCGTCCTGGCTCGATCTCGCGAACTCCCGGAAGGACTCGATCGAGGATCGCGCCGCACCAAAATAGCTCTTCGCGCGAGGTTCGAGGCGCGCGCCTCAGGCTCCCACAACTTGCTTGACCATGACGTTCTTGTTTCATATATTAAATTTGTGAAACAATAACGTGATCTGGTGAGACGAAGTGATGGCACAGGCGGCGGTCGCACGGTTTCTTGGAGAGCTGCAAGAGGCCGGTCTCAAAGGCACGGATATCGCCAATATCACCGACGTTTCGAAGGCGACGGTTTCACGCTGGAAGGCGGGTTCCATGAAGCCGCACCCGCGCAGCGAGCTTATTTTATCGGATCTGTACTACATCGTCGGGAGGCTTCAGGAATACTACTCCTCCGATGAGATTCGCACCTGGCTCTATGCGCCTCGTGCGACCGAGAAGGCGCGCTCGCCGAGATGTATTTCCACCTGCTGCGTGGACAACCGGTTTTCCCGACGAAAATCCGCTACGTCCTGTTCGAGCTCAAGGTGGAGCTCTCCGAGACGCTGCATTTCTCGACCCTGCCGGATCTCGCAAAACTGAACCTCGACATTTCCCGCTTCGGTCAGCTCGCTTATGTCGAGCGAGTGCACGAATATCCACGCACCCAGGAAATCGCGGAAGTGGCGCATTTTCTCGATTGCGACGGGCTCATGGTCCCGAGCGCCAGATGGCCTTGCGCCAAGCTCGTTCTCTTCTGCGATCGGCTGGGTCCCACCGCCATCGAGGTCGTCAAGGAGCACGGTGTCATCGACTGGGCGAAATGGCGGAAAGCGAATGAGGCTTAGTTCCGGATGATAAGGTCGCGATTTCCGGAGAGCATTAGATCCAAGGGCCGCGCTCAATCCGGCGTCATGGCGGTCGCCGGCAAGCGCTTGCGCAGCAAATTCAAGATGAATTGTCCCTCTGCCTGGTCATAGCCGGCGCCGACATAGATCGTTCGCGCGCCATAGCTGAATTTCAGGCAACCGGACTTGTTTCCCGGAAAGAACGGCAAACTCATTTGGCTGTAGCGGCCCAATGGCTGATCCTCATGGGTCGAAAGATTGCGAATATCGCTTCCCCGGAACAATCTGCGCTTCGTCATCCCGAGCATGCGATAGCTGATCTCGAGGTCGGAGCCGACGACGCGCAATCTTTCAGAACCCGAGAGCCACCACGCCAGCATCGTCATGGCGGCCATGCCTCCCATGAGCCAGGCCACGAGCCAGAAAGCCACGAAGGGTTGGAAATTTGAAATTAGAAGTCGTGGTCGCCGAAATTGCCCCAAAAGCCCAGGCGCCCAGCCAGGCGATAAGGAATAACGTGAGGGGCAGATTGCGCCGCGCCCTCAACGTGATCTGTTCATATCCACCGAGGCTCTCCACCTTAAATCGAGGAGCCGTCATTTCCTCGTAACGGACCGACATGAAGCCCCCTCTCATTGGCGAGGGCGTGGATGCCCGCCGCTGCGACGCCTTTATGCGTCATTAAACCGTAATGCGTTTAGATGGCAGTTATTTTATCTCTTTGTTTTGACGCATCTTATCGCAAAGATAGTTCCCATTTTTGCGGATCATGCTCTCGCAGGTTCGGCAGTAGGCGCCACCGCATCACGCCTCAAAACATCCGTCCGCCATTCGGGCACCTTTCGCGCCGGTGCGATGAGCATCACCTCTCCGTTTTGCATCCGGAAGACCGAGGGTGAGCACCTCCGACATGAAGGGGCCGATCTGGCGCGGCGGAAAATTGACGACGGCGAGCACCTGTCGTCCGACAAGCTCCTCGAGCTTGTGATTGACCGTGATCTGCGCCGAGGACCTCTTCACGCCGATCCCCTCTCCGAAATCGATCGCGAGCCTGAAGGCGGGCTTGCGCGCCTGCGGGAAGGGCTCGGCCTTCACGATCGTGCCGACGCGGATGTCGACCTTCTCGAAATCGGCGTGGACGATCCCGGCGGCGATGGCGGGGGAAGCGAGGGCATGAGCGAGACCTCATGCGAGACTGAACTGGCTGTCGGGCCGCCTCGGATGCGGCGCTTGCGCTTCTCTCACGTCGGCGCGTGGCGCGTCGAGATCGTCGGCTTCGTCCCACAGCCACGCCGCGCCGCGCACGCCGGCCGAATCGCCATGGAGAGGCTTGAGGATGGGCGTGTCGAACTCGTTCGAGAGCACATGGGGGCGCATCAGCTCCGGCAGGTCGCGATAGAGCTCATCGACATTGCTCATGCCGCCGCCGAGCACGAAGGCGTTCGGGTCGAGCACATTGGCGATGACGGCAAGTCCGCGCGCCAGGCTCTTCACATAATGCTCATAGGTGGCCCGCGCCTCGGCATCGCCGCTGCGCATCGCCGCCACGATCTCATGGCCCTTGAGCGTCATGCCGCGTCCTTGACGCATATTCGGCCGTGAAGGCGGTGCCGGAGACATAGCGCTCCATGCAGCCCTGACGGCCGCAATAGCACGGGTGCCCCGGGTATTCGCTGGGATCGGGCCAGGGCACGGGGTTGTGGCCCCATTCGCCTGCGATGCCCGTCTGCCCGGAGAACACCTTCAGGTCCATGACGATGCCGGCGCCCGACGCCGGTGCCCAGGATCGCGCCGAAGACGCAGCGCGCGCCCTTCGCGGCGCCGTCCACGGCCTCCGCGAGCGCGAAGCAATTGGCGTCGTTCTCGATGCGCACCTTGCGGCCGAGCGCGGCAGCAACATCGAGGTCGAGAGCCTTGCCGGCGAGCCAGGTGGCGTTCGAGGTCATCACCCGGCCCGGTCTTCGCCGAGATGGCGCCCGGTATTCCCATGCCGACAGGTCCACCGGCGCCCGTCTTCGCGGCGACGGCGCGCACGAGGCCGGCGATGGCCCGCACGCAGCCCTCGTAATCGCCATGCGGCGTCGGCGCGCGCTGGCGGGCGATCTCCCGACCGTCCCGGTCGAGGATCGCGACCTCGATCTTGGTGCCGCCGAAATCGACGCCGATTCGCATTGGCGAACTCCTCACCGCTGTTTTCCGCCGGAGCCGGCTGATTTTCAAGTGCGCGCCCTCCGCTTCTCCCGCGGAGCCGGATGAACGGCGCGCCTGCTCGTCGTGCCCGCACTCGGTGCGGGCTAATCCACGCCTATGTGCCTTCCACTGGTTAAAACGGGAAGGCGTGTGGCCGGGCCGAGCCCGACCAGGACGGATAGGGGCGCTTCCCTCAATCCACACGCGCGATGGCGTGAAAGAACGAGCCGCTGACGAGGCCGCGCCTCGAGCGCCGCCGATTGCGGCGCCGTGCCATGGGCGTCGGCGACGAGCGCGAAGGGCTCGTCCGTTCCGGCGATCGAGCAGCGTCGAATAATGGAATTCGTGGCCCTTGAATCGCGTTCCCTTTCGCGCCGAGCGAGGTGTCGGCGAGAAGGCGCGCGTCGCGGTAGCCGAGCTGCATCTTCCTTTGGGCGAAGCTCGTGACGAGGGACAAGAGCCCGGCCATGGCGTGGCTCACGCCCGAGGCGTCGACGAGCGTGCTTGCCAAGCACCATATAGCCGCCGCACTCGCCATGGACCGGCTTCGTCCGCGCGAAACCGCGCAAGCCCTCGAGAAAGAGGCTTGCCGCGGCGAGGCGCGTGGCATGCAGCTCCGGATAACCGCCGGGCAGCCAGCAGCAATCGCAATCGGCGGGCGGCGGCTCATCGGCAAGCGGCGAAAACGGGACGATCTTCGCGCCGGACGCGCGCCAGCCCTCGCAGCACATGCGGATAAATGAAGGAGAAGGCCTCGTCGCGCGCGAGCGCGATGCGCCGGCCGGGCGGCGGAAGCGCGATCGGGACGGGTTGGCGGCGGTTGAAGCGTCGCGCTTGGCCTCTCGGGATGGCCTTCGCCCGGCGATCTCTCTCACCGCGATCGATATCGACATGCGCCGCGACGAAATCCGCCATGGCGTCGAGCAAGGCGTCGAGGCCCGAGGTCTCGTCTGCCTGCACGAGGCCGAGATGCCGTTCCGGGAGCTTCACCTTGTCGCTTCGCGGCAAGCTTCCGAGCACCGGCACCCCGAGGTGCTCGATCGCTTCGCCACGAGGCGGCGATGGCGCTCGCTGCCGACGCGGTTGAGAACGACGCCGCCGAGCTCGATGCGCGCATCATAGCTCATCATGCCTTTGACGATCGCGGCCGCCGTCGTCGATTGGCCCGAGACGTCGAGAATGAGCAGCACCGGCCAGCCGCAAAGCGCCGCGATGTCCGCGCTCGACCCGGTCTCGCCTGCTTCTCCCGGAACGCCGTCGAAGAGCCCCATGAGCCCTTCGCAAATCACGAGCTCGGCTTCGGTCTCGGCCTTCGCCGCAAGCGCGCGAAGCAAGCCTTCAGCCATCGCCCAACTGTCGAGATTGACGCTGGCGCGCCCGCAAGCCGCCGCGTGAAATCCGGGGTCGATGTAATCGGGGCCGCATTTCGCGCCGGCGACCGCGACGCCGCGACGCGCGAGCGCGCGCATGAGGCCAAGCGTCAGCGTCGTCTTTCCCGAGCCCGAGCGCGGCGCCGCGACGACGAGGCCAGCCCCTTTCACGCCCGCTCCCGCGGCGTCGGTTCGGGCGCCGCCTCTGCCTCCAGGGTCACTGCGAAGGGCGCGAGCGCCTGGCGCAATTTCACGATCGCGCCGATCGCCACGATGGCCGGCGCCGCGAGGCCTTCGGCCTTCGCTTCGGCGCTTGCGTTCGCAAGCTTCGTCACGAGAACGCGTTGGCGCTTCGTCGTCGCCTCGCTCACGATCGCAAGCGGCGTGTCGGCGCTCATGCCGCCGGCGATGAGCGCCTTGGCGATGCCTTCGAGATTGCTCATCGCCATGTAGAGGACGAGCGGCGCGCCGGTCGCGGCGAGCGCCGCGAAATCGGCGATGCCCTTCGCCCCTTCGGCAAGATGGCCGGTCGCCAGGATGAGCGCGTGATTCGTCTCGCGCGCCGTCGCCGGAATGCCCGCATAGGCGAGCCCCCCGATGCCGGCCGTCACCCCCGGTACCACGCGAAATTTCACACCGGCCTTGGCGAGAGCGCGCGCCTCCTCGGCGCCGCGTCCGAAGACGAAAGGATCGCCGCCCTTGAGGCGCAGCACTTTCTTGCCGAGCCTCGCGAGCTCGATCAGCCGCAGGCTGATGTCGCGCTGGTTCGGCGAGGGCTTGCCGCCGCGCTTGCCCGCGAATTCGAGCGCGACCTGCGGTGCGGCGAGCGAGAGCACCTCGGGCGAGACGAGCGCGTCATAGACGCAGATGTCGGCTTCGCGCAGCGCCTTGAAGGCGGCGAGCGTCAGGAGAGCCGGATCGCCCGGTCCCGCTCCGACGAGCCAAACGCTGCCCGCTTTCGAAGTCCGGGAGGCCCGGGATGAGGGGATCGCCTTTGCTCATGCCCCGAGGCCTCCGCACGCCGGGCTTTCTGCGCCTTGCCGTTCGCGATATGCCTTCCCGCCATGACCCTCGATGCCGAAGAGGACGCACGCCCGACCGCTCTGCGCCGCGGCTGGACGACGGGCGCCTGCGCGACCGCCGCGACGCGCGCCGCCTATGAGGCGCTGCTCACGGGCTCCTTCCCCGATCCGGTCGCGATCGCGCTGCCCAGCGGCGACCGGCCGGCTTTCTCGCTGGCGCTGGAGGAGCGAGGCGACGGCTTTCGCGCGTGCCGGCGTCGTCAAGGACGCAGGCGATGATCCCGACGTCACGCATGGCGCGCTCGTCGTTGCGACGGTGCGGCAAGGCTCCGCCGGCGCGGCGTCGTCTTCCGCGCCGGGAGCGGTGTCGGCAGCGTGACGCGCCCCGGCTTGCCGCGTGCCGCCGGGGGAGCCCGCCATCAACCCGGTGCCGCGCGCCATGATGCTGGCCGCCATCGCCGAGGCGGCGGCGCTGCACGGCGCCTGCGGTGATGCGGAGGTCGAGATCTCCATTCCCGGCGGCGAGAAGCTCGCGGAGCGAACGCTCGAACGCCCGGCTCGGAATCGTCGGCGGATTGTCGATCCTCGGCACGACCGGCATCGTCGTGCCCTATTCCTGCGCCGCCTGGATCCACACGATCCATCGCGGCATCGACGTGGCGCGCGCCTGCGGCCTCGAGCATGTCGCGGGCGCCGACCGGCTCGACCTCCGAGGCGGCCGTGCGCGGCTGCATGGGCTTGTCCGAGGTGGCGCTCATCGACATGGGCGATTTCGTCGGCGGCATGCTCAAATATTTGCGCCGCCATCCGGTCGCCAGGGTGACCGTCGCGGGCGGCTTCGCCAAGATGGCGAAGCTCGGACAAGGCCTGCTCGATCTGCATTCGAGGCGCGGCGCGGTCGATCTCGATTGGCTCGCCGAGCGCGCCCTCGAAGCCGGAGGCGAGGCGGCGCTTGCCGGCAAGGTTCGGCGCGCCAATACGGCGATGGAGGTTTTGGAGTTGGCGCGCGCAGCCAAGATCGACATCGGTCTCACGGTCGCGCAGGCGGCCTCCGCGACGGCCGCGAAGGCTTTGGGAAACGCGCGGATCGAGCTCGAGATCGCGATTTTCGATCGCCAAGGGGAACTCGTCGCCCGCACGCCGTTTCGTCACGTTCATCCGTGATCCTCCGTTCCCGCCCCGCGATAGCGACGACGATAGCCGGGATCGTAAAGCGCGCTCTCGCGGAAATCGCTTGTGCCGAGCACCGGGCCGACGAGGATCAAGGCGGTGCGCTCCATCGGCTCTTGCGCCACCAATCCGGCGATCGTCGCCAACGTGCCGGTGACGATGCGCTCGTCCGGCCATGAGGCCCGATGCACGATGGCGACCGGGCAATCGCCACCGTAATGGGGAAGGAGCTCGGTCACGACGCGCTCGAGCGCGTGGACGGCGAGATGGATCGCGAGCGTCGCTCCAGTGCGCGCGAAATTCGCGAGCGTCTCGCGCTCGGGCATGGCGGAGGCGCGTCCGGAAACGCGCGTCAGCACC
>CAVQNF010000033.1:0-16375 GCA_963713805.1 uncultured Alphaproteobacteria bacterium | reverse complement strand
GATATTTCCTCTTATCTACGCAGCGCTAAATTCCGGCGGGGTGGCCATCATCGATGAGCTCGATACCGCCATTCATCCGCTGTTGTTGCCCGAGATCATCAGGTGGTTTTACAGCCCGGAACGCAATCCGAAAGACGCGCAATTATGGCTCACCTGCCAGCATTCCTCTCTCCTCGGGGAGCTTTCCAAGGAAGAGATATTCTTCTGCCAAAAGGACGGGACGGGATGCACCTCCGTCTTCGGGCTCAGGGACATCAAGCCGGTTCGTCGCAGTGAGAATTACATCAAAAAATACCTCAGCGGCGAATATGGCGCGGTGCCCCATATCGGCTGAAGATGCCGCGCAGGATAACGAGGCGCAAACGCATCTTCTTCGCCTGCGAAGGCGAAAGCGAGCAATCATACGGTACGCTCCTGCACCGACTCATCGAACAGGAAGGCCGACTTCACATTGAGGCGGTCATTCCTCATGGGGCTGGCGGCGATCCGCTTGCAATCGTGGAACGCTCCGTTCGCTCCCTCGAAAGTCGAGAAAACCGTGGCTCCCGCTATTTGGCAAAGGCCATCCTACTCGACGCGGACAAGCTAGGCGAAAATCCTCAGAGGGATCGTCAAATCGACACCCTCGCCGATCGGCACGGTCTGCACATTATTTGGCAGAGGCCGTGCCACGAAGCCTTTCTTCTGCGTCATTTTCCCGGTCATCAGTCTTTACGACCGGCCACCTCCAAGGAAGCTTATGAAAGACTGATCGCCGTATGGAGGGGCTATCGAAAGGGGGCGGCAACAGCATTACTATTAAGTTATATTGGCTTGGATGGAATTGCCCTTGCGTGCAAGGAAGAACGAGAACTTCAGCGCTTTCTTCAGGCCATCAGCTACTTTTCCTAGTGGATCGATTCCGACGGATGGTCGGTTCCGTCGGCAAAAATCTATCCACGACTCAATAATGTCGTGGTCAGCCTTTTCCGACAAATCGGAACCATTTGTCGGGGCCGGACCACGAGCGCTCCGTTTCGCGGCACGGGAATCCCCACCGTCGCGCCGATGCCCCCCTCAATCCACCACGAGCACGATCTTGCCGATATGAGCGCCCGATTCCATCAGGGCATGAGCCTTCGGCGCGTCAGCGAGCTTGAAGGTCGCGTGGATCACCGGCTTGCAGCGCCCTTGCTCCAGGAGCGGCCACACCTTCTCTTCGAGCGCGCGCGCGATGCGAGCCTTCTGTTCCGCCGAGCGCGGCCGCAAGGTCGAGCCGGTGTGTGTGAGGCGCTTCATCATCAAGCGGCGCAGATCGAGCGTCACCTTGGAATCCTTGAGGAAGGCGATTTGCACGATGCGCCCTTCCTCGGCGGCCGCCTCGTAGTTGCGAGGCACGTAATCGCCCCCGACCATGTCGAGGATGAGGTCGACGCCCTGTCCCTTCGTCGCCGTCTTCACGGCCTCGACGAAATCTTGCCTGTGGTAGTCGATCGCCACGTCGGCGCCGAGCTTGCGGCAGCTTTCGCATTTCTCGGCCGAGCCCGCGGTCGCGAAGACGCGCGCGCCGAAGGCCGTGGCCAGCATGATCGCCGTGGTGCCGATGCCCGAGCTCCCCCCATGAACCAGGAAGCTCTCGCCCTTTTGCAAGCGGCCACGGTCGAAGACATTGGTCCAGACAGTGAAGTAGGTTTCGGGGATGGCCGCCGCTTCGACCATCGTCAAGCCCTTGGGGATCGGCAGCGCGTTCGTCGCGTGCACCTTGCAGAATTGGGCGTAACCGCCGCCCGGCGCGAGCGCGCAAACCTTGTCGCCGACGCGGAAACGAGCCGCGCCTTCGCCGATCGCCACGACCTCGCCGGCAACCTCGAGCCCCGGCAGGTCGGAAGCGCCGGGCGGAGGCGGGTAGTGGCCCTGCCGTTGCAGCACATCCGGCCGGTTGACGCCGGCAGCCGCGACACGGATGAGAATCTCGCCGGCGGCAAGCGTCGGAAGGGGCCGCTGCTCGGCGACCAGCGCCTCGGGGCCGCCGGGCTTCGGGATGGCCATCACCGTCATGGTCGCGGGGAGCGTCGGCGGCATCGTTGCACCTTCTATGATCTGCGGTTTCGAGCTCGCAAGAGCGGCTTCTCGCGCCGGCGCTCGCGTCCTGTGGCGAAATGCTCTAACTTCCTTCGCGCGGGCTGCCAACAGCGCTCGCGGGCCTCATCGGCAATCGATGCGGTTGCCGATGAGCTCCGGCCCCGAATGGCGATAGGGACCGATCCTGTCCTGCGAAGGATTTCGCCGGGTCGATGGAGGAGGAGACGGAGGAAGCATCATGAATGATGATGAGCCTCGCCCCAAGCGCGTCAGCCCGCCCCATGAGATCGGGCAGGATCTGTCGATGCTGTCGATCGCCGAGCTCGACGAGCGGGTCGCGGCCTTGCGCAACGAGATCATGCGGCTCGAGACCGCGAAGGCGCAAAAGCTCGCCGCGCAGGGCTCGGCGCACTCTTTCTTCAAGCGCTGACGCGGGATCGCGAAACCACGCCTTCCCGTTGGGACGAGATGGTTCGCCAGGAACATAGCGGCGCCCGGAGGGGATCAAAATAGGCAAGGCCTCGGTCATATGCGGATGCTCTTCGTTGGGTCGGCTCGCGCTTCGAGACACCTACCCGGCCGCGCCGCGGACCCCGCCCTTTTCAGGAGGAGATCAACGCCCATCACTTCCGGTTCTCCGACCCGATCCGCAAGAAGGGCGTCATTCTGCCGCCTCCCGCGCGGGAAATGTCCGAAGCCAAGGCGTCAGAAAGAGCGAGGGCTGAAGCCTCGACCACAAGCGGCGCCGGGAAAGCTTCATTTCGGGGCGGTTGGGACCCGTTTCGACGCGCTTAAGAAATTCGGTAAAAATTAACTCAACGTTAAGCTTTAGCCGGTATCAAGGTAAATGTCAGGTGGCTCTCCTGTCCACTTGTTTGACGCCTCCCTGTTTTAACCTTCAGAGCCGCTTCGTGCGGCTCTTTTTTTGTTTCCGTGCCCTGGGTGCGACGAATCGGGGACGCAGAACAATCCTGCGTTAACCCTAATCAAAGGTAACCGGGGAAGGTCGGCCCTCATGGCTTTACACTTGCGAGCGCGGACATCATCAAGCGGGCCCGCTTCCTTTCGAGAGCGAAGCTCGCCGATTCGATGGCCGAGAGGCATGACGGGAACGAGGCGCAAGGTGAACGAGCGGCGACCAGGAATGCGAATAGGCGCGCATGGCGCGGTGATCTTTGCCGAAAGCTTCGTCCATTCGGAGCAATTCACGGGCCTGTTTCGTGAGGGAATGGGGCTCGTCGAGGAAACCGCGAGCTATCTCGACGGCAAGGGGCGTGAGGATTCGAGGCTTTTGTCGAAACCGGCGGCGCTCGGCTACGCCACGGAAAGCATGCGCCTCACCACGCGGCTCATGCAGCTCGCCTCATGGCTCTTGCTGCAGCGCGCCGTCGGCGAAGGCGAGCTCAGCCGCCTGCAAGCCGAGCGCGACAAGGCGCGGATCACGCTCAAGGAAGTGCAATCGCCGGCCTCGCAGGAAACGTCATCGCCGATCTGCCGCAAGGGCTTCTCGCGCTGATTTCGCGCTCCTTACGGATCCAGGAGCGCATCTGCCATCTCGATCGCCAGATCGCCCAGAGCCTCATGGGTGCGACCGCGGCTCCGCCGGAGCCCGACAACCCGGTGAGCGAGCAGATCGCGAGGCTGCGCTCGGCGCTCTTCGGCTCGAGCTCCTGAAGGTCTCAGGACTTCCCGAATTTCAGGTCGCCGAACTTCTTGGCGAAACGCGACACGCGCCCGCCGCGATCGGTGAGCTGCTGCTGCCCGCCCGTCCAGGCCGGATGGCTCTTGGGATCGATGTCGAGCGTCAGCACGTCGCCTTCCTTGCCATAGGTCGAGCGCGTCTGGAATTCCGTGCCGTCGGTCATGACGACCTTGATGAAATGGTAGTCGGGATGGGTATCGGCCTTCATGCCGCTCACTCTCGAAAAACGCCGCCGCATTCGCCGCAGAGGGCGCAAGCGTCGGCTGCCGTTGAATCCATTGGAGATTGCCGTCTAAAGCATGATCCGCAAAAATGGAAGCCCGTTTTTGGGACCGAATTCAGCCAGAGCCGCCGAAGCCCTCGA
Source organism: uncultured Alphaproteobacteria bacterium (assembly GCA_963713805.1). Lineage (GTDB taxonomy): Bacteria > Pseudomonadota > Alphaproteobacteria > Rhizobiales > Beijerinckiaceae > GAS188. The sequence goes on along the minus strand of CAVQNF010000033.1, from coordinate 12,248 downwards.
TCGAGGACGCCGACACCATGCCTTTGTCTCCGCATCAACTCCTGTCCCATCTCGAGGGCCTCGGCATCGCGACGCGGACCGTGGAGCATCCGGCGCTCTTCACCGTGACGCAATCGCGCGAATTGCGCGGCCATTTGCCCGGCGGGCACACGAAGAACCTCTTTCTCAAGGACAAAAAGGGCCGCTTCTTCCTCGTTTCCTGCCGCGAGGATGCGAATGTCGATCTGAAGCGGCTGCACGAGCGGCTCGGCGCCTCGGGCCGCCTGTCCTTCGGCAGCGCCGAGCAATTGATGGACAAGCTCGGCGTCGAACCGGGGGCGGTGACGCTGTTCGGCGCGGTGAACGACAAGGCGGGCGAGGTGACGGTCGCGATCGACAGGGGGTTGCTCGAATTCGAGCTCATCAACGCGCATCCTTTGACCAACACCATGACGACCGCCTTGTCGCGCGACGATCTCATGGGTTTCCTCAAGGCCAGCGGGCACGCGCCGCTCATCATCGACGTTGAACCGCGGCGCGAGGCGGAGTAGACGGCGAGGACCAGGGCCGCGTTGTTGGGCCGCGTTATGGGGCCGCGTTGTCAAAGGCCCGGTCCCGCACCATCTGAGGCGATGGCTTCACCGCCGGCGCCGGGCGATCGCGGCAGGGGCCTGAACATGAGGCGCAAGGAGGGGCGGGCTTGCGGCGAGGTCGGGCTCGCGACAAGGGGTTGGAGGGGTGATCCTTTTCGGGCAAGTGGTTCCGGTGTAACGTCACTCTCGTGAGATGTGATCTCACATCGAGGCGAGCCACTCGACCCGATGAAGGGCGCGCGTTGACGAGCGCAGTCGAAAGGGACCGGATAAGGACATGCAAGATCAGGTGAGCGCCGCCACGTCATCCGTGAAGGAGACGACGACCGCGGGTTTCCGCCAGGACGTGATCGCCGAATCGGCGCGCCAGCCGGTTCTTGTCGACTTCTGGGCGCCCTGGTGCGGCCCTTGCAAGCAGCTGGCGCCGATCCTTGAAAAGGCGGTGCAGGGCGCGAAGGGCAAGGTGAAGCTCGTCAAGATGAACATCGACGAGCACCCCCAGATTCCAGGCCAGCTCGGCATTCAGTCGATCCCGGCCGTGATCGCCTTCCAGCGCGGCCAGCCGGTCGACGGCTTCATGGGGGCGGTGCCGGAAAGCCAGGTCAAGGCCTTCATCGAACGGCTCGTGGGGCCGCTCGGCCCTTCGTCGCTCGACACGCTCCTGGCCCAGGCCGACGAGGCGGCAAAGAAGGGCGACATCGGCGGCGCGGCGGAAGCCTATGCGGCGGCGCTCGCGCAGGACGCGGACAATCTCCGCGCGCTCGGCGGTCTCGCGCGCATGCAGGTCGAGAGCGGCGCGCTCGAGGAGGCGAGGCGCTTTCTCGCCATGGCGCCGGCCGACAAGGCGGACGATCCGGCGATCTCGGCCGCGCGCGCGGCGCTGGAGCTCGCCGAGCAGGCGGCGAATGCCGGGGACCTCAAGGGGCTCGAAGCGCAGGTCGCGGCAAATCCGCTCGATCATCAGGCCCGTTTTGATCTCGCCGCCGCGCTCAATGCCAAAGGGCGGCGCGAGGAAGCGATCGACCAGCTCATCGCCATCATCAAGCGCGACCGCTCCTGGAACGATGATGGAGCTCGCAAGCAGCTTCTGCAATTCTTCGAAGCCTGGGGTCCGATGGACGAGATGACGAAGCTCGGCCGGCGCAAGCTCTCCTCCGTGCTGTTTTCCTGAGCGAAGCGGGCCGTGGGTCGGAGACCTTGGCATGAGAGTCGTCGCGGCGCCCTTCCCGATTCGTGTCCGCGCGCCATCTCATCGGAAAAGCGGTGACGCGTCTCGAAGCTGCTCCGTAGGCAAGCGTTGGGAAGCGCAGAGAAGCATATGGGCATCAACGTTCCCTATCGTGGACCGGCCGACCTGCCCGAAACGCTCCGCGTCTTTCCGCTCGCGGGAGCGCTGTTGTTGCCGCGAGGGCACATGCCGCTCAACATCTTCGAGCCGCGCTATCTCGCGCTCGTCGACGACGCCTTGCGGACGGATCGGCTGATCGGCATGATCCAGCCGGACGAAGAGGCTTCCTCCGAGGCGCTCGCGCCGAAGCTCTACGGCACGGGTTGCGCCGGGCGCGTCACCCAATTCGCCGAGACCGGCGATGGCCGCTACCTCGTGACGCTCACCGGCGTTGCCCGCTTCTCCGTCTCGGCCGAGCTCACGGCGGATACGCCCTATCGCCAATGCCAGGTCGATTTCCACAAGTTCATCAGCGACTTCACGGCGCGCGCCGGCGAGGACCTCGTCGATCGCGAAGCGGTGCTCGACGCGCTTGCGCCGCTTCGCCAAGGCGAACGACTCTGCGCGTCGATTGGAAGGGCATCGAGGATGCGCCGAACGAGGCGCTGGTCAATGCGCTCGCCATGATGAGCCCTTTCGGTGCGCGCGAGAAGCAAGCGCTCCTCGAAGCGCTCGACCTCAAGTCGCGCGCCGAGATCCTGGTCGCGATCACGGAATTCGAGCTCGCCAAGACGGGCGGCGGTTCCGAAACACCGTTGCAATGAGGGAGATCCTGATGGAAGAGCCGCAATCGAACGATCAGGACAATCGCGCCGCGATCGACCGCAAGCTCCTGGAGATCCTGGTCTGCCCGCTGACCAAGGGGCCGCTCGAATATGATGCGCGCCGACAGGAGCTGATCAGCCGCTCGGCGAAGCTCGCCTATCCGATCCGCGACGGCGTCCCGATCATGTTGCCCGAGGAAGCCCGCCCGATCGAAGGCTAATTCTGCGTCGCCCGCAGGCTCACCGCGGCGACGCCGGCGCCGATCAGCAAGCTGCCCCCCAAGCGGTTCGCGAACGTCACGGCACGCCGATTGCGCATCAGGGCACGGGCGCGTGAAGCCACCAGCGCATACCCGACCACATTTCCCAAGGCGAGGACGAGGAAGCTTGCCTCGAGGATGAGCATCTGGGTCAGGAAATCCGCGTTGCGGTCGAGGAACTGGGGCAGGAAGGCGATGAAGAAGGTGAGGCTCTTCGGATTGAGCGCCGTGACCATGAAGGCGTGCAGCAGCATCCGCAGCGGCGGCGTGGCGTCGCATTTCGGAGCCGCGTCGAGCCTCCCGCCGGCGCGCCACAGCTTGACGCCGAGCCAGATCAGATAGGCGGCGCCCAGCCATTTGAGCAAGGTGAACACGGTGCCGGAGGCCGCGAGCAAGGCGCCGAGCCCGAGCATCGACAAGGTCATGGCGGTGAAATCGCCGAGCGCCACGCCGATCGCGATCGGCAAGGCGGTCCTCAGGCCCTGGCCGAGCGCATAGGAGACGACGAGCAGCACCGTCGGTCCCGGGATCAGCAGCAGGATGCCGGAGGCGGCCAAAAAGGCGAGGAAGGTGCCGAGCGTCATGGCGAGGCTCCGAAACAATCGCGGCGACATTCGCGCCCGATCTTCGTGGCGCGGCCCGTCATCGGATCACCCCGAGGACGGTCGATCGGCGCGTCAAATTGCGCGAAACCATCAGTAGGCCGGAGCACGCTTCGACGCAAAGGCGGGTCGTGTCTCAGTTTGAATTTTCCGCGCCGAGCGCGCTCAGCTCCCGTCATCCAGCGCGTCGCGATAGGCGAAAAGCGCCGGCGTCCCTCCCGTGTGAATGAAGACGACATCATCGTCCTTCGTCCATCGCCCTTCGCCGATCAAGGCGATCAAGCCGGCAAGCGCTTTTCCGGAATAGACGGGGTCGAGGACCAGAGCCTCGAGAACGTCCGGCAAGCCGGATGGCCTCGAGCGTCGCGAGGTGGGGCACGCCGTAGGCGGGTCCCGCGTGGCCGGCGACCACCTCGACCCGCGCTTCGTCGAAGCTCACGCCGAGCAACTCGGCCGCCGCTCGACCATAGGTGAGCACATCGGCACGAACGCGCTCTGGTTCGGCGTCGATGTCGATGCCGACGATCCGCGTCGAAGGCAGGGTCGTCGCGCCGCCGAGCACCAGGCCCGCTTGCGTGCCGCCGCTCCCGGATGCATGCACGATGGCCGCCGGCACGAAGCCCAGCTCGGATGATCGGCGCGCGATCTCGACCACGGCGCTCGCATAGGCGAGGGCGCCGAGGCCGTTCGAGACGCCGTAGGGAATGACATACGGCTTGCGGCCCTCGGCCGCCAAGGTTGCCGCAAGCTCCCTGATTGCCGAATTCCGGTCGCCGGTCCAGGGGACGTCGTGCAGCACGGCGCCGAAAAGGCGATTGAGCAGAGCATTTCCGGAGGTCGTGTATTCCGCGGTCGGCGGCACGAGACGGCCATGGTAGACCGCGAGGTGGCAGGCAAGCCCGAGCTTTGCCGCCGCGGCCGCCACCTGCCTTTGACTATTCGATTGGACGACCCCTCCGGACACCAGCGTGTCGGCACCAGCCGACAAGGCTTCGGCCAGGACATAGTCGAGCTTGCGCAGCTTGTTCCCCCCGAAGCCGACGCCGGTGCAGTCTTCGCGCTTCACCCAAAGCCGCGGGCCGCCGAGCTCGGCACTCAGACGACGCATCGGTTCGAGAGGGGTCGGAAGATGGGCCAGTCCCAAGCGGACAAATCTCGCCGATCGCCCTTCGAACTCCTGGGTCGCGGACAAATCCATGATCGGTTCCCATGCGTCGCCGCCGGCGATCTCGATCGATGTCGCGGCGGATCGCGCCAAATCCTTAAGCGGCAGCGCGGGTCGAGGCAAAATGCCGTCGACCTTGGCGGCCTCATATGTCCTGATGCGGCACCTCCTTGCCCGCACGGGCTCACCTGCTACAACAGGCGAGCCAGGGACCGCCCTGCGCCAGTGGTCCGGCCGCGTAGAAGGTTTCCCTTTTTCCGCAAGGCCTGATCGCCGCTTACCGCATCACGGATCGATTTTGAGGAGGGTGGAAACATCCGCCTTGTCGATCCATAAGGCAGGAACGGGGAGGGCCCCGCCGTTTCGGAGCTCGAAATGGAGAGGGTCATCACCGAGCGCGCGAGGAGGCGGCCCGGCCGCGGCCCTCCGAGGATCGGGCGGCAGGGTGCGGAGCCCGGCTTCGCCGCCTGGGGCGGCGAGCTTCGCGCGAACGCGGCGCTGAGCGGCCCGCTCATCCTCACCAGCATCGCTCAGATGGCGATCAACGCCAGCTCGGTGATGATGGTCGGGCGGCTCGGGCGCCGAAAGCCTCGCGGCGGCAGCGCTCGCCAACGGCTTCTACAATTCCTTCCTGCTGTTCGGCATGGGCCTCGTCTCGGCCGTCGCGCCGATGATGGCGAATGAGCGCGGCCGTGATCCCGCACGCGACTCGGAGACTGCGGCGCACGGTGCGTCAGGGCTTTTGGGCCGCCATCGCCATCGCGGTGCCGATCTGGCTCATTCTCTGGCAAACGTCGAGCCGCTGCTCATCTCTCTCGGGCAGGCACCCGCGAGCGCGCCGCCTCGCGGCCTCCTACATGCACCACCTGCAATGGGGGCTGCTGCCGCAGCTCTTCTACATGGTGCTGCGCTCCTTCGTCGCGGTGCTCGGTCGTCCCTTGTGGACGTTGTTCGCCGCGGCGGGCGCCATCCTCGTCAATCTCGGGCTTGGCTCCTGCCTCATCCTCGGTCATCTCGGCGCGCCCGCGCTCGGCCTCGCGGGCGCCGGCATCGCGAGCGCCTGCGCCGGCTCGACCTTGTTCGTCGGACTTTCGCTCGTCGTCACGCTCGATCCGGCGCTTTCGCCGCTATCATCTGTTCGAGCGCGTATGGCGCGCCGATTGGCCGCGCTTGCTTCGAGCTGATGCGGCTCGGCTTGCCGATCGCCGTCGCGCTCGCCTTCGAGACCACGATCTTCTCGGCCGCGATCGCTCATGATGGGGCTTGATCGGGGCCGCGGCGGTCGCCGCCCATGCCATCGCGATGCAGATCGGCACGCTCGGCTACATGGTGCCGACCGGCATCGCCCAGGCGGCGACCGTGCGGGTCGGCCTTGCGCGCGGCGCGGGCGATATCGAATGGATCAGGCGCGCCGGCTGGACCGCCTATGCGATGGCGCTCGGCGCCTCCGGCCTGGTGGCGCTTTTCGTCGTGCTCGCGCCTCGCCTGCTCGCGGGCCTCTTCATCGATGTCGACGCTCCGGCGAATGCCGCGGTCGTCGCCCTCGCGCTCACGCTATCTCGGTTTTGCGGCCCTTTTCCTGATGACGGATTCGTTGCAGGTCGTCATCGCCGGCATGCTGCGCGGCCTCTTCGATACGCGCGTGCCGATGCTGATCGCGGCCTTCGGCTACTGTGATCCTCGGCTTGCCGCTCGGCGCTCTGCTCGCCTTTCGCTTCGGCTTCGCTGGCGTCGGGCATCTGGACCGGGATCGTCTCGGGCCTCGCGTCGTCGGCCTGGTGATGACGGCGCGCTGGGTGCGGCGCGAACGATATGGCCTTTTGCCGAGGCATCGCCGAAGCGTCGAGCCTGCCGTCTCCTTGCGGTGGGCAGAGGCGTGACGAACGTCAACTGAGGGCGCCGCCGACCTCGCGCGCATCGACCTTGTTGCGCAAGGTCGTCGCCACCGCGATGCGCAGCGCCTCGGCGACGATCGGCACGGCGAGCGAAGGCGCACCCGGATGATTCACGGCCTGCGCCGGCGAGAACGGGATGTGGATGAAACCCGTCCGCAGCTTGCGGCGCCCCTTCGCCCGCAGCATGGCAGGCCCCGTAGAAGATGTGGTTGCAGACGAAGGTTCCGGCGGTCTGCGAGGGGCTCGCCGGAATGCCCGGCGCCGCGCAGAGATCGCGCACGATCGCCTTCACCGGCAGGCTCGAGAAATAGGCGGCCGGGCCCTTGGCGACGATCGGCCGGTCGAGCGGTTGCGCGCCCGCATTGTCGGGAATGCGCGCATCCTCGAGGTTGATGGCGACGCGCTCGATCGAAATCTCGGCGCGTCCACCCGCCTGCCCGACGCAGATGACGATCTGCGGATCGAGCGCCGCGATCTCGGCTTCGAGCCGCGCGATCGCCTTGCCGAACACGCAAGGCATGAGGCGCGCGACAAGGCGGTGCCCGTCGATGCGCTCGTCATCGAGCGGACGCACGGCCTCCCAGGAGGGATTTTCCGTCTCGCCGTCGAAAGGCTCGAAGCCCGTCAGAAGAACCGTTTTCGCCATGGCCACTGCCGGCCTCCGGAAGCGATGCGAAGAGGTGAAGGCGAATCGTGGACGTGGCGGGCGGACGCGGTCAAGACATATCGGCGTGAGCGATGGACCTGCCGAGCGGGCCGCACAAGCCTCGCGCTCAGGTCATTCCTCGCGCGCTCAGGTCATTGCGCCGTCCAGCCGCCGTCAATCGAGAGATTGGCGCCGGTGATCTGCGCGGCCGCATCGGAGCAAAGATAAAGCGCGAGCGCCGCCACCTGCTCCACGGTCACGAACTGCTTCGTCGGCTGCGCCTTGAGCAGCACCTCGTCGATCACCTGTTCCTTGGTCAGATTGCGCGCCTTCATCGTGTCGGGGATCTGCTGCTCGACGAGCTCCGTCCACACATAGCCCGGGCTGATGCAATTGACGGTCACGCCGAAAGGTCGCCGCTTCGAGCGCGATCGTCTTGGTGAAGCCGGCAACACCGTGCTTTGCGGCCACATAGGCCGATTTGAAGGGCGAGGCGACGAGCGAATGGGCCGAGCCCGTGTTGATGATGCGGCCCCATTTTCGCGCCTTCATCCCCGGAGAGCACGGCCTTGGTGGCGTGAAAGACCGCGACGAGATTGATGCGGATGATCGCTTCCCATTTGTCGTCGGGAAAATCCTCGACCGGCGACACGAACTGGATGCCGGCGTTGTTGACGAGGACGTCGACGGACCCGAGCTTCGCTTTCGCCTCCTCGATCATCGCGGTGATCTCGTGAGGCTTCGACATGTCGGCTCCGTTGTGGAGCACCTCGACCGAGAATTGGCGCGCGATGCCCGCGCGCTCCTTCTCGATCGTGGCCTTTTCGCCGAAGCCGTTGAGCATGACGTTCGCGCCCTCCTTGGCGAGGGCACGCGCGATGCCGAGGCCGATCCCGCTCGTCGATCCGGTCACGACGGCGTTCCTGCCCTTGATGCTCATCAAAATCGTCCCCGGAGTTGGAAATACCGTCTGCCGAGCGCGACCTCTCAAGACTCAGAGGCGCGCGCTATCAGCGGCGAAGTTGGCTTGGCGAAAGGGATCACCTGAACGGTGGCTCGTCGAAGGAGCGCAATTTGCGCGAATGCAGGCTCTCGCGCCCGCTGCGCAAGATGTCGATCGCCGTGAGCCCGATTTCGAGATGCTCGCCGACGGCGCGGTTGTAGAAGGTGTTCGCCGCGCCCGGCAGCTTGATCTCGCCATGCAGCGGCTTGTCGGAGACGCAAAGCAGCGTGCCGTAAGGCACGCGCAGCCTGAAGCCCTGCGTCGCGATCGTGCCCGATTCCATATCGATGGCCACGGCGCGCGAAATATTGATGCGCTGGCGCTCCTTGCTCCAGCGCAGCTCCCAGTTGCGATCGTCATAGGTCACGACGGTGCCGGTGCGCAGCCGCTGCTTCAGCGCCTCGCCCCGATCGCCCGTGACGCGCGCCGCCGCCTCCTGCAAAGCGAGCTGCACCTCGGCGAGCGCGGGGATCGGCACATCGACCGGCACTTGCACGTCGAGGATGCGGTCCTGCCGCAGATAGGCGTGCGCCAGCACATAGTCGCCGATCTGCTGGGAGAGCCGCAAGCCCCCGCAATGGCCCACCATCAGCCAGCAATTCGGGCGCAGCACGGCGAGGTGATCGGTGATGTTCTTGGCGTTCGACGGCCCGACCCCGATGTTGACGAGGCTCACCCCCTGCCCATCCTTGGCGGTGACGTGATAGCCGGGCATCTGGAAGCGGTGCCATGGATTGTTGGCGATCAGCGCCTTGGCTTCCGCCTCGGTCATGCCGGCATCGATCGCGATGTCGCCCGGCAGCACCAGCTTCTCGAAGCGGCCTTTCTCGCGCACACGGTCGAGCCCCCATTCGATGAACTGGTCGACGTAGCGATGATAATTGGTGAGCATGACCCAGGATTGGCAGTTGCGCCAATCGCCACCCGTGTAATGCATGAGGCGGCGCAGCGAGAAATCGACGCGCACCGCATCGAAGAGCGCGAGCGGGCGCGGCATGCCGGGCGCCTGTTCGAAGCTGCCATCGGCGATCTCGTCGCCCACCGCCGAAAGCAACGGCACCGGGAAGAAGAGCGCGAGCTCCGCCGCCGTCACCCCGTCGCGGGAGAGCTCGTCGCCGCGCTCGAATACGTAAGGATACGGGATCTCCTCGCCGCTGACGCCGACCTCGACGGTCGCCCCGTATTCGCTCATCAGCGGACGCAATTGCTCGAGAAGATAGGCGCGGAACGCCGCCGGCTGCGTCACCGTCGTCGCATAGACGCCGGGCGCCGGAAATTTGGCGAAGGCGCGCCGCACCAGGGGCTGCACGCCCTCGGGTTCGTAGCTCACCCTGATCTCGGGATAGCGAAAACGGGCGCGCTCATGCGGGGCGGGCGGCTTGCGCGTCTCGAAGAAGCGCTCCAGGGCGTCGCGCAAGGCGGTCGTCGCATCCGTGTGCAGGCGATCGAGCCTGGCGACTGCTTCCTCGGGCGTTTCGACCCTGACGAGCGGGGCGTGAAGGGCCTTGTTCATCATTCTCAATATCGCAGACGGCCGATAGGCCGCAAGTTCGTGCTCCCTAATTCGCTGACAGTCGACTAATTTCCCCTAATATTCCACTCACATAGGTGAGTGCTCAAAAAGGGGAAATTAGTCACCGTCGCCGAATTAGGCGCCGTCCCCGCGTTGACATCGCCCTGGCTCCGCCCCGAAAGTCGCATCGCCGAGCCCAAGGCCGCGGCGGGTCGTGCAGAGGGAGGACGCATGGACGAGACACCGATCCTGGTCGAGAGCAAGCCCGGTTATCGTGTGGTCACGCTGAACCGCCCCTCGCGGCTCAACTCCTTCAACGAGGCGATGCACATTGCGCTTCGCAGCCGCGCTCGCCGAAGCCGAGGCCGATCGATCCTGCCGCGCCGTGCTCCTGACGGGCGCCGGGCGCGGCTTCTGCGCCGGGCAGGATCTTTCCGATCGCGTGATGGGCGAAGGATCAGAGCCGCCCGATCTCGGCCGCACCATCGAGACCTATTATTCTCCGCTGGTGAAGCAGCTGCGCGCCCTGCCGATGCCGGTCGTCTGCGCCGTGAACGGCGTGGCGGCAGGCGCCGGCGCCAACATCGCGCTCGCCTGCGACATCGTGCTCGCGGGCCGCTCGGCGAGCTTCCTCGAGGCCTTCGCCCGCATCGGCCTCATTCCCGATGCGGGCGGCACCTTCTTCCTGCCTCGGCTCGTGGGGGAAGCGCGAGCGCGCGCCATGGCGTTCCTTGCCGAACCGGTGCCGGCCGAGACCGCGGCAAGCTGGGGCCTCATCTGGAAATGCGTCGACGACGACGTGCTGATGGGCGAGGCGCATACGCTCTGCACCCGTTTCGCCGAAGGCGCGACGCAAGGGCTCGCGCTCACGAAGCTCGCGCTCAACGCCTCGTCGACCAACACGCTCGACGTGCAGCTTGACCTCGAGCGCGACCTGCAGCGCCAGGCCGGCAGGACGCAGGATTATGCGGAGGGGGTGCGCGCCTTCATGGATAAGCGCAAGCCGGAGTTCAAGGGACGAGTGTAGCATGATCGCGAAAACTGGCCTCCACTTTTCGGATGATCATGCGTCAAAACAAAGAGGTAAAATTGCCGCCATGTTTCTTGATCGACGTGTCGAACTTTAGCCGATGAGCGCGGACGCTTTGGCGCGCGCCGCGGCGGACGCCATGTGGGCGCAGGACAAAGCGAGCCGCGCGCTCGGCATGGCGATCACCGAGATCGCGCCCGGCCAGGCGACGCTCACCATGACGGTCAGCGAAACCATGGTGAATGGGCACGGGCTCTGCCACGGCGGCTACATCTTCACGCTCGCCGATTCGGCTTTCGCCTTCGCCTGCAACAGCCATAATCAGCGCGCCGTGGCGCAGCATTGCGCGATCACCTATCTTGCGCCGGGCAAGCTCGGCGATGTGCTGACGGCACGCTGCCGCGAGCTGTCGCGGGCCGAGCGCTCGGGCGTCTATGACGTGACCGTGACGCGCCAGGACGGCGAGGTGATCGCCGCGTTCCGCGGCCTCTCGCGGACCGTGAAGGGGACGCTGGTGCTCGAGACGGGGGTGTGAGGGGAGCGAGTAGAGAGTAGCGAGTAAGAGTGGTGAAGAGTGAAGAGTGAAGAGTGAATGGTGAGTGAATAAGTCATCACTCGCTGCTCTATTCACTCACCATCTCTCTACTCGCTACTCGCCACTCGCCACGAGGGAGGACATGATGCGCCTGGGCGAGGCTCCGCCGCGCGGCACGTCTCGAGCCGATCGAGATCGCCTCGCGCGACGAGATCGCGGCGCTGCAGACGCGGCGCCTCAAGGCGACGTTGACGCACGCCTACGACAATGTGCCGGCGTATCGCGCGAAATTCGATGCGGCGGGCGTGCATCCCGAGATTTTCGCAAGCTCGAGGACCTGCGCAACTTCCCCTTCACCAGCAAGGCGGATTTGCGCGACAATTATCCCTTCGGCCTCTTCGCCGTGCCGCGCGACAAAATCGCGCGCATCCATGCGTCATCGCGGCACCACCGGCAAGCCGACGGTCGTCGGCTACAGCAAAGCCGATCTCGACATCTGGGCGCGCTCGTCGCGCGTTCGATGCGCGCCTCGGGCGCACGGCCCGGCATGCTCGTCCACGTCGCCTATGGCTACGGCCTGTTCACCGGCGGGCTCGGCGCGCATGCGGGGGCCGAGAAGCTCGGCTGCGGCGTCGTGCCGATGTCGGGCGGCATGACCGAGCGGCAGGTGCAGCTCATCGATGATTTTCGCCCCGACGTCATCATGGTCACGCCCTCCTACATGCTCGCCATCCTCGACGAGTTCCGGAGCGCCAGGGCCTCGATCCCGCGCGCCTCCTCGCTCAAGATCGGCATCTTCGGCGCCGAGCCCTGGACCAACGCCGATGCGGCCGAGATCGAGGACGAGTTCGACATGCACGCGGTCGACATCTACGGCCTCTCGGAGGTGATGGGGCCGGGCGTCGCCAATGAATGCGTCGAGACGAAGGACGGGCTGCACATCTGGGAGGATCATTTCTTTCCCGAGGTGGTCGACGCTTCGACCGGCGCGTCCTTGCCGGACGGCGAGAAGGGCGAGCTCGTCTTCACCTCGCT
>CAVQNF010000032.1:0-71932 GCA_963713805.1 uncultured Alphaproteobacteria bacterium | reverse complement strand
GACCACGATGTGATCGGCGCCGGCCGCAATCGCCTCGGCCGGTGTCATGACGCGCTTCTGATCGCCCGCGCCCGTTCCCTGCGGCCTGATGCCGGGCGTGACGAGAACGAGGCGCTGGCCGATCGCGCCGCGCACCATGCGCACTTCATGAGGGGAGAGGACGAGGCCGGCGATGCCGCGCGACTTCGCCTGGCGCGCCCGGTGCACGACGGTCGTCTCGACGCCGGACGCATAGCCGGCCTCCACGAGATCCTTGTCGTTCATCGAGGTGAGCACGGTCACGCCGAGCAGCCTGAGCTTCGAGCCCGCGGCGCCAGCGAGCGCTGCCTTCATGGTTTGCGGATAGGCGTGGACGGTGAGAAAGCTCGCGCCGAGCCGCGCGATCTGCGCCGTCGCCCGTTCGACGGTGTTGGGAATGTCGTGGAGCTTGAGGTCGAGGAACACCTTCTTGCCGTCGTCGGCGAGCCGCTGAACGAGAGAGAGCCCGCCCGCGTAGACGAGCTCCATGCCGATCTTGTAGAAAACGCCGGCCTCTCCGATCCGCGAAACCAGGTGCTTTGCCTCCTCGACCGAGGGGAGGTCGAGCGCAATGATCAAGCGCTCGCTCGGGCTCACGTGACGAGCCGACGATAGACCCAGACGCGAGCCGGCGGCACATTGAGCCAGATGCGTCGCGACGGGGTCGTCGCATAGTCCCCGCCCTTCGACGGAATGGGGGCCGTGGTGGCGTAGGTGAATTGCACGAAGGGTGCGCCGTCCGCCATCAGCGCGAAGCATTGCCGCAAGAGGCCGAGGCGCTCTTCGACCGGACGCGTGAGCAACGGCAAGCTCGAGACGACCGCAATCGCCGGCGCGAGGCGAAGCGGCGCGAGCGTCCTGCCGATCCGATAGGCATCGCCCTCGATCACCCGCGCCGCGGGATAGCGCTTCCGCAGGAGGGAGCAGAAATCGGGGTTGAACTCGACGAGCACCATGCGCTCGGGAGCGATGCCGCGCCGCAGCAGCGCGGCCGTGACCGGGCCCGTGCCGGGACCGATCTCGATGACGGGGCCGCTCGCCCCGGGATCGACATAGCTCGCCATGGTGCGGGCGAGCGCGCGGCCGGAAGGCTGCACGGCCCCGATCTGGAGCGGGCGCTCCGCCCAGGATCGAAGAAAACGTGCCGCATCCACCAGGCCCTTGCCGGGCGATGCGGGCGCCGCGTGATCGTCCATGCACGCTCTTTCGGTCAATCAACCGTCTTGGAAAAAGCGGTCGCCACGTCTCGCAAGATTAGACCGCAAAGCCGGGAAACAAAAGTGCGGCCACCGTTTCGATCAAGGGCGGCCGGGCCGACGCTCCTCCCACCTTCGGGGCTTTTAGTTCTTCGTCTTGTCGACCAACGCCTTCGCCTTGATCCAAGGCATCATGTCGCGCAGCTTCTCGCCCACCTGCTCGATCGGATGTCCCGACATCTTGGCCCGCATCGCCTTGAAGGACGTTCTGGTTGACGCGGTTCTCGAGCATCCATTCGCGGGTGAACTTGCCCGATTGAATGTCGGCCAGCACGCGCTTCATCTCGGCCTTGGTCGCCTCGTTGACGATGCGCGGGCCGCTCACATATTCGCCGAACTCGGCGGTGTTCGAGATCGAATAATTCATGTTGGCGATACCGCCCTCGTAGATCAGGTCGACGATGAGCTTCACTTCGTGCAGGCACTCGAAATAGGCCATTTCGGGCGCGTAGCCGGCCTCGACCAGGGTTTCGTAGCCGCCCTTGATCAACTCGACGAGGCCACCGCAGAGCACGACCTGCTCGCCGAAGAAATCCGTCTCGCACTCCTCGCGAAACGAGGTCTCGATCACGCCGGCGCGTCCCCCACCGATGGCGGCTGCGTAGCTCAAGCCGAGATCATGGGCGTTGCCGGACGCGTCCTTATGGATCGCGATGAGGCAAGGCACGCCGCCGCCGCGCTGATATTCGGAGCGCACCGTGTGGCCGGGCCCTTTCGGCGCCACCATCAGCACATCGATGTCGGCGCGCGGCTCGATCAGGTTGAAATGCACGTTGAGCCCATGGGCGAACATCAAGGCTGCGCCATTCTTCATGTTGCCGGCGAGGTGATCGCGATAGATGTCGGCCTGGATCTCGTCGGGCGTGAGCATCATGATCACATCGGCCCATTTGGCGGCCTCCGCGACCTCCATCACCGGAAGCTTCTCGCCTTGCGCCTTCTTGGCCGAGCCCGAGCCCTTGCGAAGCGCGACCGTGATGTTCTTCACGCCCGAATCGCGAAGGTTGAGCGCATGCGCATGGCCCTGGCTGCCATAGCCGACGATGGCGACCTTCTTGCCCTTGATGAGATTGATGTCGGCATCACGGTCGTAATAAACACGCATGAGCATTCCCTTCTGGAGCCGGACGCGCCTGGGGCCTGAGCCGGACCTTGCGTCAAAATTCGATGGCGTGGCTCATAGGGGAGGCTCGCCGCCGCGTCAAAGCGAGCTGGTTAAGACGCTGAGCTCTGCGATCCGGTGAGATGCTCAGCCCAACATATTCCTCGATCGCGCACCAAATTCTCCTGGAAAGTCCGACAGACCACACCTAGATCAAAAACCGCCCTCGCCTACGGTTGACGCGTTGCAATGTTGCCTCTACGTTCCATCGGCTTGTGCGTAGGCTAAATATCTGGGTCGACGATGAGGCGATCTCTGGCTTTGGAGCGAGCTATGGAAAAGAAGATTGCGCGTTCGTTTCGTCACGCCAATGACACGTTTATCGTGCGGCGTGAGAACCGTTCTCGCATCTCCTCGTCGTCAGGAACCAGTTCAACGGATACGATCACGATGCCGGGCGGGCGACGGGTTCATGCTCTTGAGCGAAACGTGTTCGAGCGCGCCGTTCGAGCCGCCATGAGCAAGACCACTACGGATGAATGATGCATCGCGGGCCCCACAAGCGCTCTCGAATAACGCCAATCGCTACATCCATAGTGACATTTTTGAACGGCTGGTGAAGGATGCCGATGATCTCGTCGGCCTTGTCGCTTATGGATTGTACCAGCAGAGGAAGAGGGAGTGGATGGCTGCGCACGAGAAAACGCGCGGCTCTCCTCCGACCGAAGACGACCTGAAAGCCCATGCTCTCAATTATCAGCAGAGTATGATCGACGCCATCAAAGCGGAGGCTGAAGGGATTTTATTTGCGTTCTCTGACGAGATCATGGAAGCAAAAAGACCGCAAATGATGGCGGATGCCTTGAACGCAAGGACAATTGAAGAATTGTCAGGGCTTCATTTATCAATCAGAAAAGTTAGCAGCTATAGGCATCACATTATTGGTCATGTCATTGGATTTTTTTGTTCTTGTCGGTCTCGTGATCGCTGTCACCTTGGCAATCAATTACGAGCCGCATCTTAGAGATTGGGTCGGTCTGATACCACACTAGGTTTCTCCCGCGGTTCGCAATGGTTTCCAAAGCTAGGGCCTCGTTTTCCCATCGATCGTGGGCGTCCACCCAACGCTCTCACGCTAAACTGTAGTCCCCATGCCATTCCCCACCCCTGACGACGTGATCGCCTTCTGGCGCGAGGCCGGCGCCGACAAATGGTTCGCGAAGGACGACGCCTTCGACGCGTCGATCAAGGAGCGCTTTCTCGCGCTTCTCGAGGCCGCCCAACGCGGCGATCTCTACCCATTGGGAGGACACGCCGAATGGCGCGCTCGCGCTCGTGATCGTGCTCGACCAATTCCCGCGCAACCTCTTCCGCGGCACGCCGCGCGCCTACGCGACGGATGCGCAAGCGCGCGGCGTCACCTCACGCGCGCTCGCGCGCGGCTTCGGGCGCCGATGCGACCTGGAGCTCGTGACCTTCCTCTACATGCCGCTCGTGCATTCGGAGGATTTGGCCGATCAGGAACGCGCGGTTTTCCTCTTCGAGGGGCTCGGCCTTCCGGAGAATTTGCGGTCCGCGCGCGAGCACCGCGACATCATCGCCCGTTTCGGCCGTTTCCCGCACCGCAACGAGATGCTCGGCCGAGAGACGACGCCGCAAGAACGGATCTTCCTCGAGGAGGGCGGGTTTTCCGGATGAATGGCGGTTCGGTGCCGACACAAGTGCCTTTTCCGACTAGCTTCTGGCCTTGCGCATCCTTGCGCCGCTCGGGTGCGGCTGGCATGGTGGTCCCTTGCGAACACTTCGTTCGCCGAACCGGATGGGAGCATGGCCGTCGCGATCAAGGACCGCGGAAAGGAATGGGAAGCCGGTGCCCAGGCCCTGTCGGGGCAGCTCGGCAAGACCATCCAACGGCTTCGCAAGGCCTATAATCTTTCCCTCTCGGAGCTCGCCGAGCAGTCCGGCGTCGCGAAGTCGATCATCAGCCAGATCGAGCGCAACGAGACCAATCCGACGCTCGCGACCATCTGGCGCCTGAGCCAGGCGCTCGACGTCTCGATCGAACGCTTCCTCGCGACCTCGGACGAGGATCCTTTCATCGAGGAGACGCGCGCGGCCGCGACCCCGATCCTCGTGTCGGAGGACGGCAAGGTGAGGCTCGCCATCGTCGGTTGGATCAAGACGGTCGAATGGCTGCAATGGTATGATGTGACGGCCGAGCCCGGCGGCGTGCTCGAAGCGGAAGGTCATCAGCGCGGCTCGGTCGAATGCCTCACCGTGCAATCGGGAGAATTCGAGGTCGAGGCGGGCGATGAGACGCGTCGCGCGGGCCCCGGCGACACGCTGCGCTACCGCTGCGACCGCAACCATGTGGTACGCTGCCTCTCGGGAAAGCCCGGCCGTGCCACCATGGTGTGCATCCTCAAGGCGGCGGTGATGGAATAGGCCATTCTCCAGCGGTCGCATCCTTGCCCCAAAAAGACCCCAAGAGCATCGCCGAAGGCCTCTCCTTCTGGGGCGGACCCGTCACCGCCGAGCCGCTCGGGGGCGGGCTCACCAATGCCAATTTCCTCGTGCGCGATCGCGGCGAGCGCTTCGTCGTGCGCGTCGGCGACGATATCCCCGAGCATCAGGTGATGCGCTTCAACGAGCGCGCGGCCTCGCTCGCGGCGCATGCGGCGGGGTTGTCGCCGCAAGTGCTGCATCACGAGCCGGGCGCGCTCGTCGTCGCCTTCATCGAGGGGCGGGTGCTCTCGCCGGAGACCATACGCGATGAAGCCATGCTGGCGCGCATCGTCGAGATGATCCGCATCTGCCACACGAAGATGATCGAGCATCTGCGCGGCCCCGTCCTGATGTTCTGGCCGTTCCACATCCTGCGCGATTACGCGGCGACCTTGCGCCAAGGCGAGAGCCGCTTCACCACGCATCTGGCGCGCCTTCTCGGCATCGCCGCGAAGCTCGAACGTCTCGTCGGCCCGATCGACATCGCCTTCTGCCACAACGACCTTCTCGCCGGAAACCTGATCGACGACGGGAAAAGACTCTGGCTGATCGATTGGGACTACGCGGGCTTCAATTCGCCGCTCTTCGACCTCGCCAATCTCGCCTCGAACAACGGTTTCCCGGAAGCGCTCGAGAAGCGCCTTCTCGCCCTCTATTTCGGCCGCCCCGCCGATGCCGACCTCCTCGCGCGCTTTCGCGCGATGCGCGCGACCTCGCTGTTGCGCGAAGCCATGTGGGGCATGGTCTCGGAACTCCACTCCTCGCTGGACATCGATTATGCGGCCTATGCGAGGGAGCATCTCGCCAGGTTCGAGACGGCTCTGGCCGAACTCGAGCTCCCGAAGGATTGACGGATGGCGTTTCCCACGCAAGCCCAGATCATCGTGATCGGCGGCGGCATCGTCGGCTGCTCGACCGCCTATCACCTCGCCGAATTCGGCGCGAAGGACGTGCTGCTCCTCGAGCGCAAGAAGCTGACGAGCGGCACCACTTTCCATGCGGCCGGCCTCATCGGCCAGCTCCGAAGCTCGGCCAACATCACGCGGCTCTTGAAACAATCAATCGAGATCTATCGCGGGCTCGAGGCCAAGACCGGACAAGCGACCGGCTGGAAGATGAACGGCGGCTTGCGGCTCGCCTGCAACGCCGAGCGGATGACGGAGATCAGGCGCCAGGCGACGACGGCGCGCTCCTTCGGCCTCGACATGCATCTCCTTTCGCCGAAGGAGGCGCTGGAGCTGTGGCCGCTGATGGACATCTCCGACGTCGTCGGCGCGGCGTATCTTCCGACCGACGGCCAGGCCAACCCCTCCGACATCACGCTCTCGCTCGCCAAGGGCGCCCGCCAAAAGGGCGTGCGCATCATCGAGGATGTGGAGGTCGAAGGCCTCGTGCTGAAGGAGGGGCGCGCGCAAGGGCTCATCACCGACCAAGGGCCCATCGCTTGCGAGACGATCGTCATCTGCGCCGGCCAATGGTCGAAGGAGATCGGACGCAAGGCGGGCATCCTGATCCCGCTGCAATCGGTCGAGCATCAATATCTCGTCACCGAAGCTTGCGGCGCGCCGCGCGACCTCCCGACGCTCCGCGATCCCGACCGCCTCCTCTACTACAAGGAGGAAGTCGGCGGCCTCGTCATGGGCGGCTATGAGCCCAATCCGATCCCCTGGGCGCTCGACGGCATTCCGGACGGCTTCCACTTCACGCTGCTCGATTCGCGCTTCGACCATTTCGAGATGATCATGGAGCAGGCGCTCGTGCGCACGCCGGTGCTCGCCTCAGCCGGCGTCAAGACGCTGATCAACGGCCCGGAATCCTTCACTCCCGACGGCAATTTCATCCTCGGCGAAGCGCCGGAGGCGAAGCGCGTCTTCGTCGGCTGCGGCTTCAACGCCTTCGGCATCGCGTCCGGCGGCGGCGCCGGCTGGGCGCTGGCGCAATGGATCCTCGGCGGCGATCCCCCGATGGATTTGTGGCCGGTCGACATCCGCCGCTTCGCGCCTTCGGTGCATGGCGAGGACGGTTTCGTGCGCGAACGCACGCTCGAAGCCTATGCCAAGCACTACACGATGGCCTGGCCGCATGAAGAATATGAAAGCGCGCGGCCCCTCAAGACCTCGCGCCTTTACGCGACGCTTGCGGCGAAGGGCGCTTGCTTCGGCTCGAAGCTCGGCTGGGAGCGGCCGAACTGGTTCGCCCCGCGAGGCGGCGCGGCAAAGGACATCTACAGCTATGGACGCCAGAACTGGTTCGCGTCGGTCGGCGAGGAGCATCGGGCCGCGCGCGAGCGCGTCGCGCTCTTCGACCAATCGTCCTTCGCGAAATTCGAGGTGAGAGGGAGCGGTGCGGCGTCGGCGCTCGACTTCATCTGCGCCGGCGATGTGACGAAACCTCCGGGGCGCGTCACCTATACGCAGATGCTCAATGCGCGTGGCGGCATCGAATGCGACCTCACCGTGTCGCGCTTCGCATCCGACCTCTTTTTCATCGTCACCGGAACCGGCTTTCGCACGCACGACCTCGCCTGGGTCAGACGCAACCTGCCTGCCGGAGCCGGGGCCGAGATCGTCGATGTGACCGAGGATTACGGCTGCCTCTCCCTCATGGGGCCCACGCGCGCGTGACGTGCTGAGGGCAATCACCACCACGGATGTCTCGAACGAGGCCTTTCCTTTCGGTACCTGCCGCGAGATCACGATCGCCGGCGTGGGGCTTCGCGCCCTGCGCATCACCTATGTGGGCGAGCTCGGCTTCGAGCTGCACATCCCCACGGACGGCGTCGAGCGCGTCTACGCGGCGCTGATGCAAGCGGGCGAGCCGCATGGCATTGCCGATGCGGGCTATCGGGCGATCGAATCGCTTCGCCTCGAAAAGGCCTATCGCGCCTGGGGCGCCGACATCGGCGCCGACACCACCCCCGACGAGGCAGGTCTCGGCTTTGCGGTCCGCAAGGATCTCGGTCGCGCCTTCCTCGGCCGCGAAGCGCTGGTGGCGAAGCGCGGGACGCTGCCGCAGCGCAAGCTCGCGATCTTCACCGTCGATGACCCGAACATCGTCCTTCTCGGCCGCGAGACCATCATCCGCAACGGCGAGGCGGTCGGCTGGCTCACGAGCGGCGGTTGGGGTTACACGATCGGAACCAACATCGGGCTCGGTTACGTGCGCGCAGCATCAGGCGTGACGGATGAATTCCTGGCCGGCGGCGACTTCCGGCTCGATGTCGCGGGCGAGGAGGTGCCGGCGCGCTTCCATGCACGGTGCCTATATGATCCGGCAGGGCTTCGGGTCAGGGGCTGACCGTGACATTCGCGAGGAGGAACTCATGAGCGATGCGGCGACCTGGCCCGATCTACCTTATGCTGCGTGGCGCGACACGGCCGTGACGTTGCAGCTCTGGACGCAGATCGTCGGCAAGATTCGCCTCACGCTGACGCCCTGGCTCAACCATGGCTGGCAGGTGCCGCTCTACGTCACCGCGCGCGGGCTCGGCACTTCGCCGATCCCGATCGGCCGCGAAATCCTCGAGATCGAGTTCGATTTCATCGACCACCGCCTCGTCGCCCGCACCAGCCGGGGCGTGACGAAGACGCTGCCGCTCGAGCCGCGCAGCGTTGCCGATTTCCATCGGCAGGTCATGGATCTTCTGGCTGGGCTCGGCGTCGCCGTCGCCATCAACGAGATGCCGAACGAGATCGCGAACCCGATCCGCTTTTCGCAGGATCGCACCCACGCCGCCTATGACGCCGCCGCGGCACATCGCTTCTGGCGCGCGCTCGTGCAGGCGGACCGCATCTTCAAGCTGTTCCGCAGCGGCTTTCTCGGCAAGGCGAGCCCCGTCCATTTCTTCTGGGGCAGCTTCGACCTCGCCGTGACGCGTTTCTCGGGACGGCCGGCTCCGCCTCATCCAGGCGGCGTGCCCGGGCCTCCCGGACGCCGTCGCACGCGAAGCCTATTCGCATGAGGTGAGCAGCGCCGGCTTCTGGCCCGGCAACGAGGCCTTTCCGCACGCCGCCTTCTATTCCTACGCCTATCCGGAGCCCGCGGGTTTCCGCGAGCGCAGCGTCACGCGAGGCGCCTATTTCGACGCGAAGCTCGGCGAGTTCATCCTGCGCCTATGACGAGCTGCGTGCCGCGGCGGATCCCGACGCGGTGCTCCTCGATTTTCTCTCCACCACCTATGCGGCCGCGGCCGATTGCGGGCGCTGGGACCGTGCCGCGCTCGAATGCCCCTTCGGCATTCCCGGCAAGGTGCGTCCGCTCTGATGTAAGCACCTGAAAGCATCAGGATTGCGGTCGCTGGGAAGGCTCCAGCCGTGTAGTCTCGCGGGATCGACCGTTCGAGAGAGAGGCCCGATCGAGAATGCCGGAAGCTCGCCTTGCCGAAGAAAACGCGCAGGCTCGTTTCGACGAGGAAACCGACATCGTGATCGTCGGCTCGGGTTCCGCGGCTGCCGCCGCGGCGCTCAAGCTCGCGCTTGGCGGCCTCTCGGTGCTGATGCTTGAAAAGACCGAGCGCCTCGGCGGAACCAGCGCCATGTCCGGCGCCGGCGTCTGGGTTCCGGCAAATCATCACGCGCGCCAAGCGGGCATCGCGGATAGCGAAAGCGAGGCGCTCGATTATCTGCGCGCCGCTTCGCCCGAGGGCTGGCAGGCCGAGGATCCGTTATGGCAAAGCTTCGTCGAAGCGGCGCCGCGCATGCTCGCCTTCCTCGAAGCTCATACGCCGTTGCGTTTCGCGCTCACCACGGAAGCCGACCCGATGGCCGAGCGCCGCGGGGGGAAGAACCTCGGCCGCATGGTCTCGCCGCGCCCGCTCTCGCGCCGTCTCCTGGGGCGGCTCTCGGCACGGCTGCGCCCATCGACGCTGCCGCATCTTTTCACCTATCACGAGATGATCGGCTTCGACGTCTACCACCACCCGTTCCGGGCGGCCTTGAAGCTCGCGCCGCAACTGCTTCATCGCTTGCTCACGGGCAGCAGAGGCCAGGGCAGCGCGCTGATGACGGGGCTGTTGAAAGGCTGCCTCGACGCCGGTTGCCGCATCGAAACGGGCGCGCCCGTGACGGAGCTGATCCTGGACGAGCGGAATGGCGCGGTCGCCGGTGTCGTCGTCGAGCTTGCCGGCCGCAGGCGCCGCATCGCGGCAAGGCGCGGCATCGTGCTCGCGGCCGGAGGCTTCGATTGGAACACCGCGCTGCGCGAGCAGAATTTTCCGGGACCGCTCGGGCATCTCGGCGCGCCGAGCGGCAATGAAGGCGACGGCCATCTGATGGCCGCGCGAGCCGGCGCCTTGCTCGAGCATATGGACCAGGCGAATGTCTTCCCATGCCTTCCGACCGTCTATGAGGGAAAACCGCATGGGATGCCGATCCTGTTCCAGGCGGAACCTCACGCCATCCTGGTCGACCGCACCGCCAGACGCTTCGTGAGCGAATGCGACTACAATCTCGGTGAGGCGCTCGACCGTCGCGATCCGAAAA
Organism: uncultured Alphaproteobacteria bacterium; assembly: GCA_963713805.1. Classification (GTDB taxonomy): domain Bacteria; phylum Pseudomonadota; class Alphaproteobacteria; order Rhizobiales; family Beijerinckiaceae; genus GAS188. The sequence goes on along the minus strand of CAVQNF010000032.1, from coordinate 61,571 downwards.
GCGGCAAGCCCGTCCATTTGCCCGTCTGGCTCATCGCCGACAGCCGGTTTCTCGCGCGCTCTCCGGTGTTCCGCCGGCAGGCGCGCAACCGGCCCGGCTGGATCATCGAGGCGCCGACCCTTGCGGCATTGGCCGAGCGGATAGGATTGCCCGCCGATGTGCTCACGGCGACCATATCGCGTTTCAACGCGTTCTGCGCGCAAGGAAAGGACGCGGAGTTTGCGCGCGGCGAGAGCATCTGGGAAAGCAAGAAATACGGCGGCCCCGCGGCGCAGCTCAAGCCGATCGAACGCCCGCCCTTCCTGGCGATAAGCTTCGAACGCTCCTTGCTCGGCACGAAGGGCGGGGTGCGCACCAATGCGAAGGGACAGGCGCTGCGTCAGGACGGGAGCGTGATCCCCGGGCTTTATGCGGCAGGCCTCACCATGGCAAACCCGATCGGCACGCGCGCACTCGGTGCCGGAACGACGCTTGGCCCCAATCTGACGTGGGGCTTCATTTGTGCCGAAGCGCTCTTGCGCGAGAATCGGTGAGAATGGTCACACGCTCGATAAATACGCAAAACTGCCGAAAAGCTAGGTCTATAGCCGCGCTGCAAAACCTTCTGGTATGCTTCAAGGCTCGATCTTTATTTTGGGCGCGATAGACGATGGGAAAGCTGATGAGAAGCAGGATATTCCTTGCAATCGTTTTCGCCATGGCTGTCGGGACTCCGCTGGTCGAGGCCCAAGATCAGGTTTGCGAAAGCAGTTGCGTCAAGAATTACAATGGCTGCATCGCGCAATGCGGCGGGACGCGAGCCAGCATGCCCTGGGAGCCGGTCCCCACGGACAAGCTCGCCAAGATCAATGACTGCGTGCGCTCCCAATGCCAGAATCCGCTGAAAACCTGTCAAGGCGATTGCCGCAAGCGCGCTCCGGGCGCGAAGGCCAAGTAAAGCCTTTGGTTTCGGCAGGCGTTCGCGGCGCCCTCACCCGGCTCGCTCCCCTCGGAATAAATCCGAGCGTCGCGAGTCCGACCTCTCGCGCAAAATTGCGGGAGAGGTGAGAGGGCGCCGGCCCTATTCCGCCGCCTCGCGGAGCAGGCTCTCGCCCGGCCGCACGCGCGTGAAGTGGACGGGGGCCATCGTGGTCGCGATCGCCTCGCTCGCCCAGCGCGCGATCGTGTAGCGCGAGGTCGAAAGCTCGGAGCTGTGCGGGAAATCCTCGCGGAAATGCGCGCCGCGGCTGTCCTCGCGGGCGAGCGCCGCGGCGACGATCGAGCGGCTCGTCAGGATCAGGTTCTCGAGATTGAGCCGGTCCATATGCGTCAGGTTGAAGGCGAGGTCCTCAGAGCCCGTCCCCATGCCGGCAACGTCGCGGGCAAGTCCCGCGAGGCTCGCTTGCGCGCGGCGCAGGCTGTCCCCGGTACGCAGGATGCCGGCGTCGTCCCACATGGTCGAGAGCAGCGCATGGCGCACGCCTTCGAGATCGCCGCCCTTGCGGCCGAGGCCCGCGAAGGCGCGCTCTTTCGCCGCCGCGAGCATGGCCTTGTCGGGCTCCGGCAACGCGCCTTTGTGGCTTGCGACGAAGCTCGCCATGGCATCGCCCGCGATGCCGCCGAACACGGTCGAGTTGGCGACACCGTTGCCGCCGAGCCGGTTCGCGCCGTGCACGCCGCCCGTGTCCTCGCCGGCCGCGAAGAGGCGCGGCATCTGCGTCGCTGCAATCGGGCGCGAAGACGACGCCGCCCATCATGTAATGCGCGGTCGGGATCACCTCGACACGGCCGCCGGCGAGATCGAAGCCGCAATCGGCGCAGCGCTCGACCATGCCCTTGAACTGCGCGGCGCACGTTCTCGGGGCCGAGATGGCCCATCTCGATGAACACGCCGCCATGCGGGCTCGCATAGCCTTTGCGGACGCGATCGATGATCGACGCGGCTGACGATGTCGCGCGTCGCGCGCTCGCCCTTGCTCGTCATAGGCGAGCATGAAGCGCTCGCCCGTGCCGGTCGGTGAGCCAGCCCGCCGGCGCCGCGCAAGCCCTCCTCGAGCACGGTGCCGGTCATGCGCGTATCCTCGCCGGCGAGCAAGCCCGGTCGGGATGGAACTGCACCATCTCCATGTCGCGCAACGGCAGCCCGGCAGCGCAGCGCCATCGCCAGGCCGTCGCAGGTCTTGTCGCCGGACGGCGTATGATAGCGGTACATGGTCGGGCCGCCGCCGGTCGCGAGCAGCACGGCGCGCGCCCGGACGAGCATCGCCTCGCCGCTGCGCATGTCGAGCATGAGCACGCCGGCGAGGCCCGAGCCGTCCGCCGCCGGGATGAGATCGAGCGCGCGATGGTCCTCGAGGCGCCGCACGTCGCGCCGCCACACCTGCTCCATCAGCCGGTTGATGATCTCGATGCCGGTGAGATCGCCCTTGTGCACCGTGCGGTCGAAGCTCTGCCCGGCGAAGGCCTTCTGATGGACGCTGCCGTCCGGGTTGCGATCGAAGAAGCAGCCGAGCTCGGTCTCGAGCTCGCGGATGCGCCGTTGCGCGCCGGTGACGAGCAGCCAGGCGAGGTCCTGGTCGTTCAGCCATTTGCCGCCCTCGATCGTGTCCATGAAATGGCGCTCGACCGAGTCGCCCGGCGCAAGCGCGACGTTGTAGCCGCCCTGCACCATGCGCGTGCAGCCGCATTTGCCGAGCAGCCCCTTGACCGCGATCGTCACCTCGAGATCGGGCGCGGCCTTCTTGGCATGCAGCGCCGCGAACAGCCCGGCGCCGCCGGCGCCGAGGATGAGGATGTCGGTGTCGAAGCTCGAGGCGTCAGCGGGGGACATGGGCCTGCTCGTCGGTCACTCGCCCGCTCCGATCTTCTCGAGCACCGCCGCGCGCCGCGCCGCCACGTCCTGCGCGACCTTGGCGAAGAGCGAGCCGCCATGCGAGTCCATGGCGACCAGCAGCGGGCCGAAGCCCTTGATGCGGAAGCGCCAGAGGCTCTCCGGATTGAGATCGTCCATGTCGACATCCTCGACCGCCTCGATCCAGGTGGTTTCGAGCGCGGCCGCGCCGCCGACGACGGCGAGATAGGCGCCGCCGATCTCGCGGAAGGCGTCGAGCGTGCGCTCGCCCATGCCGCCCTTGCCGATGATGAGGCGCACGCCGTCGCGCTGCATCAGCAGCCGCGGTGAAGCGCTCCATGCGCATCGAGGTCGTGGTGCCGATGCAGAGCGGCTCGTAGCCCGACGGGTTGTCCGGCGTCGGCTCGACCTTGCGCACATTCGGCGCCGTGTGGATCACCGCATGGCCGCGCATGTCGAAGCGGGTGCGCCGGCCGTGGTCGAACATGTGGATCAGCGTCGCGTCGCGAATGCCGAAGAGCGTGCGCTCGCAGCGTGACGGTATCGCCGATCTTGAGCGCGCGGGCCTGCTTCTTCGCCGATCGGCATCGACAGGGTGTGATGGGTCATGGAGCGCTCGCTCTTCGATTTTGCGCCTCGTGGCCGCGAACGCGCGGCCGCCGTTTGGTCGTCAAAGCGATCCCGTCACCCGAACGCGATCCCGCCGGGCGTGATCGTCGCGGTGGCGCGGCGCGCCGAATGGCATTGGATGTTCACCGCGACCGGGTTCATGGTGATATGCGTCGCCGCCACCTCGACATGCACCGCGAAGGCCGTCGACCTTCCGCCGAGGCCTTGCGGGCCGATGCCGAGCTCGTTCACGGCCTCCGAAAGCTCCGCCTCGATCTTCGCGCCTTCCGCATCGGCGCAGGTGGTGCCGCAGCGGCCGCGTCGCCGCCGTCTTGGCGAGATGCATGCACAGGTCCGAGGTGCCGCCGATGCCGACGCCGACGATGGTCGGCGGGCAGACGCGTCCGCCGAGCTCGATCACCTTGTCGATGACGAAGCGCTTCACGGCCTTCACGCCATCGGCCGGGATGAGCATCTGCAGGAAGGAGCCGTTCTCCGAGCCCGAACCCTTCGGGATCATCTCGATCTCGACCGTCTCCTCGCGCTCGTCGAAATCGACATGGATGATCGGCACGCCGGGGCCGCAGGAAGTCTGCTCGTTCCGGCGCGTGATCGGATGCACGACCGAGGAGCGCAGCGGATGCTCGCGCGTCGCGCGCTCGCAGCCGCGCCGGATCGCCGCCTTGAGCGCCACGCCGTCGAAAATCGACGTTCTTGCCGATGGTGACGTTGTAGATCGGGATGCCGGTGTCCTGGCACAGAAGATTGCGGGTACGCTCGGCGACCGCGATGTTCTCGACCATGGTGCCGAGAATGGCGCGGCCGGTCGCGTCGGTCTCGCGACGCTGCAGCTCGGCGAAACCCTCCTTCACGTCGCGCGGCAGAAGCTTCACGGCGCGGATGTAGAGCGTCTTGCAGACCTCCCCGATCTCATGCGGGTCGAGTTCCATCGCGAATTCCTCACCTCTCACGATGCCGGGAATGTAAGCATTCCGGCGTCGTCTTGCACCCCGAACTTCGTCACGGTTCAAGCCCTTGGAAGGCCTGGGGCGCCCCCATGCCTAGAACCAAGGCGACGGCTTGTCACGCCCTTCCGGCAAAAGCGTCGCCCCTTCATGACGCCACCAGCAACACGCCGGAGAGAGCGATGAGCGACGCGAGCGCTCGGCGGAATCGCCGTTCGTCGAGCCGTCCGTAAATGCGCCAGCCGAGCCAGACCCCGCCGGCGAGCGCCGGCAGGCTCGCAAGCAGCATGAGGAGCGTCGAGCGATCGACGCCGGCGGAGCCGAGGCTCGCGAGCGTGAGCGCATGCGCGAACAGGATGAAGGGTTGATAGACGCCGCGCGCCATCTCCTTCGGCCAGCCGCGCAGTTGCGTCCAAAGCGTCGGCAGCACGCCGGAGTAGCCGGCAAGCCCGCCCAGCACGCCGCCCGTAAGGCCGATCGCGGCGTCGGCCGCTTTGCCGCCGAAGCCGACCCTCGGAAGTCGCGGCGCGAGAATGGCGTAGACGCCATAGACGAGAAGGAAGGCGCCGAGAGCGATCTTGATCGGCCTCGCGGGAACATGCGTCAGCACCAGGGCGCCGAGCGGGACGCCGGCGAGCGCCCCGATGAGAAAGGGCCAAAGCCGCTCCATCTCGACCGAGCGCCAAACCGGCACGAAGAGCACGAGCTGAATGAGCGTGCTGCAAAGGACGACGAGCCCCGTCATATGCGGCGGGTCGAATTCGTGCAGCCAGATCGCCGAGGCGACGAGCGCGAAGGCGAAGCCCGAGCCGCCCGCCGCGAGGGCGCCGAGGAAAGCACCGAGCCAGACGGTGGCAAGGCTCGCGAGCGTGAGGCTCACGCCGGATTACCCGGCGTTGAGCAGGAAGACGAGGCCGATCGCCACCGCCACCGCGACAGCGCCGGGAATGATCGCGGCGCTGCGTTCGCGCCAGGCGAGAAGCTCGATCGCGAGGAGGCGAAGGCCGAGCGCGAGGTGCAATGCGAGCGCCGTGACGAGCCCCCATTCGGCCGTCTTCACCAAAGGATTGCGGGTGAGCGCAAGAAAGCTCTCGAGCGCGTCGGCGCCTTGAAGCGAGGTCGCGAGCGCCAGGAAATGCAGGGGCAGGAAAATCGCGAGCGCAATGCCCGAGAGCCGATGCAGCAATGCCGCGAGGAAGCCGCGCCTCCTGTGGGTCTCGGCGAACGCCATTTTGCGTGGATAACTCCGCGAAGGCGCGGCGGCACCGGCGGACCCTTGGGAGGACGCGGTCATGCCGAATACACCGCGAAGGCGGCGCGCAGCCCGAGCCCGAGCAGCGCCAGCGCGAATGCCGCCATCGCAAGGTCGAGCGAGCGGCCGCGCCAGCCCGCCCATTCGACGAGGACGTTGCGCAACCCGATGGGCGCGTGGACCGAGGCGGCGACCACGAACACGCGCGTAGAAGGCCAGGAGCACGAAATTGTGATGCGTCCGCGCCAGGATCGCGCCGGCCGTGAGACCGGCACGCTCCGCCGCGACGATCATCGAAAGATGGGCGACCACGACGAAGGCGAGGATCGCCGCCGTCATCCGCTGAGCGAGAAAAAGGGCCGTGCTCATCGCTCGCCGTCGGCCTTGGCGCCCCAGCTGCCGCGCGAAAGGGAGCGGCGCATCGCCATCCGCTTCAACCCGGCGATCGCGTAAGTCGGTTCCAACGCCTTGGGGCAGAAGGTGGTGCAGCTCATGTGGGTGTGGCAGGAATGGCAGCCGTCGTCGTCCGGAGACGGCCGCAAGCCGCGTTTCCTGACCCTGGTCGCGCACGTCATTGAGCAGGGTCCAGGCGCGATTGAGCGCGGCGGGGCCGAGATAATCGGGTTGCCAGGCGACGACGTCGCAGGCCGAATAGCAGATGCCGCAATTGATGCATTCGATGCCTTCGTCCGCCGCCTGGCGCGCGGGCGAGGAGGGCGGCACCTTGACGAAATCCCGAGGCGGCCGCGCCGCCCGGCTCGAAGAAGCCCTTGGCGTCACGCCATTTTTCGAAGAACGGCGTCATCTCGACCGCGAGGTCCTTGATCACGGGCAGGTTGCGCAGCGGCTCGAGCACGCAGCCTCCCTTGCGATCGACGGCTTGCGAGACGCGGGTGCGGCAGGTCCAGCGCGGGCGTCCGTTCACCGTCATGGCGCAGGAGCCGCACATGCCGACGCGGCAGGCGAAGCGGTAGCTCAGGCTCGCGTCCTGCTGGCGCTGGATCTCCGTCACGACGTCGAGGACGGTCTGGCTTTCGCGCCGCTCGACCTCGAACTCGTCGTAACGCTCGCCCTGCCCGCGCCGGATCGAGACCGCGAGATGGTTGGTGCTCGTCATGGCGCCTCAGCTTCCGGGAAGGTCGTGAATGTCCGGGAAGAACACATCCTTCCAGCTCGCGGGCTTGCCGGAGACGAGGCCGTTGCGCGCCATGAAATCGGCAAAGACCATGACCTTCTTCGGCGTTATCGTCCACTCGTTCTCGGGAAGCTTGATGATGCGCTCGACCTCGTCTTGCGCCATCTTCGAGTGCTCATCGGCGATCCAGATCGCGGCGGCCTCCGAGGGGTTGGATTTGATCACCTCCATCGCATCGCCGAGCGCCGCGAGCAGCGCCTTGATCACCAGGGGGTTCTGGTCGTGGTAGCGCGTCGTCGCCCAGATGACGTTGAAGACATGAGGGCCGCCCAGCACCTCGTAGCTGTCGAGCACCTTGTGGACGCGCGCGTCCTTGAGCTCGTCATATTGAAAGGGCGGGGCGCCGAAATGGGCATCGACCTCGGATTTGCCGTTCATCATCGCTGTTTCTGCGTCCGGATGGCCCATCGAGACGGTCAAGGCGTCGAGCGCATTGGCCTTGCCTTCGCCGAGCGCCTTCTCGGCCCCCATTTGCAAGACGATCGCCTGAATCGAGACCTTGACGGTGGGCAAGCCGATCTTGTCCTTCTCGGAGAAGTCCTTGACGCTTTTCACATTCGCATCGGTGGTGTTGAGGTAGAGCGGCATCGAGTTCAACGCCGCGACGCCCTTGACGCCGAGGTTGCCGCGCGTCTTGCCCCAAATGACGAGCATGGGGCCGACACCGCCGGAGACGATGTCGAGCGTTCCGGAGATGAGCGCCTCGTTCATCGGGGCGCCGCCCGTGAACTGCACCCATTCGGTCTTGAGGTCGAGGCCGAGCTTCTTGCCCTCCGCCTCGAGCAGGCCCTTCTTCTCGATGATGGTGAGCGGCAGATAGGAGATGCCGAACTGCTTGGCGAGGCGCACCGTCTTCGTTTCCGCGAAGGCATGGCCCGGCGCGAGCATCGCGAAAGCGGCGATTCCACCCAAGGCGAGCCGAGCCAACGCGAGCCCAAGCTCGCGTCGTGCGAGCGAAGCCGGAAATATCAACGTCGATCCTCCCTGGCACGCACCGAACCGCTTCTCATCTCTTCGTCGCCGCGGTCCGGCGCGGGCGCGAAGCTATTCTCCCTCCGGCAGCCTGTCAAAACCCTTGTCCTAATTTACGACACACAAGACGAGTGCGACGAGCCCCCGTGCGCTCGAACGCGCGATCGAACAAGCCTCGGCGACCGGCGCCTTCCGCCGAGGCTCGATCATGGCGACGCGATACGCATGAGCTCGAGGAGGTTGTCGTCGCGCAACGGACGTTTCCCGTCCTCGATCTCGTGGATCATGGCGACGAGGCCCTCGACGGCCGGACAGGGGATGCCATGCGCCTTGCCGATCTCGGCGATGGGTGCGATCTGCACATCGACTTCGGTGCGCCGCTTGCGCACCGCGAGATCGCGCCACACGCCCGAATGCGTCTTGGCATTGGGGCGGTTGAAGGCGACCATCGCATCGACGCTCTGGCGCGCCGCATGCTCGCTCGCGCCCGGCCTGAAGGCCTCGGGATCATATCCGTTGAAGCCGAGCGGCTGGACGCCCTCGGCGAGCGCGACCTCGACGGCCTCGCCGGCGAGGCGCCGCCAAAGCGGCAGGAGCTCGGGCCGCGCCAGGCAATCGGCGATGCCAAGATCGCCGAGCGCCTGGGCGAAGAGCAGCGAGCCATAGCCGAGCTTGCCCCAGAGATAGGACCAGATCCGAGGAGTCGTGATCGCCTCGGGCTCGAACACCTTGATCTCTTGGTGCAGCTCGGCAAGACGCGGCGTCATCTTGCCGTCGATCTCGCCGAGCACCACGGCGCCCCGATTGGCGTAGATGATCTCGCCCGGCTTCAACCAATCCGCGCCGAAGTTCACGAAGGCCCCGACGGTGCGCTCAGCGCCGAGGATGCGCGCGATGATCCTTTCGCAAAGCCCGTTCTGGAGCGAGAGCACATAACCGTCGCTTGCGAGGTGAGGCTTCAGCGCCAGGCAAGCTGCCTCGGTGTGGTGGGCCTTCACGGAAAGGAAGATCCGCTTCCATGTGCCATCGACCTCTGAGGGCTCGAAGGCCGGCGCCGCGATCGTGAAAGCATCGACCGGTCCGGTGATCGCGAGGCCGCGGCCCGGATCGCGGATCGCCGCGACATGCTCCGGGACGATGTCGACGAAGCTCACGTCATGGCCCGCCCGCTTGAGATAGGCGCCGACCGTCCCGCCGATCGCGCCCGAGCCCCATACCAGAATGTCCTTTTCCATCGCGGCTTGATGTCTCCCGTGCTCGCTTCTCCACGCGGCAGCATCGCCGAAGGGCCAAGCCGGCACAATGCCGGGTGGCATGGATTTAAGTAGAGGGCCTAAAGCATTGGCAAAATGGCAGGAAGCGGGTAGGCTTACCAGATGCTAAAGGGGTTGGGCGGCTTGGGATCTGGCTTCTATTGCGATTGTATTGGCAATCGCGGCTGGGCCCGTTGCTAAAGCATGGGCAGAGGATAGAAAAGCTCGCCGCAAATATGCCCTTAAGCAACGAGAGCTACTTCGTAAGATAGTAGAGAAAAAGGAAAAGATAAACGGAAAGGGCAGCGATGGTTGAGTTCTTGGTCATTATTGCCGTGGCAATCGGTGTTAGTTTTGCATTACGTTACATAGCCCATCTTAAGCTGGGAGCGCTGCGAATAAACAGCAGTGCGCGCGAAAGTTTTTTCAGCTTGGCCGACGAAGCGTTGGCACGGCAGAATATCACCTTGAGTGAACTAGATAGCCTCGACTTCATGGCTCAAAAGGTCATGAGCAGATCGGCGCAGCTAATGGTAATAAATGAATATGGTAAGGATAAATCTACAGAAATTGAGAAAACCGAAGAGAAAGTATTGGTCGGATTCGATCATTTAACTGAGGAGCGATCGGCTTGGTGGGGTAAGCTTTATTTCTATTGGCTACTTGCTGTTGGTTCACAGGGATCCCTGCTCGCCTTGAGCGCCATCGATATTCTTTCAACTCACTTCGACATTGAGCGCAGGGTCGGCCAGGAGGCGGCCGATCGACGGGCGGAGCGCGTCGTTTACCAACTCAGCCACGCGGGTAGCCATTAGCATCAAGTGATGGGCAGGCGTAGTAAGGTACGTCCTGTCTTCCGAGCCTTTGCCCACAAGCGCGGCTTCCTCTACGATCGGGACCGCAAGAGCTCCTGATCGGGTCCGATCCGGAGCTCGTCATCTCGTCCCGTTGCGGGGACTTCAATCTCGAAGATGGGCTGGTGCAGTCGTGAATGGAGCGGAAAGTCTTGTACAGGACGTTGGTCGCGGGCGGCGTCGATGTGTGTTTCAGCAACCCCGGCACCTCGGAAATGCATTTCGTCACCGCGCTCGACCGGGTCGAAGGCATGCGCTGCATCCTCGGCCTGTTCGAGGGCGTGGTGACGGGAGCGGCCGATGGCTACGCCAGGATGACGGACAGGCCCGCGGCGACGCTTCTGCATCTCGGGCCCGGCCTCGCGAACGGCATGGCCAATCTGCATAACGCGCACAAGGCTTCGTCGGCGGTCGTGAACATCGTCGGGGACCATGCGGTCTACCACCGCGGCTACAACGCCCCGCTCACTTCCGACATCGAGGGGGCGGCCAGGACCGTCTCGTCCTGGGTGCGCACCTCGCCCGACGCGAAATCCGTCGCCGCCGACGGCGCGGCCGCGATCGCGGCGGCGCTCGCCGCCCCCGGCCAGGTCGCGACCTTGATCCTGCCGGCCGACACGGCCTGGAACGAAGGCTCGGGCGTCGCTCCCTTGCCCGCCGTCGAGAAGCCGAAGCAGGCCTCCAAGGAGGCGATCACCGAGGCCGTTCGCGTCCTGCGCTCGGGCGAGCCCACTGTCATCCTGCTCGGCGGACGTGCCCTGCGGCAAGGGGCGCTCGAGCTTGCCGGCAAGATCGCGGCGAAGACCGGCGCGCGGCTCCTGGCCGAGGGCTCCTCGGCCCGCACCGAGCGCGGCGCCGGGCGCGTCGCCGTCAGCCGCCTTCCCTATCCGGTCGATCAGGCACTCGACATGCTCAAAGGCGTGAAGCATCTCGTTCTCGTCGGCGCGCGCACGCCGGTCGCCTTCTTCGCCTATCCGAACAAGCCGAGCCTGCTCGCGCCCAAGGATTGCCAATCCCATGTGCTGGCGCGGCGCGAGGAGGACATACCGCAGGCGCTCGAATGGCTCGCGGACGAGCTCGGCGCGCGCAAGGAGGCGGCGCCGAGCGTCCCTTATGTGGCCGCGAAACCCGCCACCGGCGCGATCACACCCGAGACGCTCGGCCAATCGATCGGCGCGTTTCTCCCCGAAAACGCCATCGTCGCCGATGAATCGATCACGACCGGGCGCGGCTTCGCCAAGGCGACGCGCGCGAGCCACCCGCACGACTGGCTGCAGAACATGGGCGGCTCGATCGGCCTGTGCATGCCGCTTTCGGTCGGCGCGGCGATCGCCTGTCCGGACCGAAAGGTGGTGTCGCTCGAATCGGACGGCAGCGGCATGTACACGCTGCAGGCGCTGTGGACGCAGGCACGCGAGAATCTCGACGTCGTCACGCTCATCTTCGCCAACCGCACCTACGCGATCTTGCGCCACGAGCTCACCAATGTGGGCGCGCAGAATGTCGGCCGCAAAGCGCTCGACATGCTCGATCTCGACCGGCCCGACCTCGATTGGGTGGCGATGGCGCGCGGCATGGGCGTGCCGGGCAGGCGCGTCGAGACGATGGAGGCTTTCAACGCGAGCTTCGCCGAGGCGGTCGCGACGCAAGGGCCGTCGCTCATCGAGGTGGTGCTGTGATGTCGGCGAGCTGGGGGTAATCCGACTAAGAGCCTTTCGCTATCCTGAGCTGGGACTGATTCGGCCGAGCAAAAGGAGACGGGCGATGGCAACGTATGTCGGACCGGATATGGCGCTTAAAACCACCTCGATTTGTATGGTCGAAGCAGATGGCTCATCAATAGCAGACATCCAGGGGACTAAGGCGAAAGTCCGAAAAGTGCCGTAACCGGAAAAATCCTCAGGCATGGCGGATTCTCGCGCTGCCGACGCGCACGCGCAATCCGCAGAATCTTGAGGTCGTATTTGTGGAAACCGCCTCTAAGCTGATGTGCTGCTGGAATCCAACTTTGTCTCGCTGATCCGCGCGATGTAGCGCGCGACCGACGCCGCGACCACCTGCTTGCCGTTTGCGTCGATCTGCCCCCGGCCCGAAAACGCGCCGTAGACCGCGTCGAATGCGAATGGCTCCAGGATCTCCGCCATGCGCTGAACCTTGGCGGCGGAGAGCGGGATCAGGTTCGGGTAGGACCACATAAAGCTGACATGCCCGCTCGGGACCACCTGGAGGATGTCGCCCGAGAGCAGCACGCCGCGACCTTCGCTCCAGTCCGCCCAGTGCAGGACGGTGCCGCCGTCGAAGTGTCCTCCCAGCCGAACCAGCGTGAGGCCCGGTGCGATTGGCTTGGTGTCCCCCTCCCAGAACTGCACCGCGGGGTCCGCCCGCATAACCCACTGACGATCAGCCGCGTGCAGGTGGATCGGCACTGCCCCGAGCGCGCGGCTCCACTCCACCATCGTGGTGTAGTAGTGCGGGTGGGAGATCGCGATCGCCGCGACGCCGCCCAGGCCCTTCAGCAGATCGACTGTGGCGTCGTCGATCAGGGCGAGGCAGTCCCACAGCACGTTGCCGGCCGGCGTGCGCGCAAGGATCGCGCGCTGCCCGATGCCGAACGCTGGGGTGGTCTCGATGGTCGTAAGCCCCGTCGCGAGGCGGCGGAACTTGTTGCTGTGCGCGTTCCGTAGCCCCTCCAGCGTGGTCCAGGACTGGCCGGAGGCTGGGACGAACTGCCGCTCATCGGTGCAGCTCAGACACGCACCGGGCGGAGCCTCGGAGGGCGGATACTGTGTGCCGCAGGCGGTGCAGATGAAGGCTGGCATGAGGCAGGATACACCAGGGTCGCCGTGACGACCACGTCTTGTTGGTCAATCCGGTAAAACGTCGGGTCGCGCGGCGGCGCATCGCGCGTATTGAAACTGCTGCCGGTGCTTTCGTCGTCCGCTATGTCGATGGAGAGAAAGGTGTCGCACGTAGTGTCCACTGTTTCCCTAAGGGCAACGGGCATCCGGTTGTGAGCGGCGCTCGCTCAGACCCGAGATGTCCGCTGCGGGTCAAAGCGAGACCTCGGTCCTTGATCTTGGCGGGGCCGCTTCTATCCCAAAACCAGACATCGCGGCCCTCGGAGAAAGGGCTTGATCTTACAGTTCGGATTACAGAGGGATCGTCAATTCCATGCTGCATCCTGTCCGCTTGGGAGAGGCTGGGAATTGGTAAACGGTTGTCGAACTACCGGCAATGCCGCGAGGTCACGCGCATGAAATTTGCCGATAGGCTTCGCGATCGGTCACTTTTTCATGTTTTCGATGCACCTTTGAACGTCCTCCTGAGTCGCGCCTTGTTCCAAGCCCTTGCAAACAAGCTCGATCTGTTCCCCGGAATCGTCGGCACGCTGGCGAGCGAACATGACGATCATGAGGATCATGAGCAGAACGATGCCGAGATTCCATATCCAGGCTGGGGCGATGCGAAATTTTGGGTCGTTGAATTTCACAAGCCTCGTTCCGGGCAAGGAGCAGCTGGCGGCCGCGGACGTATATCCCGCCAATATTGCCGACGAGCATGGCGAAATTCGTGGTGTGGCGGGGAAAGACCGCCGAAGACACAATTCTACATTGGCCGGAGCCGTAGCGAGATCAAAGCGCCGACGAGTGCCGAGAGCCCCAACAGCGCGAGCACGCCCGGAAAGCCCGCATGCTCGAACACGATCCCCCCGCAGGTGACCCCGACGGTTCCGCCCAGAAAACTGCATGAGTTCAGGACGCCGGAGCCCTTGCCGGCTTGGCTTTGCGGCAGGGTCGTGAGGCCGATGCGCGGGGCGGATGCGTAGGGGAGCGCGATCCCGGCGCCCATCGCGAAAAGCCCGAGCGTCGATATCGCGGTGAGCGCTTGCGCCTCGCAAGCCCACACGATGGCGCAACCGAGTGCGAGCAGCAGCCCCGCACAGCTGAGCATCGTGCGCAGACCGACCGCGTTACCGAGCCAAGGCGCCAAGCGCGCGAAGCCGAAGAGTGCCACCGAAAGGGGGAGGAGCGAAAGCCCCGCCGCGACCGCGGACATGCCGAGCCCGTCCCCGGCCTGGGCGAAGAGGTTGTAGTAGAGAAGGAGGGTCATGATATCGAACATGAGGAGGAACACCAGCCCGCAGGCGAGCGCAAAGTTCCGGTTCGAGAACAGGGCGAAGTCGACAAGCGGGCGCTGATGACGCGTCTCCGCCCAAATCAAAGCGGCGAAGGCGAAGGCCGCGAGCGCCAGCTGAACGATCGCGCTGCGCGGCGAGGGAGAGGCCGTGGCCAGGGCATGCAGGCCCCCGATCAGCGTCACCATGAAGACGGCGAGGAGGATGAGCCCAAGCCAGTCCATCGCCTTCGTCTTGTTGCCTCGGCTCCCCGGATGCAACGACAGCATGAGCCCCGCCGGGACCATGGCGAGCACATTCAGCCAGAAATTGAAACGCCAGCCCACGTAATGGGTCACGACGCCGCCGATCAGCGGCCCCATGCTGAAGCCGAGCATCAGGAAACCGGTCCAGGCGCCGATCGCCCCGGCGCGCCGCGATTCAGGGGCGGATTGCGTAACCGCCGCGAGCGTCCCTGCAACCGCGAAGGCCGCGCCGAGCCCTTGCAGCGCACGCGCGCCGACAATCACGGCTCCGGCAGGCGCAACGGCGATCATCACCGAGGAGATCGCGAACACGGCAATTCCGGCGGTCGAGGAAACTTGCGCCCCGAAGCGGTCCGCCGCCTCGCCCCCCAGAATGATGAAGACCGCGGCGGCAAGGAGGTAGGCGTTGACCACCCATTCGATCGCGGCGTGGCCAAGATGCAGGGTGCTCGACATCGCGGGCAGTGCCGCCATGATCGCCGTGCTGTTGACGCCGACCGACAGCATCGCGAGACAGCAGGCAACTAGTACCGCTTTGCGATCATCCTTCATGCGAAGTCGCGGCGGTTCGCCATCATGCGAGGAGCCTAACAAGCATCGCAGCGTCATCACAACAAAGGCGCTTCTAGACGATCAGCAGCAGAGCGCCGGTTGCGAGGAGCGCGAAGGTCCAAACGAGATCGAGGTTCAGCCAGGCGTGGCGAATGACGCCGATGCCGAGCCAATCGTGGACGATCACCGCAATGACGGCGGTCGTGAGCATCATCGCCATCGAGTGGACGCCGACGCCCGCGAACGCGGCCGCGACCGGTCCGGCGAAGGTTCCCGCGGCAGGGTCGGAAGGAAAGCACAGCGGCATCAGGGCGGGCCACAGCATGAGGCCCGCCCCATGGGCGGTGGCCATCAGGAACGACCAGACGCCAAGCCCCCAAAGCCCGACCCGCATGCCGAAGCGAACCCGATGCCGGTGGCCGTAGCGCCAATGATAGGCAGCCCATGCAAGGAGCAAGAAGGCCGAACCCGCGCGCACCAGGCCATGGGGAACGAGATAATCGGTGGCGAGCAGGAGGCCCGCGACCAGGGCGATCGAAATCGCGTGACCGATCGCGATCGGAACCAGCGAGACGAGCACGACCGCGCGGTTTTGCCGATGCAGTCCGAGCGCCACGGCAAACAACCACCCCATGGCCGGGTTGAGACCGTGGAATGCGCCAAGTCCGGCAATGGCGAGCAACGGCAAAGTCTCCGTCATCTGGAGCATGATCCGCAAAAATGGGAACTATTCTTGCGATGAGATCATGCGTAAAAATTGGTGAATCCATCTAGGACGCATCGGGCGCCAGGCCGGCAGCAAGAGACCGGCGGGGCGCCCGGGCAGAGGCGCACCGCCGGCCCGTGTCGCTCAAGGGTAGCAATAGGAATCGGAGGAGCAATCGCCGCCCTCGAGCCGAATCTGGTGCGGCCGATGGGGCTTTGGCCATTCCACGAAGAATTTCGGATCGAAGGCGATCCCGCCCTCGGGTCTCGCGTCGAGCTTCACCATCCAGCCGTCGATACCTTCCGGATAGAATTGGGGGTCGATGGCGCCGTAGAGCGAATTGGTGAAGTAGACGCGCCGGCCGTCGCGACTGATCTCGACCATCTGCGGCCCGCCGCTCAGCGCGCCGTTTCCGGAGCCGGGATGCGTGGCCCTGGACACGATGCCGCCGATGCGCACCTTGCCGGTGAGCCTCGGGTTGAAGGGATCGGACACGTCGTATTGCTGGAGATCTCCCGTGCCCCAGCAGGCCACATAGAGAAAACGATCGTCCATCGACAGATCGATGTCGGTGACGAGCGGCGGCACGGCCTTGAACCCCTTCAGCATCGGCGGCAATTGCTCCTCAGCTGCCGGCTCGGCCGGAATCTCGATCACTTTCTTGACCGCCCATTTCTCGCCTTCGCGGTACCAGGTCCAGATCGAGGAGGAGAGGTTCTCGAGGCTCACGACGCAATTGACGAAGCCATAGGCCTTGGTCGGGTCGTGCGCCGGACGAAGCTCGAATACCAGCTGGTATTTGTCGCCGAAATCGATGGTCTGGAGGTGCTTGCGCTTGTGCAAATCCCAGAAATGCAAGCGGCGCCCGTATTTCGCCCCGAGGAGGACCTCGGGAATGAGGCCGTTCTCGAAGGTGTCGGGCGTGCCCCATTCGCTCGTCACGAGCGTATCATGCCCGAGGTGCCACCACGCATCATAGGCGAGGTACTGCGGCCCGCGGTCCATCTCCCATTGACCGCG
Organism: uncultured Alphaproteobacteria bacterium; assembly: GCA_963713805.1. Taxonomy (GTDB): domain Bacteria; phylum Pseudomonadota; class Alphaproteobacteria; order Rhizobiales; family Beijerinckiaceae; genus GAS188. The sequence goes on along the minus strand of CAVQNF010000032.1, from coordinate 44,983 downwards.
CACGTCGAATGTCTCGTGGTCCATGAGGAAGATGCCGCCCGGCCCCTTGCCTTCGCGATTGCCGAGGGCCGCGACGTAGATCCCTTCCGGGCCGCAATGCACCGTGTGCGGCCTCGAATATCCGGCTCGCTCGGCCACCTCCTCGGGCTCGATCACCTTCACGATTTTCGGATTTTTCGGATCGGGCTTGGTGTCGAGGATGTGGATGCGCGAGGACCTCAACCCCGGAACGACGAGATAGCGACGTTCGGCATGCGCATGCGGCGCGTTCGGGCAGAGGCAGGACGAACAGGCGTTCCAGCCGAAATGATGGAGCTCGTCACCGGAATTCGGCATCGCCGTGGTGCCCAATATCCGCGAATAGGTGCGGGAACGCGGATCGACGTCGACGACCGCAATGGCGTCCGGCGTCTTTCGGTCCGGATCGAAGGCTGCGACATAGGCGATGCTTTCCGGTGCGGCTTTCATCGCCATGCGCGGGGAAGGATAGAAACTGGGATCGAGGGTCCAGGTCGCCATCTTGCGTTCTCCTCTCGATGCGCGTCACACCCCCTTTTCGCTCGGCCCGACAGCGCGTCTCGCTCGAAGAAAATCGAGGCGGGGATGAGGCGGAGTGGGGGTGTGCATGGCCAAATGATACCGAATGATACAAAAATCACCGCATCATTTCTTCGAGCATGCCGCCGAGACGCAGATGACCGCCGCGACCTTCCCGTGACCGTGGGGCCAGGATCGACAGGTCGGGAGGTCCGAGCCCGCCTTCAATCTCCAAGCGCCGCTCGGGCGATCGGTCGTCATGGTCGCACCTGCTCCGTTTGTGAGCCGATCGCCCCGCGCCTATAGTCTTTGTCGAAAATTCTCCGGCGAGCTCGGGGCGCGAGATGGAATGTCCGCGATGCCGCTCATCGAACCCTGACAACAAGCGCTTCTGCAGCGATTGCGGATCACCGCTCATCCTGGCCTGTCCGGCCTGCGGAGCCGCGAGCACGCCGCGCAAAAGGTTCTGCGGTGATTGCGGCACGCCGCTTGTCCCCGGGTCCAGTCTCGCGGTGGGGAGTGCGCTCCCTCTCGCCGGCATCTCGTCTGTCGAGCCCACTCCGATAGCGCCTGCGGCCACATCGCCAGGCGCGGAGCGCCGCCAGCTCACGGTCATGTTCTGCGATCTCGTCGGCTCGACCGAAATGGCGGCCCGCATGGACCCCGAGGATTTGCGCGACATCATTGGCGCCTATCACCGCTGTGTCGCGAAAACCGCGGCCCGGTTCCGGGGCTTCGTCGCCAAATACATGGGCGATGGCGTCCTGGTTTACTTCGGCTACCCGCGCGCCCATGAGGACGATGCCGAGCGCGCGGTTCGTGCCGGCCTGAAGCTCGTCGCGAAGGTCGCCGAGCTCCAGCCACGCCCTAGCCTCTGCCTTCAGGTCCGGGTCGGTATCGCTTCGGGTCTCGTCGTCGTCGGCGATCTGATCGGATCCGGCTCTTCGCAGGAACAAGCCATCGTCGGGGAAACGCCGAATCTCGCGGCTCGGCTGCAAACCAGCGCGAAGCCAAATACCGTGCTCATCGCCGAGAGCACCCGCCGCCTCGTGAAATCGCTGTTCGACTACCACGATCTCGGAGCCGCGCCGCTCAAGGGGTTCGCCGAGCCGGTGATGGCGTGGGAGGTCATCGGGGCTCGCGACTTCGCCAGCCGTTTCGAGGCGCTGCAATCGGGCACGCTGACGCCTTTGATCGGCCGCGAGGAGGAAATCCAGCTTCTGCTGCGCCGCTGGCGGCAATCAAAGGATGGCGCCGGCCGCATCGTCATGCTTGCCGGCGAACCCGGGATCGGCAAGTCGAGGATCACCGAGACGCTGGTCGAACGCGTGGCATCCGAACCTCATGTGCAGCTTCGATATTTCTGCTCGCCGCATCACGCCGACAGCACGCTTTATCCCGTCATCACGCAGCTCGAGCGTGCGGCGCGATTCGAGCGCGAGGATTCCCCCGCCGTGAAGCGCGATAAGCTGCGCGCCCTCCTCGCCGCGGCCGCGGACACGGCCGAAGACGCGGCGCTGATCGGCGAGCTTTTGTCCCTTCCGAGCGAAGGAGCTTCCCTCCCGGACGCGACGACACCGCAGAAGCGCAAGCAGATGATGCTGGAAGCGCTCACCCGGCACGTCGCGGCGTTGGCGAGGCGAGAACCCGCGCTGTTGGTGTTCGAGGACTTGCACTGGGTCGACGCGACATCGCTCGAGTTCTTGACCCTGCTCGTCGAACACGCCCGATCGATGCGGCTCATGCTGATCGTCACTTTTCGTCCGGAATTCGCGCCGCCTTGGGTCGGGCAATCGCACGTCACCATGCTCACCTTGAGCAGGCTCGATGCGGAAGACGCCGAAGTGATGATCGCGCGGGTCACCGGAGGAAGGGCGCTGCCGGCGGAAGTTCTCGACCAGATCGTTGCGCGGACCGACGGAGTGCCGCTGTTCGTCGAGGAGTTGACCAAGGCCATTCTCGATGGAGGATGGCTGCGACTGGAGGATGAGAAATACGTGCTGACGGGACCTTTGCCGACGGCCGCCATCCCCACCACCTTGCACGCTTCGCTCGTCGCCCGTTTCGATCGTGTCGGTCCTGTCAAGGAGATGGCGCAAATCGGTGCGGCGCTCGGTCGAGAATTCTCGTTCGAGCTCATGGCATCGCTCACCGGCATCGCCGAGAATGATTTGGCGCGATCCCTCGAGCAACTCGTCGCGGCCGAGCTCGTGCATCGGCGCGGGACCCCGCCGCACGCGACATACACGTTCAAGCACGCGCTCGTGCAGGACGCAGCCTACGGCACCTTGTTGCGCGCAAAGCGCCAGGAGCTCCACGCACGGATCGCGGAAGTCCTGGAAGCGAAGTTTCCGGAGACCACCGAGACGCAACCCGAAATTCTCGCCCGCCATTCCACGGAGGCGGGCCTTACGCGTCCGGCCATCGACTATTGGCGACGGGCGGGCGAGCGCGCAGCCAAAAGATCGGCCAATGTCGAGGCGATCGCGCATCTGAAACGAGGGCTCGATGTGATCGAAGCCTCGCCCGAGAAAGCCGCATATGCCGAACAAGAGCTCGGCCTGCTGATCGCGCTCGGCCCGGTCCTGATGACGACGCGATCCTCGGCCGCGCCCGAGGTCAGCCGGTTGTATTCCAGGGCTCGGCTTCTGGCCCAGCAAATAGGCCGGTCGGCCGACCTCTACGCAACCGTGTGGGGAGCCTGGATCGTGGCTTTCGCAGAGGGCAATCTTGGCGGAGCGGCGCGATTTGTCGACGATCTGTTCGCGATCGCGCGGGACGAGGGCGATTCCGGATTGGTGCTCCAAGCTCATCACGCCGCATGGCCCACCGTCATGGTGGCCGGCGATCTTCTCGGGGCACGCGGTCACATCGAGGCGGGCCTATCGATCTATGTTCGCGAGAAGCATGCCCATCATGCGCACCTTTATGGTGCGCATGATGCCGCCGTCTGCGGGCACTCGCATCAGGGGTGGGTGCTAGCCTTGCTCGGCCATCTGGATCAGGCCGTCCGGCAAATGGATCAGGCCCTCGCGCTCGCCCGCGATCTCCGCCACCCGCCGAGCTTGCTGCAGGCCCTTTGGTCTGCCGCCGAACTGCGCTACATCCGTCGCGAGCCCGAGGTCGTGGAGGAACTCGCGGCCGCCGTGCAGCCCCTCGCGTTGCAACACGGCTCGGTGGTCGCGGTCGCCAACGCCAGGATGCTGCGTGGCTGGGCGCTCGTCGCGCGTGGCGTCCTGGCCGATGGCATCGCCGAGCTTCGAAAAGGCATGGACCTGTGGCGAACCACCGGGTCCCGCTATCAAGTGCCCTATCGCCTGGCTCGCGCCGCCGATGCCTTGCGCGCGTCAGGCCACGCCGAGGAGGCGATGAGCGTCGTCGCCGAGGCGCTCGGCATGATCGAGAAAGGCGGAGAACGTTGGGTGGAAGCCGAATTGCATCGGCTCAAGGGAGAATTACAGCGAGTATCTCCGGCCGCTTCGACAGAAGCCGAGCGCTGTTTTCACCGAGCGCTGGATATCGCCTGCAAGCAGAGCGCAAAGCTGTTCGAGCTTCGCGCCTCGACGAGCCTCGCACGGCTTTGGCGCGACCAGGGCCGGCATGACGATGCCCGCGCCCTCCTCGGGCCGGCCTACGAATGGTTCGCGGAGGGGCTCGGTACGCCCGATCTCGGCGCCGCACGAACGCTGATCGAGGAGCTGCGGGCGTGATGACGCGATCGATTGCCGATCCGACGTATCGAGAGCTCGCAAAAACGAAAAAGGCGGACCTCCCCTCGGCGCGGCCCGAAGGCCGCGCTTATTGTGGCCGTGCGATCGACGCGGCAAGAGACGCGCCGTGCCGCATCGCCAATCACGATGCTTTTTATTTCTTGCTCGGATCGTCGGCCGGATCGACATAGGTGATCGCGAACGGGCCTTGGCCATGCACTTGAACCACCGTCGGACCCGAGGCCCAGGCGTAGTGATTCATCTGGGCAGGGGCCGCGGCGAATCCCCCGGCGTGCAACATCATGCCCTTTTTGGGATCGAGCTTGTCCCCCATGCCGATGTTGAACTTGCCCGAAATCACCGTGACGTATTCGGCGGTCGGATGATTGTGAGCGGGTATCTTATAGCCGGCGGGCATTTTCAATCTGACGACGTAGAGATCGTCCTTGAAGGGGTCGCCGGAAATGACCGCGATCTTGGCGCCCGGAGGAAGGACGTTCGGCGCGGGCCCCCATTTGAGATCCTTGGCGTTCATAGGCGCGGACATGTCTTGCGCCATCACTGGCGCTACCGTCGCAAGCAAAAATGACAAAGCAAGCAAGGATTTGCGCATGACACGACTCCCTGTTTCGAAGCTTTTCTTCATGAGAAGATCGAACGACGGAAAAATATCCTACGCGATAACCATATTCGGTTCCAGAATTGCTTACACGGATGCGGAACTGCCCTGTTTTTATCTGATACACTTGCGCGATGATCTTCCGTTTGTCATGCACGACGGAGGCGAACCGATGCCTGGCTCGCTAAAATCCTGATCGTTCCGGCGGATTTCGAAAGGATTGAGGAGGCGGACTTCGCGGCCGGCAAAATCCTTGATGTTGCGCGCGACGAGAACAAACCCGTGGACCCTGGCAGTGGCCGCGAGGGCGAGATCCCATCGACCCTTGTTTCTACCACCTAACAAGCGCGACGGCGACCACTGTGGCGCCTATCGGGACCATACGGCTTCTGAAGGTTTTTTCGAGGTCGTTTATTGCATCAAGTAGAGCGGCGGCCTTTTCGGGTCACGCCTTGTCAATACTTCGGCACCCCGCCTTTTTTCGAATAGCGTCGCCGCGCTCAGGCGCAAGTTCGTGTCGTCGACTGTCTCGATCCATCGATAATTGGTGTTGCCCTTGGGGCCAAGCTCCCTCAAGACGTTCTCGTCGAGCAAATAGACTGTCACGGAATTGTTCGCGGTGACGCATCGCCCGGACCCTCCATCTCCTCAAATGCTCCGAGGTCGGTGAGTTCACCCAGGGCACGCTTCAGGCTCTGGGTGGCAAAAGGCCGACCTCTCTTGGGGTAGGCCTTCGCATATTCGATCGCCGCTGCAATCTGCTTGCGCGAGAGAGAGGGGAAGTCCCGGACGATCTCGTCCACCGTATAAGCCCGCGCCAGCCCCGCGATCAGATGCACCGGGATATCAGTTCCACGAACGACGGCTCCCGACCTTCCTCGCTTGTGATCGACGCTCCTGCGCACGTTACGGAGGCGGCTCAATTTTGCAGCCAGATCGCGGTCGCGGTCCGGTATCAGATGGTGACCCCAGCCTGTCGTGACGGCATTCTGCAAATGCCGCGTCCTGAGCGCGCTTCGGACAAGCACATGCGCATCATCCCGATCGCAGCCACCGCTCCGCCGTGAGCTGCTCGAGCTCCGCGAAATATACGGAGTTCGGGTCCGTGCCCGGGTCGTCGGTTACGGGCCTATTCAGAACATCTGAGATGAACTCCATGAGCACCGAGCCGATGGCGTGGATGGCTTCATGCCGGTCGAGGCCTTCGTCCATGAGACGCTGCGCTACGCGTTGGGCCGGCGTTTCGTCGCCCATTGCAATCTGGGCCTCGACGATCGCATGGGCGACGGCATGCATCTTCAGGTTCGGGAGGTGAACGCGAGCGCGGCGATGATAATCCATCGCGAATTGAATGCGCTCGGTTTCCGTGAGCGCGAGCCACTCTGAAGGGTCGGGCGCGATAAGAGGATCGTATCGATGCATGATCGGTTGCCTCCACGCTCGCTTCGTCACGCGGCACGCCCCAAGCATGGCGCGAACCATCTCATCGTGACCTCCCGTTGGGCCGAAGGGCACGACGCTGGCGCTGCGCGACCGCCGCCAAATAGGCCGGCCGTCGCTCCATAAGCTCGCCCTACGCCCCGCCTCCATGATCCCGGCACCATTCGGCCACCTGGCGATGGGTGGCGAACCAGCATTTGCCCTTCGACTTCATGTGCTTGATCAGGCGTTCGAGCAGGGCGACGCGGCTGCGATGGCCGATGATGTGGGGGTGCATGGTCAGGAGGAAGAGCCCGCCCTCCTCGAAGGCCCCGTCGAATTCGGCGCGGAAGATTTCCTCGACCGCGGAAGGCGGCGTGTAGGGCCTTAAGCCCGAGAAGCGTTCCATGTTGAAATAGACCGCGTCGTCCTTGATCCATTCCGGCGGCAGCTCGACGATGCCGGTCGGCTCCCCGCCGGCGGTGAGCTCATAAGGTTCGTCATCCGCCATCAGGCTCGAATCATAGGTGAGCTTCATCTCGCGGATGATGCGCAAGGTGTTCACCGAGAAATCCCAGCTCGCGGTTCGCATCCCGACCGGGTCGCGTCCGGCGAGTTTCGAAAGCACCTCGGCGGCGCGCAGGCTGAGATCGCGCTCGGCCTTGTAGGAGAGCGTGGTGTTGCGCTCATGGATCCAGGAATGGATGCCGATCTCATGGCCATCGCCGGCGACGCCGCGCACCTCTTCCTGATGCAGCAAAGCCGAGACGGCGGGGTAGAAGAAGGTGACCGGGACGGCTTCGCGCTGCATCAGGGCGCGCAGGCGCGGCACGCCCTGGCGATTGCCATATTGGCCTTGGCTGATGCGCATCGGGCTCGGATCGGCATCGCGCAGCGGGATCGTCTCGTGATCGGCGTCGAAGGAAAGCGCGACCGCGCAGCGTGCGTCGTCCGGCCAGGCCTTCGGCCGCAAGCTGCGTCCGGCGCGGGCGCGCTCGACGATGCCGCGCCAGACGGGCTCTTTCCATTCCCAGGGCTCTCCCTTGGGCTTTGCTGCTTTATCGTTCATGAGGAGCTCCGATCCGTTTGTCCGCCTATTTTCCGCCGTCGACGCTGAGCACCTGGCCATTGACGAAGCTCGCGAGATCCGAGGCGAAGAAGATGACCGCATTGGCGATGTCCTGCGCCGAGCCGAGGCGTTTCATGGCGATCCGCTCGACGAGCGCCTTCTGCCCTTCCGCTCCATAGCCTTCCCACTGCTTTTCCGTCGCCGGATTGGAGCGGATGAAGCCCGGCGCCACGCTGTTGACCGTGATGCCGAAAGGGCCGAGCTCATGAGCGAGCTGGCGCGTGAGGCCGACGAGCGCATGCTTCGCCGAGCAATAGGCCTGGATGCCGGTGAGCGAGGCCTGCAAGCCCGCGCCCGAGCTGATGTTGACGATGCGGCCTTGCTTTGCCTGTTTCATTCCCGGAGCGGCCGCGCGCGACAAGGCGAAGGCCGCGCCGAGATTGACCGCGATGATCTTGTCCCAATCGGCGTCCGCGACCTCCTCGAGGGGTTTAGGCCCCTGGCCCGCGACGCCGCCGGCGTTGTTGACGAGGATGTCGACGGCCCCGCCCGTCTCCTTCTCGACCTCCTTGATCCAGGAAGCGGCGGCAGCGCGATCCGTCAGATCGACGCGCTTCGTCGTGACGCCTGCCTTTCCGGTCGTCGCCAACTCCTTCTCGAGAATGTCGCAACCGAAGACCCGCGCGCCGAGATTCGCGAAACTCTCCGCGATGGTGCGGCCGAAGCCGAGGCCGGCCCCGCTCACCACGACGGTCTTGCCTTTGAAGCTGAGGTTCATCGTGCCCTCTCCGGACCATTATCTTCCGTCATCGGCGGCTTTCTCCCTCGGCGTTTCGGTCGGGCGCGAGCACGAGCATAGCAAAGTTTGCGGGCTCGGCGACCAAGGAATGCGCGATGCGGCCGGCAAAAACGGAACCCGGCCTTGCATTCGATCGGCGCCACAAGGCAAAAAACCATGTTAGGCTCCTGCCGCGGCCCGCGCACGAAGGCTGGAAAAGGCCAATGAGCCGTCACGATGGCCGCAAGCTTTGCGTCGATGTCGCGCCCATCCTCGAGGCGCTCTCGCGAACGCGCTTCGATGACAGGCCGCCAGAGGGAGGAAAAGCATGAGCACGTCCGCTGCGACCCGGCGTCTTTCAAAATGGCTCACCGTCTTCGGAGAAGCGCTCAAGCGCGGGGATGTCGAGAGCGCGGCCGGCATGTTCGCGGAGGAGAGCTATTGGCGCGACCTCGTCGCCTTCACCTGGAACATCAAGACGGCCGAGGGCCGCGAGGCGATCGCCGCCATGCTCGAATCGACGCTCGCGAGCGCCCGGCCGGAAAGCTTGCACCTCGACGCCGACGCGAGCGAGGCGGGTGGAGTCACCGAGGGCTGGTTCACTTTCGAGACGCATGTGGCTCGCGGCCATGGCCACATCAGGCTCAAGGGCGACAAGTGCTGGACCCTGCTGACCGCCATGAGCGAGCTCAAGGGGCATGAAGAAAAGGTCGGCGCGACGCGCGAGAAGGGAGTGGAGCACGGCAGCAAGAAGGGGCGGCGGACCTGGCTCGAGCGCAAGGCGGCCGAGGAGGCCGAGCTCGGCCACAAGCGCCAGCCCTATTGTCTCGTGGTCGGGGGCGGGCAGGCCGGCATCGGGCTTGGCGCGAGGCTCAAGCGCCTCGGCGTGCCGACGCTGATCGTCGACAAGCATGAGCGTCCCGGCGACCAATGGCGCAAACGCTACAAATCTCTCTGCCTGCACGACCCGGTCTGGTACGACCACATGCCCTACCTGCCGTTCCCCGATCATTGGCCGGTGTTCTCGCCCAAGGACAAGATCGGCGATTGGCTCGAGATGTACACGAAGGTGATGGAGCTCAACTACTGGCCTTCGACCGAGTGCAAAAGCGCCTCCTATGACGAAAAGCGCAAGGAATGGACCGTGAAGCTCAGGCGCAACGGCAAGACGATCACGGTCAAGCCGAAGCAGCTCGTCCTGGCGACCGGCATGTCGGGGATCGCGAACGTCCCCAAATTTCAAGGCGCCCGCAAATTCAAAGGCGTCCAGCATCATTCGAGCCGCCATCCTGGCGGGGAAGCCTACAGAGGCAAGAAATGCGTCGTCATCGGCTCCAACAATTCGGCGCACGACATCTGCGCCGATCTTTGGGAGCACGGCGCCGCCGTGACGATGGTGCAGCGCTCCTCGACCCATGTGGCGCGCTCCGACACGCTGATGGAGCTCGGCCTCGGCGCGCTCTATTCGGAGACCGCGGTGAAAGCGGGCATCACGACCGAGAAGGCCGACATGATCTTCGCTTCGATCCCCTACGCCATCCTCGCCGGCTTCCAGATCCCGGTTTACAAGGCGATCGCCGAACGCGATGCGAAATTCTACGAGCGGCTCGAGAAGGCAGGCTTCATGCACGATTGGGGCGATGATGACTCGGGCCTGTTCATGAAATATCTGCGCCGTGGCTCCGGATATTACATCGATGTGGGCGCTTCCGATCTGATCGCCGACCGCAAGGTCAAGCTGAAGAGCGGGGTCGACGTCGCCGAAATCACCGAGAAGGGCGTGCGGCTCAGCGACGGCAGCGAGCTGCCCGCAGACCTCATCGTCTACGCCACCGGCTACGGATCGATGAACGGCTGGGCCGAAAAGCTGATCTCGAAGGAGGTGGCGGACAAGGTCGGCAAATGCTGGGGCCTCGGCTCGAGCACCGGGAAGGATCCAGGGCCATGGGAGGGCGAGCTTCGCAACATGTGGAAGCCGACCCGCCAGGAAGCGCTTTGGTTCCACGGCGGCAATCTGCATCAATCGCGCCACTACTCGAAATATCTGGCGCTGCAGATGAAGGCCCGGCTGGAGAACATCGCGACCCCGGTCTACGGACTAGCCGAAGTGCATCATCCGAGCTGAGCGCGGGCGTGCCTTTTTGCGCGGGCCGGCGCGACCGCACGAGGCTGTTTCGGGCAACGCTGTCCGGATGCCGCTCGGCGGGCAAGGGGCGGGTCGATGCCATATCGCACTTGCGCCTCGCTCGGTGCATGAGCCGCGCGAGGCACTTCACCGGAACGTTATTGGACGCGCGTGAAACTCCCCGCGATCAGTTCTGTCAAGAACTTCATCGGGAAAAGCCCGGAGACCGCAATGCCGAGCCTCACATCGACGCCCCTTTGCTTTATGCCTTTAACGGCAGGGTGAGGTGAGCGCGCTCGCCAGCCATCCGCTCGTCGGCGATCCGCCGGTCGCTGGCCGCTGGTTTCGCCGGCACTCGAGCCTCGTGCGCGTCACGCATTGGGTCAATGCGTTGTGCTTCGCCTTCCTGTTGATGAGCGGCTTGCAAATCTTCAACGCCCATCCGGCACTCTATGTCGGCGCGCAATCGGATTTCGGACATCCGACGATCGCGATCGTGGCGCGCCGGGCGGAGCACGGCATCAGGGGCGAGACGATGCTCTTCGGCCGCGCCTTCGACACCACGGGCGTGCTCGGCGTCTCGACGCAGGACGGGCAGCCGACGCCGCGCGCCTTCCCGAGCTGGATCACCATTCCGAGCTATCAGGATCTCGCCACCGGAAGACGTTGGCACTTCTTCTTCGCCTGGCTCCTGGTGCTGAACGGGCTTGCCTATCTCGCGTCCGGGTTCGCGAGCCGCCATTTCCGGCGCGACCTCTTGCCGAGCGGAGCGCAGATTCGCCATATCGGCACGGATATCATCGATCACCTGCGGCTTCGTTTTCCGCGCGGAGAGGCGGCGAGGCGCTACAACGTCCTGCAGCAGCTCGCCTATCTCGCGGTCGTGTTCGTGCTGTTCCCGCTCGTCGTCCTGACCGGGCTCACCATGTCTCCCGGCATCGACAGCGCCGTGCCGCAGCTTCTTTCGGTTTTCGGCGGGCGCCAGACGGCGCGCCTCATCCATTTCCTCGCGGCGTCCGGGCTCGTGCTCTTCGTCGTCGTGCATCTCGTGATGGTTCTGCTCTCCGGCGTCTGGAACAATATGCGCTCGATGATCACGGGCTGGTATGACCTGGGCTCGCCCCCCACATGATGGGCGACAGGAAAAGCATGCCGATCGAACGTCCTCATCGTCGGGGCTTGCTCGCGGGCTTGGCCGCGCTCGGCGGGCTTGCGCTTTCAGGCTGCGACCGCTTGTCGGGCGAGCCGCGCGTGCGCTCGCTGCTCGGCGCGGCGAGCACGCTCACCTACCGCGTCCAGCGTCTCCTCCTCGGCAGGGACCGTCTCGCCCGCGAATACGGCGAGGCCGACATCTCGCCCGAGTTTCGCGCCAATGGTTCGACGGACCCGCAGGACGACGAATATCTCGACCTCGCCGACAATGAATTCGCCGCGTGGCGGCTCAAGGTCGACGGCCTCGTCGAGCATGAGCTCGCGCTTTCCCTCGCCGATCTGCGGGCGCTGCCTTCGCGCACCCAGATCACGCGCCATGATTGCGTCGAAGGCTGGAGCTGCATCGGCAAATGGACCGGCGTGCCGCTCGCCGAGATCCTGGCGCGCGCCGGCGTCAAGGGCGAGGCGCGCTACGTCGTGTTCCACTGCGCCGACACCTTGAACGACGGCAGCCTCGAGCAGGACCCCGAATCGATCCGCTATTACGAGAGCATCGATCTCGTCGACGCCGCCCACCCGCAAACCATCCTGGCCTACGACATGAACGGCAAGACGCTCGACATCGCCCATGGCGCGCCGCTGCGCCTGCGGCTCGAGCGCCAGCTCGGCTACAAGATGGCGAAATACATCATGCGCATCGAGCTGGTGCGCAGCTTCGCCGGTCTGCACGGCGGCAGCGGCGGTTATTGGGAAGACCGTGGCTACGAATGGTACGCGGGGATTTGAGGCGGCTCTCTTTTTCGCTTTTTTCGAGGACAATTTGTTAATTCCCTATTTTCCCATGCTCGGGAAAACTCCAGTCGGCCTTCGGCTGGCGCGTCGAAAATAGGGTAAAAGTAACATGTCCCCGTTTTCATAGCGATCTGCCAAGCCGATCTGCTCTTGTGCGTGAGCGCAAGCTGGCTATCCTGCCGCGCCACTCAACCAGCCACCCTTGAGCTTTTCAGGTTTCCATGACCCCCAATCTCATCTTGCGCGGCGGGCGCGTCATCGACCCGTCGCAGAAAATCGACGCCGTGATGGATGTCGCCTTCACCGACGGCAAGGTCGCGGCGGTAGGCGCCCATCTCGAGGCGGGCGGCGACACGGATGTCCGCGATGTGTCCGGCCATATCGTCACGCCCGGCCTCATCGACCTGCACACCCATGTGTATTGGGGCGGCACCTCGCTCGGCATCGACGCCGAGGACTTCTGCCGGACTTCCGGCGTGACCACCGCGGTCGACACCGGCAGCGCGGGGCCAGGCAATTTCCACGGCTTTCGAAAGCATGTGATCGAGCCTTCCGCGGTGCGCATCCTCGCCTATCTGCACGTGTCCTTCGCCGGCATCTACGCGTTCTCGAACACCATCATGGTGGGCGAGAGCGAGGAGATCCGGCTGATGGCACCGGTCGAGGCCGTCGAGGTCGCGGACAAGAACCGCGACGTCGTCGTCGGCATCAAGGTGCGCGTCGGCCGGCACGCCTCGGGAACGCAAGGCGCGGCGGCGCTCGACATCGCGCTCCAGGTCGCCGACGAAACCGGCATGCCGCTGATGGCCCATATCGACCATCCCCCGCCGAGCTACGAGCATGTCATCTCGCGCCTGCGGCCGGGCGACGTGCTGACCCACGCTTTCCGCCCCTTCCCGAATTCGGCCGCGACCGCGCAAGGCACGGTGAAGCCCGAGGTCATCGCGGCGAGGAAGCGCGGCGTGCTCTTCGACATCGGCCACGGCAAGGGCTCGTTTGCCTTCAAGACGGCGCGCGCCATGCTGGCCAACGGCTTCGAGCCCGACACCATCTCGTCCGACGTGCACACGCTGTGCATCAACGGGCCTGCCTTCGATCAGGTGACGACGCTGTCGAAATTCCTCTGCCTCGGCATGCCGCTCGAGCGCGTGATCGCGGCCTCGACCGTGAATGCCGCGATGGCGTTGAAGCGCCCGGAGCTCGGATCGCTGAAGGCAGGCTGCGTCGGCGATGCCACGGTGCTGTCGATCAAGGAGGGCAAGTTCGATTATGTGGACGTCACCGGCGAGCATATGACGGGCGACAGGCGCATTCTCTCGCAAGGCGTCGTGATCGCCGGCAAATGGTGGCACCCCAAACGGAGCAACAAGTTCAGGAGGATCGACGCATGAGCGCGGAAGACAAATTGAAGGCGATGGGCCTCGCCCTGCCGGCGACGCCGAAGCCCTTGGCGAATTACGTCTCGTTCAAGCGGGTGGGCGAGCTCGTTTTCCTTTCGGGCCAGGGGCCACGCTATCCGGACGGCTCCTTCGCGACAGGCAAGGTCGGGCGCGACGTGACGGTGGAGCAGGCCTATGAGCATGCCAAGCTCGTCGGCTTGGGCCTGCTTTCGGCCGCCAAGGCCGCGGCCGGCTCGCTCGACAAGGTCGAGATGGTGAAAATGCTCGGCATGGTGAATGCGGTCCCCGAATTCACCCAAGGGCCGCAAGTGATCAACGGTTGCTCCGATCTGTTCGTCGCCGTGCTCGGCGACAACGGCCGCCACGCACGCTCCGCGGTCGGCATGGGATCGCTGCCGGAGAACATCACGGTCGAGATCGAGATGGTGATGCGGGTGCTCCCCTAGCGGAGCAATTCGCGGATGGAACCATCCGTCGGCAAAAAATCTATCCACGACTTAATAATGTTGTGGTCGGGCCTGTTCCGACAAATGGGAAGCATTTGTCGGGGCCGGACCCCTAGCGCCGTATGCGCTCAAGAGGCTTCACCGACGCGCCGTCTCGGGCTCAGGCGCCGATCTCGAGCTCGAACGCCGCCACGATATGGCGCGGCAGCCGACGGGGCGCGACCAGCACGGCATCGGCACGCAAATCGAAGGCCACGGCCCAAGGATTGCGCGTGAGCCAATGCGCGACGGCGCGGCTGAAGACGCGGCGCTTGCCGGGCCCGATCGCCTCGAGCGCGGCCTCGAGCGCGTCGCGCGCCTTCACCTCGACGAAGGCGATGGCGCGACCGCGCCGCATGATGAGGTCGATCTCGCCGCCCTTGCCGCCGTAACGGCGCGCCAGCGGGCGATAGCCCTTGAGCATGAGAAAGACGAGCGCCGTCGTCTCCGCGCGAAAGCCGCGTTTCCAGGCGCGCCTGCGGCGATCCGACCGCGAAGCCAGGCCGCTCACCGCTCGCGCCTTCGCGTCAGCTCGAGCGCGCGGGCATAGACCTCGCGGCGCGGCAGGCCGGTGTCGGCCGCGACGCGACCCACCGCCTCCTTGAGCGAATGCCCTTCGAGCGCCTTCGCGAGGCGCTCGTCGAGATTTTCCATCTTTTTCACCGGGCTCTCGTTGCCGCGCGGCGCGCCGATCACCACCACGACCTCGCCCTTGGGCGGCACCTCTTGCGCATAGGCGCTCGCGAGCTCGGCGAGCGTGCCGCGCCGCACCTCCTCGAAGAACTTGGTCAATTCGCGCGCGACCGCGGTTTTTCGTTCACCCAGCACGGCCGCGGCGTCGGCGAGCATGGCGGCGAGCCGCCGGGGCGCTTCGAAGATCACCAGCGTGCCCGGGATGGCGGCGAGTTGCGCAAGGCGCGCGCGTCGCGCGGCCTCTCTTTGCGGGAGGAAGCCTTCGAAAAAGAAGCGATCGGTCGGAAGCCCCGCGATCATCAGCGCGGCGAGCACGGATGATGGGCCGGGCAGGCCGGTCACCTTCAGGCCCTCCGCCAGCGCCGCCTCGACCAGCTTGAAACCGGGGTCCGAGATGAGCGGCGTGCCGGCGTCCGAGACAAGCGCGATCCTCGCGCCTTGCCTGAGCCTTGCGAGGATCGCCGGACGAACGCGCTCGGCATTATGCTCGTGATAGGCTTCGAGCGGCGTCGAGATGCCGTAATGGGCGAAGAGACGCCTCGTGACGCGCGTATCCTCGGCGAGCACGACATCCGCCGCGCCGAGCGTCGCGAGCCCGCGCAACGTCACATCGCGCAGATTGCCGATGGGCGTGGCGACGATATGAAGCCCCGCCGCAAGGGTGGCGGCGGGAAGGCGCGGCAAGAAAGGCGCGACGGCGCGCCGCGAGGCGGCTTCGCGCGAAAGAGCTTCCGGCGAATCGACCTCCGGCGAATCAACCTCCGGCAAATCCCGGTTCGGCAATTCTGGCTCCGGCGCTTCACGACTTCCGTCCCTCCCTTACGGCGTTTCGCATGATGCGGATAGCGATGGCGCGCGAGATCGGCCTTGGAGGACGCGGCTGGCGCGAAATCGGGAGCTCCCGACGCCGGGCGAGTTCCCGACACAATATGGCCATGGAAGGAATGATGTTGCGCCCGCCCTCCCGGCGCGCATAAGAATTCCCCTGAAGGGAACGTAAAGGTAAATGTGGTGCGGTGCCGATATGTTGGGGTATGAGCGGGCGGGGAGCCGAGGAGCCATGAGCGATTCGATGACGGAAGCAATGCCCTTCAAATTCCTTCGCTCCCCGCGCCGGCTGGCGCTCGCCGGCGGTTTGGCGCTCCTCGTCGCGGCCTGCTCGGGTGGCGGCCTCCCCGGTTTCGAGCAGACGCCGGCGGTGCCCTCGGTGGGCAATGCGGGAGGCGTCAAGATCGCCCTCATCTTGCCGCTGAGCGCCGGAGGCCAGACCGCGATCGCGGCGAATTCGCTCAAGAATGCCGGCGAGCTCGCGATCGCCGAGGCAAACTCGCCGAATGTCCAGCTCATCGTCAAGGACGATCGCGGCACTCCCGAGGGAGCGACCGCCGCCACGCAGGAGGCGATCGGGGAAGGCGCCGAGCTCATCGTCGGCCCGCTCAACGCCAGCAATGTCCAGGCGGCCGCGGCCGTCGCCCGGCCGGCCGGCCGGCCGATCATCGCCTTCTCGACGGACGCGAGCGTCGCCTCGCGCGGCGTTTATTTGTTGAGCTTCATGCCCGGCAGCGAGGTCCAGCGCGTCGTGAGCTTCGCCTCGACCCAAGGCAAGCGTTCCTTCGCGGCCCTCGTCCCGGACACCGCCTATGGCCAAGTCACCGGCGGCGCTTTTCAGGAAGCGGTTTCGCGAACGGGAGGACGTGCCGTCGCTCTCGAGCACTATGGGCCCGATCACAACCAGATGCTCGACACGGTCAAGCGCCTGGCTCCGAGCTTGCAGGCGGCCGATGTGCTGTTCCTCCCTGACGGCGCCGATACGCTGCCCGGCATCCTCGAGGCGCTTGTGACCAGCGGCGTGGATTTGAAGCGCATCAAGCTCATCGGCACGGGGCAGTGGAACGATCCGAAGCTGTTCCGTTTGCCGCAGTTGCAGGGCGCCTGGTTCCCGGCACCCGAAACTTCGGGATTTGCTGCCTTCGCGCAGCGGTATCGGGCCCGCTTCAGCTCGGAGCCGAGCCGGATCGCGACGCTCTCCTATGATGCGCTGTCGCTCGCCGCGGCGCTGGTGCGCACCCAAGGTTCGCAGCGCTTCTCGGAATCCGTGCTGACCAATCCTTCGGGCTTCGCCGGCGCGGACGGTCTTTTCCGTTTCCACCCCGATGGCACGAGCGACCGCGGCCTCGCCGTGCTCGAAATGCGCAACGGCGCAGCCGTCGTGGTGAGCCCGGCGCCGAAATCCTTCGCGGGGAGCTGAAGCCTCGCGGCGAGGCGCGGCTCTTGCGGCGAGCGCTTGAGGAGACCGGTCGATCATGTTTCGCGCGCTCCTTCGCGGCATCGGCTATCTCGGCTTGGCGCTCGGCTTCATCGCCTTCGTGGTCGACGGCGCGCGCTACCTCGCGAACAACGAGTGGTCTTTCCTGCCGTTCGGGACCGCCCTCGACGCGGTGCTGCCGCGCGCCTATGCGGGCTGGGAAAAGAGCGCCAAGCTGAGGCTTCCCGACCTTCTCTGGGACCCGTTGATGACGCGCGCGCTCGCCACGCCCTTCTTCGTGGTGGCGACCGTGATCGGTGTCCTTCTCTTGCTCTTGGGCCGAAAGCCGAAACCCCCGATCGGCTATTCCAACCGAGATTGAAGTGAGGGTGAAAGAGCGAGTAGCGAGTAGCGAGTAGCGAATAGTTACGCCTCTTCGCTGTTCACTACTCGCTACTCGCCACTCGCTATTAACGACCCCCAAGGGACCTCGGGTTCGCCGTGAGCCGCGAGCCAGGCATTGGCCCTCGAAAAGGGCCTCGAGCCGAAGAAGCCGCGATGCGCCGAAAGCGGCGAGGGGTGTTCGCTCGCGACGATGAGATGGCGCGTCGCGTCGATCAACGGCGCGAAGCTCTGCGCCTTGAGTTCCCCAGAGCAGGAAGACGACGCGAGGACGCTCGCGCGACAGGGCGAGGATCGCCTCGCGGGTCGCCTCGCGCCAGGGCCATTTCACATGCGCGCCTGCCTTGCGGGCTTCGACGGTGAGCGCCGTGTTGAGCAGCAGGACACCGTGCTCGGCCCATGAGGTGAGATCGCCGGCGAGATGCGGACCGTCTTCGGGGCCCAATTGGAGATCCTGGCGAAGCTCCTTGAAGATGTTGCGCAGCGTCGCCGGCAGAGGCTTGACGCCCGGCCGCACCGAAAAGGCGAGCCCATGGGCATGGCCGGGTGTCGGGTAGGGATCCTGGCCGAGGATCACGACCCGCACGCAGTCGAAAGGCGTGAGGCAAAATGCGTTGAAGACGTCATCCGGCGCCGGCAGGAGCTGCTCGCCTGCCCCGCGCGCCGCATCCGCGAGCGCGACCGCCTCGGCGGCGGCCGTCACCAGCCGCGATTGCCGCGCCCAGCCCGCGGCGCGCGCATCGCGCAGGAAGCGCTCGAACGCCTCCCCATAGGTCGCGGCTTGCCGGCTCACAGGGCGGTGATGCGCCCTTGCGTGCGCAGATCGACCGCGCCGAGCCGCTTCAAATAGACCATCACTTCATTGGCGAGGAGCTTGCCGTCCGTCCCGCCGATGAGCACCTTCCCTTTGCCCAGCGCCGCGTAGCCATCTCCACCCTTCACCATGAAATCATTGCTGCCCACCTTGTAGCGCGCAAGCTTGTCGAGGGGCTTCCCGTCGATCGTCACGGAGACGACGCGCGAGCCCGCCGGTTGGCGCGGGTCATAGGTGAGGACCATGCCCGAGACCTGCGGGAAGCGGCCCTGCCGATTCTCGACCTGCGACAGGCCGTTCTCGAGCGCCGCGACGATGTCGGCGCCGGTGATCTCGACGAGCGCGGTCGCATTGCCGAAGGGCAGCTCGGTCAGGACGTCGCGGCGGGTGATGGCGCTGCCCGCCGGGTAAAGCTTGTTCGCCCTGATGCCCCCGCCGTTGGTGATCGCCACATCGGCGCCCGTCGAGGCACGGATCGCGTCGGCGATCAGGTCGCCCATGTTGGTCTCCTCGCCGCGCACGCTCGCGGTTCGGCTGTCGAGCTCGACGGTGGTCTTGCCGATCTCGACGTCGAGCTGCTGGGCGAGCTCCGCCTCGTAACGCTTGACGATCGCGAGAGCCGCCGGGTCGGGCGTGGCCTCGGCCGAATCCGTCGGGCGGAAGTGCGGACGCCAGCTCACGACGCGCCTGCCCTCCTGCGTGACCACCATGACATCGAAATCGATCGCGGTGACGAACTGGCCCTCCTCGCCGCTCTCGACCATCACGGCCTTGCCGTCATATTCGATGCGCAGATCGTGATCATGACCCGTGAGCAGCACGTCGACGAGCCCGGATCGGGCAATCTCGTAGTCCATGTCGATCGGCGTGTGGGTGCAAGCCACGATGAAATCCGCCCCTTCGGCGCGCAACGCCTTGGTCTGGGCGACGAGCGTGTCCATTTCGAGCTCGAAGACGAGGCTGTTTTCGGCCGAGATTTTCTTGGTCGCCGCGAGCGCGAGGCCGACCACGCCGACCTTGATGCCGCCGAGGTCGAAAATGGCGCGGTCCTGATGCCTCGGCAGCATCGCGCCTTTGCCGTCGCGCAGGTTTGCCGCGAAGATCGGGAAATTCGCCTCCCCCATCCGTTTCAGATAGACGGCCTCGCCGAAGTCGAATTCGTGGTTGCCCGGCACGAAGACGTCCGGCTTCGAGACGTTCAGAAGCTCGATGATATGCGCGCCCTGGTCGAAGCCGCTCATCAGGCTCGGCGAAAGCGTATCTCCTGCATGAAAGACGAGCACGTTCTTGGAGCGCGCCCGCTCCGCGGCGACGATGCCGGCGAGCCGTGCGAAGCCGCCGCGGCCCTTCTCCTCGCCCATCTTGTAGATGTCGTTGACGAGCACGAGGGTGAACTTCACCGCATCGGCCGCGAAGGCTCGCCCGAAGAGAGCCTGCACGCCGGTCGCCGCGAATGTCGTCGTCAGAAGCCTGCGGGTGATGGCAACCATGTAAATCTCCCAATCGAACGCTCAAGGCGCGCCGGTGTCTCAGTTTGAATGTGGTAGTCCTTCGACTCCAACTCCGTGCTAGATGTTCTGCAATTGAGCCTCCAGAAGCCCCGCCAAATATGCTTCCATCTCGGTCAGGTCATAGTGGCCCGCGTTCCATGCTCGATCCGCCGCCTGCAAAGCGGCGTAATAAGGAGCCCGGTTTTCCCTGATGCGCTCAGGAACGATTTTGTCGCCAGGAAGAAGCGTGCCATTGCGCGCGCATAAAAGATAATAGCAGGTCGCTCGAGCCGTCCGACCATTCCCCTCGATAAAGGGGTGGATCCAATTTATTCTCCAAAGACCATATGCTGCCAACTCGGTAGGCGATAGTATAAACCAGTTTTCATGAATAAAGGATATGAATCTGTCCATCAAATCCGCCACCTTGTCAAAATGTGGCGGAATATGATCTCCAACATAGATTGGTTCTTCTCTGAAACGCCCTCCAAATTGAGAAATGTTTGCTATTGAAACGCCATTCAAGCTCCACAAAAAATATTTATCAAAAGATACAGGGCCTTGTTTTATGCCAATCTCAATACAGTTGGTCAGAAAATCATACTGCCTAATGAGGTTTCTCTCTTGAATCTGCCTGTATAAATCCGGGTCTTCATGTCTGCGAACTAACATGCCAAAAAACGCCAGCGTTGCCCTGGCTTCTCCTGGTGGTCCAGCCCCGACCACAACTCTATTGAGCAATCGACGGGCTTCGCCGACGTGTGAGCACCATCCGTCGGCATCGATCCACCAGGTATTCTAGGTCTCCAAAATCCTGATGTTATTTGAGGCTTTGCGGGCCGAGTCCTTAGTAATTCCACTATCAGCCGGCGCATTGCCATACGCGAAGCTCACACGCTGCTCATGCAGCTGCTCTTCTGTGATTCTGACGTGCCGCGCTTTTTCGAGCAATCTATTCAGCTCGGGGCGCGCTGGCGTTTGGCCCAGTAAGGGTTTCCGGTCGGCCATGTGATTCTCCCTCGGATCGCCAGTCTATGCGCCAACTCCTTACGCGAGTGTGACCATAATGCCACATGTAGCGCACATCGTGGCGCGTTGCCATAGGTAACCAGCGATATGTACCTCGAGGAACTCAAGGCGGAGGGTTTGATATGACGGGCCGACACAAGTTTTCTGATCTGTTGGCGAAATTGCCCCCCGACCGGCGTATCCGCGTGGACCGGATGGCCGAGGAAATGCGTGAGGAAATGGACCTCTCGCAGCTCCGTACGGCTCGCCGGCTATCGCAGGCGGCCTCGGGCGAAATTCTACACGTCGAGCAGCCCGCCGTCGCCAAGATCGAGAAACGCGCGGACATGTATGTGAGCACGCTGCGCCGTTTCATCGAGGCGATGGGCAGCGAGTTGGAGATCACCGCGCGTTTTCCCGATCACAACGTTCGGATCAAGCGCTTCGGTGATCTCGGTGGAGTGTGAGATCGCATCAGCAGAACTGCCGTTTGTTCCATGAGCCGCCTTCAGATCCCTTGCCCGTCAGATCCTCGGATGGACGGCATAAGATGGAGGACCGCTGGTCACCGCGCGCGCGTCCGCTCACCTCGCGAAGACGATGACCGCAGGGCTGCCCACGGTCGCATATTCGTCCATGAAGGCGAGCGCGCCGCTCGAAGGATGCACGCGGAACACCGTCACATTGTCGCTGCGATGGTTGCAGACGAAGAGGAAGCGTCCGCTCGGATCGAGCGCGATGTTGCGCGGATAATCGCCGCGCGTCCATTCCTCGGCGAGCCAGCGCAGGCGCCCGTCCGGCCCGACCGCGAACGTGGCGACCGAGTTGTGCAGGCGGTTGGCGACAAAGATGAAGCGGCCGTTCGGCGTGATCACGATCTCGGAGGTGTAGTTCGTGCCGGAATAGCCGGGCAAGGTCGTCGTCTTTTGCTTGAGCGCGAGCGTGCCGTTGCGCGCATTCCAGTCGTAGACGGCGAGCTGCGAGGCTTCCTCATAGAGGTTGTAGAAGATCCTTCCGTTCGGGTGGAAGACGAAATGACGGGGGCCCGCGCCCGGAGAGGCGGCTGGAACGAAAGGCGGATCGGCGGGCGTCAATTTTCCGGTCTTCGCGTCGATGCGCCAGACGAAGGTCCGGTCCAGCCCGAGATCATTGGCGAGAACGAAGTTTCCGCTCGGATCGGAGGCGATCATATGCGCGTGCGGGCCATCATGATCGCTGATCGAGAAATTGCCGGGCGGTCCCTCGATCGGACGGCCGTTGCCCGGGGGGCCCTCGTCGCCTTTCACATCGACCGCCGCGCCGAGCCCGCCTTTCTCCTCGACCGGCAGGACCGCGATGTTGCCGCCCCCGTAGTTCGCGACGAACACGAAGCGGCCGGAGGGATGCACGCTGCAATGCGCCGGCCCCGCGCCTTCCGAGCTCACCGTGTTGATCAAGGTGAGCTCGCCGGTCGTGCGATCGACCGCATGGGCCGAGACGCTGCCCGCCTTCGCCCCGTTGAACTCCTCGATCTCGTTCGCGGCATAAAGGAATTCGTGCTTCGGGCCGAAGGCGAGCCAGGTCGGGCTTGGGCCCGCGAATGTCTTGACTTGCGTCAGCGCGCCCGTGCCGGGTTCCATGCGCAAAAGCGTGATGCCTTCCCCATGGCCGGCCGGCTTCGAGGCGCCCGTGTAGCTGCCGACATAGGCGAAGACGGGCCTCCCCGCTGCGGTTGCCCGTTGCCGCGCGGCCGCCGGCAGCACCGCGGTAGCGGCGAACGCGGCCGCTCCCCCCAGCACGGCGCGACGCCCGATCGGGTGTCCTGCTCGCGTGAAAACCTTTTCCATGACTTCCTCCCGACGGCCGCGGCGTCACGCGGGACTGAGGGAACATTCGGACGCGCGACAAAAGGCGATTTGTCAGTCCCGGCGGCGAAGCCTAATGCCAATGCATGCGCCCAGATACGTATCCCAGGAATACCGGCAATGAGCCGCCTCGTCACCCTTCGAGGATATCGCGCCGCATCGGAGTGCTGCTCGTCAACCTCGGCACGCCGGAGGCGACCGATTATTGGTCGATGCGGCGCTACCTCAAGGAATTCCTCTCCGATCGTCGCGTGATCGAGACGCCGCGATGGCTGTGGTGGCCGCTGCTCAATCTCATCATTCTGACGAGGAGACCAGGACCCAAGGGCCGCGACTACGATTCGATCTGGAACCAGGAGCGCGACGAAGGACCGCTCAAGACCATCACGCGCTCCCAGGCCGAAAAGCTGAAAACGCGCCTCGCCGCGCTCGGGGAAAGCATCGGCGTCGATTGGGCGATGCGCTACGGCAAGCCCGCGACGCAGGAGCGGATCGAGGTGCTGGCGCGCGAGGGCTGCGACCGCCTGCTCCTCGTGCCGCTCTATCCGCAATATTGCGCGGCGACGACCGCGACCGCCTGCGACAAGGCCTTCGATGCCTTGCGCAAGATGCGCCGCCAGCCGATCTTGCGGGTCGCGGCTCCCTGGCATGACGATGCCGTCTATATCGAGGCGCTCGCGGCCTCGGTCCGCGCGCATCTCGAGGAACTCGACTTCGAGCCCGACAAGCTCATCGCCTCCTTTCACGGCATTCCGCGCGGCTATTTCGAGAACGGCGACCCCTACCCCGATCTGTGCCGGGAAACCGGGCGCTTGCTGCGCGAGGCACTAGGCTTGCGGCCGGAAAAATTCGAGCTCACCTTCCAGTCGCGCTTCGGGCGCGCCGAATGGGTGAAGCCCTACACGATCGACACGATGCGCGAGCTGCCGCAACGCGGCGTGAAGAAGATCGCGATCGTCGCCCCCGGATTCACCGCCGACTGCCTCGAGACGCTCGAAGAGCTCGCCGTCGAAAATCGCTCGGCCTTCATGGAAGCGGGCGGCGAGCGCTTCACCTATATTCCCTGCCTCAACGACAGCGAGGAGGGAATGAAGGTGATCGAAGCCGTGGTTCGCCGTGAGCTCATGGGCTGGATCTGAGCGTGCAGCAGCGTCGGGAGAAGGGCGGCACTTCGTCGGCGACGCCTCGGCGCAGCCGGAAGAATCCTGCCCGTCGGACGTCCTGGGGACGGGTCTTGCTCCTCTTCCTCATCGGCGTGACGGTCTCGCTCCAGATCGGAAAGGTGCCGGGGCAGCTCCCGGCGATCGAAAGCGAGCTCGGCCTCAGCCTTTTCAACGTCGGGCTGATCGTCTCGATATTCAGCCTGATCGCGGCGTTCGGCGGCATTTTCATCGGCGCCGTCTCGGATCGCTTCGGCAGCTTGCGGCTCGTCGTCGCGGGCCTCGCGCTCGGCGGAGCGGCGAGCTTCGCCGGCTCTTTCGCGGCGAGCGCATTGCCCCTGCTCGCGAGCCGCGTCGCGGAAGGCTTCGGCTTCATCCTCGCGACCGCCTCGACCCCTGCGCTCATCGCCAATGAGACGAGCTCCTCCGATCGCGGCAAGGCGCTCGGCCTCTGGGGCATGTATATGCCGGCCGGCATGAGCGCCATGATGGTCGCCGCCGCCCTTCTTGCCGGCGCCTTGGGCTGGCGCGAGCTTTGGCGGGTGACCGCGGCGCTCAATCTCGCCTACGCGGCGGTGATCTGGTTCGTGTTCCACAAGCCGCCGACAGTTTCCGCGCCGACGCGGGCAAAGCCCATGGCCTTCAAGGACAGGCTCGCCACGGCGTTGCGGCCGGGTCCGTTGCTGCTCGCCGGCTGCTTCCTGACCTATGCGGCGAATTTCCTCGCGCTCACCGGTTTCTTGCCCTTGATGCTCGCGCAGAGCGGCGAGGCGTCCGCCGCCTCGGCCGGACTGCTCACGGCCTCGATCGTCGCGGCAAACATGATCGGCAACGGCGTCTCGGGCTTCATCGCCGAGCGCGGGCCGTCGCGCCCGCGCATCATCGCGATCGCCGCCGCGCTGATGGGGTTCGCGGCGATCGGCGTCTTCGTCGACACCATTCCTTTCGCCTTGCGCTACATGCTCGCGCTCGTCTTCGCCGCGGTGGGCGGCGTCATCCCGGGCACCTGTTTCGGCGCGGTCGAGCGCTTCGCGAAGAGCCCGACCAAGGCCGGCCCGATCTTCGGTGGCCTGATCCAGGGCGCCGGCATCGGGCAATTGCTCGGGCCCTCGCTCGTCGGCGCCATCGTGGAGGCGATCGGAAGTTGGCGCGGCGCGGCCCTGTTCATCGCCGCCGGAGCGCTGATCAATGTGGCGCTCGCCTTGATGCTGGAGCGCTTCGATTCAAGGACCAACGACGCTTGGGGCTAGCGAAAACTTCGGGCTAGGCCCTTCCGCATCACGGGCGCGAGCGTGGTTCGCTGTTTTTGAAGAGCCGTCCGTCCTTGCATCACACGACGAGGCCGCGCCTTTCGCCCTGAAGCTCGCAACTTACGGATATGCAGAGCCTGCCTCCTGCTATTCGGCCGCCTCGGCGACCGGTTGAGGCTTCGTCCATCTGAGCACCGGCTGACGCGCGGCGCGCGTCTCGTCGAGCCTGCGGCGCGGCGCATGATAGGGCGCCCCGGTGAAGCGCTCCTTGTCGCCGCGCTTCACCGCGAGGGCGAGATCGCGCAAGCTCCCGATGAAGAGATCGAGCGAAGCCTTCGATTCCGATTTGGTCGGCTCGATGAGCATCGCGCCGTGCACGACGAGCGGGAAATACATCGTCATCGGATGATAGCCTTCGTCGATCATCGCCTTGGCGAAATCGAGCGTCGTCACGCCCGTATCCTTGAGCCAGGCATCGTCGAAGAGCGCTTCATGCATGCAAGGCCGATCGCCGAACGGCAGCGACATCAGGTCGGAAAGGCAGGCCTTGACATAGTTGGCGTTGAGCACCGCATCCTCGGAAGCCTGGCGCACGCCATCGATCCCGTGCGAGAGCATGTAGGAGAGGGCGCGCACATACATGCCCATCTGCCCCTGGAAGGCGCAGAGCCGCCCGAAAGGCGCCTCGTCGCCCTTGGCATCCCCTGCATGCTCGACGAGCGTGAGCGCTTCTCCCTCGCGACGCAAATACGGCACCGGCGCGAAGCGCGCGAGGCGATGCGAGAGCACCACCGGACCCGCGCCCGGACCGCCGCCGCCATGCGGCGTCGAGAACGTCTTGTGCAAATTGATGTGCATGGCGTCGCAGCCGAGATCGCCCGGCCGCGCCTTCGCGGCGATGGCGTTGAAATTCGCGCCGTCCGCGTAGAAATAGGCGCCCGCGGCATGCACCGCCTCGGCGATCGCGACCACGTCGCGTTCGAACAGGCCGCAGGTGTTCGGGTTCGTCAGCATGATGGCGGCGACCTCGGGCGTGAGCAGCGACTTCACCATGTCGGGATCGACGGTACCGTCGGCGCGCGCCGGCACGGGCTTCACGGAAAAGCCGATGAGGGCGGCCGTCGCGGGGTTGGTGCCATGGGCGGATTCCGGCACGAGCACGACCTTCCGGTCCTCGCCCTTGGCCGCGATGGCGGCCTTGATCGCCATCATGCCGCAGAGTTCCCCATGCGCGCCGGCCTTCGGGGAAAGCGCGACGGCCTCCATGCCGGTGAGCTCGAGCAGCCAATGGGAGAGCGCCTGCATCAGCTCGAGCGCACCGGGCACGGTCGAGAGCGGTTGCATCGGGTGGATGTCGCCGAAGCCGGGCAGCCGGGCCATGCGCTCGTTGAGGCGCGGGTTGTGCTTCATGGTGCAGGAGCCGAGCGGGAAAAGCCCGGTGTCGATCCCGTAGTTCTTCTGCGAGAGGCGCACGTAATGGCGCATCGCCTCGGGTTCCGAG
This sequence comes from uncultured Alphaproteobacteria bacterium, assembly GCA_963713805.1. Lineage (GTDB taxonomy): Bacteria > Pseudomonadota > Alphaproteobacteria > Rhizobiales > Beijerinckiaceae > GAS188. Next base: position 18,490 of record CAVQNF010000032.1, on the reverse strand, counting down.
AGGCCGGGAAGGCCGATCTCGCCCTTGCGCTCGAGCGCGCCCAACCTCGGCTTGAACGGCGCGGGCTCATCGAGATCGACGCCCGTCACGTCGGGACGGCCGATCTCGAAGATCAGCGCCTCCTCCTGCATCAGGGCGCGATTGCCGGTGAAGGTCGGATGCGAGGGGGTCGCTGCTGCGTCGGCGGCGGATGTCGGACGGCCTTGGCTATTGAGCATCGTCGGGTTCTCTGGGTTCGGTCGTCTGGTGAAAGCGCCTGTCGGGGCTACGAATGGATGAGCGTGGATCACGGGGGATGGAGGCGATCAGCGCCGATCGTCCCCTCCCCGCGAAGCGCTCCTTCGTCGCGGGGGGAAGGGGACGCCAGCGCCGGCCCGTTTAATGACGAAGGCCGGCCCACCGGGTAACTGGAACGAGGGCCGCGTCATCAGCGTCACAGCACTTCCTTCAGCGCGATGGCGAAGGCGGTGCGATCCTCATCCGTGTTCATCTCGGTCGAGGCGACGATCAGGAGGTCGTCGAGCCCGGCCTTCGGCAACAGGCGTGCGGCCGGGACGCCGCCGAGCACGCCCTTTTGCGCGAGCGTCTCGACGACCTCGGCGGCCGGGCGGGAAAGACGCAAGGTGAACTCGTTGAAGAATTGTCGTGTGAGCACTTCGGCTCCCTTCACGCCCGACAAGGCGTCGGCGAGCTTCACGGCATTCGCGTGGTTGATGCGCGCGAGACGCCTGAGACCCGCTTCGCCCAGCAAGGTCATGTGGATGGTGAAGGCGAGCACGCACAGGCCCGAGTTGGTGCAGATGTTCGAGGTCGCCTTGTCGCGGCGGATATGCTGCTCGCGCGTCGAGAGCGTGAGCACATAGCCGCGCCGCCCTTCGGCATCGACGGTCTCGCCGCAGAGCCTTCCGGGCATCTGGCGCACATATTTCGTCTTCGCGGCGAAGAGGCCGACGTAGGGCCCGCCATAGATGAGGCCGTTGCCGATCGACTGGCCTTCGCCGACCGCGATGTCGGCCCCCATGGCGCCAGGCGGCGAGACGAGGCCAAGCGACACGGCCTCGGTGAACACGGCGATCAGGAGCGCGCCCTTGGCACGGCAGGCTTCGCCGATCGCCGCAAGGTCGCGCAGATTGCCGAAAACATCCGGCGTCTGCACCACGACGCAGGAAGTTTCCGCGTCGATATGGGCGATGATGTCCTCGCTCGCGCGCACATCGGGCGCGAGCCGCTCGACCTTGTCTCCCGCCATGGCCGAGAGCGTGCGGACCACCTCGGCGTAATGGGGATGAAGGCCGCCCGACAGCAGCGCCTTCTTCCGGCGCGTCACGCGATGCGCCATGAGCACGGCCTCGCCGGTCGCGGTCGAGCCGTCGTACATCGAGGCGTTGGCGACCTCCATGCCGGTGAGCGCGGCGACCTGCGTCTGGAACTCGAAGAGATATTGCAGCGTGCCCTGCGCGATCTCCGGCTGATAGGGCGTGTAGCTCGTCAGGAATTCCGAGCGCTGGATCAGATGATCGACGCTCGCGGGCACATGATGCTTATAGGCGCCGGCGCCGACGAAGAAGGGCACGCTCGATGCTGCGACGTTGCGCGCCGCCATGCGTCCGAGCAGGCGCTCGACCTGCATCTCGGTTTGGCGGCGCGGCAGATCGGGCAAGTCCGGCAAGCGCTTGTCGCGCGGGATGTCGGCGAAGAGAGCGTCGATCGAATTGACGCCGATGCGGGCGAGCATGTCGCCGCGGTCGGCCTCGGTCAGAGGCAGGTAACGCATGATGTCTCCTACTCGGGGCTCTCGACGTGCACCTCGGCACGAATGGAATTGGCGATGTAGCAATGCTCGTGCGCGCGGTGATGCAGGTCGGCGAGCTCCTCGGCATTCGGCCGGCGCTCTCCCGAGAAGGCGATCTTCGGCCGCAATGTGATGCTGGTGATCGAGATCTTTCCCCTGGCATCCTCTTCCATGAGACCCGAGGCTTCGTCCTCATAAGCATCGATGCTGAAGCCCGACTTCTGCGCAAAGCTCAGGAAGAACAGCATGTGACAGCTCGAAGTCGCGGCCACCAGCGCCTCTTCAGGGTCGACGGCATCGGCCGCCGAATAGGGCAGCCTCACCGAGGAAGGCGCGGAGGAGGCGCGCACGCTGATCCCCTCGTCGAAATGCCAGGCGTGCAGGCGCGAATAGCGCCCGGAGAGGAAATCGTCGCCACCTCGGGTCCAGCGAACACGTGCCTTATATTCGTGCTTCATGGCCGCACCGGAATTCAAAGCGTCTTGAGATAGTCCTGGTACTCGGCCTCGCTCATCAGCTTGTCGAATTCGGCCTTGTCCTTGACCTTGATCTTCAGGAACCAGCCCTTGCCGAGCGGGTCCTCGTTGACGGTCGAGGGTGCCCCTTCGAGCTCGGCATTGACGGCGACCACTTCGCCCGAGACCGGCGCGAAGACGTCGGAAGCCGCCTTGACGCTCTCGACGACGGCCGCCTCGCCGCCTTGCGTCACCGCCTTGCCGATCTCCGGCAGGCCGACATAGACCACGTCGCCCAATTGGCTCTGGGCATGATCGGTGATGCCGACGGTCGCCGTGTCGCCTTCGAGGCGGACGTATTCATGGTCCTTCGTGAATTTGGTGTCGCTCATCGCCTGGTCCTTGTTTCACCCGTTTTCGAATTTTCGTTTGGGTCTCGCGATCTCAGGCGGCCGGCGCCGTGGACGGCCGAAAGTAGCGATTGGGCACGAAGGGCATGGGGGCGACCTTCGCCGGCAGGTTTTTGCCGCGCACGACGAGATCGAGCTGCGTGCCGAGGGTCGCGAAGGGCGCCTCGACATAGCCCATGGCGAGCGGCCCCCCGAGCGTCGGGCCGAAGCCGCCCGAGGTGACGGCGCCGATCTTGCGCCCGTCCTTCGCCTGGATCTCGGTGCCTTCGCGCGCCGGCGCCTTGCCGTCCGGCAGGATGCCGACGCGCTTGCGCGACGGGCCCTCGGCAAGCTCCCGCTTGAGGCGCTCGGCGCCGGGAAAGCCGCCTTCCTCGCGCCTTCGCTTCTGTATCGACCAGGTGAGCGCCGCCTCGACGGGCGAGGTGGTCGTGTCGATGTCATGGCCGTAGAGGCAAAGCCCGGCCTCGAGGCGCAGCGAATTGCGCGCGCCGAGCCCGATCGGCTTCACCGCCGCATCACGCAACAGGGCCGACCAGACGGCCACCGCAAGGGCCGACTTGACCGAGATCTCGTAACCGTCCTCGCCCGTGTAGCCCGAGCGCGACACATGGCAGTGAAGCCCGTCGAAGCTCGTCGAGCGCGCCGACATGAAGGGCATCTCGGCCGCGCCCTCGCAATGGCGGGCGAGCACCTCGGCCGCCTTCGGCCCCTGGAGGGCGACGAGCGCGCGATGATCGGCGCGCATCAGGCGCACGCCCTCCGGCAGGCGCGCCGAGATGTGGGCGAAATCCTGGTCCTTGCACGCCGCGTTGACGATCAGCATCAGGACGCCGTCCTCGGCCTCGTCGGCCGAGCGCGTCACCATCAGATCGTCGAGAATGCCGCCCTCCTCGTCGAGGAGCTGGGTGTAGCGTTGGCGGCCGGGCGCGAGGTTCACGATATCGGCCGGCACGAGGGCTTCGAGCGCCTTCGCGGCCGCCGCATGGTCCGCCCCCATGAGGAAAGCCTGGCCCATATGCGACACGTCGAAGAGGCCGGCGCTGGCGCGCGTGTGGAGATGCTCGGCGAGCACGCCCGTCGGGTATTGCACCGGCATGTCGTATCCGGCGAAGGGCACCATGCGGGCGCCGAGCGCCACATGGGCGCCGTGCAGCGGCGTCGCCTTCAGCGCCGGGGGCGCCGCGCCGGCATCGGTCGCGGGCTGATCGCTTTGGGCTTCGTCTTTGGTTTCGGCCATCGACACTCTCAGGGCTCACCGACAGATGCGCGGCGCGCCGGCTCCCGTGCCGGTGCGCGCCCCCTCTGTCCCGAGACCTGAGAGATTTCACCTTCGAGGCCCGCGAGGTCGCGGGATTTCGGAGGCTTGCCCCCTTCGGTGAGCCGAAAATGAATCCGGCCGCTTTCCAGAGCGCCAGCTCCGCGCGGTCCTTTTGCCTGAGCGTTTCCGGGGCGGTTACGCCTTCGGCGCCTCGACGAGACGCCTGAGCGCCCGTCTCGGTCTCTCCCGCGAGGATCGACAGCAGCCGTCTTCTCGTCCTTTGCGCGATTCTTGTCAACGCGGGCATGCCCCTTCTCCCCCTTGGCCGCGATCGCGGAGAAGCCCGGCGCCCTTCATGGTCCATGCGTCGACATGAAATTCGTGCACCCTCTTTATGAAAGAGGCTGGCAGGGATGCGCGCCGTAGCAAAATCGTGATCGCTCCCGCTCGGAATTGCGGCGCGCCCGGTATAGGCTCGCGTCATTCACAGAGGATCGATACGGCCGTGGACGAATTGCACCGACTGACCGAGACGCAAGGCCCAAACGAAACGAGCTACGTCGACCCCGTCTTCCCGGATCGGCCCCTGACCTTGTTCTCCTACAAGCCTCGCGGCTTCACGCCGGAAACGCCCGTGCTGTTCTCGCATCACGGCCGTGGCCGCAACGGCGCCGATTATCGCGATTATTTCGGCGCGGCCGCCGACGAGCTCGGGTTTTTCGTCGTCGCGCCGCAATTCTCGAACGAGGCCTTTCCGGGGCCGCGCTGCTACAACCACGGCAATCTGCGCGACGCGGAAGAGCGGCCGAACGCGCCCGACACATGCAGCTACGCCATCGTCGAGCGGCTCTTCGCGGCGCTTCGAAAGGCCGGCGTCACGACGACCCGAGGCTACGCGCTGTTCGGCCATTCGGCCGGGAGCCAGTTCGTGCACCGGATGCTGACCTTCGGCTATCGCGACCATGTCGCGGCGGCGGTCGCCGCCAATGCGGGCACCTATTCCATGCCGGACCTCGGCGTCGATTTTCCCCATGGTCTCGGCGGCACGCGACTGGGCGAGCGGGAGCTGCGTGCCATGCTCGAATTCCCGCTGATCGTGATGGCCGGCACCGAGGACATCGACACGCACGCGCCCTTCTTTCCCAATGATGCGGCCTCGATGCGCCAGGGCGCGACGCGCCACGAACGCGCGCATCGCTATGTCGAGGCGGGCGAGGCGGCGGCGCGGCGCCTCGGCACGCGCTGCGCCTGGTCGATCATCGATGTGCCCGGCGTCGCCCATGACGGAGCCCGCATGGCCGCGGCGGCAGCCCCCGTGCTCGCCGAGGTGCTGCGCGGGAAGCCGGCGCGGCCCGAAGCGGCGCATGCTCCTTCGCCGGCGACGCGGCAAGCAGGCTGAGTCCGGAAACCGGCGAGATCGGCAATGGAGGAGGACAGCGAGATCGCCGGCCTGAAGCGCGGCGCCGCGCTCGCGCTTCCCGACGAGGCACGCCCGCTCGAAGTGACGGCGCCCGACGGCATTCGCCTCGCGGCGCAAAGCTGGGGCGACCCGTCGAAGCCCGTGATCTTGTTCGTGCACGGCTTCGGCCAATGCCATCTGAGCTTCCTGAAACAGGTGCGCGGCCCGCTCGCGCGATCCTTCCATCTCCTCACTTTCGACCTTCGCGGCCATGGCGCCTCCGAGAAGCCCCTCGACGAGCGCCACTACGCCGAAGCTTCGATCTGGGCGGACGACATCGCGGCCGTGCTCGATGCGGCGCGCGTCGAGACCGCACTCCTCGTCGGCTGGTCGCTCGGCGGGCGCATCGCGATCGACTACCTCGCGACGCATGGCACGCGACGTCTCGCCGGGCTGAACCTCGTCGGCTCGAGCATCTCGGACCGGCCCGGCCTGCGCGGCACGGGAAGCGCAAGGCTGCGCCCGCTCGTCATGGACGCGGATCTGTCGCGCAACATCGCGGGCACGCGCGAATTCCTGCGCCGCTGCTTTTTCGTGCCGCCGGACGAGCTCACCTTCCAGGAGATGCTCGCCTACAACATGCTCGTGCCGCCCAAGGTGCGCCGCATGGTGCTCGCGCGTCCGGCGCAGGACGAGGACGTGTTGCGGGCCTCGCGTCTGCCCGTGCTTGTCACCTTCGGCGAAAAGGATGCGCTCGCCTCGCTCGAAGGCGCGCGCTACGCCGCCTCGGTGTTCCCGAAGGGGCGGCTCTCGCTCTACCCCGACACGGGACACTCGCCTTTCTTCGAGGCCGCCGAGCGCTTCGACCGCGAGCTTTCGGCCTTCGCGCAAGCATGCTTTGGCGCGAAGGCTGGAGCCGAAACGCGATGAGAGCGGATAGGCGCAAGGATGAAGCGCGTGACCCCAGGTTTCACTGATGCGGGCGACCGCCCTCATCCGATCTCCCTTCGCTCGACGACCTTCTCCCGCGCAAGGAGCGGGGAAGGCGATCGCGCACTTCAAGGAAAATCACTTCATGAACCGACGCGAACTTCTCTCGGCCGGCCTTTCGACGGCGACGCTCCTCGCCTCATCCGGCCATCCTGCAAGCGCAAGAGAGGAAGACGCTGAAATTCGTGCCGATCGCCGATCTCGCCATCGTCGACCCGATCGTGACGAGCTCGCTCACGACGCGCTGCCATGCCTATCTCGTCTTCGACACGCTCTATGGGCTCGACAAGAATGATCAGGCCGCGCCCCAGATGCTGGAAGGCCATGTGGTGGAGGAGGACGGCAAGAGCTGGACGCTCACGCTGCGCGAGGGGCTGCGCTTCCATGACGGCGAGCAGGTGCTCGCCCGCGATGCGGTCTCGAGCCTCAAGCGCTGGGGCCGGCGCGACGCCTATGGCGGGGCGCTGTTCAAGGCTGTCGACGAAGTCTCGGCGCTCGATGATCGCCGGCTGCGCTTCCGGTTGAAGCGCGCTTTCGCGCGCCTGCCGGACGCTCTCGCCAAGACCGGCCCCAATATGTCGGCGATCATGCCCGAGCGCCTTGCCCTCACCGAGGCGAATGTGCCGGTGAAGGAGGTGGTCGGCAGCGGCCCCTTCCGCTTCGTCGCGGCCGAGCACGAGCCGGGCGCGCGCGTCGTCTACGAGCGCCACGCTTCTTATGTGCCGCGCGCAGCAGGCGAGATCGGCTTCTCCTCGGGACCCAAGCTCGCCAAGCTCGAGCGCGTGGAATGGACGATCGTTCCAGATCCCGCGACCGCGGTCGCCGCGCTGCAGCGCGGCGAGGTCGACTGGATCGAGGCGCCGATCCCGGACCTGATGCCGGTCCTCGCGCGCGATCCCGGCGTCACCATCAAGATCGCCGACCAGGTGGGCATCATCCCGATCCTGCGCTTCAATTGCCTGCGGCCGCCTTTCGAGGATGCGCGGCTGCGCCGCATCGTGCTCGAGGCCGTCGACCAGCGCGAGGTGCTCGCCGCCTATGCGAGCGACGAGACGATCCTGCGTCCGGGCGTCGGCGTCTTCCCCTTCGGCACGCCGATGGAGAACCGCTCCGGCATGGAGGGCCTGTTCGGCCCAACCGACCTCGCCAAGGCGAAGCAGGCGCTGAAAGACGCAGGCTACGCGGGCGAGAAGGTGCTGCTGATGGCTGGAGCCGACAATCCGGTGACCAGCGCGGCGGGCCAGGTGGTGGCCGATCTCCTCGGGCGGATCGGCTTCAACGTCGATTTCCCGGCGCTCGATTCGGCGACGATCATCCAGCGCCGCACGAGCCGCGAACCCGTGGACAAGGGCGGCTGGAGCCTCTTCATCGTCGGCTATGCGGGGTTCGACACGAGCCCGGCCGAATCCTTCCTGATCCGCGGCAACGGCAAGGACGCCTGGTTCGGCTGGCCGACGAGCCCCGAGCTCGAGCGGCTGCGCGACGCCTGGATCGACGCGCCCGACGTTGCGGCGCAAAAGCGGATCGCCGAGGAGATCCAGCTCCAGGTGTGGCGGGACGTGCCCTATGTGCCGCTCGGCCAGATCGTCCAGAAGACGGCGTTTCGCCGCAACGTCACGGGCGTGCTCGACGGCTTCGCCAAGTTCTACAATGTGGAGAAGGGCTGACGGCGCCGGGCGAAAGCGCGCCGAGATGCGGCGCGACACGTCGGCCGCGACCCTTCGGCAGCGATGCACTTCGGCCGCGGCCCTTCGGCCGAAACCGCGGGTCCGCGCGACGAGAGGCAAGCCGTCCGGGCGGAAACGCTTGTTCTCTCGATCTCATGTGATCGCTGGCGGTATACAAGAAATCGTAGTTAGATCATCATGCAGAGTGGGAGGTAAGCTCAAGGGAGGTTGTATCCATGCGCAAGCATCTCGGATTTTTACTGGCGCTCATCGGCAGCGTTGCCGTCGCGGCGCTCGCTTCGCCCGACAAAGCCGCCGCGGAGACTGTAAGGATCGCGCACTCGACCTGGGTCGGCTACGGGCCGCTCTACATCGCGCGCGACAAGGGCTTCTTCAAGAATCACGGCATCGATGTCGAGCTCATCGTGATGGAGGATCCCAAGGACCGTTTCCCCGCGATGCTCGCCGACAAGATCGACATGATCGCGAGCACGGTCGATACGGGGATCCTGTATCTGAAGAAGCCGGACCAGTTCAAATACGTGGTTGCGATCGACGACTCCAACGGCGGCGACGGCATCGTCGCGACGAAGGACATCGACAAGATCGCCGACCTCAAGGGCAAGAGCGTCGCGGTGAGCGAGGGCTCGGTCTCGGAGTTCTACCTCAACGTGCTCCTCGGCAAGGCCGGCCTCAAGGAGAGCGACCTCAAGACCGTCAACATGGCGGCACCCGAGGCAGGCGCCGCCTTCGTCGCCAAGAAGGTCGATGCCGCCGTCACCTGGGAGCCCTGGCTCTCGCGCGGCAAGAAGACCGATTTCGGCCATCTCCTGGTCGATTCCTCGTCGACGCCGGGCCTGATCACCGACGTCATCACCACCACCAAGGATTACGCGACCAAGCATCCGAAGGAGACGAAGGGCGTGGTCGACGCCTGGAACGAGGCCGTCGCCTACGCGCGCGCCAATCCCGACGAGGCGAACGTCATCATGGCGAAAGGGGTCGGCGGCTGGCTCAAGGACCCGAAGGTCTTCGGCGAGACGCTCGAAGGCATCAAGTTCTACGGCGCGGAAGACAACAAGGTCTTCTTCGGCACCAAGGAGAAGCCCGGACCTCTGGAGCACACGGTGCAGGACGCCATCGACATCTGGTCGAGCCACGGCAAGCTTCAGGTCAAGATCACGCCGAACGACATCATCGACTATAGCTTCGTCAACGGCTGAACCGCCTCGGTGCGCCGCTCGTCCTTCGAGGCCTATGCCGCACCCAAGAAGGAGATCCCCCGATCCGTTTACGTGAGCGTGAGCGTGACCGTCGGGGTCTCCATCCTGCTTCTGTGGTGCGTGCTCGCCTATGGCGGCTTCGTGCGCTCCGATTTCCTGCCGACGCCCTACGAGGTCCTGCTCGCCGGCGTCAACGGCGTCGAGGACGGTTCGCTCGCCGTCAACACCGCCGCCAGCGTCGGCGAGATCATGAGCGGCTTCATCCTCGCCTCGATCGTCGCCGTGCCGCTCGGCATCCTGATGGGCAGCTTCAAGATCGCCGAGGCGGCGATCGAGCCGGTCACCAACTTCATTCGCTATCTTCCGGTGAGCGCCCTCATCCCGCTCCTCATCTTGTGGGTGGGGATCGGCATCGAGGAGAAGGTCACCGTCATCTTCATCGGCACCTTGTTCCAGCAACTGATCCTGGTCGCCGACGTCTCGCGCAACGTGCCGAGCGATCTCCTCGACGTGTCCTACACGCTCGGCGCCAACCGGCGCACCGTGGTGACGCGCGTGCTCGTCCCGGCGACGCTGCCGGGCGTCGTCGACACGCTGCGCGTCACGCTCGGCTGGGCCTGGACCTATCTCGTGATCGCCGAGTTCGTCGCCGCCAACAAGGGCCTCGGCTACTTCATCCTGAACTCCGAGCGCGGCCTGTTCACCGACCAGATCTTCCTCGGCATCGCGGTGATCGGGCTTCTCGGCCTCATCACCGACCAGTTCTTCAAGCTCCTTCGCGAATGGCTTCTTCCGTGGGCTTCGGAAAGCTGATGGCCAAGCTCGAGCTCGACAGCGTGACGCTGAAGTTCTTTCCGAAGAGCGGGGCGCCGGTGCTGGCGCTCGACGATGTTTCGCTCGAAGTCGCCGATCAGGAGTTCGCGGTGATCGTCGGCCCTTCGGGCTGCGGCAAGTCGAGCCTGTTGCGCCTCGTCGCCGGGCTGGTCGAGCCGACCTCCGGTGAGATCACGCTCGACGGAACCCCGGTGACGCGGCCGGGCAAGGACCGCGGCATGGTGTTCCAGTCCTACACGCTCTTCCCCTGGCTCACCGTGCGCGACAATGTCGAGTTCGGCCTCAGGATCGGCGGCATTCCGGCCGAGAAGCGAAAGCACATCTCCGACCACTTCATCTCCGAGGTGGGGCTCGAAGGCTTCGAGAAATCCTATCCGAAGCAGCTTTCGGGCGGCATGATGCAGCGCGTCGCGCTCGCGCGCGCGCTCGCCAACGATCCCGAAATCCTCCTCATGGACGAGCCCTTCGGCGCGCTCGACAGCCAGACGCGCTCCTTGATGCAGGAGCTCCTCCTGCAAATCTGGGAGCATTCGCACAAGACGGTGCTGTTCATCACCCATGACATCGACGAGGCGATCCTGCTCGGCGACCGAGTGCATGTGATGACGGCGCGGCCCGGCCGCATCAAGGAGAGGGTCGAGATCGATCTGGCACGGCCGCGCCAGGTCGACGTTCTCACGTCACCGGAATTCATCGCGATCAAGCGCCGCATCATGGCGCTGATCCATGACGAAGCCGTGCGCGCCATGGGGTGAGGGGCAGCGTCGCCGAGGCCTTGTCTTGTGGGCGAGCAGGTCGAGGCGTCAAGACGGTGGCGTGGCCCGGTTATCGCACTGGGCTCGCCGGGTCGTCATGACCGGGCCCGGCTGGTCGTCATGACCGGGCTCGGCCCGGTCATCCACGACTTTCTCGCGTGTGACACAGACGTAGATGCCGTGATAGGCATGACGTACCCCGCCGTTCCCGGACTCTCACGGTGTGCCCGGCCGTCGCGCTGCTCAGCGATGGGAAAGCGGCAGCTTCGATGCGTTCTCGGCTTCGGCTTCCCGCGTCGGACCCGGCTGGCCCTCGCCCTGATCGGTGAGGCCCGGCACATCGGCCTGGTTCTCGAAAGCTTCGGGAGGTTCGACGGGCTCCTCATCCTCCCTCGGAGGCGGCCTTAAGGTCGTCTTCTGCGAATCCTCGATGGCGATGAGCTCGCGCGCGAGCTCCCAATGGTCGCGGTCGCGCCCCTCGGGCCGGCCTTCGGCGAGCCACAGCTCATAGGCCTTGCGGCGGATGCGCTCTTCGTCCGGGTCGCTCGCCTGCTCGCGCTATCGGTCGGCACTCCCGCTTCTTCCGCCATCGCGACCCCCGGTCCTTTGGAGGCATGCGGACTGCGGTTCAACAATCAGGGTTTGGCTTTGTTCCTTGTTGGTCCGAACTGTGAGTCGCAAGAGGTGCTTCGTTCCTCGTTCTCGACAAATTCCCGCTACACCTCGTCAGCGCCTTCTTCCGCTGCGGCTTTCTCGGCTTCTTGTTGCTCGGCGATCACTTTGGGCAATTTCGTTAGCGGTCGACCGGCAAAATGATCACCTATTCGTGTAATGAGTAGTTCCGAAGTTAGGCCGCTATCAGCAAGCTTCTCCGCGAAGTGACGACCAGGATGTAGAACATCCCAGGGCGACTTATATTGCGTGGCACGTCTTCGTCCCGGATCCTTGTTGCCGAACCCGTCGATCACCTGATTCCACACCGGCTTGAAGTTCTCAATAAGCACGTTTTCCCCAAGAGGTATTCATATCATCGACCAATAGGTAGCGGACATGGAAGTGCTCTATTTGAAGATTCCTGGTCGGCTCGATTGAATTCCTGCATGTTGCCGTAGCCGATCGGCGAGCGCTCTCCCTCGGCCGGATAGATCCGTAGCCAGCCCGCCCTTACGACCGCCCTTTGGAATAGCCTTTCCAATATAAACAGGCGCTACAAAGTTGCCTTCCTTATTTTTCTCAATGGAAATTGGAGCATAGGGAACAAAAGGCCCGGCATAACAGATGACTGTACACCCGGTGCCTTTGATGTCGCCACATTCTTGATCTCAACCGCTTTGCCCGCTAGCAGCTCGGGACTTCTTCCTCAGCGCTCTTCGCGATATTAATTTTGTCGAGAGGATTATACGGACATCGATATCATGCCACCTGGCCTTAGATGACGGTGAATGGATTGGCGTATCAGCTCCACTCAAGGTTGAACTGGTACCGCGTTACCAAGCTGACGCATCGCCTCGCTCCACGAGCCATGCACAGACGAATTGATCCGGAAAAGTTTGAAGGCGCGCGCTCTCCCGCACTGGAAAGGACCGGACACTCCCATCCGCACGACGCAGCATATTTTCTCCCCCTGGGACGCCGTGAACACCCGCCTTCAAGGTCTTGGCCGGTTCATCGAGCGGGCTTCCCGTGTGTCCAGGATACGCACGCGCCCCATTTTGGAAGCGATGGTTATGGAGCTTCCTCGCGGCGGCCGGATCGATTTCCGGATCAGGCAGGCTGGCGATCGCGTCGCGAACTGTTCTCCATGGAAATCCAATGGGGCGCATCAATAGGGATCGCCCACGCTCGGCCAGCTTTTCGTTTACGGTGCGTCCATGATTGGCCACGCCGTGACGCTCCCAGTACTCTTCAGTTCGAAATTGATCCCAAAGGAGAGCGTCTTGAGAGTGCGTGGCATGCGGAAACGACCAACGCGCGTGAATATCGGCTCTAAATCCAACGAAGATGAGCCGCTCGCGTTTTTGCGGTACTCATAATCGGCCGTATTTACCAACTCATGTACGACGCGATACTCAGCGGAACCCTTGCTGGTATGTCGCCGTTGCAATCGCCGAAAGTGATCGAGCCAGCTCTCATCGTCCGCGCGCGCAAGTGACGGATACTGGAGTTGGAGGAGAACGTAGCCGAGTACGTGGCAAAGGCCTGGCGCTTGAGTCCCTTGACGTTCTCAAAAATGAATGCGCGAGGCCGGGTTTCGTGGACCGCCCTAACAGCCTCGCCCCACATGTCTCTATGATCATCATGGGCACGGTGACGCCCGCCCAGGGAAAATGGCTGGCAGGGAGGACCGCCGGTCACAATATCGATCGCACCCTCGTACCGTCGATAATCAACAGATCGAACATCCCCTTCGAACGGTGTTGGCCAGTTCCAGATGGAGGATGTTTCACGCGATCGATTCTCGCGTAAGGTGTCACAGCACCAGCGATCGCGCTCTACTATTAGCATGGGTCTAAACCCGGCCCGGCTCACGCCCAATCCGAGCCCTCCGGCACCGGCGAAGAGTTCGATATTTCGCAATTGAATTCCCCTCAGGATAGGAATGAATGTAGCTTGGCCGATACACGTTCCAGGTCACTTAACTCGCATTCCCATACGACGAAGACACGCCAACCCAAACGTCGCAATGATCGGCGAACTTTTTTGTCACGTTCGTGATTTGCTTCTAGCTTTGGTAGCCAAAAAGGAAAGCCGGGACTTTGGCAAGCGCGCGAGCGGGCACGCTGGATCGGGATGGCGGTGCCAATAGCAGCCATGGACAAAAATTACGGCTCCATGGCGTGCTAGGGCGAGGTTCGGTTGGCCCGGCAAATCGCGACGGTGAAGGCGGTAGCGGTAGCCCATCCCATGAACCATCCGCCGCACGATCATCTCGGGTCCGGTATTCTTTCCCCTAATCCTCGCCATTCGCTCTGAGCGTTGCTTCTTGGAGAGAGAATCCGGCACGGGTTGGCGCGTGGTCCCTTTGCTGATTTTCCCCTAGATCACCCCGCGCCTCGCCAGATTCCGCATCAACGCCCCGACCCCGAACACCCACGCCTCGCATTGATCCGTGTGGCGAATGCGGTTCACGAGGCGGCCGAGCCGCGGCGCCGCGATGGTGACGATGTCGCCGACCTTATGGGTGAAGCCCTTGCCCGTGCGCGTCGCGATCCTCGACCGGCGCGAACATGGTGCCGAGAAACAGCACGGCGCCGTCCGGATACTGGTGATGCTGCGCCGATCAGCTGGCGCCGACCAGGTCCGCGGGGTCGCGGCTGATCTCGGCCATCGAGCTCGAGCCCGTCGAGGCGAAGCCGTCCTCGCCTTCGACCGCAAGCGTCACCTCGGCGCGCGCACGTCGTCGAGCGTGAAGCCCTCGTCGAACAGCGCGGATGAACGGGCCGATGGCGCAGCGGCGTTGTTGTCCTTGGCCTTGCCGAGCAGCAGCGCCGAGCGGCCTTCGACGTCGCGCAGGTTGACGTCGTTGCCGAGGGTCGCGCCGACGATCGCGCCGCGCTCGATCACCACCAGCACGACCTCCGGCTCGGGGTTGTTCCAGGTCGAGCCGGATGGATGCCGACATCGGCGCGGTGCCGACCGCCGACATCGGCTGCGCCTTGGTGAAGATCTCGGCGTCCGGCCCGATGCCGACCTCGAGATATTGCGACCAGGCGCCTTGCGCGATCGAGCAGCTCCTTGAGGCGCGCGCGCCTCGGGCGAGCCCGGCTTCAGCCTGCGCGAGATCGTCGCCGACCGAGGCGCGGCGATCTCGGCGCGGATGGCGGCCGCCGGCTCCGGGTCGCCGCGCGCCCGCTCCTCGATCACGCGCTCCAGCATCGAGATCGCGAAGGTGACGCCCGCCGCCTTGATCGCCTGCAGGTCGACCGGCGCGAGGAGCCAGGGCCTGTTTGGCGTCGCGTCGCTCGGCGCGGCGTGTTGGCGAGGATCGCCGCAAGCTCGCCGAGCGGCTCGCCCGTGGCCTGGCGCGAGCGCCAAGGCCGGGTCCGCATCCTCGCAGAGATCGCGCATCGTCGCGAAGCGCGCCGTGATGTCGACGACGCCGTCGCGCGCGGACGGCGACGACCGAAGGTCCGCCGAGCTCGGGCCGCCAGACGCGCCCGGCGAGCGCGGCGTCGGGCCAATCCTCGGGAAGGCTGTGCTCGGCGGTGGAGGTGAGATCAAGCGGCATGTGGTTGTTCCCGGTTTCGTCGGTCGCTTCAGCTTTTCCGGCGAGCGCGCAACCAGGCTCCACGCACCAACCGTCCGCCCGTCGTCGGCCGCTTCACCCCCGTGGTGAGGGGAAAGCCATGGGCAGGCCGCGCAGCACGCGCACGGCAAGGAAGGCGAAGCACTCGGCCTCGATCGCGTCGCCGCGCGATAAGACCGCTTCGGCGAGAAAGCGGCTCGACGCCGGCGCGCGAGCGGATGGCATCGAGAAGTGACGGATTCCTTCTCCTTGCCCGCCACCGCAGACGATGAGGCGCTTCGGCCGCGCGGGCAAGAGGTCGAGCGCCTTGCCGACGGCGGCGGCCGAAAACGCGGTGAGCGTCTAGCTGCGCCATCCTGCGGGCTCAAGCCCTTCGCCATCTCGGCGGTGAAATCGTTGCGGTCGGAGCGATTTCGGGTAAGGCGCTGAAAGATAGGGATGGCGCAAGAGCTCCGCGAGGCGGGGCTCGTCCACCTTGCCGCGCCTCGCGAGGCTTCCGTCGCGATCCATCTCGCCCTGGCCGTGGCGCCTGATCCAATCGTTGAGCGGCGCATTCGCCGGCCCGGTGTCGAAGCCGATGATGCGGTCTTCGCCGCCCCACCAGGTGATGTTGCCGACGCCGCCGAGATTGAGCACCGCCGAATTCGCCTCGGCCCCGATGCGGTGCAGGAGAGCGACGTGTATAGGCGGGCGAAAGCGGCGCGCCCTGGCCGCCCGCGCGCATGTCGGCTGAGCGGAAATGATAGGCGACGTTCATGCCCAGGAGGCGTGCCATCAGCTCGCCGTCGCCGAGCTGGCGCGTCGCGCCCGGACGCCCGGCCGCGGCGCGCGGTGCAGCACGGTCTGGCCGGTGGAAGCCGACGGCGGCGATCTCCGAGGATGCAATGCCTGCATCCGCGAGGAAGGTGCCACGGCCGACGATTGCGCCCGCGTCAATGTCTCTCGGCCTCGCGGAAGATCGCGGGTTCCGTCTCCCTCAATTTCCATTCGCGGGCGGCAGCGACGGCCTTCGCCAGAAGCGGCGGTATCTCGGGCGCGTAAGGTGCGAGCCTCCAGGGACCGAAGTCCCGGACCTCTTCGCCATCGGTGCGGATGAGCGTGAGATCGATATTGCCGTCGAGCACGGTGCCCGTCATCAATCCCACGGCGAAGTCCGGCTTCATTGGACGGTCATGACGACTGCGGGAAGCATTGTGTTTCGATCTTCCACGACGATTGCTACGCACTCTCCGAGCGCGCCCATGGCGAAATCGGAATCTCGCCCGATAATATCGGAGCGCTCTGCTCGACGCGCTCGTCAGGAAATCGAGGTCGCAGCCATCTTCCGCCGGGAGTACGTGATCGCGGTAGAGAAACTGCCAGCCGCGCTTGGCGCCGGGCGCCGGGCGCGGCAGCTTCGCGCGCCGGCGCTCGAGTCGGCCGCATCGACCGCAAGATCGAGCCGGTGCTCGGCGACGGAAAGCCTCACCCTGTCGCCGCTGCGGACGAGACCGATCGGCCCGTCGGCTTCGGCCTCGGGCGAGACGTGGAGCACGATCGTGCCATAGGCGTGCCGCTCATGCGCGTCCGAGACGCGCAGCATGTCCTTCACGCCCTTCTCCGCGAGCTTGCGCGGGATCGGCACGGTAGCCGGCCTCCGGCATGCCGCAGGCGCGCGGCCCAGCGCGGCGCAAGATCAGCGCGTCGTCGGCGTTGACGACCGAGGTCGGGCGCGTCATGCGCGCCGAGATCGGCGAGATCCTCGATACGATGGTGCGGAACCCGCGCTCGAAGAGCGTCTCGCTCGGCGGTGGCGGCGCGCTCGAGGATGCGCCGTTGGGCGCGAGGCTGCCGAACAGGGCGACGATAACGCCCCGCCCTTTTGGCTCACGGGCTTCTCCATGTGCCGGACAACCGCGTCGTCGATCCAATCCTCCGCCTCGGGAAGCGTCTCGCGCAAGCTCGAGCCGGTGACCGTCATGGCGTCGAGCTCGAGCAAGGGCGAGAGAAGCCGCAAGAGCGCGCCGACGCCGCCGCCGGCGGCGAAGAAATCCTCCATATAGCCCTGGCCGGTCGGCTTGAGGCCGACGAGGACGGGCGTGGAATCGGAGAGATCGTCGAGGGCTCGGCGAACGTCACCGGGAGGCCGAGCCGGCGCATATCGCGGTCAAGTGGATCACCGCATTGGTCGAGCCGCCGACCGCGAGGAGCACGCGCAAGGCGTCGCGCACGCCTCTTCGCTCACGACCTGGTCGAGCGTGCGCCCGGAAAGCGCAAGCTCCATGGCGGCACCGCCCGTGGCTTCCGTCGGCGCGCAGCCGGTCGGCATGCACGGCCGGAATAGCCGCCGTGCCCGGCAGCATGAGGCCCAGCGTCTCGCACAGGATCGCCATGGTGCTCGCCGTGCCCATCACGGCGCAGGTACCCTCGGTCGTGGCGAGGCCGCGTTGATGCGTTCGAGATTGTGTGTCGCTCACCTCGCCCGCGCGATAGCGCGCCCAGAAGCGGCGGCAATCGGGTGCAGGCACCGAGCCTTTCGCCGCGATAGCGCGAGGTCACTCCACATCGGGCCGGTGGCGAGCACGATCGCCGGCTTGCCGGCGGAAGCCGCGCCCATGACCTGCAGCGCCGGCAGGGTCTTGTCGCAACCGCCGACGAGCACGACGGCATCCATCGGCTGGGCGCGGATCATTTCCTCGACGTCACATCGCCATCAGGTTGCGGAACATCGACGCCGGCGAGTTCGAGGAACACTTCGCCGAGCGAGATCACCGGGAATTCGAGCGGCAGCCCGCCGGCCGCGAGCACGCCGCGCTTCACCGCCTCGATCAGTTCGGGCACGCCGCGATGGCAGTTGTTGAAGCCGCTGGCGGTCGCGGTGATCGCCGATGATGGGCTTCCCCAGCAGTTCCCGGGAATACCCCATGGAGCGCGCGAAGGATAGGCGCCGCAGATAGGCCCTCGAGAACGCCGGTCGCCGTAATTCGGCGAGCCCGCCCTCGAGCCCTTTCGGAGGCGCTCATCAGCTTCGCCCCCTCGAGCGTCAGGAGGAGGCCGGGAAGGCGCGATCGAAGGCGGTCGAAAGCTTGTCGACGATCTCGTCGATGGCGTGGCGCTGCTCGATGACGTAGGGCGGCGCGATGACGATACGGTCGCCGCGCCGGCCGTCGATCGTGCCTCCCATCGGATAGCACATGAGCCCTTGCTCCATGGCGGCCGCCTTGATCTTGCCGTTGACGGCGAGAGAAGGATCGAAGGGCTCCTTCGTCATGCGGTCCTCGACGAGCTCGATGCCGATGAACAGGCCGCGCCCGCGGATGTCGCCGACGAAGGGGTGGTTGCCGAAACGCGCCTCGAGCCGGGATTTCAGCTCGTTGCCCAGCGGGTTCACCCGCTTCAGGAGTCGCGTTTCTCGATCACCTTCTGCACCGCGAGCGCGCCCGCGCAAGCGGCCGCATGGCCGATATAGGTGTAGCCATGCT